>CAWEBX010000001.1:0-35690 GCA_963807355.1 uncultured archaeon
CGCTTCACCACTGGCTGTCCGTCCACACCAACCGAGGGGAATATTCTCCCTCGACGTTCGCCATCACGATACCGTCGCTTCTCGCTTCCTGGTGTGACGCTTCAAGCAATCGAGGCTGCGGATTTTCGGGCGTAGTCTGCGTGCAAATGCCCTGCGGCATTCCACAATTCCGACCGCAGAATCCCACGGCTCTCATTTCGACACTACTTGTCCATAGATTTCCAGACCTCCGCTCCCGAGCGACGTCTTGCGCTATATCCAAAATTTCTCGATCATGGCTTCGTCGCGCAGGCAAATTTCAGCCGGCCAGAACTGGTAGACCTGCTCCATTCCTTTCTTGCCTGCCTCAAACGTCCGGTCTACTTCCTCTCAAGGCTGAAACAGGGGTTCAATTCCCCTAGGGAGCGCTAGGGTATTTCAACGATTTATGAAAAATACGTCACATAGATCATCTTGGGTAAGCGCTGGGTAAGCACGCGTTTCAGCACCGGAACGCAGCGGCCGAAGTGTCATACCGCTGACGCTTCGAGCAAGGGCATGTCTAGGCTGGGAATCTCCGGCAGCTGCGCCCAAGCCGGCCAGAGAACTGAAGCGACGCACCCCGATGATCCAGCGGATCTGTGATCCAGCGGAGATGGCCAAACCCGCATTGCCTGGCTTGATGGTGATTACCAGCTGCGGTGCAGGCGGGGTGTGGAAGTCATAGGGTCTCGGACAAGGGAAATGATGTGCCGCTCGCCTGATGACCGCCACCACTGCCCCGTCAGCGGCGGGACTGCGCGCGGTATTATTGACCCGCGCTAGCCGGAGCACGGAAACGAAGAGTGTAGTCTGGGACCGTCCCAAGCTCCTAAACCAGCATAAGGTTGCTTGACTGGTCCACGTCACCCGACGCTTACGTTCCGCGCCGGAAGAAGCCGCAATACAGCGCGACAGGAACGGCCAGCCCGATCCACGAAACGCCGTCCCAGATGCCATCGCCGAGTAGCGCTGACAGCAATCCGATCGTACTCAGGACGGCGATGATCGCCGGCCATGCAAAGATCTGGCGACGGGTCCGACGTCGGGTGCGTGCCGTCATCATGGCGACAGCATTGGCCGCTTGAAGGCGGCGCCTGCGGGTTCGCGCACGCTGCTCTCGCTAGGCTTGCGCCGCCGCAGCCAGAGATAGACGCCCGTTCCGAGGATGATAATGGTCATGACATCCAGCAGCGCCCAGATGATCTTTAGCGGCATCCCGCCATAGTCGCCGAAATGCAGCGGCTGCGAGATGAACAGTGCAGTGACGTACCAGGGCATATCGCGGCTGTCGGTGAGCTTGCCGGTCTCTGCATCGATCAGCGCCGGCTTGAGCAGCCGTGAGGTCAGCGGCGTATCGCCACGCATGAATACCGTATAGTGGCTCTTGCTTGAGAAAATCGTGCCGGGAAACGCGATGAACGACGGCATCATGCCGGGCACGGCCTTCGCAGCCACATCCGTCGCCGCCTGAACCGGGGTCGGGTGCGCGGGCAAAGTGCGGTCGCGATATTGCGCCGTCATCTCGGCGAGCTGGCCATACTGCCACATCTTGAGCACGAGGTCGGCCCAGGTGTTGATGACGCCGGTAAATCCCACAACTAGCGTCCACATCACCAGCAGGATGCCCGCGAGGTTATGCAGATCGAGCCAGCGCACAACGCGCGGGCGCTCAGAACGATAAACGCCGAACCTCTGCTTGCGCATCGACGGCGCGTAGACGACGACACCTGATATAATTGCAACGCAGAACAGAAATCCCCATTAGCCCAAGAAACAGCTTCCCGGGCAGGCCGGCGAACATATCGGTGTGCAGCTTGAGCATCATGAACGTAAAGCGCCCGGTGACGTCAGGCGCGTCGAGATAGGCGCCGGTGTGGGCATCGACCCGGACGATACGGTTGTCGGACGGATCGGCATCGATGCTCTTGCCGACACTGACCAGCATCGCTTTCGGGTCGTCGTGATCCCAGATCAGGAAATGCGGCACCTGCCCGGGCATCGCCGCCACGGCGCCCGCCACCACACGATCGAGACTCGCCGGCAGCGTGCCTTGGGGGACGACGGCCGCCTCGACCTGGCCATGCAGCAGCTCGTCAATCTGTTCGTGGAAGATCAACGGTAGGCCGGTGATGCACAGCATCAGCATGAACAAGGTGCAGATGATGCTGGACCACTTGTGGGTCCAGCTCCATTTGCGCAAGGATTTTGTTGTCCCTTCCTTACTCACTTAGCCAGTTACCATTTATAGGAGAGGCTTCCCGTGATGCGGCGCCGGTCGCCGTAGAAGCATGACGTAACAAAGCCGCAGCTTGCGACATACTGGGTGTCGGCGATGTTGACCACGTTGATCGCCGCGCGCCACTGGTTCGCCCAGTCGTAGTGAACCGCAGATCGCCGAGGATCACCGCCGGTACGGAAAGTCTATTCATATTATCCGCAAAAGACGAGCCTACATAGCGCACGCCGCCGCCGAAACCAAAGCCGTCCAGCCAGTTGTCCCGGTACGTGTAATCCATCCACATCGACGCGACCTGACGCGGCCTCGAAGTCGGAACCTTACCGATCAGGGTCTGATCAAGATCCTTGCTGACAAATAGCTCGTAGTTGGTGTAGCTCGCGACCACCTTGAAGTCGCGGGTAATATTGGCAAGGGCTTCCAGCTCAAGGCCGCGCGACGTCACCTCGCCATTTTGTGCCTGGAACAACACGTTACTGGGGTCGGTGGTCAGGGCGTTCTTGCGCTTCAAGTCGAACAAAGCGACGCCGAACCGCGCGTTGAGACCCACAGGTTGATACTTCACGCCGACTTCGGTCTGCTCCGCGGTTTCGGGTAACAGCAATCCACCGGCGGAATTCAGGCCGACAATTGGATTGTAGCTGGTTGAGTATGACGCATAGGGCGCGAGACCATTGTCGAAGTTGTAGATCAAGCCTGTCCGGCCGGTAAATTTACTGTCGTTCCGGCTAGGGCTGGGTCCAAGCCGATTGTTGAAAACCAGGTCCACCCAGTCGTTGCGGCCTGACAAGATCAGCGTGAAACGATTCCACTTGATCTGGTCCTGCAAGTAAACGCCGAGTTGACCCTGGGTCAGATAGCCGCTCTGATAAAGTGGGCCATCGTAGGGGGTGTTAACGCCATAGACCGGATTGAGAACGTTCAGGTCGGTGCCGGGGCCGATACCCTGCTTGTCGTCGATCGCATAATGCTTGAGGTTGAGACCCATCAGCGCGGTATGCAGGAACGGCCCCGTGCCGAAGCGATACTCAAACTGATTGTCCATATTGAGCTGAGTCGCTTTCGAGGCGGCAAGGAAGTTACCCCGCACGATGTTAGCGTCGGCCGGAGTGGTGGCCCAGCCCTGGCCGAACATTCCCGTGTAATTCACCTCGACATGCGCAGCGCGCGCATTTTGGCGGAACGTCGCATTGTCCGTGAGATGCTTTTCGAATTGGTAACTGACCATTTGTTGGGTACGATCATAACGGTCAGCCGAGGGGTCGCCGGTGAACAGGCTCGTCGGTATGCGGCCGAACGGAGCATTGGTCACGGTGCCTTCATACGGCAAGAAATTCGAGGCTCTGGTCCGGTTGTGGGACGCCATCGCGAAGACTGTCAGTCGCGTGTCAATGTCGGGTAGCCAGGTCACGGACGGCGCAATGAAATAATTGTCATTATTGATGAAGTTGGTCTGCGTTCCGCCGCCTTGAACCTGGCCGACGATCTTTGTAGAGCATCTGGCCGTTGCCCGGCTGCGTCGCGATAGGACCGCCAAAATCGAATTGCGTATAGGCGTTGCCGAAATTATTGACGCCGGCTTCGATATAGTGAATGGGCTCCGCAGGGGGCAGCTTGCTCACGGCATTGACCAGTCCGCCCGGCGCCGATCCGCCGTATAGAGAGGCCGACGGGCCGCGGAGCACCTCGACACGCTCAAGATTGAATGGCTGCAGTTTAAAGCCGGCGAACGCAAAATAGGAAAGGTTCACGCCGTCGAGGAAAAGTGAGTCCTGTTGGGCGTCAAAACCACGGATCATGAACCAGTCGTCGCGAAAATCCGTCCCAAAGGTCCCGGCAACGACGCCCGGCGTATAGCGCAGGGTATCATCGAATTTTGAAACCAGCTTCTGATCGCGAATTTGCTCCGCGCCTATTACCGAGATCGACTGCGGCATTTCGATGAGCGGCGTTGTCGGTTTTGGTTGCCGTGACGCTTCGGTTTGCGACATAACCAGTAATAGGGCCTGCGCCACGCTGCGTGGCGCCGACGTTCGGTTGCGCCGGCTGCTGTGCGGCTGAACACGGGTCGACGCGCGGGGGCGTGAAGCCGTTCGTCGCGGAGCCGCGCGGCGTACAGTCTGGCGTTGCCGCGGCGCGTCAACCGTAACTTGGGGCAAAGTCGCCTGCGCGAGGGCGGTTTCGATACCTCCGGTTTCAAAATGAGCCACCCTGCACATCCGAAACATGCAGATCGTAGCAACCAGTTTCCGCGTGCAATGCTCATTGATAATCCCGCATTTCCCCTTCCGTTGGCTTAAAGAAGAAGAAGCAGGCGCGCACCCCTAACCATGTTAGAATCATTGGAAAGAGGGTTCTTTGTGCGGCCATGCGGCGCTATGTCACTAGAGATTGCTGCCCCACTGTGAATTGCGCGGACCGTGCTCGGGCGTCAAATCTATTTCGCAAACCCTACAAACACGCGAACGTGCGACGCCCTATCGAATTGTGCATGCGAGTGAAGTTGCAAGCCAGTTCGGTCGCTTCGAAGAAAAAAACAAATCGGATCAAAGGCTATTTCCGAGCGGCGCAAATCAGCGGCAGATCGGCACTAAAGTGTCGTGATTTTCTGGAAAAGCGAAGGCCGCAAACGCATGGCGTTCGAAGTGGTCGATAAAAAACGCATTTGAACTCACCTTAGTACTTAAGGGCTTTACGGCATTGCGCCGAACTACTGGTTCTCACCGATGATGTCGCCCGCGCGCGCGCGGCGGGGTTTCTTGTGGGCTCATCGATGGCTCGGGCTGGTTTGCGGAATTGTTGTCGTGCTGATGGGGCTCACAGGAAGCTTCAATGTCTTTTAATTTGCGATGTTAATGCGCGACGTTCGCTTCGAAATGGGGAGCTAACCGAATTGAATGGGCGACAGCTAGTTCAAGCAATCCGAAGGTCCACCTCGCGCCACTGCCACGACCGTCGACAGCGAAGCAAAACCAAGTCACCGCCGAAACAGGTGCTCAGCCAGGGAGCTCCGCCCCTAGTGGCCCGGCTTGCTCCCCGCCGGCGGCGCCGCGATGCCGGACCAGCATCAGGCTCCACAGGTAGAGCCGGCACTATGGCTACTAGCGTTGTTATCGGCACAGTGGATTAGCTGCGACTTCATTAATACTATCATCTATGGTGGGTCCCTCTATGAAAGAACGTCCCCGCTCTTCAAGCCAGAACTCGATCTCCATTGCAGTCACCCTTCCGACACCGAGCTCCATTTGAAGCTCCTCACGGGTGTAGGCCGAAGCGATCTTAATGAGTGATTTTGCTCGGTTGCCGACTGTTCTTCCGCCGAGATGAGCATGGCGACCGTTCAACAGCGCATTGACAGCCCGTCGGGTGAGATTGCGGCGCACGAGTTTACTACTTGTCTTGGGACCGAGCGCACGGACGTCCGCCTCCGATAGGTTAAGCTTGCGCGCAACTTCCGCCCGATCAAGTCCGATCGCCCACAGCACAGCGATTTCGTCACGTAGTTGATCCAAAACTTCGGCCCAGGAATATCGGCCGGAAGCAAAAGCCTGAGGCGATACAGTTTTTCGAGCGGCAGTCGGATGCAGATCCACGAGAGTTGACCTCCTCATTCCATCATCAGCCTGATTTTCAGGTCTCACGGCAATCATTTTTCAAGTCGTACAGCAAACCAAAAGTTACGGCAGATTGAGCGCGCCCCATCGCGGATGAGTTGAATAACCGCTCAGGACATCCCTGTTTCAGGACCGCTCTCTTCTGAGTTGGTTCAATTGTACCGACGGTGCTTTCTTACAACGTTAGCGGCACGCAACAGCGCCACGCCTGAGCTTCAAAGGCTCAAAATCTTGCGGTGGCCGATAGCCGGAACACACGCGGTGATCCAGGAGTGATGTTGTTGTTACCATCTGCGGTGGAGTAGTATTTTTGATCGAACAAGTTCTCAATGTTCAACTGAGCGCGCCACGTCGGGTTCAAAGTCAAGATGACTGCGGCATCAACACGCGTAAATTCCGGAATGCGGACTCGGTGTTGTCGGACGAGGCAAAGAAGTTCGAATAATGGATCACTCCTAGGCCGCCGGCCCACATTGGGTTGAACTGGGTAATTTGTTCCAGACAGAGAAGGTATTATAAGGAACGAGCCCTACGCGGTTTCCGGCAATAATCGTTGGCGAAATATCGTTTGCGATCCGCGCATTCGTGTAAGCATAACCAGTAGTGATCTGCCAGGCATCCGTGATGTAGCCGGCAAGGGACGCCTCAAAGCCTCGCGTCTTGGTCTGCCCGTTGAGAAGAAAAAAACCAATATTGACTGGATCCGGGATACGTTGATTGGTCCGGTCGAGATCATACACTGCCGCGGCAAACTGAAGCGCAGGCAAGATATCGTATTTGACCCCAATCTCTGTGTTCACAAATTTTTCGGGTTTTGCAATCACCAACCCGGGATTGAGCAAAGTGAATTGGTCTCCTGCACTCGGCAGATACGACACGCTATAGCTGCCATAGATCGACAGATTGTCTATCGGCTTGTAAACGATGCCCGCACGCAGCGACACCAGATCGTCGACCCGGCCCAGCACCACGTTGGTCCGCCGATCTCGCGACTGAAGGTCGAAATGATCGTACCGCACGCCACCGATCAATTGCAGATAACGGGTGATCTCGATCTGATCCTGAACGAAGGCCGCGCCAAGATTGAGGTTGTAGGTATTGTTTGTATCCGTAGCGGTGTTTCTGAACGTCACGGGGACATAGGAAACAGGATTTCTTGGATCGACAGTGATCGTCGGATCCACGCCGTTGAAGAAGCCGCTTTGACGAAAGTTCAGACCGCTCTGACGACCGAGCTCTCCTCCGAATAGGACCGTGTGATGCGTCAAACCGGCATCGAACTTGTAGATCAAGTCTGTTCGATTGAAGAGGTTGGTCCGGTCGGTTTCGTTATTGTAAGATGAAAGATTGCTGGATGTACCAGCAAGGTTAACCGCGCCCGCATTGGCGCCGCCACCCGGAAAAATGTTCTGATAGAACTTGTTGTAATTCGCCGCCAGGGTAGCATTACGGACCGTGAATCCGTTTTCGAAATCGTGCTCGATAATCGCCATACCAATATCAACGTCAGTGAGTGCATAGTTCAGAAGTGGATTGCCGAAGAACGTCGATGGCGACGTATCATATGGAAAACGCGGCATTGCGTTGCCTGGGCGGACCTGCGAGGGGATGCCACGATCAACCGTCCGATTATCGTGCAGGTGCTCATAGCTCAGCTTGACCGTCGTGGTATCGTTTGGTGCAAAAGTGACGGTCGGATTGACGGCCCAGCGATCGAGATGGACAAAATCACGGTAGCTGCTCGTGTTTTCATACATTGCATTGAAACGGGCCGCCCAATTCTCATTGATGGCCTGCCCGATGTCGGCCGTCATGCGCGCGCCCGGATAGGAATTTCCCCAGACCGTGAACTCCCGAACCGACGTGCCATCGGCTTCCTTCAACACTCGGTTGACCACGCCGCCACCGCCGCCGCGTCCAAAAATCATAGCGTTGGGGCCCTTCAGAACCTCAAGCCGCTGAAGATTGTAGACGTCGCGGAAATACTGCACGTCGTCCCGGATTCCATTCATGTAGAAATCCGCATTGCTTCGCTGTCCACGGATTATGAGATCGTCTCGATGGGATTCGCCTTGATGGTAGATCACGCCCGGCACGTAGCGCGTGGCCTCGCCGATCGACAGGGTGGCTGTGTCCCTCATGAATTCCTTCGTCAGCACCGGTGACGGACTGGGGGACGTTGAGGAGAAGGGTGTTCGTCCGCGTCGCGGTTGTTATGCTTTGGGTGATGTAACCAGATTGCCCTGTTTTAGCGTCCTGGCTGTTCACGCTCGGCATATGTTTAGGTGTGGGCGCGGAAGCAGCAACATGCCGGGTCGGCCTGGCGGTCCTCGGGGCCGTGGCCGCTGCACGATGACGCCGGGTCTGTGTCTGTGTGGGCGCATCAATCGTCACTTTCGGCAATGTCGTGTCGGACGATCGCGATTCTTGTGCAAACGTGGGGCTGCTGTCCGCCAACATTCCGGCACCAAACGCGACCGCGGCGCTCGTTGAAAGAAGAAATGATCGCCGACCAAAGCGCGCGACCCAGCAACCTACGTTAGTCATCGGATACCCCCCCATCCCACAAAATCCCCGCAAGCATCTACAGTCGTATAATAGGTCGGGAGTAGATCAGGTTTAGAATTAATCTAACAGGCCGTTGAAAAAGTCTCTCGTTTTCAGAATGTCATCATGATTTAATCGACCCGTTGCAGGGAGGCGTATTTGCGAGGGTCTGACGAGAGAACGGGATCGTTGTTCAGCGACGTGGATCTAGAAGCCCGGGTGAGCAAGAATCATCCGCTTCGCCCTATCCGTCGGCTGGTGAACGGTAGGGGATGACCACGCAAGCAGTCTGATCTTCGATACGGCGAGTTCAAAATCTTGTTGAACGTCTTCGGCGCGGTGACCCTGAAGCCAAGTTGACGGGCATCTATCACCAATCTCATCCGCTATCGGATATGAGTAACAGTAATGTTTAGAATTGTTTTGTTGGCGCTGCCGATGGCAGCCGCGCTGGCGTTGGCGTCGCTGGTTGCACCCGCGATTGCGCAGCAGAACAATGCGCCGCATCCGGCGGCACCATCCACGCAGACGCCAGCGTTTTCCGCACCGGCAACGACGGTTCAGGCGCCCTCGTCGGTCTCCAGCGCATCGGGACCGTCTTCCACCGAGGCCGCGCCGTCCCCCGCCGGTGACGCCGGCGCCAACCTGCTGGAGCAGGCGTCACCTCACGACCTGTCTCCGTGGTCGATGTTTATGTCGGCCGATGTTGTGGTCAAGCTGGTGATGATCGGTCTTGCGTTTGCCTCGCTGGTGACGTGGACGATCTGCATCGCGAAAATGGTGGAGCTGTCGCTGGCGCGGCGCAACCTCGGCGCGGCGCTGACGCAAGTCAGTGAGTCACGCTCGCTGGCGGAAGCGCAAATGGCGCTTGGCGCAAAGGGCGCAAAGGATGGCGTGCTGGCGTCATTACTGGCTTCAGCGATGCACGAGGTGCGGCTTTCGGCCGGAATTTTCAGCGACGCCGGCATCAAGGAGAGAGCGGCGTCGAGCTTCACCGAAATCGTCCGCGCTGAATCCCGGCGCATCCGGCTCGGCATGGGTCTGCTTGCGACCATCGGCGCGACGTCCCCGTTCATTGGTCTGTTCGGCACCGTGTGGGGCATCATGAACAGCTTCATCGGGATTTCGAAGTCGCAGACCACGAACCTCGCGGTGGTGGCGCCCGGCATCGCCGAGGCGCTGCTCGCGACGGCGCTCGGTCTGGTCGCGGCAATTCCCGCAGTCATCATCTACAATCACTTCGCACGCGTGACGAAAGGCTACGTCGAGCTGGTCAGCCGCGCATCGGGATCGGCCGGCCGGTTGCTGTCGCGCGATCTTGATCGCACGCATGTCGGTTCGATCGGCGGGGCGCGGTCGCGCGCGGCGGAGTAGGCGATGGGCGCATCGATTGCAGAAGGCGGCCTCGACGACGACGAGGATTACGCTGAAGCGCACGAGATCAACGTCACGCCGTTCATCGACGTCATTCTGGTTCTTCTGATCATCTTCATGGTGGCGGCGCCGCTGTCGACCGTCGATCTTCCGGTCAACCTGCCGACCTCGAGTGCGACACCGCAGAAGAAGCCTGACAAGCCGACCTATGTCAGCATCAAGGCCGATCTTGCCGTCGCCATCGGCGAGACCATGGTCAAGCGCGTCGATCTGGTGCGGACGCTGGACAGCACGCCGAACATAACCAAGGACAGTTTCATCTTTCTGCGGGCAGACCGCGCGGTGCCTTACGGCGACCTGATGGACGTGCTGGAGATCCTGCGCGCGGGCGGCTTCACGAAAATCAAGCTGGTTGCGCTCGAGGGTGTTCCGGACGCCCAGTCCGTTCCGGCCGCGGCTAACGCAAAGCCCTGACCATGTCTGAGATCATCGCAGAGCCGCCGCCGTCCCGCCGTCTTTGGGCTTTGTCAGCGGCCGCCGCGCTCGCGATCCATCTCGGTTGTGTGGCGCTGGCGGTGGCTCACATGCAAACCGATGAGTCGGCCGATGATCTCGGCGCGCCGGCGATCGAGATCGAACTCGATCTGTCCTCGCCGCATCGTGAGGCGACCGACCTTCCGCCCGGGCCGGACACCGACGCATCCGTCGCCTCGCCCGCGCTTGCCGAGCAGAAGGCGGTCGAGAAGGAAACCGATCTGCCCAAGGACACGCCGACGGAGACCGCCGAGCCGGACCGTATCGTCACCGAGACCGACTCAAAAAAGCCGGTCGATGACGACCCCGAAAAGGCGGCGAAGCCAACGACGGCCTCGCAGGAATCGGCGGCCTCTGAAGCGACGGCGATGCCGAGCGTTGAGAATGCCCAGGAATCGGAGCGTTCGGTCGCGCCGCAGCAAGGCACCGGCGCAAGCGCGCGCCAAATCTTGGCCACCTGGCAGAAGGAATTGGTGGCTCATCTCGACAAGCACAAGCGCTATCCGCCTGAACATATCCAGAAGAACGTCGAGATTCTCGTCAACTTCGTGCTCGATCGCCTCGGCCATGTCGTGTCGGCCACTATCCTGAAGGGATCGGGTGATCCGGTCTTCGACAACGCCGCACTCGCCATGATGCACCGGTCCGATCCGGTGCCGCCGCCCCCGCCGCTGGTAGCGGACGAGGGATTGAGCTTCACGCTACCGGTGGTCTTCCGCGTCAAGGTCAAGGGATGAGGCGAGCACGCCCGAAGCGCGCCATCACCGAATGGAAAGAGGACTTCAACGTCGCGAGGCCGCATTGCCCGGCTGGATGACAGTTCAGTGGCAGGTCACTTTTTGCGGCACTTTCTCGGTTCAGCACTATGAAATAGGAACGTCAACTATTCGGCACCGCGGACGTTCTCAGTCAAATTTGATTTTGTTAATCAAACGGTTTTGACCATCAAAATAATAGGCTTCATAAGAAACTCCTTGGGCCCCTGAGGGCGGACAGGAGTCAGGCTGCTGATTTGACCGTCTGCCGGGTGTGTTGATCCTCGAACTGCTGGGGGCTCAGATAGCCGAGCGCGGAGTGGAGCCGGCGCTTGTTGTAGACCTCGTCGATGAAGCGTGGGAAGGTTCTCGGCGACGTCGACGAAGGTCTCGTAGGCCATCGGGTAGACCGCCTCGACCTTCAGCGTCTTCATGAAGCTCTCGGCCTTGGCGTTGTCGTAGGGATTGCCGCGCCGGCCCATCGAGCCGACGAGGCCATTGGCGGCCAAGATCTTCGCGATAGACTTGCGCAGCGTATTGCGAGCCGCGATCGGAGTGGTGAACGCAGCCTGGCGCGGGCTTCGCGACGCTCGATCGCCGCCCTCAGCGCAGCGACCGTCAGCCGGGCGTCGATGGAGCGGCCGATCGCGTAGCCGACGACGCGGCGCGACCAGGCATCGAGGATCACGGCGACGTAGACGAAGCCCGCCAGCATCGCGACATAGGTGATGTCGGCGACCCAGAGCTGGTCGGGACCGATCGACGATCATCCCTTGCGCCCGGTTGGGGAAGATCGGGCTCGTCGTGATCGCTGTCGGTCGTCGCGACGTAGCGCCGGCGAGCCTCGGCTGCAGGTCGTGCTCGCGCATCAGGCGGCGGATCTTCTTGTGGTTCACGACCATGCCCTGCTGCCGCAAGGCTGCCCGGACGCGGCGCCAGCCGTAGTGCTTCGAACTCGTCGCAGATCGCGGCGATGGCCTCGACGATCGCGGTGTCGTCGGCGCGTCGAGCCGGCGCGTCGTAGTAGGTCGAGCGCGCGATGCCCATCAGCCGGCATCCTTCGGCGACGGAGAGACCGCGGGGCCGGTGATCACGGACGTAGGCCCGCTTCTCGGCCGCGGTGCGCTTCGCAGAGCCCCCTTTAGAAACTCCAGCTCCAGCGCCTGCTTGCCGACCAGCCGCTCGAGCGCGGCGATCCGCGCTTCGTATTCCTGGATCAGGTCGGCGGCCGCGCGCATCGTCGTCGAGCGCGCCGGCCTCGTACTTCTGCGACCCAGATGCGGATCAGGTTGCGCGAGAGGTCGTGGCGCTTCGCCAGACCGTGCAGCGTCTCGCCGGCCAGGTACTCCTGCGCGACCTGCCGCTTGAACTCGATGCTGTGGGATCGGTGTCTTGCCATGGGCTTTCATCCTCCGAAAGCCCGGCCAGCCGGTCAATTCCTCGCCCGATCTGTCCACCCCGAGGGGCCCACTCCAATTACGGGGTCAAACTTCGGCGCCGATTGACACCGCTCGGAGGCAAGCTCCCCGCTCGAATTGGGCAAAGGACAACAGCACGTTCAGGGTCAGGCGACCCATGGAGGTCGTGGTATTGAACTGCTGGGTCACCGCGACGAACGAGATCGAACGGGCGTCAAAAGTTTCGACCAGCTTGGCAAAATCGGCCAGCGACCGGGTCAGGCGGTCGATCTTGTAGACCACGACCACGTCGACCTTGCCGCCCTCGATGAGCACCGTGGTTGCGAGCAACAATGATCCTTTTATGTCACTGCATCGCGCGGGAACGTTGGTTCGCCGAAGAGCAGCACGCGGATATATTCCACGCGCGGTTCGGCGAATTCCCTTTGAGGCCATAATTGCAAGAATGTTCGCTTGACCGCTTTCGTCCGCCGTCCTCTTGCCTCCATCAGAATCAATGAAAGAAGGTCTTGAATGCGTAAATGGGACTCACAGAATTTCTCTACCCTTGCGGCTTCCCTTTACGTATCAATTGAAGATAAGCTTCATGCCGTTTGCGTCGCCCAGCGAAACCTCACAAAAGTGCTCCACGTGTTTGAGTCACGGATCAAAGGAGCATCGCTCCTGACTTCATCAGAAGCGATGAAATGGGAGGTCTTGAGCGCATACGGATCTCGCCTTCCGGTGGTTGCTGCGCCTTCGTTTTCCGCACAGGAACCGTGCAGGGTGTCTACCTTCGCCGCATCCTAGCTATATGGGCAAGTTCGGAGCTGTTGCCAGCCGCCGGCTTGCTCGTATATCAAAAGCAAATCCATTCAACACCGGCTCACGGCCGCGCAGGTTCAAGTACGTTTCTCGAAAAGCGCGGAGCTGACGTAGGCGCGGAGAATATCGCTTCCTCGGCCAAGACTAGTTCATCTACAGCATACGATCTTGCGCTCGCAGGAGCGATCACGGAGAGTATGGTCTCGAGCTCCATCTTGGGATCGGGCATCAGTCACATCGCGCTCGCGACGATGGGCGGCGCTAACCGCTTCCGTCTCTGTACCGGTGCTTCAATGCGTTCTTGAATGTAGACCTCACGAGCGCAAACGGAGCGGGCTCGAAAGAGCCCGATCAAAGCCTCAAACTCTTCTTCAGTAATGTCGCACGGAATTCCCTGGCGACTGCCCTCCGTTCGGCCGACCGGAGTGGGGTCCTAGGCGTGGCGTCGTTATGTTGCCGCCACGCCGGGATTGAACAGGGTGATAAGGGAATTCACCCGGCAACCGCCGAAGACCACCCAGCAGCTATTCCGCCGCCTGAGACAGCGTCACAAGTGGTGCCAACACTCACAGGCGCTTCTGCTGTTGGGCCGGCACGGTCTTTACTTTAAAAGAAGAAACTCGTCTGCAGATAGCCGTAGACGGTGTCGGCCGTGTCGGGCGCGTTGGGGGCGTCCAGCAGGAACCTGCCTTTGAACAGGTAGGCAGCCCCGGTTTCGAGCAGCATGGCATCGGGGACGACCCAGTATCGCAGGCGAGCCTCGACCTGGTGGCCGGCGAAGTTACCGGATCGGCCGGTACGGTCCCGCACCTGCGTCGCGGCGAAGCTGTCGGTGCGATCCGCCAGGAAAAGCGAGCGGTAGGCGACGAAGGCATCCCAGATCGGGCTCGGCGTGACCTCGAAGCGTATCGCCGGTGAGATCATGTTCGATCGCGTTAGCGGCCCGTAGAGGTCGACTGGGTTGTATTCGCGCCGGACGCCATACAGAGTGTCGAAACGGGTGAAGGTATTAGGGTTGTTGCTGTCGCCGCTGGCGTGATCGTATTGCAGCGCGACCCGTGGCAGCCAGGGCGCAGCGAAGGTGTAGCCCGCCTCGCCATGGACGAAGAAGGCCGAGACCTTGAGGTCGCGGGTGTCGGTGATGGCGGCCGTCTCCCGGGCGAGACCCGTCTGGTAAATCGCCTCGAAATCGTAGTCCCACTGCCCGGGCTTTCTTCGCCCGCGCCAGCCGCGCGCCGGGAGTGAACAGGCGACGATTCCGGGTCTGCACCGACCCCGCACCCGTCGTCCCGGTATCCTGCTCGTACAGGCCGTAGCCATAGACCTCGAACGTTCCGCCGAGCACCTTCGCAAAAGTATAGGAACCGCCGAACAGTTGCAGGTCCGGGCTCTCCGAGTCGAACTCGATCGTATTGTTACGAATGCCGCGCGTGTCGTCGGGCAACCGCGTCTGCGGCATGGTCCAGAGCAGGGTCATCTGATCCTTGTTCGCGCCCTTCCAGTCGTAGGAGAGGCCGGTGAAGGAGTTGATGGTGTTGCGCATTACATTACGCGCCACGAGGCGGCGTGAGCCGATGTCCTTCGTGAACCGGCCGGCGGTGAGACTGCTCCTCGAACCATCTTGCACGGCATCGGAAAGATCGACGTTAAGATAAGCCTGGCCGAGTTCGAGGGCGTTCACCTCATTGGTGGAGACCGCCGAGTTTCGCGGCTCGCCGTAGCCACGGCTGTCGAACAGCTCCGCGCCGATTTTCACCGTGCCGAGATTGTATTCGGCGAAAATGTCGGTGAAGAACGAGGCCATATAGTCGTCGCGCGCGAAAGGCGCCGGGCGGAACTGATTGGCGAGCCCTTCGCCGCGGGCACGGAACATGCCGCGGACCGTGAGATTGTCGGGTCGTCCGAGTGCGTCGTAGAGCGAGAACACCGGCGTTGACGTGGTCGCCTTGAACTGAGGCCAGGTTTGCCGGCTTCGGCTCAGCATCTCCGTTCTGGGCTATGGCATGGCCATGGCCGTGGCCCTGGCCTTCGTCGCCCTGTGCCTGCGCCGGATTTGGAGGGATGGCGACAAGCAGGACGGTGGATAGGAAAACCAGTCCTGCTGTCGAGCCGAGGAAAGAACTCTTCACATAATTCATATCACCCCCCCATGTTGCTCTGTCATGGCGGGTTCGGATCCGCTGAGCCGCAACATTCGAAAAACGTTTCGTGCAGTCTTTGATTGACGCAGCCGTCCGCGCATGCCGGGGCACCCTCCTCATCAATGAGGAACGATGCGACCTTCAAAAACAGCGATAATAAAAACAGCGACGACCCTGATGTTTGTGCAATATGCTATCGATATATATCGATATGTTATGATGGCAACGTCGAGGTCAGTATGCGTTTTCGTAAGCGACTGGGACTTTTGTCGCGACTAAAAGCAAGCCCAAGACCAATTTATGCAGCGATGGCTATCGTTCTGGATCAATGATGGCGCCATCGTTTGCGTGTGTCGCACCAGTCGAGTGATCGGTCTCGCCCAGCCCGATATGCAGTGTCGACGTCAACGAGAGCTTCTTTTGCGCTCTATTTTGCGGATGTTCTAAACCGGGTTTTCCTATTTTCTTCTTGTCGGATGGCAGCTTTGAGGGCGCGCTTAGGATTTGAGAATAGCTGACCTTCGAGAACATCGTACTCCCTCTTGGCTGAAAAAAACACAAAGCCACGACCGCTGCGAACCACTATACCGGCCGCCCCATAATTCGTTTCTATCATGTAGTTATCGGTCATGGATGTGTTATCCGCTTTAGCGACTGGGCCAAGTATTTCTGTAATCGAGCCACGTGTTCGAATGGGGGTCAAGCTGCTTGGAAAAATAAGAATAACTCTGTCGTCGAAAGCAATAACCGGCGAATGACTGAGATTGATTGCTGAATCTATCGGCAATAGTTTTCCATCGACCTGAAGAATATCCAACAATGAGTGCGTGGATATGCTTCCGCGCTGTTAGTGATCGAAACAAATCGCCGCGATTGGATCGCCGCTCACAAAGCGAGATTATGTGCCGTAGAGAAATGTTCTAGTCTGGACGGCCGGAGCGAAAGCTTCCTACCAGGCCAAGCCAGTGTCTATCGGTCACGGCCAATCTCAAAGAAGATTATGTATGAGCGCCGAATAGTCAGACGGACAAGATCACTTAACAACAAGCAAAATACGTAAAATAAATCTGCGGTCTGTTTGCTATAAAACGTGCGCGCACAAAAAACAGCGTGCGATGAGTCCGAGTGGTGGAGCGTGAAGCTTGAACCTCGAATTGTTTCTCACGGTGGCGCTCAACGGTCTTACCATCTCCGCTCTCTACTTCATTGTAGCGATCGGATTCTCGCTGATCTTCGGCCTGATGCGCTCGGTGAACATGGCGCACGGAACGCTGTTTCTTGTCGGCGCCTACGCTGGCGTCGCTGTTTTTTATCCGCTTTACGATGCCGGAAATGCATATGCCTGGATTGTAGCTCTGGTCGTGGGCATGGCCGCATCGGCAATTCTTGGCGTCGTGCTGCAGGTTGTCTTTCTTGGTTGGATGCAAGGTCAGGAGCTGCGCCAGACGCTGGTGACGATCGGCATCTCCATCATCGTTGCGGACCAGCTTCTGGCGATTTTTGGCGGACTGAGTCAGCAGTTCTACGCACCCGACATTTCGTTTGGGTCGGTGCCGGTCCCGTTCGTGCAAGGCGGTCAGTATTCAACCTTCCGCCTGTTTCAAGTGGTAGTGGCGATCGGCGTTGGTTTCGGCCTCTGGCTGATTTTACAGCGGACCAAGCTCGGTATCGTCGTGCGTGCCGGTGTCGATGATCGCGCCATGCTGTCGGCTCAAGGCGTCAACGTCCCGCTCGTCTCTGTTGTCGTTTTTGCAATCGGCGCTGCTCTTGCCGGTTTGGCCGGAGTTGTAGGTGGGACGGCACAACCCTTCGGCCAGGAGAAGGATATCGAGTTCCTGCTGATCTCACTCGTCGTTGTGATCGTTGGTGGCATGGGATCCTTGCCCGGGACGGCGCTTGGCGCCCTTCTGGTCGGCATGGCCGAGCAGTTCGGACAGTCGTTGTTCCCGGCCTACTCGGTGATGCTCACGCTGCTCATCATGGTGGCAGTGCTCGCATTCAGGCCTCGCGGCCTGTTGGGAAGAAAGTTCTCATGAGTGATGCGGTTTCCAAATCTGCAGCGTTCAGCGGGAGATCCTTGGCCTCGCCGCCTTTGACGTCGGCGATTCTCCTGATGGTCCTTATCTCGCTGCCGGCTGTGCTACCGGAGTTCTGGACGGTCAACATATTCGTGCGGGCCATGATCTTCGGAATCGTGGCGCTCTCGCTTACGTTCCTTGCTCACTATGGCGGGTTCATCTCGCTTGCACAGATGGTCACCGGCTGGCGTTGCCGGATACACGATAGCGGTGACGGTGCCGGATGCCATACCTGCCAATGGCTTCAAGCTTCCTTATGCGCTTGCTATCGCTCTTGCGCTTGTATTTTCGACTATTGCGGGGCTCGCCATCGGCGCCGTCGCGGTACGGACACGCGAGATCTATCTGCTGATGATCACGCTCGCGATCGCGGTGAGCTTCTTACTTCTTCGTGCAGGCCAACGTCGAGTTCCTCAACGGCTATGAGGGGATTCGCAATGTGATGGGCCCGGATATTCTGGGCGTTCCCTTGCGCACGCCCGCGATCTTCTATTATGCGGTTCTTGCCTGTCCGCGGCTCTCTACGCGCTTGTCATCTATGTCAGCCGCGCTCCTCTCGGGCTGGTCCTGCAAGGCATTCGCGACAATCCGCGCCGTGTTTCGGCGCTCGGCTTTAATGTTGCTCTACATCGAATTGCGGCGTTTGGCCTTGCCGGCTTCATTGCAGGGGTCGGCGGCGTTCTGCTTACCTTTTACAACATTGGAATCTCGCCCGGTACCGTGTCCACCCATGCCACGATCAGCATCTTAATCATGGCTGTGATCGGCGGCCTTGGTCATCCGATTGGTGCGTTCATAGGCGCGCTCATTTTCACGGTCTTCGACACGTTCGCTGCTGACATCTACGACCGCGATCGTTTCAATACGCTCATCGGCGTGGTCTTTCTGACGATCGTTGTCGCCTCTCCTGACGGGATTATCGGCCTGATAAAGCGGGGCAAAGCCTTGTTAGTGCGCGATCGAAGCTCTGCGTCTCGCTCTCAAACCAACATATCATAACGAAATGATCATTTGAGGGTTATGACGATGACAATCAATCCCACTAGGAGGCAAGTCCTTCAAGGCGCTGCGGCAATTGCCGGCTCCACCGTCTTCGCTCCGGCGCTCCATGCCGACTCCAGTTCCTGTCAGGCTCGGCACGCTGGCCTCGCTGGAGGGACCGCTCGCCGTCAACGGACAGGATGCCTACCGTGTCATTGAACTTCTCCTAGAAGAGGTGAATTACAAAGCAGGCGGGCGGAAGATCGAGTGGATCCGGGAATCTTCGAACGCCAAGCCGGACGTCGCGCTTGCACGGACCCGCAAGCTGATCGAACAGGATCGTGCTGACATCGTGATCGGGCCTTTGTCGGGAGCCGAAGGTATCGCGGTTCGTGATTATTCGCGCACGGTGCCGAACAAGACCTTCATCAATGGCTCGTCCGCCTCGCAGGACAATACGCTTCGCAATTCGTCACCAAACTATTTCCGCTTCAGCACGGATGGCACGCAATGGACCGCAGGGCTCGGTGAATACGCCAAGAATACCCTTAACATTGACGAAGTCACGGTTGTCGCTTCCGACTACGCCTTTCCTTATTCACAGGTGTTCGGGTTCAGCCTGGAGTTCACGCGGGCAGGCGGCAAACTCAACTATCTCTGGACGCCGTTTGGAACGTCCGACTACACCTCACTGATTGCGCAAATTCCAAAATCATCCGGGGCGCTCTACGTCGTGTATGGCGGGTCCGACGGGTTGGCCTTCCTCACCCAGTATGCGCAAGCTGGTGGTTCGCTGCCGCTTCTTGGCGGGACCCTCCTTGCCGATCAGACGCTGTTCGCAGCACGCGGACCCCATCGCAAAGTGCTTGAAGGCACCGTTTCCGCCGGCCCGATCGGGGATTATTACGACAACCCGGTCTGGAAGGATTTTCAGGCACGTTACGTCAGGCGCTGGAGCAAGGATGTCGGGCAGCAGACACCTGGCACGCTTGCGTTCTCCTATTCCACCAACTTGCAAGCTACGCTTCTCGCGCTCAACGCCGTGGATGGAGATCTCTCCGGGAACCAGGAGGCTTTCCGAGAAGCGCTGCGAAAGCTTGAATTCAAAAACTATATCGATGCCCTGTGAAGCTCGATCACAACAGGCAGGCAATCTCCGACAATTTCCTAACCAAGGTCGAGGTGCGCAACAAGCGGTTGCAGTCGGTGGTGTTCAAGAAAATCCCGAATGTGAACCAGACTCTTGGATTTCCTGAAGACAAGTATGTCGCGCTTGGCGCGCCGTCCCGCAACAATACCGGCAATGTGAAGATATGACAGGTTTGAGACAATCGGAGGCTGCCGTTGTCTCGACGTTTCTTGCGGATGCCGTGACACAATTTAATCCCCTTGCCCTCGAGCTGTCCGGAATGAGTCGAGCTTCGGTGGATCACGGATCCTCTCGGGTGTTCAGCTTGCATATTGCGCTGTGTCATTTAAACTGGATTTCTGCCATGTCGATAGCTCAGGACAGAAGGGCGTTTCTCGTCCTTGCAATCGCCCAAATCGCGCTGACCAACATCAGAAACTCTCCCTCGAAATGGCGACTATTCGTGGGATGAGGCGCGAAGTCACTTGGTTCAGCGCAAGCCTCAAGGATGGGGACCCTGCCGATCCGTTCAACCCCGCGCCTCACCGTTTACATATTGCGAACTCGAAAGAACCGGAACTAATAGAGGTCTGCCAGAATTGGTCTCCAAGGCCCGCGAGCAGGTAATCGATGGCGATCACGGCAATCAAAAGCCGTCCCCATCCTGGCCGGATAGCAATCCGCGCGCTTGAAGAGCGAGAAGACGATGCTCGGCTGATTAATCGACATAACCTAGTCTCGCTTTGGTCATTCGTTCGGTACGATAGCCACGCTGTCCCACGGAACCGTTTCCCGGCGGCAGATGGAGGCTTCAGGCATGGATTTTGTTCAGATTTTTGGTCTTAGCTCTTCTGCGACCACTGAGCGATCAGTGGAAATGAAGCCGACCGCGTACCAGGTCCCGGCCCTGCGGTAGGTAAAAAGGTTCATGGCGTCTCACAAAACCCGCCACAGCTGGATGATCTCGGCCTTCTCGGAGGCAGGATACCTCATGCCTCGTCCTCCCATCCCCGCTCATTCTTTTTTTATGCAGGCGGTTTTCCAGGGTGAGATCGACTACGACCTCCTTGAGGGCGGTGGACCCGGCTGGGAGGTCGGTACGCTTTTCAATCGACGAGACCAGCAATTCTATGCAAACGTCGCCCCACCGATCTATGTGGGTACCAACACATTACACCGCCGCATGGCGACGCAGAACGGAGCATCATCTGCCACGCAATTTATTTAAAATGCCAACCGGTGTCGCCTATGCGGGCTTATGTCGAGACTTGCGGCGATCGATCGGCGTGCCGTTGCGGCGCTTAGCTGTGTCCGCGAAACCGATGCGCCGGCACACAAGAAATTGTAGCCAACCCATTGAGAAGCTGACGACGCAGCTGAAGTATTTGCCCTGTTCAAGCGCGAAGGCGAGATCGACGAGGCACGCCTTGAACCGGAGAGCTATCGCGACAGGGCGATCTGGGTTCACCAGAAACTTTGCGCCGAGAAGTATATGACCCCGCATGAAGGCAGGGCGAACCCAGCACCGCGCGTCGTTCATATCAGCAGCGCTGGTTTGGTCCTCCGAGCAGCGGTTCGAAATCAGTGACACACTCACTCAAACAAAAACGAGCCGGAGCTACTGCTCTGACCCGTTTTTCCGATACCGGATCGATACGTTGGAACCCAGCTCAGACCTGATGCGCGCCGGTATGAATGATCGTGCCGACGTGCTCGCCACGCAATGCGGCAGTAAGCCGTCCCGGCACAAGCCCATTCACGACCTGCACGCGCTCGATGTGACGCGCGGTCGCCATGACCTCGACCAAAGCCGTGTCGATCGGCAACGTCGCGATTTCATGATCGTTCGTGACCGGCACTGTCAGTTGCGGCTTGACGTCAGTACTTCCTTTTCATGCCATGTGACAAAGCGGTAGCGCCTCGTCCCGACGAAGCGGGTCGAGTTGCGGAGATAGGGGCGAGACCTGGCAGCCCGACATGCGGGTCGGTTAGCTATCCGGAATCACGGCGCTCGAGCTGCCGGGTCGCTGGCTCTCACCACCTGGGTTCATCGCACGCTACAAGCTCGTGATGGCTCGTGATCGTCTGGCCGGCTTGGCTAAGCGTTGCGCTCTACCCAACCTCATTCGTGGATCCTGGTACGACATCCACGGGACCCGCAAAGACTAAATCTATGGTTTGCAAAACCGTTCACCCGCATGCCGATGTATTTTTCGATTCAATCGATGACATGCTGAACCTGCGGCAAGGCGCCGGCGGTGGCTGAAGATTGGAAACCCTCACCTGCAGCAAACGACTAGACTATCGAACCGTTGCAACCAGGGTGATGATCGACGTCCCGGAAGCCGTCGGCCCTTTGCCCGTTACCTGAACGGAGAAGGTATCGCGCCCTGCGTAGCCGGGGTTTGCTGTGTACTCGAATGTGGATTTGTTGAGCTGTCGAAGCACTCCGTTTGCCGGTCTTTGCACAATGCTCGAAGCCGCTATGACGCCTTCTATCCTGAGCGGGAACAGGCAGGTTCTTCCGGGCGCGACGTTGAAGACGCCCGCCGAATTGATACCAAAAGTCGACAATGTTCCCGCTATCGGACATTCAGAGGCGTTCTGCGCCAACGAGACGGACACCAACGCTGGGGCCGCGAGGACAGCAGCCAAACCAATTGCCCTTGATACGCGCATAAAAAATCCCTCGCTCTCTTTGTCTATCGTTAGAGCATCTCGTTATCCGAGCGCCACGTTGATTTGGATCAAATAGACCTCAGATCAAAGTCTGACCTGGACGCTCTGACTCACGCCGATGTCGATTTTAAACGCGACGCGGGACCTGCGATCACCTTGACCCAACTCCATGGACCACACGCGTTATTCATCAAAAGCTTTGAAGGCTGAGACCTTCCGAGCCTGGGTCAGCCTGAATGGGCCGCATACGATTGGCATATCATGCGGTGGAGCAGGCCAGGATCAAACCCTCTCAGCCAAACGAATTCGGTCATCGCCAGAAATCCTTGAACCGGCCCGGCGACAGCTCGGTATAGCGCACGGTGTGCTGGATATTCCGGTGCCCGAGGTAGGCCTGCAGCGCCCGCGTATCGTGGCCCTTGTTGGCCAGCGCGAAGCCACAGGCGTGCCGCAGCATGTGCGGGTGAACCTTCAGGGCGAGCCCGGCAGCCTCGCCAGCGCGCTCCAGCATGCGGGCGAACCCTGCCGTGGTGAAGGGCGAGCCGCGCTCGGACGTGAACACGAACGGCGACCTCGGCTCCTGCTCACGCTGTAGCCGGCGCAGGGAGCGCATCTCGTCGAATTGGATGTGTGGCCGGCGTCGCCCAAAACTGGAATGTCTCGTCGGGTTATTGATCTTCAGCCAGCGTTTCGATCGGCCCGCCTCATAAGGCAGATTGGCTCGTTTTGCGACGATGCTTTCATGGCCCAGGCGGCAGGCGATGCTCGGCATACATACGCAGCACGTGTTCACGGGTACGCGTCTTCATGAAGCGCGCCCGGAAGGCTGTGATTTCGTCCGGGTACAGTTCGTCCGGTGGCCAGTGCGTTGAATGTTCGGGCGGCCTCCACGTTGGCGCTGCCAACGCCGCCAGCGTAAGGTCGGCGCGGCTAAATCGATCACCGACCAGATAGCGGCGATTCTCAAGCAGGGCGTCTATGCGCCCGTAGACTGCGGTCACGCGATCCTTGTCGAGTGCCGCATTCTCCGCCGTAATTGCATACATCTGGCGCATGCGATTGACGATCGTGCGGAAGCCGACGCGACAAAACAGACGACCCCACCAAGGTCCGCCTTGATTGAATAGCGGGATGAGCAGATCAGGATTGTTGAGCGCGTGGAAGTAGAAGACGCGGCGAAGCGGCTCCCCTAATTCACGATCGAGCCAGCGTTCGAGCTCGATCGCCCGTTGTCGCTCGGATGGATCCGCCGGCGTAAGCGGACGCTCAGTCGTGCGGACGTCCAGATAGTCGATGATGGCGCTGGAGCCTTGGATAACGCGCCCGTCGTCTCGCAGAACCGGCACAGACGTGCCGGGCGCCATGCGCTTGACGATTGGAATATGTGAGCCGGGCACCAGCCGCTTTTCTTGGTATTGAACGCGCTTAAAGTCCAATGCCCAGCGAGCTTTCTCAGCGAAATGCGAGATCGTGAATGTATATAGTTTTGTCGTCATGGTCTGCCTCCGCATGGCGTAGGCGTCCGGGCTAATTCTAACTTGATTAATCTATCTTTCCAAACCGCGAAGCCTTGATGCGCGCCGCTGTTGCCAAGGGCCGGCTGGAGCACGGTAGAGTCCTGCTCAAAGCAGGCGCGACGCGGATAACGGTCCTGCCGTCTTGCAAGCCCTCACGACTGCGTTCATCGATCACTATCGGGACCGGCTCGAATACTTCCGGCTCGATTTTGCATGGTCGCAAATCCATGGCGACCCACAGACCACGCGCGATCTCATCTTGCCGTTGTTCAACGAACTGACCGATGTCGTGTCTGAAAAGCTGCGGCGCGGCACTGACATCACTCCGTTGCGGGCACGGCAGCTAGCGGTGGTCGCATGGACCTCCGCGATTGGCTTGATGTCGGCTTTGAGCGTAACGGCGGCGGCTGGCACCGGCTTCGTGCATCCGACGAACACGCTTCTGGCCGTCATCAACGGGGCGCTAGAAGCCTCTGCCCGTGATGTTGAGCCCGTTGCCGTGTCCGTGCGCCCGTCCCGTGGGCATTCTGGGAAGCGGCCTATAGGTCGGGGCGCGTGAAGCGGCCTCCCTCAGTATCGAGCCAGCTCCGCTCGGGCGGCGGCGCGAGCGCGAAGTCTCCGAAATGCTTGTCCGCATTTTATCGAGGCACCTGTAGCCGAGATTTTCCGCGCTGCCGCCCAGATGCCCTGGCAGCGGCCCTAAGTTTACGACTGTGCTGATGCATGCCGACCCGGCGTCCAACGGCACCGTCGGCGGGCCGGATCGCGCGGCCGCAACCGGTACCGGAGGGGACCCAAATCGGGACCAGACCGATGTGTTGGGCCCTTATCCGTTCATCTGTGCCCTGGCCTTGAATGAACGACTATGTGTCGGAGCGAACCCTTACATAGGATCCTGGCGCCTCTTCGATGACCGATAGGCCCTCGCCGGGCGTCCGGGCAGCCACTTGTCCACCTGAGAACGGCGTCACCCACTCGTTCCAGTGGGGCCACCACGAACTCCTGCGCTCCGTCGCAGTATTGAACCAATCGTCGGCGGTCGCGGGATTCGACGAATTCGTCCAGTGGCCGTATTTCGAACCGGGTGCACTAATCACTCCGGCCATGTGGCCGGACGCTGACAGCACAAACTCAACCGGACCGCCATAGAATTGCGTTGCCAGATAAGCCGATTTCCAGGGTGCGATATGATCTTCCTTTGTACCCAGAATAAATGTCGGCGTCGTAATGTTTCGCAGATCGATTGGCGTGCCGTCGAGCGTGATACCTCCAGGCTTGGCCAGATTGTTCTGCTGATACATGTTGCGCAAGTAGAACGAGTGCATGGCCGCAGGCATGCGCGTGGCGTCTGAATTCCAGTACAATAGATCAAACGGAACGGGCTCCTTGCCGAGCAGATAGTTGCCGACGACGAAGGACCAGATGAGATCGTTCGCCCGTAACATGTTGAACGAAGTCGCCATGTCCTGCGCATCAAGGTAGCCCTTCTTGTTCATGCGCGCATCAAGCGCCGCGAGTTGCTCGGTGTCGATGAAAACCGACATGTCGCCGGACTCCACGAAATCGACGAGCGTAACGAAATAGGTCGCGCTTTTCACGCGATCGTCCCCTTTCGCTGCCAGATAAGCGAGCGTCGATGCGAGAAGTGTTCCCCCAAGACAATATCCCACGCAGTTCACGGCTCGTTCGCCAGTGGCGTCCTCGACTGCCGTCATCGCCGCGATGGCGCCTTCGAGCATATAGTGCTCGAAACTCTTGTCTCGCAGGCGTTCGTCGGGATTGACCCACGAGATGACGAAGACTGTGTGTCCCTGTTCGACACACCAGCGGATAAACGAATTCTTTGGCTGGAGATCGAGGACGTAGAATTTGTTGATCCACGGCGGAATGATCAACAGAGGTGTTTTACGTACATGCTCGGTCATGGGGGTGTACTGAATGAGCTGGATCATCTCGTTCTGAAAAACGACCTTGCCCGGCGTCGTCGCAATATTTTCGCCGAGCCGAAACGCCTCCATATCCGTCATAGTAACGCTGAGGCGACCCTTTCCGCGCTGCAGATCGTCGAGCAAGTTCGTCAGGCCGCTGAACAGGTTCTCGCCGCCGGTCTCGATCGTCTTTGATAACACTTCAGGATTTGTCGCCGCGAAATTCGACGGCGCCAATGCATCGACGAATTGCTTGGTATAGAATTCAACCTTCCTGGATGTCTCCTCATCCAGCCCCTTTACGTCGCGGACGGCAGATAGGATTGCGCGAGCGGTAAGAAGATAACTGTCGCGGATGTAGCTGAATATCGCGTTTTCGGCCCATTCGGGATGTTTGAAGCGCTTGTCCGGCGCGCCGGCAGGCGGTGGCTCGCCGCCAAGCAGATGTCGCGACGTCCGCGCCCACAGGCTGACGCTCTGTTCCCAAAACTCGATCTGCGCGCGCACGACCGGCCGCGGATCGGCCATGAGCTTGATTGTCAGCTCAAAGAAGACCTGACCGATCTTGGCCGGATCGCCCATGCCAATATCGGCGACGTCTGGCCGGCTTGCGAGAAATCCCTGTACGGCAGCCTGGCTCTTGGTCGCCAGCGTCTGAAATCGTTCTGCCAGGACAGTTGGATCCAAGGGCGTAGCTGTCTTGCCGTCGCTTGTCATGCGGCCGCTCCCTTTCTCGCTTCCCAAATGCGGGCCGGCGATCTATCTCGCCTTCTCGCTACGCTACGCCAATGCTCATATGTTACATGCTCAAGCCGATGCAGAAGAAGGGCTAAATTCTCAAGCGCTGGCACGTTCCTTCGTTCGGTGAGCGTTGAGGCGGCACGACGAGCAGCAAGTTCAAAGCACGAAAATTTTGGCGGGGAGGTATGCGTCCGCTTGCGCCAGTTCGATCGGGACCACCCAGGGGGCGGGCCAACGGTGCTGGAGGCTCCAGAGGTGTTTCGCTACCAACAAAAAGCGGCTGCGAGAGTTACGCACTCTCGAGCCTTGACTTGTCGAGGCGCGATCCCTGGATGAACTAAGGCACGCTTCGGCTGTACTGAAGGAGCCTGGCTACATGCAGTGAACGCTGCCGTTGGTGCAGCACCTCTTTCAAAAAGTCTACTATTCGAATGGTTTTGGTTGACGTTGAATCTTCGCATCTTTTAGATTCCGAAAAGTAGATTTTCAAAACGGGGCAATGATGCGATACGGCTATGCGAGGGTAAGCTCTAAGACCCAGGACTATTCGGCCCAGCTTGATGTGCTGAAGGCCGCAGGCTGCGAGCGAATTTTCAGCGAGAAACGATCAGGCAAGTCGGCGAAGGATCGCCCGGAGTTCAACAAGCTGATGCGGGCGCTGGTGCCCGGCGATACCGTCGTGGTGAGCAAGCTGGATCGGTTGGCGCGATCAAGCCGGGATTTGCATAACATTCTGCATGAGCTTCAGGAACGAGGCTGCGGCTTCGTCTCACTCGGCGAGAGCTGGTGCGACAGCACCAGCGAGGTTGGCAGGTTAATGCTCACCATCATGGGCGGGATTGCCGAGTTTGAGCGCGGCCTGATCCGCAAGCGTTGCGAGGAAGGCATCGAGCGGGCCAAAGCCAACGGCAAGCAATTCGGCCGTCCGACTGCACTCGATCACGGCCAGCGCAGGCGCGTCGCGGAGCGTTACGCCGCCGGCGAGACAATGGCAGAGCTGGCGCGCGAGTACTCATGCGGTGAAGCGACGATTTGGCGGGCGCTGCAATAGCAGCGAAGCCTGGGCTAGTAGCAGGCCCTTACTGGCCTTACGGCGGTCAGGGCGCGGCGCGTTGTTTCCAGCGGCAATTTGTTGTGGGCGCGTGCCTAGGGCTTGGCAGCATTGCAGTAATTAGGAATTCGCCGGTTTAGTAAGTCCGGCCTTCACTTTCCGACGCGCCCGGCACGTCGCAGCAATGAGCGTGAGGCAAGCGCATATGCGACCTGCTCGTTCGCATTTCGGGGATCATCGCGTTCCTCCGGCAGTCGCAAACCGATGATCGCAGCGGCTTTATGGCGCTCGTTTTCGTCAACCTGAAGTTCGGAAGCAAATGCAGCGAAACGCAACCGCAGAGGCTGACCGTCAGACAATGAATGCAAGAACGCTCCGGCTGCACAGGTGACCTCCTGCGGGCGATAAGGCCGGACCGCGTCGCCGGCGCGATACAGGCGTGCGACCAAATCAGTCGTCGCCCAGCCTTCGCGCAATGCTAGGGAGATGAATGCGATCGCACGTTGTGCTTCCGCCTCCCGACGCGCCAGCTGGCGTTCGCCAGCCTTCAGGTGCCGTCGAATTCGATTGCGGTGCGCCTTCTCCAAATACCACAGACATTTTGCCATGACTGCCCGTGATCGTGTTGTTGCGAGCGTCTGGCGAGCGCGACGCAACAGCATGCGCCCGCCGCCATGATGACGGCATCGGTTGGCGCCGGCGACCTTTGGCGCCTTGCAAGGGGTGCCCCGCCTGGTGCGGGCATTGCATTCTGGGTGCACCGGAAATCGGGTGTGCAGGCCCGCCAATGTCGCTCCTGCAACGAAGGCAGCGTTCGCCCTACGGCGCGGTGGGGCCAACTCTGGATGTTGTAGCCACAACGTTGGTAGCCTCGCCGTTGAACGAATAGGTCGCAGCCGCATACCTGCTTCTCACGCAAATAGGTCAGGTCTGTTGTAGATCCACAGGCGAACATTCGCCATCGCCGTGATGGGTCTAAGACAAGCTTCGTACACATTCACGAAAACATATTGGCTAGGTTCAAACCAATTCTAATGATCTGCATGATCCAGTCGTGCTTCGATCGTAGTCCGCCGCTTGCGATTGTCCCGCGCCAGCAGGGCGCGGCCGATACCGTTGGCTCCGAGTTGGCGACAATAACTACATCCGCATCACCATCCGCAAGATGGTCGAGGCGATGGGGAGATGACATTGCGCGCTGCAGCGGCTTGAGCGGCACGGCCGCCTGACGGGCAACATGCGGCGGCAGGTGGGTGCGCCTGATGAAGCGGGCCCCCTGGCGTCGCGGGGATGCGTTATGACGCGCGCCCTGTGGTCTGGAAGTCGAGGCGTACCATCGCGTTCCTGACCGAGCCCGCGTTTCAAGGGCGTGCAGCTCTAGCTCTTGATGCCGCGGCGGTCGCGATCGGCGGCAATGGCGCGGAGCGAACACCGGCGAGCTTTTGCAGGATCGGCTACGCGCCTTCTCGGCCGGCGCCGGTAGAGGTGCAACAGAAACGGTCGACGGCGGCACCCAGCTCGGTGACGAGACGGACGCGCTCCGCCATCAGGCCGCTGTTTGAGTTGATCAGGCTGACGCGCGTGGCGCCGCTGGGGAACTTGCAAACGCCCTCTCTTGTGTTGCCCCGCAGCGAGGAATTTTTCGACTGCGCTGCCTATCCCCCTGAGGGGAGCAGTACCGCGTGGTGCTGCTCCCCATGGGTAGGCAGTAGAGCAGAGCGACACGCGAGAGCAACATGGAGCAACACGCCTGCAACACGGGGAGCAACGCACCGCTCAGCGACTGGCGGTGCAACGTAAAATCACGCCGTAACTGCCAGCCGTGCCATGGGCCGCGACGGTCGCCCGTAGCTCTCAACCTTGATCCGCTCCGCGGCGAACAACTCGCGCATCGCCGCCTCAAAATCGGCCTTCCGCAAACCGTGCTTTATGGCCTCGTTTTCCTTGGCGAACGACCGTAGGCGCATAATTGTTGGAGGTTGGCGCGTGGCTGACGTTCCGACCCTGCCCGTTGAATCGCTCCAGCAGCTGCATGAAGACCTGTTGCACCTGGTCCTGGCGGGCCAGTTTTTCGGCGTCGGTGGCCCCAAGCTCCGGCAGGAACAGGCCGTTCTCGTACCGGAGTGCGATGCTGGCCCCGAGCGGGCCGTACTGGTTCTTCTTGAATTCGAGCAGGCGCAGGCCGTTATCGGGCTCAGGTCGCTCGGGGCTGATCTCCTCAGCCCCGGGCGCCTTGACGCCTTTGAGGTACTGCCGGAACCGAAACGCGCCGTGCCAGGCCGTCGAGCCCGACAGCCCGGAGCCCGACGCCATGCCGGCAAGGCTGGGATGGCTCAGCACCGTCACCGATCCGGAAGCCACCTTGGCGATGGCCTGCATGTACATGGCGAAGCCGTAGACCTGGGAACGATCGATCTCATTGCCGGCGAACGCGCGCGACAGCGTGTCGACGCTGATGTTTTTCGGTTTGAGGTCGCCGGCCTGTTCGTGGATCTGCCAGTATAGCGCGGTCGGCTCGACCCGGCCGGTTCGCGGGTTGGCAGCGCACAGCACCGCATCCTCGCCCAATAGCGGCAGAACATGCAGCCCGCCTTTGATCAGTTCTGCGAAAGTGACGCCATAGTGCCGGGCGATTACCGCCAGGCGGATGTGCAGCTCGTCGGTCTCGTCCTCGGCGGCGAGATAGAACGCGCCGCCTTGCACTGGCGGCAGGCCGAGCCAATCCTTGGCGGCGACATGGGCGATGTTCTTCATGATCTCGACGATGCTCTTCCCCGTGCCGCCTTCGCCGGAGAACAGCCCGACCTGATTGAGCGGCACGCAATCGGGAATTGCCCATTTGCGGTCCGGGATCGGCTCGTGGTCCCAGTTCGACATATCGAGCCAGGGCAGCTTCGGCGTCGATGCCGTGCCTGTGCCGCCTCCGGCCGCGCTCCCCGCGCCCGCCCCAGCCCCGCCTGCGGCCGTTCCAGAAGCCCCCGTGCCGGCGCCTGGCGCCGGCCCGTGGAGACCCCGCAGGTGCGCGAACAGCATTGTGGTGTCGATCGGGGGCGGCGGCCTGAACTGCTCGGCGCTACCGACCAGCCGCGGGATGTCGTCGTAGCGGTCCTGCCAGCGCGCATCGCGCGGGGCCGCCGACTTCTCCATCAGCCCGCGCAGGAAGTTTTCAACCGCGGCGCCGCCCATCCCGGCGGTCACCATCTTGGCCGCGAGCGCCAGCAGCGAGGGATGCAACGGCTCGCCGATCAGGATCTTGACGACGAGATCTTCCCAGGGCTCGGAAGCCTTCCTCTCGCCTGTTGCCTGGCTTTTGGCGTGGCTGCCGGGAGTGGCATCGCCGGTCCGGCTTCCATCCTTGAAGATCGCTCCGGCCGCAAGGTCGTCGCGCAGATCAAGGAAGTCACCATCGATCAGTTCGACCCGGTGGTTCGGATTGTTGTCGACGCTGCCGTAATAGAACGGCTGTGACAACGTGAAGCTCTCGCCCGCAAGCGCGCCGCCGAGGATGCCGTTGAGGCGGGCTATCAGGCCCACCCGGAAGGAAGGCGCGTGGAATTGCGACAGCGCCACCAGGACGCGCCAGCGTTCCTTGGTGTCGGGAACGTAGCTCGGCGAGGTGTAAACGATGCAGCGAATGCCCGCCTTGCGGAGAGCCGCGACCGCATCGGCAAACGACAGCGACCCCTTGTCATGCTCGCCTTCGAGCCCGGAAATCTCCTCGACGTTGGCGTTGTGGCGCAGGCAGTTCTTGTCGGTGCGCTTGTCTCCGAACCGTTGCAGCTTCAGCAGCGGCAGCTCGCCCTTTGCCTTGGCCGTCGTCCCCCGGACACTTGCGGCGATTTCCGGAAGCGTGAGATAGCCGTGCCGCAATGAAGACGCGAATTCATCCTCAAAGACCGTCACCCAAACTTTGTGAACGTCGATCGCCGTCGGGCGTGGTTCCGCAGGCCCCGCGCCCTTGTCGTGCCCGTTACTTTTGCCAGGCGCGTGCCGCTCGTCGTCCAGCTCAGCATCGCCGCCGAGACAGTGCAGCGGGACCGGTTGTTCGTTCGAGTGAGACGAATCGATCTGCGTGGTCGCCTCGGATGGCTGGCTTGCTGGACCTGGCGGAAACTCGATTGCCGGCGGGGCTGCGAGCGTTTCGTTGTTGTGCGTAGCGCCGTTGTGGGACGCGCCGGCCAGTTCTTCCCATCTGTGCTTTGCGTCACCCCAGCTCTGACCAAATGCTAGGTCAACCCGCATCGGCACCGTGAGCTTCACGGCCTCTTCGCCAAGCCGCGCGATCATCTCGCCTTGCTCCCGCGTAGCCACTGAGCTTTCCAGCGCATCGTGCATTTGCAGCAGCGGCACGACGCCTTCGCGCCAGCAGGCAAGCAGCCATCGCTTGGTATGTACCGCGGCCGAGCCTTGGATCAGGGCGTTGAGGGCCGTGTAGGTCTTGGCGCGACGGAGTTCCTGGCCGTACCATGGATGTTCGGGATCGGCGACGCGGAGCCTTGCCTCTTCGAGCGAGCACGGCGTCAAGCCTTTCCAGGGCGCCTCGTATCTATTCCAGTGCCGCCGCGCGCCGCCATAAAGCTCGGTGCGGCCTGCGCGCTCGGCCTGGTTCTGGTAGATGCGCGAGAGCTTCAACACGAACGGCAGTCTGGCGTCGTACTGGGCGACGATGGCTTGCGCGTCCGCAAGCGACTTGCCGGTCGTCTCCGCTATCCTGTTTGGGCCGCCGCCGTAGATCTTGCGTGAAATTGATCGACTTCGCCGTGTCACGGTCGAGCCCGGTCATGTTCGCGACTACCTGGTGGAAGTCGGCCTTCGGATCGTTGCGATAGGCATCGCCCGCTTCACGCGCTCCTGGCAGGCCGTGTTGTTCGGCGAAATTCACGAGAATTCTGAATTCCTGTTGTGAGGCATCGGGCTTGGCCCAAATCTCGCCCTGCTCAGGCAGGAAAACACGGCGGATCACCGGCCCCAGTTCCTTGTCCCGGATCGGCATCTGCTGCAAGCGGCGGGTCCGAGTAGCTGAAGCGTAGCGATTTCGCGCCGCCATCCTCCGAGCGGAACGGGTGTATCTCGCTGAAAATTCTTCCGCCGACGATATGGTCGATGATGTGGCCCTGGAGAAATTTGCAGGCGGCGGCGTCGTATTTGTTCGCGAGAGCGATCAGCCGCGGCAGCCAGTGCGCATGGCTCGCCATCCATCCCGCTTTGCCGGCCTCGAATGACGGCGCGCCTTTCGCAGTGGTGCGGGGAGAGACGATGCCATATTGGTCGAACGTCTTGATCTTCCAGTTGCGCCTGTTGATCTCATCCATGCCGATCAGCGCGCCGTGCTGGTTCGAAAGCTCGGCCAGTGCCGCACTGCGTTTGCCGAGCAAGAGATCGCGCGCCTGCTCGGCGGCGTCCTGATCAATCCTGATGCCGCGCCGGCGCATTGCGATCGTCACCGGCATCAGATCAACTTCGAGCCGGTAGGCGTTGCGCGTGCCTTCCCGCTCGATGATTGCCGTGAGCAGTTCGTACAGCCTGAGCGTACCGATCGCGTCGCCTTCACCATACGGGCCGACGACGTTCGCCGGCAGTTGCCAGATGTAGGATTGCGGCGGGGTCTTGCTGCTGATCCTGAAGCCCGCGGCCTTAACCGCCTGAATCAGCAGCGTCTCGTCCTTGCCGGGCAGCCCGTATTGTGTGCAGAGCGCGTTGAGCGAGTATTTGAACAAGTTCTCGTTGACCAGTGCCGCGAGCGCGCCGACCTCTTCGAGCTGATCGGACGGCGGCATCGCGATGCCGCCATCGACGGCCAACCAGGCCCAGTCGTAAGAACCATTCAGGGTAACGAAGTGCAGGCCGGCCGCGATGTGATCCCTCAACCAGCTGTAGACTTGGCCGCGATCGAAATTCTCGCTGTTGGGATGGCGGATCGGAATATAGATCGCGCGGATCTCGCCGCCCTCCCGCCAGGCGAGGCTGATGCCGCAGACGTATCCGTCGCCCCATGGCCAGGACGAGCCGCGCTCGGCCTGCAGCCCGGCGTCACGCGTCTCGGTATCGAGCGCGACGATGCCGACACGGCGCAGGTCGGGCAGCTCTTGCGGGGTTAGCCAGTTCTCGGCCATTTCCTGTACTGCGGTGCGATGAGTGTCGTTTCATGCATCGACGCGAACTTCCCGCTCGGCAGCAACTTTGCGTTCGAGATCGCCGAACCCATCATGCAAGTACCTGCGGCACTAACCGGCACCGCAGTTCGTCCGGCTTAAGGTCTGCGTCTGCGGTAATTTGCAGGACGGCAACTGCTGGGGGGCGGCGAGGACACAAGGTCGGCCGCTATCACGTCGCCACCAAGCGGGCCGACGATGGCCTGTACATGATCGAAGAAGGCAAACGCATCGCGGTCCGTGATCGCCCTGACCGTGACCGTGGTGTCCGGCTTGGTGCCGTCGTGCCAGTCCCACTTGAGAACCTCGAAGTCGTAGTCGATCTCGAGCAGTTTCTGGATCACTGGACCCGGGTCGTCCGTTTTGAGAAAGATGATCTCGGCGGACATTCGTTGACGCATGTTGTATCCTCACGATGGTGGTTGCCGGCTGCCGGCCGGACACGGTTACAAGCTCGTCGTGCTCTCGACTGGCGAGTCGAACACGGTGCTGTTGGTGCGGGAAGCGCTGGAAGAACAGGAGATCGGCCTGCGTCACGCGGTCAGCGTGGTCCGCCTGCTTCTGCATCAGCCAGCGCTTAACTCGGGTAAGCCGAAGCGTGCTCATTGTGCCGCTTTCCGCGGCTTGTCGTTGCGCTTGGGGTCGCGCGCCTTCCCTTGTGCATTCAGTTGAGCATGACGTTCGGCATCGCCTGCGCCGTTGGCACTATCTCAATGTGTTTGCAGGCGTTGCGGTGTTCCTGTCGGCGTCCCGTTTGGCGACAAACTCCAGCACCAGGTTTGATCACTTCGCTCTTGAGAAACAGCGCGACCTTTCGGCCCGGTTTTGAAGGAAGCGGGAAACCTAGATTTCTCTGCTTGTCGTGCAGATCGCTGCGCGACGCTGACGACTCTTTCGTCTTGAAGGTCGACGTAACGTAAGAAGCCCTCCGCGATGTCGTCTGCAGTCGCCATGTGATCGCTTCCCCATGCTGTTCGGGCGTATTCGGAAGCGATCACAAGTTACTCGCACAAAATCCGACGCGGCAGTCTGGGTGAAATAACAATCATTTCACGCACTGTGCGAAAATCGGCCCAATTTCACGCAGGGACGCTCAGCGCGACTCACCGCCGTTTCTTTGGGGACCGAGATGCGGGCGATCGAGGCTTGCGTGACCGCGTTTTGGAACGAGCGACCAATCGTCCCCGAATGGTCTCCGATTGACTTTCCGGTTTGTGTTGCTATCACACGTGCGGCCGTCCGCTTGGACCATCCGAAGATCTCCATCGCTTTGCGAGCGTCCAGCGTCGATTGCTTCGGCAGCCGTCCCAGAGGCCCTGGAGTCAAACCCACCATTACAGCCAGCAAGAGATCAGCGACTGGGGCTGGAATGCATACCTTCGGTTCAAGGCCGTAGTCGAAGGTATCGGGCGACTCATAGAAATCTTGACGCATCGGCGCCACACTCCCGCAGCCTTTCGACAAGCGACGAGGCTTCGCCTTTCATGCTTTTTCCGATCTTGCGGATATCCCGTTCTGTTGGCCGATATCTCATGCGATCACCGCATCGGTTTGACGATTCTGCGCGAGCTCGGCGACCCACATCACCAGCGCCTCGGCCTTGCTCTTCTCAAGTTCGCAGCGCAAATACACGCCGCCGACACCGGGCACTGCGTGATTGAGGATCGATTGCACCACCTCGTTGCGTATGCCCAGTTCCTGCATGTTGGTCGCAGCAGTGCGCCGCAGATCGTGTAGCCGCCAGTCAGAGACGCCGGACGCCTTGTCGAGCGCCGTTTTCAACTTGGAGAAACCGGAGATCTTGCCGGCGTTGCCCGCGAACACGTAGTCCTGCGCAGCGCCGTGTCCGACCAGCTTCCTGGCCAGCGGCGGCAACATTAGGTTATGCGGCCGGTCCGACTTGTTCGCTGCCTGCCGCCAAGTGCCGTCGAGGATATGACCAAAGCGAAGTGAGGCCGCCTCATCGCGGCGCTGTGCTGTCACTAGCAGA
>CAWEBX010000002.1:0-75000 GCA_963807355.1 uncultured archaeon
TTCGAACTGAAAAACCAGCCGATGCCCATGCTGGTTTATTGGCTGAAGAGGGCTAAAGCGAGAATTGATGAGGTCACGAAGGGTGCAGAGACAGCGGGCGAATACTCAGAAGCCGAGATGGCTTCTGCAATGGACTGCTTCAATGAGATTTTCGATGTCATTGTGAATGCCCAATGCAGCTTGGCCTCTGACGTTGCATCGCAGATGCAGGCTGTTGTGAACTACCTTGACTGTCTCAATAGCGATAGCATTGAGGACGCGATCGATTTCCCTCAGTTCCGGAACATCGCGGCAAACCTGAAGCGCGCCACGGCTTTCCGACAGCCGAGAAAACGTCTCGGCAATGCAACGAAAGGACGGCGGCTAACCCGCGTGGGACTGCTGCAACGCTATCAGTCATTTCTCATGCAGGAGCTTTTCACCCTGAGCACCGAGCTCTATGGCGATCCACAATACGCATTGCAATTCATTTCCTTCGACGATGCCGTGCACACGGCGCTGGCCGTCCTGAAGTCACTCAAAGTCGACACCGAGAACGTGGAGCGCTGACAATGTTACAGTTTCCTGTTTCCAGCTCTATCAATGCTATTCTAGGGTCTTCGCGGTCTGTTGATGACACCACGTTCGACCGCATCCGCCACCACGGCCGACGACATCGCAAAGGATCTGTGATGGTCGAGTTGCCACGCTACGTCATCGCCAAGAGGCTGTCGACGGGCGCGACCAGCTTTTACTTCAACGTGCCGGTACTCTATCGGAAGCGCGGCTGCCCGGTTCGAAACGCGCCGCTCGGCGTGGACTTTGGCGCAATGATTGGGCGAGCCCGCACCTTGAACGAACTGGTCGATGAATGGCTGGATGCTCGGCGCGGTCTACCGGTTTCAGGAGAAGCTGCGCCACGGATCGGTACAGTCGATTGGCTTTTTCGCGAATACAAGGGGAGCAACGCCTACACCGAAAAGGTGTCAAAGGTGTCTCGTCCGAGCTACGAGAAAACCATGCGGATGATAGGCAACACGCTCACCAAGAAAGGTGACCGTGTCGGCTCGCGTCCGATCAAGTCGGTCACGCCGCGCGGCGCCGACAAACTCTATGACATCTTCATTCAGGGAAAGAACGGGTTGAGGCTACGGCAGGGCGAGAAAGCCGTCGGCCTGTGCCGCAAGGCATGGCGCGTGGTCCATCGCCTCTTTCCCGAAGAGTTCGACCCGAAGATTCCGAACCCGTGGCTTGGCGTCACCATGAAAACGCGGGTGAAGGTCACGAAGCCCGCGGTGACGCGCGAACAGGTCTACAAGTTCGCTCACGGCTGCATCAAGGAGGGCGAAGTCGAGGCCGCCGCAGCTGCGGTGATCTGTTTCGAATGGCTGCAGCGTCCGGAGAACGTCATCGGCGGTCATCTGATGTGGAGCGACTACAGATCACCAAAGAGCCCTTCCGTTATCCGAATTCTGCACCACAAGACCGGGGCGATCGTTCTGCATCCCCTTGAGGAGCAAACACCGACAGGCCTGGTGAAGTTCTACGAAGAAGCCGAGGAAGTCCTCTCGCATTTGAAGCGCCGCGGCGTGTCGATGATCTTGCGCGAGGTGTCGACGGGTAAATCGAAGCCTTTCGCGCACAGCACCATGCAACACATCGTACAGCGCATGCGGAAGAAGCTGAAGCTGCCGCCCATCTTCACTCTCGATGCGTGCCGGCACGGCGGGATGACCGAACTTGAAGAAGCAGAGCTGACCGATGGCCAGGGTCGCGCGCTGTCGGCGCATCGAACGCAGCAGTCCTATGAGGGGTACGCCAGGCGCAACATGACGCGCGCGCTTTCAGCTACCCGAAAACGTCACGCGCACCGCCTCGCGAACGCTTCGGCAACATCTATTCAGAATGAGGCAGGTGAACCCATTCAGAATGAAAAATTGAGAAACGGGAAAAGCGCATGACTATCAATTGTTTAGCGTGGCTGGGGCGGGAGGGATCGAACCTCCGAATGGGGGAATCAAAATCCCCTGCCTTACCGCTTGGCTACGCCCCAACGGCCCGAAAATGCACGGAACATAGTCTCGCAGACTTTCTCGAGCCCCGCCGGTCTACAGACAGTGCCCTGTCTTTTCAACCGGCCGGCGACGCCTGAAAGGTTGGACCCATTTCAAACCCCTTCCCGTCAACGCGGGACCGCATCCCGCCTTCCTGGAAAGGTTGAGAGCCGCGCGTTTTGGTGGAAAGACTGCTCTCGACTCATAATATGACAGGAGGCCGTCCCCTGTCAGGCCCTTGCTCCCGAGGCACCGTCATGACCTATCGCGCTCCGATCAGCGACATGCTCCTTGCCCTCAACCACGGCGCCGGGCTGAAGGACGCGGTCGAGGCCGGCCATTACGGAGACTTTGATATTGAGATCACGGCCGCGATACTGGAAGAGGCGGGCCGGTTCGCGAGCGAGGTTTTGGCGCCGCTCAACCGCGCCGGAGATCAGCATGGCGCGAGGCTGGACGATGGGCACGTGACAACCGCGCCCGGCTGGGCCGACGCCTACCGGCGCTGGACGGCGGCGGGCTGGAACGCCGTCTCGGGGCCGGAGGATTTCGGCGGACAGGGGCTACCGCTTGCCATCAACGCCGCCTGCACCGAAATTTGGAGCGCGGCGAATATCGCCTTCGGCCTGTGTCCGCTGCTGACACTCAGCGCGATCGAAGCGCTCCACACCCATGGCAGCGACGCGCTGAAGGCGATTTATCTCGAAAAACTAGTGTCCGGCGACTGGACCGGCACGATGCAACTGACCGAGCCGCAGGCGGGCTCCGATGTCGGCGCCCTGCGCAGCCGGGCCGAACGCGCCCCCGACGGTAGCTACCGCATCTTCGGCACCAAGATCTTCATCACCTATGGCGACCACGACATGACCGAGAACATCGTGCATTTCGTGCTTGCGCGACTGCCCGATGCGCCCGCCGGGACAAAGGGAATCTCGCTGTTCCTGATTCCGAAATTCCTCGTCAACGCCGACGGCTCGCTCGGCGCGCGAAACGACATCCACATTAGCGGCCTCGAGCACAAGCTCGGTATCCACGCCTCACCGACCTGCACCATGACCCTGGGCGATGACGGCGGCGCCGTCGGCTATCTGATTGGCGAGGAAAATCGCGGCATGCGGTGCATGTTCACGATGATGAATCAGGCCCGGCTCGCCGTCGGACTCGAGGGCGTCGGCATTGCGGAACGTGCTTACCAGCAGGCGCTCGCTTATGCGCGGGAGCGCAGACAGGGACGCGCCGTCGGCGTATCCGGCGACGGCATGGACGCCATCATCGTACATCCCGACGTCAGGCGCATGCTGATGCAGATGCGCGCCCTCACCGCCGCCGCCCGCTCCATCTGCTACGCCACCGCCGTCGCACTGGATGTCGCGGCGCGCGCGACCGATCCCGAGGTGCACGCGGCCGCCGCCACCCGCGGCGCACTTTTGACGCCGATCGCAAAGGCCTTTTCGACGGACATCGGCAACGAGGTCGCCTCGTTCGGCATTCAAGTTCACGGCGGCATGGGGTTCATCGAGGAGACCGGCGCGGCGCAGCATTATCGCGACGCGCGCATCACCTCGATCTACGAAGGCACCAACGGCATCCAGGCGATCGATCTGGTGACACGCAAGCTGGGGGCGGACGGCGGCGCTGCGGTGCGCGCTCTTCTCGACGAACTGTCCAAGATCGCCGCGCGCGTCGAAGCCTCGAACGATCCCGCGTTCGGCACGACCGGTACGAGACTGCGCGATGCGCTTGGGTCGCTCGAACGCGCGAGCAATTGGATTCTGGAGCGGCTGGCCTCCTCGCCAAACGATGCGCTGGCCGGCGCGACGTCGTATCTGCGGCTGTTCGGCTCGACGCTCGGCGGATGCAAACTCGCGGAAGAAGCTCTCGCAGCGCTCGATTCCAGCGAGGGGTTCGGCGACCCTTTGCGTTACGTTACGCTGGCGCGCTTCTTCGCCGAGAATGTCGCTGTGCAGGCTCCAGCGCTGGAGCGCACGGTGATCGACGGCGCGAAAGCCATCAACAGCGCCGAGGCAGTCTTGCTGGACTGAATTCCTGCGACACCGACAGGCTCGAACCCATGGGACATCTCCTGGTCAGCGACAATGACGCCATCCGCGTCATCACTCTGCAACGCCCCGAGAAGAAGAACGCGATCACCCGGGACATGTATCGCGCGATGAGCGGTGCCATCGACAGCGCGCAGAACGATCCGGTGATCCGCTGCATCGTCATCACCGGCAACTCCGGCGTGTTCACGGCAGGCAACGACCTCGACGATTTCCTGAAGGACGGCACTTCTGGCGGCGGCGATGAACGCGCTTCCGACGCGGTGAAATTCCTCTATTCGCTGGTGCAGAATACCAAGCCGCTGATCGCAGCGGTGGAAGGTATCGCCGTCGGCATCGGCACCACCATGCTGTTCCATTGCGACTATGTTCTCGCCGGAAACTCGGCGACGTTTTCGACTCCTTTCATCCATCTCGGTCTGGTTCCGGAAGGCGCATCCAGCCTGCTCGCGCCACAGTCGATCGGTTATCAGCGCGCCTTCGCTATGCTGGTGATGGGGCGCACACTCAACGCGAATGAGGCTCGCGAGGCGGGATTCGTCAATACCGTGGTCGCGCCGGGCGAAGCCGAGGCCGAGGCCGAAAAGATCGCCCGCGAAATCTGCGCACTGCCGACGGAAGCCGTCGCGCTTTCGCGCAAGCTTCTGAAACCGCCGCCGGAGGAGCTGACGCGCCGGATCGACCTGGAATGCCGTCTGTTTGGGGAGCGGTTGCGCTCGGAGGAAGCGATCGCTGCATTCCAGGCGTTCTTCGCCCGCAAGAAGCGATGACGAGCGATAGCGAGATCCACGAGGCTCCCGCCTGCATGGAGGACGAAAGCGCGAGCCGCGGTTCGCCCTCGCTCTTGCCGCGCCAGCCATGGTACCATGAGGCGCCAAAGCGCACTTTCGGAACCTCGCCCAACCCGATACCATTGACTTTCGCTGCCCCGCGATGCCGACGTGGCGGCCGGGATACTGCATGACAACGCTGGTTCTCACGCATGCTGCCAGTTTCGGTCATCTGACGCCGCCCGGTCACCCGGAGCGGCCGGATCGGATTCGTGCCATCGAGGAGGTGCTGACCGGAGATCGCTTCAGGAATCTGACGCGCGGCGAGGCCCCCGAAGGATCGCTGGATTCAGTCGCTCTCTGCCACAACGAGCATTATATCGGAGAGCTCCGGCATCTCTCGCCGACAGATGGTCTGGTTTATCTCGACAGCGACACCTCGATGTCGCCCGGGACATGGGAGGCGGCTATGCGCGGCGTCGGCGGCGCGATCGCGGCGACAGAAGCCGTCATCGCCGGCGATGCGAGCAACGCGTTCGTCGCCACGCGTCCTCCCGGACATCATGCCGAGACCGGTAGAGCGATGGGCTTCTGCTTATTCGACCAGGCAGCCATCGCGGCGAGGCATGCCCAGCGCAAGCACGGGATCGACCGCGTGGCGGTGGTCGACTTCGACGTGCACCACGGTAACGGCACGCAGGATATTTTCTGGGCCGACCGATCGGTCATGTACTGCTCGACGCACCAGATGCCGCTGTTCCCGGGCAGCGGCGCCATCAGCGAACGCGGCGATCACGACACCATCGTCAATGCGCCGTTGGCGTCCGGCGACGGCGGGGCCAAATTTCGTTCCGCGTTCGAGAACCTGATCCTTCCTCAGCTCGAGAAATTCGCGCCGGAACTCTTGGTAATCTCCGCGGGCTTTGACGCGCACAGTCGCGATCCATTGGCTAATCTCAATCTGTCCGCGAGCGATTTCGGATGGGTGACCCGTAAATTGATGGATATCGCTGACGCGACGGCAGGCGGCCGAATTGTTTCGGTGCTCGAGGGCGGCTATGATTTAAAAGGATTGCAGGATTCGGTGGCCGCGCATGTCGCCGCACTCATGGGCGCCTGACAATGTGCCGCGACGTTCCCGAAAAACGTCATAATCCGCCCAAACAATCGAGTCGGAAAAACCCAGATGGCCGAAAATGCCCCTGCTGACGTGAAGACGCTTTCCTTCGAGCATGCCATCGAGGAACTCGAATCGATCGTCAAGCGCCTGGAGGACGGCAAGGTCGCGCTCGAGGAATCGGTCGCAATCTATGAGCGCGGAGAAGCGCTGAAACGGCGCTGCGAGGAGTTGTTGCGCCGGGCAGAAGCAAGGGTGGAGAAAATTACCACGGACGCTTCCGGCCAGGTCACAGGCACCGAGCCGCTCGACGTACAGTGAAGCACCGCGCGTCGCGGGAAGGCTGGCGGATCGCTATGGCATGCTCTTCAAATGGTCTTTCAAAAGGTCATCGTTATTAAGGTATTAAGAGCCCTTGAATGAATTGTCTTTTTTTGTGGTCCCGCGGCGGCTTCCAAGGCTGCAACCTACGCTCTTCGACCACGTTAACATTTCAGTAGCCCGGTTCAGGAACTCTTGAACCTGCGGCAGAGTCACCTCTACTCGAGTGAAAGGGGGTGCCCGTTGGCTTTGGCGGCGGGTTTGGTGTAAATGCTTCTGGAACGATGCTAACGGGCTCCGCCGCTGGCGCTCAAGTGGAGTAAGTACTTCAAGCAGCTTGCAAAAATGATTGGACTACGCGATCCGACACATAGTGACGCCTATCATAATTCCCGGCCGGAGCATCAGGTAAACTTCGGACTCACGTTTCTCAGCGCGGGAGGTTTCGTGGCTCTTGGACGCTTTTTGCGTGACCACGCCAGCGTCCGTTTGCCGCTCCCGGACATGCAAGATTGGAAATGTCGCAGTGACCGCTTTCAATAAGACCCCGCTTCTCGACACCATCCGCACCCCCGCCGACCTGCGCAAGCTCAAGGTGGAGCAGGTCCGGCAGATTGCGGACGAGTTGCGCCTGGAAACGATCGACGCGGTTTCTGTGACGGGGGGGCATTTCGGTGCCGGTCTCGGCGTGGTCGAACTCACCACGGCCATACACTACGTCTTCGATACCCCGCGCGACCGACTCATCTGGGATGTCGGCCATCAGGCCTATCCGCACAAGATTCTGACCGGCCGTCGCGACCGCATTCGCACACTGCGCACCGGCGGCGGCCTATCCGGATTCACCAAGCGCACCGAAAGCGACTACGACCCGTTCGGCGCCGCGCATTCCTCGACCTCAATCTCGGCCAGCCTCGGCATGGCGGTGGCGCGCGACCTCTCCGGCGGCAAGAACAACGTCATCGCCGTGATCGGCGACGGCGCAATGTCCGCAGGCATGGCGTATGAGGCGATGAACAATGCCGGCGCGATGAACTCGCGGCTGATTGTCATTCTCAACGACAACGACATGTCGATCGCACCGCCGGTTGGCGCAATGTCCGCTTATCTGTCACGGCTATACTCCGGCAAGACCTATCGCTCGCTGCGCGAGGCGGCCAAGCAGCTCGGCAAGCACCTGCCTAAAATGATCGCCGACCGCGCCGAGCGCGTCGAGGAATATTCGCGCGGCTTCATGACCAACAGCGGCACGCTGTTCGAGGAACTCGGCTTCTACTATGTCGGCCCGATCGACGGTCACAACCTCGATCACCTGTTGCCGGTGCTGAAGAACGTCCGCGACATGGAGAACGGCCCGATCCTGGTTCACGTCGTGACCCAGAAGGGCAAGGGCTATCCGCCAGCGGAGGCCGCCGCCGACAAGTATCACGCCGTGGTCAAGTTCGACATCTCCACCGGCGCGCAGTCCAAATCGAAACCGAACGCACCCGCCTATCAGAACGTATTCGGCCAGAGTCTCGTCAAGGAAGCCGAGAAGGACGACAAGATCGTCGCCATCACCGCGGCGATGCCGTCCGGCACCGGCGTCGACATCTTCAACAAGGCTTTCCCGAAGCGCACCTTCGATGTCGGCATTGCCGAGCAGCACGCTGTGACATTCGCCGCCGGTCTCGCTACCGAGGGTTTCAAGCCGTTCTGTGCTATCTATTCGACATTCCTGCAACGTGGGTACGATCAGGTGGTGCACGACGTGGCGATCCAGTCGCTCCCGGTGCGCTTCGCCATCGATCGTGCCGGCCTCGTCGGCGCCGATGGCGCGACACACGCCGGCTCGTTCGACAACGCTTTTCTCGGCTGCCTACCGAACATGGTCATCATGGCGGCGGCCGATGAGGCCGAGCTGGTGCATATGGTGGCGACGCAGGTCGCGATCAACGACCGCCCCAGCGCGGTACGCTATCCGCGCGGCGAAGGCCGCGGCGTCGAAATGCCGGAGGTCGGCGTTCCGCTTCCGATCGGCAAGGGCCGCATCGTCCGCTATGGCAGCAAGGTCGCACTATTGTCTTTCGGCACCCGTCTTGCCGAATGCGAAAAGGCGGCCGACGAACTTGCCGCGCATGGCCTGTCCACCACCATCGCCGACGCCCGTTTTATGAAGCCGCTCGACGTTGACCTGGTGCTGAAACTCGCGCGGGACCACGATGTGCTTGTCACGATCGAGGAAGGCTCGGTTGGAGGCTTCGGCTCCCACGTGTTGCAGACGCTGACGGATAACGGCGCGTTGGACAACGGCCTGGTGCGGGTACGCTCGATCATCCTGCCGGACGAGTTTCTTGACCACGATACCCCGACCGCGATGTACGCTCACGCCGGGCTTGATGCCAAAGGCATCGTCGCCAAGGTATTCGAGGCACTCGGCAAGGACGTCAGCGCCGAGACCGTCAAGCTGGCCTGAGCATCACATGATGCGCTCGCCGTTATTGCGCGCTCGCGACAAAATTGGCCCTTGCCAATTTTGCGCTGGGCCAAGCAATCCAGCGCTGCACGCGAAGACCCGATTGCTTCGTCGCAAGTGCTCTTCGTAATGAAGACGATATAAATCGTCCACGCGCATCGGATCGGTTTCCGGCCGGTCTCAAGGCTTTGAGCTCACCATGGCGAAGCGCGACAATACCGGACCCCACGCTCGCAAGCGAGCCGACGTTCTGCTGGTCGAGCGCGGCCTGTTCGAAAGCCGGGCGCGGGCTCAAGCCGCGATCGAGGCCGGGTTCGTTACCGCCGACGGAAAGGCGGTGACAAAAGTTTCCGAGACGATTGACGTCAATGCCGCGATCGAGGCGCGACCCGCGCACCCTTACGTATCGCGCGGCGGCGTGAAGCTTGCCGGGGCGCTCGCGAAGTATCCGATCGAAATCGAGAACCATATCTGCCTTGATGTCGGCGCCTCGACCGGCGGCTTCACCGAAGTGTTGCTAAGCGAGGGTGCGTCGCTGGTGTTCGCCGTCGATGTCGGCCGCGATCAACTGCATCCCAGCCTGCGCGGTCATCCCCAGGTGGTGTCGATGGAGTCCACCGACATCCGCTCGCTGGAGGGCACGCTGGCTGCCGCAGCGGCCGGACCTAGTGGTGATGGATGCGAGCTTTATTTCGTTGAAAGCCATCCTTCCGGTCGCATTGTCGCTGGCGGCACCTCCGATGCATCTGCTCGCGTTGATCAAGCCACAATTCGAGGCGCCGCGTGTCGCGATCAAAAAGGGCATCGTCCGCGATGCAGCGGTGCATCGGGCGGTGTGCAACGATATCGCTGCCTTCGCGGCGACTCTGGGATGCAGCGATATAGAGATTTTCCCGTCCCCGATCCCAGGCGGCGACGGCAACATCGAATTCTTCCTCGGAGCCAGGCGTGGCTAGGCAGGAACCTCAAATCGGCGACACTACGCACCTGACCATCGATCACGTCGGCCATCGCGGCGACGGCGTCGCCCAGACCGATGGCGGCAATGTCTATGTCCCTTACACTCTGGGCGGAGAAGCCGTCGAGATCGAACCGCTCACCGGCCGTGCCGACCGCGCGCGCCTCCTCCGCATCGCAACAGCGAGCCCGGACCGGGTCGTCCCGTTCTGTACTCACTTTGGCGCATGCGGGGGCTGTGCGATCCAGCACTGGCGGCCGGAGGCCTACCGCGCCTGGAAGCGGCAGATCGTGATCGACACGCTGGCACAGGCCCGCATCGACTGTGCGGTGGACGAACTCGTCGACGCGCATGGCGCCGGCCGCCGGCGGATTACCCTCCATGCCCGGAGCGACGACGGCAAGCTGCGCGTGGGCTTCTCCGCACCGAACAGCCATGCCATCGTGCCGATCGATGCCTGCCCGGTGCTCGACCCTGCCCTCCACAGTGCGATTGATGCAGCGCGTGAGCTGGCCGAGGCGCTGAAGCCTGCGAACAAGCCGCTCGATATCCAGGTGACCGCGACCTGCAATGGTCTCGATGTCGACGTCCGCGGCTCCGGACAACTGCCCGCCGCGTTGGTCGCAACACTATCGCGTATCGCAGAGGCGCACCGGCTGGCGCGGCTGACCCGTCACGGCGAACTGGTACTGATGCGCGCGCCGCCTGTGATCGAGATCGGCGCGTCCCGGCTTGTCCTTCCCCCGGGCTCATTCCTACAGGCGACGGTCGCCGGCGAGGAGACGCTGGCGGCCCGGGTCGCCGCACATTGCGGCAAGGCCAGGCATATCGCCGATCTGTTCTGCGGCGTCGGCCCGTTCGCGCTGCGCCTCGCGGCCCGAGCGCGAATCGCGGCCTTCGACAGCGACGCAGCTGCAGTGGCGGCGTTACAGAAGGCGACAGCAGTCCCCGGGCTGAAACCGATCAAGGCCGAGATTCGCGATCTATTCCGCCGCCCGTTGATGGCCGAGGAACTGCGTGACCTCGATGCGGCGGTCTTCGATCCGCCCCGGAAGGGCGCAGAGGCGCAAAGCAAACAACTCGCAGCCAGCAGGATTCCCGTCGTTGTCGCGGTGTCGTGCAACACGGCGACATTTGCGCGTGACGCGCGCATCCTCATCGATGGGGGCTACAACCTGGAGACTGTAACGCCCGTCGACCAATTCCGGCATTCGCCGCACATCGAACTGGTCGCGAAATTTTCACGCCGGCGGTGAACCGTTCGCGGCGTACAATGACCCACGACCGAGGGGCTCCGTTTGTCATCCGGAGGTATCGCTTCCTCCAACGCCATGGTTCGCGCGTATCAAGGCAGGTCGATCGGACCCGGGATGACCCTTCACAGGAGGCTTCCATGGACGTGAATATGGATCGTCTGAATCAATTCATGGGCAAGATGGTCACCGATATCGGCGCGGCCGCCAATGCAGCCCTGATCCGCACCGGCGACCGCCTCGGGCTCTACAAGGCGCTGGCAAGTAAAGGCCCGATGACGCCCGCCGAACTGGCGCAAGCCACCGGCACTACTGAGCGTTACGTGCGCGAATGGCTGTCGGCGCAGGCTGCATCGGGTTACGTCGAGTATGACGCAACGACGACGACGTTCTCGATGCTACCGGAACAGGCGATGGTGTTCGCCGACGACGACAGCCCGGTGTTCATGGGCGCGATCAGCGACATGATGGCCGCGATCATGCTCGATGAGCCGAAGGTCTCGGAAGCCTTCAAGAGCGGCAAAGGAGTCGGCTGGAACGACCGCGCCGAATGCCTGTTCTGCGGCACCGCGCGCTTCTTCCGTACGACCTACAAGCACCATCTGGTGCAGGAATGGTTGCCCGCGCTCGACGGCGTCGTGGCCAAACTCGAACGTGGCGCCAAGGTGGCCGATATCGGCTGCGGCCACGGCATCTCGACGCTGCTGATGGCCAAAGCCTATCCAAATTCGCATTTCTTCGGCTTCGATGCCCATCCGGGCTCGATCGCCGCCGCGCAAGCCGCCGCAACCAGCGAGGGCTTGAACCAGCGCGTCACCTTCGCAGTCGCCCCCGCCGAGACGTATCCGGCCAACGACTACGATCTGGTATGCTTCTTCGATTGCCTGCACGACATGGGCGACCCTGTCGGCGCGCTCAGTCATGTCCGGGCGACGCTGGCGAAGAATGGCACCTGCATGCTGGTCGAGCCGTTCGCCCAGGACAAACTGGAAGACAACCTCAATCCGGTTGGCCGGCTGTTCTACGCGGCGTCCACCATGGTCTGCACGCCAGCGTCGATGGCCCAAGAGGTCGGCCTCGCGCTTGGCGCACAAGCCGGCGAGGCTAGGCTCCGCGAGGTCGCCAAGGCTGCCGGTTTCTCTCAGTTACGCCGCGCGGCGGAAACACCGTTTAACCTGGTGCTGGAGGCGCGAGTCTGAGCCGATAAATCGGCTCTCGTCCTGCGGGCCACGTCCTGTAGCGATTCTGAGCGAAGTGGATACCGGTTCGCGTGAAGAAAACGCGTCAGAACAACAATCTGGAGCTTCGCTTCTGATTCAATCAGAAGCGGAAAGGCTCTAGCGCGCGCCGACCTGCCCTCGGTGACGCAGGAAATGATCCGCCAGGACGCAGGCCACCATGGCCTCTCCCACCGGTACGGCGCGGATGCCGACGCAAGGATCATGGCGGCCCTTGGTAAGGATATCGGTATCGGTGCCGTTGCGATCGATGGTCTTGCGCGGCGACAGGATGGACGAGGTCGGCTTCACCGCGAACCGCGCCACAACGGGTTGGCCGGTGGATATGCCGCCGAGAATGCCGCCGGCATGGTTCGAGGTGAACACCGGGCCGTGATTACCCCTATTGGACGAAGAACTGCGCATCTCGTCGGCATTCTCTTCACCGGTCAGCGCGGCGGCACCAAAGCCAGCGCCGATCTCGATGCCCTTGACCGCGTTGATGCTCATCAGCGCGCTCGCTAGGTCGCCGTCGAGCTTGGCATAGATCGGTGCGCCGAGTCCTGCCGGCACCCCTTCGGCCACCACCTCAACCACGGCGCCGATGGATGAACCACTCTTGCGGATACCATCGAGATAGCTCTCGAAGAAAGCGGCCTTGTCCTTATCGGGACAGAAGAACGGATTCCGCGCGATCTCGTCCCAATCCCATTTCTCACGATCGATCTTGTGCGGACCCATCTGTACCAGCGCGCCGCGCACGGTCATATTGGGGACGATCTTGCGCGCGATAGCACCGGCCGCGACCCGCATTGCGGTCTCGCGCGCCGAGGAGCGCCCGCCCCCCCGATAGTCGCGCAGACCGTACTTTGCCTCATAGGTGAAGTCGGCATGGCCGGGGCGAAACTTGTCCTTGATGTCGGAATAATCTTTCGAGCGCTGGTCGGCGTTCTCGATCAAAAGTCCGATCGGCGTACCCGTCGTCACCTGCTCGCCGGTCTCAGGATCCGCCATAACACCCGACAGAATCTTCACCGAATCCGGCTCCTGCCGCTGCGTCGTAAAACGCGACTGGCCGGGACGGCGGCGGTCAAGATCGCGCTGGATCTCCTCGACCGTTAGGGCGAGCTGCGGCGGGCAACCGTCGACCACGCAGCCAATTGCTACCCCGTGGCTTTCGCCAAAGGTCGTGACCCGGAACAGATGACCGAAGGTATTGTGAGACATCAATAATCCAAAGCGCGAAACCGCTACTTCTCGTAGCGGCATGTTGTGCAAATCGCAACTTTCCGGCTTATGGTTCGGCCGCCCTGTCACCTCAGGCTATGGAACCGCCGGGGGAGCGCGGTTTCTTGCTTAACTATGCTTCGCGATCCCATCCTCGCCGAGCACATACACCGCACCCTGCTCGATGCGCAGACTGGCAGCTGCTTTCGCAGTCTGGAGCCCCATCACGACCATCAGCGCCCGCGCCGTGCCGCTATGCGCGACCGCGACGGTGGCGGACCTTAGCGAATGATACCAGTCGCGCAACCGAGAGGTGGCTGAGGCGTAGCTTTCGCCGCCCGGCGGCGCCACGCTCCATTTATCAGCCTCACGGGCGGCATAGACATCGGGATTGGCGACCCTCATCTCCGCCAGGGTCAAGCCTTCCCAATGCCCGTAACCAACCTCGCGCAACCGGTCGTCGACGGAATAGTCATGAAGCGGCAGGTTCAATACGCCGCGCGTCAGTTCCATGGTAGCGCGCGCGCGGACAAGCGGGCTGGTGACGAAACCCAATCCGACGGGATCGCGATCCTCACGCGCAAGCAGCTTGCGCAGAATGTCCCCGGCTTTCGTCGCCTCGGCGCGGCCGAGATCATTGAGCGGAATGTCTTGGAGGCCCTGGAAGCGGCCGAGGGCGTTCCATTCGGTCTTGCCATGACGGATGTAATAGATGGTGGGCATATCAAAGGCGGCTGGACTGACGACCGATTAGAATCAACGAAGTCATTCCACTTTTTCACTTGCAAGGCCGTGACGGCCGTTGACGCCCGACCCGAGGTCGGACAGGCGGTGATGGTTGATGACCGCATATACACTATTGGTTCAGCGGAAATACAGAGGCTATGAGCCGCTCGCCTACCAATATCGCACCCGGACCGCAGGGGACGTTTTCTGGTCATCGGCCCGCCGCGATATCACTACCCATTCGTAGCTCCCCGTACTAAAATAAATTCCGTGAGTTTCGAAAAATGCTCCAATATTGTCCCTACCGAATCGCGAAACTGCAAACCGTCGTCGACTGGCTCAAAACATCGCTTCCAAATTCAATAAGGTCGGACAACACGGTTGAGCAATTACCCGCTTGGCGAATCAGAACCGCCAAATTTGAACGATGATCAAGGCGAACGGGTCACGAAGCTGATGGATCTAGGGAATCTTGAGGAAATCGCAAGTTGCCCGGGCAGCCAAGCCCTAGCTGTAGCGGCCGTAGCGACACGCCGCATCATACAACAGTTGCAATTAATCCAAATGTCGCTCGATAGTGTACTCAGCCGCCTATATAGGCAGTTCGGGGGCCGCAATGTCGCGACAGACGCTGGACGATACCCTAACTTGTATTGCGAGACTTGATAAGGCTTCGACCCTGGCACAGATAGCCGATGTCGTTGTTGACGTCGCGCGCCCGTTCGGCTTTTCGCATGTGCTCGCAGGCATCATTCCCGTTCCAGGGATGACTGCAGAGCAGCAAATCTCAAATGTCGTTTTGCATCAATGGCCGAAAGCGTGGAGCGAACGCTATTTCACGCAAGGTTATCTTTTCGACGATCCCACCATCCATCGGGTCAACACCTCCACGGAACCATTTCTATGGTCCGAGCTTGAACCAACGTATCGGAACACACCGGCGCCGACGCGCATCATGGGGGAAGCACGCGAGTTTAATCTCGGGTGCGGATTTACTGTTCCGATGATCACCCTCGACGGTCAAACGGCCGGTTTCTCCCTGGCAAGTGAGCGTGCTGAAGTCCCCCCCAAGGTGCGGCGACAGCTACAACTCATCGCCATGCACGCTTTCGCGCGAGCCCTCGCGCAAAAATATAACTCAACCCCAGTGAATTTGACTCCGCGAGAAATGGATATCCTGCAGTGGATGGCGGAAGGAAAAAGTGATTGGGAGATCGGTGTTATTCTGAAGGTCTCAGAACACCTCGTCGACAAGATCGCACGTCAGCTTCGCGCCAAACTGAACGCCACGAACCGCACCCAGACCGTCGCGACCGCGCTCAGACATAACCTTATCCGATAGGTCAAGGTACGGATTCCCGTACTTGTTCGCCGCCCTTCCTTCGCCCTAACTCGGCGTAGACATGGGTGGAGAACTTCAAATGATTCACATCGTAACGGCTGAGAATATCGGTGCCTATCAGTGCGAGATGGAACAGGCCTATCGGTTGCGTCACAAAGTCTTTGTCGACGAAATGGGGTGGGAAGATCTGCGCAAGCCTGACGGCCGAGAGATCGACCAGTTCGACGACGGGCGCACACTCCACATGCTCTACATCGAAGACGATCGCGTCCTTGGATATCAACGGATGCTGCCATCGATGCGCCCACACCTCCTCACGGAGGTGCTTCCGCACTTGTGCGAAGGCGATTTCCCTGTAGGACCTCATATTTGGGAATGGACGCGCTATTGCGTGACGCGAGAACATCGCGATCGCGGACGCATTTTGAGCCCGGCCGGAAACCTGCTTTTGTCGTCTATCGTCGAATGGGGCCTAGCGAGCGGCGTCGGAAAGATCATCATCGAGATGAATCCGTTATGGCTTCTTCGCTTGGTGCAATTGAACTTTCGCGTGACCCCCCTCGGATTGCCGCAGCAGATCGGGAAAGATTCAATTATCGCCGTTACCGCGGCGTTCGATCGACGCACGCTGCAGAAACTTCAGGAAATGCGGGGCAATGTCGCCCAAGCCATTGTTGCCCAACCTGAAGCGGATCAGCGGCTTCGTGCTTAGCCAAAAAAACTCAGGCCCGTTTCGGTGCCGGATGTTCGGCGGATTCGATCACTAGCAATCATCTTTTCATGGCCATACCCGTTGGAGCGGCACGACAATGTTAGTTCGTCTCGAAAGATATGCAGCGGTTGAGCAGTTGATCGATGACGCTTGGGAAATGTCCTGCCAACTCGATCTCGGCTTGGTGAAACTCCTCCTGGAAATGGCGAAACTTGAACTCTATGAGGAGATGCAGGCCGCGATCGGTTCAAACGAGATTAAGCGTTCAGAAAGGCGAACGGGGGCTCGTCGACAACTGCAATAGAGCCGACAGTCAAAGAACGTTGGGTTTTGCAGCTATCCGCCGCAAAAAAACGCCCTCCACCGGAGTGAGCAGCGTGGCCAGCTGAGGAAAGACTTAAATGGGCTGAGCATCCTCGGGCACGGTAGCGCGACAGCCGGATGGAAATCCCGGCCAACGCATCGCGTGATCAGGTTCCCCGCCGCACACGCGCTAACCGAGATCGCGACGGGGGCTGTAGGAGCGCGCGTCGCGCCACTTCTCCATGAGCGCCTCAAGCTCGGCGTCATTGCCGTCGGGCAGGACGATTCGCGTCGTAACGAACAGATCGCCGGAGGCCCCCCCCTTCGGGATGCCCTTGCCCTTGAGGCGAAAGATGCGGCCGCCCGAAGTGTTCTTCGGGATAGACAGTTCAACTGCGCCGCCGAGCGTCGGCACCCGCACCTTGCTGCCCAGCACCGCCTCATAGAGCGTGATAGGCAGCTCGGCGCGCAAATCGCCCCCGTCGATCTTGAAGAACGGATGCGGGGCGACCGTCACCGTGATCAGGAGATCACCGGGGCGATGTCCGGGCACGGTTTCGCCCTGCCCTCTCAGCCGAATCTGCTGGCCCGACGTTACGGCGGCCGGAATTCTGACATTGAGTTCCTTGCCGCTGGGCAGGCGGATGCGTTTCTCGCCACCTTTGACCGACTCCTCGAGCGTTACTGTCATGGCGATATTGAGATCGAGATCAGGCGTACCGAACGTGCTGGACTCAAAATCAAACGCCTGCGCGCCCGGCCGACGTCCCCCCCGGGCGCCGCCGAACATGCTGTTGATAATGTCCTCAAACCCGCCACCATCACCCCCGGGGCCACCGCCACCGCGGAAGCCGTACTGCTCGAAACCGCCGCCCGGCCGCGCGCCAGCGCGACCTCCACCGCCCGGGAAACCCTGAAAGCGCGGCTTGCCGTCTGCGTCGATCTCGCCCCGGTCAAACTGCTTGCGCCTGACCTCGTCGCCTAGGATCTCGTTGGCGGAATTCACCTCCGCGAACCGTTCGGCGGCCTTGGGATCGTTCGTGTTGGCGTCGGGGTGGTGCTTCTTCGCGAGCTTGCGAAAGGCACTTTTAATCGCCGCCGCGCTGGCGCCCCGCTGCACCCCCAAGACCTCATAGGGGTCGCGCATCCGTACCGTCTCCTTCAGGAATCTGGACAACGGGCCCCCGGACCCACCGTGCCTATCATTTGGGGTATCCGTGGCATTTTTGCAACGAGGTGGTTCAGCTATTCGCAGTTGTCGTTCTGCATCAGCTTCGCCAGGGTTTGAGGGATTGGATTTCCCACTGACCGCCGCGGGCTCTGCACGCCGCCCCCTGCAACCAACTTTCGGACTTTCCGTTAACGTAACTCGCCAAAAAATCACGGCAAGTGCGCCCCTCGGCGCTATAGGCCTGTGCCAGTGGCGTCACCGAGCCCCGCGCGCCGGTCGAGGGGTTTTCCCATGGCTGGCTCGCATCCTTATTCCCTTTAGTCAGCACGTCGGAGGCGGCTGTGCGCGCGAAAGCAAGATCGGTGTCCGTCGGACGCGCATGGGAGAGCGCTGCGATCGATCCGGTAGCCTCGTCGTCTCCCATCTGCGCGAACGCCGCTTGATTCCGTGCCATACTGCAGCCTCCGGTCGTAGCCCCGATCATGATCGCCGCCACGATGGCGGCGAAGGGTCCGATCGCGGATAGGCCAACGCGCAGACGTGCCCTATACAGGTTTGCCCTGTATAAGGACCGCAACGGACTTTCGACGATAGACCGGCGCAACCTGTGGACCCCGTATGAACGACACCACGGACATCAAGAACACAAGCCAGTTAACGTCCGGTGATTTCACGGAAGCCCAGGATCCTTTTTCCCTCTTCGCGGCGTGGCTCGCGGAAGCCGTCGCGTCAGAACCAAACGACCCCGATGCCATGGCGCTCGCTACCACAGACGCCGACGGCCTGCCTGATGTGCGCATGGTGCTGATGAAGGGCTTCGATGCCGGGGGCTTCGTGTTCTACAGCCACATCGCCAGCGCCAAGGGCCGCGAACTCGCCGCAAATCCCAAAGCGGCATTGTTGTTTCACTGGAAGTCGCTACGCCGACAGGTCCGTGTGCGCGGGCCCGTGACGCCCGTCACCGATGCGGAGACCGATGCCTATTTCGCCACGCGTCCGAAGCAGGCGCAGATCGGCGCCTGGGTCAGCAAGCAGTCGCAGCCGCTGGAAAGCCGTTTCGCGTTCGAGCAGGCGATCGCGAAGGAAGCCGCAAAATACATCATCGGCGGTGTGCCGCGACCGCCGGGCTGGAGCGGCTGGCGGATCACACCGACGCAATTCGAATTCTGGCACGACCGCCCATTCCGGCTGCACGACCGCATCGAATTCCGCCGCACGGCGCCTGATGCGCCGTGGACCAAGACAAGGCTGTACCCATGACCCCCGACAAGGCAAATCCTCGAACCGAGATGGCAACGGCGGTCGACCCCAACGCGCCGCGCCGCACATTGCTGCTGACCGGCGCGAGCCGCGGCATCGGCCACGCGACCGTAATCCGGTTTTCCAGCGCGGGATGGCGGGTCATCACCTGCTCGCGGCATCCGTTTCCGGAACAGTGCCCCTGGGATGCCGGCCCCGAAGACCACATTCAGGTCGACCTGTCCGACCCCGAAAACACGATGCTGGCCATCCAGGAGATCCGATCACGGCTCGAAGGCGGCAAGCTGCACGCGCTGGTCAACAATGCCGCGATCTCGCCAAAGGGCGAGGGCGGCGCGCGGCTCGGCTCGCTGAACACCGACATGGAGACCTGGGAGAAGGTATTCCGCGTCAACTTCATGGCGCCGATCATGCTGGCGCGCGGACTGATCGGCGAACTGAAGGCTGCGAAAGGCTCTGTTGTGAACGTCACATCGATCGCCGGCTCGCGCGTGCATCCGTTCGCGGGCGCGGCCTATTCAACTTCAAAAGCGGCGCTGGCCTCACTGACCCGCGAGATGGCGGCGGACTTCGGCCGCCTCGGCGTGCGTGTCAACGCCATCGCGCCGGGCGAGATCGACACCTCGATCCTGTCGCCTGGAACCGAGAAGATCGTCCAGCGCCAGATTCCGCTGCGCCGCCTCGGTACCCCGGACGAAGTCTCAAAAATCGTCTACGTGCTGTGCACGGAGACGAGTTCATACGTCAACGGCGCGGAGATCCACATCAACGGCGGCCAACACGTATAGAGCAGGCGCGGACAAGCACCATTTGGCACGCATCATTTCCGGAACCGCATAGCGGCCGTCGGACTCCATAGCTCCCGCCATGGAGTCCGAGTTCACGTGAAATCGCGTATCCGGGATGAGGACGCTAAATTCAATCCGCGCAAGACCTTCGTGATGGCGCGCACAATACCGGCGCAGCGAGACCCGCGCTGGAACAATCGTCGTCGTTCTCGCCGTCGAGCAACGCTGCACCGCAATGCCGGCATGTGCGTATGGGAGCAGACGAAGAATGCCCGATCGCAGCATTGTCCGCACTGAATCTGCGCAACCGTTGATAGCTGCGAAAATCGAGGACTTTGTGATCCCCTGTTACGACTTTCTCAACCATTGTAACTCCCGCGATGTCATGCACGGGTTATGGCAGCATCTCTTCTTGGAAAGCGTTCAGGCGAACATTCAAATTTTACGAGGAAAATTGTGGCAGACTTGGTCGTAAGGATCTGCTCGGGAGCCGGCACTACAACCACTTCTTCCATTTGAAGATCATGTAGGGCAGCACCGCAGCAATCACCATCATGGTGAGCGCGAACGGATAGCCGTGCGACCAGTTCAACTCGGGTATTATCTTGAAATTCATGCCGTAGATCGAGGCGATCAGCGTCGGCGGCATGAGCACCACAGCCATTACCGAAAACAGCTTGATGATGTTGTTTTGCTCGAGATTAACAACTCCAAGCATCGCATCGAGCACGAAGGTGGTCTTGTTCGACAGATAAGAGGCGTGATCGGAAAGCGAGGCGACATCACGCTGCATCGTCTTGAGCTGAGCGAGCATGTCCTTCGACCATTTGATGCTGTTGGATTCGGTCGCGACGAAGGTGACGAGACGGCCTATCGAGACCAGGCTCTCGCGAACTTTCGAGGTGAGATCGCCCTTGCGGCCGATTACGATCAGGATTTCGGAATAGCGTTTGGCACGGCCAGTGCGCGCGGATTCGTTCGGCTCGAAAATGTCGTGGCTAACTTGATCGATGTCGGCGCCGGCGCGCTCCAGAATGTCGGCGCAGCGATCGATCACGGCATCGAGCAATTCGAGCAACACCCCCTCGCCGGTCAAACCCTGTGCAGCCGCGCGCGCAAGCTTGTTCTCCACCAGCGCGAACGGTTTTAGCGCGTCGTAGCGCACGGTGACGAGACGATGGCCGGACAGGATGAACGTGACGGGGGTGATGCGGGGGCGGTCGGTTTCGCTGCCGCACATCAGACTGGCCGTCATGTAGCGCGCGCCGTTCTCGACATAGAGGCGGCTGGAAATCTCGATCTCCTGCATGTCCTCCCGGGTTGGCACCGCAACCCCCGCGAGCCCCTCCACGGCGCGGTCCTCGCTCGGCGTCGGGTTCTCGAGATCGATCCACACGGCGCTGTCGGGCAGCGCGGCGGGATCGACCGGACCGGTCTTTCGCAGCGCCATGCCATCTGGCGCGAAGATCGAGAGCATGGCCCCTCCGAAGATAACGGCACCGACTCAAGGTGTGGACACGAACAATCTGAAGTGACGCTGGTGAATTGAATTTGGCATTCGCCCGCCACTTTGTAGCGAACCCGGCAAACGACCTCGGAAATCTAGTGGCCGATTGATCCCGACAATTGCAAGGGATTCCGCCGCAGCAGGATGCAAAAGTTGGAATCGGACCGATCAGATCGCGGCAATTTGGCAACGAGTCAAAGCGCTGTCGCAGCGGCGGATGCCGTTTATTCTTTTTGGTGGGCGGGGAACGAGCAATTGCACCCCTTGCTCCTGTCTTGAAATGCCGCGTACTCAACTGGGGATCGATATTCTGCGACAAAAATACCACAGGCACGTGACTGCGTAGGGACAGAGGCTTCTAAGTGCTGGAATTCGAGGGAATTCCGACAATAATGAGTTTAGAAGATTCTTGCTGGGGTGCAAGTCGCCAGGATTTCAGTGGGCATTTGGAAAACAACGATGTCGTCTCTTCGGGTTAAACTTGGGATTCTGGCCGCGGGCCTGATGTTGTCAGGCTGCATGCAGGCCACGCATTACGAGGCCACCAACGCCAACAACTTCAAGCCGCGCGACAAGGAGTTGCTGTCCAAGGTCTCCTACACGAGAACGCCGGTGGCCGCTTCGTTCCGCCGCGCGATCGTCGATTATCACCGTAAGGAAGCGCCGGGCTCGATCATGGTCGATTCCGACAACCACTACCTCTATTACGTGCTCGATAACGGCAAGGCGATCCGCTACGGCGTCACCGTCGGTGAGGAAGCGCTGGCGTTCTCCGGCGTGGCGAGGGTCGGCAACATGCGCGAGTGGCCGGACTGGATTCCGACCGCCGACATTCACAAGCGCATCGAGGGACTACCGTCGCGCGTGGCAGGCGGACCGGATAACCCCCTCGGCGCGCGAGCGCTGTATCTCTATCAGGGCAACAAGGATACGTTGTTCCGGATCCACGGAACCAACCAGCCGGAATATATCGGTACCTCGATTTCCTCGGGCTGCATTCGCATGATCAACGAGGACGCCATCGATCTTTATGATCGCGTCAAGGTCGGAACGGTGGTGGTTGTGCTTGAGCCAAAACACGGCGCGAAGATGGCCTCGTGGAATGGCGGCGGCAACTTTAACTGATCGAACGATTTCTCAATCTGCAAAGCGCCGGTTCTCCGGCGCTTTTTATTGCCGTCTGTTTCCCCCGGCGTGTCGGGCCATACCAGCGTTTGATGGAATCAAAACTGACTTCCATCGTTTTGGGGCGCTTCTTCATGCGAACCGGTGCGCATCTCGGGGCAAACTCGCGAATATGCTTCGCCTATAGCCGTCAATCAGTCGAATAGCGGTCGGAGGAATGGCGGAAGATTGCTGCGGATCCTCCGTTTGCGTTTCACAGAGTTAGCGGCTGAGCGTCGCGTTGGCGGTTTTGAAGTCGACGGCGGCGGCCACTTTGCAACCTTACCCGCAGCAGCGGCGGCCGTAGGTCGCTTCTGGGGTTGAGGCACCATCTCCGCCGAGATAGCCGATGCAGATCCAGCTTGCGGGGCAGCGCGAGATACCGCGCCGCGCTCCGGCACCGCTTCAGACGCCTTGCCTTTTTCTTCCGCCATTTCGCGCTGCGGCGCTTCCGCCGGGCGTTCGGTGGGCAGCAACGGCGCGACCGCCGGCACAGGGTCGTAGATTTCCCAGTGACAGATCCGGTAGCCGTTGCGGCGCTGAATCAGGTCGAGGTGAATATGGTTCTCGTGATAGCCATCCGATCCAGGCCCCAGCACCGTGGTGAAGCGCGCGCAAACCGAGCCCAGCACCTTTTCGCGCAGATCCCGCTCCACCGCCCGATCCGCCAAATCGATCGTCCGTCCGTTTGCGAGCTTGAGGGCACCCACGTCGAGCGCATTGGCGCGCCCGTGTTCGGACAGCTTTGCTCCGGCGACCCGGTTGCGCCCTCGGCATTCAAACGAGTCGAGATTGTCGAGTTCGCTGACCCGGCTGCCGATTCCCTCGGCCAGCGGCGCCATATCGCTGCGAATCCAGTCCGCAATCGCGGACGCCATTTTGCAACGGAGGGTGGCGGCAGGCTTGACCGCGGCCCGGCCACCGTTGGGCAGCACCACGGCTTCAAGCCGGACCAGATCGTCACCGCCACACTCGCCCGGCCCCGTGATCGCAGGAATGCTCGGGGCGATGGCGACCGAATTGGTCAACGCCAGGCGGCAGGGAGAAGGCTCTGGCGCAATCTCGGGCGTCACGGGGCGATCCTCCGCCATCTGCGTGCCACCCTTGCCGTCGGGCGCCGGCGCGGCGGCCGGACGAGGTTGCGGCAACGGCGTCCTGCTCCCAGCCAATGCCGTTCCCGGCATTAAAAGGACTGCGAGCGCTACCATGGCCCATGGGTCGCGGGCTAAAGCACCGCACAGCAGTTGGCCGCCTGAAATCCCCGCGCCAGACTTCTTCATGGCAAATCCCCGCCAGGAGAACGATAAAGAGAGCGAGGATCAACAGGAAGGTTCGAATGCACGGCTTGATGCAAGACTGGCCTCTGCTGTGTCATCGGATCATCGATCACGCGGCGAAGGTTCATAGCGGGCGCGAGGTGGTCACGCGATCGGTCGAAGGTCCGATTCATCGGACCAACTACGCCGAAATTCGCGGCCGCGCGCTGAAACTGGCGCAGCGACTCGATCGCCAAGGCATCAAGCTGGGAGACCGCGTCGCTACCATCGCCTGGAACACCTCGCGTCATCTCGAGGCCTGGTATGGCATCATGGGCATCGGCGCGGTCTGCCATACCGTAAACCCTCGCCTGTTTCCGGATCAGATCGCCTGGATCATCAACCATGCGAAAGATCGCATCGTGATGACCGATATCACCTTCATCCCGATTCTGGAGAAGATCGCCGACAGGCTGCCAAGCGTGGAACGCTACATCGTCCTCACCGATAAGGTACATATGCCGCAGACCGCGCTGAAAAATGCGGTCCCATACGAAGACTGGATCGCGGAAGCCGACGGCGACTTTACCTGGCAAACTTTTGACGAGAACACCGCAGCCGCGATGTGCTACACGTCGGGAACCACGGGCAATCCGAAAGGCGTGGTGTACTCGCATCGTTCCAATGTGTTGCATTCGATGATTGTCAACAGCGCTGACGCGCTGGGTGCGGCATCGAAGGATACAATGCTGCCGATGGTCCCGCTGTTCCATGCAAATAGTTGGGGTATCGCGTTCTCTGCTCCGTCCATGGGCACAAAGCTGGTGATGCCCGGCGCCAAACTGGACAGCGCATCGGTTTACGAACTGCTGTCGAGCGAGAAAGTCACCTTCACAGCGGGCGTCCCTACCGTGTGGCTGATGCTGCTGCAGCATATGGAAACAAACAACCTCAGGCTGCCGGACCTCAAGGTGGTGATCTGCGGCGGCTCGGCGGCGCCGCGCTCGGTGATCAAGGCTTTCGACGACATGGGCATCGAGGTTCGCCACTCCTGGGGCATGACGGAGATGTCGTCGCGCGGCACTGCCGGTGCATTGCAAGGCAAGTTCAGCCACCTCAAGGGAGACGCTAAGCTCGATCGGCTGCAGATGCAGGGATACGCGCCATTCATGGTCGAAATGAAGATCACCGACGACGCCGGCAACGAACTGCCGTGGGATGGCACGACCCCCGGCCGGCTCAAGGTGCGAGGCCCCGCGATCTCCGGCGCCTACTACCGCGTCAATGACAATATCCTCGACGGGGAGGGCTTCTTCGATACCGGCGACGTTGCCACCCTCGACGAGTACGGCTACGTCCGGATCACGGACCGATCAAAGGACGTGATCAAATCGGGGGGCGAATGGATCTCGTCGATCGATCTGGAAAATCTCGCCGTTGAACATCCCAAGGTAGCGGAAGCCGCCGTAATCGGCATACACCATCCCAAATGGGGCGAACGCCCGCTATTAATTCTCCAAGTCAGGAAAGGCGAGAGCGCGACGCGCGAAGAGATTCTCGGTTTCATGGATGGCAAGATAGCCAAGTGGTGGATGCCCGACGACGTCGCATTCGTCGACAGCATTCCCCACACCGCCACCGGAAAGATTCTGAAAACGGCGCTGCGCGAACAGTTCAGGGGATACAGCTTTCCTAACGCCGCAGCGTGACATCTCGGCGCTGAACCAGCGAAATGCCTGGGCCGTGAGGCCAAGCATTTTCATGCAACGGAGTGAGGCATCGCGATGGTTCAACCCTGTTTGTCGTAAGAGAACTGAATACCGGCCGTTCCACCCGTCTCGATGAACAAATTTATGAAGGCCGGAACGGTCTCGGTACGCTTCCAGTCGCGTTGCAGTTCGCAGAAGAGCTGCGGCACACTGATGAGCTTTGCGCCGGCCTGTTCGATGCGGCGCAGGGCCGCCTCATGAGCCGCGACCGACGTCCCGCCGACGGCATCGACGAGCACGTACACCTCGTAACCCTCCTTAAGCGCATCAAGCGCCGGAAAGGTCAGGCAGGCCTCGGTCCACAGCGCCGTCATGATGAGCTTCTTGCGGCCGGTCGCCTCGACCGCCTTGCGGAATTCGACGTCTTCCCACGAATTGATCGTGGTGCGATCGTAGGTTGGATATTTGTCGAGCGCCTTGCGGATCGTGGGGATTGGCGGCTTATTGAGTCCGGTCTTCACGTTCACGGTCGAATGGATAATCGGCAGTCCGTAGACGACCGCCGCTTTCGCTGCACCGGTAATGTTGTTGACGAGGATCTGCCGATCCATCGATGCAATGGAGTTCACCTGCACCGGTTGATAGTCGATGATGATGAACGCAGAATTTTGCGGCGTCAGAAGATCATCCTTTGCCGGATCACGGATTGCTTCGCTGACCACGGGTTATCTCCTTCATTGAAGGGCTCGCTGACATTGACGCGGGTGCACCGACGGCGGGACGAGCGCACCGCCGCTGAATGTTGAAGGATGAGACGCGATCCGGCTAACCGGATCGCGTCTCTCTCAACCGCCGTCAGCCGCTGGCCGCGACCGGCTCCAGAGTGCCGAAGCGGCCGCTCTGGAAATCGATCATGGCCTGGCGGATTTCGCCTTCCGTGTTCATGACGAACGGACCATGCATTACCACCGGCTCGTCGATCGGCTCGCCGGAGAGGATCAGTACTGAAGCCTCAGTGTTGGCCTCGATAGTCACCTCGCCGCCGCTGCGGTCGAGCAGCGCGAACTGCGCCTCGCGAGCGATCTCGCTGCCGTTCACCAGCACCGTGCCCTTCAGCACCACCACCGCGACGGTGTGCCCTTCTGCCGGCTTGAGCGTGGCAACGCCGTTGCGGTTAAGCTTCACGTCGTAGATGTCGATCGGTGTAAAAGTCTTCGCCGGCCCTTTTCGGCCGTCGAACCCACCGGCGATCACCCTCAGCTTGCCGGCGCCATCCGGTAGATCCACCGCCGGAATGTCGGCGTCGAGCAAGGTCTGGTATCCGGGATCGGCGTTCTTCGCCTTGGCCGGCAGGTTGACCCAGAGCTGCACCATTTCCAGCCTGCCACCCTTCTTGGTGAAGGCGCGGGAGTGGAACTCCTCATGCAGGATGCCTGAGGCAGCCGTCATCCACTGCACGTCGCCCGGCCCGATCAAGCCGCCGTTGCCGGTGGAATCGCGGTGCTCGACCTCACCCTGATAGACAATGGTGACGGTCTCGAAGCCGCGATGCGGATGCACGCCCACACCGCGCGGCTGCTCTACCGGGGTAAAGTCGGCCGGCCCGGCATAGTCGAGCAGCAGGAACGGGCTGACATGGTCGCCGTGGCTGGCGTGCGAGAATAGCGAGCGAACCGGAAAACCGTCGCCCACCCAATGCTGCCGGGGACCGCTAAAGACACCAAGTACCTTTCGCATGATGAACCTCCGTGACGCGGCCTAGTTCGACCGCTGTTGCAATGGAGGATATAGGTGGGACAAATACCCCGGTAGCTGGCAATATCGCTCATCACTGTCCTATTAATGAGACGATGATGCAGGATCTCAACGATCTGTATTTCTTCGTTCAGGTGGTCGATCATGGCGGTTTTGCCGCCGCCGCCCGCGCGCTGGGCATGCCGCGTTCGCGATTGAGCCGCCGCATCGCAATGCTGGAGGACAGGCTCGGGGTGCGGTTGATCCAGCGTTCGACCCGGCGCTTCAGCGTCACCGAGATCGGACAGGACTACTATCGGCATTGCGTCGCTATGCTGGTGGAAGCCGATGCGGCGCAGGAACTGATCGAGCGCTCGCGCAGCAAACCGCAAGGTATCGTTCGCGTGAGTTGTCCGCCGCCGCTTCTGTATTTCCAGGTCGGCGAGATGATCGCCCGCTTCATGGCCGAGTGTCCGGACGTTGCGGTGCATCTCGAAAGCACGCCGCGCCGGGTCGACGTGATCGCCGATGGCATCGACATCGCGCTGCGCGTGCGTTTTCCGCCACTGGAAAACAACGATCTGGTGATGCGGGTGTTGGCCGAGAGCACGCAGCGGCTGGTGGCGGCGCCGATGCTGCTGAAGGGACTGAGCCACCCGCTTGTTCCCGCCGATCTTGTCAAGCTTCCAAGCATCGGCTGGGGACCGCCTCACCAGCATCATGAATGGTGCCTCGACGGCCCTGACGAAGCCACTGCGCTGATCCCCTACACACCACGCCTCATCACCGAGGACATGGTGGCACTGCGTTTCGCGGCCCTGCGCGGCATCGGCGTCGGACAATTTCCGGCCATGGTAGTAGAAGCCGACCTCGACAATGGCACGCTGGTCGACGTGCTGCCGCAATGGCGTCCGCGCGCCGGCATCGTCCATGCGGTGTTCTCGTCGCGACGCGGATTGTTGCCCTCGGTGCGGGCGCTGCTGGACTTTCTGGCCGCAGAGTTCGCCGCTTTGACGGAAGCGAACAGCAGCGTTTCTTCAAGGAAGCAAATAAGGTAGGTGATCCACGCAACCCGTCCCCCGCCGAAACCGGACGCTCCGATGGCCCGCAGGTTTTCCGCACGCTATCAATCCGAACCGTTCTCCGCGCTGGCTACCTGGGCGCGGCGACTTGCGGTGTTCTCAGCGGTCGCGACGCTGGTGTCCATTGTGGCTGTGAGGTTCGGTATCCTCGAGAGCAAGCCCGCGCTCGCGACCTTGTTGGGCGCTCTGGCCTGCGCCGGGCTGTCGATCCTGGTGGCGTTCGCAGGCCTTGTGGCGCTATGGCGGGATGGCTCACGCGGCATAGGCCGTATCCTGACAGCGCTGCTACTGAACGTGCTCATTCTCGCCTATCCGGCATACCTCGCCGTGAAATATCGCAATCTGCCGCCGATCCACGATATCACCACCGATCCGATCAACCCGCCCCACTTCGACGCGCTGGCGCGGCTGCGCGGTACCGACGGCGCCAACTCCGCAGTCTACACCGGTCTTTATTCTGCCGAACAGCAGCGCGTGGCCTATCCCGCGATCGAGCCGGTGGAGTTGGATCTGACGGCCCAGCATGCCTTCGATATCGTCCGGCGGCTCGTCGCGCGGCGCAAATGGCTGGTGATCGATGAACGCCCGCCACAGCTGCCGCGGCAGCCCGGCCATATCGAGGCCGTGGCGAAAACGCCAGTCATGGGGTTCCGCGAAGACGTCGTGATCCGCATCACGCCGACCGAGGACGGGTCGCGCGTCGACATCCGATCCTCGTCGCGTTATTTCGAGCACGATCTCGGCAGCAACGCCGCCCGTGTCAGCAGTCTGATCGACGACATCAACACCGCTGCCGAAAACATTGTCGAGAAGCCGGTGAAGGAGCCGCCCGTGCCGGTCAAGCCTCCCGGAAAGGGCGCGGTCAAGCGATAAGGCTCACGCCAGCCGGTAGCGTCCACCGATGACGGGATCACCATTCGTGAGCACAAGGCCCCGCGCCACCAGATCTTCCAGATGCGCCAGCACCGAATAGCCGGCGGCGCCGGACAGCCTGGAATCAAGGCCGATATAGATGGCGCGGACCAGGGTCGGAATATCGGCCTCGCCTTTCGCCAGCCGATGCAGGATCGAGGCCTCGCGCGCCCGGCGATGCCGCGCCAGATGCCGCACGAAACGTGGCCCATCCCGAATCTCGGGGCCATGACCGGAGAAATACAGTTGCTCGTCGCGCTGCGAGAGCTTTTCGAGCGAGGCCATATAGTCGATCATCGACCCGTCCGGCGGCGCGACGATCGAGGTGGACCAGCCCATGACATGGTCACCAACGAAAAGGATTCCGCGTTCCTTCCACGCAAACGCCATATGGTTCGCGGTGTGTCCGGGCGCGCTCACCGCTTCCAGCGCCCATTCGTCGCTGGTCGCGGCGTCGCCATCACGAAGCCGAACGTCCGGACTAAAATCGCGATCGGCGCCGAACTCCGGATTGTGTTTTTCGTTTTCAAACCGTGGCCGCGAAGCACGATGCGGTCCCTCCGCATAAACTGCCGCGCCGGTAGCCGCCCTGACGCGCGCGGCATTCGATGAATGATCCTTGTGGGTGTGGGTAACGAAGATGTGCGTCACGGTCTCGCCTCTCACCGCGTCGAGCAACGCTTTCGCATGAGCCTCACTATCCGGTCCGGGATCGATGATCGCAACCTTGCCGCGGCCGACGATGTAGCTCACCGTTCCTGTGAAGGTGAAAGGACTCGGATTATTGCAAAGCAAGCGACGGACCCCGGGCACGACTTCCTCGACGACGCCCGGCTTCAGCGGAAAGTCACGGTTGAAGGGAATGTCTTCAGTGTCGGACATGAACTAACCCAAGCCGTCATTGCCGGACTAGAGCCTTTCCGCTTCTGATGGCATCAGAAACGAAGCTCTAGATTGTTGTTTTGTTTCTTCACGCAAACCGATGCCCACTCCGCTCCGAAAACGCTATGAATCCGGCAATCCAACCTTCTTCAAAGTGGATACCCGGGCCACCTGCGCGGAGACGCGCTTCGCGCTTTTGCCCGGGCATGAGGGATTCGGAGTTCGCGCGACGATACGACCCTAAGAAAATGCCGGGATTCCGGTGATGGCGCGGCCAAGGACCAGCGCATGGACGTCGTGGGTGCCTTCATAAGTATTGACGGTTTCAAGGTTGGCGGCGTGGCGCATCACGTGATATTCGATCTGAACTCCGTTGGCGCCGTGCATATCGCGCGCCATCCGCGCGATATCGAGCGCCTTGCCGCAATTGTTGCGTTTGACGATGGAGATCATCTCCGGCGCCATCTTGCCCTCGTCCATCAAACGGCCGACGCGCAGGCTGCCCTGAAGCCCGAGCGCGATGTCGGTCTGCATATCCGCGAGCTTCTTCTGCACCAATTGCGCAGCCGCCAGCGGACGGCCGAACTGCTTTCGCTCGAGCACGTATTTTCGCGCGCGATCCATACAGTCCTCCGCCGCGCCCATAACGCCCCATGATATGCCGTAGCGCGCGCGGTTCAGGCAGCCGAACGGACCTTTCAGTCCGGACACGTTCGGCAACAGGTTCTCTTCCGGCACGACCACGCCATCCATCACGATCTCGCCGGTAGCCGACGCCCGCAAACTGAGCTTGCCGTCGATCTTCGGGGCGGATAGGCCCTTCGCGCCCTTTTCGAGCACGAAGCCGCGGACCTGTTGTCATGCGCCGACGACTTGGCCCAAACAACGAACAAATCCGCGATCGGTGCGTTGGAAATCCACGTCTTCGAACCGGTCAGCCGATAGCCGTCCGACACTTTCTCGGCGCGGGTTTTCATGCCGCCGGGATCGGAACCGGCATCCGGTTCGGTCAGGCCGAAACAACCGACCCATTCGCCGGTCGCAAGCTTCGGCAAATATTTTTTGCGCTGATTCTCGTCGCCATAAGCATAGATCGGATACATCACCAATGATGACTGCACCGAGTTCATCGAGCGGTAGCCCGAGTCCACACGCTCGATCTCCCGCGCGACGAGGCCATAGGCGACGTAGCTGGCATTGGCACAACCATACTCTTGCGGAAGTGTGATACCGTTCAGGCCAAGCTCGCCCATCTCATTGAAGATCTCGCGGTCGGTCTTCTCCTCCTGATAGGCCTTGACGATACGCGGCTGCAGCTTGTCCTGCGCATAGGCGCGCGCGGTGTCGCGGATCATGCGTTCGTCTTCGGTCAGCTGATCGTCCAGCCTGAACGGATCGTCCCACTGGAAACTGACCGGCACGGGTTTGTCCTTGCCTTGCGGACGAACACTCATGACAATCCTTTCACGTCGTTCCAGATACCGCTGCCGGCAAAGCCGCGATCATGAGTATATCCTAATTCGACGCTGCAACCACAGTCAGCTTTCCAGATGCTCGTTCGAAACGATCTCGATGCCGAAACCGGAGAGCCCCTTATAGTCATAGGCCGACGAGGTCAGATGCCGGATCGACGTCACGCCGAGATCGCGCAGAATTCTGCGCGCCGACACCGACCTCTCGCCACTGTCGGTTGCGATCAGCTTCCGCTGACCTGTCTTCAGGGAGCGGCGCCACCGGCACCCCCGCGGCGCCGTCTCGCAGATAGACCAGCACGCCGCGGCCGGCCTTCCTGAAGTGTTCGAGCACGGCCTCCATGCGTTTCGGCCCGGCGAAAATGTCGCGTACAATATTGGATTTGTGGAAACGGGTCAGGACGTTCTGGCCGTCGCCGACGCCGTTATAGACAAACGCGACATGGGCTATCGTATCGAACGGCGAGCGGTAAGCGTAGCCTTGCAGCAGCCCGATCGGGCTGTCGATCGCAAATTCCGAAACCCGCTCAATCAGTTTCTCTCGCGCCTGACGATACGCGATGATATCGGCGATGGTCACATGCCTGAGCCCGTTCGCAGCAGCAAACCGCGCCACCTGCTCGCCTTTCATCACCGTGCCGTCGTCGTTCATCAGTTCGCTTATGACCCCGACCGGGGGCAGGCCCGCCAACTTGCAAAGATCGACCGCCGCCTCGGTATGGCCGGCGCGCAGCAGGACGCCGCCGTTGCGTGCGATCAGAGGAAAGACGTGGCCGGGCCGGGCAAAGTCGCTGGCACCGGCGTTCGGATTGGCAAGCGCCCGGCAACAGGAGGCACGCGCCTCGGCCGAAATGCCGGTGCCGCCGTCCGGCTTGTAATCAATCGAGACGGTAAAAGCCGTGGTATGATTGGACTCGTTATGCGCAACCATCGGATCGAGCCGCAGCCGTTGCGCATCCTCCGTGGTGATCGGCGCGCAAACGATGCCGGACGTGTGCCGTATAACAAACGCCATTTTCTCCGCGGTGCAGAGCGAGGCTGCGACGATCAGATCACCCTCCCCCTCACGGTCCTCATCGTCAGTGACGACGACGATTTCGCCATTGGCAAAAGCCTGGAGGACTTCCGGTATCCGATGGGGCATGGTCTGCGCGTTCCCGTTTGACGGAAGTTCGTATGACGCAGAGCGGGCGGCGGTGCAACCGACCGCGTCCGGAAAAGCGGTCACACGATCATGCCATCATATATGATCCGGCATGGTGAGTTCGGTACCGGATCAACTACGGCAGCACCTCCCGACGCCCTTCCAGAATCGCGTCGGTCTCAGCGCGCTTGTCGGCCAACAACCCGTTTTCGGCAGCTTCAATCGCCGCAAACAGCTCTTGCGCGTCGGTCAGACGAGTCACCGTCACGTAGTCCGCGCCGGCGGCATATTGATCCTCGACGTCCGACAACCGGTCCGCCGTCGAGATGATCTTTGCGGTCGGGTTCAGCGAACGAACGTGGCGGACAAGCTTTTCATTATTAGCACCCTTGAGCAGCGAATCCGGCACGCTCAGAATGATGATCTCGGCGCTGCCGACCCCGGCATGGACGAGCGTATCCACGTTGCTGATGTCACCATAAGTGACATGCAGGCCGCGAGCCGAGAGGGTACTGAACACCACCGGATTAAAGTCGACCACTCCGATCTGGTCCAGCATCGACTCGTCCCGGCATTCGATCTCGCTCAGCAGCGCGCTGGCGGCACGGAAGAATCCGAGAATGACAATGCGTCGCGGCTCACCGTGTCCTGCGCCATGCCCACCCTCCCCCGCCTGGAGGCGGTCGAGATCGCGAAGGCCGATCCGTTTCAGGAACATGATGCCGTGCCGAGAGAGCTGGTCGCTTCGACCGATAGCGAACGTACTCAGCACCGCCAGCACCACGAACGCGAACGACGCTGCGCTCGCGGTCTCGCTTTGGATATGTCCCGCAATCAGCCCGGTTTGAATTACGACGAGCGAGAACTCGCTGATCTGCGCCAGATTGATGGCCGGCAGAAGGCTGGCTCGCAATCCCTGCTTCATCAGATACAGTGGCAGGAAAGTCGTGCTGAGACGACTTACCACGGTGAAGGCCGCGATCACCAGCGCGAGCCCAATCACGGATCCGTTCGGAATTGGAATAGTCATGCCCAGCGCGACGAAGAACAGCGTGATGAAGAAATCGCGCAACGTCGTCACCTTTGCGGTGACGTCGAGCGCGTAGGGAAAAGTTGAGAGCGAGACCCCGGCCACCAGCGAGCCCATCTCGCGCGAGAGATGCAATCGTTCAGCGATTTCGCCGATCAGAAAGCACCACGCGAGCGCGCCGAGCAGCACCAGCTCGGGGCGGCGCGCGATCTGATGAAACAGGTAAGGCAGTACGTAGCGGCTAAGGATCAGCGCAGTCGCGACCAACGTGCCGGCCCGTGCGATCGACAGCAGCACGATGGTAATGTGAAGATCGTCGAGACTAGGCTGGACCGCCAGGAACAGGATCGCGAAGACGTCCTGAAGCACTAGCACACCAAGCGTGATACGGCCCGGCAGTGTGTCGAGTTCGTGTTTTTCATAGAGCACTTTGACGATGATGACTGTACTCGAGAGCGCGCATGCGACACAGAGATAAAGCGCATCGAACCCGCCGACATCGATGGGCAGACCGATTGCCGTGAAAAACAATACGCCCAGAATACAGCCGCCGAGGAGCTGTCCGCCGCCGGCGATCAGGATCACCGGGCCGGCGCGCATGATCTTCTTCAGATCGATTTCCAGGCCGATCATGAAAAGCATGAAGATCAGGCCGAGTTCAGAAATGGTCCGGATCGACTCCTGCGATTTGACCCATTCCATCCCGAATGGACCAATGAAGAATCCGGCCAGCAGATAAGCCAGAATCAACGGTTGCCGGGAGAAATGAGCAGCCAGCCCAAGACCCCAGGCAAACAGGATGCAAAGCGTGATGTCGCCAATAAGTTTGTGCATTCCCCTCAGCCGGTCATATATTTCAAACGCTCAAGCAAGGTGCGCAGTTGCCGCCGACTTCGTCGATGCCCGACGCGCGCTCGCCCCTCGCGCAATCCGGGGGAGACTTTGCCGACATCCGCTTGCCCGCTCGCAACTCGGCATCAGATCAGCTTTTCGTTTTACAACGGGGAACGCTTGATCGCTTGATCCGGGATATATGTGAAAGAGAGTGGTAGCGAGGGAGGGAACTCGAACCCCCGACCCCAGGATTATGATTCCCGTGCTCTAACCAGCTGAGCTACCTCGCCGCAGTGTCCATCAACGATGCCGTGAACGCGCGGCATATAAAAAGCCGCTCGAGGGCCTGTCAAGCAAAGCCGCAACAAGCGCCCCGACTTATCGATGAATGGTGCTTATTTGGGCCGCACGGTCGGATCGCCGCCAGGGCTGCCGGGCGGGGGAATCACCGGCGTATTGCCGCCTTCCGGGGTCGGCGCGCGGATTTCCGGATCGACTCCCGCAGGCGGACATAGCACGCCATCGGATTTCGCAAGCTTCTCGCCAAGCGGCTGCTTTTGCTCGCCCGCCGCCGTTCCGTTCTGCGCGGGTATATCGTGAGGGGAGCAAATGGGGGAATTGGGAGACGGGGGCGGCGTTGCCGTCGGAGCGGGCGGGGAGGATGCCGTCGGTGGCGCCTGCGCAGCGGCAATATCGGCGAACGCAAAAAGGGCGATCAACAGGGAGGCGATCTTCATTCGCATGAAACGGCAACGAATGGCGGCAGCGGATGTTCCGCAGCATGATCAGGATTTTCGATAGCGGATCAGCGAAAAATGTCCCATCGGCCGCATCGGGCGACGCTCGGAAAGCGTCACGCCGCCATGCTTGGCGGCCCAGTTAACGAGGCGCGCCCACGGGAACTCGGGGCGCCAGCCGAGCCGCCGGGCCAATGGCGCAAAGGCCAGTTCGAACAAGCGGCGCGGCCCGCGCTCCGCACCAATATGGTTGACCAGAATCAGTTCGCCGCCCGGCTTCAGCACCCGGACAAAATCATCGAGCGTCGCTTCGGGGTCCGGCACCGCCGTGATGACAAACTGCGCCACCACCGCGTCAAAAAACGAATCGGAAAAAGCGAGGTTCTTAGCGTCCATCACCGCCAGCGTTTCGACGTTGGTGAGGTTAAGAGACCGCACCCGCTGCTGCGCCTTGCGCAGCATCGGTTCAGAAAGGTCCACGCCATACAGTTTCGTCGTGGATGCATAATCCGACAGCGACAGTCCGGTGCCGACGCCGACATCAAGGATACGTCCACCGATTGCGTTGGCAATTTCGATCGTGGATTGACGGCCGGGATCGAACACCTTGCCGAACACCAGATCATAAACCGGTGCCCAGAGGCCATAGGCCCTGGCAACGCCCGCGCGGTCGATGTCGTTGCCCATGCTTCCCGCGCGTCCCGGACTCTACCCGCGCAATTCGGCGGCAAAGGGTTGTGCTGGCGCACTGTTCTGCGCGGCGGCTTCGTTTGCACGCTGCGCCATGGCCCGTGCGATGAATCCCCCGCCGAGCACACGCGCCTGCCCTTCCGGCCCGTCGTAGAACACACAGGCCTGACCAGGCGACACGCCCTCCTCGCCGGCCACGAGTTCGACCTCATAGCCGCCGTCGACAACGCGCAGCCACGCCGGCTGAGGTTTACGAGTTCGAGCGCACCCGCACGAAGAGTTCAAGTCCACCACCGATGGCGCGGTCGAGCGCGCCATCGCCGATCCAGTTGACATCGCGCAGCACGATGCGATGCATTTTCAGCGCTTCGCGCGGTCCCACCACCACGCGCCGGTTCGCTGCATCAAGACTCAGGACGTAAAGCGGCGCGCCGGAGGCGATGCCAAGACCGCGGCGCTGTCCCACCGTGAAATGCACGATACCCTCATGGTGACCGATGACGTGCCCGCCGAGATCGACGATATCGCCGGGCTCCATCGCGTTCGGCTTCAACTGACTGATGATATCGGTGTAGCGACCGGTCGGCACGAAACAGATATCCTGGCTGTCATGCTTGTCGGCAACCGATAGACCAAAACGCCGTGCCAATTCGCGGGTCTGCGACTTTGTCATATCACCCAGCGGAAAACGTAGAAAATCGAGCTGCTCCCTCGTGGTGGCGAACAGGAAATAGCTTTGGTCGCGGTCCGCGTCCGCCGCGCAGAGCAGCGCGCGCGATCCACCGGGCAAACGGCGCGAGGCAACGTAATGGCCTGTCGCCAGTGCCGCAGCGCCAAGCTCGCGCGCAGTCGTCAACAGATCACGGAATTTGACTAAGCGGTTGCACTCGATGCAAGGCACCGGCGTCTCGCCCGACGCATAGCTGTCAGCAAAATTCTCGATCACGGTTTCGCGGAAGCGGCTCTCATAGTCCAGCACGTAATGCGGAATGCCGAGCCGCTCCGCAACGTTTCGCGCGTCATGAATGTCCTGACCGGCGCAGCAGGCGCCCTTGCGATGGGTCGCAGCGCCATGATCGTAAAGCTGCAGGGTTATTCCGACGACATCGTATCCCTCGGACTTCAACAGCGCGGCCGTCACCGACAAGTCGACGCCGCCCGACATGGCGACCACGACCCGGGTGTCCTGAGGACGGCCTTCCAAATCCAGACTGTTGAGCATTGATCCCGTCAATTCATGAGACCGTGCAAGATCACATCCGCCTTGCGAATCGGAAACTTTCTCGGTGTTCACGGGCGGAATTCCGCCCGTTGAAGCAAACCAAAAGACCAGCCTTTAATATAGTCCGTATTCCTGCGAGGCAATCACGGCCGGACCACGACAGCAGACGGCAAATCTTGCCGCCGGGCAGAAAAGAGCGACCCGAAATCGGCGGGTTCAGCCGCCAACCCGTTCTATAACTCATTGGCTATCATCATCATTTTCTCACCCGGACGATGGCCCGGTCCTTGCTGCTTGCCTCAACGTCTCTATCCGCAAGAGGTTGCCTGTGCTTAGCGTAACGACGGAAGCCGCCGCCAATGTGTCTTTCCAAAGCGCGCAGCCGAGTTCTCAGCGCGCCGACCGGTCGTCCGAAGATGCTTTCGGAACTCTGGTCGATGCCAGCGCGCAAGGCTCGCATACCGCGGTCGCGCAGTCGTCGAATTCGCGCGATCCGTTCAATATACGTCCCAATATTCCCCATCCGGACCGCGTTAAGCCGGAATCGGGCGACTCTCGGGCAACGTCCGCCCGGTCACCACAAGCCGATTCGGGGGAGGCCGACAGGAATATTTGGCAATCCGCCCCTGGCGCAAAGGTATCGAGCGTCGCGCACCGCCACGGGACCCAACACGATGATCCCGAAATCGCGTCGACCGGAAACGCTTCTGAAACCGTGCAGGCGTTTTCGGACACGACCGTTCCCGGCGCCTCACCGGATCCGGTCGCAATGCCGCCTGCCGCAGCCATCCCGGTTACGGTGCTTGTCGCGGGAGCCCCCGCTGAAACCCAACCGGTGCGGAGCGCCCCGGAACCACCGCCGGGGCAGCAAACCGGCGCAATGACGACATCGCCTGCGAACGCAGGTTTCAATCCGGCTCTCGCAGCCGATACAACAGCGGTCACAGCGCCAATCCTTCAAGAGACACCGAACACTGAACAGGCTGCGCAGACAGCCGCGATGCAGACCGGGAGTGCCTTAGCGGCGGCAGTGGCCAAGACAGCACCTGGCGCCACGAAGGCGACCGTAAAGACGCTCGACAATGTGCCGCCGAGCAGAACAGCGGCATCGGTCCCCACGGGGATCCAGCCCGGACCGGAAGCGTCGGACTTAACAACGCCGTCGGCAGCACTCGGCAGTCCCGTCTCGTCGCCCGAGGCCACGCTCGCCGATCATAAGCCTGATGCCGCCACCACCGCCGGTGCGAAGACCGCCTCATCCGATACCGGAACGCCCGAAACGCAACCGGGAGCGGCAACGCCGCAGCATCCCGCCCAAGCGGCCGATGCCGCCATCGCTCCGCAGCCGCAAGCCGGCCAGGTCGAAGGTCAGAGCATCAATAACGCCATTGCGCAGCCGCAGATCCAATCCAACACTGCAACCCCGGCGACGCCGCAGTACAATGTCGCGGTGGTTACCGGCGCGGCCGTGCCACTGAACGGGCTTGCGGTCCAGATCGCAGTCACGGCCCTCAGCGGCAAGAGTCGCTTCGAGATCCGGCTCGACCCCGCCGATCTTGGCCGCATTGATGTCCGTCTCGACGTCGATCACCAGGGCCGGGTTACGTCGCATCTGACGGTCGAGAAGCCGGAAACGCTCGCAATGCTGCGACAAGATGCGCCGCAGCTCCAGCGCGCGCTACAAGATGCCGGCCTGAAGACCGGCGATGGCGGTCTGCAATTCAGCCTGCGGGATCAATCCTCCCAGGAACAAAACGCGCGTGATGGCACCGGCGGCCGTCACAACCAGCGTCTGATCGTGACGGAGGAGGATATCCCGGTAGCAGCGGCCGGACGAAATTATGGCCGGGTTTTCGAATCAAATCGCGGTCTCGACATCAGGGTTTAAGGAGACGGAAAATGACGACGTCAGTGGGTTCTGCGGTTCAGCAGGTGGTATCGGGCACGACGGCGCTGCCTGCCTCCTCTCCGGGTTCGCCAGCAACATCCAACAACGCTACGTTGGCCGGCAATTTCCAGACCTTTCTCACGCTGCTGACGACACAATTGCAGAACCAGAATCCGCTCGATCCGCTGGATACCAACCAGTTCACCCAACAACTCGTCCAGTTCGCGGGCGTCGAGCAGCAATTGAGAACCAACGACCAGCTTTCGAACCTCGTCTCCATGCAGCAGACCACGCAGGCAACGCAGGCTCTGGACTTCGTCGGCAAGAACGCCGTGGTTGACGGCAGCACCGCCACCATGACCAACAATGCGGCGACGTGGCAGCTCGGTATTCCGACGGCCGCCACCCTCACCGTCAACATCGCAAACAGCACTGGCCAGAATGTCTTCTCCGGCTCTTACGGCGTCAATGGCGGCGACAATCAGGTCTTCTCCTGGAATGGCCTCGGTAATGACGGCACTCAATGGCCAGACGGTAAATACACGCTGACCGCAACGGCTGCCGATGCGTCCGGTAATCCGGTCGCAGTCTCGACGCAGATTCAGGGGCAGGTCAATTCTGTCGATCTGACCCAGTCACCCCCTTTGCTATCGATCGGCGGCCAGACCTACACCATCAGCCAGATCAAGCGCATCCTGAACTGACGGCGGTTGGCCGGTAGCAGGAATTCTTCCGCCATACTTAGCGATCCAACACTCGGCCGGGCCCTATCGGGAACGCCATTTCAAAGGAGAATCGTATTGAAGCCTAGAGCTTAGGCAAATTTTAAGCCGCAGGGCATAGGTTTGTCGGTGAGTTCAATGGTTTAGAGTTTGTGAGTACGCCATGACAGAACCGCACCGCCCGAGGGTGAAATACGTCATAGGACCCGACGGTAGTCCACTAACGATTGCGGATTTGCCGGCACCAGGGACCAAGCGCTGGGTCATTCGCCGAAAGGCCGAAGTCGTCGCCGCGGTACGTGGCGGACTCCTCTCGCTTGAGGAGGCTTGCAGCCGCTATACGCTGACTGTCGATGAATTCCTGTCGTGGCAGTTTTCGATCGACCAGCACGGCCTTGCCGGGTTGCGCACCACCCGTATTCAACAATATCGCCAATAAAAGCGCGCCTTCACGATAGTTCGAACCCAAACCGGCATTCATTCGGATGCCGGTTTTTTACTGTTTGCAATTTCGTCACGGGTCTTAACCACCATTAACCATATCGAAACCATACCATAGGCAATATTTGCCGAGTCGGCCTTCCAGGCCGAGTCCGAGGGGCTGGTTCGTTGCAAGGTCTGCTGGCATTTCTGAAAGGCCTGGGAGCATCCCGGCTGATGGCGATGGTCGCGGTCACCGCCGTGCTGATCGGTTTCTTCGCGTTCGTCATCATACGCGTCACGACGCCGCCGATGACGACCCTCTTCACCGATCTCAGCGTTGAGGACTCCTCCGGCATCATCAAGGATCTCGAACGTCAGGCAATTACCTACGAGCTTCGTAACGACGGCGCCGTGATCATGGTGCCGAAGGACAAGGTCACGCGGCTGCGGATGAAGCTCGCCGAGGCGGGGCTGCCCAAGGGTGGCGGCGTCGGCTATGAGATTTTCGACAAATCGGATGCGCTCGGGACGACCAGCTTCGTCCAGAACATCAATCGTCTGCGCGCACTGGAAGGCGAACTCGCACGCACCATCCGCGCCATCGACCGCATTCAGGACGCCCGCGTCCATCTGGTGCTGCCCGAGCGGCCGCTCTTTACGCGCGAAGCGCCTCAGCCCTCGGCTTCGATCGTGGTGCGTGTCCGCGGCGGCCTCGAACCGCAACAGATACGCGCTATCCGCCATCTTGTCGCCTCGGCCGTCAACGGACTGAAGCCGCAGCGGGTCTCCATCGTGGATGAATCCGGCCAGTTACTTGCCGACGGGTCGGCGACCGATGCCGACGGCGTGACCGGAGACGAGCGACGCAACGCATTCGAAAAACGGATGCGTCATCAGGTCGAGGCAATCGTATCGTCAGTGGTTGGAAGTGGCCGTGCCCGCGTCGAGCTCTCCGCCGACTTCGATTACAACAAGATCACCCAGACCTCGGACAAGTTCGATCCGGAAGGCCGAGTGCTGCGATCCAGCCAGACCCGCGAGGAGTTCCTCCACCACCGCGGAGAACAACGGCCAGGTCACGGTCAACAACGAACTGCCCGGCAATCAGCCATCGGACAATCCGAACCCGGCGCGCGACCAGAGCAAGAAGAGCGAAGAAACCAACAATTACGAGATTTCCCGCACCACCAAGACCGAGGTGACCGAGGTCGGCCGCGTTAACCGCATTTCGGTCGCCGTTCTCGTCGACGGCACCTATGCCAAGAATGAGCAGGGTCAGACGGTCTACGCGGAACGCAGCAAGGAGCAGCTCGACCGCATCGCCACGTTGGTGCGCTCGGCTATCGGTTTCGACCAGAAGCGCGGCGATCAAGTCGAGGTCGTCAACCTCAAATTCGCCGAGCCGCCCGCTGTCGTGCCGCTCAGTGAGCCGGCAGGATTGCTGGGAATGATCGCATTGACGAAGGACGACGTGATGTACGTCGTCGAACTTGCCGTCATGGCGCTGCTTGGCCTCGTGGTGGTGTTCATGGTGATCCGCCCGCTGGTCAAGCGGATCCTGGCCTCGGAGCCGGCCGCGGCCAGCGCGCAACCGGCCGCGCTCCCGGTCCCAGCCGACGCCAGCGCCCACCCAGCAGAACCAGGGCAGAATCTCATTCCCGGCAGCAACGCCACCGCGCAATTGATCGACGTGGCCCAGGTGCAGGGACAAGTCCACGCCCAGTCGGTGCACCGGGTCGGCGAACTGGCCGAGCGCAACCCGGCCGAGACTGCATCCATCATCCGTCAATGGCTTGCCGAACCAGCATAATCTGACATGTCCGTACCGCAAACCACCACCAACCCAAACGCCAACGACATCAACAGCGTCGTTGCCACGCTTGCGAGCCGGCAAAGCGCCCGTCCCAAGTCCAAGCCGATGAGTGGGCCAAAACGGGCGGCGGTGATGATGTTGGCGCTGGGCGAACAGTACGGCGGCAAGGTCTGGGCCATGCTGGACGATGACGAGGTGCGTGACCTGTCGCTGGCAATGTCGACCCTCGGCACTGTCGAGGCCGACGTGGTTGAGGATCTGTTACTCGAATTCGTCTCGCGGATGTCGGCGTCGGGCGCGCTGATGGGCAATTTCGATGCAACCGAGCGACTTCTGACTCAATATCTCCCCGCCGAGCGAGTGACCGGAATCATGGATGAAATCCGGGGCCCTGCCGGGCGCAACATGTGGGAAAAGCTGTCAAACGTTCAGGAGGAAGTTCTCGCGAACTATCTCAAGAACGAATATCCGCAAACCATCGCAGTGGTGCTGTCGAAGCTAAAACCCGAACATGCCGCGCGGGTGCTGGCCATCCTCCCCGAGGACATGGCGTTCGATGTGGTCGGCCGCATGCTCAAGATGGAAGCGGTGCAGAAGGAAGTGATCGAGCGCGTCGAGCAGACGCTCCGCAGCGAATTCATGTCCAACCTGTCGCAGACCCACCGCCGCGACGCCCACGAGGTAATGGCGGAAATCTTCAACAATTTCGACCGTCAGACAGAGACCCGTTTTATCACCTCGCTGGAAGAGGAGAACCGCGAGTCCGCCGAACGCATCAAGGCGCTGATGTTCACGTTCGACGATCTCGTAAAGCTCGATGCGGGTTCGGCACAGACCCTGATGCGCCATGTCGACAAGGACAAGCTCGGTATTGCGCTGAAGAGCGCCAACGAAGAGGTTCGCGCCTTCTTCATGGGCAACATGTCATCCCGTGCCGCGAAGATGCTGATGGACGACATGGCGGCGCTTGGGCCGGTCCGGCTACGCGACGTCGACGAAGCACAGGCGCTGCTGGTCAATCTCGCCAAGGACCTTGCTGCCAAGGGCGAAATCATGCTGTCGAAAAACCGCGCCGACGACGAGCTGGTGTACTGATGAACGCTCCGGCAAAATTCCTGTTCGATACGGACTTCTCGGCTCCGCATAAATCGCGGGAGCGGGCGCCTACGGCTCTGGAAATCGCGCAGCAGATCGCGGCCGCGGAAGCCACGGCCTATAAAAAGGGCTTCGAGGCCGCGCAGCGCGAAGCCAAAGTGCAGTGCGATCACCGCGTGGCGCTGGCGATCGAGGGCAGTGCCGCGGGTATTAAGGAAATCGCCCAACGTTTCGCGGGCGTCGAAATGCGAATGGAGACCGAGGCGGTCGATGTCGCCATCGCGGTCGCGCGCAAACTGTGCAGCGAAATGATCGCAGCCGAGCGATCTACGGAAATCATCGCGCTAGTCCGCGACTGTTTCCGGCACCTGGTGGCCACGCCGCATCTTGTGGTCCGGATCAACGATCAACTCTACGACGCAGTACGCAGTCAGATCGAGTGTATGGCAAAACATTGCGGGTTCGCCGGACAACTCGTCATTCTCGCCGAGCCCGATGTCGCGACCGGCGACTGCAAGATCGAATGGGCCGACGGTGGGATCGTTCTGGAACGGGCGGTCATCGACGCCAAGATCGACGAACTGGTGCGCGGCTACATGACGACACGCAAATCGAACGGCACTCCCTGAGAGCATGGTAGCGAACAATGAGCGATAACGACACCCAGGTTCCGCTTCCCGACCTCAACGCCGCCGATGCGCCGACAATCGACGACGTTGGATACAGCGAGGACGAGCAGGTCTCGCGAGTCGCTTCCGACCTCGAGGCCGTGTTCGACGTTCCGGTGCAGGTGTCCGCCGTGCTCGGCCGCTCCAAGATGGACGTCGGCGCGCTGCTCAAGCTCGGGCCTGGCAGCGTTCTGGAACTCGATCGTCGTGTCGGTGAGGCCATCGATATCTACGTCAATAACCGGCTCGTGGCGCGGGGCGAGGTGGTTCTCGTGGAGGACAAGCTCGGCGTGACCATGACCGAAATCATCAAGGCCGAGAAAGCCTGACCGCCAGCGCTGCGAGCGCTGGATACATAACAGGAGCAGATCCATGCGGCTTCTCATTGTTGGCACATTGAAGGGCCAGCTCACAACCGCCACCAAGATCGCCATGGATAATGGCGCCTCCGTCACCCACGCGGCCGGCAACGAACAGGCAATGGCCGTGCTTCGCGGCGGCAAGGGCGCCGATCTCATGCTGATGGATGTCGGTCTCGATATCCGCGATCTCGTGATTCGACTCGAGGCAGAACACATTCACGTCCCGATCGTGGCCTGCGGCATCATCAGCGATGCGCGCGCGGCGGTCGCGGCGATCCACGCCGGGGCCAAGGAATACATCCCGCTGCCGCCGGACCCGGAACTAATCGCGGCGGTAATCGCCGCGGTGGCAAACGATTCCCGCGATCTCGTTTATCGCGACGAGGCGATGGCCAGGATCATCAAGCTGGCGCAGCAGATCGCAGGCTCCGACGCCTCGGTCATGATCACCGGCGAATCCGGGACCGGCAAAGAGGTATTGGCGCGCTATGTGCACGTGCGCTCGAACCGAGCCAAACGGCCATTCATCTCGATCAACTGCGCGGCGATCCCGGAGCATCTGCTGGAATCCGAACTGTTCGGCCATGAGAAAGGCGCGTTCACCGGGGCTATCGCGCGCCGGATCGGCAAATTTGAGGAGGCCAGCGGCGGCACGCTGTTGCTCGACGAAATATCCGAAATGGACGTCCGGCTGCAGTCCAAGCTGCTGCGCGCCATCCAGGAACGCGTGATTGACAGGGTCGGCGGCACCCGGCCGGTGCCGGTGGATATCCGCATCATCGCCACCTCCAACCGCAACCTTGCGGACTCGGTGCGGCAGGGCATCTTCCGCGAGGATCTGCTGTTCCGCCTCAATGTCGTAAACCTGAAGATACCGTCCCTGCGCGAGCGTCCCGCGGACATTCTCGAACTGGCGCAGCATTTCGCCAAAAAATATGCTGCGGCCAACGGCGTGCCGGTACGTCCGATTTCGGCGGACGCGCAGCGCGTACTGACCGCCAACCGTTGGCAGGGTAATGTCCGCGAGCTGGAAAACACCATCCACCGCTCGGTGCTGATGGCCAGAGGCGACGAAATCGGCGCCGATGCGATCCTGACGCCGGAAGGCGACCGTCTTGATCTCGCCAAGACGGCGCCGGCCGTGGCCCATGCCACGCTCGCCGCCGAGCAGGTGACACGCGCGCTGGTCGGCCGGACCGTCGCCAACGTCGAGCGCGACCTGATCCTTGAAACGCTGAAGCACTGCCTCGGCAACCGGACCCATGCCGCCAACATCCTTGGCATCTCGATCCGCACCCTGCGCAACAAGCTGAATGAATACGCCGACGATGGCGTCGCCATCACGCCCCCCGGCAACGGCGATCATCGCGCATTCGTCGCAACGGCCTGACAACCCGATTCACCGCGAGGGCAATGCGTCTTGCGCTCGCTCCGCGAATGGTTAGCTTTCGAAGATCGAGTCGCGGCATCATTCGCCGGCTTCCTTAGTCTTCGAGATCATGGCCTCCTTCACGCCGCATCAGGATACCGCGCTGAAAGCCGTCGCCGATTGGCTCAAAGCCAAACCCGGCAAGAACGGCACGCCTCCGGTATTTCGCCTGTTCGGCTTTGCCGGAACCGGCAAGACCACGCTGGCGCGTCACATCGCTGACGGCGTCGATGGAGAGGTCAAATTCGCGGCCTTCACCGGCAAGGCCGCGCTGGTGATGCGCAATAAGGGCTGCGACGGCGCATCGACGATTCATTCGCTGATCTACCGCGCCCGCGAATCCGGCGAGGAGCAGCCAAGCTTCGAGCTATGGGACGATGCGCCCGCCTCCAAGGCCAAGCTCATTGTGATCGATGAATGCTCCATGGTCGACGCGGAACTCGGCCGCGATCTGATGTCGTTCGACTGCCCGTTGCTGGTGCTGGGCGATCCCGCGCAACTGCCGCCGATTCAGGGCGCCGGCTTCTTCACCAATGCCGAGCCGGATGCGATGCTGACCGAGGTTCATCGTCAGGCGCAGGACGACCCGATCGTGCGGATGTCGATGGACGTGCGCGAGGGTCGCGAACTTGACATCGGCCGCTACGGCGAAAGCGAGGTGGTGTCGCGCGGCGAGCTCGATCCGGCACGCGTGATGGACGCCGGCCAGGTGCTGGTCGGGCGCAACAACACCCGCCGTTCCTACAACATGCGATTTCGGCAACGGCAGAACATCGAGGATCCGCTGCCAGTGGCGGGCGACAAGCTGGTCTGCCTGCGCAACAACCGCAAGAAGGCGCTCTTTAACGGCGGACTATGGCGTGTGAAATCGCGCGCCACCTCAAAGTCAAAGATCATCACGATGCGTCTGTCACCCGACGAGGAATTTGCACACAAGGTGACAAAAGTCTCGGTGCGACAGGACTGTTTCGCCGGAGGCGTCGAGGATATTCCGTGGGAACAGCGTAAACCTTACGACGAGTTCGACTATGGCTATGTCCTGACGGTGCATAAGTCGCAGGGTTCGCAGTGGGACGACGTGGTCCTGTTTGACGAGAGCTTCGCATTTCAGGACAGCCGCGCGCGATGGCTCTACACGGGCATCACCCGCGCTGCAAAGCGGCTGAGCGTCGTGGTGTAACGATCAAATCCGGGACACGAAGCAGGATAGCTTCACCGCGAAGCGTCACCAATGAGATTTACCTTGATATGAGCAAATCCACACAAACAGGCCAGCTTGTATCATTATATGGTCATCGAACTAAAAAAATGAACCATGAAGCGGCCATCGAGCACTAACCGTACGATGATCGTCACATGAATTACGGCCGCTCGCGGCAATCTGATGCCGCGCTGATTTGTGACGCCTTAAATATCTGACACTTTGAAATAAATAGAACAAATGTCTTTGGCCAATATTCCTACCGTTGAGGAGCTTAAATGATGCGATCGAAAATCCTGTTGACGGCGCTGTTTGCTGGTTCCGTTGCACTCACATTTTCCGTTCCGGCGACCTCAGCACCGCTCATGGCTCAGTCCAACATGAGCAAGGCTGCCCCGTCCTCAATCGAGACCGTTCAGTATTATTATCGTCGCGGATATTATGGCCCTGGCTACGGCTACGGCTACGGCAATGGAGCAGCGTTGATCGGCGGATTGGCGGCTGGCGCCATTGTCGGCGGCGCGATTGCTGCCGGTCAGGCCAATGCGGCCGCGGCTGCGCAACAGAACGTGGCCTATTGCGCGCAGCGCTTCCGTTCCTACGATCCGGCATCCGGAACGTATCTCGGCACCGATGGATACCGTCATCCCTGTCCGTAACACCGGAATTCGATCGCGCGGCTAGAGCATGATCCCGAAAAGTGGGAACCGGTTTTCGGACAAGATCATGCTCAGTCGAAAAAAATAAAGCAGAGTTTGATTCAACGCCGTTGAATCAGACTCTCGAGCCTTTCCGCTTCTGACGAAATCAGAAGCGGGGCTTCATAGTTTTGATCTGACGCGTTTTCTTCACGCGCCCGGTATCAATCCTCGGGTCAAGCCCGAGGACGTGCTTCGCTCAAGAACACTTTATCACCGCCTACATCGGACCATTTGCCGCGGAGCCAGTTGGCTCCGCGTTTTGCCCTACGGATAACTCTGAAGTCGTGGTTCAGACGTTCGCACTCGATCGAGCCGGTCGATCGGTCGCAGCAAGAGCCCGGTCCAGATCGGCGATCAAGTCGGCGGCATCCTCCAGGCCGATCGAAAGCCGTATGAGACCGCTGGTGATGCCGGCGGCCTCGCGCGCTTCCTCCGACATTCCTGCATGGGTCATCGTGGCTGGATGAGCCACCAGGCTCTCGGTGCCACCGAGCGACTCCGCAAAGCTGAAAAGCCGCACGGCCTCGACGAAGCGGCCAACCTCCACCTCGCCTCCTCTCAACTCGAAGCTGAGCATCGCGCCAAAGCCAGATTGCTGCGCTTTAGCGACAGCATGACCAGGATGCGAGGGTAATCCCGGATAGTGGCATGCCGCGACAAGGGGGTGTGAGACAAGAAACTCAGCAACCGCTTGCGCGTTGCGTTGCTGACACTCCACGCGCGGAAACAGCGTACGGACCCCGCGAAGCGCCAGATAAGAATCAAACGGCGCCCCCGTCGTGCCAACGATATTGGCCCAGGTCGTCAAGGCTTCGGCATCGTCGGGATCGGCTGCGATCACTGCGCCGCCGACCATGTCCGAGTGGCCATTGAGATATTTCGTCGTCGAGTGAACGGCGAAATCGGCGCCCAGCACGATCGGTCGCTGCAGCGCCGGCGACAGGAAGGTATTGTCAACAGCCACCTTGGCACCGACCGTCCTTGCCTGCGCGACGATCGCCCGGATGTCGACGATGCGCATCAAGGGGTTGCTCGGGGTCTCGATCAAGATGAGCTTGGGTTTGTCCTTCAAAGCAGATGTCAGCGCCGCCTGGTCGTTCTGATCAACAAAGGCCACCTTGAAGTGACCACGGTCGCGGCGGTTCAGAAGCAGACGATGAGTGCCGCCGTAACAATCATGCGGCACAACCACAATGTCGTCGCGTGAGAGTTGCGACAGCACCAGATCGATCGCGGCCATGCCCGACGACACCACCACCGCTCCCGCGCCGCCCTCGAGTTTGGCAAGGGTGTCGGCCAGCAGCGTCCGGGTGGGGTTACTGGTACGGGTGTAATCGTGCGTACCTTTGCGCCCAAATCCTGGCCAAGTGAAAGTGCTCGACAGACAGATCGGCGGCGTCACCGCTCCGAAAGTATCTTCCGCCGCGATACCGTTTGCAGCCGCGACCGTTCTCGGATTCATAGATTCGGACATGACGTTCGTGAACTTTCAATAAAAATGCGAGGGCCGGCACGATCCCGTCCGGGATATCGTGCCGGTCAGCCGTTTGCAAATTTAAGGGACTTCCTCCGAAACACAACGATCCTGGGAAGCCAACGCAATTCGCGTTGCGCGATCACGAGGAGCTTGCGCCGTATGGAACGCAACGCGATCTGTTCTCGCTTTGAACAAAAACTCAGGCGCAACCGGCCTAATCGTTGAAAAACCGCCCTTCCTTCACCTCTGCGACATAGCCGGCGCGAATGGCGAAGTCGCCGAAGTGTTCGCCGGGTTTGCGGTCGCGGGAATAGTGACCGAGCGTCTTGTCGAGCGCTTCGAGGATCGCGGGCTCGCCGACATTCTCCAGATACATCTTGTTGAGCCGCTCGCCATGGAAGCCGCCGCCGAGATAGAGATTGTACTTGCCTGGCGCGCGTCCCGTGAGGCCGATCTCGGCGATATAGGGGCGCGCGCACCCATTCGGGCACCCGGTCATTCGGATGGTGATCGGATCGTCCTTGAGCCCATAAGTGCCAAGGATAGCCTCGATCTTGGTCACGAGATCCGGCAGGTAACGCTCGCTTTCGGCCATCGCTAGACCACATGTCGGCAGCGCGACGCAGGCCATCGAGTTGAGGCGCAAACCGCTACGGGTCTCGAACTGATCGAGACCATATTCCTTCATCAGCGCTTCGATCTCGGGCCGATCCTCAGGAGCGATGTCGGCAATGATGAGATTCTGGTTCGGCGTGACGCGGAACATACCCTTGTGGACCTGCGCAATAGCGCGCAAGCCATCCATCATCGGATAGTTCGGCGTGTTGATGACGCGGCCGTTCTGGATGTAGAGGACGCAATGCTCGCGACCGTCCTCGCCTTTGACCCAGCCGAGCGGATCACCGTTCGAGGTGAAGGTGTAGGGCTGCTCAGGCTTGAAGGCGAAGCCGAGACGACGCTCGGCTTCCGCCTTGATCCAGTCGAGGCCCTTTTCGTCGATGGTGTATTTGAAACGAGCATGCAAGCGGTCGAGACGGTCGCCGTAATCGCGCTGGACCGACATCACCGCATCGATCGTGGGAAACAGCTTGTCCGCGTCGATATAGCCGATCACGCTGGCAAGGCGCGGATAGGTCTTTGGCGATTGATCGGTCCGGCCAAGGCCACCTCCGATGGCGACGTTGAAGCCCTTCAGCTTGCCGCGATGCGCGATGGCGATGAAGCCAAGGTCCTGGCCGTAGACGTCGATATCGTTGCTGGGCGGGATCGCAAACCCGATCTTGAACTTCCGGGGCATGTAGGTGCGCCCGTAGAACGGTTCCTCGGGAGCGTCCGTTTCCTCGCGCTCGGCACCGTACCAGATTTCCTTGTAGGCGCCCGTCCTGTGAACCGCATGGTCGCTGGCCTGCTTGGCAAGCGCATAAATTTCGGCATGCAGTTTCGACAGATCAGGATTGACGGTGCTCATGACGCCGCGGGTATCGTCTCCGCAGGCCGCCTTGGTATCGAGAAGGACGTCGCGGAGTCCCTGCATAAGGGTGCGCAGGTCGTGTTTCATCACGCGATGAAACTGGAACGTCTGGCGCGTGGTCAGCCGTAGCGTGTCGCCGGCGTAGTTGCGCGCAAGGTCGTCGAGCTTCAGCCATTGACCTGGCGTGCAGACCCCGCCCGGCAGACGTACGCGCGCCATGAACGAGAACGCCGATTCCAATTTCTGACGCCGGCGTTCGTCACGAATGTCGCGGTCATCCTGCTGATAGATGCCGAAGAACTTCATTAGCTTGGCGTCGTTCGCCGTCACCGCCGAGGTGATCTCGTCGGCGAGGCTCTGCTTGATCGTGCCCCGCAGATAGTCGCTGTTGGCTTTCAGCGTCTCGTCAGGCCCGAGCTTATCAAGCGGCTGCGAGACATCGCGGCTGCGATCGGGTTGTGTCTTTGCGTCCACCAAACTGGCCTCAATACTCAATAAACGTCGAGCCGATAACGGCGATCACGTTGCAGCGCCGAGAGATAAGCGCCCGCCTCGTCGCGATCGAGGCCGCCATGTTCGGCAACGATATCGGTAAGCGCCGCGTGGACATCAGGCGCCATGTGGGCGCTATCGCCGCAGACGTAGAGGTATGCGCCTTCCTCGAGCCACGCGTAAACATCACGGCCCTGGCGGCGCAGACGATCCTGCACATAGGTTTTTGGCGCGGCGTCCCGCGAGAACGCCAGATCGAGACGACTTAGCACGCCATTCTTGATCAAGTCCTGCCACTCGACCTGATAGAGGAAGTCGCTGCGGAAATTGCGCTCGCCGAAAAACAGCCATGAGCGGCCGGACGCGCCGCGGGCTTCACGCTCCTGCATGAAGGCGCGGTACGGCGCGACGCCGGTGCCCGCACCGATCATCAGGATCGGCACGTCATCATCCGGCAGATGGAAGTGATCGTTGGACTGAATATAGACGGGAATCGTGGCATCCGCCTCGGTGCGCGCGGCGAGATAGCCGGATGCAACGCCAGTGCGCGGAACGTCGTGCAGCATGTATCGCACCGCGCTGACGGTAAGATGCGCCTCGTCCGGGGCGCCGGCAAGGCTCGAGGCGATCGAGTAGAGGCGCGGCTGCAACGGCCGAAGGCCTGCGACAAATTGTGCGGCATCGATGCCTGGCGCCGGAAACCGGTTAACGACATCGAAAATGTGATGGTTGTGCTGGAAGGCGGCGCGCGCCTCCTTTTGATCGGGCGCGCGCAATGCCTGCAGTTCATCGGAGCCCGTGATGTCGGCCCAATGATCGAGAAAGCGCGGAGTGAGCGCCGTGATCTCGAACGTTCCGCTCAGCGCCTCGCCGAGGCTTATCGTGTCTTGCTTCACCGTGACAGGAGCATCGGCAGACAGCGATAATTTCTCAAGTGTGGCCTCTACGAGCGCCGGATCGTTACGCGGCACGACACCCAGCGCATCGCCCGGCTGATAGGTCAAACCGGAGTCCGCAAGCGACAATTCGATATGGCGGGTCTCCTTGGACGATCCGCGCCCGGTCAGCACGATGTTGTCGATAACGGCGGCCTGAAACGGATGCTTCTTGTCGAATGCCGCGGACGACGGCGCATCGCTCCGCGTCGTAGCCGCCGACGCAGAGACAGGCGCTTGCGCTGCCGGTGCGAGATTGGCGACGGCCGATGCAATCCAGGCGTCTGCAGCGTCCTCGTAATCGACATCGCAGTCGACGCGATCGGCCAAGCGCTGCGCACCCAGCTCCTCGAGCCGCCGGTCGACCCGTTTGCCTGCCTCGCAGTATTTTTCGTAGGTCGAATCGCCCAGCGCCAGCACCGCATAGCGCAGCTGCGGCAACTTCGGCGCCTTGCGGCTTTCCAGAAATTCGAAGAAACCGACGGCGGTCTGCGGCGCATCGCCCTCGCCGTGAGTACTGGTGATGACGAGCAGATCCTGTTCGTCCTTGAGACCGCGTGTCTTGTAATCCGCCATATCGGCGAGACGCGCCTGGATTCCTTTGGCCGTGGCCTTGTCGACGAGCGCTTTGGCGAGCGTCTTGCAGTTTCCGGTCTCGCTTGCGAACAGGACGGTCAGGAGCCGCGTCGCGAAGGTGGCGGTGGGGCCGCTCTGCGAAGGAGGTGCAAGCTCCGCGACTTCCGCTGCCGCATCGCCAGTTCGCGCCCGATGGCTGAGGCCTGCAAAATAACCGCTGATCCAGATCGCCTGTTCATGACTGAGAGACGTCGCAAGCTGGTTGACCTGCGTCCACTGATCCGTCGTGAGTGCTGAACCTGGAAATTCCAATTTTGTCATCGCAAGCAAACCTCGGGAGCGAACTGCCGGCCGCCGCAATTGAGGCTTCACAGGTTGGATCGAGACGCTGCGCGAAACGGATACATTCTCGCGTCAGTTTCGACAATTCGGACCCTTGAATAGGGTTGGTTTGACAGAGAAAACAATGCGTTATTGAAAAAAAGAATAATACCCTTCGGTGAGCGGCGGCAGCGAAACGATTATTTCATCCCCTCGGCCTTTTTTAGCATTGCATGAGGAGCATTTATGGGATTCGCACCGGCATCATGTGGATCACACACCGGTCCTAGCCGGTCCTACACGTGCAAGGCGTTTCGGGCGATAACTCGGGCGAGTACTCCGGAAGCGTGCGCTACCAGCGTCAGCGTGAGCGATCTTCGCCGGAATGAAAACCGATGCAGGACCGGGTCGATCCCGCTCGCGTTAGCGTCATCGACCAACAAACATACGGGAATCGACGGTCGCGTAACCGGCCGACGGCGATGTCCAACCCTCCCTGCGATGCAGGAAGGATTGACACGTATCTCAGTGCAGCTTGCGCCTGGGCATCGGACGCGCGAACTGCTCGATATTGGCGGCCAGCGGCGCCTCGCCATTGAAGGTAAGTACGCCGTCTTTGACCGAAATCGCGACATGGTCACCGTCGTGTATGGTGCCCGCCAGGATCATTTCAGCCAACGGATCTTGCACGCTGCGCTGGATCACGCGCTTGAGCGGCCGCGCGCCGTAGGCAGGATCCCAGCCTTTCTCGGCCAGTCGGTCGCGTGCCGCGGCGTCGAGATCGAGCACGATCTTGCGATCTTCCAGCAGCTTTTGCAGCCTTGAGAACTGAATTTCGACGATCCGGCCCATCTCGCTCTTCTGCAATCGATGGAATAGAATGATCTCGTCGACGCGATTGAGGAATTCAGGACGGAAATGGGCGCGCACCATCTCCATCACCTGCTCGCGCACCGCACCGGTATCTTCGCCATCCGGCTGATTGACCAGGAATTCCGAACCGAGGTTCGATGTCATGATGATCAGCGTGTTGCGGAAATCCACCGTGCGGCCCTGTCCGTCGGTCAGGCGACCATCGTCAAGCACCTGCAGCAGCACGTTGAATACGTCGGGGTGCGCCTTCTCGATCTCATCGAACAGCACGACCTGATATGGACGCCGTCGCACCGCTTCAGTGAGCGCGCCACCCTCGTCATAACCCACATAGCCGGGAGGCGCACCGATCAGCCGCGCCACCGAGTGCTTCTCCATGTATTCGGACATGTCGATGCGAACCATCGCGGTCTCGTTGTCGAACAGGTAGGCGGCAAGCGCCTTGGTCAGTTCGGTCTTGCCGACGCCGGTGGGCCCCAAGAACATGAACGAGCCCATCGGCCGGTGGGGATCCTGCAGGCCCGCGCGAGCACGACGAACCGCAGTTGCGACCGCGCGCACGGCCTCGGACTGCCCGACGACCCGGGCCGCAAGACTTTCTTCCATGCGCAGCAGCTTTTCCTTCTCGCCCTCGAGCATCTTGTCGACGGGGACGCCGGTCCAGCGCGACACCACCTGAGCGATACTGTCCGGCGTCACCGTCTCGTTCATCATCGTACTGTCTTCGCCGGCCTCGATGGTCGTGAGACGTTTTTCGAGCTCCGGAATCCGCCCATAGGCCAGTTCGCCGGCTTTCTGGTATTCGCCGCGTCGTTGCGCGTTGGCGAGTTCAATTCGCGCCTGATCGAGTTCGCTCTTGAGCTTCGCGGCGTCAGACAGCTTGTTCTTCTCGGTGTTCCAACGCGAGGTCAGATCCACCGATTGCTTTTCCAGACCAACCAACTCTTTCTCGAGATTCGCGAGGCGCGTCCTGGAGCCGAGATCGTTCTCCTTCTTCAACGCTTCCTGCTCGATTTTCCGCCGCACGATCTCGCGGTCGAGCGAATCGAGTTCTTCCGGCTTCGAGTCGACCTGCATCTTCAGCCGCGCTGCCGCTTCGTCGACGAGGTCGATCGCCTTGTCGGGCAGGAAGCGGTCGGTGATATAACGGTTGGACAGCGTGGCGGCAGCAACGAGCGCGCTGTCGGCGATACGGACGCCATGATGCTGCTCATACTTGTCCTTGAGTCCGCGCAGGATCGAGACGGTGTCCTCGACCGTCGGCTCGGACACGAAGATCGGCTGAAAACGTCGCGCCAGCGCCGCATCCTTTTCGACATGCTTGCGGTACTCGTCCAGCGTGGTCGCGCCGACGCAATGCAATTCGCCGCGCGCCAGCGCCGGCTTCAGCAGATTCGACGCATCCATGGCGCCATCGGCCTTGCCGGCGCCGATCAGCGTGTGCATTTCGTCGATGAACAAAACGATGCCGCCGTCGGCCGACGTGACTTCCTGCAACACCGCCTTGAGCCGTTCCTCGAACTCGCCGCGGTATTTCGCGCCCGCGATCAGCGATCCGAGGTCGAGCGCGAGCAGCTTCTTGTCCTTGAGGCTTTCCGGCACGTCGCCGTTGACGATGCGCAGCGCCAGGCCTTCCGCAATCGCGGTCTTGCCGACGCCCGGCTCGCCGATCAGCACCGGATTGTTCTTGGTGCGCCGTGACAACACCTGGATGGTGCGGCGGATTTCCTCGTCACGGCCAATCACCGGATCGAGCTTGCCATCGCGCGCCGCCTGGGTCAGGTCGCGGGCGTATTTCTTCAGCGCGTCATAGGCGTTTTCCGCCGTGGCGCTATCCGCAGTCCGCCCCTTGCGCAGCGCATTGATCACTGCGTTAAGGTTCTGCGGCGTGACGCCGCCGTCCTTCAGCAATTTGAACGCGTCGCTGTCCTTGTCGAGCGACAGCGCCTGCAACAGTCGTTCCACCGTGACAAAGCTATCGCCGGCCTTTTCGGCCGCCTGTTCCGCGGCATCGAGCGCGCGCGCCGTGGCCGGCGCCAGATAGATCTGGCCCGCTCCGGCGCCCGACACCTTCGGCATTCTGTTGAGCTCGGCTTCGGTGGCTTTCAGGATCGCGCGCGAATTTCCGCCGGCGCGATCGATCAGGCTTCCCGCCAAGCCTTCGCTGTCGTCGAGCAGCACCTTCAAAATGTGCAGCGGCGTAAACTGCTGGTGGCCTTCGCGCATCGCCAACGACTGGGCCGACTGGATGAACCCGCGCACCCGCTCGGTATATTTTTCAACGTTCATGAAAATCTCCCTCGGCCTGCCGCCTTCGCCCCGAAGGCACGAAAGCAGCATCCTCATTGGGGTTCCGCCGCCGCATTGACGTTCCTCAACCGGCAGCGGTCGACGCCGGATCGTTCCGGCGGTGACAAATGTAGGAATACGCTCCCAGGAAATGAAGGGGCATGGTTCGGAGATTCGAAGCCGATGGCAAGGCTCGCAGGAATCTTTTAAAGAACACCATGTCCGAAATTTCCAATGCAGCCGTTACCGCCCTTTACCGCTATCCCGTCAAAGGTCTGTCCGCCGAACCTTTGCAACACGCGATGCTTACCCCCGGCGAGACCGTTTCTGGCGACCGCAGCTATGCGATCGAGAACGGTCCGACCGGATTCGACCCTGCCGTGCCTCGGTATTTCCCAAAATCCAGGTTTCTGATGCTGATGCGCGACGAGCGGCTCGCTACGCTCCACAGCCGTTATGACGACACCAGCCGAGTTTTGACAATCCGGACTGGCGGCGAGGAGGCGGTGCGCGCCGACCTCGGAACAGCCGAGGGCCGCGCCGCGGTCGAACGGTTCTTCGCCGCCAACTTCTCGCAGGAACTGAGGGGACCGCCCCAGATTCTCGTCGGCAACGGACACAGCTTTTCGGACGTCGCAAGGAAAGTGGTTTCGATCATCAATCTCGAGAGTGTCGCCGCGATCGAAAAAATGGTGGGGCAGCCGGTTCACCCGCTACGCTTCCGCGCCAACCTGTACGTCCGGGGCTGGCCGGCCTGGAGCGAACTCGACTTGCTGGAGCGCACGCTCGCGATCAGCGACATCCGGCTCAAGGTGGTCAAGCGCATCGTCCGATGCACCGCCACCAACGTCGACCCGGAGACCGCGGCACGCGATCTCGACATTCCGCGCACGCTGATGCGAACGCTGGGGCATTGCGATTGTGGGGTTTATGCGGAAGTCGTCACCGGCGGCACGATCAGGATCGACGATAAAGTCGAAACGCTTCCGGAATCGCCCGCGTAAACGAGAGACCGCGGTTCTTCCTTCCGCTCCTGCTCCGCCGCAGGAGAGTCCGCAGGGACGACGTCCGTGCGGAGCGCGGGAGCCCGTCGAAACGTGCCCCCGCCCGTCCTCGTTCACTGCGAAACCCTCTCCTTTGCAGGAGAGGGCGAAACGGCATCACATGCCTCAGTTCGGCACGACGTAGGCGTAGATGCGGCCGCGCCGATAGACCAACTCCGCGACGCGATGGCCGTGATTGCCCGAGACGATAATGGGATTACCACGTCGATCGATACCGCTGACGACGCCGACATGGCCGCCGCCGCGTCGGCCCATGACGGCGATGGCGCCGACCTGTGGGCCGGAGACTCGCCGCCCGTAATGCGCGAATGAGCGCGCCATGTCGGACCCTGTTCCCCGATGTCCGGCGCGCTTCAAGACCATGTTCATGAAACGCGCGCACCAGAGCCGACTACGACCGGTGGGATTACCTCCGATGTAGCGCCGGGCTTCCGCAACAACATTCGAGACCAAACCTCCGCCTGAAAATCCCGTCCCCGGAGTCAAGGCGGCGTTGGCGTCCCTCCACTCACGCGCGTGAGATCGCCGCGTGTAGCGGTATCTGTGATGACGATACTGCCGGTGAACGTAATGATGATGTTTATAGTGAACGTGCGCGTAATGTCCCGCACGATGATAAGGTCTAGCCGAGGCCGGTATCGCAAAAGCGACCACGGCCAAGAAACACACCGCCAGTGCCAAAATACGCGGCAACCAGCGCAACGCAACTAACTGGAACATACTTGCTCCCCTGTGACACCTCCCACTTCCCCACACGCGTCACGGTGAACTCCGCTCTTATGTCGTGCCGAGAAAACGCGGGCCTTAAAATCACGGGGGGCAGGCTTTTTGAAGTCATACCTGCATTGCGCGTAGCGCATATCTGCGGTGCAACACGCTTTTGGTAGAGCGCGGTATTTTTCCAAATTGATGTTTTAAAAAGGTATTTTGCGATAGGCGTAAGTTACCAGCCCATTTATAAGACGCCGGGCTACTGGCCACATTGCGCCGCAAACCGGTCCTCGAGCCCTGGAGCGCGTGGAACTCGATCCATTCAGGAAGCTAAATCAGGATGGAAATCGTTCGCTCGATCGATCCATAATCACGAACGCGATCGACTCAAATTTTGAGCGGAATGGACGAAAAGCGCCTTTACTCGTCCTTTGTCGAAGCCTGAGCGATCTTCTCCGCCCGGCTAAGCAGAAACACTCCCTGCTCCCCGAACATATTCCAAAACCACCAAGGCGCGTTGAACCGCAGCGGCCGGCCGTAAAGATTGAGCGCGACCGCACGCTCGATCTTGACGTTGATCTCGTCGCAGAGCTGGACGAAATCCTTGATGGTACAGAAATGGATATTCGGGGTGTCGTACCATGTCGCCGGCAGGTTGTCCGTGCGCGGCATGTGGCCGCCGATCAGAAGCTGAACACGCATCTTCCAGTAGCCGAAATTCGGAAACGAAACGACAGCACGCCGGCCGATCCGTAGCAGATTTTCCAGCACTGTTTTCGGCTGCCGTGTGGCCTGCAAGGTCTGCGACAGGATGACGTAGTCGAAGGCATCGTCGGGATAGTTGATAAGGTCGGTATCGGCGTCGCCCTGCACCACTGCAAGACCCTTGGCCACGCAACGATTGACGCCCTCGCGCGACAGCTCGATGCCGCGGCCATCGATGCCCCGCGTCTCGAGCAGTTGCAAAAGATCGCCGTCGCCACAACCGACGTCCAGAACCTTTGAACCTGGCTTGATCATCTCCGCCAACAGAAGATGATCGCTGCGATAACGGTCGCCCGCCCGCGGAGCGACCTCATCCAACGGCAGGGTCGGCTGCTCCACACTCATCTCATTGCCCTGCATCGGCCAGGCCGCGGGTCTTTCCCGCAGATTCCAGGAACGCACGCGCGATATCGAAGAACTCGGGAACTTCGAGCAGGAAGGCATCATGGCCGCGATCGGTCTCGATCTCCGCGAACGAGACCCGCGCACCGCCGGCATTGAGGGCATGCACGGTCGCCCGCGATTCGGAGGTCGGAAACAACCAGTCGCTGGTGAACGAGACTACGCAGAACCGGGTGTGGGTATCGCGAAACGCGGCGGCCAACACGCCGTCATGATCGGCCGCCACATCGAAATAGTCCATTGCTCGCGTGAGATAGAGATAGCTGTTGGCATCAAAGCGCTCGACGAATGACGATCCCTGGTGGCGCAGATAGCTTTCGACCTGGAAATCCGCGTCGAACGAAAATGTCGGCAACTCGCGATCTTGCATCCGCCGTCCGAACTTGCGATGCAGCGCCGCGTCCGACAGATAAGTAATGTGTGCGGCCATCCGCGCCACGCCCAGGCCCCGGTGGGGATGGGTGCCCTGCTCGACATAGCGGCCGTCGCGCCAGTCGGGATCAGCCATCACCGCTTGCCGTCCCAGTTCGTGAAACGCGATGTTCTGCGCGGAGTGACGCGTGCTGCAGGCGATCGGCAGCGCTGAGAACACGCGCTTCGGATAGGCCGCACACCACTGCAGCACCTGCATGCCGCCCATGGAGCCACCGACCACCGAAAACAGCGTGTCGATTTCGAGGCGGTCGATCAGCATGGCCTGCGCGCGCACCATGTCAGGGATGGTGATGACCGGGAAGTCCAGGTCCCATACCTTGCCGGTCGCGGGATTGATCGAGGCGGGACCAGTCGAGCCCATACAGCCCCCGATCACGTTGGAGCAGATAATGAAATACTTCTCGGTGTCGAGCGGTTTGCCGGGTCCCACCAGGGTCACCCACCAGCCTGGTTTTCCGGTGAGCGGATGAAGGTTAGCCACATGCTGGTCCCCGGTGAGGGCATGGCAAATCAGGATGGCATTGGATTTTGCAGTATTGAGTTCACCATAGGTCTGATAGGCAATCTGGAACGGCGCGAGATCGATGCCGCAATCGAGCGGAAGCGGTTGATCGCTTCCGAAGATCGCGACCTGCGACGTGGGATGATCTGCTTCCTGGGCTCGATACTCGGCTTGAGCCGGACCCGGTATCGATTGCACGTTTACCATCCTGCACTGCCCCCGCCGGGGCTTCGGGAAACCACCGGACCGCAGGCCATAAAAAACCCGGCCCGAACTTGGGTTCGGCCGGGATCAGGATTTCGCTGTCCCCGGCCTGTTTAGCGAGTTGTTTAACGTGGCTGCAAGCCGGCCGGCTCAAATGACCACGGAACGGACGAAAAATAGTCCGCTGCATGCTTTTCGTCAAGACAAGCAGATCGGCTGCTGCCGGCCGACGATCACGACCGAGGCCAGAGCGTTTTCGAGCGAAGTGAATACCGGTTCGCGTAAAGAAAACGCATCAGATCAAAACCGTAGAGCCACGTTTCTGACTCTGTAAGAAGCGTGGCTCTATGGTCGCTTCCAACATTCGCAAGAAGGCTCGCTGAAACGGGATGCGAATGTTAGAACCGGACCGCGGCCGACGCTCCTCCCTGCGGCCGACAGGTTGCATCCATGACGAAAATCTCCCCCGCGCCTCCATCTCTGCAAGAATTGCGCAAAGAGATCGACGCCATCGACGAGCAGGTTCACAACCTGCTGATGCAGCGCGGCGACATCATTGACCGCCTGATATCGGTAAAGCAGACCCAGGAGGTCGGCTCGGCATTCCGGCCGGCGCGCGAGGCTGACATGATGCGGCGTCTGGCGCAGCGCCATCGTGGCATCCTGCCGCTCGACACCGTCGAAAGCATCTGGCGCGTCATCATCGCAACCTTCACCTACGTTCAGGCGCCCTTCTCGCTGCACGCCGATCTGTCGCTCGGCGAATCCGCGATGCGGGATTCCGCGCGCTTCCATTTTGGCTTCACCATACCCTTCGTGCCGCACTTCAATGCGCAAGCCGCTGTGGAAGCCGTGGCGAATGCGAAAGGCGACCTCGCACTGGTCTCGGCGACCTCGAGCCGCGCGCCATGGTGGCTTGCACTGGAAGCCGACGGCGCGCCGAGGATCATCGCCCGCCTGCCCTTCATCGAGCGCGCCGATCATCCGGCCGCGCTGCCGGTGTTCGTGATCTCACGAGTCGCCGACGATGCGCGGGTCACGGAGGTGGAGACCTGGAGCGTGCGCGTCTCCGGCTGGAATGCCAATACCGCCCGCACACTGTCGCCGCTCGCCGAGATCGTTGCAGTGCCCGATGGCGCCTTCGACGGCGCCGCGCTGCTGGTGTCCATCACGGGTGGCACCAGCCTCAACACCATCAAATCGGCGCTAATCGAAGCCGGCGCGTCGGTCCGTTCAATGGCCCTCGTCGGCAGTCACGCAACGCGCTATACGATGCCTTCCAGCAGGGTGGCTCGTCCGTAACGTCCCGCAAGTCCGGAGCAAATGATGTCTCGACCGGTGCCGAATCCCGGCATTCTCGATATTGCGCCCTACACGCCGGGCAAGAGTCCGGTATCGGAGGCAGGCCGCAAAGTGTTCAAGCTGTCGGCCAATGAAACGCCGTTCGGCCCTTCGCCGAAGGCGATGGACGCTTATCGCGATGCCGTGGCACACCTCGAAGGCTATCCGGAAGGCACCTCGCGCGTGTTGCGTGCAGCCATCGGGCGCGCCTACGGGCTCGACCCGGACCGCATTATCTGCGGCGCGGGATCCGACGAGATCCTCAACCTGCTGGCGCATACCTTTCTCAGCCACGGCGACGAAGCGATTTCGACCACGCACGGCTTTCTGGTGTACCCGATTGCGACCTTGGCAAACGGCGCGACAAACGTCGTCGCACCGGAGACCGACTACACCGCCGACATCGACGCGATCCTCAAGCGGGTCACGCCGAAGACCAAGATGGTCTGGCTCGCTAATCCAAACAATCCGACCGGCACCTACCTGCCGTTCGACGAGATCAGGCGGTTGCGCGCGGGCCTGCCATCGCACGTATTGCTGGTGCTCGACGGTGCCTATTCGGATTATGTGTCGCGCAACGACTACGAGTTCGGCATCGAACTGGTGGCGACGACGGAAAATACCGTGCTGACGCACACCTTCTCCAAGATCCACGGCCTTGCCGCGCTGCGGATCGGCTGGATGTTCGGCCCGGCGCATATCGTCGATGCCGTGAACCGGATCCGCGGCCCCTTCAACGTCTCGACACCGGCAATGCTTGCGGCCGTAGCCGCGATCGAGGACACCGCGCACGTCCAGATGTCGAAGGTTCACACGGAAGAGTGGCGCAACTGGCTAACGGACGAAGTCACAAAGCTCGGCCTCAAGGTCACGCCCAGCGTGACGAACTTCATCCTAATCCACTTCCCGGACACCAAGGGCAAGACGGCGTCTGAGGCCGACGCGTTTCTGACCAAACGCGGCCTCGTGCTTCGTGCGCTCGACAATTACGGCCTGCCGAATGCCTTGCGCATGACCATCGGCACCGAGGAAGCCAACCGGCTGGTGGCGGACGGCTTGCGCGACTTCATGGCACAGACATGACCACACCGCCCTTATTCCGGCGGATCGCGCTGATCGGATTCGGCCTGATTGGCGGTTCGATCGCGCGCGCCGCGCGCGCGCAAGGCCTCGCCGGCGAAATCGTCGTCACCGCACGCTCCGCGAAGACGCGTGCGCGGGTGACGGAACTCGGCATCGTCGATCGCGTGGTGGACACCAACGCCGAGGCCGCAAGCGACGCTGACCTCGTGATCCTCTGTATTCCGGTGGGGGCGTGCGGCGCGGTGGCGCAGGAGATCGCATCTCACCTCCGGCCGGACGCCATTGTCTCCGACGTCGGATCGGTAAAGGGCGCTGTCGTCCGCGACATCGCTCCGCATCTGCCCGCCAACGTGCATTTCGTGCCCGCGCATCCGGTGGCCGGCACTGAGCACTCGGGTCCGGATTCCGGCTTCGCCGAACTGTTTATCAATCGCTGGTGCATACTGACGCCGCCGGACAAAACGGATATCGCCGCCGTCGACAAGTTGCGCGCGTTCTGGACCGCGATCGGCGCCAGGGTCGAGATCATGACCCCTCAGCATCATGATCTGGTGCTGGCGATCACCAGCCATCTGCCGCACCTGATCGCCTACACCATTGTTGGCACCGCGGACGAACTCGGCGAGGTCACATCCTCCGAAGTGATGAAATTTTCCGCCGGCGGCTTTCGCGACTTCACGCGCATCGCCGCCTCCGATCCCACCATGTGGCGCGACGTATTCCTGACCAACAAGGATGCGGTGCTGGAAATGCTCGGCACCTTCAACGAGGATCTCTCCAAGCTGACGCGCGCCATGCGCCGCGGCGATGGCGAAGCGCTTTTTGAGCACTTCACCCGCACCCGCGCGATCCGCCGCGGCATCGTCGAGATCGGCCAGGATTCCGCGGCTCCCGATTTCGGGCGGCTGCAGACGGGCGCACAGAAAAACCCTGAGTAAGCTGTCCTGAGCGGCGCAGTCAGAACAGCGGCGGCGTCTGAGCGACCTTCAGCTGCCCGATGAAGACTGCGCCGTTAACGAACCGCAACGGGAAAGAGCGCGCCTTTTTGCCTTCCAGCGTTGCCTCCTGACCGATCGTGGCGAGGCCTGCCACGACACCGATATTGGCGTTCTCGCGCACGGCCTTGCCCAACCCCGGAATCGCCCGGTCCAGCGCACCGAATAAATTGTCGATATCCTTTGTCTTCACGCCAGGCGCGACCTTATCGAGAGTATCCTGCGGGACGCCCTGCTCCAGCATTTTCTCGATTCCGAGCGCCGGAATCACCTTCTCAAAACCGGTTGCTGTCATGTGCAACTCGCCGTCAAGGTGCCCGTCGGCGGTAAGCCCTAGCGAACCTGCGGCTACCGCGATCAGATCGCCCTGTTGGATACGCGACTGCTTGATCTCGATGCGACCGCCCGCCGCCTGCAATTCGCGAAACCGCACCGGCCAGGGTTTCGGCGTGAAATCCTTCAGCCCGTGTACGATCGCACGGACATCAGCATCGAATGGCGCAGTCAGCACCGGATGAACGTCCTGAATGGTCGCCTCGGTCAATTCAAGGACGGTCTCGATCGTCGGGTGATCTGGTCTGGAGTTCTCCGCGATACGGCCGTGAAGCTCGACTTGCTTGGCGCGCGCAACCGGGGTCTGCACCGAGGCTGCGACGCGGTCGATCGCTGGATCTTGGAAAACGATATCCGCGCTCTGCGGAGTACCTGGCAATCCGACAATGCTGCTGCGCGCGATGCTCCAGTTGACGACCATCACCGGCTGTCCATGTTGGGATAGCATTGCCGGGGCTTTGAACTCTGCGATCAGCAGTTTCGGAGTATAGATCTGCGCGACCACCAGGATATCCCCGAGGCGCGCAGTCAGTGGCGCTATCGCCGCCTGATCGGCCGTTTGCGACTTTAGCTCGACGGTCGCGTCCTTGCAGTGAACCTCAAGACGGAATGGGAATCCGGCGACAGTCCGCTTGGCGCAATCATAGTTGCGTCCGGACGCGGCCTCGCGCGCGCGCCAGGCATCGACCGTCTGATCGACCTGGGAGGCGGCATAAAACCAGAACGCACTCCAAGCCGCGGCGGCGATGACCACCAGCACGGGCATGACGAAGACGGGCCAAAGACGGTGCTTGCGGGAGGCGTTGGCAGCATTCATGCGGGAGGCTGGCTCGTGAATTTGTCAGGTGGCGAGGGTCTCCGACCATAGTCGCGCAACCTCGGCAAAACCAGCCCCTTTCGTTCCGCTTCGCCTGGCGGTGCGGCTCTGTTAAAGCATCTGTCGGCCAGGTAAATCTCGGCTAGCCCTAAGAAAATGCTCTCAATTATAATAGCTTGTGCGTATTCGGTATCCACTTTGCGGGATACGCTCTGGTTGGAGCATGGATGAGTGTGCAGGAACAAGTTGACCCGGCTATTGGTAGTTCCGACAGCGATCTCTGGGTATTTGCCTATGGTTCGCTGATGTGGCGACCGGGATTCGATTTTGCCGAGCAGATTCCGGCGCGGCTGATCGGCGAGCACCGGGCGCTCTGCGTCTATTCGTTCGACCATCGCGGGACGCCGGAGAGACCGGGGCTGGTTCTCGGGCTCGACCGGGGTGGAGCTTGCCGGGGCATCGCATTCCGCGTTGCAGCCAGCCGGCGCGAGACCACAATTGCGTATTTGCGGGAGCGCGAGCAGACCACCCACGTCTACCGCGAGGTGACGCGCTCCGTCTGGCTCGAGGACGACGCGCGCCGGCGGGTCAGCGCGCTCGCTTACGTGGTCGATCGCGGACATGTCCAGTATGCCGGACGGCTGACGCTGGCGGAACAGGTCCATTATGTCCGCCAGGGGCACGGCCGATCCGGACACAATCGGGACTATGTATTGTCGACCGTGAAGTCGATCGAGTCACAGGGCTTTCGCGACCCTAAACTTCATCAGCTGGCGGAGCTGCTGCACAATGATGCGCGGTTGCCCAGGTAGGTGGGATGCAAGCAGTTCTGAATAGGACTCTTGGCGTTTCGAGATCATGCTCTAATCCTCCGCCGCCCGACCGAACAACCGCCCCTGCTCACGCAGTCCCAACTCGACCAGCGAAGCGGTCGACCCTTCGATCGACGCCATCAAGCGCGACATGAATTCATCGCGCCGCAATCCCGGTGGCAGCGGATCGAGGAATTCAACCGTAATCGTTCCCGGATAACGCAGGAACGTCCGGCGCGGCCAGCACAGACCGGAGTTGAGGGCCACCGGAATACACGGCACGTCGCCTTCGGCATAGATCATGGCGACGCCGCTCTTGTAGGCTGGCGGGGCTCCGATCGGACGTCGCGTGCCTTCCGGGAAGATAACGAGCTGACGCCCGAGACGCATCTCCTCCCGCGTCATCCGGATCAGCATCTTGAGCGAGCGTATGCCGGCCTTGCGGTCGATGCCGATCATGCCCGTCTTCAGCAGATACCAGCCAAAGAACGGAATCCATGTCAGCTCGCGCTTGAGGATGAAGACCGGCTGGTCGATAAGACTAAAGAGCGCGAAGGTCTCCCACATCGACTGATGTTTCGAGGCAAAGATCAGCGGGCCTTTTGGAATCCTCCCGGTACCGAGAATTTTGACGCGCGTGCCGCAGATGACGCGCATCAGCCAGATATTCCAGCGTCCCCAAGCCTTCGCCATCCTGACAAGCACCGCGCGCGGCATCACGAATGTCGGGAGCGCGGCAACGATCCAGACTGCCATCGTCAAATAGAGCAGAACGTTGAAGACCAGCGAGCGCACAAAGATCGAAATCATCAAGCATCCAATTCCGTGGTGTTAATTGGCGCGTAGTCTAATTGCAAAAGCCCGAAGCCGGACGGCGTGGTCGAACGCCCCGGTCGGCTAATCGCCGTTTTCGGGGGGAAGTTCGAGGCCAAGATGGGCCAGACGAACCCGCGCCTCCGCAGCGATGTATTTGACATACTCCGATAACAAGAGCCGCAGGGTAGCGGCGCTGGTCCACCATGGCTCTTCGCGCCACTTGTCGCCGATGACCGCGAACGGAATCAAGGTGACGTTCGGCATCGCGTGCGACAGTTCGACGATGGCGCGAGGCATATGATAATTCGACGTCACCACAATTAGCGAACGGAAGCCCTGCTCGTCGACCCAGCGCCGCGTCTCGCTTGCGTTGCTCCGGGTGTTAACCGCGGAACGATCGAGATCGACGCAGCATGTCAGCAGTCGCTGGTTGTCCGGCAACGAGCGCGAAATATCGCTGACCCCGTTGGTCGGATGAACACCCGAAATCAGCAGCCGCTTGCCGTAGCCGCCGGCCAGCAACTCGACGGCATCGGAAATCCGCGACGAGCCGCCGGTGAGCACGACAATGCCGTCCGCGTTACCGGCGGGCTTTGTCTCCACCCCTCGCAGTTGCGACAGAAATCCGACGAAGCCCACCCCTGCCCCGACAAAGGCAATCCCGACGGCGGCAACCGCGGCCGCGAGCAACGTGCGGCGCCGCCGCGCCGGCACCCGACCCGAGGCTTCCGGTTTGTCATGGCGGGTTTGTTCACTCATCCGTTCGATGTCCTGGTCCCCTCGACTTTAGTGCGTTTTGGGGCGAAGTGGAATTCGGCCGCGCCGGAATGTCGCGCTGGCCCTGAGCGACTGCTCAATCGATCTCATCAAGCGTCGCGAACAATGTGCGGCGGGAAGCCCAGGCGGTGACCGCCGCAATCAGGACCGTCTGGCCAGCCAGCACGAGATAGCCGGACGGGCGCAGCGAGAACGTGCCCAGCAGCGCCGCAAACTGATCTCCCACCGGCGTTCCGGAAAACCAATTGGCGATCGATTCGGAGAACCCGAACATCAGCATCGCGGCGACACAACCGATCACGCCGCCCCTCAGCCCGAGCCGCAGGAAATGACGCAGGAAGTGATTGGCGATGTAACGGTCGCTGGCCCCGACGAAATGCAGCACCTCGACGATCGGACGATTGGCCGCCATGGCCCCCCGGGTCGCGAACGATACCGAGATAATGGTCGCAATAATGACCAGCGCGAGAACACCGATTCCGGCGAACACGGTCGCGTTGGTCATCGATCGCATCCGGTCGATCCAGGCGCGATGGTCGTCCACGCTGGTCGATGGCGCCAGTTGCGTCACGCGGCTACGAAGCCCTTCCAGATCGAGCCTGGTCCCTGGCGCGGCACGCGCCACAATCATGCGCGGTATCGGCAGATCGTCGAGCGACAGACCGCTGCCGAGCCAAGGCTCCAGCAGCTTGCCCGACTCCTCCTTGGTGTACGGCCGGACATCGAGGATTCCCGGATGCTCCCGAGCCGCGGCGGCGACCGCGGTTACATCGCGCTCGAGGTCGCGGCCGGCGACGGGACGCACCTGGATGGTGATTTCGCTCGCGACCTCCGACTGCCATTCCGCAGCCGAAGCGTTGATCAGCAGCACCGCCCCGGTCGTGATCGACGCCAGAAACGTCATGATGGCAACAACGGCCACCAGAGCACGGCCTGCGATCGATGCACGCGGTACGATCGGCGACATATTGCGTGCGCGGACCGGCACCTGCGGGCGTTCGCGCCCGAGATCCATCAGCACATCGTGTCGGTCCCCTGCCTTACTCATAGATGTGCAGCCGTCCCTGATGCAGCACCAGCCGCCGCGCATCGTACTGATCCATCAGAGCGATATCGTGGGTGGCAATGATGACCGCCGTGCCGGACTTGTTCAGCTCGATGAACAGCCGCAGCAAACGTTGCCCAAGTGTCGGATCGACGTTGCCGGTCGGCTCGTCTGCCAGCAGAAGCTGCGGTCGCGCTATCACCGCGCGAGCGATCGCTGCGCGCTGCTTCTCCCCTCCGGACAGGACCGGTGGCAGCGCATCCATGCGCTCGCCAAGACCCACCCACTTCAGAAGATCGATGACTTCGCGGCGGTAGGTCGACTCATCGCGGCCCATAACCCGGAATGGCAATGCGACGTTTTCGTAAGTGGTCATGTGGTCGAGCAGGCGAAAGTCCTGCCACACGATCCCGATACGCTTGCGCAAGTCGGCGATCGCATCCTTGCTCAGCAACGAGACGTCCTGACCGAACAGGTTGACAAGACCCCTCGTCGGCCGCAGCGACAGAAAAAGCAGTCGCAGCAGGGAGGATTTACCCGCGCCCGACGGGCCGGTGAGGAACTGAAAGGAACGGGCGGGAAGATGAAAGCTGAGGTCGCGCAAAATCTCCGGGCCGAGCCCGTAACGCAAGCCGACATTTTCGAACCGGATCAAGCCTTGTGTCCCGATTTCCAAGTTCGCAATATTCCAGCGTTTCCTTTCGCGAACCTGGAATTCGAAAGGACACTAATGTGCCGGTTTCCGAAGTTCGCCCTCCATGCAACAACTCAATGATTCTGAGTGTGGTTGGACCGAAAGGTCCCTTGATCACCTCGCTGAATGAAGAAAATGGATAATCACCACACGAACGTTCGGTCGAGGGAGGCTGACGCCGGCGCGGCCCCAACCACATCTGTGACCTCTGAAACAAAGCTCACCCTCGTCCCCTTGTGCGTCGGTTATGGTTTCCGATTCGTTAACGGTCAGCGCGTAGACTTCCGGCAGTCACTTCTGGCGATTCGTCCATGCACATTGTATGCCCACACTGTACGACATCCTATGCGGTCGATCTCGCAAGTTTCGGCGGAACGGGCCGCACCGTCCGCTGTTCGCGCTGCAAGAAAACATGGCGGGCGGCGCCTGACAATATCGCCAACGTTCGCATCCCCACGATGGCGGGAGCGGACGAGATGGCGGGATGGACCGATCCCCCGAAGACCGGCGACATGCCGTCTGTCGACAGTCCGTCGATCGCCAGCGATTTGCCGAAATCCCCCGAACTCGGGGGGCCGCCACAGGATCTCGCCGGTGTCTGGACTTCGCCGGCCCGACAGGACAATACGCCCCACGACAATACGGCGCGCGATGACAAACGTCCGCTCTCCATTGCTTCGCGGTTCCGCGACCGGCTCAAGCCCTTATTCGCGCTTCGCACGCCAGCGATCACTCTGAACACCTTCTGCGTCGCGATGGCGGCGATGGTGCTGGCTCTTGTCATCTGGCGTGTCGAGATCGTGCGCCTGCTGCCGCAAACCGCAACGTTCTATCGGCTGGTCGGACTGGAGGTGAACCTGCGCGGGTTGGCCTTCAAGGACGTCAAGACGTCGACCGAAACCGTCGACGGCAAGCCGGTGCTGGTGATCGAAGGCATGATCGTCGCGCAAAGCCGCAAGCCGGTCGAATTGCCGCGCCTGCGCTTCAGTGTCCGTGACGCGCATGAAACCGAAATCTACGCGTGGAACGCAGTGCTCGAGCAGGCAGCGCTCAAGCCCGGCGAAAACGTCTGGTTCCGGACACGGCTGGCGGCCCCGCCATCTGAAGGCCGCAGGATCGGTGTTCGCTTCTTCAACCGGCAGGACCTTGCGGCCGGGAACGGAGCCTAAGTCATGGCGCGGGTTCTGATCGCTGACGACGAGGACTCGATGCGTTCGCTGGTCGCCCGCGCCATCGCCATGGACGGCCACGAGACAGTGACCGCGGCCGACGGCGCCGAAGCGCTGGATATTCTGACAGGTGACGCGCGCGCTTTCGACGTTCTGCTCACTGACATCAAGATGCCTATCATGGACGGCATTGCGCTGGCTCTCGCGGTCGCTCGCGATTTCCCCGACGTGGTCATCCTGCTGATGACAGGTTTCGCCGATCAGCGCGAGCGCGCCTCGGGTCTCAACGCTATTGTGCACGACGTCGTTACGAAGCCGTTCTCGGTGGCCGATATCCGCTCTGCCGTCGCCGGGGCATTGAGGACGCTGACTGACGGAACGATCAGTAATCCTTAAGCAACCGTTCGATGTAATCGAGTTCGATTTTCGGCCGTGACGGATCGGCGATGCGGCGGCGCAACTCTTCAAGAATGCGGCGCACTCGCTGTACGTCGATTTCGCCAGGAATTTTGACTGTCGTATCGTTGCCGAACTCGCGGCCATGCAGCGGGCGCCCCAACGGGTCAGTCTGACCACCATTTTGCCGGCCCACTCGGCTATCCGGCCCATCTTCACCCTGCTGCAAGGCTTCAGCAAGGCTTCGAGCGCCCTTGCGCAGCGCATCGAGGGCCCGGCCTTGCGCGTCGACGGCGCTATCGGCATGGCCTTCGCCAAGCCGGCCGTCGGCCTGGCCCATTGCGGAATCGGCCTGGCCGAGATCGTCACCTGGCCCGGCCGACTGACCTTGCATGCCGTGCTGGCTCGGCCCCATTCCGCGTTTGGCAAGTTCCTGCTGCAATGTCTGAAGCCTGTCACGCAGGGCCTGCTGATCCCGCTGCAGACCGCTCATGGCATTCTGGCCGCTGCGCTCTTGGCCGTGATCGTGATCGCGACGCGAATCCAAACCCTGCCTGTAGGTCTTGTCGCGCAACTGCTGCTGCTTTCGGATCATGTCACCGAGTTCATTCAGCGACTGTTGCAGATCTCCTCCCTCACCCTGGCCCGGCTGCGCCATTTGCAGATTCTCGAGCATTTGCTGCAACTGATCGAGCAATTGCCTGGCGGCGTCCTTGTCGCCCGAGCGGGACAGACGCTCCATGCGCTCGATCATGTTGTCGAGGTCCTGCGGGCGCATGACCCTGCTGTTGGGATCGAGCGGACGCGCCAGTTGCTCCGGATTGTTGCGCATCTGTTCGGCCAACTGGCGCAGGTAATTATCCAGCGCCGCGCGCAGATTCTCGGTGAGCTTCTTGATCTCCTCATCGCTCGCGCCGCGCTCCAATGCTTCCTTCAGTGCATCCTGCGCGGCACGCAGCGCTTTCTCGACGTCGGTGATATTACCATCCTCGATGCTTACGGCGAGCCCCCAGAGGCTGGCAACGACCTCACGCAACTGGGCATCGATGCGCGCTTCCTCGAGCTGCTTCGTTACGCTGTAAAGACCGAGATACTCCCCCACCTTGGGAGTGAATACCTCGGGGGCGATCAGGAGAGCATCGAGTGCCGTATGGACCTGCTTATTCTGATTAGCGTCCAGCGCCAGGATGCGGCGCTGCTCGATCAGCGCGCGCGCAAGCGGTTTAGTGAACACGCGTTCCGGCAGGCGCAGGTCGAGCGGTTCGCTGCGCCCCTCGTTTCCGGCATCGTCGCGCGCGGTCAGCGTCAAGGTCACTTCGGCGCCAGCGTAGGGACTTTCGCTCAGATCCTTGACCGTCTGCCCGATTCCGCTGCGGGGTCTGGCATTCGGCAATACCAGCGCGAATTGCGGCGGATCGAACAATGGGCGCGCGACCGCTCCGTCCTTTGCAGCGGGCCCGGGTCGGGTCGAAAATTCCGCATGGGCTTCGGTCACGCCGTAATCGTCCTCCAGGCGATAGGACATCAGCAACGATCCGCGCGCCTGGCGCTCCGGCCGCTTGGCCAGCGATATGGCCGGGACGCGATCGGCAATTGCGCTAAATGTCCATTGCGGTAGCCCCGCCGGGGCGCGCACACGAGCCGTACCATCCGCGACAATGGTGAAATGCCGCTCGTTCGTACCTTCCGGGGGCTTGTCGGCATTAGCCTTTTCAGTCACGCCGCCGCCGAGCGCGACGTCGAAGCTGCCTCCGCTCGAACGCACGGTCAACGTGCTGCCCGCAGGCACCGGAAGCGGCCCGCCATCGAAGGACGCCGGATCCGCGTTGGTCTTGGACAGGATGATCGGGGGCTTGCCGGTATAAGGCGGCGGAGCCACCCACGCATCGACCCTGACATTGGTCGATGTCAGCATTCCATTCCAGTCGAACGCAGCAGCCACGCGCTCGGTCCGTTCGCCGTCCGCAGCGATATAGGTCGCGACCATCAGCACCATCACCAGCGATCGCAGCGCCCACCGGTCGTGCAGCGGTAGCCTCGGCGACGGCAATCCGGCGCGAACACGCTTGATCGCCGTCAACGTGCGCGCGCGCTGTGCCTGCCACAAAGCATGCGCGACCGGATCCCGGGTCGCCAGCGTGTCGGCGAGCGCGGTGACGGGACGATGGCGAAGGCCAGCACTGCGGTCGAGCCGGCCCAATCCTTCCTCGCGGCTGGGCCAGCGGAACCTGATGGCAGGCGCCATCGCCGCAATGGCGAGCAGAACAAATGCAGCAAGGGCAACGGCGCGTCCCATCACTGGTAGAACAAGCCAAACGCCAGCCCAGGAAACCGCCAGAAAAAGCCCGCCGACGCAAAGCAGCCGCGCAAGATGCGGCCATGCCCTTTCCCATGCGATCACCCACCTTGCGCGCTGCAGAGCTCGCGTCAGTTCAAGTCCCGCCAACTCACGCTGGTCGCCGTCCTGACTGGATGGATCGAAGGGAACACCGCTCAACTGTGTCTCCGGGCTACTGGAGCCATTCCGGCCTTGGAGCCTTTCCGCTTCTGACAGAATTAGAAGCGTGATGATTTTGATCTGTGTTTCTTCAGACGGCGCGGCGCCTGATCCGGGTCAAACCCGCGCATCGCCACTCGAAACGAGATAAACAGCACCTTACCACGGCGGCGGCAATGAGGCATCGGAAACGACTGAACCGCTCAGGCTCAGCCTGACGGCGTGATGTGCCGGTCGGTCCAGTCAGGCCGAACCGGTCCAGGCCTTCCGCAAGAAAAACGCTCAGGAGCGTTGCGGGAACAGGTCAATCGAACAAGCTTGGCGTGTGATTGATGATCGCGCCCTCGATGGCAAGCATTTTCAGCTTGGTCGCAACGCCGCCGTTCGCCGAGAAGCCTCCCGGCTTGTCGCCGGCTGCAAGCACGCGATGGCACGGCACCACGATCGGACACGGATTACGGCCGAGAGCCTGACCGACATCGCGCGACAGTTCAACGCCGCCGAGACGTTTGGCGATGTCGCCATAGGTCATCGTCCTGCCCGGAGGAATGGTGCGTGCGATGTCATAAACGCGGCGATCAAATTCGCCTACGCCGTCGAGATCGAGCACCACATTGGATAAATCGGTCGGCTTACCTTCAAGCAACGCGTACATGCCGTCAATCGCAGCCTGTACAGCGTCCGGCGGAACTGCCTCTGCAACGCTCCCGAAACGCTGGAGAATGCGCATCCGGGTTTTGTCCTTATCCGGCAGCGGCAGTTGCACGGCTTCGACGCCACGCATCGTCCAAACGATACCGCAAATTCCAATCGCGGTATCGAACAGCGCGAATTTACGATCAGCTAGCTGTTCACTCACGGATCGCTCCGTCGCAAACTGGCGTATTCATGAGTAAAGGGATTGTGTCTCACAAAAACTCGCGATCACGCCGACTTCGGCCGGCGCAATGGAATGGTGTTCAGCTCCTATACCGCGTAGCCGAACTTCAGGAGACGACGGCGCGCTCCATCGCTACTTCCTCTTTGAGGTGCTCAATGTCCCGATAGATCGAGGATACTGCCAGCACGCGCCCCTGATGCTTGTAGCGCAGCAGGCAATCCCGATCAGCGACGTTTCCGTCGACCTCGATCTGATCCCACTTTAACGCATGTCCGAGATAATTGATTGGCACATCATAATGCTGGCTCCAGAAAAACGGCACAGCGTCATACTTTTCGTTGTGTCCTAGCATATTGCGCGCGGCAACCTGGCCCTGACGTTGTGCTACCACCCAGTGCTCGACGCGGATGTTCGCCCCGAAACGCGAATCGGGCCAGCGCGCGATGTCGCCGGCCGCGTAGATGCCGGGTGCGCTCGTTTCCAGAAACTCGTTGACGAGTACGCCGCGGTCGATCTTCAGTCCCGCCTTCTCCGCAAGCTCCAGGCGCGGCTTCACGCCAACACCGAAGATCACGAAATCGGCCTCCAGTGCGTCACCACTCCTGAGCGTGGCTTTCTTCTCGCCGATCGCCGTGACCGTATCCTCGAGATGGAAGATGACGCCGTGTTCTTCATGCAGCGAACGGACGAAATCGCCCATCTCCGCACCGAGAACGCGCTCCATCGGACGAGATTCAGGCGCGACGACATGAACCTCGATCCCGCGGGCACGCAACGAGGCCGCGACCTCAAGACCGATGAAACTCGCCCCAATGACAACTACCCGGCTCGCCGATTTCGCCGCATCGATGATGGCACGGCAATCTTTGAGCGACCGCAACGTGTGGACGTGCGGCAGGTTTGCCCCCGCAATCGGTAGCCTGACCGGCTCGGCGCCGGTCGCCAGCAACAGCCGATCGTAGCCGATGACATCGCCGTCGATCGAAAGCTGGCGCGCTGGCGGATCGATAGCGGTAACCGTCGTACGCAGCCGCAGATCGATGCCCGCCTGCTGGTAGAAATCGTCGGGGCGCAGCGGCAGCCAGTCCTCGGGCGCTGAACCGGCGAGATAGTCTTTCGACAGGTTCGGCCGGTCGACCGGCGCCGCATCGTCGCTGCTCAGCATCACGATGCTACCTTTGTAGTCTTGCCGGCGCAGCATCTCGGCGGCGGCAAAACCCGCCGCGCCACCACCGACGATCACGATTTTCTTTGGGTGATCGGGCTTCGCGACCTTGACCGTCGGCCGCTCGCGTTTCTTGCCAACAAAAACCCGGCCGTCGCGCTGCTCCACTTGCCAGACATCGAGTGCGTTGAAGGCCGGCGCGCGGATCGCATCGCCGGTGCGCAGATCGAAGCAGGCGTGATGCCACGGACACCGAACAGTGCCGTCGACAAC
>CAWEBX010000002.1:80000-116854 GCA_963807355.1 uncultured archaeon
TGAGCTATGGCCCCGTACCAGAAGACGAATGCTGCACTTGATCAAATGGTGGGCCTGGGAAGACTTGAACTTCCGACCTCACGCTTATCAAGCGCGCGCTCTAACCAACTGAGCTACAAGCCCCTAACGACTAGGGACAGCGCACTCCGCCGGCTTAACCGGATCATGAGCACAAGCGCCGCCCTGGCGCGTGTTCGTCCGCGAAGAAAGAGAAACGAAGACGGCGAAATCCCGCCAATGCAGCTCAACGATCCTGACGATCATTGGCCACTGATGTTTCTAAAACGGTTCGATAACAGCAAGCTGTTGAAGAACCATCCTTAGAAAGGAGGTGATCCAGCCGCAGGTTCCCCTACGGCTACCTTGTTACGACTTCACCCCAGTCGCTGACCCTACCGTGGTCGGCTGCCTCCCTTGCGGGTTAGCGCACCGCCTTCAGGTAAAACCAACTCCCATGGTGTGACGGGCGGTGTGTACAAGGCCCGGGAACGTATTCACCGTGGCATGCTGATCCACGATTACTAGCGATTCCAACTTCATGGGCTCGGGTTGCAGAGCCCAATCCGAACTGAGACGGTTTTTTGAGATTTGCTAGGGGTTGCCCCTTTGCTTCCCATTGTCACCGCCATTGTAGCACGTGTGTAGCCCAGCCCGTAAGGGCCATGAGGACTTGACGTCATCCCCACCTTCCTCGCGGCTTATCACCGGCAGTCTCCTTAGAGTGCTCAACTAAATGGTAGCAACTAAGGACGGGGGTTGCGCTCGTTGCGGGACTTAACCCAACATCTCACGACACGAGCTGACGACAGCCATGCAGCACCTGTGCTCCATGCTCCGAAGAGAAGGTCACATCTCTGCGACCGGTCATGGACATGTCAAGGGCTGGTAAGGTTCTGCGCGTTGCGTCGAATTAAACCACATGCTCCACCGCTTGTGCGGGCCCCCGTCAATTCCTTTGAGTTTTAATCTTGCGACCGTACTCCCCAGGCGGAATGCTTAAAGCGTTAGCTGCGCCACTAGTGAGTAAACCCACTAACGGCTGGCATTCATCGTTTACGGCGTGGACTACCAGGGTATCTAATCCTGTTTGCTCCCCACGCTTTCGTGCCTCAGCGTCAGTATCGGGCCAGTGAGCCGCCTTCGCCACTGGTGTTCTTGCGAATATCTACGAATTTCACCTCTACACTCGCAGTTCCACTCACCTCTCCCGAACTCAAGATCCTCAGTATCAAAGGCAGTTCTGGAGTTGAGCTCCAGGATTTCACCTCTGACTTAAAGACCCGCCTACGCACCCTTTACGCCCAGTAATTCCGAGCAACGCTAGCCCCCTTCGTATTACCGCGGCTGCTGGCACGAAGTTAGCCGGGGCTTATTCTTGCGGTACCGTCATTATCTTCCCGCACAAAAGAGCTTTACAACCCTAGGGCCTTCATCACTCACGCGGCATGGCTGGATCAGGCTTGCGCCCATTGTCCAATATTCCCCACTGCTGCCTCCCGTAGGAGTTTGGGCCGTGTCTCAGTCCCAATGTGGCTGATCATCCTCTCAGACCAGCTACTGATCGTCGCCTTGGTGAGCCATTACCTCACCAACAAGCTAATCAGACGCGGGCCGATCTTTCGGCGATAAATCTTTCCCCGTAAGGGCTTATCCGGTATTAGCACAAGTTTCCCTGTGTTGTTCCGAACCAAAAGGTACGTTCCCACGCGTTACTCACCCGTCTGCCACTGACGTATTGCTACGCCCGTTCGACTTGCATGTGTTAAGCCTGCCGCCAGCGTTCGCTCTGAGCCAGGATCAAACTCTCAAGTTGGACTTGAAACTTTGAGCCGGCTGATCACAACGTTTGACGAGGTCCCACCATTTTTTGTTAGCCGAAGCTAACAGCCATCCGCGATTCACATCGCTGATGACGATGGTGTAACCTTTAAACGTGTACCGCCGAAGTCTTTCGTCCGGTCTCAATCCACGAAAGCCGAAGCCTTCATTGACCGAGACCCGCAAGGACTCCGCCGTCCACGTTTCTCTTTCTTCATCTTCACTTGTCAAACAGCCCGGGTTCAAAGACCCATCTTCCATCTCTGGAAGCTCCGTAAAGCACTCACCGGACGACAAATAACAACCGATGGCTATCGGCTGTTGATTCACTCAACCTAGTGAGGAGCTTCACCGACACAGCTAAGGGCCTTGGTAAGGCCCAAGGCCGCGCCGCGTTCAGTGGGCGGTTTATAGTCCCACCCTCGGACGCTTGTCAACGCCCATCGTCAACAAATTGTTGCATCGGGTAAAACAACATCGCAGGCCAAAAAGCCCTGCGAAACGCCGTACTTGAGCCACATTCCTGCGACGTTCTCTAGAAATAAGTCTTGAATCGCCGATTGCTAGGGGCAGCGGCCATTTCGTTAAGTCCAGGAATCGGTAGCTTTCAGCAGACGGTGGTCATCCACGGTCGCATCGCCTTGTCCAGGCGGCCGCAATGCATCGAGGCTCAGACGCCGTTGATGCTCGCGACTCAGGCCAGGCGGCGGGAGCCTTGAGCATGAAGCACGCGAATCTTTCGTCTATCGCCCGAGGGCGTCGGACGCCGGGATGCGCAAGAGTTTCGCCGGTTGCAGGAATTTGGGGGACGGCGGATTGAACGCAGCACGCAGTGGAGATCGAGGACGCGAGACGGGGATCATTGACCTTGGTCATGAGCCGCCGCTTTCGGCGGACGGATCCGAAGCCGCCGTCATCGACCGCCGCCGCATCTCCGTGCAGTGGTTCAGCGGCACCATTCTTACAGGCCTGTGCGGCGCGGCTCTTATTGGCGGCGCCGTTTTTGCGTCGCTCGATGGTGAAACCACCTTTGCGAGGGTAGCCGAGCGCGTCGAAGGCGGACTTCGCGGCTCGTTCGGAACCGGTGACCATCAGGCCAGCCTTCACAAGAGCGATCGTCTGCCGCCGCCGAGCGAGGCGGCCGCTGCAAGGCAGGTCATTCGCGTCTCGACCGTGACCCGCGCCGGCAATCGCGACGTGATGCGGGTCCGGCCCTTCGTTCGGGTATCCGGCAACCTGTCGATGGCGACCGGCGATCTCAGCGCAAAGATTCCGCCATTCAACGCGCAACGCCTGCTGGCCGACGGTGGTAGCCACGCCCGCACCGCCCCAGAAGATGCAAGCGCCGCCGCAGCGGCCGAACCAGACGCCGAAGTTTCCTTCGTGACCCGTGATCTCGCACTGATCCTCCCGAAGGCGACGATCGCGGCAACCATCCCGATCGATGAAGTTCTGATGCGGGTACGCGATGCCTCGAACTGGCGCGGCAACAGCGGCGTGCGGTATACGATGGCCGAGGCTGCGGTAGAGACCGCTGGCCCGACGTCGGGCATCAAAATGGCCTACGCCGCCGAAGGTAGCGTGGACCCCTATGCCGGGTTTGAGGCCCGTATCGTCCCGGAAAACGTCACGTTGCTTTCGAAAACCAGCGAACAACTTACCGGCGGCAATCCACTGGGCGAGCGCGTGCATCTGGTCAGGAGAGGCGACACTATCGCCTCGGTGCTGCGGGACCAGGGCGCAACGCCGGAAGAAGCCCATGTGATCGCAAGCACGCTCGGACCTCGAGGCCGCGACGGCGGACTCAGGGAAGGCCAGAAGTTGCGTGTCCTGATGGCGCCCGCGGCCTCCGACCAGCGACTCGTCCCCTACCGCGTGATCGTGGCGAACGATTCCACCATTGAGGCTGTCGCCGCACTGTCGGATCTCGGCAATTACGTCGCTGTCGACGTCGCCAGCATGAATTCGATCGCCGATGTCGCTGACAGCAGCGACACCGACGATGACCGCGGAGCCCGACTTTATCAAAGCATCTACGAGACGGCGCTGCGGGACAAGGTGCCGCCAGCGATCATCGAGGACATGGTCCGCATCTACTCCTACGACATTGATTTCCAGCGCAAGGTCCAGCCCGGCGATTCATTCGACGTTTTCTACGCCGGCGACGACGAAGGAACGCCGACGACCGAGAAAAACGAAGTGCTTTATGCCTCGCTCACCGTGGGTGGTGAGACCAAGAAATACTATCGTTTCCAAACCCCCGACGACGCCGCCGTCGATTATTATGACGAGACCGGCAAGAGCGCGAAGAAGTTCCTGGTCCGCAAACCGGTCGCCAGCGCGATCATGCGATCAGGATTCGGCGTTCGGCGCCACCCCATCCTCGGCTACGTGAAAATGCACACCGGCGTCGATTGGGCGGCACCTTATGGCACACCAATTTTCGCGACCGGCAACGGCGTCGTCGAAAAAGCAGAATGGGAAGGCGGCTACGGCAAGTATGTCCGTATCAAGCACAACAACGGCTATGAAACCGCGTACGGCCACATGTCGGCCTTCGCCAAGGGCCTCGAACCAGGCAAGCGCGTCCGGCAAGGGCAGGTGATCGGCTTTGTCGGTTCGACCGGCCGCTCCACCGGAGCGCACGTGCACTATGAAATTCTCGTTAACGACCGCTTCGTCGATCCGATGCGCGTCAGGCTTCCGCGGGGGCGATCACTGGACGGCACGATCCTGGCCGGCTTTGAGAAGGAACGCGACCGGCTCGAGGCGATGATGAATAGCCGCGGCGCCGTTGCAAGGGTATCGGATGCCGCGGGCTCACCTGCCCTACCGCTGCCTCGACAGGTCTCCAACCGCTAGACTTTTCGTCTTTGACGCGGATTAGAAGCGTGGCTTCTATGATTTCGATCTGACGCGTTGTCATCGCGCGAGCCGGCATCCACTTCGCTCGAAAACGCTCTAGTCGGAACAAGCCTAGTTGGTTTGCCGAAAGAGTTAAAGGCAGGCAAAAATCTCTCAGCGCGGCGAAAATCCGCAACTTGATCCAGCATACGATCAGGTAGAGACAATCCAGATTCGAGCATATCGATAATAGCTGCATGGGACGTCCATCCGGTCAGAGTGTGTGCCTCTCTTCCAGACGAACGGCGATGGCCCAAGCCGACATTTCAAGTACGTTTTTTGAGCATGGCTGGCCCTGTCCGCTTCCGATGGAAATGCGACCCGTTCGACTTCTCGCGCCGTTCGGCAAGATCCGAGCATGACAGACTACCGCAAGCTGCTGCGTGCCCTCTTCGACGCGAGTGTCGCCGCCGCGCATCCTGACAACATTCTCGAGGCACATCTGCCGCCCGCGCCGGAAGGCCGCGTGATTTGCCTCGCCGCCGGCAAAGCCGCCGCCGCCATGGCCGCCGTGGTGGAACGACACTATCTCGACGCTGCCGGTCTTGATCCCGCCCGGCTGACCGGCCTCGCCACCACACGTTACGGCCATAGCGTGCCGACGCGTCGAATCAAGGTGATCGAGGCCGGCCATCCAGTGCCCGATGAAGCGGGTTGGCGCAGCGCCGGCGTCAGTCTGACCCTCGCGTGTACCGCGACAGCTGACGATCTGCTGCTGGTATTGCTTTCGGGCGGCGGCTCGGCGAACTGGATTGCGCCTGTGGATGGCGTGTCGTTCGCTCAGAAGCAGCAGCTCAACCATGCCTTGCTCCGCTCCGGCGCCCCGATCGGCGAAGTCAACACGGTGCGCAAGCACTTGTCACGGATCAAGGGCGGGCGGCTTGCGCGCGCGGGCAGGCGCGCCGAGATCGTAACCCTGGCAATATCGGACGTGCCGCGCGATGAGCCGACGGCCATTGCCTCCGGCCCCACGGTGCCCGACCCAACCACGCTGGCCGACGCCCGCGCGTTGGTCACAAAATACAAAATCGTATGCGACGATGCTATTAGCCGCGCCCTCAACGATTCCGCCAACGAAAGCTGCAAGCCCGGCGACGCCGCGTTCGCCCGCACCCGTTTCGAGATCGTCGCACGGCCAAGGACTTCGCTCGACGCCGCCGTCAAACTCGCGCACGATGCCGGCTTTGAGGTGCTCGACCTCGGCGCCAATCTCGAAGGAGAAGCTCGCGACGTTGCAGTGGAGCACGCGAAACTGGCGCTGAAGGCGCGAGCCGACGGCCGCAAGCTCGCCATCCTGTCCGGCGGCGAACTCACCGTAACGGTTCGCGGCAACGGGCGCGGCGGCCCCAATCAGGAATATGCGCTGGCGCTTGCATCACAGCTTAAGGACGCGCAGGGCATTTCCGCGCTGGCGGCCGACACAGATGGCGCCGACGGCGGAGCGGGCGATGCCTCCGATCCCGCCGGCGCGGTGATCGATGCCCGCACATTCGGGGCGATGCGCGCGCAGAACCTCGATCCCGCCGTCTATCTCGCCAACAACGACGCCACCGGCTTCTTCGCAGCCAGCGGTGACCTGCTATTCACAGGACCGACGCTCACCAACGTCAACGACATACGGGTCATTCTGGTGGATGCCGTCTGATTGGCGCGCTATCGCTGCGCAATTAGCTTAACCCGAGCGGGATGAGGAGGTGCGTAGCGGCTTTCCGCCCGCATCCCACCTCTCAAAATTCTGGAATCGATTACGTGCGTGATTTTGGATCGCTTCGACCCGGAATCATGATCTAGCCGCTGTTCAGGCGGCAGCTTCGTGCTCCTGACAGATCGCGCCTCCGTCGTAATCGGAGAGGGCTTTATCGAGCAAGCTGCAATGATGCGGCGAGGCGTTGCCCGGTTTGGCATTGCGGCGGAAATGCCTGCATGTGCGGCAAACTCCGAAGGCCCGTCCGTCGTTCCTCGCGATCGTTGCCGACAGGATGTCCTGTAACGTCGCGAGCAACTCGCCAGCATCGCCGCCTGTGGCGGCCGTAATGTCGTCCGCCAGCCGCCGCAGCGGATCACCCCTCAATACGGCCTCGCCGCGCCGGGTCAGCGCCAATTCGACCGAGCGGCCGTCGCGCCGGCTGGACTGCCGCAACGCCAACCCCTTCTGCTCCAGCACAATCAGGGTTTGTGAAATGGTCCCACGAGTTCGAGCCAACGTAACCGGCGAGCGCCGCCGGCGTGCGCGAGAAACGGTTGGCGCGTGACAGGTAGCGCAACGCCTCCCACTGCGCAGGATTGAGTTCCGCGATGTTTCCGCCGCTGCGGGTCAGCCGGTCCAGGCGGCTCAACGAAGCCTCAAGGGCCGTGGAAATAACGTAGCGACTGTAGACTCTATGCCGATTCATGCCCAAGCTCCGGAAACGTTAGCTTTCATCCTGCTCCAAGGTGCGCTGGCGACCTCCGCTTTCGCCCACGATATCCATTCTAAACCAGATGCGGCGGTGCCACCGGCGTTCGACGTTACCAGCGCCTCCGCCTCGACCGACGGCCGGCTTGCCACCTTCGCCATGGAGGTCAGCGGCGATGCCGGTTCGCTGAAACCGCAAAAGGTCGGAAAGCTCGCCGGCGCCAAAGTGGACGCCTACGTCTGGCCGACCAAGCTCGATCCCGCGACGGTCGGCTTTGCTAAAGGTTCCGGCATCCTGGCGCTCGCCATTACCGCGCATCCGGACTTTGACGACACACCGCTGTTCGACGAAAACGGCGATGGCGATCCGACCAATGACGGCGCGGGCTGGCATTCGCACTGGGTGGTGCTAGCCAGCGACAAGGGCTGCGCCGGCGGCCTCAAGGTGCTGGACATTTCGCCGGGGCAGGATCTATTGCCGGCCACCGCGCCCGGCCTGCCTCTCGCGTTGGACAGCCCAGGCATGAGCCCCATTCTTAAAGGACAAACGGTGCGTATTACCGTGCCAGTAAAGGGAGCGGAGAACGTCAACTTTGATGCCGTCGCCGCGCATCTGCAGGTCAACGAAGCCGGAAAGGCACCGCTTCTTTGCGTCACCGGCACCTACAAGGTCGCTTCCGGCAATCTCACATTGCCGGGCATCGTCACCAGGGAAAAGAAATAGGCATTTGAGCTGCGCGACCGTTATGCCGGTACCAGCGCAGCCTCCTCGTCGTCGGCCAGGTCGTCGAGCGGCACGAACGTGCTGAGCGGCTTTGTTGACAACGTAATGGGCTTGCGCTGGCTGTGCTGCGACGGAGCATGGGGTTGCCGTGCGTTGCGTGACAGCGCGAACAGCGTGGAACCGACGCGGCCACCGAGTGCGACCAGATCGCGCTCGGTGCAGCTTGAAGCGATTGACAAAGCCAGTGCGTGCAGATGGCTCCGGTGGTAGCAGAACAGTGCCAGCATCGCTCGTACATCCGGAGCGACGCTGGCAATGAGCTGAGGCAACCCATGCTCGCTGGCGCGATACATGGCGCCCAACAGATCATCCTTGACTGGGCAGATGTCGTTCTCGAAAGCGTCGGCGCTAGAGCACATGCGCAACTCTCCTCAAGTCCTGAGGATGCAACACAATTCCCTAACGAGAAGTTAACCACGCCCGCAAAGTCAGGCCGGGGAGACTTGCATTCCGGTTCCGAATCAAACCGGGCCATGATTCGCGATTCGCAGGTGCCGCCGCCAGATCACGTATTTCAGGTCACGCGTTGAATGCCATGACGATCGCCAGCCCGAATCCGGTGAGATGATGCAGTGTCTGATCGACGCCTATCAGCGTCCAGAACCACGGGTGTTCATGTGTCACGTCGAAGGCGGAGACACAGATACCCTTGGCGCGATCCACGACGATATGAATCGCGAAATCGATAAAGGCGATGAACCAGAAGCGTGGCGCGATAAGCAGAATCAGCACCAGCGCCAACACGAGATGCACGAGACAGTGCGAGAGCAGCGGCAGCGCCCAGCCGGTCTTTTGATCCTTGCCGACCGCCATCCAGGAATTCTGCAACACGAAATCGGCCAACACATGCTTGATGGTCAGCACGACCATCCAGCCAACAAGCGGACCCACTGCGATCGACGACGACAACGAAGGAAGTATCACGCAGACGCCCCTGCTAATGTCCGGTTTTTGAAGTTCGCATATTCATGAACGAGGCAAGCTGTGCGAGCGTACTGCGCATCGAGCGGCTCAAACACCTTCATTATGCCATCTCTGGACCGGGATACACCGCTCAATCGACCCTCCGGGTGTCGGCACCGGCCCGCTCCCTTATCCCCGCGATAACACGCTTCAACGATTCCTGCTGGGGATCACAATCCACGGCCGCCCGCGCCTCGGCTATTGAGGCACCCAGATCAGAGCAGTACATCGCGCCGTCGAAGGTCGGTTTGACAAGATGGTCGATGATCAGATTCCAGTTACGCAGATTCTGAGCGTAATCGTCCCCGTATCCCTGCACCATTTCGGCCGTCGCAACCACCGCGGCGACTGCGGCAGGCTGCTTTGCCAGGCTGCGATCGATCATATGTAGCCAGCGCTCGACCCAAACGCGCTCATTGGCATAACGGAGAGATGACAGCCGCCATCGCCTGAGCGACGTCTTGATTTTGAGGGATCGAAGCCCCAATCCGCTCGCTGCGCTGAACCGCATGGTAACCGGCAGGTGCCGCCACCCGAGATAGTCAAGCAGCGAGAGCACAGGATCGGCTCCCCGTTTTGGGAGCACGCACACCAGCTCGTCGAGACGTAGCTTGCGAATATCGGACGGAACATGCGGACCCATTCGGAATTCAGCAAGCTTGAGCTGCGCCATGCGGATAGGATCGTCATACGCCATACGCGCGGCCATCAGACGCGCGATATCGGCAAACACTTCATCATCAACATTGCGCCGGCCGATGAACCGCCGAAGCCGCGCGACATAAAGCTGCGCGTAACCTGCTCCTTGATAATCGATCAGGTGTTTCACGCCATCGACCGCCACACGCCTCGCTTCTTCAGGCATGTCCGCCGGCAGCGTCGGAATCAGATGGTTGTTCTCGCCTGAAACAGTCGCGAACATCGAACGGATGGCGGGAAGAACGTCTGCGGCTTTGCTTCTGCCGAAATTCATGCGAGCTTAGGCGTCATGACCGCGGGCGCCGCATGTTCAGCGAGCCGCTCTTCGAGCCTGCCAATGTTCTGAAAAAGCCGCGCGCTGGCCAGCCGCAGGAAATAGAAACCGAATTCCGGATTCTGGACGTAAAGCTCCTCGACTTGGCGATAGCTCACGCTGAGCACCGTGCCGCTCTCGATGCACTCCAGCGATTGGGTGCGCTCGTTGTAAGGAGACAGCATGCCGAGCTCACCAACTATTGCGCCAACCGGAAGCTCAATGCCGGACTCCACCAGACGGTAGCGGCCGCTGACGATGTAGAACATCGTCTCCGCCTTTTCGTTCTTATAGAACAGCATTTCTCCGGTCTCGCACTTGCGCTTGGTCATAAAGGGCTTCAGCCAGTCCATCGATAGATCGCTGTTGACGGACTTCTTCACCTCGCGCACGAGCAGAAGCATCTGGTGCAAGCGATATCCGTTGAGACAGAATAGTCCCGCGTGGAGCCCCAATTGCAGGAAATTGTGGAGCGGAAGCGCAGTGATCATCAGCATGAGATTGGCCAGCATGCCGAAAGCACGGAGCGGGATCATGGTCCGCATGGTGCAGGTGGCTACCACAAAGAACGAAGCGGCCACGCCGCCGACGGTCCCGAAATGTTCGGCTAAATGTGATATGTCCATGGCAATCCAGCCAAAATTCCTGACGTGATGAGAAGCGTAGCGAACTATAGGGAAAACAGCGGAAGTTATACCGAATTCTATCCAATATCCCGGCAAAAAACGCGCGCTGGGGGAGAGCGGCCTTTGTCCATGAGCGTGGAGCTTGATCACCGCCAGGCGAGCTCGCAACTGGCAAGGGCTGGATTAGACGCATCCTGTTGCGGACGTTCCGCAGACCGGAAACGGATCACATCAGTTTGTCTCGAAAGCATCGAGCCTCGAGGACGGTTGGGTCAATTCCCTTGCAGAAGAAAGATTGTATGCTAACCGGCCGTGCCTTTAAGCTAAGCTGCCTGCAGACATCTGCCCCGGCAAATTTCAGCGGTGCCGGCATGACATTGCAGTGGGGGCCGGATGGCCAAGTGGATCGAGGAATTCCGGCACGGATGGCAGGGAGTCTCCGAGCCTCCGGCGGTTCTGGGTTTCGGCCTCACGGCCGCCTGCCTAATGCTCGCCACCGCGTTCCGCTTCGGCATCTCGCTGCTGCGAACGGACGTGCCTTACAGCATCTATCTTCCCGGCGTTTTTGTCGCAGCCGCGTTCGGCGGAGAGCGAGCCGGAATTGCCGCCGCGATTGGCGGCGCAGCTCTCGGCCTGATGCTGAATTTCGGCGAGGCGCCGCAGATTATGGCCGCGGCAATACTTATGGCGATCTATTTCGTCGTCGCGGCGCTCATCATCCTGGGGGTGCGACGCCATCGTTCTCTAGTCGTTCATCACCGCGAACTCACGACCGAACTCGAAAAGGAACAGCGCTATCGCGAACTCTTGGTGGAAGAACTCCGCCACCGCCTCAAGAACAAACTCGCCACTATTCATGCGGTGACCAGACAGGCGCTTCACGATTATCCGGCGGCCCGGGCCAAGATCGACGGCTGCTTCGGCGCGCTGGCCACAGCCGATGACCTGATCGCACGCACCGACGAACGTGGCTGCGATATCATCGATCTGCTGCGCTCGGAGCTCGGCCCCTACGGCCACGTCCGGTTTACGCTGAACGGCGGCCCCCTCTTTCTGCCGACGAAGCTCGCGGTCAGTTTGGCGCTGATGTTTCACGAACTCGCCACCAACGCCGCCAAATACGGCGCGTTCTCCACGCCCCATGGCCTGCTCCATGTGTCTTGGACTGTAACCAACGGCCTGCTGTCAATCGTCTGGGACGAATCAGGCGGGCCTATGATCACTGCGCAGGGCAAGCCGGGGTTTGGAACGCAGCTCCTGAATGCCGGTCTGCGGGCGTTCGACGGGAAAGCGGAGATCGCGTTCCTCGGCACAGGGCTGCACTGCATGATGCAATGTCGGATCGATCCGCCACCGGCCGATAAGAAAAGCGGAAGTTTATCCGGGCGGTAGTTCTTGCAGCGCGACGGGGTCGGTGGAGCGCAGATGCAGGAGTTGATCGCCACATCTTCAGCATAGGTATCTCGGCATCCGATCGCGACGACCCGCATGTTGGCTCGCCAAGGTATGGCCAGAAAAAGGCCACAGCCGCCCGCCCATTCGCTCAAACTTGCCGCGTGAGGGGCGCGGGAACGCAATGCAGAGCTCTCGGTTCTAGTTGATGTTGCGCTGCGACGTGCGAGCTTGATGACCTCGACAAGGAGTTCCACATGCGAAAGTACATTCTGTCTATGGCTGCCGCGGTTTCCCTCGGCGCGGCCACTCCGGCGATGGCCTATGACTCCGGTAGTCTTCTCTCGATGCAAGAGGCGCTTGGCGTCGCGTTTGAAGTCGGTATTGCCGCTGTCTCTGACGCGGAGTTCGCCGGTCATGAGTGGCAGATCGAAGGCCGCGACGCAGCCGGCCAGTATATGGAAGTCGACGTCGATGCCACGACGGGCGCGGTGCTCAACGTCGACCGATAAATACCATTAGATCGAACAAGGCCACGAATGTTCCGAGGTTGCAGCACCGCGCCAGCACTCGACGCCCGGCGAATAACTTTGTTATTTGCCACGCTGAACGTCCACGGGCTGGACGCGGGGCGCCACCAAGATCGGTCCGTATCGGAGCGCGAACAGGCCGAAGCTGCCGATCCACAACGCAGCCGAAACCTCGATCAACATCGCTGACGATCCGCTATCCCAAGCTGCCACCCGCGCGATGGCGGCGAGTATCACGAGCAGGTAGATCAAGGCGGTGATCCGATCCGCTGTGAGGGCGCGTCCGGTGTGGCCGAGCGAAACGCGAGTCATGACACCAAGCGTCATCGTTCCGATGGCGCCGGCGGTCAGCGCGTGGACTGCCGCGGCCTGAGGCACATGATCGGTCAGCATCGAAACGCCCAGCAAAGCCGCCCCGACGATGACCCACAGATATCCGATGTGAAGAACGGTCAATAGCGGTTCGGCCCTGGCGGCCATGCCGCGCCAGCGGCCGAGCCGCCAAAGATTGAGCGCCGCGGCGAGAAGCAACAGCCACCCGAAAGGCCAGACCCCGGGAAAAATCGCCCATCCGATCATCCCCGCATGGAGCATCACAAGTGCGAGGCTATCGATGTGTCCGTGCTCGGGCGGAAGGCGGGGCGCATTTTTCTTGACGAGCCAGGTACGCGTGAAACTCGGGACGATCCGGCCGCCGACGACCGAGATCAGGACGATGATCGCGGTCAGCGCCAGGCGCCATCCCAGACCCGCGGGTACCGAAGAACCTGCGAGCTCCAGATACATCAGAAGATCTGCGACGCCGAGCACGGCAATAGGGACCGGCATGACCATGTTGCGCCAGTTGCGGCCCACAATGATTTCGCGAGCGACAACCCCGCAAAGCACGAATGGGAAAGCAAGATCGATTGCCGCAGCCAGCCCGAGCGGGATCGACATTGAAACGAGACACGTAACGCGACTCGTGAGCCACAACGTCGCCAGTGCGGCGAGCGGCAGACCGCTGATCGGGGCGCGGCCGGTCCAGTTCGGAATCGCGGTCAGCAGAAAACCGGCGATCACAGCCAGGACGAACCCGAACAGCATTTCATGGATATGCCATGTGAGGGGATCGAAGCGGCTGGGCAGCGTGAGCCCCATTGCGAGCATGGCGATCCATCCGGCGAGCGCCACCGCCGACCAGACGCCAGCCATCAGGAAGAACGGTCTGAAGCCGATCGTCCAGATCGCAAACGGCCTCGCTCTTGCATTCTCCACTTCCGACATGGCCATGCGCTATCCTCCCATGGTTCCGCGCGACCATATCAGCAAGTGCGGTGTTTAGTGCGCGGTCTGGATGGTATCCTCGATGCTCGCGCCTGAGATTGCGTGGGCACAGCTTGCACGCTCAGGTTTTGAGTCGGAAAAACCGTACTATCACCGCAGACGATGCTCGGATTAGCCCGGGTTGCAGCTTCGCCAGTTCGACAAGATCGCGAACAATTCATCGCGCGAAAACGGTTTCGAAAGTCTGGGCCGATCCGAGTATTCCGCTGGAAAGGCTTTGTCGCCGCTATAGCCAGTCACGAAAGCAAACGGAATCTTCAACGCGGCCAGCCGATTGGCGACTGCAAAACTTTTATCTTCCGAAAGGCCGACGTCAAGAAGCGCGAAGTCGGGAGCGCGTTCTGCGATCATGGCCAGCGCCTGCGCCACATTTGAAGCAGTCCGGGCTGACATCACGCCAAACTCCGCAACGGTCTGCTCAACGTCGATCGCGATAATGACATCGTCCTCAACGATCAACACGTCGCGAGGGATGCCGGCTGGCTTTGAAGCCGGATCATCGGGAACAACGGTATCCATAACTTCCACGAAGTGTCCGTCCGAACGCCACGGCGACGAACTCGGCTGGAACCCGACCTAATCGGTTCCCGCATGGAACTGACCATAGCGGTGAAGCTTTGTCTGTTCACTTCTGCACATAACTTAATACGCGCTTGCGTTAGGAAGCGCTAAAAAGAAAGGCGCAGCATGGCGGCACAGGACACGAACCAGCAGGACCGACCGTACAACAACCTTCTGCGTCGGCTAAGCGATACCGATTTCAGACTGATCAAGTCCAGTCTCGAAACCGTCAGCAGTCAAAACGACGACCTGCTCTATAATCCGGGAGACGATGTCGAAACCGTCCACTTTCCCTGCGGGTCCAGTCTCGCGTCCTATCTCGTCCCCAACGAGGATGGCCGCGATGTCGAAACCATTCTGGTCGGACGGGAGGGGGCGGTCGGCGGCATCGTTAGTCACGGCCATCTGCCAGCCTATACACGCATTATGGTCAAGGTCGGCGGGCCATTCGTGCGGTTAGGGGTTGCGAAACTGGAAGCCGCAAAAACAAAATCCCCCACGCTGCAAGATCTCTTCGCGCGTTATGCCGACTGCATGCTGGCGCAGGTCTTTCAATCCACCGCCTGCAACGCCATCCATTCGATCGAGCAGCGCACGGCCAAGTGGATCCTCTCGGCGATGGAGCGTACCGGCAGCGATCTCGTACCACTTACCCACGAGCAGTTATCGACCATGCTGGGTGTCGGGCGCAGCTATACCAGCCGCGTGATCCAGACCTTCAAGATTGAAGGCGTTCTGGCGACCCGGCGAGGCGCCATTCTGGTATGCGACCGGGCAGCCTTGGCTACTCGCGCCTGTCTCTGCAACGACGCCGTAAGGAACCATTTTGAAGAGGTTTTGCGTGGCGTTTACCCGACCGAAGCACCAAAGCGGTTCCCGTCATCTGCAAAATGAGTTCGCCAAACGGCAAACGACGCATTGTTTTTTGATGATTTCCGGCTATATAGCGTCGCAGCGAAAGAGCCGGAGCCGCAATGTGGCTGTTCGCACTTGATTCGGCATTTCAGACAAGAAGTGGCAATGACCTGGCCGGAAGCGACGAATCCCTGACCGCTTTTGCCGCGTGAATCGATCACGCCGCGCCCTTCTCGTGACCTTATTCCCGCAAATAAGACCGCCGCCCAAAACATGGGCGATGCGCGGTTTTCTTGATGAAGAAGAATCAACCCATGAATCTCCGCAACGTCGCGATTATCGCTCACGTCGACCATGGCAAGACCACTCTCGTGGATCGCCTGCTCCAGCAGTCCGGCACTTACCGCGACAATCAGCGTGTGGTCGAGCGCGCCATGGATTCCAATGACCTGGAACGCGAACGCGGCATCACCATCCTCGCCAAGGCCGCCTCGGTGCAATGGAACGACATCCGCATCAATATCGTGGACACCCCCGGCCACGCGGATTTCGGCGGTGAAGTTGAGCGTATCCTCAACATGGTGGATGGCGCCTTGGTGCTGGTGGATGCGGCCGAGGGCCCCCTGCCGCAGACCAAGTTCGTGGTCTCCAAAGCACTGAAGGTCGGGCTGAAGCCGATCGTCGTCATCAACAAGGTAGATCGCCCGGACGCCCGTCCAACCGAGGTCATCAACGAGGTGTTCGATCTGTTTGCGGCGCTCGAGGCCAGCGACGAGCAACTCGACTTTCCGATCCTCTACGGCTCGGCAAAGCAGGGCTGGATGGCAGATAGCGCGGAAGGACCCCAGGATGCCGGCATGCAACCGCTGTTCGACCTGATCGTACGGCATGTCCCACCGCCGAAAGTGGAGGATGGACCATTCCGCATGATCGGGACGATCATCGAGGCCAATCCATATCTCGGCCGAGTCATCACCGGCCGAATCTCCTCGGGCATGATCAAGCCGAACCAGAGCATCAAGGTGCTGGCGCGGGACGGGAAACTGATCGAGCAGGGCCGCATCTCGAAAATCCTCGCCTTCCGCGGTCTCGAGCGCACGCCGCTCGAGGAAGCAACGGCTGGTGACATCGTCGCCATCGCAGGATTGACCAAGGGCACGGTGGCCGACACCTTTTGCGATCCTGCTGTCGAGGAGCCGCTTCCCGCGCAGCCGATCGATCCGCCGACTGTCTCCATGACCTTCATGGTCAACAATTCGCCGCTGGCTGGCACCGAGGGCAGCAAGGTGACGAGTCGCATGATCCGGGATCGATTGCTGCGCGAGGCTGAAGGCAATGTCGCACTACGTGTGACGGAGGCTGCGGACAAAGATTCGATGGAGGTATCTGGCCGCGGCGAATTGCAGCTCGCGATCCTGATTGAGACCATGCGGCGCGAGGGATTCGAGCTATCGGTATCGCGGCCGCGCGTGGTGCTGAAAAAGGACGAGGCGAGCGGCGAATGGCAGGAGCCGATCGAGGAGGTCGTGGTCGACGTCGACGAGGAGCATTCCGGCGTCGTGGTGCAGAAGATGAGCGAGCGCAAAGCCGAAATGACGGAGATGAAGCCGTCGGGCGGCAACCGGCTACGGTTGGTTTTCTACGCACCGACGCGCGGCCTGATCGGCTATCAGGGCGAACTTCTCACCGACACCCGCGGGACGGCGATCATGAACCGACTGTTCCACGGCTACGCGCCCTACAAAGGCGACATTCAAGGCCGCCGCAACGGGGTGCTGATTTCCAACGAACAGGGCGAAGCCGTGGCATACGCGATGTTCAAGCTGGAGGATCGTGGCCCGATGATGATCGAGCCCGGCTGGAAGGTCTACCGCGGCATGATCGTCGGCGAGCACACTCGCGATAACGACCTCGAGATCAACGTGCTGAAGGGCAAGCAGCTCACCAACATCCGCACCACATCGAAGGACGAGGCGGTGCGGCTGACGCCGCCGATTAAGATGACTCTGGAAAAGGCTCTGGCCTATATCGAGGACGACGAACTCGTCGAAGTAACGCCGAAGTCGATACGCCTGCGCAAGAAGCATCTCGATCCTAACGAGCGCAAACGCGCCGAGAAGACCAAGGAGATGGTGGCGTAAATATCAGGCGCCGATGTTTCGCTGTCTGCAACGAGTCCGCGGCGACAGCTGCGGAGATGACATATCGATCGCATGATTTTCTGCGATCTGCCTCCCGGTGATATGGAATGAGCGAAGCGTTTGCCAATAATATTCCGCTGGATGACGTAAGAGCGTTGATCGTTCAGGCACGCGCCTTGATCTTCGATGTCGACGGAACGCTCGCCGAAACGGAGGAGGCTCATCGCAAGGCCTTCAATATCGCATTCGCTGAAGCTGGCCTTGATTGGTGCTGGGACCGCACCCTCTACAAGGAATTGCTGCGAGTGACAGGTGGAAAGGAACGTATCCGCGCATTCGACGCGTCGCGAAATGGGGCCTCTCCACGGCTGTCGGATCGCGAGATCGCGGAATTACATCAAGCCAAAACCAAGCTATACGCCGCATTGGTAACCAATGGCGGCTGTTCGCTTCGGCCGGGCATTCAGACCCTGTTAGCCGCGGCGCGAAAGCGCGCGCAGCCTCTGGCGATTGCGACCACGACCTCGCGCGACAATATCGATGCGTTGCTGACGGTCTCGCTGGGCAAGGACTGGGCACAGTGGTTTGTGGCTATTGTCGCCGGAGACGAGGTGCGGAACAAGAAGCCTGCACCGGACGTCTATCTCAAGGTTCTTTCCCAACTCGATCTGCCGGGATCACAATGCCTTGCCATCGAAGATTCCGGAAACGGTCTCGCTTCGGCATCGGCCGCCGGAATTCCTGTCCTGATTTCACGCAGCGCTTATTTCAGCGACGACGACTTTTCAGGCGCGGCTTTTACAATCGATGACTTCACACACATTATTTCAGACATACCTGAAAATAACCGGGATATGTGATCGGAGAGATTCTCTCGTCGATCCGATTTTAAACGAATAAAGAAAGTCGCTTCCGCCAAAACGGCTCTTTATCAAAACAACTCTTCTTTCAATCTTTCAATTGTTTTCATTCATGTCTCAGCAAGTCCGGCCGGACCACCTTCGCCTGACGCCTCCACCTCGGGCGGCGAAATAAATTTGCGGGAGCGTCGGGTAGCTTTAGGCCATTCCGATGCCGAGCGTCCTCTCCAGACGTTTCGTCGGGCTGCCGCTGATGATGGGGATTCCGTGAGGTCGAGAAGCTGACGCATTTGCGGCAGGCATACCCGCTCCGCGTCGAAATGCTCCACGACAAATTGCCGGGCGGCCTCTCTGATGGCGAAAAACCGATCCGGTTCCTGAAGCGCTTCAACGACCCGCGCAGCCACTTCATCGACCGCGAAAAAAGGAACCAACAGGCCGTTGTCTCCGGAACTGATGACTTCACGCACCGGCGGCGTGTCCGACCCTATCACCAGACAGCCGGCGCTCATCGCTTCCAGCGCAGACCAGGACAGCACGAAGGGGTACGTCAGATAGACATGCGCCGATGACACCTGAAGTGCTGCAATAAAAGTGCTGTATGGAACACCGCCCATGAAATGAACGCGCGACATGTCGATCCGATCGCGCACCTCCTGCAGAAAAATCGACTTCCAGTTGCTGCCCGCGGGCGGAGGAAGGCCATACGACAATCCATCCCGGCCGATAATGACAATCTGTGCGTTGGGCCGCCGCCTCAATATTTCCGGAAGCGCGCGCATGAAGATGTGGTAGCCCCTGAGCGGCTCGAGATTACGCACGACAAATGTCACGATTTCATCCGAGCGGCCGACTTGACGGCCGTTTGGAAGCATCAGACGCGCCTGCGGATCAGGTCGCACGCGCGATGTATCGATCCCTTCGTGAATAACTTCGATCTTGCTTTGATAATGCCTTGGAAAAGTCGACTGCTGCCAATTTGTCGGCGAAATTCCGACATCGCAATCAGCTAATGCAAGCAAGGTCGTCGCGTTCTTGAGTTGCAACCCGATATGGCCATCCAGGCCCGAGATCGGGAATTCCGGATCGAAGCCGATGTCGCGACCTTCGGCGCCGTAGAAGAACTCGCAATAGACCAATTGCCGCGCCTTGGGAAACATGGTGCGCAACGGCAGTGTTTCGCCCCATCCGGGATGGGCAAGGATGACATCCGGCGTAAATCCCGATGTCGCCAGCGTTGAAAGGCTGTAGAGCACCTGCTCGGCGCGACGGCATTCAAGATCGAAACGTCTGGCAAACGGATGCGTGCTCCGAGACGTCAGCGTCAGGCAAAGCATATTTAATCAACTTGACCGAAGGCATCGGCTGCGCATTCGATGCACCAATCGCGGCGAGTTCAAAGCCTAACTCACTCGCTAACGCCGTCGCGAGATTGCGGTACTGCGCCGGGAAATTATTATGCACGAATAAAATTTTCATCGGCGTGATACCTTTGGTTAGGATCGCGCTAAAGCATGCGTGGCGCTATTTAGAAAGACCTTCCATCGCCGGTGTCTTCGTCGATGCCTTCGAGACAATCTCGTCTAAATGTTTGCACGTTGACAAGTTCCAAATGAGTCGAGGCTCGTTCATTCAGCTTTCACTTTCGTCTGACATCTTCCTGCCCTAAAAGTGGTCGAATAGTCGAGACCGGATGGACACGGATAACGAAGTCGCCATATCATCCATAAAATTGGCTAGCGCGGGACATTCGCGATGAGGCTCAAATTTACACAACATGTTTCCGATTATCTTCCGCAGATCCAGCACGCGGATTTGCGCAGCGTTGAGGATATTCCGGATTGCGTCGACGGCATCGCAAACTCCATCATCCTGCTGAAAGACGAGAACGACAGATTGCGCAAGATGGCCGCATCGCTGAGTGTGGAGGCTGAGGACATTCGGCGATCTCTTTCACCTATGAAATCGACGACCTTGTTGGCCTGACCATGTACTGGAGCCATGTGCTCACGACGACTGCCACGAGGAACATGATTCGAATCGATATCTCGGAAAGAAATTGATGTATCCTGGCCCCTTCGTTTTCTCAAGAGATACGGCGATCGCGGGATCGACAGCTTGAGAGCGGAAATGACGTCTATAGTGGTTGCGTCGCGGTTTTGATCGTCTGCCCGCTGATTTCACGATAGCGGGTTTTTCAAGACAGCCGGTGGCGCATGACGAATTGGCACGATTGAGGGAGATGGCTGGTGGATTTGTTTCGGGGGATGACGAACGAGACTGAGCAACAAAAAAATCTAAGTCTCGACCGGGGACTTTTCTTCATCAATTACAAAAGCGCCGAAGACTCCGTCTCGCCACCTTGCGTAATCGTCGCGCCGACCCAGGGGCATGAGCGCCGCATGGAGATCATTCTGCATCCGGACGCGACCGAGCCGACTTTATACAGTCCCAATTCTGGACTGGTCGTGCGGATTAACACGCCCGCGACTTTGCAGGTTCAGGTCCGGCCGACAAGACCTGGAGGATCGCGATCTGCCATCGTGCGCGTCGAACAGATCCAGGCCGGACGAATTCCCGACGCGGCAGGTCCAGGCAACGGCGTGGGGCTGCATGTTGCAACGGAAGGTCTGAAGGTGCTCGGCCACGTCGCAGGCCGCGGCGATATTGTCGTCGGTCCGAATGCGTGGATCGCTGGTCCGGCCGCGCCGTCTCGCGTGGAAGGCGTGGCGCTGGAATGGCCAGACAAACCTGCGAGCGTCGATATTCGTTACGCGGTCCAGCTCGCCAACGGTCAGACTGGCAGCGGCAAGATGGTGCCGCTCGGCACCTATGCGGGCACGCGCGGCCGGTCCCTGCCCCTTACCGGCGTGGTTCTCGAGATGAGCGGCACCGATGAACTGAAGTTTGTGGCCGAGGCAGGCTTTTTAAATGCGCCCACTCTCCGCGCAGTTGGCAGTCGCGTGGTTTTATCGGGTCCGACCAGTCGCGAACCCCTGGTCGGCATTCGCATCGGGATCGAGCGCAGCGCGCCTGCGGAGGTGGTTGCAACGTCTGCAATACCACGCAAGTCTGCCGGTTCAGCACGGGTGCGGGTCTTCCGCAGCCAGCAGCCTCAGGCGGGCGCCGCCAGATAGAAGCCGATCATCGCTTTTCGGATTGCGCGCTGGAGGCCGGCTGCGGATTTGAAGCTCCGGCCAAGCGCCAACTTGTCAGGACACCGGCAGATGGTTCTCGGTCCCGTCACTGACAATCAGGACCGTGTTGCATATTCCTCGTATGTCATGCTCGAACGCATGGCCGCGCAAGCGTTAGCGGCTAAGGACTATTTTGCTGCATTCAAGTACGCGGACAGACGTTGCCGGGTCGATCCATCATCGGCTGCCCATTGCTTCGTTCTCCGCGCGGAGGCGAACTGGAGACTCGAACGCAAGGAAGCGGCCATGGCTGATCTCGCCGAAGCGCTCCTCGTCGATCCATCCGATCTTGCCGCCAACCGCAGAATGTTTGCCTGGGCCACCGACGATCGACGGCGCACCGCAGCCGCCGATCTGATCGGCCGCGACAGCAATCCGGCAGTCCTGCGCCTTGCCATTGAGGAACTCCGACAGGCGGGGTATCGGCATTGGGCTGCCTATTCGGTATTTGACAACCACGTGACCGGCTGGATCGCGTGGACCACAGCGAACGCCGTCGAAGTGAGCGTGGGAGTTGAAAACGGCGCGCTGATCAGCCAACTCGAGCCCGACCCGTTTCACCCTTTGGCCAGCGTGGACGTTCAGGCAGCGGCGTTCCTGGTTCGGCGTCCAACATCGCGAGCGCCTCAGACGCTGACGCTGACATGCGACGGTGAGATCTTCCGGGTTCGGCGGCTGGCTTCCAACCTGTCTTCCCCACCTGACCTGCCAAGCCAAGCGTGCCGCCCAACCGCGCCCCGATCCGACACCTCGCCACCCACCGTTATCGTTCCGGTGTACCGGGACGTAGCGGCGACGCTGGACTGTTTTGACAGTCTCATCAAGGCACGCGCATCGAATACGACTGGGAAACTTTCCTTTCGCATCCTGGCAATCGACGATGCCAGCCCTGAACCGGAGTTGCGGCGCTATCTCAGTGAGCTTGCCGTCCGTGGGACGATCGATCTCCTCGTGAACGAGACCAATCTCGGCTTCGTCGGCGCGATCAATCGCGCGCTGGAGAACGTACTGGCGGGCGACGTCGTTCTGCTCAATTCGGACACCATTGTGCCGCCGGACTTCGTTGGGAGACTGGCGGACGTGGCGCGTTCCGCGCCGGATATTGGAACAGTGACCCCCTTGTCGAACAACGGTGACATTTTTTCGTTTCCAGTACCGAACAATGTCAATCCGATACAGAGCTATGAGAGAATTCTCGAGACCGACCGGATCGCGAGCATCGCCAATGCCGGTGATCTCACCGACGTGCCGAGCGGCATTGGCTTCTGTCTGTATGTCACGCGCGACTGTCTCAAGGCCATTGGCGCGCTATCGGAAAACTTCGAACGAGGCTATCTTGAGGATGTCGATCTTTGCTTGCGCGCACGCGGCAAGGGGTTTCGTAACGTCTGCGCACCGTCAGTCTATGTCGGGCATCACGGCTCGAAGTCTTTCCAGCACGAGAAGCGACGTTTGGTGCTTCGCAACCTCGAGGTGCTTGACCAGCGATTTCCCGACTATCGGCGGGAATGTCGCGCATTCGAGATCGCAGATCCGTTGCGACCGGCGCGTGCGAAGCTCGACCGGGCGTTAACATGGCCCTGCCAGCCTTCCGTTCTGATTCTCGGCAATCGACGGAGATTTGCCGTTGCTGAGGAGCGGGCACGCCATCTCCGCGAGCGTGGCGAGCGAGCGATTTTCCTGTCGCGCGAACGGGATGTCATTCATGTCAGAGCCGCAGATGGGAGCAGCCCACAAACCATTCAGTTGAATTTCGGCACTGAGACAGGCGCCACCGAGGCGGCTGCCATCATCACACGGCTGCGCCCCGATCGAGTCGAGATTATCGAATCGAGCCCATTACCTCAGTTGATCGACCTGATACGGAATCTTGGCCTTCCGATCCGTACGTGGCTTACGTCAAGGACCTTGAGCGAAACGATCACGTCGCTTCCCGATGAGAATCAGCTTTTTGTTCCCGGAAAGAACGCCCAGGCGTTTGCGAAGGCTCACTGGCCCGAACGCAAAATCGTCCTTCAGGATTGGCCGACCCGCCCACTGACCGTGAAGCCGATCCATGGCGCGCGTCTATCGCTTGCCATCGTGCCGTCTGAACCCTCCCCCGCCTCCTTCCTCTTGATAAGACGTTTGGTAGATGACTTGCGGCGGTCGATCGTTGTTGCCGGCGTGACCTGTGACGATGAGCGTCTGATGTCCTGCGCGAATGTTTTCGTTACCGGCAAGATCGCAGCCAGCGAGATCGGCGATGTGCTGGCACCGCATAATCCTGGCTGGCTGTTGACGGATTTCGACGAACCGGCATTCGGTCATCCTCTGATCGAAACTGCAAGACGAGCGTCGATACCTGTCGCATACCGCGACTGGTCAGCCGGATCGATCAAACCGCGAAAGGGCGATCTTGCCATCCCGGCAGACGCGGACGAGGAGGAATTTATCGATGCCGTTATCGCGTGGGCCGGACTGTCCTAAACATGACGCGTGTCATCCGGGCTCGCAAGGCACAGATCACCAAGCCAAAGCTGATCAGCCGGCTCGCGCTCGGCGACGAGGGCACCGTGTCCGGTTTCGTGTTCGATCCGGATGCGCCGGAACACCGCTTCACGATCGATATCCTGCTCGACGGCCTGGTGCTGAAGACTGTCTACGCCGACGCGTTCGCGCCGAAATGCTCTGAGCTAGACCGAAGTAACACTTGCGGCTTCGCTGTGAGCATTGACATCGATCTGCTCCATGCCGCGCGTCATCTTTCGGCGCGACTCGCCAATCTCGGAACTCCCGTCGGCCACCCCATAGACCTTGAGAATGACACGACGTTTCGAGCCGATCTTCGCCCGACCTGCAAGCTGCGCTGGCTGGGCGGCCTGCACTTTCAGGGGTGGATCGATAGCGAGATCGTCGTCACTCTGGAAGCGATCGTCGACGGGGAATCCGTCGCGCAGGTCCGCGCCACGGCCTGGACGCACATCGGTGGCGATGCCGAAGGAGGAGCGTCCCGCAACGTTCGCGCATTCGATTTCCACGTCCCGCAACGTCTCGCCGACGGAAGAGTCCATCGAATCCTGCTGCGGAAAGAGGATGGCGAACAAATTCCGGCAACAGCCACCTTCGTGGCGTTTCCCGACGGCCTCGCCGGAATGATTGATGTCATCGGCGGCTATGCCGCCGAGCGGTTGCGCGGTAAACTTTACGACCGGCTTATTCCAGCCTCGCTGCCGTTGCACGACTATGCCGACTGGCGCGAGCGCTTTCCGTTACCGGAGCCTCAGCCAAGCCCGCTTCGGCTGGCCGTCGTGATCGCTGGAAGCTCCGGCACCCAGCAGACGCTCGCCAGCCTCGAAGCGCAAAGCCACGAGAATTGGACCGCTGGCGCAATCGACGGCCAGCCGCTGTCGATCGACAGCGACGCCATGCTGGAGTTTCTCGAGGACGCCGCACCCGATGCGGACTACATCGTCGTGACCATGGCGGGCGTGTCGCTGGAACGAACCGCTCTTGCACGCATCGCGGCTGCGTTCGACTCCCATCCTGATGCATTAGCTTTGTACGGTGACCTCGACTTCCTCACTGACGACGGTCGTCTCTGGCCGCTTGCTTTTCCAGCGTTCGATTACGAGAGGTTGCTGGAACAAGGCTATTGCGCCCATCTGTTCGCGGTCCGGCGTAAGGCATTATTTGCGGCCATCGAGGCGGCGCGGCCGAATAACCTCTACCGCCTTTTCAACAGCCTGCTGGATCAAATCGGTCCTTTGCAGGCAGATATCCTTCACTTGCCGGGAGCGTTGGCGACCATGCCAAGGCTCGACCGAACGACAGCCGGTGCGCTGCTGTCCGCGGCAAGCCAGTCGCATCTGCGGGCGCGCGGAATCCATGCAAACGTGACCCAGCGGACCGGCAATTTTTTTCCGGCGGTTCGAATCAAGCGACCGCTTTCCAAGCAACGCGTGACGGTGATCATCCCGACACGCGACCGCGTTTCTCTCCTGCAACGATGCCTGGAGACCATCGCACCTGGCGTTGAACGCTGCCGTGCCGATATCCTTGTTGTCGACAACGACAGCGCGCATCCGCAGACTATTGACTTTCTTTCCGATCTGCCGCGACGCGGCATTCGAACGTTGCGGATCGAGGGGCCATTCAATTTCGCAAGGCTCAACAACCAGGCCGCCGCAACGCTCGACAGCGACATCTTGTGCCTGCTCAACAACGACATCGAAGCGAGTTCCGACGACTGGCTCGAGGAGATGCTCACGCGTCTGGGCGAGCCGGACGTCGGCGCGGTCGGCGCGCTGTTGACCTGGCCCGGCGACGTCGTCCAGCACGGTGGCGTGGTGTTGGGGATGAACTTTTCGGTCGCGCATGCCTTTACGGACCGGTTCAGCGATGATCCGGGTTTTCTCGATCAGCTTCTTGTGGCGCACGAATGCAGCGCGGTGACCGCGGCTTGCCTTGCAACGCGACGAAGACGACTATCTCGCTGTCGGCGGAATGGACGAGGCTCGCTTCGCGGTGGCGCTCAACGATGTCGACTATTGCCTGCGGCTGCGCGAGGCCGGCAAGCGTATCGTCTTGACACCGTACGCGAAACTGATCCACGCCGAGTCCGCCAGCCGGGGTGTCGATAATCAAGCCGACCGGCGAGGCCGGTTCGAACACGAACTCAATCTGCTTCGTGCGCGCTGGGGCGAACGGCTGAACGACGACCCGGCTTACAATCCGCAATTGTCCCGCGACGGTGTCCCCTATAGCGGCCTGGCATGGCCGCCGGGAGGACGAACTCCCCGATACAATCGTCCGCCGGTCGCGCACGATCTGCCGTTGGGCTTCTGACGCAATGCTGGGATCTGAGTTCAAGAAATCGAATTAAACTCCAGGTTTAATCCTTTCGAGCATGATCTTATCCGAAACCGGGTCCGCTTTTGGCGCGGCGCTGCGGGCGGGATCACGCTCTCCTTGCCAAAACCGCCTGCTCGCCTTGCCGGGTAACGAGGCTGTCGAGTTCCGTCGACAGCGCTTCCTGCCAAGTTGGCGGGGTCAACCCGAAACGATCTCGCAATTGCGACAGGTCGAGCCTGGAATTACCAGGTCGCTTGGCTTTGGTCGGGAAATCGGCCGTCGCGATCGGGGTGATCGTTTCCACCAGGAGCTTCACACCGCGAGACTTCAATCCGTCGACGATGGCGGTGGCAAAGCCGTGCCAACTGGTTTCGCCGGCACAGGCGAGATTGACCACACCGCCATGGCGCGCGAACAACGCGCTCAAGTTCGATGCATTCGAGAACACGATGTTGGAAATGGCATTAGCGATCGTGCTTGCCGTGGTCGGGGCGCCGGTCTGATCGGCGACAATGCGCAATTCCTCGCGTTCACCCGCCAGCCGCACGATCGTGCGCAGGAAATTGGCTCCAGTCGCGGCATAGACCCAGGAGGTGCGTGCGATCAGATGGGGCCCACCGGCGGACTGGATGGCAAGATCGCCGGCGAGTTTACTCGCGCCATAGACCGAGAGCGGGCCGGCGGGACTGTCTTCGCGCCACGGCTTGTTGCCCGAGCCATCGAAAACATAGTCGGTCGAGAAATGGATCAACGGCACGCGATGACTTGCCGACCATTCCGCGATCACCGCGGGCGCTTTGGCGTTGATGAGGAAAGCGAGTTCACGCTCGTCCTCTGCGCGATCCACCGCGGTATAGGCTGCGGGATTGATAATGAGATCGGGCTTGAATCCGTCGAGCGCTCCGGCAAGCATTTCGGGCTTCGAAAGGTCGAACGCGCTGCGCGACGGCGCAATGACCGTACCGCCTTTGTCCAGCAACGGCCGAAGCGCCCCGCCCACCTGACCGCTGGTACCCGTCAATAATATCCGCATCAGACTTGCCCATAGCGAGGAAGGTTCTTGATCTCCGCGAGCAGCGGCGCATCCGCGTCCTTGGCTGACAAGGACGGCGTTTCCACGCCCCAGTCGATGCCGATTGCAGGATCGTTCCAGCGGATCGAGACTTCGTCCTTCGGACTGTAGAGATCGTCGCATTTATAAAAGAAATCGGCGGTCTCGGAGAGAACGACAAAACCGTGCGCGAAGCCGCGGGGAACCCAGAGCTGCCTCCTGTTTTCGTCGCTCAGCTCAACGGCCACGTGGCGGCCGAAATTCGGACTGCCAACGCGAACGTCGACGGCGACATCCAGGACCTTGCCGCGGAGCACCGTTACCAGCTTCCCTTGCGGAAAAGGATTTTGCAGATGCAACCCGCGCAGCACGCCCCGGGCAGAGCGGGACAGATTGTCCTGGACGAACGGGCAAGTGACTCCGTGCTCGGCGTAACGGGGAAATTGATACGTCTCGAGAAAAAAGCCACGCTGGTCCCCGAACAGCCTGGGCTCGATGATAACTGCCTCGGGAATTTCGGTCCGAATGATATTCATTTCAAGTCACTTTATACTTGTTAACTCATGGATTGCTTCCGCATTAATAACAAACTTACACGCTTAACACTATAAGTTAGGTTATCAGGGACAAATGAGGGGGCTATGAAGGGCATTATTCTCGCCGGGGGGACGGGTTCTCGACTTTACCCGGTCACCACGGTCGTTTCCAAGCAGCTCCTGCCCGTCTTTGACAAGCCAATGATCTACTATCCGTTGTCCACGCTGATGCTGGGCGGCATTCGCGAGATTCTGATCATTTCGACACCGCAAGACGGGCCGCTGTTTTATCGGCTACTCGGCGACGGCAGCGAAATCGGCATGCGCTTTGCCTATGCGACGCAGGAAACCCCGCGCGGGCTGGCGGATGCCTTCATCGTCGGCCGCGATTTTATCGGCTCCGACTCCGTCGCGCTCGTATTGGGCGACAACATTTTCTACGGCCATGGGTTGCCCCAACTGCTATCAGCCGCGTCCTCCCGCAACAAGGGCGCCACTGTGTTCGGCTATGTCGTGAACACCCCTGAACAATACGGGGTCGTTGAGCTCGACGACACCGGACGAGCGCGCTCGATCGAAGAGAAGCCGAAGCAGCCGAAATCGAACGTGGCCGTGACCGGGCTGTATTTTTATGACAACGACGTGGTCGAGATTGCCGCTGGAATCAAGCCGTCTCCGCGCGGCGAGATCGAGATCACGGACGTCAACAACGCCTATCTTGAGCGCGGCGATCTGTACGTCGAGGTTCTCGGGCGCGGCTTCGCCTGGCTCGACACCGGAACGCATTCCTCGTTGGTCGAGGCTAGCCACTTTGTCCAGATCCTGGAGCAGCGTCAGGGTTTACGCATCGCTTGCCCCGAGGAAATCGCGCTGCGGCAAGGCTACATCTCGCTTCAGGCATTTGAGAAGGCTGCCGAGAAGAATGGGAAAAGCAGCTACGGCGAATATCTGAGATCCGTTGCCATTTCATACCAGCGTTGATTCGAGTTCGCGGAGGCGATCGGTTATGCGCTTTAAGGCTTCGACCATTTTTGTCACAGGCGGCGCAGGGTTCATCGGCTCGGCGGTGGTCCGTCACCTCCTGCACAATACTCACGCTCGCGTGGTCAACGTCGATAAGTGCACCTACGCAGCGAACCTCGACTCATTGCCTGGTACGAACGAGAACCTGAACTATGCCTTCGAGAAGCAATGCATCTGCGACGGCCTCGGGCTGCGGCATCTTTTCGAGGAATATCGACCAGACGCGGTGATAAACCTCGCCGCCGAGAGTCATGTGGATCGCTCAATCGATGGCCCCGGCGAGTTTATCCAGACTAACATCGTCGGTACGTTCACTCTGCTGCAGGAAACCTTGCGTTATTGGCGTTCGCTGTCGCCCGATAAGCAAAAGAAATTTCGCTTCCTGCACGTCTCGACCGACGAGGTATTCGGCTCGCTCGGCGACGAGGGGTTTTTCACGGAGGCCACTGCCTACGCGCCGAACTCACCATACTCGGCTAGCAAAGCATCATCCGACCATCTGGTGCGCGCATGGCGCGAAACCTATGAGTTGCCCACGCTGGTCACTAATTGCTCAAACAATTACGGACCCTATCACTTTCCTGAAAAGCTGATTCCGCACATGATTATCAAGGGCCTCGCGGGTGAACCCCTTCCGGTCTATGGCGACGGCAAGAATATCCGCGATTGGCTTTATGTCGAGGACCACGCGGAGGCACTCACGCTGACACTTGAATACGGCGTGGTCGGCGAAACCTATAACGTCGGCGGACGTAACGAGCGCACCAATCTGCACGTGGTCGAAAGCATTTGCGACCTGCTCGACGACGTCGCGCCGGGGACAACGCCCAGGCACCGAGACTTGATCACCTTCGTTGCCGACCGCCCCGGCCACGATCGCCGCTACGCCATCGATGCGTCCAAGCTGGAGCGCGATCTCGGCTGGCGGGCGAAGGAGAATTTCGAAAGTGGCATCGAGAAGACGGTCCGTTGGTATGTCGACCAGCAACCGTGGTGGAGAGCTATCCTGGAGCGAGGCTATACAGCCAACCGCGTGGGACTCAGCGGATAGTCTCCAAGATAGGTGACGCGGACGCGGTATCTATTGCTGTCGGAACGCCGTCGCGGCGCGGATGCAGACCTAAGCCATGCGCATGCCACAGCTCGCGTGATCACCGCACGTCTGCGAGAAGGCACTACGATGCGCGACTTTTAGCATCCGGCCCTATCGTGGTCGGCACCGAAGACCTCGCAGGTCAAGAAAGTGACGGGGCAGATCACCGCTTTATCTCAACCAGGCCGATCCTCTAAACCGGTCGGCACGGGCGAATTGATCGAATGCCGCCAAACGCCTTCTCGCGACTACTGCGCAAATCCCGTCAGCTGACGATGCAAAACAAAAACTGGACCTGTCTGTCGAAAAAAAGTGCAGCGGTCATTGGCCGTGGTCTATCGCCAAGCCAAATCGCAGGCAGAGCAAAGTTTTAGAGCTCAAGTACGATTATGAAAAGTTAATTGAGGGTTTTGATCGTGCTGTACTGGAAATTATTATTAACGCGTGGGGTCGTCCAAGCACAGCGCAACAAGACCGAGCTGATCTTTAAGTACTTAACTGGTCCGCGCTTCAGGCGGCGTATTGAGGCTATCATAGAGAAGTTCACAGATATGCAGGACGACCTCATCACGAGCGCAAAGCCATGATGCGGATCTGGGCCAAACGGGACGAGCAACTTAAGGAGATGATGGATACTAGCGGTGGTCTGTACGGCGACCTCCAAGGAATTGCAGGGCGTTCGATGCCGCTGATCGAAAGGCTTGAGCATCTCTCGATCGAAGACCGATCTACCCTAACCAATAAACCTGCACTGCGCACCAGCGAGAAGCCAATCGCCTCATGACCGTTCTTGGCACTGGCTTGTGACGGCGTTGACATTTCGCCCCAGCATCACCAATCCATGCCGCCTTCGATTTGTCTCATCGGTCGGTACCGACCTCAAGCTCACGCCGCGCCGGAGCCAATTCGGCAAGATGGATATGAATGGCAAATGTTCTGATAGCCCTAACACCGCTATGCCACGAAAGCGCTGACAACCCATCAAGTAGATTGGCGCTTCGCGTCTGGTCTTGATCGACGAAACATAGTCAAAAAATCAACATCGCGTCCCTGCGCGACTCGTTCACGAGGACCGTGTCTCGAAATCATCCGTACTCCACAGCCCCTGGAAAATACTGATCCGGTCTCTCGTGCCGCTTTGGCCGACAGCTCAATCGGCATATGGACATCGTAGTTCACGAGGAAGCACAATACCCTACCCCGATATATCGTTAGGCCGGATCGTAAACGACAAGGACATCCCACCTACGTGGATGCCCCCTGCTTCGTCGCTTACCTAAGCTACGGCCGAAATTTCTGCCGCGCCAATTTCCTGCGCGCGCGCACCCAGCATAATCCGCGTGCTGACTGGGACTTGTCGATGCGACTTCGCGCGCGGGTAGGGCAATTCGGACACGTGCTTTCCATCTGGATACAACGCTACATGCTCGGCCCAATTGTCGAAATGCAGCCGATCGATGTTATCAACAAAGGTTTCGGTCGGCGTATTCTCGGCCAAGATGAGCGAGTGATCCTCTACCTCGACGTGATAGTACGTGAAGCTCATCGGCACGCTTGTTTCGCGCACGATAGAGGTGCCATTGACCAGCGCGCCCGCCTGAATCAGCGCTCCCTCGGTCAAAATCGCATGATCAGGGGAGATCAGAAGATCGCGTGAGGGTACGTTCTCCGATAGTGCGCCGGCCTTGATCCTAATAGGAAGAACGCGCATCTTGTCAGAAAATTTCAGAGAGATTGTTTGAATGCCCAACCAATCAATGGTGACCGTGCGACCGTCGGTCGTCAACACCTGATCTCCGCGCTTAAGATTCTCTATGGCAACCTCGCCGTGCGGGGTACGAATTAGTGTGCCGGCATAGAAACACAGAGAAATGGAATCGTGTGTGTCAACGTTTTTTAGTTGCCCGTGCCCGTTGTTCAGATTCCCTGTGTAGGCGTGGTCGGTGAGGAAGAAGAGGTCGCCCTTCTTGTCTTCAACAATTACGCCTGAATGGCCCTGGATATCAGCCGTTCCGACGAAGCTGTAGGCGGTGCCGGTGCTACCGAGCGAACCAGCAGCGACTTGAGGGATTCTGGCGGTATCTCCCGGGTCGAGCTGTCCGCCATTGTTGTCACGAAGAGTTACCCCGTTCGCGACCGGGTTCACACCAGGGGAACCAGGATCAGCGTCAACCAATTTGTATCCCCCCCGCTCGACGCAAGGGAATAGGCGAAATTAAACGTCTCTGTAGTAGCAACAGGCATACGACACCCCGCCATTAAAATGGGAACTGAAACTCCCCTAGCATTAACTAAACATAACATCAACTAACACTTGGCAAGTGAGATTATTCAACCTTAGTGAAAACTCGCTGCCTTCAGCGGATGAGCGCGTTGATGCCAAGCCCATGCCGTTCGGATGATTGTCTGCAAATCCGAATGACGGGGCATAAAATTTAGGACCTTGCGGGCAGCGGACGGATCGGCAACCAAATAAGCCGGATCACCCAGCCGCCGTGGTTTTATTACATAAGGCACCTTTTGTCCGGTCTCCCGTTCGATCGCAGCTAAGATCTGCCGGACCGAAAAACCCGAACCTGTGCCAAGATTGAAGCTGCCCCCGGCATGTCCCGTCAGCAGCATTCGCAAGGCTTGCACGTGGGCATCGGCGAGATCGTTAACGTGGATATAATCGCGGACGGCCGTGCCATCCGGAGTGTTATAATCGTCCCCGAAAATGGCGAAATCAGTAATATGCCCTTGCAGCGCCATCATTGCCCGCGGAATGAGATGAGTTTCGTGACGACGCAGTTCACCAATTGCTCCGGCAGGATCCGCTCCGCTCGCATTAAAATACCGAAGGCAGAACGCTCCGAAGTCGTAGGCATTACGATAGTCTGCCAAAATTCGCTCGATCATCCATTTTGACGCGCCATACGGGTTGATCGGGTCGCAAGTGAAGTCTTCGGGCAACGCTTTACTGTCCGCATTACCATAGACCGCGCCAGTGGATGAGAAGACCATGCGTGAGCACCCCGCGTCACGCATCACCTGCAGCAGAGTCAGAGTCCCGACGACGTTATTGAGAAAATATTTCTGAGGATCAAGCACGGATTCGCCAACGAGACTGGCCGCGGCAAAGTGCATTACTGCAAGTATCTTGTGGTGCGCGAAAGTCGCTGCCAACCGGGGCCTGTCGAGAAGTTCGCCCACAACTAACGCGCCCGCGACAAAGCTTTGGTGACCGGTGGAAAAATTGTCGTAAACCAAAGGCTCAAATCCCGCCGCAATCAACGCTTTGCAACAATGCGCGCCAATATAGCCGCCTCCCCCGGTGACGAGAATGATCGGCTTTTCGCTCATCTGGCTCGACCTGTCTGTGAGGGAATATAACCGCAGCGACGATCGCTCGTCTCGAGCACGCACTTCCACCATTGGGTGATTCATCTAAAACGAGGTGCGAAAATAGGAAAGAAGTGGTGTCCCGGCGAAATGTAGATTAATCTGGGAAGTTGGACTTGTAGTTAATAGCACCGCTGACACATGCCTCCGGCCCTTCGCCTTTTTGTCGCCCTGAGATGTTCCAACATCGTCGATGCTGAAACCTGAAGACGCGAAGACGTTGATTGCCGAAGGTCGGCGCCTGCGAGCAGGCGGTGATCGTATAGCTTCATTGAAGGCCTTCAAAGAGGCTACGCAGGTTGATCCGTCAAATGCAGTGGGATTTATTGAGTGCGGATATGATCATCTAGGAATTGAGGAAATCGCTGAGGCCCGGGAAGCCTTTGAGCAAGGCCTTGTCCTCGATCGCGATAACAAGGCAGCGCTGATCGGTCTTGGGCATACCTTCCGCCATCTAAGTGAACTCGATAGCGCGGAGAAGGCCTTCCGCCGTGTCATCGAACTTGAACCAACGCACGCCGATGCCAATATCGGCCTAGGGTACTCACTCAAATCGCTCAGTCGCCACGAGGAAGCGCTGCAAGCTTTCCATGCGGCCGCGAGAGCTCATCCGTCTGACGCCAAACTGAAAGTTGAGATAGCTCATTTGTTGCGCGAGCTTGGGCGCACCGACGAGGCGATTTCAGCACTACGCGCGGCCGTGGCCCAGGATCCTACAAGTCCACAGCTCGTAAGCCTTGGAAGATTGCTGAAACAGACGGGCAAAAGCGCCGAAGCGACCGAGATTTTTAGGAATATTGTCGCTGCCAATCCGGATAACAGCACCTTCGCCATTGAGCTCGGGCATCTGCTCCGCGACGTCGGCGCATTTGATGAAGCTCAGCATATTCTGAACGGCGTGTTGGGCCGAGAGCCGGAGAACGCAAGCGCGTGGATTGCTCAAGGTTGGCTACTCCGTAAGGTTAAGCAGCTCGAGCTTGCCGATCAGGCATTCAAAAATGCAGCACGGTTGCAGCCTACAAACGCCGGCGCTCTGCACGCGCTAGGTTTGATCAAGCGCGAGCGCGGCGATCGCGAAGCGGCGCTGCATTCGTTTGAGCTCGCGCGCCGGGCTGATCCGAACGCGCAGCACATTTGGCTGGATCTCTGCAACGCGCTGCAAGAACTTCAGCGGTTCGACGACGCGGTTGACGAATACAGAAAGCTAGTCGAGCGATGGCCGGCAATCCGGCATGGGCATCTTGGCCTGGGCTATGCGATGCGCAGCTTAGGACGAATCGAAGAGGCGCTCGCCGCCTTCGAACAAGGGTCCCGCGCTGATCCCGCACACCCGAACGGCCTAATCGAAGCCGGCCATCTGCAACTCCGTCTTGGTAGCGTGGAGAAGGCCGAGCAAAGCTTTCGAGGCGCCCTCGACCGGTCGCCCGACAACTCATCGGCGTTGGTCGGCCTCAGCTACGCTCTTCGCCGCTTGGGGCGCATGGAAGATGCGGAGGCTGCGCTGCGCGACGTGCTCAAGAACCACACCGGCAACACCAGCGCGCAGGTCGCGCTCGGACACCTCCTTGAAGCGCAGTGCAGACTCGATGAAGCGGCTGAGTTTTTCTCAGAGGTCATAGCTACAAATCCTGACAGCGCCGACGGCCTCGCTGCAATGGGCAACATTTCACGGCGGCGGGGTGATCGGGAGCAGGCGCTCGATTTCTTCCGTCGAGCAGCGGGGGTCGATGCGACCAACAAGTCGCGATTGATTGACGTAGCGGTTGAATTGCGTGATCTCGGCCAGCTCGACGAAAGCGCGTCGATGCTAGATGAGGTTCTTGCTCACTTACCAGGCGAGCCGCGTGCACTGATGCAGCGGGGCCAGTTGCTTCGATGTCTTGATCGGCGGTCAGAAGCGCTCGCAATTTTTTGCGAGGTTGTGCGATCCGATCAGACGAATGCTCAAGCGATGGTGGAAGCAGCGAGGGAGCAGCGCGCACTAGGTCAGCCTTCTGCTACCAAGAGATGGCTTGAAAGGGCTCTTGCCACTGAGGCCGATCATATCGGCGCCCTGCTCGCGCTGGCCGAGCTGGCCATGCAGGAAGAGGATTGGGCAGCTGCGCTCACGCTGTACAGGCGCGCAGCGGAAACGCACCCGACGAACAGCTGGGCCTGGCTCGGTGGTGCTCGGGCCTTGTTTGAGCTTGGCCATCGCGACCAAGCCTTCATCCTTATCGCCGATGCACGCAACCAGCTGGGGTCGCATCCGGAAATCGCGGGCGTTGAGATCGAACTGCTGCGCAGCCAACGCAATTGGAGCCGCGCGCGGGAGGTCGTCGAAGATGCGCTGCAGATGGCTCCGTCGAACTTCTGGCTGTGGTCGCATAAGGTGCAGATTGCGATTAGTACGGGCCAATACGAAGAAGCTTCAGTATTATTGCACAACAAGCGAGCCTCGAGCGTGGTCGATCACGCTCGCGTGGCCTTGCTCTCGGGCCAACTCGCGGAGGCTCAGTTTCAGTATCAGCCGGCCATCGAGCACTACCGCGAGGCTGTCCGGCTCAATCCCGGCGACCCCTGGGCTCATTTTGAACTTTCTCGTGCTGCGCTGATAAATCTTGACATTTGTTCATCACGCGCAGCGCTTTCGAGGTTCGTCGAAGTGAGCCGCTCCTCGCTGCTCCTCAAAAAGCAGTCGCTGAGCCCCTCGCAAAACCACGTTGGACAACTGATCGACGAATTCGTGCTCGACGCCGAGGCATTTGACGCTCTCCGGCGCCTTCGGCTGCGCCCGCTCGAATCCCAGTTCGAACCGTTGCGTCGGCTCATTAAGGAATATCCGGACTATACGCCGGCGGCCATCATCGCGACGATCGCGCTTCGACAGCATGGCGAGCTGACCCCCCGCAGTCCGCCGCCAAGCCTTGCAACCAGTCCCATTCCTCGCGTCATCTTTCAGTTCTGGGATGATGACCTGCCGGAAGACGTGCAGCAGCTGACGACTTCATGGCAGGAGCTCAATGCGGGCTATACCTGGAAATGCGTTAATGACGAGATGGCACAAGCCTTTCTGAACGACGAGTTCGGTAGAGAGGTCCTTCAGGCTTATCGGCTCGCGCGCATGCCCGCGCAAAAAGCGGATATCTTTCGTCTCGCCTATCTCGTCGCCCGCGGCGGCATCTATGCCGATGCCGACGACCGCTGCTTGGCGCCAATCGACAGCTTTCTGCGACCCGATGTCACGCTTGCCTTGCACCAGGAAAACTATGGATCGATCGGCAATAATTTCATTGCCGCAACTCCGGACCACCCGGTGCTGGCGCGCGCGCTCGAACTCGGGGCGGCAGCTATGCATCGCGGCGACCATGACCTGGTCTGGCTATCAACAGGTCCGGGATTACTGACCCGCGCCTTCGCATTCGAATGGGCGAGCCAACGACCAGGAGGTTTATTGCGAAGAACGCAGGTCATGGAACTTGGGCAACTGCAACGCGTGATAGGTATCCATTGTCCTGTCCAGTACAAGTCGACTCACCGGCATTGGAGCCGTTCCGCCTTTGCGTTCGCGAAGCGGTCTGGCCGAGCGAGGCG
>CAWEBX010000003.1:0-338320 GCA_963807355.1 uncultured archaeon
ATCCCACTCTCTCCGCCATCGAGACCTGATAAGACATTGAATTATAATAATTAATTTATTGATTGTCCGCAGCGGTCCCCAAATAGGTCCCAACTACGACCTCCGATCAGCTTTCCAGTTTCGGGGTCGTGTTGCTTGCCCAAGATTGACGCCGCGCTCGCCGATCTGCCGGACAGTGATGCGGACGTCCTTGTCGTCCTCACCTGTGTGCGGCTGGGCGGGTTTGCCCCAGCCCCGGTCGAGCAGGATACCCGCCGCCGCCACGCGCGCAGCTGCAGGAACGGCATCTTGGCTGAGCATCCCGGCGAGCACCTTGATGCACAGCTCGTGTGCCCCGGGCCAGCGACCGCAAATCGGCAGCTATTCTTTCGGGGCATATACTTACGGGGTGGGCCTACCCCCTCCTGTTGGCTGTGAAACCCGTCGCCACGTCCCCGCGCGGCGACAATAAAACTAGCACAAACCGCTCTGCCTGACCGGATTCCTTTTCCGTATCGATCCGAAGCCTTATGAGTATGTGGTCGACGAGAAGAAAGCTGCGCTTGCGGAAGCCGAGCAGAACGTCAGCCAGCTGAAAGCATCACTCGATCAAGCAACTGCGGCCGCGGAAAGAGTAAATGCGCAGCTTAATTTGGCGCAGGAGAGTTATGATCGCCAAGCCTATCTGTTCAAAAAAACGTTGTCGCCCAGGCCGCCCTCGATACGGCAACTCGCAATCCCGATGCTGCCAAACAAGGCTATACGGGAGCCAAGGCCGAAGAAGAGCGAGCGCGGCTCGCCTACACATCCCCTTCTTTCAGGGGAGTGTTCGACCGCACTGGCACTTCAACGACGCGCCCTTTGACGGTCGCCAATATCGGGGTCACGGGAAAGTAAATTCGAGCATTGGTCGTGAAAGGATGATTGTAGTTCATAACGAGCAGGAGAAGAAAAATACCTATAATCCCGCCCAGCACAGCGGTCGAAAGCGACCACTGGTTCACCGGGATTTTGAAGAGCTTGAAGATGACGACGCAGAAGGAAACGTAAATGAGCGCGAGCAGTAGCTCCATGATCAGCCTCCCGCGTTGTTTCTGTTCTTTTCAAGTTCGGCAATTCTGCGCCGCAGATCTTCTATTTCATTTGTAGTGGTGGATGGCCCGGCTGCCGTGGGGGAGAACCCCAACCGCGTTCGGGACGGTAGGCCATCGTCCAAATCCAAAGAAATGGTCACAGCACATGGAGCGTGAATAAGCTGACCCAGCCAGCCGCGTGTATGGCATCTGCGTGAGGATGATTACGCTTCTCGGCGATCCTAGCCGGGATATCATGGATCGCGATGATCCCGTAGAAGATCACAACGACCACGAAAATGAGCAAACCAAGCGCGAAGTAGTTCAGGAATGGATCGCCAATCATTCCCTACTCCTCATCTTAGGCCAAATCTCACTTCTGAGCGGGAATGTAACATTGAGATAGTTCAAAGTTCAAGGAACTGCCCGCTGTATGTCCGCCGAGCGCTGCCTCCGATGGCAAGCGCAGTAACCCGAACGTGATCAATGCAGGTGTCGAAGCGTTGATCTGGATCAAGGCACGGCGACGCAGCCAGTACGCACATGATGGGTGATGGGTGTTATGTTTTTTGCACAGGAGAAGCTCATGAGACGCGGAAAATCTGTACTTGCAGCTTCTGCCTTCACGTGTGCGGCATTGTTATCATTCGGCTGGTCTGAGCAAGGCGCGGTCTCGCTGTCAGTCGAGAGCGCGCAGGCGCGGATCGGTCGTCCGTTGACGCCCATGAGTGTTGCGGGTGTCGGCGACGACAATACCGGCGCGTGCGTACGGATACGGCGCCGGTGTAGTGGGTGCTGGCTTGGCAGCCGGTGCGATTGGAGCCACCTCGGTAGCGGGCTCGTCACCCTATGGGTATTATGGCGGCGGTCCTTACGTAAGCACAGGTTGGGGATACAACCAAGGCTACCACTGGCAGCTATGGCAATTATGGCGCGTACCCGTCCGGCTATTAGCGGCGGCTACGCCAACCGTAGTTACGTCACCGGGCGGCCAACGCTGTTTCCACGCTACTACGGCGGCTACGGTAGTGGCGGCTATGGCGGCAGTTATGCAACTGGCTACCCTCCAATTACGGCGGCGGTTACGCCAACCGCAGTTACGTCACCGGACGGCCAACGCTGTTTCCACGCTACTACGGCGGCTACGGTAGTGGCGGCTATGGCGGCAGTTATGCAACTGGCTACCCCAATTACGGCGGCGGTTACGCCAACCGCAGCTACGTCACCGGGCGGCCAACGCTGTTTCCACGCTACTACAGCGGTTGGAACTGATGCAAAGAGGACGTCGCGTCCGGAAGTGGTCAGCTACTACGCGGGTGGCCTTGTTGGTTCCGGAAGCGCGGATCTAAATGGTCAGTTCACATGCCCTAACAGGACGGGGCAGCCCGTTGACCCCTGTGAGCGTTGCGGGTGCTGCACGTCGGCAAACTCGGCGGGCTGTCGTAGGTGGAGCGGCTGTGGGTGCAGCAGCTGCTGGGACAGCATGCGCCCGGGTGCTGGTGAATGGCCGATACGTTTGTCGCTGACGCACGTTTAACCTGCAAATTCGAGGTCACGGCCCAGAAGCGACCGGTATCGTAGACTGGCCTCGCGGACGTAACCTGCGCGGCCAGTCCGACGGTCACTGAACCAAGCCGCCGTCCTTGCATAATGGGGCATTGTTTAACGAAGCTCCCTCCCATCTACTCGCGCGCCCCATTGATCTGCATCAACGCGCGTAGTGACGAGCGCTGAAAGCATGCAATGGGGCACCGCAACAAATTAAGGGCCTGTTATCTTCTGGCTCTGGGCTCCATTGACTGACAACGGGATGACCATGGCGCTGCACGTCCAGGAATTGGAAACCCAACGCAGTGAAAGTGGAATGGTTGGCAGGTTCAGGAGGAGGAGAAATGATCAGGCTGATCGCTATCACTAGCTTTGCGCTAGCAGTTGCAGCACCGGCTCAAGCCATGTCACCTGCACCGATCCCTCAGATAGACAACGATATGATCACGCAGATTGCCGCTGCTTGTGGCCCAGGCAGGACTCGGGTCAACGGTGTTTGCGTAGCAAGGACAACCATCCGTCAAACCCGCCGAGCGGTTCGCGGGTGTGTACGATGGCAAGGTGGTGTTTGCGCGCTGTACGAATAAGGACGGCACTGGCGTTCGATCCATTGCGACAGGACGCCAGTACTTTGTCTGAGCCTACAGCCGCACGTTCGCGCGCTCGTCGCACGGCTTAATCAAACGTGCAGGTCAGAACCTTCGCTGCTTCGGGAGGAGAGAATGATGCGCGCCCTGCTGATCTTGATGTTTGGAATGTTAATGGCTCGCGCCGAGGGCGCTGCCGCGCCGTGCTCGTCCTACTACATTTCCGAAATTAGTATCGTGTCGATAGCCGATACTGATGCTGGCAATGTTCAGACTTATGTTGGATTCGGACAATCCAGTGAAAAGTCGGAGAAGAATGCCATGGGGGCCTGTTCGCATCTGAGATTCGATCTTGAGACCTGCTTGGAGTCGGATCGTAGGTCGGGCCGCAATGCCCATTCTGATCCCGCCGATAACTCGCTTCATCTCAAGTACGCGAAGGCGGTGAAGCGCATTACGGGCTGTGAATGAGAATAAGGAACGATGCGCATCGGGTCGCGAAGCGCCCCCGCTGAACATCCGCCGGTTCGAAAATTGCAAAGGTTGAGACTTCACCGGGGACCGGCAATGCTCAAGGTTTCCAAACTGGTTTACTTTTTCGTCACACTCATTTCGACCGCGGCAGTGACCAGCAGCGAAGCGAAGGTGTTGTTTAGCAACACCACCTCGCAGACGGTTTTGGTGTTCAAGGACGCCGAGGCGCTCAGCCAATTCAACAGGCTAGCGGATAGCGTGTCTCACGATGAAAGCCTTCTCTCGCGGCTTCTGACATGTAAAGTGCCACAGGGCAGCAAGATAGAAGTTCTCGGCAGCGGTTATCGAACAGCGTTCGTTCGCGTCATTGATGGTAGCGCCACCGGATGCGAAGGAACGGTGCCGATTGAAACAGTCAAAGACCAATGAGCGCATTTTCGTGCCTTCTATTCCCCGGACTGATCAGCTGTGGCACCAATTTTGCGGATCGCGAGGAATACTGGCATGCCGAAATGTCCTTGAACGGCTTGAGTTACCGGGAAACCTTCGCCAATGTCTCCGGTCGGCACATCACGTCATTTCGCCGCGCTGCGAACCTTGGTCGCTACACCCGCAAGGTGCCTGGTCTAGCGCTTATGCCCTGCTGGCCGATATCATGCGCGCAGCTGCTGCTCGATCCACTGCCTCAACGGCGACAGCAAACACTTAATCGACGTCAGGCTCGACAACAGGTCAGGTCAACATCATCGTCTTCCGAAACCCCGCACGTTTCCTGTGCCGTCCTGCCCAGTTCAAACGTCCTGCTGCCTATGGCTGTGAGCACGCGCAAACATCGGTCCGCCGCGCCAGCGTGGAAAGCCGTAGCCGTGGATCTCCACGAGATCGATGTCCGACGGTTGCCCGGCAACACCCTCGGCTAGAATTGCGTCGCCCTCCGCGGCCATTTCGCCAACCAGATGGCCAGCTATGGCGGAATGCGCCGTCATGCGGGCGATCTTCCCGGCCAACAGCTCGGCTACCGCCGCAGACGGCTGCGGCTTGCGGTCCCCGGCATAGTCGTACCAGCCGCCGCCTGTCTTCTGGCCCTTGCGACCGGCGCGCACGAGAATGTCGCCAAGCGTCTCGGGCACATCCTGTCCGTTAGCGCGAGCGCCTTCACGCTGCAGGTAGGCGATGTCGAGGCCACCGTAGATCCTGTGCCTCGAAGGGTCCCATGGCGAAGCCGTAATCGCGCATGGCCGCATCGATCTCGGCGATGGGCACGCCGTCGTACACCAGCGCCTCGGCTGCGGTGCGGTAGCGCTTGAGGATGCGGTTGCCGATGAACCCTTCGCAGATGCCTGCCTGCACCGGGATCTTGTCCAGCGCCCGCGCCAGCGCAAAGCCGGTTGCCAGTGTCCGCGGCGCGGTTTCCGGGATCGGCACGATCTCCAGCAGCCTCATGATGTTTGCCGGACTAAAGAAATGCAGGCCGATGAAGCGCGACGGATCGGGAACACCTTCCGCAATGAGACGCAGATCGAGATAGGACGTGTTGGTGGCAATGATGGAGTTGGGCCGACAGAGCCTGCCAAGCTGGTTGAATACGGCACGCTTAACGCCGAGTTCCTCGAACACGGCCTCAATCACCATATCGGCGTCGGCGAGAAGACCGCAGTCCGTGGAAGCCGTCACGCCGGCCAGCTTCGCTTCGGCCTGTGACTTGGTCAGCTTGGCGCGCTTCACGCCGCCCTCGAAGATGGTACAGACGTTGGCGAGGCCACGCGCCACGGCTTCCGCGTCGCGTTCGATCAGCACGACGGGAATGCCGGCGTCCCGCAACGCCGCCGTGATGCCGGCGCCCATCGTGCCGCCGCCCACGACGCCCGCCTTACGCAGCGGCAGGGGCTCCACGCCCTTCAGGCCCGCCGGACGCCGCGCGGCGCGTTCTGCCAAGAACACCGTGCGCAGCGCCGCGGCCTGTTCCGAACCGCGTAGGTCGAGGAAGGTCTTGCGCTCGAAGGCGAGCGCCTCATCGAATGACAACTCCACCGCCATGCGCACGCATTCCAGTGCGGCGAGCGGTGCGGTTTCGCCCTTCGCCCGTTTGGCAATCGCCCCCTTCTTGTCCTCCCAGAATGTGGACGCAGGTGCCGCGACCGTGCGCTGCGACAGCGGAACGGGCAGCGGCCGGGCCACAGCGTCGCTCGCGAACGCAAGCACGCTTTGTAAAAGGTCGCCTTGCACGACGGCATCGACCAGACCCATGGAGAGTGCTTTGGCTGCCTTCACCGGCTTGCCGCCCGTCACCAGCTCCACCGCCGCCTCGGCACCGACTAGCCGCGGCGTGCGTACGGTTCCCGATGCGCCCGGCACGATGCCGAGCGTCACCTCGGGCAGGCCGATCGCGGCGTCTGGCACAGTAACCCGGAACCGACAGCCCAGCGCGATCTCGAAGCCACCACCCAGCGCTGTTCCATGGATCGCGGCGATCCAGGGTTTTACCGAAGCCTCGATGCGGTTCACGAGATCGGGCAGATGCGGCTCCATCGGCGTCTTGCCGAATTCGGATAGGTCAGTACCGGCGATGAAGGTCCGGCCGGCACAGGCCAACACCACGGCCTTCACTCCGTCGTCGGCGTCCAGTTCGGTGGTCGCATCGAACAAGGCCCGGCGAACAGCCTGGCTGAGTGCATTGACCGGCGGGTTGTCGACGGTGACGACGGCGATCTCGCCCTCGCGGGAGACGGAGACGACGGGCATAGCAGACTCCCTTGCTCCGGCATCCAAATCCTCTCTTCGACTCCTCGCCCTCGTTTATCATTGACCGACCGGACGGTCTATGCATTTTATATGCTGGACGGAGAAAGCGATCGTCGAGCAAGGAAGAAGAAATGCCGGCTTCCGAAACTGTGCTCTCGGCGCTGTCCGACGGCGTGCTGTCGCTGTCATTAAACCGCCCGGACAAGCTGAACTCGTTTAACGGAGAGATGCACCTGGCGCTGCGGGCCGGCATTCAGCGAGCGCATGATGATCCGACTGTCCGCGCCGTCCTGCTGACCGGCTCAGGTCGCGGGTTCTGCGCGGGGCAGGATCTGGGCGATCGGGATCCGCGCAAGGGCGGCCCCGCGCCGGACCTCGGCCATACGCTCGAGACCCACTACAATCCGACGCTGCGTCTGATGCGTTCGCTGGAGAAGCCGATCGTTTGCGCGGTCAACGGCGTGGCGGCCGGTGCTGGCGCCAACATCGCCTTTGCCTGTGACATCGTGCTCGCGGCGAAATCCGCCAAGTTCATCCAGGCCTTCACCAGGATCGGCCTCGTACCCGATGCCGGCGGCACATGGAGTCTCGCCCGCATTATCGGAGAGCCCCGCGCCAAGGCGCTGACCATGACCGCCGAGCCCTTGCCGGCCGAGAGGGCCGCCGAATGGGGGCTGATCTGGAAGGCGGTCGAGGACGCGGATCTCATGAATGAGGCACGGTCGCTCGCCGTATCGCTGGCTGCGGGCCCCACACTCGGTCTTGGCCTCACAAAGCGCCTTATTCAGGCGGCTGCGACCAACAGTCTCGACGAACAACTTGACATGGAGCGCGATTGCCAGCGAACCGCCGGCCGCAGCGCCGATTATGCCGAGGGCGTCATCGCCTTCCTGGAAAAGCGCAAGGCGGAGTTCAAGGGCGAATGAAACCCGCTTCCCAGATGACACCTCAGGAACTGGCGGAGGCATCCGCCAGGGCGATGTGGAACGACGATTCCGCAAGCCAGCGGCTCGGCATGACGCTCGACAACATCGCGCCCGGTGAAGCCACACTTTCGATGACGATCCTCGAGGCCATGTCGAACGGACATGGCAATTGCCACGGCGGCTACATATTCACCCTGGCTGACTTCGCCTTTGCCTTCGCATGCAATAGCTACAACCAGTTGGCCGTCGCGCAACATTGCTCGATCACATACCTGATCCCCGGCCGCCTCGGCGACCGCCTGACAGCGACCGCCAAAGAGGTTTCCCGGCACGGCAGGTCTGGCATCTACGACATCCGCGTCACCAATCAGTCGGGCGAGCATGTGGCCGAATTCCGCGGCCATTCGCGCCTAGTGAAAGGCACGCATCTGCCAGTCGAGGAATAAACCGACGGATTTCCGCAGAGAGAACACCGTGGAGAATCTGACGCCCCGCAGAGAAGACCTTGAGCCGATCGAGTATGCCTCGCGCGACGAAATCTCGGCGCTACAACTCAAGCGCATGAAGCAGTCGATCAGGCACGCCTGCGAGAACTCGCCCTTTTTCTGTAAGCTCTTCGACGAAACGGGCATCCATCCGAACGACCTGAACTCGCTTTCTGACCTGTCGAAATTTCCCTTCACCCACAAGCAGGACCTGCGCGACACCTATCCGTTCGGCATGTTCGCCGTCCCGCAGAACAAGCTCGCGCGCATCCATGGCTCCTCGGGTACGACCGGCAAGCCGACGGTCGTGGGCTACACCAAGGGCGATATCGACACTTGGGCGGACCTGATCGCCCGCTCGATACGCGCCGGCGGCGGCCGTCCGGGCGATATCCTGCACAATGCCTATGGCTACGGCCTGTTCACCGGCGGCTTGGGCGCGCACTATGGCGCCGAGCGCTTCGGCTGCACCGTCGTTCCGATTTCCAGCGGCATGATCGAACGCCAGGTCACCCTCATCAACGATTTCAAGCCGTCGATCATCATGGTGACGCCGTCCTACATGCTGTCCATCCTGGACGAATTCAGGCGGCAAGGCCTCGACTCGCGCAAGAGTTCGCTCAAAGTCGGCATCTTCGGGGCCGAGCCATGGACCAACGCCATGCGCCTCGAAATCGAGGAGGCCTTCGACATGCACGCGGTCGATATCTATGGCCTGTCGGAGATCATGGGGCCGGGTGTTGCGCAGGAGTGCGTCGAGACCAAAGATGGCCTGCACGTCTGGGAAGATCATTTCTATCCGGAAATCATCGACCCGGTCACCGGCGAGGTCCTGCCAGATGGCAAAATGGGCGAGCTTGTTTTCACGACGCTCACCAAGGAAGCGCTGCCGATGGTCCGCTATCGCACGCGCGACCTGACGCGCCTGCTGCCGGGAACGGCGCGCTCGATGCGCCGTATCGAGAAGATCACCGGCCGCTCAGACGACATGATGATTCTGCGCGGCGTCAATGTTTTCCCGACGCAAATTGAGGAGCAGATCCTGAAATGCAAGGGCCTCGCACCCCACTTCTACATCGAACTGACGCGCGCGGGCCGTATGGACAACATGGTCGTGCATGTCGAATGCACCGAGGACATGACTGACGCCGATGCCCGTGCCGAATCCGCCAGGGAGCTCGCGCACCACATCAAGAGCGTTGTCGGTGTCTCGACGAAAATCGAGGTGCGCGATCCGAACTCGGTGGCTCGCTCGGAGGGCAAGGCCAAGCGTGTGGTGGACAACAGGCCGAAGGAATAACGGTCAAGAATTGGGGATGTTTCTTCGCCCACGTCCGGTTGCTAGAACGTGTCATGTTCAGCTTCTGACGATCACGGATTGATCGCCCGGAGCATCAGAAGGTTGGATTGATATGGCTCGGACGCGAGCGCAGGATTTCGAAGAAAAACAACTCGCCATATTGGACTATGCGGCGAATGTGCTGGCCACGCTGGGAGTCGACAAGGCGTCCATGTCTCAGATCGCAGGTCAGGCGCGGATATCGAAAGCCTTGCTCTATCACTATTACCCAAGCAAGGACGCACTCGTCTTCGCGATCATCTTCACTCACCTGGAGGAACTCGACTCGGATCTGGAAGCGTCCGACGATCCTGCCATGGAGCCTTCAGTGCGATTGAAGTTTCTCGTCGGCGTCGTGCTCGAGCACTATCGCGGAGCCGGCGACCGGCACAAGGTCCAGTTGAACGCGATGAGCCTGCTGACCGACGAGCAGAAACAGGCGATCACCGAAGTTGAAAGGCGGATCGTGCGCCGGTTCGCGGGCGTCGTGCGCCAGATCAGTCCGCGCCTGGACGACCACGAGCGCCCCCTGGTCATGCCGGTGACCATGTCGCTCTTTGGCATGATGAACTGGATGGACATGTGGTTCAAGGACGGCGGCCGCATCAGCCGCGAGGATTACGCCGAGGTCCTCACCGCGCTCATCCTTGAGGGCATCAAGGCAGTGCGTTGAGAGAGGGCTGCCACAGCGGTCGAGTCGAACAGGCTCCATTTCTCCCGACGCAGCCGTTGGATCTGTCATTCAGCCGCCTCTTGTGTTTGTGCCGGCGGCCAGATCTTTGCCACCATCGTCAGCACATCATATTGCGCAACGATCTCACCCTTCTGGTTGGTGACTTGGCAATCCCAGCGTACCTCGCCGTGATCGGCGTTTTCGCGCGGGTTGATTTCCTTGCAGGTCAATCGCACCTGCACCGTGTCACCGAAATAAACCGGGGTGAGGAAGCGCATATTGTCCACGCCGTAGTTGGCTAGTACCGGGCCGGGATTGGGCTCAACGAAAAGGCCGGCGGCGAAGGAGGCGATGAGGTAGCCATGGGCCACGCGGTCGTCGAAGAACGGGTTGGCCTTGGCCGCCACCTCGTCCATGTGGGCGTAGAAAGTATCGCCGGTGAAATGTGCGAAGTGCTCGACATCTTCCAAGGTGACCTGCCGCTTCGCGGTCATTAACTGATCGCCGATCTTCAGTTCCGCCAGCGACTTGCGGAACGGATGCTCACCGTGCTGCACGTCAGCCCCCTCGATCCAGCGCCCGGTGACGGCCGACAGGAGACGCGGCGTGCCCTGCACTGCGGTGCGCTGCATGTAATGCTTTACGCCCCGCATGCCGCCCATTTCCTCGCCGCCGCCGGCGCGGCCCGGACCGCCATGGACAAGCCCTGCGAGCGGTGAGCCGTGGCCCGTCGATGTCTTGGCGGAGCGGCGGTTGCCGACAAGCACCCGGCCATGGAACGGCGCGACGCCGATGACGACCTCCTCTGCCACCTTCGGGTCGTCGGTGAAGACAGATGAAACCAGCGAACCCTTGCCGAGCCTGGCCAGTTCGACGGCCTCCTCGATCGAGTCATAGGGCAGCACGGTCGAGACCGGACCGAACGCCTCCACATCGTGGATCTTGAAGGCGCCGAAAGGATCGTCGGCATAAAGCAGGATCGGATTGAGGAAGGCTCCCCTCTCGGCATCGCCGGACGCAACCCTTACGTTATCCGGATTGCCGGCAACGATCTCGGCGTCCGACAGCAGATCCTGAATGCGTTCGCGCACTTCGATGCGCTGGTGGAGCGACGCAAGCGGCCCCATGCGGGTCGTCTCGTCGTCTGGCAGGCCGAGCGCGGTCTTGCCCAGCATGTCGCCCAGTGCCTTGACCAGCGCATCGACATGGTCGCGCGGTGCGATCACGCGGCGGATCGCGGTGCATTTCTGGCCGGCCTTCACCGTCATCTCGCGCGCCACTTCCTTCACGAACAGGTCGAACTCCGGCGTGCCAGGCGTGGCATCCGGACCGAGGATCGAGGCGTTCAAGCTGTCCGCCTCCATCGTGAAGCGCACCGAATTGGCGATCACAGCCGGATGCGCTTTCAGCTTGCGGCCGGTCCAGGCCGAACCGGTGAAGGTCACCACGTCCTGTCCGGTGACGTGGTCGAGCAGGTCGCCGACCGAACCGGAAATCAGTTGCAGCGCTCCATCCGGCAGGAGGCCGGTCTCGATGATCCGCCGCACCATCAATTCGGTCAGGTAGGCCGTCTGCGAAGCAGGCTTCACCACCGCCGGCACGCCGGCAAGCAAGGTCGGCGAAATCTTCTCCAGCATGCCCCAGATCGGAAAATTGAAGGCGTTGATGTGGACCGCGACGCCCTGCAGCGGCGCGTAAATGTGTTGCGCACTGAAGCTGTTGTCCTTCGACAGCGGCTCCACATTGCCGTCGGTAAGGATACGCGTGTTCGGCAGTTCGCGCCGGCCCTTCGAAGCGAAGGTCAGCATCGTGCCGATGCCGCCCTCGATGTCCACCCAACCGTCGGCGCGGGTGGCGCCGGTGCGGAAGCTTTCGGCGTAGAACTCTTCCTTCTTTCCCATCAGCGCAAGACCGAGCGCCTTCAGCATCGCCGCGCGCTCGTGGAACGACATGGCGCGCAGCTTCGGGCCCGCGACAGTACGCCCGTAGTGCAGCACTTCCGCGAAATCGAGGCCCTTGGAGTCGATCAGAGCCACCGGCTCGCCGGTGCCTGCGTCGAGCAACGGTAAGCCGTCACCCTTGCCGGCGGTCCACGCCCCATAGACATAGCTCTCCAGTCGACGGGGGGCTGAGCTTGCCATGATGACCTCCTTGATCTGGTGGAACGGACGAGGCGCGAGTGCCGGGTCCAAAATCCTGAGTGTCGACTTCGGATTCGGGACACTAGAGACCAAGCATGCCGAGCTTTTCGCCGCTTACGTTTTCCCACTGCGCCAGCAATTCCTCGTTGGAGGTATGGCGCAGACCGAATTTTCTTAGCGTATCGAAACGGCTCGAGCCCACGACACCGAAAGTGGTCGCAACGCGCGGGTTCCAGTAGGCGATTGCTTCCCGTGCGGCCTTCTTACCCTCTGGTGTCGAAGCAATCCGTTGCAGGCCCTCGTAGCCCAGTTCGGCATGACGCCGTTCGCGCAGTGCGATCTCGCGGAAGACGTCCGCCAGCGGCGCATAGGAGACGCGGGTCAGTTCGTTCATCTGGATGCCGGTCGCCAACCCTTGCAGCACGTTCATCACCACCGCATCGGTCCAGTTCTCGATCGGATAGTGAAAGACGGCGAGTCGCATGTCATCGCCCCGGCGCGCCGCGCCGAGATCCGCGTTGCGTTCGACCTTCGCGCTCCAGTCGTGCTGCGCCTGGTAGCGGTCGGCATCGGTGCCGAAGTCGCTCATGATGTTCAGAACGCGCTCGGCATGGTCCGCCTTTTCGAGCGTGATGCGGCTTGCCGCGATGCGCTCCTTGATGCCAGGCGCGAAGTTGATCGCTCCGGCGAAACCGGCAGAGGCCGCCAGTTCGCTGTCGACGAAAGACGACATCAGCCGCATCAACTCGCCGCGATAGCGCGCCGGCGCGTTGTCGGGCGCGGTCAGCACACCGCCCCGGGCGAGGTAGTCTTCGATATTCATCGTATCGGCCATGCGCTCCTCTCCTCAACGCTATTCGTCGTAGGTCACGACGAGGCGGCCAGTCAGTGGAAACGCCTGGCAGCTCAGCGCATAGCCCGCGCGCATTTCATAGTCCTCCAGCGCATGGTTCACCGCCATTTCCACTTCGCCTTCCAGCACCTTGCAGCGGCAGGTCGAGCACACTCCCGCCTTGCAGGAGTAGGGCGCATCCATATTGGCGGCGAGCGCGGCATCGAGCACGCTCTTACCCTCGCGCGGCATGATGAAGCTGCGGGTCGCTCCATCCAAAGTCACCGTCGCTTCAACCCCAGTGCCGGGTACGACGGCCGTCCTGGACACGGCCTTGACCTTGGCCCGGCCCGGCTGGCCGGAGGCAAACAGCTCGAACTTGATCTGCGTGTCGTTCAACCCGTGCTCGCGCAGCGCCGCGGCAATCGCCAGCATCATCGGCTGGGGGCCGCAGATGAAAGCCGTGTCGATAGAGCCAGCATCGATCCAGTGCCTGAACAGGGCCTTCACCTTGTCGCCGTCAACGCGGCCGGTGAAGAGATCGATGTCTTGCGCCTCGGCTTCGAGAACATGGATCACGGAGAACCTGCCGAGGTGCTGGTTTTTCAGATCCTCCAGTTCCTCGCGGAACATGATCGAGCTGATCTTGCGATTGGCGTAGACGAGCGTGAAGCTTGCGTAAGGCTCCCGGGCGAGCACGGTCTTGATGATGGAGAGCACCGGTGTGATGCCCGAGCCGCTGGCGAATCCTATGTAGTTCCTCCGCGCATCCGGTTTGATCGGCGTGAAGAAACGTCCCATCGGCGGCATGGCTTCGATCTCGTCGCCGGCTGCAAGGGCCTCATTCGCCCACGTCGAGAACGTGCCGCCATCGACGCGCTTGATGCCGACCTTGAGAACACCTTCGTCGCACCCGGCGCAGATCGAATAGGAGCGGCGCAGCTCATCGCCGTCGAAGTTACGGCGGAAAGTCAGGTACTGACCCTGCGTGAACGCGAACAAAGCGCTGTCTTCCGCACGCGGCATCAGCGTCACCACAACGGCATCGCGCGTCTCGCGCCGCACGTCCGTGACTTTCAAGGGATGGAAGCGAGCCATTCCAGATGCTCCCGCTCTCAAATGCATTTGAAATAGTCGAATGGCTCAAGACAGTCCTTGCAACGGTAGCTCGCCTTGCAGGGCGTCGAACCGAACTGACTTACTTTTTCCGTTTGCTTTGACCCGCAGCGGGGGCATGCGATGATCAGGTCCGATCGTCCCGCAGAGTCTGGCGACGCGACCGGTGAGGCGGCCATCCGCAGCGGTTCCGTCGATCGGCGGCACAATGCCGTTATCGTGCAGCTTTTCTCGGCCCTCGCGGCTGATCCAGTCGGTCGTCCAAGGCGGAGAAAGCTGGCGCTCGAGTCTGATCTTCTCAACGCCACGGTCACGCAGCGCGCGCTCGATATCCAGGCTAATGATGCTGGTGGCGGGGCATCCCGTATAGGTCGGGGTCACCGTCACCACCAAAGTGTCGTCGTCCCATGCGACATCGCGGATGATGCCGAGATCGGTCAAAGAGATGACAGGGATCTCAGGGTCGGGAATCTGGCCGAGCCAGTCCCATACCTGATCGGTGCGGGGCAGCGTGCTCGTCTGCATGGCCGGACCTCACCAGCTTGCACCAGGATAGGCGCGCTGCAGGAACTGCATATCGGCGAGGATGTAGCCGAGATGCTCGGTGTGGATGCCGCGTTTGCCGCCCTTATGGGCGAACTTGCTCTCCGGAATCGTCAACGTCGCCGCAGCAAGCACGTCGCGCACCGTCGTCTCCCATGCCGCGCGCAGGCTTGCGGGCTTCGGTGCGATACCCGCAGCGGCGACCGCCTCGTCCTTCTCGTCGGCCATGAACATTTCGCCGACATAGGGCCACAGCGCATCGAGCGCGGCCTGCATGCGGCGATGGCTCTCGTCATTTCCATCGCCGAGACGCACGATCAGATTGGACGTTCGCTCGACATGATAGGCCACTTCCTTGTAGGCCTTGGCGGCGATCTCGGCGACCCGCCGGTCGGACGACGTCGCCAGCGCCTGAAGCAGGGCAAGGTGATCGATGTCGAACAGGAAATGCCGCATCAGCGTATGGCCGAAATCGCCGTTGGGCCGTTCGACGAGCAGCAGGTTGCGGAAGTCCCAGGCGTCCCGCAGATAAGCGAGATCGTCCGCTGTCCGGCCCTTGCCCTCCACCTCGGCGGCGAGGCCGAGCCAGAGCTGGGTCTGGCCGATCAGGTCCAGCGCCATGTTGGCCAGCGCGATATCCTCCTCCAGCGTGGGCGAATGTCCGCACCATTCCGAGTCCCGGTGCCCCAGGATCAGGGTCGTGTCTCCGATCCGCAGCAGGACTTCGAAAAAGGCGGCCTGGTTGGCACCGGGCGAAAGGGCATGCAGCCCCTGACCATGCGCGGCGGCCTCGCGGGCGAGGTCTGCTGTGTCGGCCTGGGCGACATCGGGAAGCGATGGCATCACATATGCCCCACTTCTTCAGGTATCTCGTAAAAGGTCGGATGGCGGTAGATCTTCGCGTTCGCGGGATCGAACAAGGGCCCCTTGTTGGAGGGGCTCGATGCGGCGATGTCGGACGAACGCACCACCCAGATCGAAACGCCTTCGTTGCGGCGAGTATAGACGTCGCGGGCGTGCAGGACCGCCATTTCGGCGTCGGCGGCGTGCAGGCTGCCTACATGACGGTGGCTCAGACCATGCTGGCCCCGGATGAACACTTCCCAGAGCGGCCATTCCCTGGACATGCTTTCTCTCCCGTGACTGGGTCGGAGCCAGCCGAACGGCGGCCTGACCCGGTTGCTACTCGCGGGCGACGGCGTATGGGCGCGCGGCCTTCTTGTCGGCATGCGCCACCAGCGCCTCGCGGAACCACGCGCCGTCCTCCCACGCCTTCACCCGCGCGCCGAGACGGTCCTTGTTGCAGGGCCCATTGCCGGCGAGCACATCGTAGAACTCGTTCCAGTCCGGCTCAGAGAAGTCGTAGCCGCCCTTTTCCTCGTTCCACTTCAGGTTCGGGTCGGGAACCGTCAGGCCGATGAGCTCGGCCTGCGGCACTGTTTGGTCGACGAACTTCTGGCGCAGTTCGTCATTGGTGTTCATCTTGATTTTCCAGGCCATGGACTGGGCGGAATGGACCGAATCCTTGTCCGACGGGCCGAACATCATCAGCGTCGGGTACCAGAGACGGTTCAACGCATCCTGCGCCATGCGCTTCTGCTCAGGCGTGCCGGCGGCCATCTTCATCATGATCGCGTAGCCCTGCCGCTGGTGAAAGCTCTCCTCTTTGCAGATGCGGATCATGGCGCGGCCGTAGGGGCCGAAGGAGGTGCGCTGTAGCGGCACCTGGTTGATGATCGCGGCGCCGTCCACCAGCCAGCCGACGGCGCCCATATCCGCCCAAGTCAGCGTTGGATAGTTGAAGATCGAAGAGTACTTCATGTCGCCCGAATGCAGGCGCTCCATCAGTTCGTCGCGCGAAATGCCGAGCGTCTCGGCGACGCAGTAGAGGTAGAGGCCATGGCCGGCCTCATCCTGAACTTTGGCCAGCAGGATCGCCTTGCGTTCCAGCGTCGGCGCGCGGGTGATCCAGTTGCCTTCCGGCAATTGCCCGACGATCTCGGAATGCGCATGCTGGCCGATCTGGCGGACCAGCATTTTGCGGTAACCTTCCGGCATCCACTCTTTAGGCTCGATCTTTTCGCCGCGGTCGATGCGCGTCTGAAATGCGATCTCTTCCGGCGTCATTTCGTCTTTCAACCTGCCTTCCGATTTCACGAGCTGCGCATACATGGCTCGGTTCTCCTCAGACACGTTCGACGATGATGGCGATGCCCTGTCCTACGCCGATGCATATGAGGTCATCTACCGCCGACCAACCAACGTTGGGATTGCGAGCCATCGAACCCCTTAGCGGTACGGCCGCCAGATCGTCGGCCCGAACCGAACTCAAAACACCGCCATACCTCCCGATGGGCGTTCTGAGCGCATTGCAGACCAATGCCTCCAGCACCCAAACCCTCCAATTCGTTGACCGACCGGACGGTTTATATCATTATTGCGCTGCCCCTGAAAGGGCGGTCCTGATTTTTTGTCGCTTGCTGCTGAACGCCTCCCGCGCGTTGGGGTCATTTTCACACTCGGAGCCGTGAATCCGGGCGATAACACCACCTGACGTTGACTGATACTTGCAGAAGCGCGGAAGGGATCGGCTGGGCACACAGCGTTTGCAATCCACGCCTCCGCCGACCTCTTGCACCCATACTCCAGCCCATACATTGCGACGCAATTGGCGCGGCGAATAGTGAACTGACGCGACCTAAAACGACCAGCTTGCGGTTATGGCAGAGGACTATGTTGAACATCGGCGAACGTGTGCGAAAGACGGACAATCTATGCTGATTTGGACACTCTCTCCGCCATAGCGCGTCAGAAGTCATTATACACTCCAATAGTTTCCGGATCTGGCTGCGTGCTGGAGGACTCCGTCATGATGCAGCTGAAGGATGGACAACAGATGACACTGACACCAGCAGTCCTTCTATGAAGTCCTGCTGATGTTCATGTCGTCGACCGGAACGCCAGCGGCACCCAACCGGCGAAATTCCTCCTGCTCTTGATCAAGGACAGTGGTGTCCCGGCGCTCGTGCGCGCACAGCGACCGTTACGGTAACCTAAGGACACGAAAGGCAAGGCGGTCAAAACGAGGAGTATCACGTCGTGTCCGCAACGAACGCGCCTACGGCAGGGACGCGACATCATTGGCCCGCGGTGCCGTTTCATCTCCTCGCAAATGTCACGATTTCAGATCCACTATGCTGCAATCGTATCGCAGGTATGCTGATTTCGCACTGCACATGAAGTCAAAGTCCTGTTAACCGTTGCCCTGCCTTCGCGCAGGGGGGCGGTGAAACTTCCGGGTCTTCCTGATGGCTATCACGCGCCTGTGTTCGGCCGCCTTCGGACCGGTATCAGACAGTTAAGGTTTCTCGCTGCTAAAGAAGGGCCGATAGGTGTGCACATGCTAGTCTGGAACCCCAGGAATTTTACGAAGACACCGGATAACAACCGGGCCGGCTGGGCTATGGCAGGCGCGGTCGTGGTGCTGATGGCCAGCCTCGTGTATTTCACGAACGGGCGCAGCGGCCATGCGACGCCTCACGGGCACGAGCAGCATGCCGCTGTTCACTTTCAGCTGCACAAATAAGCTTGAGCCGCACACGGCGAAAGCCGCCGGCCTTGCGCGAACCAGAGGCTGCCCAGCTCGGTTTGAGCTTCTAGCAATGAGCGATAGACGAAAGTTTGCTTGAACCTTTTATCGAGTTCGAGCGCCTTATCATTGCTGGGGATTTCAGGGCCCAGTGCGTATTAGCCAACGCCGGCAGCGAACATACTCCGCTGCCCGGCGTTGTGCGTTTTTGGGTCATTGGTGCCGCCAGGACTAGTTGATAGTGCGCGATCATTCTGCTGCCCTCCGTGTGAGTTCGAAGTTGACCACTTGCTCCGGATGCTTGCGTCCAAATAAGACATAAAGCGCGGGCAGCACGAACAACGTCAGCAGTGTCGCGCTGATCAGCCCGCCTATCACTACGGTGGCGATTGGCTTTTGAACCTCCGCGCCCGTGCCAGTGGCCAACGCCATCGGGACGAAGCCAAGTGAAGCCACCAGAGCCGTCATTGCGACCGGCCTCAGTCGGGTCAGTGCCCCTTCATAAATCGCATCCAATTTTGCCAGGCCTTGCGCCATGAGCTGCTTGATGAATGTGAGCATCACCAAACCGTTGAGGACCGCGATCCCGGAAAGGGCGATGAATCCTACCGCCGCCGAGACGGAGAACGGCAAGCCGCGCAGCCAGAGAGCCAGTACGCCTCCGGTCAGGGCAAGAGGCACGGCGCTAAATACCAGCAAGGCATCGCGCGCCGAGCCGAGAGCGCTCATCAACAGCAAGAAGATCATCAGGAAGCACGCGGGAACCACGATCGACAAACGCCAACGGGCCGCCTCCAGATTCTCGAACTGCCCACCCCATGTCATCCAGTAGCCGGCAGGCAGCTTCACCTGCGCATCGATTTGCGCGCGCGCATCGTTCACCACGGAAGCGATGTCGCGATCGCGCACGTTGGCGGTCACCACGACGCGGCGCTTGCCATTCTCGCGGCTGACCTGGTTGGGGCCTTCGCCAAATGTAAAAGTCGCCACTTGGTCCAATGGAATGGTTAGGGGTACCGCGCCCATCGCGGGAAGGGATACGGGCAAACTTTTCAAGGCATCGAGATCGTGGCGGATTGTTTCGGGCAACCGCACGACAATCTCAAAATGCCGGTCACCTTCAAACACGACGCCAGCATCCCGCCCGCCGATTGCCGCGCCGATAACCTCCTGCACCGCCGCGAGGCTGAGGCCTCGCCGGGCGATCTCAGCCTTGTCCACCGCGATGTCCAGAACCGACAGGCCGCTGGCTTGCTCGACTTTGATATCCTTGGCGCCCTTGGTGGCCCTTAGGACGCTCGCGACCTGGTCGGCGGCGCGCAGCAAGGGCTTAAAATCATCGCCAAAGACCTTGACCGCGACATCGCCACGCACTCCTGCCAGCAGTTCATTGAAACGCATCTGGATGGGTTGGGTGAACTCGTAATTGTTACCAGGCAGCTCACGCACTGCCGACTCGATTTGTTGGATCAAGGCCTCCTTGGAGAGATTTGGATTAGGCCATTGCTCCTCTGGCCTGAAGATAATGAAGGTATCGGCGGCATTCGGTGGCATCGGGTCCGTTGCAATTTCAGCCGTGCCGGTCTTCGAGAAAACAAAGGCGACCTCCGGCAATGCGCTAACCGTCTTTTCAATCTCGATTTGCATGGCCTGCGATTGCGCCAGGCTGGTGCTTGGAATACGCAGTGCGTGCATGGCGATGTTTTTTTCGTCCAGCGTCGGGATGAACACCTGGCCCAGGTGGACGAACACCAGCACCGCGGCGGCGAACATGAGGGTCGCACCTACCATCACCGGCAGCGGATGTTTGATCGTGCGCATCAGCAAAGGTGCGTAGGATTTTTTCAACCGCCGAACGATGCCATTGTCGCCTTCGGCGACACGACCCGTAATGAATATGGCAATCAGCGCCGGCACGAAGGTCAGCGACAGGACGAACGCTGCGGCCAGGGCGAGGATGACGGTCAGCGCCATCGGCTCAAACATCTTACCCTCGATCCCGCTGAAGGTCAGCAACGGTACATAGACCAGGATGATGATTGCTTGGCCGTACACGGTAGGGCCGATCATTTCCTCTGCGGCGCCATGCACGGTTTCCAGACGCTCAGAAAGAGAGAGCGCGCGGCCTGAGGTGGCCTGGCGTTCGGCGAGGTGCCGCAATGTGTTTTCGACGATGATGACCGCGCCATCGACAATCAGACCGAAATCCAGTGCGCCGAGGCTCATCAGGTTAGCGCTGATGCCCCCCTGCAACATGCCGGCTGCCGTCATTAACATGGCGACGGGGATAACAAGGGCGGTGATGAGCGCCGCGCGGAAGTTCCCGAGCAGCACGAACAGCACGAGGATCACCAGAAGAGCGCCTTCAACGAGGTTGGTGGCGACGGTCCTCACCGTGGCGTCCACAAGCTGAGTGCGGTTGAGCGCGGTTTTGAGTTCAATGCCGGACGGCAGGGTGCGGCGCACCTGGTCGATTTTCGCGTCGACAGCTGCCGCCACGGTGCGGCTATTGCTGCCAATCAGCAGGAGCGCCGTGCCGACAACGACCTCGTGGCCGTTCTCGCTGGCGCTGCCAGTGCGGATTTCACCGCCGATCGCCACTTGGGCAACGTCGCGGACACGTACCGGTACCGAACCTCGCGTGCTGATAACAACATCGCCAATGTCCCTGAGATTTTCGAGTCTTCCACCGGTACGCACGGCGATCCCTTCGCCGTTGCGCTCGATGACGCTGGCGCCGCGGCTGACGTTATTGGCTTCAATGGCGCGAGCGACGTCACCGAAGGACAGGCCCAGCGAGGTCAACTTCAAGGGATCAGGTCGGACGTGGTATTGCTTCACGTAGCCGCCGATGGAATCGACGCCGGCTACGCCCACCACGCTCTTGATCTGCGGCCGGACCATCCAATCCTGCACGGTACGCAAATACGCGGAGCGCTCCACGTCCGTGTTGAGTTGCTCGCCTTCTGGCGTGACGTAAGCACCGGCATCGGGCGATGTGGGAGCAAAGCCGATCGACCACATGTAGATTTCACCCAGGCCGGTGGAGATAGGCCCCATCTTCGGATCGACACCGGGCGGTAGGTTCGGACGCAATTCCAGCAAACGTTCGCCGACTTGCTGGCGCGCGAAATAGATGTCCGTCTTTTCCGTGAAAACGGCTGTTACCTGGGAGAAGCCATTGCGCGAAATTGAACGGGTGCTTTCCAGGCCGGGTATGCCGGCAAGCGCGGTCTCGATGCGAAACGTCACCTGTTTTTCGATTTCGACCGGCGACAACGCGAACGCCGTAGTGTTGACCTGAACCTGCTTGTTGGTGATGTCGGGGACGGCATCGATGGGAAGCCGGATTAACGACCACAGGCCCAACGCCACGGCACCCACGCTGAGGAACACCACAACCCACCGGTACTGAATTGATAGCGCGAGAATGCGGCTGATCATGGTCACCCCCTAGTCTTCATGCTCGGCCTCGGCCTTGCCGAGGTCAGCCCTGAGGGTGAAGGTGTTGGCGACGGCGATGCACTCCCCGGCCGACAGGCCGGCAGTTACCTCGGCCAGGCGCCCGTCCTGCCGGCCAATGGACACCTTGCGCGCCTCAAAACCTTTAGCCGTGCGGACGAACACGACAGTATCGCCTTTGAAGGATTGCAGAGCTGTTTTCGGCACCGTTACAGCTGCTGATGTTACATCCGTCGGGATCTCGGCGGTGATGAAAGAGCCCGGCCGCCATTTAAGTGCAGTGTTGTCGACCGAGGCGACCACGCGGGCGGCGCGCGTGTCCTTATCGAGTAGCGGGCTGACGAACATGATGGTCGCCGGGGATGGCTCACCTCCGGTACCGGCCGCGATGTTGATTTTCTGGCCTTCGTGGACGCTCGCCAAGTCAGAAGACGGTACCGCAAGCTCGGCCCAAACGACGTCCAGATTGACGATGACGTACAGCTCGCTCTCCTGGCCTTCGCGGCCGACCAGCGACCCAAGCTCGACACGGCGTTCCGCAATACGTCCGGCAATCGGCGCCCTCAGCTCCTGTAGTCGCAGCGTCTCGACGGGCTGTTGAGGCAGGGCTTCAATTTGTTCAGCAGTCAAGCTGAGCGCGAAGAGCTTTTGGCGGGCGATCTCGATTTTAACGCGAGCATCTTCAAACGTGGTACGAGCCCGCAGGAAATCGTTTTCGCTGAGAATCTTGCCTTCAAACAACCTGGTCGAACGATTGAACAAGGTTTGCTGCAGATCGAACACCAACCGCGCGGCCAGGTATTCGCTCTTGGCGTCGGCCACCTCGCGGCTTTCGATCACGGCGACAACTTCGCCCGCCCGCACGGTATCACCCAGCCGCTTGCGCAGCTCCGCCACTGTGCCGAGCAGCCGAACCGCGACCCGCGCGATGTGGTCGCCGCTGGGCACGATGGAGCCAGGCACTGCAATGCGTTTGCCCAGCATGCCGCCTTGCACTTCGCTGACGGCGAACTTGCCGGCATCCACCTGCTTCTCGCTGACCGTAACCACGAGTTCATCGTGTTTTTCCCCGCCCGGCTTTTCGCCGTGCGCCGCGAGTGGAAATGCCGCGCCGAGCACAAGCACAGCCGCGAGCAACCAAATCCGGACCATTACCAATATCCCGTGAACGAGCCTCGATCGCTCGTGATTTCGCCAAACCGTTCCCTGAACGCACGCAAGCCGTCGCATTGCCTGCGCAACGGGACGTGCCAACGGGGGCCTAGACGGCCGCCTGGGAGGTTAGGCGCGGGGTGGTTTGAACAGAGGAAGGCCGGCAAGCGCGGCAGGGAATTGCTCCCGACCGGACGCCACCAGGCGCACGACGGGATCCGCCGGGGTCATCGCTACCGTCGCATGCTGGGCGGTAACGTGGGAGAAACAGTGCCCGCTGTGGCACGGCAACTGTTGTTCTGGCGTATCCGGCGAAGAGTCCGGGTTGGCGCTCGTCATCACGACCGCGGAATCGGCTTTGGCAAACGTCGGACCACATCCGGCACAGTGAACCAGCGAAAACAACAGGCCGACGGTGAGCAGCAAAACGAACGGCAGTCGGCAAAGCCGACTTCCGATTTCCTCATTTAACGCCATGCCGCCGAACCGGGTCATCGTCTATTCAGTCAACTCCTCTCGTGGGATCTTTTCAAGGTCCCACTTGTTAAAAATTATGATCAAAAGCGCGTGCGCAGGCGGAATGGGATAGCCTCAATTGAGGGTGGCATAATGAATGCCGCAATTGCGGTCGCGGTGGTAGCGGGCCAACAATCTGTGGCGAATATCACGTAGTCGAAAAAACTGAGTTAGGAATAGTGCCGGTACCGGAATTCTGAGTCACTTCCAGATACTTCCCATGCCAGTACGCCAGCGCGCTGCGGTTGCTGGAGAGATGCACATAACGCACGCGGCCAATGACAATGTCGTGAGAATGGCGCTCGATGATGTCGTCGACCTCGCAATCCAGCGCAGCGAGCGCATCCGTCAGAAGCCGCACGCCGGTTATTTTCGTCATCCATTTCGCGCCGAGATAGCGGCCCGCCCCTTTCACGCCGCCGCGCCCTGAAAACCTTTCGGCAATTTCGGCCTGGCGAGCGTTCAGCACGTTTACGCCGAACACGCCATGCCGCAACAGTATCGGCCACGCGGATGACTTTCGATTGATGCCGAAGATCACGGTCTCGGGTTCGATGGAAAGCGACGATACTGACGTTACGGTCAGGCCAGATACGTCACTGCCTTGTCCAACGGTGATTACACTTACCCCACTGGGAAGCCTTCGCATCGCATGGCGAAAACTTTCGGTTGCGTTAACCGTGTCGACGTCCAGAACACTCATTCTGGTGGCCGTCGGAACGCCGGATCCAGAAGTTAAATCAGTTGCTGCCATCTTTGATTTCAATGACCTTCATAATTCTGAACAGAACTCATTGGCGATGACGCAGCGCGATGTCGAGTGGCTTCGAAAAATAGCAATGCATGCATCGCGAACGCGATATGCGCGAAAAAGTTATTTTTCGATTCGCTGCATCCGAACGCCAAACATTCCCTCATCACGTCGACGACCTTGTCACGAAGCTCGATAGATTTATCTATCCCTTCCAATGATCGAGAGGACGGATACAAACGTCTTTCAAAATTCAATTGCTCGAGAAACGAAGAACGGAAAATGCCATACGCCGTTGGCGAGCAGCATTACGTCATTAGAACGTACACACGACGCCCCGCTTGATCTTGAAATAATCTCCTTATTGGTTTGCAGGCCAGAATAGCAGCATGCTCTTGGGCGCCGGCTAAGAAGGTCGTTTCTTGTTATTTTTCCAAATGGGTTGTCGAGGCTGGACGCCTGTTTCACCATCATCATATCGAAGGTCTCATAACCTGACTGAGTTGGTCGTCGCTCTTCGCGCCGGTCCACTTGGGTCGATGCCACCGATAGGATGCACATGACACGCTTGCCAATTCATACCGCTACCACAGCCCCTGAAGCCGCCAGGGAACGGGTCCAGAATGCCGAGACGACGAACGGCTTTTTACCTAACCTGATCGGACTTTTGGCCAATGCGCCAACGGCGTTGGAGACCTATCAAACCGTGAGCGGCATCAACGCGCGCAGCGGCCTAACGCTAGCGGAGCGAGAGGCAGTGCAGATCACCGCTGCCGCGACCCATGGCTGCGGCTTCTGCGTCGCCGGTCACACCGCGATCGCTTATAAAAAAGCTGACCTGAAGGACGCTACCGTCAACGCGCTACGCGATGGCACGCGTGGGCCGGATGCACGCCTCAATGCCGTAGCGGACTTCACCCGCGCCGTGATCCGCAGCCGCGGCCGTGTCGAGGATGCCGAATTGAAGGCGTTCCGCAACGCCGGCTTCAACGACGCCAACGTGCTGGAAGTGGTACTCGGCGTCAGTCTCGCGACGCTGTGCAACTTCGCCAACAACCTCGGACAAACGGATCTCAATCCGCAGCTTAAGCCTTACGTGTGGAACAACTCGGCCGCCGTGGCTGCCGAGTGAGTGACGGATGAAGGTATGGTCATGACACATTTAACGTCCGATCTCGAGGCATGGCTTGACGCCACAGCCTCTCATCTCGAGCACCACGGCCGATACAGCCGCGGCGGTTCTTCCCAAGCTCGCGGACGCCGGTCTGTTCGGGCTCGGCGTGCCAGTGCAATGGGGTGGCAACGGCGGCGATGTCGCCGATGCGGTCAACGCGCATCGCCGAGGTCTCGGCGCACTCGCTGACGGCAGGCTTCGTGTTCTGGGGCCATCGCACATTCATCGAATATCTGCTGCAAAGCCCCAACGCCGCTCTGCGCGACAGGCTGCTGCCGGATCTATTAGCCGGTCGGCGCGCCGGCGCTACCGGCCTGTCCAACGCGATGAAGTTCCTCTCCGGCATTGAGGAATTGTCGGTCAGCTCCCAGCGTAGCGGGACTGCGCTGCGCCTCGACGGTTATCTGCCGTGGGTGACCAACCTGCGCCTCGGCAGGCTTTCGATGTCGCGATGGCTGTCAAGGGTGCGAAAGGGCTCCTGCCTTTATCGCCGCACTGACTTCCGACGATTCCGGTCTCGAACGCTCGCCGATCTCGATCTGATGGCAATGCGTGCGATCAAACACCGCGGCGCTCAACGATCGACGGTGTCCGTATTGGCGAGCCGATCGCGTCATCCACAGAATGCTACCGAATGGCTGCCGAGGGTAGCGCCCGCGTTTCTTGCCCTGCAGTCCGCGTTGTCCATCGGCTTGGCGCGTCGCGCGCTTGCGTGAAGCCGGCGCCCGCCAGACTTCGCGACCGCGACGTGCTCGAGCCGAACCGTCGCGCGCTCGCGGCCGCCTTGCACGTCCACCGAGACGGCGCTGCACGAGGGGTTGCGTGGATGGCCGCTTCGTCGAGGATCCCGCGCAAGTCTGTTCCGCCTGCGCATCCGTCTTGCCGAGATCGCGGTGGAGGCCTTGCAGCTTGAGCTGTATGCGTCCGGCGGACGCGCCTATCTGTCGGTCGCCCGGCGAAGGCTTCCAGCGCCGGCTCGCGAGGCGGCCTTCCTGCCGATCGTCACGCCCAAGCCTGGTGCAACTGAAGCTGGCGCTCCAGGTTTACGAGCAACCCGTCGCCGTCGGCGCCATCGCGTGAGCGGCCATGACGCAGTCCACCGCCCGGCGTCCGTGACGTCAGCGCCTGTTCTTGAGGCGCGCCGCGTTGCGCTGCGCTATCCCGACCAGCCGCGCGCCGTGGTCGAAGCGTTCGACCTCGAGTTGGCCGTCGGCGAGACCGTCAGCCTGCTCGGCCCCAGCGGCGTCGGCAAGTCGAGCCTGTTGCGCGTGCTTGCCGGCCTGCAAGCGCCGACCGACGGCACGGTGACGATGAACGGCGTGCCGCTCGACGGCGTGCACCCGCGCGTCGCCGTCGCCTTCCAGGACCCCAGCCTGTTGCCGTGGCTGACGCTGGAGAAGAACGTCGCTTTCGGGCTCGACTTCAAGCACCAGCCGAGGCTGTCGCGCGCGGACAGCCAGGCGCGCGTCGAGGTGGCGATCCGCGAGGTCGGGCTCACGCACTCACGTCGCAAGTTCCCCGAGCAACTGTCCGGCGGCATGGCGCAGCGCACCGCGCTGGCGCGATGCCTCGCGCGCAAGCCGGAAATTCTGCTGCTCGACGAGCCGTTCGGCGCGCTCGACGAAGTGACGCGTACCGAGATGCAGCATCTGCTGCTGAAGGTGGTGCGCGATTTCCAAACCGCGGCGATCCTGATCACTCACGACATCGATGAGGCCCTGTTGGTCTCTGATCGCATTCTGCTGCTCGGCGGGACACCGGCGCGAGTGATCGGCCAATGGTGCATCGACCTTCCGACACCGCGCGAGAACTACATCGCAGAGCTTGGCGTCATCCGCGTTGAAATTCTCTCAGACTGCGCGGCGCGACCCAGCGGCGCATCAACTAAACCGGTCACGCAGCGGCGCCGCGCGCGACCAGATGACGATTCAAAGGACCGCCATGTCGATCGACGAATTTTCGCGTTATGACGTCTCCCGCCGTCAGATGCTGCGCCTGTCGGCGCTGCTGACCGCCAGCGGTGCGCTGCCGCTCCTGAAAGCATACGAAGCGCGCGCCGAGGACGCGGATGCGCCGCTGCGCATCGGCTATCTGCCGATCACCGATGCGACGCCGCTTCTGGTCGCGCATGGCAAGGGGTTTTTCGAGGAGGCAGGCATCAAGGCCGAGAAGCCGGTGCGCCTGCGGAGCTGGGCGCAGGTGCTGGAAGCCTTTATCTCCGGACAAGTGAACGCCGTCCACCTGCTGTCGCCGATGACAGTTTGGGCACGCTTCGCCAGCAAGGCTCCGGCCAAGGTGGTCGCCTGGAATCACACCAGCGGCTCCGGCCTCAGCGTTCTGCCGCACATCAACAGCGTCAAGGATCTTGGCGGCACCACGGTCGCCATTCCGTTCTGGTACTCGATCCACAATGTGGTGCTGCAAGTCCTGCTGCGCGAGAACGGATTGAAGCCGGTGTCGAAACGCACAGGCACCCCCGCTGCCAACGAGGTCAATCTCGTTGTCATGGCGCCGGCTGACATGGTGCCAGCGCTCGCCTCGAAGCAGATCAGTGGCTACATCGTCGCCGAGCCGTTCAACGCAGCGAGCGAAGCACTTGGTGTCGGAAAGATCCTGCGCTTCACCGGAGATGTCTGGAAGGATCACGCCTGCTGCCTGGTGTTCATGCATGAACGCGATATCCAGCAGCGCCCGGAATGGGTGCAGCGCGCAGTCAACGCGATGGTCAAAGCGCAGCTCTGGACGCGTGAGCATCGCGCCGAGACGGCGGCGCTGCTCTCCAAGGACAATCCCAACCAATACACCCCGCATAGTGTCGAGGTTCTCAGCAAAGTGCTGGCACCGCCGGAGGCCGACGATGCCGTCTACATCAAGGCCGGCGCGATCAAGCATCCGGACTGGCGCGAGCGCCGGATCGATTTCCAGCCCTATCCGTATCCGAGCTACACGGAGGAACTGATCCGGCGCCTCGGGAAACGCTGGTCGAGGGCGATCGCGCGTTCCTCGACACGCTCGATCCGGCGGCCGCCGGCCGCGAGCTTGTCGACGATCGTTTCGTCAAGAAGGCGGTGATCGCGGCAGGCGGCATGGCGGCGTTCGGTCTGCCGGAATCCTTCACGCGCACCGAGGTCGTGGCGGCATGAGCACAAGCTGGTCAAGCGACAGCCTGAGCCGCTCCGCATCTCCGCGGCTGGCGACGTTTACGGGTCGTTTCGGCGGCAAGCCGTTGCTGACGCTGCCGACGTTGACCAACAGCCTGCTCGGCATCGGCGGACTGATCACGCTGCTGTTGCTATGGTGGCTCGGCACCGATGTCTTGGCTTCATCTGAAGGTTTATCCGGCAGTTCTCGCCGACCACGGCGATCCCCAAGCTCGTAACGATGCTGGCGCAGCCTGACCTGTCAGTGCATATTCTCGCCAGTCTGCGCCGGGTGCTGATCGGTCTCGCTTTCGCGTTGGTGATCGGCGTGCCCGTCGGGCTCGCAGTCGGCAGTTATAGCCGCCTCAACACCGCGACCTCGCCGGCGTTTCAGTTTCTGCGCATGATCTCACCTCTGTCGTGGATGCCGATTGCGGTGATGATGTTCGGCGTCGGCGATCAGCCGATCTATTTCATGCTGGCGTTCGCCGCGGTGTGGCCGATCCTGCTCAACACCGCCGAAGGTGTGCGGCGGCTGCAGCCGAGCTGGCTCAGTCTCGCCTGCCAGCCTCGCCGCGACGCGCTGGGAAACACTGTGGTACGTGATTCTGCCCGGCGTGCTCGGCCATGTGCTGACCGGATTGCGGCTTGCCGTCGGCATCGTCTGGATCGTGCTGGTGCCGTGCGAGATGCTCGGGGTCTCGGCCGGGCTCGGCTACTTCATTCTCGATACCCGCGATCGCCTCGCTTATTCGGAGCTGATGGCCACGGTGCTGATGATCGGCATACTCGGCTTCCTGCTCGATGTCGGAGCGCGGATGCTGTATCAAACTGTCACCCGCAGTCGTGCCGTCTGAGGGATCGTCTCGCTCTGCTATGGCGTTGACTCATGGTTTCGACCGGCCTTGGCCCTGGTTCCCTCACCCGAGTGGCGCGATCAAGTCACCGCTGGCACTTGGCTGGTAACGCCGTGCACCTGATCAGGCAGATTGCGAGGGATCAGGATCGACCCAATTTCGCTGGCTTTTCCGAGCGTCTTTCCTGCCGAAGCCGCACCGGCGGGCGCGGGTCTTTACCGGTGACCGCCATGAACTCCTCAAGAGTGAGATTAAGCTTGTCGCCGTTCGAAAGCTGCATCACCGCGTAGGTCTCGTCCCCCTGCTGTGGCAAGACCCGCACGCTGACGATCTGGTCCGGGTTGAGGAAGAAGCCGAACCTCAGCTCGATGAGTTCCACCGCGCTGGCTCTCGGCTTCGGAGCAGGCTTTTTCTCTTCATCGCGCGCGCTCTTCTTGACCATAGGCCCTCCCTCCACTGCTATAGCGTTTTCGAGCGAAGGGGATACCGGTTCGCGTGAAGAAAACGCGTCACATCAAAATCATAGAGCTTCGCTTCTGATTCCGTCATAAGCGGAAAAACTCTAGGCTCTTCTCAACACAGCGCCGCACAGTCGTTGTCGCAAGCGGGCTGCCTCGGCAAGCATCGCTCAGGTGGACCGGCCTCGAACGAGCACACCAAGTAGGCGCGGTAAACGACGCTGACGCTTTCGGGAAACAAGAAATGGCCGATCGTGATCGGATGGTCGTCTCGCAGGAACGGGAACGGATACTCGATCACGCCGTGGAACAAGCAAGGCCAATCTTCGCTCGCCACGCAGGTGAAAAAGTAACGCTCGCAGCACTTCTCCTCCGCGCCATCCTGATGCTCCGGCAGAAACTCGATCTCATAATTTCGTACGTCCTGACACGGGCGCGTCTCGAACCAGAGCTCGACGCGTCGCATGCGAACAGGCCGCTGGCCCGGCAGGTACCGGAACATGCTGCGGCTCATGCGCAATGCGAGCGCGCGTGTGCAACCCGGCTCTTCGACAACCGGCCCAAGACCCTTGAACCGTTGCCACGCGTCCGAAAAGTCCTGTCGCCAGTCGAAGAAGCGTAGTCCGGCGCCCGGCAGCATGCAGGTTGCCGCTGCCAACTCGCTTCTCTCAGTGACGATCCGCCTTCGCGAGCAGTGTAGCTCAACTGGAAGATCAGGTCGCTGAGCGTGTCGATGTCGAAAGCGTTCGTCTCGATCGGAAGTTCGATCCGCCACCGACTCACCGCACCCGCGTACTCAAACGGCAGATAGCGCTCGTCTCGGAAATTGAGTTCGAACAATCCGGTGTCGTTCTGACCCGCGGAGGTTGCGATCGCCTCAGTGGCGCCGTACCGCTTCACAATGCGAGGGTCGTCCGTGATGGCTTCATAGCGCTGCTGCTCACAACAACCACATGTACACTGGCCGGGGCAGCACTCTTCGACATCGAGTAACGTAGGTTCGACGCGCGTCGCACTGCTCAGCAGCGTCAGTTTGCAATGAACTCCTGTGTACGGACCGGCGACGCAGGGGATCGTCAGACTCACTGCCTTGATCCGACGCAGATAATGCCCGGGATACTCGCGGTCGAGACGCCATTCCGGAATTTCGATCTCGCAGGCACCGGTCGTCTTGAGCTGAAGGATCGCGAGCGGGAAATCGAGGCGAATAGCTCCGCCGCCTTTCGGAACGCTCACCTGCGGTGCCGCAAATGACGACGGCGTCTCGGGCGATTGCTCCGTTTGCGGCATGTGTCCTTCGCCTTATCGATAGCTTTCCGTCTTTTGCTGATACACAGAGGTTCAATCTGGAGAGAACAATCGAGAGCACGAAACACGGGAACAGACTCTATTGATTTATCAAGCGGTACTAACCAAGCTCGCTATTTAGTATTTAGCCTTTTGCGAGAGTTCTATCGGTTCAGAGAGAGGCTTGATCTCCCAAGCAGAGCGATAGATCGGCCGATGCCGTATTGTGCGATATCAGGACGATGAGGCGGAGACGAGCAGCGGTGGATAGGAGCAACCTATGATCGAAGTTCGGCGGGTGGACGACGGCGGCGCGCTTAGCTTCGAAGTCGTGGTGCGCGAAGGAAAGGGCGAAGACTCGTCACCGCGTTACAATGTCTGAAGTCAAGAGCCAGCAGCTGACCGCCGGAAAGCACACGCCCGAGCGCTGCATCGAGGCCGCCTTTCGCTTCCTGCTTGAACGGGAGCCCAAGGAGTTCGATCCTCGCTCGCTTCGATATTTCGGTGGTTTCACACTACTTCCCGGAATTCGAGCACGAACTGCCCCGCTATCTCGTGCGATTCTGAAGTCAATTGCACTCTCTATATTAGCTGCGATGCAGAGGAACGTTCGCGGTTGCGCAGGGTCTTCCGCTGTGCTTGTTTGGACCTCATCAACGCTCGCCAAAAGGTGAAACGGCAGCGATGTGGAGATATTGTCCTCAATCCTACTGCTGCCGCGAGAGCATTGGCGGCCATTCGTGTCCATCCGGCCGCTAACATGGCATGCATGCGCGGAAGCGGATAAAAGCCGCAAAGCGATCAGCCGGTGATGCATTCCGGCGCACGATGGCGGGTCAGAAAACGACAGGGCAGAAATAAAGGGCCGTCATGGGTTTCGCGAAATGCGCTGCCGAGCCGGCCGGACCCGCGGCTTGCCGTGCTTACAACGTCACATGGTGACCGCAGCCGTCGCCGGCCGCCAGCGAGCGAGCGTGACGCTCGCGCTGTGCGCGGGTGTCGCGGTGTTGACGCTGATGTCGCTGGGGATAGGCCCTGTGGCGTTGTCGCCGGCAACAATTCTCCATGCCTTGTTTGGCGGCGGTAGCGAAGTTCAGCGGATCATTGTGCTGGAGATCCGCTTGCCGCGTACGATCCTCGCGATAGCGATCGGCGCGATTCTCGGTTTGTCGGGCGCCGCCCTGCAGGGACTCCTGCGCAATCCCCTGGCATCGCCCTCGCTGTTCGGCGCGCCGCAGGCGGCGGCGTTCGGCGCGGTGCTGGTGATCGCGCTGGGATTGGCCGACATTCATTCCTTCGTATTGCCGATGGCGGCGATCCTGGCTGCGTTTATTTCAGTGTTCGTGCTGCTCGTGATCGCGGGGCGCGAGACGAGTTTGCTGATCCTGATCCTCGCCGGGCTGGCGATCTCCGCTCTTGCAGGCGCGGCGACGTCGCTGACGATGAACCTGTCAAGCAACCCTTTCGCGGCGTTGGAAATTGCATTTTGGCTGCTGGGATCGCTAGAAGACCGCAGCTTTCGGCATGTGGCGCTGGCGCTGCCGTTCATCGTCGCGGGAGCGGCCACCCTGATGAGCCAGCGTCATGCGTTTCGCACGCTCAGTCTCGGTGAAGAAGCCGCCTTCAGCCTGGGGGTCAACGTCGGGCGGCTTCGGTTGTGGACGATCCTCGGGGTTGCCCTTGGCGTTGGTGGTGCGGTCGCGGTGGCCGGCGCCATCGGCTTCATTGGGCTGGTCGCCCCGCATCTGATGCGCCCTCTGATCGGCTACGATCCGGCACGGCTGCTGGTACCGAGCGCACTGACCGGCGCGGCGCTACTGCTCGCGGCCGATATCTCGGTGCGCGTCATTCCCTCGACCTCGGACATCAAGGTTGGCGTCCTGACCGCGCTGATCGGAGTGCCGTTCTTCCTCTACCTGATCGTGCGCGAGCGGCGGGCGCTGGGTGGAGGAGTGGCATGAGCGAGACGGCTGTTCTCGTCGCATCGTCGCTGTCGGCGAGCCTCGGAAAGAGAGTCGTCCTGAGCGACATTTCGCTGGCACTCCCCGGTCGGCACCTTGTCGCGCTGGTCGGGCCGAATGGCGCAGGCAAGACCACATTGCTGCGGGTGCTGGCGGGACTGCTGCCCTCGAAAGGCAGGATCGAAGTTTGCGGCGACGCGCTATCATCTCTAAGCCTTCAGGAACGCGCGCGCCGTTTTTCCTATCTGCCGCAGGGTCACCAGATACATTGGCCGCTGCCGACAAAGGATGTCGTGGCGCTTGGACGATACCCGCACGGTGCGATCGATCCCGGAAGGCTGACCGACCACGATGCCGCGGCCGTGATGCGGGCGATGCAGATGGCTGACGTGATAGATTTGAGCGATCGTCGCGTGACGGAATTGTCGGGCGGCGAGCGTTGCCGGGTCGCGCTGGCGCGGGTGCTGGCGGTGGAAGCGCCAGTGCTTTTGGCCGATGAACCGACTGCATCGCTCGATCCACGCTATCAGATCGAGATCCTGATCAAACTGCGGGCAACGGCCGACAGCGGAACGCTGGTTGTCGTGGTGACGCATGATCTCGGGCTCGCCGCGCGTTTCGCCGATATTATTCTGGTGATGTCCGAAGGGCGTCTGGTGTCGCAGGGACCACCTGCCGACGCGCTTTCGGAGGCCATCATGTCCGAGGTCTTTCGTATCAAAACCTATCGTGCCGACCATGAACGCGAAATCGTCCTCGTGCCGTGGGCGGAAGTTTGATCGCGATGTTGCGACGTACGAGGTTGCATCGCTTTCGTAAGGCGATCCGGGCCGGTATCGCCGCACGGAGAAACGGTGATCTTGTCGCCGTCGCCCTGGCCTTGACCGTCGGCATCGTCACGCCCGCGCACGCCGCGGGTCTGCCGCGTATTGCGTCGATTAATCTGTGCACCGATCAGCTTCTGATGACGCTCGCCGACCCGGTACAGATCGTCGGCCTTAGCCCTTATTCGCGCGATGCCGCGCGCTCCTACGCCGCGGACGAGGCGAAGAATTATCGGCGGCTCTCCGGCGAGGCGGAGGACGTGCTGATGCTCAGACCCGACGTCGTTGTTGCCACCCAGTACACCAAGCGCGCGACACGGGAGCTGCTGAAGCAGCAAGGGATGCGCGTGGTCGAGTTCGATGTCGCAACATCGATCGATGACGTGAAGGAACAGATTCGTCGGATGGGCGATCTTGTCCGGCATCCGGATCACGCGCAGATCCAGATCGCGCGGCTCGACGCCGCGGTGGCCCGCGCAAAGGAGGCGGCGGCGCGCAGGCCCTATCGGGTGCTGGCGCTGTCGCGACGCGGCTGGGTGTCGGGCGATAACAGCCTCACGAGTGCACTGCTCTCGGTCACCGGGCTGTCGAACGCGGCATCCGGTCTTGGCATTACGCACGGCGGGTTTGCCAAGCTTGAAGCCATTGTCGCCGCTCGGCCGGATTTTATCTTGATATCGGACGGCAGCGATGTCGCCGAAGACGAAGGCAGCGCGCTTCTGCTGCACCCGGCGCTGGAAAAGATGTATCCGCCATCGCGGCGCATCGTGATTCCTGAAGATCTCACGGTGTGCGGCGGGCCGATGCTTGCCGACGCGCTGGACCGGTTGGTCGCGGAGCTGAAACGAATCGGAGACTAGGCTCAGGACTCATAGATGCCGTCCGGTATCGCGCCGGGTTACAACGCTTACCGCGGAAGGCGCGGCCATACGCCCTTGCCGGAGCGGCGTGATCCCTCGACCGCGCCGCTCCGGTAGCCGTCAGAAGAGAATGCCGGTCTCCACCAACGCTCGGACCTGATCGCGTTGGTTGAGATCGCGGCCGAAGCCGTAGCCGGCTTCGAGATGGCCAACTCGGACATAGGACAACTCTCCACGCACGAAGAATAAGCCCTTCTCGTAAGTCGGAGTGATGGTAAGCGACCAGGCGTCGCTCTTTGCCCCATAGAGCAAATTTGTCGGCGTGCAGTTAGGGTCGGCGCCACACGTTCCGCCAGTCGCCTTTATATATTCGGCGCGGGCGCCGACTGACCACTCCTTGTCCAGCGCGTATTTGGCGAGGAGGGCACCTCCAAAGGTGCCGGCCGCGCGATCAATTCCGAGTTGGTCATCACGCCCAACGTGGTTGTATTGCAAGTATGGCGTGAGTGTTAGCGGGCCGCTGGTGTATGTATAGATCAGGTTGAAGATGCTGCTATTGTTCTGCAATAGCGGCGTTGCGGTTGAGGATTTGTCGTTTGGCGACAGGCTGCCCGCACCCACGAAGGCGATCGAATGCGACGAATCGATCGCATAGGTCAGCGCGCCCGAAAGCCAGTTCAATTTGCCTGAGAAAAAGCCATCGTTCAGCGACACCGACGCGCTGAGCGGGCCGTGCCCATAATTGATCTGAACGCCGCGGTTGACTGCGTTCTCCTGATTCCAAAGCAGCCCGCGCGCGATGTTGATGTTCTGGAAGGTGAAGGTCAACTCGGCCCCCACCAAAGTTGGCAGGTGGCCTGCTACAACTGACAGCTCAGGATTGATCACCGCCTTGGCATAAGCAACAGAAACTGGACCGTATAGCTGGCCTGTCGCCTTTGTCGCTTGCAGATAGGAGGAGCCGAGGACTGGCACAGAATACGCGCCCCCCTGAACGTAGAGCTGCAACGGCCCCTTGGTGGTTTGAAGCTCGATCTGAGCGCTGGTCACATCAACGAAACTGCCCTCATTGCCGGTACCCCCGGCGTGGGTTGGATGAGTTTGGAGTGCGCCGATTCCGATCAGTTGGCCGCCGATGAAAACCGAACCAAGCGGACCCGCATCTATCGAGAAGGGGTCGGAATTTGGCACAAGCGGGCCAGAAAAGCTGGGCGCGGAAAGAGGCTCGGCGTGCGCGGCTCCTACATCGAAGAGCGCGCTGCACCCGCCGAGCGTGAGGGCAAAGCGCAAGACCCCGAGATCGAGTTCGACGACGCGCGGTGCGCCCGGACGTCTGAAGTGTTTGCGAATATAGCGACTGTGATGTCATCGGTGCATTCCCCTCCTTGGAAGGGTCAATGCGCGCGAGATCTAAGAGTGGTCGCGGAAAAACGACGCCTTATCTTTCGGCAGCACGTAAGGCGCCGCGGCCGTTTCGCGTGTATTCGGTTGTCCTCTTGAGCGTTGGACATGATCCTCACCAAACTAAGAAAGTGACGAAGGGGCGGGTTATCGTTTCCTGGGACCAGATCCCGTAGAGCGATCACCAGGGGACAGCTCTTGAACGTGTCCCGCGCCAAATAAGCAAAACATGTGCCAGCCGCTCGGCACTCGCTATTGCTGCGGTCTGCTTCGCACTTGGCCCTTGGCAGCACCTAAAACGGGCTGCCAAGGCGGAAATGCCCGTTCATGCTCGCTTAGCCCCTCATGTCAGCGATTTCCGTCGATTGAATCCGAGGGAAGGAGTAAGGCCGAAGCTATTGACGATGAGCACTGCATAAAATTTCATCGATCGGCGTAAGAACGCCATAGGCCGACCCCAGACGGCCTCATTGGAGATCTGAAGATGCAGGACTTTATCGGAGAACGGCGCCTCGCCTGGGTGAGCGGGCGAACTGGGACGCGTGATGTTGGCAAGCCGCTCTAACGAGATATCCAGAAAATATTACACCGAAACCAAATTTGGCGGCGGCGCAATTCGCTGCCCGCGCGGCGGTTTTCGCGCGCCTATCTTTCCTGCTCCGGATTGGCCCGCCGACACCGGATGCTGAGCTCCGGTTATCCTTCCGTCGCTTGTGCACCCGTTAGGTGCATGCACAGCGTTAAATTTGGGCAGTGATCTGCGCGGATTCCGGGCAAGGCCTGCTGTGGCCATCTAATTCAAGATGAGCCGAGCCATCCTACTCGCCGGGAGTTATGCGCGATGCAATCGGAAAAATTGAATGGAACAAAGCGGGCGGAAGCTATTCTGCTACTCTCTTAAGCACTTATGTCGGCGTCAGCTTGGTTATCCGGCCGCTTACCCGGTGCTTACTCAGTCCAAAGCTGGAATTGAGTCAATGCAGATCAGCATTTGATTTAATTGGCGCACCCGACACGATTCGAACGTGTGACCTTTGCCTTCGGAGGGCAACGCTCTATCCAGCTGAGCTACGGGTGCGAGGCATTCCATTTAGCCGATTGACGTGACGCCGGCAACGTCCGGCATGGCCGGTTTTGAGCTTAAAACGCTCAGTTGGAGGGTGCGTAACCCTCCCCAGGCAAAGGTCACACGTTCGAATCGTGTCGGGTGCGCCCAGGAAAGCCTGTGCCGGACGTGCCGGGACTGTGGCGGCTCCGATTGTCGTGCCGACCAAGTATGCCTCGGAAGCGAATCCCCTGAACGTTGCCCGGCTGCTAGTAGGTCAAAGAGCCGTAGCCCATTGTCATGGCGCGATTCCTTCCGTCACAGGCTCAGCGCCATTGCACAGTGCGATAATCGCGCTTCTCATCAACCGTGCTCGCTCGCTTAAGAATTCCTGGTATTCGCTCTTATGCAGGTGCTCATAAGGAACGAAGTGACTAGCGAGGCGCCGTTTAATTTCAGATTCGCCAAGAGAAGCGGCTTCGGTTCGCGCTTTCAAATAATCCGTGGGGGACGTCGCCGAAAGCTTTCGGTTAGTCCGCCAACTGATCAGCGCGCAATTTAACGCGCGACTGATGACGGTATCCGGTGTCCCACCTGGGAAACCAGCAACCGGGAAGATGTGATGATACTCGCGCTTTCGAACATTCTCAGGATTGGCAGGTGCCCCATCCGCAAAATCCTGCCCCCCCGCGCGCAGTGAGATAGCCAAAAGCGCGCGTGGCAATCGATCTTTGCGCGCAGGCCAACCCGCGGAAAGCAACTCTCCCTCTTCCGGCGGACGGTTGTCTTCATCATTGAAAAGTTCGGGAATAACGGTTGAATGCCCTGCAATGATCGCCGCAAGAGCCTTATAATCCGCATGGGCACGCGTGGTTGCGGTCTTACCGTAGCGGTTGGTAAGGCACGCGCGCCAGAGAGCTTTGCGGATTAGGGTGCGTGCATTCCCTTCTTGGTCGTATCCGTGCTCCGGCACGTCGGCCCAAAGCGCGCAAACGAGATAAACGGCTACTTCCGAGGGTAGGATTTTTTCACCCAGAATGCCCTCTTGCCTTAGAAATTCGAGCCCGCGCTGAAACCCTATGCGAAGACGCGGCCAGACGTCCCCAAGTTGGCGTCCGAAATCATCGCTCAGATATGTTTGCTTTAAGGCCGGTCGCCCATTTAGGAGCGCCGCGACGGCGAGCACATTGTCCTCAACCCTGCCATAGCGCTCAAGTGCTGGCACCTCGAGTTTCAAATCTTCAACCATCGTATGGAGAGATCGGCCAAGCAATTCTTCGAGTTGGGCTACAACGATGTCATAATCGGATAAAGGCGAGGCGGACGTGTTCATTTTAATGAAAACGTCAAGAGCAGTTTCCTTGCCGGTGCCGACGGGGAGGGACAAAAACGGAACCATGTAACTAGCAACGCGCTGCCTAAGATCGTAGATCCTGCTGTAGTGTGAACTCAGGTCGCTCCCTGCTGCTGCGATCGCCAATTTGAACGCTTCTAGACGCTGCTCGCCCCTCTGACCGGGACAGAGACACTCAATGGGCAATAAACCTCGCTCAAATATCTGCGCGGGGTCGTCGGCCCAAAGAGGCATCTGAAATCGGCTCACCATTCTTTGGTCTTTTCAGCCAACGCTTTTCTGCCTCGATCTCTGGCTCGTCGTCGGTTTCCGAGTCAGAGGCGGCTTCCGGCTCCTTGCGCTGAAGTGGAACGAATAAAGAGAGGTCTTCATAGCCTCCGCAAAGCGCGCGCCACAGCGCTGTAAGCCGCTGTTGACCGTCAAGTAGATGCATCAGCGGTTTTCCAGCACGCGCCGGCGCACCCACGATGGGACGGGACTGAAATAGCTCGTGATCACCGACCTCGAGGACGAGCAACGCGCCGATCGGCAACGACGGCTTTCTCAATACGTTTTCGAGCAAGCCCACAATCTGGGCCGGTCGCCACGCTTCGTGGCGCTGAAAACGCGGGAGCAGGATCTGCGCCTGTTGAACCATCGAGAACCATTGTTCAATCGTTTTACCGCGAGCTTCCATCGCTTCTCTCTCTGTTATTCCTGATCGTCTTCTTGCTGGCGTAAGTTGGTTCTAGTCCTGTTAAGCCACCGCGCTGGCATTGATCTCCTCAATCTTCGAAAACAATTGCGTCACGCGCTCATCACCGAACAAATCGTCCGGCCCAGTCGGTGCGACGTCGGTGAACGGCGGGTCGTAGAGTAGAGCCGGGTCCATAATGCCTTGATCGGTCAGATGCTCAATCACCATGTTGATGAACTCGATCTGCGCCGCCGATGCAGTGCCGCTGTTCAAAAACTCCCCAAACGCCTCGTTGACGGCCGCCCGGTCTAACCCAACCAGCGAACGCACAAAACGGCCGAAGCCGTTGCTCGTCTCACGTGCTCGATCAATATCACCGGTCTCGCCGATGCCGGCGTCGAGCAGCATCTTTTCGAGCTCGGCGAGGTCGCTCGCCGTCAGCGCTTTGCCTTGCCGTAACTTGTGCAGCACGAGATGATTCCCGTGCGCTTTCAAGAAATGCCTCGCCTTCTGCTTGAACCGCGCAAAGTCGGCCTCGCCGACCTGGGGTAACTCGTGCTCAACGCCGTCGCCGATCTCATCGGCGAAGTTCGAATAGACCACCGCCTTCTTGGACTTCTCGATGTGCTGGACCAGAGTGCGCAGCCGTAACCGGACTAGCTCCAGCAGCGGGATGGTAATCCCTTCCCACCATTGGTCGGTCTGGATGTCCTCGATCAGTATGGCCTGCTGCGCGATCGCAGGAATTCCGGTCTGGTCCTCCAGCGCCGACGCGATCTTCAGCAATTGCTTCTTGAGCGAGACGAAACGCTTTGTTCCCTTCAGCAGCGCGAGTTCAAGCTGGAACATCAAGAGGTCGAACCGCTTGGCTTCCTCGGTGCCGAGTTCCTGCGCCGACGGAAGAGGTGCAATCTCCTCGACCAGCTCCTCGCGACTGTCGTCGAGTTTGGCCCATGCCTCCGGTTTAGCGAACTTTTCCACCACGCGGCGATGCTGCCGGACAATAAAGTTATCGAGATTGAGCCTCACTACTGCTCCTTGCAGCGTCTTCAAGGCGTCAACTTTGTTGGATTGCGAGGTCATTCGCGGTCCTTCTATCGAACAGGCCACAGGCCACCCGTTCTTGCCGGACGGGTGGCTTTTGATGTTTGGTGGCTCATCGAATTCGAGCTACTCGCACATATAGCGTTCGACACTCGGGTTGCGCTCGAAAGTGCGCCCTGAGCGGACATCAACCGATCAATCAATGCCGAGTGACAATATTTCGACCTAAATCGGCGCCACGTCACGAGATTGCGCGCCAGGATTTCAGGCTTTTGCTAGGGGCGAGTCTCGCAAGTCGCAGCGTTTTTCGAACGCTGAAGTCTCACTCGATGTCCCAAGGCTAGTGAAAACTTTTGCTTGCCGACACAAAAGGCAAGGGATTGGTTGCCCCCGAAAATCTCTAGGACTTCGACCCAAAACAACCGAGCCTTCCAATGCGCTAGTTTGGCTGAGATGAACTCTTCAAACGATATGCACCTTGCAATGTAGCTAAGGATGAAAATCAACTGCTCGGACAACCGGCCTGGCGCTGCATGCTTTGAACAAACTCCGGCAGACGTTCGACAATCTCGCGAGGGAACATGCCGATACCTGCGCGAGGTAAGTTCACCTTTGCTGCGAACGGAACAAAACTGAGATACCCCCCAACATGATCTTTAGTGTTGATCTCGCCGCATACCATCCCCTTTTTCGTAGATCGCACCAGCTTTCGAATCTGAGCACTCGCGGGGTCACTGGATCTATCAGCTAGACCTTCAAAAAGTGATCGTTCCTCGAAGGAGTTAAGGATCGATGCCGAGTCATCGAGAACATTCAAGAGCATCTTCGATTTTGCCGGACTGACAGCTGAAGCCGCCCGCGAGGCAACCATCCTGGGCAGGATAAGAGTGATCACACCAGCGGAAGCGGCAGCAAGCAGGATTGCCGAGGTCAAATAGAGGATCTTCTTCAACTGGATCTCCGTGACTTGCGGTTCAACAGAGCGAACCGTGAACAGCCTTTTTGGAAGGCTCAATTTAGCCGTGCGACCAGGTCGACGGCTCGTAAATGCGTATAGCGTTGCAGCATTTTGAGCTCCCGATGCCCACTGATCGCCGAGACCTCGGCGATGTTCAGGCCCTTCTCGAAGAGCCGGGAGATCGCCTCGTGCCGCAAGTCATGAAAATGAAAGTCCGACATCCCGGCTCTGACGCGCAGGTGCTCAAAAGCCAGTCGCACGGCGTTCCCGGTCATGGGAAACACGCGCTCCTGCTTGACACCGGCACTGCGGATTTCATGCAGGGTGCGAACAGCACAACGCGATAGGGGAACGTCTCGGCTATCCCCGTTCTTGGTCAGCGGCAGATGTGCGACGCCACGTTTGAGGTCGACGTGCTCCCAGCTAAGCGCGAGCAGTTCACCACGACGCATCCCGGTTTCGATAGCTATTATAATGAGTGGCTTGAGCAGCGGTGTCCGTCCGCGATCGCAGCCATCGAGCAGGCGCTGCTCCTCGCCTTCTTTCAATCGGCGAGTGCGACCTCGTGGGACTAGGGGACGTCGCACCAACTTGACCGGGTTGCGGGGCACCCAGAGCCCCCACTCGCGGGTCGCAATCTCGATCGCGTGGGTGATCGTATTGAGCTCCCGGACGATCGTCGCCGGCGCCACAGTCTTCAGTCGCTCGTCGCGATAGGTCGCGACATCGGAGCTGGTGAGCTTGGCGAGCGTGCGGTGCGCGATGGGGCAGCGCACAATCGAGTTGATGCGCGACTGCTCTGATATGGCCCCTCTCTTGGTAGGCGTCACCTCAGCGCAGTAACGCGTCAGCAGCTCGCCCAGTGTCGTCTTTTCTGCAGCGCGTGTATCAGCAACCCAGCCAGCCCTGTCAGCTTCGGCTTCTAGATCGCGGGCCCAGCGCTCGGCGTCAGTCCGCTTATCGAACGATTTAGCTCTGGGAGGAACGCCACGACGGCGCACCTGCGCCTGCCATCGACCTCTGAGTTTGCGTATCGTCGCCATCGAGAAGCACTCGGATCACCTTGTTTTATTCATTCAAGGACGCCGAGCAGCTGGTGCCAAGGACTATCCCGTAGCGGTGCAGGGATATCTGGTTGTGCCGCTTGTGTGCCTATTTCGAGCCACACCAGAAGCGAGGACCCGGAAACACCTATCGGATCAATGACGTCCAAGTGTCCTCAGCGAGACGCGCTCTCGGCGAACGTTGCCGTGCTAAGGCAAGCGTCTACAAGGCCCCCCTCTCGGCTTTTAAATACCAAATCTCTGCGAATTCCCCATGAGGGGCTGATGATGCAGCCATTAGTTGCATTGCACAGAAACTGCATGTGTGTTTGGGGTATGCGTGGTGGCTGGGGGCTCTCAATGCGAGTTCGAAGACTGACGATTGCCAATTTTCGCGGGGTCTCGCACGGCAGGATCGATTTCAGCGGTCACACTCTTCTGGTTGGCGGAAACAATATCGGTAAGTCGACGGTTTGCGAGGCCCTCGACCTGGTCTTGGGACCAGAGAGGCTTTTTCGAAGACCCGTCGTTGATGAGCACGATTTCCACTGCGGACGACATTTAGCGGACGGACTTCCTATCGAAATCCGAATTGAGGCCGTTCTCGTAGATCTCTCGGAAGAGGCAACACGCCGGTTCGGCGGTCATCTGCGCCGGTGGAATGAGCTGGCCGGCGCCTTCATGGACGAAGAGGAGAACGGGCTCGACCGGGCCGATGCGCCGGGCACGGTCTGGGCTCTCCCGCTGTTGTTCGTCGGCCGCTACGACCGGGACGAGGATGATTTCGTAGGCAACACTTTTTTGACCATCCGACCAAGGAAGTGGATTCCAGGACACCGATGACAATCAATGGCGGATCGTGCGAGAGCTGGCGAAAGTGACCGACCTGTTCTGCCTGGCGGATCCCGAGCAGCGGATATTCGATTATCGCGACGACATTGATCCGCGCCGCCTGGACATTCTGCGCGAGTCTGTCGCTATTGCAGAATTCGATCTCGGCGGCGAAAACCACAGGAGCCCGAACGCTGGTATCCTCCAGTTCGCCGACGCAGTGTTGCGCAATGAAAGTCCGCTGCCGGTAACGCCTGATGTCAAGCAGGTGAGTTACTGGGGGAACGCATTCCCCGGGACGGTGCATGCGGGGGTTATTTGGACGTTCAGCGCGCTGCGCAAAAAAGGGGTCGAGAAGCCGAGCGTCGCCGTGTTGTCGCGGAGCAACTCGCTGATATCAGACTTATCGGTGATCCTTTCAGAACCTCACACCTACAATAATCAGCCGCTGCCCATCGTCGAGCACGATGTCGTATGGGATCGGGCGCGAGCGATCTCGTGAAGCGCATCCTCGAACAGGAACGTCTCATTGCCGCTGAGCGCGATTCTGCAGGGCGGCTGTATCTTGATGAACATACATAAAGCGAAGGGTAAAGAGTTCGACGGAGTCGTTCTAGTCGAGGGAGCGTTTAAGTCTAGCTTCTTCGATGAACGCAATGAACAACCACCCTTCGAACGCAGTCGCCGATTATTGCGCGTAGGGCTGACCAGAGCACGAGAGCTGGTGACGATCGTGCGTCCAGCGAACGCACGATCGTTAGTTGGACCTACTAAGGCATAGCGTTTTCATTCCGATCAAAATGCGCTCAAGAATATACAATCACGAAGGAACTCGATGAGGTTTGCTTCTAAGCTTTAGAATGGCGACTAGGCCAAGGCCGACAACGCACATCGATCTCACTCGCAATTCCCGAAATCCCGCACCTAGCCAATGGCTGGCATGGGTCTCAGCGGGAGCCCTGGGGATGCGGCTGCATAGCCAGATCGTCGAGCGGATCTCGAATTCTTGGTGCTGCTCAGGGTCCTTGCTATATCTTCAAGGCGCTATCGGCTCAGACGGCGATGATTTGAATTGAATGAAACTGCAGACCCAGCCCACACGCCCTCGGAAGTATTGGCGGGCATTGTGGAGCGCGTGACGTTTCACAATGCCGATACCGGCTTTTGCGTGCTTCGGATCAAGGCCAGGGGACACCGAGACCTGGTAACGGTCGTCGGCCATTCGGCCGTTATCTCGCCAGGTGAATGGCTGACCGCGTCCGGCGAATGGATCAACGATCGCACGCACGGTCAGCAGTATAAGGCGAAGTTTCTCAGGACCTCAGAACCAACGTCGCTTGACGGCATCGAGAGATATCTCGGATCCGGCATGATCCGCGGCATTGGACCCGTCTATGCCAAGAAATTGGTGCGTGCCTTTGGCGGGAAGGTCTTTGATACGATCGAGGCGCAGCCCGAGCGCCTGCGCGAGGTCACTGGGATCGGGGCAGTTCGGGCGGCGTGGATCACCGCTGCCTGGGCTGAGCAGAAGATCATTCGAGAGATCATGGTCTTCCTGCACAGCAACGGCGTCGGCACCGCCCGGGCGGTGCGGATATTTAAAACATACGGCGCCGATGCCGTGCAGATCATGTCGGAGAACCCATACCGCCTGGCGCGCGATATCCGGGGCATCGGATTTAAAACAGCCGATGCGATCGCGATGAAGCTCGGCATCGAGAAAACCGCCATGATCCGGGTTCGGGCTGGCATTTCCTATGCACTGACCGAGGCGATGGACCAGGGACACTGTGGTCTGCCGGCGGAAGATCTGACTCAGCTGGCCGAGAAGTTGCTCGAGGTTTCAGTGGATTTGGTGGGGACGGCACTAGGTCTGGAGCTGACCGAGGGAACGGTCATCGCAGACAGCGTGGACGAAACCCCTTGCGTATTCCTTGCCGGACTGTTCCGGGCGGAGCGCGCCATCGCCGAAAAGCTGGCCCGGCTTGCGAATGGGACACTTCCCTGGAGCTCGATTGATCCCGATAAGGCATTGCCTTGGGTTGAAGAGCGAATCGGACTGGCGCTTGCCGAAACCCAGGTCACCGCGATTCGGCTCGCCCTAATGTCAAAGGTGCTGGTGATGACCGGCGGTCCAGGCGTGGGCAAAACCACCATTGTCAAAGGTATCTTGGGGATCCTCGCGGCAAAAGGAGTGCGCCTGCTATTGTGCGCTCCAACCGGACGAGCGGCAAAGCGCATGACTGAAGCGACCGGTTTCGAGGCTAAGACAATACACCGGCTGCTGGAGGTTGATCCTAAAGGCGGCGGATTTCAAGCGGGGGGATGACAACCCGCTCGACTGCGACCTGCTCGTTGTCGACGAGGCTTCGATGGTCGATGTGATGCTGATGCAGGCTCTCACGAAGGCCCTGCCCAATGCCGCAGCATTGCTAATCGTCGGTGATATCGACCAACTTCCGTCGGTGGGACCGGGCCAAGTGCTTGCGGATATCATTTCTTCCGGAGCCTTACCCGTGGTGCGCCTAACTGAGGTATTTCGACAGGCAGCTCAGAGCCGGATCATCACCACTGCACATCGCATCAATCAGGGCTTCATTCCCGATCTTACGCAGCCGGAAGGCGAAAGTGACTTTTACTTTGTTCCGGCAGAAGAACCGGAAACGGCAGTGCTGCGGATTGTCGAATTGGTAAAGACGCGCATCCCCAAGCGCTTCGGTCTCGACCCCATTCGCGACATTCAGGTGCTCTGCCCTATGAACCGAGGCGGGGTCGGCGCGCGGTCACTTAATATCGAACTGCAAGCTGCGCTCAATCCGGCAGGACCAAATAAGGTGGAGCGGTTTGGCTGGACATTTGCTCCCGGCGACAAGGTGATGCAGATCGAGAACGACTACGACAAGGAAGTGTATAACGGTGACATTGGCTATATTCAGGAAGTAAATCTGGATGACGGTGAGCTCACCGCCAGCTTTGACAGTCGATCGGTTACTTACGGGTTCGGCGAGCTTGACACGCTGGTGCCCGCTTATGCTGCGACGATCCACAAAAGCCAGGGATCTGAATACCCCGCCGTTGTCATCCCGGTTATGACCCAGCATTACCCGATGCTTCAGCGAAACCTGATCTATACGGGCGTTACACGGGGTAAGCGGCTGGTGGTTTTGGTCGGTCAGAAGAAGGCAGTTGCCATCGCAGTCCGTAATGCGTCGGGTCGCCGGCGCTGGTCGAAGCTAAACGAATGGCTACGCCATGCATGAACTAGGCTCAGGACTCATTGAAGATGACGGTGGCGGCGATACACATGGCCGACATGAGGGGTTGAGCGCATCGGTGCGGGTGTGGATGCGCAGCCAATCTCTGAGCGTCCCAAACATGTTTCTCGATTTTGTGCCTTCGACAATAGAGCACGCGATCATGCTCAATCGGCGTTTTCCGGTTGGATTTGACGATGCGCGCGTGATGCCCCGCTCGCAAGCTGTGTTGCGGAACCAGTCAGCGTCATAGCCCTTGTCGCCGAGCAATTTCTTTGCGCGACACCGTTTCGACCACCAAGGCTGCGCCTTTGCAATCCCTCATCTGGTTTTCGCTGAGCAGCATGACGCCGGGTTGTCCCTGGCCATCGCACACGCCTGCAGCTTCGGGTTATGGTCACCGCCCGGAATGGCCATGACCGGCGAAGCAAAAGGCCCGGCAATGCTGCCGGGCCCTTCTTTTCTCTCTGAACGCTGATGGGGGACTTAGAAGTCCATACCTCCCATGCCACCATGCCGCCGCCGCCCGGAGGCATCCCACCAGCGCCTGCGTTCTTCTTCGGCAGTTCGGCCACCATGGCTTCGGTGGTGATCAGCAGCGCCGCGACCGAGGCCGCGTTCTGGATTGCGGTGCGCACGACCTTGGTCGGGTCGATGATGCCCTTGGAGATCAGGTTGCCGTATTCGCCGGTCTGCGAGTCGAAGCCGTGTGAATACTGCTCCTTCTCGAGGATCTTGCCGACGATGACGCTGCCGTCTTCGCCCGCGTTGATCGCGATCTGGCGGGCCGGCGCGGACAGCGCCTTGCGCACGATCTCGACGCCGGTCTTCTGGTCGTCGTTCTGGGTCTTGATGCGCTTGAGCTGCTCGGAAGCACGGAGCAGGGCGACGCCGCCGCCCGGCACGATGCCTTCCTCGACCGCCGCGCGGGTCGCATGCATCGCGTCGTCCACGCGATCCTTGCGCTCCTTCACCTCGACCTCGGTCGCGCCGCCGACGCGGATCACCGCGACGCCGCCGGCGAGCTTGGCCAGACGCTCCTGCAGCTTCTCGCGGTCGTAGTCCGAGGTGGTCTCCTCGATCTGCGCCTTGATCTGCGCCACGCGCGCCTCGATGTCGGCCTTCTTGCCGGCGCCGCTGACGATGGTGGTGTTTTCCTTGTCGATCATCACCTTCTTGGCGCGGCCGAGCATCTGCAGCGTGACGTTCTCGAGCTTGATGCCGAGGTCTTCGCTGATCGCCTGACCGCCGGTCAGGATGGCGATGTCCTGCAGCATGGCCTTGCGGCGGTCGCCGAAGCCCGGCGCCTTGACGGCTGCGACCTTGAGACCACCGCGGAGACGATTCACAACAAGCGTGGCCAAGGCCTCGCCTTCGACGTCTTCCGCAATAATCACAAGCGGTTTGCCGCTCTGCACCACGGCTTCCAACAACGGAAGCAATTCGTTCAACTGAGATAGCTTCTTTTCGTTGATGAGGACGTAGGCGTCGTCCATCTCGACGCGCATCTTTTCGGCGTTGGTGACAAAGTAGGGCGAGATGTAGCCGCGGTCGAACTGCATGCCCTCGACCACCTCGAGTTCGGTCTCGAGCGACTTGGCTTCTTCAACCGTGATGACGCCCTCGTTGCCGACCTTCTTCATGGCGTCGGCGAGGAATTTGCCGATTTCGGAATCGCCGTTGGCCGAAATGGTGCCGACCTGGGCGATTTCCTCGTTCGAGGTGACCTTCTTGGAGTTCCGGACGAGGTCGGCGACCACGGCTTCGACGGCCAGGTCGATGCCGCGCTTCAGGTCCATCGGATTCATGCCGGCGGCAACCGACTTGGCGCCTTCGCGGACGATCGCAGCGGCGAGGACCGTTGCGGTGGTGGTGCCGTCACCGGCCGCGTCCGCAGACTTGGACGCGACTTCGCGCACCATCTGCGCGCCCATGTTCTCGAACTTGTCCTCAAGCTCGATTTCCTTGGCAACGGTGACGCCGTCCTTGGTGATACGGGGCGCGCCGAATGACTTTTCGAGCACCACGTTGCGGCCTTTCGGACCGAGCGTCACCCTCACCGCGTTGTTGAGAATTTCGACGCCGCGCAGCATCTTGTCGCGAGCGTCGACGCCGAATTTAACTTCTTTGGCTGACATAATGATCTCCGTTTTCGTCAGATCCCAAAGACCGCGCGACTGGGCGGGTTCTTGAGGACGATTTGGATTGAGTGCCTATCCTTCGAGGCGCCAGCTGCGCCGGCTCCTCAGGATTAGGAAAACTGGCTGTGCCTACGCGACCTTCTTCTTGGCGGCGGGCAGATCGGTGAGAACGCCCATAATGTCGCTTTCCTTCATGATCAGGAGATCCTGACCATTGAGCTTGACCTCGGTGCCGGACCATTTGCCGAACAGCACGCGGTCGCCGACATTGAGGTCGATCGGGATCAGATTGCCTGCCTCGTCACGGCCGCCGGGGCCGACGGCTACGACCTCGCCCTGCGAGGGCTTTTCCTTGGCCGTATCCGGAATGATGATGCCGCCAGCGGTTTTGTCTTCGGCGTCGATACGCTTGACCACGACGCGGTCGTGAAGCGGACGGAAGTTCATGCGATCCTACTTTGCTGTTGTGATATTTCTGAATTGGCAGTCGTAATGAACGAGTGCTAGCCGCTGCTGACATAACCCCCGGAACGCTAGGGCGCAAGATCTGCGGCCCGCGATGTTTTCCGACTCGAGTTGATCAAAGAAGTGCTCGGGCGATTGCCAGCAAGGCGAAGTAACATGCCGCTAGTAGATTGATTATTTTCTCGGGCGAGCCGAGTTACCACGCTAAGCGTTTAACGTGGCCCGAGAGTGCCTTTGACGTCGAAACACGTGGGGGACGTTACATTAAGCTCAGCTTCAAAGGGGTTTGTTGCAACACCGGTCCAGCTTCGGACGGCAACGCTCTATCCAGCTGAGCTACGGGTGCGAGGCATTCCATTTAGCCGATTGACGTGACGCCGGCAACGCCCAGACGCGCCGTCCTTCGAAAATCACCGTGGCTGCTCGGAGATTGCCCGGATATGGAGACTGCCCGGATGATGGGCACGCGCCCCGGCGCGACACGTCAACAACCCAGCGCCACCGGACGAAACGCCTGCAACAAATGCTGATCGATCTTGCCGCCCATTTCTTCCATGGTCGCAAAGGATTTGGCGTGCGTGAAAGGAAGGCGATAGGCCCGCTTCTCAACCAGCGCGGCATGAATGTCCACGATCGTGGTAAGGCGCACGATGTCGCTAATCTGATCGCCACGCAGGCCATCCGGATAGCCCGAGCCATCAAGCATCTCATGATGGTGCAGAACAACGTCGAGCATCTCGGACGGAAAGCCGCCCTGCCTCAGCAAGGCTTCGTAGCCAAGGCGCGCATGCCGCCGAATTTCATTTTTCTCCTCGTTGTCGAGCTTACCTGGCTTGTCGAGAATCGCGACGGGAATGAAGGCCTTGCCCACATCATGGAGCAAGGCGGCGCGAGCAAGGCGGCGCTGATCTTCCTCGCGCATTCCGAGCTGCTGCGCGAAGGCGGCGGCGAAGCCTGTGACAAACAGACAGTGACGGTAGGTATGAGTATGGTGGCGGCCGACGGTGGCCAACCAGTCACGCAACGAGGAGAGCTTGATCGCCATCAGAATCTCTTGCTCCGCCTCCATGACATCGCTGAATGAGAGCGGAACGCCGGCTGGAAGACTCTCGAAGATCTTCACCAGCACAGCATGGGCTGCGGCAATACCGCGATTCAGAGCGTTGGCGTTCGCCGCCGTGCCACTATCGTTGTCGTCCGGAAATGCGGCGCGGACACGCTGTAGAACGACTTGCGCATCCAACGGGCGCGAGATGGTATCGGTGGCGCCGAGCGCCCACGCCTGCATCGATTCGTGATGAAGGGCATCTGCAAGAACGAACAGCCGCGGCATCGATCGATAGACCTCGGCGCACAGCTTGCTGCGCACCTGCAGCACGCTTTCGGGGGAACGCAGATTGATATCGACGACGATGCCCGAAAATCGACCGTCCGGCCTGTCCGGGATCCCGGAAGTCAGTGTGGTATCAACGTCGGCTGCGCATTGCAGAATGGCCCACAGATCGCTGCTGCGGTCGGCCCGGTCGGACGCCAGAAGCAGGCGGCGCCTTGTGCGCGATCCGGTTGTGAGCGTCATCGGTCCTCATTGGTGTCAGCCCAACGCTTCGTTACTTTAGCTGATAAGGAGATTCGCGAAGATTAAAGGGCAGTGTTAACGCTGCGTAAGTTGCTCGCCGGAAATTCAACGGAACAGACCGCTTCGGCCGGGGATTTTCCGTTATCCCGCCCGCTGGCTGTCCATGGTGAGAATGATCACTGATCCTGCCAACACGCGTGGAGACAAAGCGCGAATGTGTTAGAATCCAGCATCGAAGCTTTTCGCGAATTGCGAGTCGCGAATTTCTGACGATTTCCATTCTTTCGTGCCAGCTAGGCGGCATCATGAAACAGCGGACATTGGTCTTTGGGTCGAGATGGGTCTTCGGGTCGACATGCCTTGTTGCATTTTTAACGGCCTGGACCGCTCCGGGACACGCGCAGCCGACGGTCGTGGGGCCGACATCTTCCCCGCCATTCACGGCAACGCATTCAAACAACATCCCATTGGCTATCGGTATGGATGAAATAACTGCCGCATATGCGCTCGGCGGGTCACTGAACTACATTAAAGGCCCTCCCGGCGACGAAGTGTTTCTAGCGCTCCGAAACTTCAGCGCCAGCGGCTTCTTCAACCAAAAGCACAGACTTTATTTGCAGTTCCGCAGAGGACGTCTCGTGGGCTGGAAGGGCGATTGGGGCCATAACTGGATGTGGCGATAATTGCGGCTATCGTCGAGAAGAATAGCAATTGGCTTGCATCCCGCCGTAAGGTCAGATGTCGCGGCCCATCGATCTGGTCAGCGTGCGCGCCTCGCCTTCTTCGCCGGACATCTCAGGAGTAAGAACGGCGCCTCAGAACCAGCGTTCGTCGACGAGGACGGTGTCGCCGGGGCTGAGCGGCGTAGCGGTGGGGACGCTGATGCGGACGGTTCCGCGGGCATCGGTGTGGGTGACGATGACGAGGTCGCGTCTGGCGCGGGGCGAGAAGCCGCCGGCGATGGCGACGGCGCTTTCGACTGTCATGTTCGGCACGAACGGATACTGGCCGGGAGCCGCCACCTCGCCAAGAATGAAGAACGGCCGGTAGGCCTCGACCTCGGCGGCGACGTAAGGCTGGCGGATGTAACCGTTGCGCAACCGCGCGGCGATGGCGGCGGACAGTTCAGCCGGCGTGCGGCCGCGCGCGGTGACGGCGCCGATCAGTGGCATGGTGATGCTGCCGCCGGCACCGACCAGATAGGTGTTGGTGAGGCCTTCTGGCCGTAGACCACGATGCGCAGCCGGCCGCCGGCATCAAGCCGGTAGGCGGGATCGTGCACAACCGGCGGTGGCGCGGCAGGGTAGACAACGGGCGCCGCGGCGATGGCTGGCGTGTCCCACAGACCCGGCGTGTTCCATAGGCCACGGCGAGGAACCGGCGGCGGCGCGGACGCCATCCGTCCTCCATAGGCCAGCGCATCGAGAGCGTTGTGCGGACGGACCATCGCCGTCGGCTGCCGCATGCATCCCGACAACGCCAGCGCGGTTAGCGCAGCAACCAAAGATATTGGAAATGCGCGCGAGAGCCGCACCGGGGCCTGTCCCTTGTCACGAGATCGCCCGGTTCTGCACCCGCTATGGTTAACAGAAGGTAACCTCTTCTTCGTGGCGAGATTGGCACCGATGTCCGGCGGTTATTCCCGTGAGTAGCCGATCAGGGGCGGTCGCGGCCGGAATAGCAGCATCAGAAGAATGCCCACACCCCCGAGCACTGCGAAGGCGGGCTGATTCAAAACCAGCTTGACGAGATCCCACATCCAGGGTGTCGAGGCTTCGATCTGAATACGAACCGCTTGCTGGCTGGCTTGATGAATATCGTTCCAGAATTCGCCGAGTTTGGTCAGCCGCACGGTTTGGTCGGCGATTGACCGAGCGCCATCATAAACCAGAAAAATAAAGCCGCCGGCCAGCAGCAGCAACCCGATGAAACGAAAAATCGCCCGGATCATGCCCGTACCTGCTCCTTGTCCGCAGTTGCAGGTCGCCCCTTAGCCCTCGAAGGCACGAAATTCAACCTCGCCATCGTCTCTTTCGAGTCCTTGCGAAGGCCCTTCTTGCCCACCCACCCGGAGACGCCGGACCTGCCGGGAGGCGTTGACGCTCGAAAACAGGGGCTCTATAAGACCGCTGATGGCGGTGGGGTGATCCTGCCGCCGCTGTTCTTTGAAAAAGGCCCCTCGCAAGTTTCGAGGACGGTATTTTCAGGAACACCGGAAAACACATTCGGGCTCATCCGCGCAATCGAATGACCGGCCCACTGGCTGGCCTCTCGCGGGAGCACTGGCGAAGGATACTTCGAGACCATGGCCAATACGACATCCGCCAAGAAAGCGACACGCAAGATTGCCCGCCGGACCGCCATCAACAGGTCGCGGCGCACCCTGATGCGCGGCTCGGTCCGGATCGTCGAGGAAGCGATCGCGAAGGGTGATCGCGACGCCGCGGTCCAGGCGATGAAGCGCGCAGAGCCGGAATTGATGCGGGCTGGCCAGCAAAACATCATTCATAAGAACAATGCGAGCCGCAAGGTTTCCCGGCTGACGCATCGAATCGCCAAGCTTGCAAAATGAACTGATCGAAGACGTTATTCGTCAGAATATCTCAAAAGGCCTGGCCAATCGCCAGGCCTTTATTTTTGCGCGGACGTGCCAGAATCTTTTATTCACCAGATCAAGTGGTGAAAGAACACTTCAACACGTTACGCCGCATCGCCTTGCGACGACATCAGGCATCGATTGCCACGGCCATTCGATTCGCTCACGTTCCACGATGCGAATACGAGGCACGACGACAAACACCACGATCTGGTCGATTGGACCCATCACAATAGCCATCCGGTTGAGTTCGGCGGCCTACTCTCATTCAGAGTCGACGCTTTCGCATGACTCCCATTTCGATACTTCCGTCCTGATATAACCGGAAACTTCGCAAGGGCTCAAAGACAGCCAAATGAGCGCACGGCTGACGCGGGTTACCCGCAAAAACAGCCAGAAAAAAATGCGCCGAGCTAATCACTTATCTCCATAGTGTGACAGAGCACTTCCAAAACGACCTCGCGCTTCGCCCCGCTTCATCCTTTCTTAAAATATTTTAGACAACGCGGCGGATTTGTAACACCTCACGAAGGAGATCGAATCCGCGCGCAGATTCAAACCGTTGGTGATTGGACGCGCTGGAGGTGGAGCAGGTCCCGTGTCCTCATTCGATTTGCGCGACGCAGCCGCGACGCGAAAGACGTTGCGAGAATTGAGGCGTGGTGTATTTCTCTGAGTGTTCGCGACACTCGCGGCTCTTCAGATAGTGCTGTTTAAGAGAGCCCTGGGTGGACGTGCATACCGGCGGCGATATTCACGTTAGTGACGCTTTCCATGTGATAGCGAATGGCAACTCATAGCAACATGAGAACGGATGTTCTGTGCCGAAATTTCTCGACTGAGACGTTTACGTCAAGCGTTTGCCAGCCATGCCGCATCTCCGCCACGGGGAGCGGGCGAGTTGACTTGGTGAGTTAGAGTGCGCGCGTAGCGATCCGACAATATGGCGTCGGGTTTCGCAGACTAAATTTGAAATTGATGTGAGAAAATGTCTCGGCGCGGTCCGTCGCAGCGAGGAGGGGGTTTATGTCAAACAAAAACAACGCCACCAGATTTCATTCATGGGGTTATCTTACGGACGTTTTCACGAACACGACGACATTTTTGCGCGCGCTCAGTCAATCTTCGGGCGGACCCTCTAGCCGCTACTGACATCGCTTTCGTTCCGTTTTCAGCCACCTAAATCGCTCGCGGTGCTTTGCCGAACGATTGTTCATGGCCGAAACGAAGCGCTTCGAAGGATCACAGCGAATGCGTGGCCTTCCGGAGAAGCAGCCGCATCCGAACATCATCAAACCAGAAAAGTCGTCACGAGAAATGTCAGACACAGAACAGGAGCGCTGGTCGCGCGTGAAGGGTCGATTGCGCTCGACCGTTGGAGAGGACATCTATTCGAGCTGGTTCGCGAGAATGGATCTGGAGAGCGTCCATGCCGAGAGCGTCCGTCTGTCGGTGCCGACGCGGTTCCTAAAAAGCTGGATCCAGGCGCATTACGCCGAGCGTGTGCTGGCCTGCTGGCAGGCCGAACTGCCGGATGTTCACCGGATCGATCTTACCGTGCGCTCGGCCATGCGCTGCGCCGCGCCCGTCAGGGAAGCGCCCGCAACCGATGTGCACCGTCTCGAACGCAGTGAGGGCCGGAATGGCAATGAGCTGAAAACGGTTGCGACCGCGCCGGCGTCCGCCAACCACGACGCCCTCGGCGGTTCGCCCCTCGACCCGAGGCTGACGTTTCAAAGTTTCGTCACCGGACGCTCCAATACGCTGGCCCATGCGGCGGCGCGTCAGGTGGCGGAAGGCCGTCGCGGCGACAGCGTGATGTTCAATCCGCTTTACATCCACGCCGGCGTCGGTCTCGGCAAAACCCATCTGCTGCAAGCCGTCACATGGGCGGGCAATGCAGGCACCGAGCGCAGAGTGCTCTACCTGACGGCGGAGAAGTTCATGTATGGCTTCGTCGCCGCTCTCAAGACGCAGACGGCGCTTGCTTTCAAGGAAGCACTCCGCGGCATCGACGTTCTGGTCATCGACGACTTGCAGTTCCTGCAAGGCAAATCGACACAGGCCGAATTCTGCCACACGTTGAATGCGCTCATCGATGCGGGCCGCCAGGTCGTCATTGCAGCCGACCGGCCGCCGTCCGACCTGGAAAGCCTCGACGATCGCGTACGATCCCGGCTCGCCGGCGGGCTCGTGGTCGAAATGGGTTCGCTCGGCGAGGAGCTTCGGCTTGGCATTTTGAGATCGCGGGTTGAAGCTGCGCGCACGCATCACGCCAGTTTCGACGTGCCTGAGCAAGTTTTGGATTATCTGGCGAAAACGATCACGCACAACGGGCGCGACCTCGAGGGGGCGATCAACCGGCTTCTGGCGCACAGCAAGCTCAACGCCCAGCCGGTCACTCTCGAAATGGCCGAGCGCGAGGTCCGTGACCTGGTCCGCCCCCAAGAACCGAGGCGCATCAAGATCGAGGACATCCAGCGGGTCGTCGCGCGGCAGTACAATGTCAGCCGCTCGGACCTGCTGTCTTCGCGCCGCACCGCCAATGTGGTGCGGCCGCGGCAGGTCGCAATGTATCTCGCCAAAACGCTGACGCTGCGTTCCCTGCCCGAAATCGGCCGCCGGTTCGGGGGGCGAGATCATACCACCGTGCTGCACGCCGTCCGCAAGATCGAGGCGCTGGTGTCGAAAGATGTGACGCTCTCCGACGAAGTCGAATTGCTGAAACGCCAGCTTCAGGAATAGGCGCGGCGCGGCGAGAATTTCTCCGCCAAAATGCCGGGAAAAGGCCGGACCGGAGCGAGCCGCAGGCTTGCGCCGGACGGGCTTCCGCGCCACCTTGCGGTCCCGCCGAATTTAAGCAAAATCGGCGTTGAACTCGGGGTTTACATGCCGCGATCCCGCGGCATTTTCAGCACATGACGTGAATTTGATCGGACGGATTTGCAATGAAGGTCACCGTCGAACGCGCGCAACTGCTGAAATCGCTTAGCCACGTGCATCGCGTGGTCGAACGACGGAACACGATTCCGATCTTGGGTAACGTGCTGGTTCGCGCCGAAACCGCCAAATTGTCGCTGAAGGCCACCGATCTCGATCTGGAGGTAACGGAAACGCTGGTGGCGGAAACCGGAACCGGCGGCTCGACCACGGTTCCGGCGCACATGTTCTACGACATCGTCCGCAAGCTGCCCGACGGTGCGCAAATCGTGCTGGAAGGCGACGGCGACCGCTCGGTTTTAACCATCCGCGCCGGACGCTCTCGCTTCACCCTGCAGACGCTGCCGGAGAACGATTTCCCGGACCTCGCGGCTGGCGACATGACGCATGCCTTTTCGCTGGCTGCAGCGGACCTGAAACGGCTGATCGATCGTACCCAATTCGCGATCTCGACCGAAGAGACCCGCTACTATCTCAACGGCATCTACCTGCACGGCGCGGGCAGCGCAAAGAGCGCGACGCTGCGCGGCGTTGCGACCGACGGTCACCGCCTGGCGCAACTCGATCTCGCGCTACCCAAGGGTGCTGAGGGAATGCCCGGCGTCATCATCCCGCGCAAGACTGTCGGCGAGGTGCAGCGGTTGATCGAGGACAGCGAGGCCGAGATCGGGATCGAATTGTCGCAGGGCAAGATTCGCTTCACCATCGGCCACGTCGTGCTGACCTCCAAGCTGATCGACGGCACCTTCCCGGACTACGGCCGAGTGATCCCGCAGAACAACGATAAGGAACTGGTCGTCGACAAAAAGGACTTCGAGGCCGCGGTCGATCGCGTCTCGACGATTTCCAGTGAGCGCGGCCGCGCCGTGAAGCTGGCGTTATCAGCGGGCAAGCTGGTCTTGTCCGTGACCAATCCCGATTCCGGCAGCGCCACCGAGGAACTCGAGGTCGAATACGCCTCCGACGCACTCGATATCGGATTCAATTCACGCTATCTCCTCGACATCGCCGCGCAAATCGAAGGCGAAGCTGCGGTGCTGAAGCTCGCCGACCCCGGGTCACCGACGCTGGTGCAGGACAGGGATTCCAAGGGCGCGCTCTACGTGCTGATGCCGATGCGGGTGTGATGGCCCTTTAGCCGCACCCGGCGACAACGAACCAACATCAAAGTCACGCCCACGAAGGCGGGCATACAGTATTCCGTTGGACATCCATTGCCCGCATCGCACCTTATGGACGACCGGTTCATCGTGCCTTCGCGGATGATGACCGGGGATGTGATAATCGTTGCCCATGATCCCCTCCCGCATTCGCCGTTTGAGCCTCACCCGCTTCCGCAACTACCGCGCCGCGACGTTCGAGACGCATAGCGAGATGGTCGTGCTGGTCGGGCCAAACGGCGCCGGCAAGACCAATTGCCTTGAGGCCGTATCGCTCCTGTCGCCGGGACGCGGATTGCGGCGTGCCACGCGCGAAGACATCGCTGGCAACACGGACGACGGCTCCTGGGCGGTGTCGGCCGAGGTGCAGGGCGCGCTCGGTCTTGCGACGCTCGGCACCGGCATCGACGCGCCGAATGATGAAGCCGCACCAAGCGCCCGGCGCTACCGGATCGATCGCGAGCCCGTCGCATCGGCAGCCGCTTTCGGCGACCACCTGCGCATGGTGTGGCTGACGCCTTCGATGGACGGCTTGTTCGCTGGCGCGGCATCGGAACGGCGACGCTTCCTCGACCGCCTGGTGCTGGCGATCGACAACGATCATTCCGGCCGCGTCTCGGCGCTGGAGCGCAGTCTGCGCTCGCGCAACCGCCTGCTCGAAATGCGCAACTACGACGATCTCTGGTGCAGCGCCGTCGAACGTGAAACCGCAGAGCTTGCCGTTGCGGTCGCGGCGATGCGCGCACAAACCGTCACTCGCCTTTCCGCCGCATTGGAGGCGCGCGGCGGAGCCTCCTCATTCCCTTCGGCAAGAAGTCGAAATCGGCGGCTGGATGGAAAACGCGCTGCTCACCGCGCCGGCCACGACGGTGGAAGACCGCTACCGCGAGATCCTGCGCGCGAACCGCGCCCGCGATGCCGCCGCCGGCCGCACGCTCGATGGCCCGCACCTCACCGACCTCGAAGTGATCTATGCGCCCAAGAACATACCGGCGAAGGATGCCTCCACCGGCGAGCAGAAAGCGCTCTTGATCGGGCTCGTGCTGGCCCATGCGGGTCTCGTGGCCGAGATGACGGGGATCACACCGCTGCTGCTGCTCGACGAGGTGGTGGCGCACCTCGATCCCGACCGCCGCGGCGCACTGTTCGGCGAACTCAAAGGTCTCGGCGCCCAGGTCTGGATGAGTGGAGCCGACCCGGCCGCGTTCGCCAACGTCGGCGCCGGCAGCGAGATTTTCGACGTCGACTCGGGACGGATCGCCCGCCGGGCACCGGTATCGCTTTGAACCAAAGGTTCATCCTGCACGACTAGAGTCTGTTCAACGACGTTGAATCAAACTCAATGCTCGTCCTTTTGAGCGGGGATGATCCTATCCGAAAATCGGTTCTCATTTTCGGGACCATGCTCCAGGCTTTGTACGACATCCTGACCGGCGCACTTGCCGCCCGCCCCTTTTGGTGTTTTCCGGAGAGATCAATCATGCCCGCACCGAAATGCCGACCTCACGCGCCGGCACGTCGATACGTTCTGGCTGCATTCTGGCTGGCGTGGATTGCCGGCGCGTCAGTAGCGATGGCGGAGAGCGGCATGGTCGAGGTCAACCAGTTGCCGCGCCTTCCGGACGCGCAGGAAACCACGGACTCGCAACCCGACCGCGTGGTCTACACGGTGCAGGGCGTGGTGCCTTCCACAGTCCCGTCAGTGAAGACTTTGATGACCGACAATGGCTGGATGCAATATGTGCGGCCACTCGAGGAGACGGCGATCGGTCTGCTGTTCAAGAAGGGCGTGCATGGCCTGTCGGTATCCTTCACACAGGCGCTCGGCCGCCCGGACCGATCCGCGGTCCATTACAGCGCCAACCGGATCTACGCCGACGTTCCGTTTCCACCGGGAGCAACGGATATCGTCTACGATGAGCGCAGGCCTTACTTCAGTTGCACAACCCCCGGCAACACCGATGCGAATCTTGATTTCTTCAATCGCGAACTCACCACAACCGGGTGGACGGCGTTATCCGCCGACGACGCCAAGACGCGCTGGCCGAATGCCGCAATCGACGACAAGATCGACAATGGTGCGCGCGCCTATTTCAGGCGTGACGATCGCGACAGGCAGTTACCGATCATGGTGTCGTTACGGCAACTCGATGACGACAAAACCGCTGTCGACATCAGGGTCGCGCCATTTGCCCTGCCGCAGGATCTTCATGCGGGGCCCGATATGGACGGCCTGCCGCGGCCGGACCGTATCATAAACGCCGGAACCACCGGCAACGCGACGTCGGATCACCGGGAGGCGCACGCCACGGTGACCGCCGAGATGCCTGCCGTGCTCGCCTTCTATCGTCGCGAACTGGCCGCGCGCAACTGGAGGGAAGAGGCCAAGGGAGCGATCATCACACCGGACGAGGTGTCGCTCAATTTCACCTCCCCTGAAGAGACCGGCACGCTCAAGCTCGGCCACAAACATGATCTGACCCTCGTCAGCTTCGTCATGCAGGTGACCCCGGCCGCCTGGCCGCCCGGACGCGCGCGAAAAAGCAGGCCGACGACGATTTCATGAAGGACGCGATGTCGATGGCAACGGAGGTGATCGCGGCCGATAACGTTCGTCGCGCGCAACAATCCGCGAAGCTATCGGACGCTCCCTTGCATGCGCAGTCCGGCAAGGCCACGCCAATCCCGCTGCCGGAAGGCGCGGAGAATGTCGAGTTCGATGGCTCGGACGACAAACTCGAGTTCGAATCACAATCGAGCGTGAAGGCGCTTGCAGGTTTTTATCGCAGCGCCCTGAAGCCGCTCGGCTGGAAGGCTCAGCCGTCGGTGATCAACAATCCCAACATGGCCGCGATGCAGTTCTCCAAGGGCGGCAAGGAGATTTCGATCACCATCATGCAGATGGGCTCGAAAACCAATGTCAGCGCGAACGGTTCGGGTCTCGAGATGGCGAATGCCGGCGCCGATGCCGCCAATGATCAATTGGCGCGAAAGCGGCTCCAAAACCGCTCGAAGCTGAGCCGGATTCCGCGTTGCCGGTCCCAAAAGAACATACCTTGAGTTCCCTCTCAACAGGCAAGCTGCCGGGCAGCGATGCTCCGTTCCGCCAGGAACTCGAGGCCAGTATTCCGGCCGATCTGGCTTCCGTGCTTGCCTTCTATCGCGACGAACTGGGCAAACGCGGATGGAAGGAGTTGCCGGACCGCGCGATCACCCAACCGGATCACCTCCAACTGGCATTCACCTCTCCCGACGGCCCGGCCATGTTGAAGCTCGGCCGCCAGAACGCCGAGACCACAGTCAACCTCGCGCAGAAGATTCCGGCCGCCGCCGCCAAGGGCGAAGTGCTGCCGAAGCCGGGTCAGGCGAGGCTGATGCTGGGCAACATGGGACAATCGGACGCCACCATCACCATCAACAAGCAGACCATCAAGCTGGCGGCAGGCGCAGGCGGCCCGCAATCAAGCCAGCATCCCGCGCTCGATTTGCCGCCCGGCAAATACAAGTACGCAACGAAGGTGGCCGGACGCCCCGCCAAGTCGGGTCAGATTGAGCTCGGCGCCGACGATGCCTGGGGCCTGATGCTCGGGCCCGATGGCGATGTGCTGGCGCTGCAGGCTTACTGATGTCACGCGCATTTCTACGCCGAGGTTCAAACCAGCCAACTGACTCCTCGGCGACCATCAGCTCGATGTATCGGATCCGCTCCTGATGCGGTTGAGCGGATTGTTATCCGCCGCAATCGGAATGCTGCCGGGCGGCTGTTTTCAGAGGCGCGAATCGCCGTTTTAAGGGCGCCGCGAATCGCCTTTTTCCGTCCTTGAAAAACCAGATAAAAATCACATCTATTCAATGACTTGAAGCGGGTCACTTTGCGCTAGGCGCGGTGCCGCTTTCATGCCAGAAATAGACTTCTCAGCCGCATGTACCGCATATTTCTCGGGACACCTTCTGAAGGCCTTTCATGATCGAACCTGCCGGGCAGCAAATTGCCGATACCGAACCTGGCACGCCAATCGAATATGGCGCGGAATCGATCAGGGTTCTCAAGGGCCTCGACGCCGTGCGCAAGCGGCCGGGCATGTATATCGGCGATACCGATGACGGCTCCGGTCTGCACCATATGGTCTATGAAGTGGTCGACAACGCCATCGACGAAGCGCTGGGAGGACATGCCACCGCCGTCGAGGTCATCCTCAACGCCGACAATTCGGTGACCGTACGCGACGACGGTCGCGGCATTCCCGTCGACATTCACAAGGGTGAAGGCGTTTCCGCGGCTGAAGTCATCATGACGCAACTGCACGCCGGCGGAAAATTCGATCAGAATTCCTACAAGGTCTCCGGTGGATTGCACGGCGTCGGCGTCTCTGTGGTCAACGCGCTCTCCAGCAAGCTGATCCTGCGCATCTGGCGCATGGACAAGGAGCACTTGATCGAATTCGCCCACGGCGATGCGCTGGCGCCGTTGAAAGTCGTCGGCGACGCCGGCGGCAAGCGCGGCACCGAAGTCACCTTTCTCGCATCGACCGAGACTTTCACCAGCGTCGAATATGATTTCGCCACGCTGGAGCATCGCCTGCGCGAACTCGCGTTTCTGAACTCGGGCGTCAACATCCTGCTCTCGGACATGCGTCACGCCGTCGAGAAGCGCGAGCAGATGATGTACGACGGCGGCGTCACCGAGTTCGTCAAATATCTCGACCGCAACAAGAAAGCGATGGTACCGGATCCGATCATGATCCGCGCCGACATGAACGGCATCAATGTCGAGGCGGCGTTGTGGTGGAACGACAGCTACCACGAGAATGTCCTGTGCTTCACCAACAACATTCCGCAGCGTGACGGCGGCACCCATCTGGCCGGATTCCGCGGCGCGCTGACGCGGCAGGTCAACGGCTATGCCGAAGCCATGGCCAAGAAGGAGAGAATCGCGCTGACCGGCGACGATTGCCGCGAGGGCCTCACCGCGGTGCTTTCGGTGAAAGTGCCGGACCCGAAATTCTCGTCGCAGACCAAGGACAAGCTGGTGTCCTCGGAAGTACGGCCCGTGGTCGAGAACGTCATCAATGAGGCGCTCGCCGCCTGGTTCGAGGAGCATCCCACCGAGGCGAAGCTCATCGTCGGCAAGGTTGTCGAGGCCGCGGCCGCCCGCGAGGCCGCGCGGAAGGCGCGCGAACTGACACGGCGTAAGGGTGCGCTCGACGTCGCCTCGCTCCCCGGGAAGCTCGCCGACTGCCAGGAACGCGACCCGGCGAAGTCGGAGCTGTTCATCGTCGAGGGCGACTCGGCCGGCGGCAGCGCCAAGCAGGGACGCAACCGAGAATTCCAGGCCGTCCTGCCACTGCGCGGCAAGATCCTGAACGTCGAACGCGCGCGCTTCGACAAGATGCTGTCGTCGGAGCAGATCGGCACGCTGATCACCGCGCTCGGCACCGGCATCGGCCGCGAGGATTTCGATCTCGCGAAGCTGCGCTATCACAAGATCATCGTGATGACCGACGCCGACGTCGACGGCGCGCATATTCGCACGTTGCTGTTGACCTTCTTTTTCCGCCAGATGCCGGCGCTGATCGAGGCCGGCCATCTCTATATCGCACAGCCGCCGCTCTACAAGGTAACCCGCGGCAAGTCCGAGCAGTACCTGAAGGACGAGCGGGCGCTGGAGGACTATCTGATCGAGACCGGCCTCGACGACTGCGTGTTCAAACTTGCCGCCGGCGAAGACCGCAGCGGACGCGATCTGCTGGCGCTGGTGGAGGACGCCCGCGTGATCCGGAACGTGCTGCAGAATCTGCATAGCCGTTACAACCGAGAGGTGATCGAGCAGGCGGCGATCGCCGGCGTGATGAATCCGAGGATCACCGAAAATCTGGCCACTGCCAACGCCGCCGCCGATTACATCGCGAAGCGGCTGGACGCGCTCGCCGACGAAGTCGAACGCGGGTGGACCGGCCGCTTTGCGGAAGGTCAGGGCTTTTTCTTCGAGCGCACCGTGCGCGGCGTCAAGGACGTCGCCATCATTGACGACGCGCTGCTTGGCTCGGCCGATGCGCGCAAGCTGGATGAATACGCCGCGAAGCTGCAGGACGCCTATCCGCGGCCTGGCCTCTTGCGCCGAAAGGATACGGAAACCGCGATCCATGGTCCGGTCAGTCTGTTCGAGGCGGTGACCGACTCAGGGCGCAAGGGCGTGGCGCTGCAACGCTACAAAGGTCTCGGCGAGATGAACCCGGACCAGCTCTGGGAAACCACGCTCGACACCGGCGAGCGTACCCTGCTGCAGGTGAAGATCAAGGAGGTCGACGAGGCCGACGACATCTTCACCAAGCTGATGGGCGATGTGGTCGAACCGCGCCGCGAGTTCATCCAGGACAACTCGCTGAGCGCCAATGTGGACGTGTGAGTCGGCGGCGCCAAATTATCCGAACTCAATTGTCTGATTTCGGCACGACCTTGCGCGTCCCGCCGATGGGAATCCATGATGGCGGTTAAATCTATCGCAGGCGCGCCCCGACCCAGCACGGATAGCGATTGCGCCAGCTATCGCACGACACCAGACGTGAATCCGGGTCTGCGATGCGGCGGCTTGATTTCCTTTTTCAGGAAACATCGCGCGGCCTTGCCGGCGTATCCCGGCCGCGCATAGGTCCAGGCCCGGCACTTGCTATCGGTATCGCAGGCATGCCTGCAAATCTGATCGGCGTCGGCTCTATCGTCTTTCTTGACTTCGAAATTGCGATAGTCGCCGCCCGAGCGATCGGTGGAGGTTTCCACCGGGCCGATCCGTCGCTCGATCACGCCCGCGCCGCGAACGCCGGACACGCAACACCGATTCGCGATCCGCGGCGGTACGGCATTCTTGAGCCAGCACACCGCGGTTTCCGACCGTTCGGTGGGATAGCTGAAGCTCCAGGCTCGGCAGTGGCGGTCGCGTTCGCATGCCAAGCCGCAATCGGCCGGATCGCCCGAGCGCAGCGGCGCCCGCAGATAGTCAGCGCCCGGCCGATCGAAATTCGTCTGGGCATAGGCCGGACGCGTCGCCGGAACGGAGATCGACAACAGCGCTGCCAGCAGCGTCAGGCCGACCTTGAGTGCATAGACTTTCATCACGTGCCGCAAAACGACGTATCTCAAACAAGGACGTGCGCGGATGGGATTCATTAAATCGCGACCTCGATGTACGTCGGATGAACAATTGCCGCGAAACAACCCGCTGACCTAATGATCCCTCGATTCGGCAGAATCGAATCTCCCACACCCGCAAAGCAAACGGAACGGATTTGTATTTGTCGCCCGTTCCGCCGCCTGTTCGCGACGCGACCCAAGGCTCCTCTAAAAAGCGTATTCGCTATAGGCGGGTTCCACGGACCCAGCCCACGCGCCGTTGAACTTCTCCAGCATCTCCTCTGCCGGAGAGCGTCCCGAATCCAGAATTTGATCGAGCGGCTCCAGATGCCGCGACTCATCGCGACCGAAATGGTCGATACGACCGCGCCGGCGCAGGCCTCCATGCGCCAGCATAAGGCACTCCTTGGCAATTTCGAACAGAAAGTGATTCTTGATCCGAGCCTTGAATCCCAAGCGCGAGACGTCATCGCGCCACGCCTGCCGTTCCTGCGCATTCCAGCGCTTCGCGATGTCCCACGCGGCATCGAGACTGGCGTCGTCATAGAGCAAGCCGACCCAGAACGCCGAAAGTGCCGGCAGACGCGCCCAAGGCACGCCGTCGGCGCCGCGCATTTCCAGATACCGCTTGAGCCGCACCTCCGGGAAAATTGTCGACAGATGATTGGCCCAGTCCGAAAGGGTCGGCCGCTCGCCGGGGATGGCCTTGTTCCTGCCGTCAAAAAAATCACGAAACGAGGAGCCGGATACGTCGATATAATTTTCGCCGCGCTTGACAAAATACATGGGAACGTCGAGCGCGTAGTCGACCCAGCGTTCGAAACCCATGCCGTCCTCGAACGCCCAGGGGATCATTCCGGCGCGAGCGTTGTCTGTGTCGCGCCAGATTTCCGAACGATACGACAGGAAACCGTTCGGTTTTCCTTCGGTGAACGGAGAATTTGCGAACAGCGCCGTCGCAACCGGCTGCAACGCCACCGACACCCGCAGCTTCTTGACCATGTCGCTTTCGGACGAGAAGTCGAGGTTGGTCTGCACGGTGCAGGTCCGAAACATCATGTCAAGGCCGTGCCGGCCGACCTTCGGCATATAGTCGCGCATGATCCTGTAGCGGCCCTTTGGCATCATCGGAATCTGCGCCAGCGACCAAGAGGGCGTCATGCCGAGGCCGAGAAATCCAATACCGAGCGGCGTCGCGATCTCCTTGACCTGCGCCAGATGCGCCGCAAGCTCGGATTGGGTCTGATGCACTGTCTCGACCGGCGCACCCGACAGTTCGAACTGTCCTCCCGGCTCCAGCGAAATCGCACCGCCCCCGGTGACGTCATAGAGGCCGATGATGTTGCCCTGCTCCATGATCGGCTCCCAGCCGAGCAGCAGTTGCATACCCTCGAGCAAGGCGCCGATGCCGCGCGACCCTTCGTAAGGCACCGGGTCGTGGCCCTGAAGCGTGAACGGAGTTTTCTCGTGCTCGGTGCCGATGCGGAATTCGGACGAAGACTTCACGCCTGCCTCCAGCCAAGCCACGAGTTCGTCGCGCGATTGCAGCGGCGTCATATCGATCTGGTCACGCGCCATGAAAGATCCCGATGCGGAGCGTTGCGATCGAGCGCACGCGGTTCGGTTTAGAAGAGTATCGAGCCGTGGCCCGCAATCGCGAAAGATGAAAGAGACATCATCGCACGGACGCACCGTCTCTCACTGCAAGCGCCTGAGCCTCATTGCAGGAACAACCGGGCCGGTCAAGCAGCCCGCAAAGCAATGCGGCGTCAACGGAGAGTTTGGAGCCGACTTGCCGCTCGACCGCCGCCAGAATTCTGACGGACCCAGTTCGTGGTCGCTGACTATTCGTTTTGCGATGCAAAAGGTCGAGCTTACGAATCGACTCGGCTTCGATGACCTAACGGCTCCGGAATGGCGCACCTTCCTACTGGCAATAATCAAAGCACCATCAACCGAAAACCCCGTCGCACGGTAGAACCCAAAGCCAACAATCTTAGGTTGTTAATAACATAATATACACCCTTAGGGTGGTGATTCTGCACGTCACCGTCTCAAAATGACACTTTTGCCGAGCAGCGCCCCCAGTCTTTAACCCCTTGTTTACCGTAACACGAAAAGGTTGAGCCTCGAGGGCGGGACCCGCCCGGTTTGGAATTGTCCTATTCCAGACAGGCTCGGGGAACGTGAGGGCGCATCTTGCGCGGTCGACACTGGACGAAAGCATGAATTCGCGTGGATCGTCGAGCGACGACGGAATCGAACCATCCGATCGCGAGGGTGCGGACGCTGCCGCGCGGCGCGTCGGCGTATCCCGCGACGACGGGCTCAGCTCCGACGCTGGCGGTTTCATACCGGATCCAACACAGCCGGTAGTCTCGAGCCAGGATGACCGCGACATGGCGGACATTCATCAGCGGCTGGATTCCATCACGCGCCAGATCGATCAGTTGTCGAGCCAGGCCGCACACGGCGAACCCGCGGTCGCCCGCCAGCTCAACGATGCCATTTCGCGGCTCGATGCCCGGCTCGCCCGGGTCGCCGCCCAGACGCCCGCAGAGAATACGCAGCAACATGCCTACAGGGCCGATCGAGGCGTAACCGAGGTTTACAATCGATCGTCATCACCGGAGCCTGTCACGCTCGAAGTTGCGATAGCGGAAGTCATCGCGCGTCAGCACGAACTCGATGAGACTTCACGCGCGTCGTCCTCATACAGCTCAGCACTTGCAGCCTCAGCGATGAGAACACCGCGACCGGCGGCGGATTTCTCCGGCCTCGAACGGCAACTGTTCAAAATCACGAGCCAGATCGAATCGTTGCAACGCCCGGACGGGATCGAGCAGTCGATCGCCGCATTCCGCATCGAGCTGGCCGGTCTCCGTCATGTCATTACCGAAGCTATGCCGCGCCGTGCAATCGAGCCGATCGAAAACGAGATTCGTTTACTTTCGCAGCGCATCGACGAGGTTCGTCAGGACGGCAGCGATGGTCAGGCGCTGGCGAATATCGAACGCTCCCTCAATGAAATCTACGACGCGCTGCGATCACTGAAACCGGCGGAACAGCTCGCAGGATTTGACGACGCGATTCGCAATCTCGGCAGCAAGATCGATACGATCGTGCGGGGCAGCGGCGATACCGGAACGATGCAGCAGCTCGAGAACGCGATCGGCGCGCTTCGCGGCATCGTCTCCAACGTTGCCTCCAATGACGCGCTGGTGCGGCTCAGCGACGAACTTAACATGCTGTCGTCTAAAGTTGATCAGCTCGGCCGACCTGAGAGCCACGGTGATTCTTTCTCCGCGCTCGAACAGCGCGTGGCCGCACTGACGGAGACCCTCGAAAACCGCGAAAGCCCGGCCTCGGGCAGCAGTTCCGAACAACTTGAGGAGGCGGTGCGGGCGCTGTCCGAGCGTCTCGACCGGCTGCCGGCCGGCCACGACTCGTCCTCGGCGCTGGCGCACCTCGAACAGCGGGTCTCATTGCTGCTCGAACGCCTGGAGGCCGCCGGCGAACATTCAGGACCCGATCTTGGTCGCGTCGAGGAAGGTTTGCAGGACATTCTGCAATATCTGGAACGGCAGCAGGCCGGTCTGGCGGCGCTGGCCGAGAACGGTCCACGAATTGCCGGCCCGACCATGGACAGCGAGGTCGTCGAGGCGATCAAGCGCGAACTGTCCGAGATGCGCTTCTGCCAATCGGAAAGCGACCGTCATACCCAGGACTCGCTCGAGGCCGTTCACAACACGCTCGAGCATGTCGTCGACCGGCTGGCGATGATCGAAAGCGACCTTCGCGCGGTTCGCACGATGCCCGCCACCCAGCCCGGACCACATTCCGGCGCGAAGCCGGAACCGCCGGCAGGTCCGCCGCCAAAGCCCGAACTGCTGAAATCCCGTGCTGTCGCAACTAGCGACGGAGCAGCCCGCTCCGACCGCCCCGACATCACCGCCGATCCCGCCGCGCACGGTGGGTGAAGTCCTGATTCCGAGAGACACTTTCGATCCCGAGCGGGTTCCGCAATCCGCAACCACGCGCCCGTCGCAACCGCGCCCCCCGATCGATCCGGATCTGCCACCTGATCACCCGCTGGAGCCCGGCACCCGTACGACAGAACCCGCAGCTTCGCCGTCAGAGCGCATCGCGGCCTCCAAAAGCGTAATCGACGACATTGCCGCCGCGCTGGAACAATCGGGTTCAGCAAATTTCATTGCCGCCGCGCGCCGCGCCGCTCAGGCAGCCGCCGCCACGGCGCCGTCGCCCGACAAGGCTGGCCGAACCAAGATCGCCATCGAACCGGCCCGTCCTGCCACAGGCGGATCCGGCATCACCTCCAATATCCGCTCGCTGCTCGTCGGAGTGAGCGTGGTGGTCATCGTTCTCAGCAGTTTCAAGTTCGCGATGACACTGCTCGACAGCTCTCCGCGCGAGACCCTCAGCGAGAGCAGCCCGGCCGCTCCCGTGACGAAGCCGCCAGCCGACGCCGAAGCCGGACCCGGCACTGAGACTCCGCCATCGCCGTCGATGATCGCGCCCACACCGATCGACCGCCACTCGATGATTGCACCGTCGGCCGGCGACAGTGCGGCTCCGACCGCAGACCCGTCAGATGCGGCGCCTGCGAGCCAGCCGGAGACCACATCCGCCGACGTCACCGGTACGGTCCCGGACGCACACACGCTCGAACCGGCTGCAACTCCGCCTTCCGAATCACTCCCCGAGAGCATCGGCGGCGCTACGCTGCGCACCGCCGCGCTCCATGGTGACGCCGCGGCCGCGTTCGAAGTCGGCGTTCGCTATGCCGAAGGCAAAGGCGTCACGATCAATTACGACGAGGCCGCGAAGTGGTACGAACGCGCGGCGCATGCCGGCATCGTGCCTGCCATGTTTAGGCTCGGCACCCTGCACGAAAAGGGGCTCGGCGCGAGTAAAGACGTCGATACGGCGCGGCGTTATTATATGCAGGCGGCCGACCGGGGCAACGCCAAGGCGATGCATAACCTCGCCGTGCTCGATGCCGATGGCGGCGGCAAGGGCGCCAACTACACGAGCGCGGCGCAATGGTTTCACAAGGCGGCCGAGCGGGGAATAGCCGACAGCCAATTCAATCTCGGTATTCTTTATGCCCGCGGCATTGGCGTCGAACAGAATCTCGCGAAATCCTACAAGTGGTTCAGCCTCGCCGCCGCCCAAGGCGACGTGGATTCAGGACGCAAGCGCGACGAAGTCGCCAAGCGAACTCGATCCGCAGTCGCTCGCTGCGGCCAAGCTGGCGGTTCAAACGTTCGCGCCCACGCCTCAGCCCGACGATGCCGTCAACGTTCCCAGTCCTGCCGGCGGATGGGACAGCGCGACCGCTAAGCCCCACGCCAAAACCGCGCCGCGCAAGTCCGCGACGGCGAACCCGGCGATAGCACTGCATATCGCGCGTTAATCCAAACTCACCAACTTCGGGCGTGACGGCGGAGCAGAAGGCCCGGCCGTCCTCAATTCTTTAACCCCGGCCGCCGATGATTTCGGTTATGCAGGGGTGCGGCTCGCGGCCGTGCCGCGACTGAAGGTCCAAGCTGCGAAAGGCGCCGGCCAGCCAGCAGCCAAATCCGAAGACAACGCGCGTGCAGCTTTATCTCCCGATCGCCGATATTCCGGTCAACGTGTTCCTCATCCTGGCGATGGGGGCAGCTGTGGGGTTCGTATCGGGGATGTTCGGCATCGGGGGAGGCTTCCTGATGACACCGCTGCTGATCTTTGTCGGCATCGCCCCGGCGGTTGCCGTTGCAACGGTCACAAGCCATATCGCGGCCTCATCTTTCTCCGGAGCGCTGTCCTACTGGCGCAAGCGGGCAGTTGATCCAATGCTCGCGCTGGTTCTGCTGAGCGGCGGCATTATTGGAACCATATTCGGGGTCTGGACCTTCACGCGTCTGCGCTCGCTAGGACAACTCGATCTTTTGATCGCGCTGTCCTACGTTGTGCTGCTATCCGGCGTCGGCGCGGCGATGTCCTGGGAGGGGCTGCGCGCCATGCTTCGGTCCCGCAAAGGAGGGACCATTCCGCTGCGACGCTCGGGCGGCCATGGCTGGGTCCACGGCCTGCCGCTGAAAATCCGGTTCAAGCGCTCCAAGATTTACCTTTCAGCCATTCCGGTGATCGTTATCGGCCTCTTCATCGGCTTCATCGGTGCGATCATGGGCATCGGCGGAGGCTTCATTCTGGTGCCGCTGCTGATCTACCTGCTGCGCGTACCGACGTCGACTGTGATCGGTACCTCCATGATGCTCACCCTCATCACCATGACGTTCGCCACGGTGCTGCACGCCGCCACCAACCATCTCGTCGACGCCGTGCTGGCATTGATCCTGATGACCGGCGGTGTGACCGGCGCACAATTCGGCGCCCGGGCCGGGCAGCGCATCCGCGGCGAACACCTTCGGCTACTGCTCGGGCTGTTGATTCTGGCGGTCGGTGTTCGCTTCGCGATCGAACTGGGCATCCGACCCACCGATCTCTACGCCGTCCGCGAAGCGACGGGCGGCATATGAGGATGCGCGCAACATGGTCGGCCGGACTTGCCCTGTTGCTAGGGGTAATGCTCGGCGCAGACGATACGCGCGCCGAGCACCTTATCGTCTCCGTATCGAACCATCGCGTCACCGTCACGCCGAACTATTCCGGCGAGGAACTGGTGCTGTTCGGCTCGATCGAGCGTGACGGCGGTGCGCCGCTTCCGTCCACCGGCTACAATCTCGTCGTAACTGTCAGCGGCCCGCCCGTCGACATGATCACACGCCGCAAGGAGCAGTGGTTCGGCATCTGGGTGAACGCCAATTCACGGCAATTCCTCCAGGTTCCGGCCTATCTTGCGGTGTTCGCCGACCGGCCGCTGGACAAGATCGCCGCGCCGGACATCCTGCGCCAGCAACAACTCGGACTGAACAACGTGCTGCTGACGCAGCGCGTCGGTCCCGACTACGCCGACGTGGTACCGAGCGATCCGTTCCGGCGCGCCTTCATAAGGCTGCGAAGCGAACAAGGGCTGTACCGCGAGAACACCTCGGCCGTGACTTTCCTGACCCCGACCCTGTTTCGTACCGGCATCCCGCTCCCGGCAGAGGTGCCGATCGGCACCTACACCATCGGAATCAAACTGCTTGCCGGTGGCGCGCTGATCGCAAAGACCGATACGGCGTTCGAAATCGTCAAGGTCGGCTTCGAGCAGTTCGTGGCCACTGCCGCCAAGCAACACGGCCTGGTTTACGGCGTGGCGACGGCGCTTATGGCGTTGATGGCCGGCTGGATGGCATCGATCGCTTTCCGCAGAGACTGAGGGTGTTGGAGTAATATCCCTACAGCGCCCATGCGATCGCCATCGCCACTACACCGAACGCCATTATGGCGGTGGCGAGCCAACCGAGCCAATACAGCGGCCCCCCTACCCTAAAATTGCCCATGATCTCGTGGTGCCGCGCACCAACATCAGCAGCACCATCACGGGCACCGCAAGCACACCGTTGATAACCGCGCTCCAGTACAGCGCCTGGATGGGGTCTATGGGGGTGAAATTGAGGACAATTCCGATCGTCGCCGACAGCGCCGGCACCGCGTAGAACGCAGCCGCCTCCTTTGGCTTGCGCGCCAGTCCGACCGGCCATCGTCGCCCCTCGCCAACGGCATAGGCCGCCGAGCCCGCCAGCACTGGAATCGCCAGCAACCCGGTGCCGACGATGCCGAGCGCGAAAATCACTTCCGCGAACCGGCCCGCAATCGGCCGCAAGGCTTCGGCGGCCTGGGCCGATGTCTCGATATCGGTCTTGCCGGTGGCATGGAAAGTCGCGGCGGCGGTGAGAATGATCGCGATCGCGATCAAGCTGGAGAAGGCCATCCCGACGATGGTATCGGCGCGGATACGAGGTGGAGTTCTTGTTGCGCGCCGTGATGCCTTTGGATCAGGGGCCGTTTTCGGGCATCGACCCGCTGGTCCTCGGCCTCCTGCGAGGCCTGCCAGAAGAACAGATATGGCGAAATCGTCGTGCCAAGGATGGCCACGATGGTGGTGAGAAACGGTGCACTGAACTCGACGCGCGGAATCAGCAATCCCGCAAGCGCCTCACCCCAGGAGACATGCGCGACCGCGAGCGCGGCGACATAGGCGAACAGGCTCAGTGTCAGCCACTTCAGAACTGCGACATAGCGCGCGTAATCAAGAAAGATCTGCGCCACGACCGAGGTGATACCGAACAGCAGCCTGGACGCATCCGCCATGGCACCAAGGTCGCGGCGACGTTGATGGTGTTAGCGATAAACAGCAGCGAGACGATGCCGTTCAGCAGGCTTGCGGGATAGTGGCGGCAGACGTTGCCAGCGATGCCGTGTCCGGTGACGCGACCAACCCGCGCGGAAATCTCCTGAATCGCCGCCATCAGGGGAAACGTCAGCAGCATCGTCCAACTCGCTCCATAGCCGAGCTGCGCACCCGTCTGGCTGTAGGTGCCGATGCCGGAGGGATCGTCGTCCGCGGCCCCGGTAATAAGGCCCGACCCGAGCGTTTTGAAGACGTCACGAAACGATCGTGACGGCGCGCCTTTCAGAGAGGGCTCGTTCCGGCGCCACTTTCCACGTTGTCCGCGCGTTGTCGCTCTTGAATGTGTCATGGCTCCAGCCGCGTCGACAACGCGGACGGCCCGTTCCAGTTCCCGGTACGTCTGTTGCGACCCTCGGTCGAGCGGAATGAATCACCCCTATTAGTAGCAGCGCGAGGCCGCGATCGTATGCATGCGGGTATAGCCGAGCACATGCGCGGTGAAATCGGCCGAGAAGATTTTGGCGAACGCTCTGTTTCGGATGCTCAAGCCTCCCGCATAGGCGCCGAACGCCGGCATCACCATGCGCGCACCATCGCTGGCGAAACAACGCCGCTCCATCGAACGGCCCCGCGTTGAAACCCGCGCCTTGGGATGCAGATGACCTGCGATTTCGCCGAAAGCGCCGGTCGGCTCATGACGAAACACGATCCCGCCGGTCGCGACTTCGCTCGCGACAGCGCCGCCGAGATCATCCGGCAGCGCCGGATCGTGATTGCCGGAAATCCAGATCCAGTCGCGGCGCACCTGCACAGCCGAAAGCGCCTCACTGTCCGGCGCGGACAGACGATTGTGAGCGTCGCGATCGTGAAAACTATCGCCAAGCGCGATCACCGTACGCGGATCGAACCGCCGAACGGTGGCGGCGAGCCGACCGAGCGTCGCAACCGTATCATAGGGCGGCAGCAGCACGCCGCGCATGGCAAAACTCGAACCCTTTTCGAGATGCAGGTCGGACACGACGAGCAAGCGTTCCCGTTCCCAGAACAGCGCGCCCGAAAGATCAACCAGAAATTCGACGCCGCCGACAAGCACGGTCGCGCGGAACGAGACGTCGTTGATCGCAAGCACGTTCAAGAGATGATCCGAATCGGAAAGAGGCTCGTTGCTTTCATAGATCATGCGAACGATCTTCCGAAAAGAGCGGAGGCCATGGGAACACGGCAAATAGGACCGCGAGGACATCACCGCTCCGTCGCCTCCTTGACGAGATCTTCGGCCGCTTCCGCCAGCAATTCGTCGGACGCCTCGCCATAAACCGCCTCGCGTCCGATCTCCAGCATTACGGGCACCGCGAGCGGCGAAATGCGATCGAGCCGCTTGTGGGTAATCCGGCCTTTGATCCGCGCCAGCATATCGCTCAGGCGGCGGATATCCAGCAGTCCGGTCGCAGCGTCGGCGCGGGCCGCTCGCAGCAGTACATGATCGGGCTGATGCTTGCGCAGCACATCGTAAACAAGATCGGTCGAGAACAGCACCTGACGCCGGCTCTTTTCCGCCCCGGTGAAACGGCGGGCGATCAGACCCGAAATGATCGCGCAATTGCGGAAGGTGCGCTTCATCAACGCGGATTCCGCAAGCCATGCCTCCAGATCATCACCCAGCATGTCCGAATCAAACAACACATCGAGATCGAGCCGGCGCTGCCGGATCATCGACGAGGCGTCCCCCAGCATCCAGATCGCGAGCGCATACTCGTTGGCGACAAAGCCAAGCGGCCGCGCACGCGCACGCTCCAATCGCCGCGTCAGCAACATGCCAAGAGTTTGGTGGGCAAGCCGGCCCTCGAACGGATAGCAAACGAGATAATGCTTGTCGGCGCGCGGAAAGGTTTCAACGATCATCTCGCGCGCATGCGGCACACGCGAAAAATGCGACTGCAGCATCAACCATTCGCGCACCTGATCCGGCAGGCCGCGCCATGCGCGCTTGTCGTCGAGCAGGTCGCGAACTCGTTCGGCCAGATAGGTCGAGAGCGGAAACTTGCCGCCCATGTAGGACGGCACCTTCAGGCTCTCATCATTGGCACGCGAAACATAGACCTGATCCTCGGACAGCGCCTCGTAGCGCACGATCTCGCCGCCGAACACGAAGGTGTCGCCGGCAACCAGGCCTTCGATGAAATACTCCTCGATCTCACCTAACATCCGGCCGCCGCGTGCGATCGCGCCGGTCAAACCTTTGCCTCCGTTTTGACCGCCATGCCGCGAACGCACCAGCCTCACCTTCAGCATCGCCTCCTCCACGATGGTGCCGACGTTGAGGCGGTAGCTTTGCCGCACCTTCGGATTGGCGACGCGCCAGCGCCCCTCTTTGTCCTGCCTGATGCGAGCGAATCGTTCGTAGCTCTTCAGCGCATAGCCGCCGGTGGCGACGAAATCGATCACGCCGTCGAAATCAGCACGCGTCAGCGCCGCATAGGGTATGGCGGTTCGCACCTCGTCATAGAGCTCATCGGCGTGGAACGGCTCGCCGCAGGCGCAGCCCAGAACATGCTGCGCGAGCACATCGAGCGCACCCGAGCGCAACGGCGGCGTGTCCTGCGCATTTTCGTTGACCGCATCGATGGCGGCGCGGCATTCCAGCACTTCGAACCGATTAGCCGGCACTAAAACTGCGCGCGAGGCTTCATCAAGACGGTGATTGGCGCGGCCGATCCGCTGCATCAGCCGCGAGGCACCCTTGGGCGCACCGATATTGATGACGAGATCGACGTCGCCCCAGTCGACGCCAAGATCCAGGGACGACGTGCAGACCACCCCGCGCAGCCGGCCATCCGTCATCGCCTGCTCCACCTTGCGGCGCTGCGCGACGTCGAGTGAGCCGTGATGCAGCGCGATGGCGAGACCGTCGTCGTTGATGCGCCAGAGATCCTGAAACAACATCTCGGCCTGGCTCCGGGTGTTGACGAACACCAGCGTGGTCCTGTTGCGCCTGATGAGATCGTAGATTTCAGTCAACGCATGACGCGCCGAATGTCCCGCCCACGGCAGCCGTTCGCTTGTGTCCAGCATCTCGACAATTGGAGCGGCTGCGCCTTCGGCCTCGACAATGTCAGCCGAAACGGCCTTGCCTTCGGGCTGCGGCACCAGGAATCGCGCCAACGACTCCGGTTCGGCCACCGTCGCCGACAAGCCGATCGTACGCATTCGCGGAGCGAGCAGCCACAGCCGGGCGAGCGCCAATGACAACAGATCGCCTCGTTTCGAGGTCACCAGCGCGTGCAGTTCATCGAGCACAACGCGCTGCAACGACGAAAACAGAAACGGCGCATCGTCCGACGCCAGCAGCAGCGCGATCTGTTCAGGGGTGGTCAGCAGGATGTCCGGCGGATAGCGCCGCTGCCGCTGCCGGCGTGACACCGGCGTGTCGCCGGTGCGGGTTTCGACCCGGATCGGCAGACTCATCTCGGTGATCGGAGTCTCCAGATTGCGGGCGATATCAACCGCCAGCGCTTTCAGTGGAGAAATATAGAGGGTGTGAAGGTGCCTTCCCTCTCCCGCAAGGGAAGAGGGAGAAGAGATGTCCACCAGCGTGGGCAGAAATCCGGCCAGCGTCTTGCCCGCGCCGGTGGGGGCGATCAGCAGCGCCGAACGGCCGGCACGGGCCTTTCGCAGCAACGCCAACTGGTGCGCACGCGGCGACCATCCCCGCGCCGCAAACCAGCGCAGAAAGCCGTCAGGCAGCAAGGGCTGCTTTACGCGATCAGCGATTCCCACGCTCCGAGAAGGTAGGCCGTCCCGCCTGTCCGGTCGAGTTGGCGGGGATCGAAAGCGAATCAGCAAACCCCCGCAAACGGTCGGAGTGGGGTTCAGCGCGGCTTGGGAGGCGCGGACAAGCCGCGATGGGGTCCGGCATTGTTATGCCAGATACTGATTTTGATGCTGATTTTGCAAGGTTTTCGCCGTCACCACATCATTCCCTATCAGGTGTGGCTACCGAACCACAGACAAGTTTCCCGTCGAAGCGTACAGTCTCGCGGTCATTTGCAGTCGGGGACCATCATAATGAAAATGAAAAAAATTCTGCTCGGCGTTCTGCTGGCCAGCACCGCGATGAGCGCCCAGGCGGCGGATCTTGCACCGCGGCCCTACACCAAGGCTCCGCCGATGGCCCCGGTCTATGACTGGAGCGGCCTTTACTTCGGCGTGAACGCCGGCCTCGGGATTGGTCGCAATCAAACCGTGCATAATTTGGGCCCCGGGTCAATTTTGACGCATCTGCAGCCACTCGGCGCGGTCGGCGGCGGCCAGATCGGCTACAATTGGCAGACCAATTCGTTCCTGGGCCCGATCGTATTCGGCGTCGAAGCTGACATCCAAGGCGCCGACATGACCGACACCCGGACCAACTTTGTCGGCGCGCTCCAGTACAATCAGAGGCTCAACTGGTTCGGCACGGCGCGCGGCCGCGTCGGCCTGGTTAACGGTCCGATGATGACCTACCTAACCGGCGGTTGGGCCTACGGTAACGTTGGCACCACAGTCATTCAAGGTGGCGTGCCGTTCGCGTTCGGCGGCGGACGCAGCGGCTGGACCTGGGGCAGCGGCGTCGAAGCCGCGCTCGGCGGCAACTGGACCGGCAAGATCGAGTATCTTTATCTCGATCTGGGCAACCGCACCGACGCCTTCGCCGGTCTCCCCGGTCAGGCGCTGCGTTCCGAACTGCGCGAGAATATCTTCCGCGCCGGCGTGAACTATCGCATCGGCGGCCCCGGCAGCCCGTACGTACCGACGGTCACGGCAAACTGGAACGGCCTGTATATCGGCGGCAATGTCGGCGGCGGACGTCGGTCGCAACCGCAGCACCATCTCCGATGCGGCTGGAAATCCGCTCGCCCGATTCAATCTCGCGCCCAGCGGCTTCGTCGGCGGCGGCCAGATCGGCTACAACTGGCAGGCTGGCAACATCGTCTTGGGCCTCGAGACCGACTTCCAGGGCTCGACCCTGGAGGATAGCAAGACCTGCTTCGGCTGCGTGCCGGGGGCCTCTGTCAATTTCAATTCGAAGGTACAGTGGTTTGGCACCGCGCGCGGCCGTCTCGGCTACGCCATCGGACCCTCGATGTTCTACGCGACCGGCGGTTTCGCCTATGGCAACGTCAAGACCGCGCTCAACACCCGCTCAACAATTTCAGCTTCTCCAATACCCGCACCGGCTATACCGTGGGCGGTGGCATCGAGACGCCGCTTCCCGTGGTGAACCTGTTCGGTGGGCCGCTGTTCGGCCCGAACTGGACCTCGACGACGGAATATCTCTACGTCGACCTCGGCCGTTCACGATTCAATATCGGTGGCGGGCCGTTCGTGCTGAGCACCGGCGCGCAGGAGCACATCTTCCGCACTGGCCTGAACTATCATTTCAATACGCCGACGGTCGCGAACTACTGATCGCAAAAGGCCAGGGTTTCAAAGCCCTGGTCTGGCGGAATAAATCTTGGGGGAGTGGGCAAGAAAGCCGCATCGCATCGCGATGCGGCTTTCTTCATGAACCGGTCGCGAGCGAAGTGGAATCCGGTTCGCGTGAAGAAAACGCGTCAAATCAAAAGAACTCTAGCCAGGCAGCGCTATTGCTCTACGATCGAGGGCTCCGCGGATGCGCTGTCCTTGCGCACGGCCTTACGATCGTAATGTCCGGCACGGTTCGGATCCGGCCAACGGCAGTCCGTTATTCAGCGGAAGCCGAACAGCCCTCGCGCCATACCCCGATCACGTGATCCGAGCCGCCTTGGGGCCGACCTTCTCGCCATTACCGAGTCCGATCACGCCGTCCGTTTCGGGACCGCGACCTTCGAGCTTGTCGCTCCGGATCTCGCCGGATGACTCGGGGCTTCGGAGCGCTGGAACGGCGACGTTTTCTGGTCCTGGAACTGGCGGGAGCGTCGCAGGCCATGCCTATGCCGATCCTGAATCAGATTTGGCCAGCTGATCGCTTCATAGAAGAAAAATCGATCTATCTGGTGCCGCGACGGGCCGCCGCACTTGCGCGTCCTGATACGCAATTCCCATGTTCTGGATGCCGGCCACCAAATCGGTGAGGGTTTCGAGAGGTTTAATGAACTATTTCCGTACTGCGATCCTGCTGGCGGGGCTCACCAGCCTGTTCACTGGCGTGGGCTATTTGATCGGCGGCGCCAGCGGCGCGACGATAGCGCTCGTCGTCGCCGCCGCGACCAATATCTTCGCTTATTGGAACTCCGACCGCATGGTGTTGTCGATGTACGGCGCACATGAGGCCGATGCCGGCACCGCGCCAGACCTGCACCGGCTGGTGTCCGAGCTTGCTGCGCGTGCCAGCCTGCCGATGCCGCGTGTGTTCGTGATGGACAATCCGCAGCCCAACGCTTTTGCCACCGGCCGCAATCCGGAGAATGCCGCCGTGGCGGTGACGACGGGACTGATGCAGTCGCTCAGCCGCGAGGAACTGGCCGGCGTGATCGCGCATGAACTCGCGCATATCAAACATCACGACACGTTGCTGATGACCATTACCGCTACCTTCGCGGGCGCGATCTCGATGCTGGCGCAGTTCGGCATGTTCTTCGGTGGCAACCGCGACAACAACGGCCCCGGTATCATCGGCTCGCTGGCGATGATGATCCTCGCGCCGCTCGGAGCCATGCTGGTGCAAATGGCGATCAGCCGCACCCGCGAATACGCCGCCGACGAGATGGGCGCGCGCATCTGCGGCCAGCCGATGTGGCTCGCTTCAGCACTGGCCAAGATCGACAATGCCGCGCATCAAGTGCCGAACATGGAGGCGGAGCGCGTGCCCGCGACCGCGCACATGTTCATCATCAACCCACTGTCGGGACACGGTATGGATAACCTGTTCGCGACTCATCCCTCGACCGAAAACCGCATCGCCGCATTGCAGAAGCTCGCCGGGCAGTCCGGCGAAGGTCTTGCCCCCCGCCCGGCGTCCGACTCCCGCGGCCCTTGGAACAGTGGCCCTCGCCGGGGTCCGTGGGGTTAAGGAGCCGCGGTCCGTCAAGTATTGAGCAACGGTAATCAGCGCCGTCGGGCGAGTCCGACGGCGCATGTCCATCGACTCCTTTTCCCCAGCGATCCTTCGGCGCGATAGTCCCTTGTCAGAGAACAGCTAATCGGCTTGGTGTGATGCTTTTGCCATGGAGATTTCATAGAATGCTCAAGCAGATTGCCATGCTGACTGTTGCGATCGGTTTATTCGGTGCGACCACGGCTCGCGCCGACGCTGTCATTCCAACCAAGGATATTGCCGGCGCCAGGGATAACGCGCTGCTGAAGCGTTACGACGGCTCGTTCATCGTGAGCTATGAGCGCCTCGCCTTCACCGATTTCAAGGTGCCGCTGTCAAGGCTTGAGAAGGCGGGCGACGATCAGCGCGATCGGATGAACAATCAGGTGTTCAAACCGAAAAAGGAAATCGAAATCGAGGGCGCGCGCACTCGTATTGCCTATCTGCTACCGGCCGGACGCTCGCCGCTGGAGGTTTGCGCAACTATCAGGACGTCGTGAAGGAGTCCGGTGGCGAAACCCTCTACACTTGCAAGAAGGAAGAATGCGGCGGCGATCCCGAGCGCTCCAGCGAGGGCGGCGGCGGCGAGATGAGCCTCATGATGTATTTCGTTTACGCAAACCAACTGAAGGACGCCGACTTTTCAAACGGCAAATGCGCGCTGACACCCTATGTCGACGATCAGCGGTTCTTCGCTGCGAAGATCCCGCAAGGCGGCGGCGATGCCTATGTCACCGTGCAAACCTTTCAGGTCAAGGACAACCTCTATTGCAAGGCATTTAATGAACGAACCGTGGCGCTGGTCCATATTGTCGAACCCAAGCCCCGCGAACAGAAGATGGTCGTGGTTAAGGCCGAGGAGATGGCGCGGAGCATCGGTACGACCGGCCAAGTCGCGCTCTACGGCATCTTCTTCGACACCGACAAAGCCGAGCTCAAACCCGAGTCCGGCCCCACGCTGGCCGAGATCGCAGGTCTGCTCAAGAACGACCCGAAGCTCGCAGTGCTGATCGTCGGCCACACCGACAATCAGGGCGCGTTCGACCACAACCTCGACCTGTCGCGGCGCCGGGCCGAGGCGGTAGTGAAGGTGCTGGCGGCAAACCACGGGATCGATCCGAAGCGGCTGCGCGCAGCCGGCGTCGGCATGATGGCGCCCGCCGCCTCGAATGACGCCGACGACGGCCGAGCCAAGAATCGCCGGTTGGAAGTGGTCAAGCTGAACTGACGGCTGTCCGTCCGCCGCGAGAGCGGGGCGCGACGTCGGCTCTAGGAGCGCCGGCGTCACATCCGCGAAAATAATTGGAACCAAAGGGAGGGACAGCGCGTTCGGTTCCGATTGTGACCCGGTATGCGGCGTCATTGGGGTCACCCCTCCCGACGGGCTACCCAACAAAACTTGTCCATCAATGCTTGAGAAGGAAGGTGTCAGTTCCGGAGCCTTTCTCGCCGGAGGCGGGGAGATGGGTGATTTGACGCGCCGTTTCGATTGGGCATCTACATCGGTCGGCGCTTCCGATACCTGGCCCCAGAGTCTGCGCACGGCAGTCCGGATCATGCTGAACACCAACCACCCGATGTTCATCTGGTGGGGGCCGGACCTGATCCAGTTCTATAATGATGCCTATCGGCAGACCATGGGACCGGAGCGGCATCCCAGTGCGCTCGGGCAGAAGGGCAAAGAGTGCTGGACCGAGATCTGGGACATCATCGGCCCCCAGATCGAGCACGTCATGGCCGGCAGCGGTGCGACGTGGCATGAGGAGCAGCTTGTTCCGGTCACGCGGCACGGCAGGTTGGAGCAAGTCTATTGGACCTACGGCTTCAGCCCCATCGATAACGATGAAGGTGTCGGGGGAGTGCTCGTCGTATGCCGCGATATCACGCGTGAACATTTTGCCAAACTTGCCTTGCAGGAACGGGAGACCGAGCTCGCGCGCGTGCAGGCGATTGGGAGGATCGGCGGCCTCGAAGTCGATCTGCGCACCGGGCATCGCAATCGCAAGTCGCCCGAGTATTTGAAGATACATGGCCTTCCGCTCGAAGCCGTCCACGAGAGTCGTGAGGACTGGCTTCGCCGCGTTCATCCCGACGATCGCGCGGTCGCCGAAGGGCAGTTCATCGATGCGGTGCGGGGCGGTGATCGTGAGTACGCGGTACGCTACCGTATCATCCGGCCGAGCGACGGCGAGACACGCTGGATTTCCGCCCGATCGGTGATCGAGCGCGATGCGGAGGGGAAAGCGCTCCGTCTGTTCGGCGCGCACATCGATGTCACCGATCAGGTCGAAGCGGAGCGTTCGATCCGCGAGCGCGAACAGGAATTTCGTACGCTTGCAGAGGCGTTGCCGCATCACGTCTGGACCGCCACGTCCGACGGCTCATTTAACTGGTTCAATCAACGCTTCTACGACTATGTCGGTACAAAACCGGGCGAACTCAGCGGCCACGACTGGAGTAAGATCGTCCATCCGGAGGACGCATCGGCCGCTGCCGCCGCAAGAACCCGTGCGGTGAACAGCGGCGAACCCTATGAGATCGAGTTCCGGCTGCGGAGGTCTGACGGCAGCTATCACTGGTTTCTATCCCGCGCGGTGCCGGCGCGCGATGACGACGGTCGTATCACCCGCTGGATCGGCACCAACACCGACGTCCACGATCAGAAGCGGATCGCGGCAAAACTCGCCGAGTTGAATGCGACGCTCGCCGAGCGCGTCGAAGAAAAAACCCGCGAGCGCGACCGGATCTGGAACGTGTCCCGGGACTTGCTGCTCGTCATGGACCAGAACGGCATCTGGCGCTCCGTCAATCCTGCCTGGACCAGGACGCTCGGCTGGAGCGAAGCCGAGCTGATGGAGCGCACCGCCGAATGGATCGAGCATCCCGAAGATATCGTTAAGACCCGAGTTGAGGTCCGCCGCCTTGCACGCGGCAAGGCTACCGTTCGATTCGAAAACCGGCTTCGTCACCAGGACGGCTCGTACCGGTGGCTGTCCTGGACCGCTGTTCCGGATCAGGATCTGATTTACGCCGTGGCGCGCGATGTCACTGCCGAGAAGGCAGCTGCCGAACGGTTGCGGGCGGCCGAAGAAGCGCTACGTCAATCGCAGAAGATGGAAGCAGTCGGCCAGTTGACCGGCGGCATCGCCCACGACTTTAACAACCTGCTCACCGGCATCGTGGGCTCGCTGGATTTATTGCAGACGCGCCTCAATCAGGGGCGGACCGATCGCGCGGGACGCTACATCGAGGCCGCAATGACCTCCGCCAATCGGGCCGCGGCGCTGACGCACCGCCTGCTGGCGTTCGCCCGCAGACAGCCCCTGGTGCCGAAGCCGGTCAATGCCAACCAGCTGATCCTCTCGCTGGAAGACTTGTTGCGCAGGACGATTGGCGAGACCATTGAGCTGGAAATCGCTCCATCGAAACAGCTCTGGCCAACGCTCTGCGATCCTAATCAGCTCGAAAGCGCGCTGCTCAATCTCGCGATCAATGCACGGGACGCCATGCCCAGCGGCGGCAGGCTCACGATTACCACGGCGAACGTGACCCTCGAGGCCATCGAGTCCGGCGCCTCCGCCAAGCAACCGGGCGACTATATCTGCATCACCGTCGCCGACACCGGAACAGGCATGACCGCCGATATAGCGGCGCGCGCCTTCGATCCATTCTTCACCACTAAGCCGATCGGACAGGGTACCGGACTCGGCCTGTCGATGATCTACGGATTCGCCCGACAATCGAATGGCCACATCGCACTCGACACCGTGCCGGAACGAGGCACATCGATCAGCCTGTCTCTGCCGCGCCATGATAGCATTGCCGAGGCTCATCAGGCGTCTCCCGTGAACAGGATCACCGCGACCGGGGAGACCGTGCTGGTGGTCGAGGATGAACCGGTCGTGCGCAGCATCATTGTCGAAACGCTGCACGATCAAGGTTATGTCACACGCGAGGCCGCGGACGGAGCGGCGGGCTTGCGGATCCTGCAACTGGACACGCCCGTCGATCTCCTGCTCACCGACATCGGGCTTCCGGGCATGAATGGACGCCAACTCGCGGATCAGGCGCGGGAACTCCGGCCAGATTTGAAAATCCTCTTTATGACCGGCTATGCCGACAATTCCGCAAACGCCAAAGGCTTCCTCAGGCCCGGCATGGACATGATCACCAAGCCGTTCGATCTCAGTCATCTCTCGCAGCGTGTCCGCGACATCATTTCCCGCTGATATCGGCTGCGAAGGTGTGTGTCAGGCACCATCCATCGCCGTGGAGATCGGAGTGGCGGCGGTCCTGCGCATAGCGTGATCCGTTCTGTGTCGAGACCGACAGGCGATCACTCTTGGTCTCGAACCTGGGAGGAGTCACACGTTGCCGGTCAGGAACGGATTGCTTGCGCGCTCGTAGCCGATGGTCGACCCCGGACCATGTCCGCAGATGAAAGCAACGTCATCCCCAAGCGGCAACAGCTTGTCGGTAATCGACTTGATCAGCATGGCATGGCTGCCGCCTGGCAAGTCGGTGCGGCCGACGGAACCGTTGAACAACACGTCGCCGACATGCGCAAAGCGCATCTCCGGGCCGAAAAAAACCACGCTTCCCGGCGAATGGCCGGGACAATGAAGCACATCGAATGCAAGTTGGCCGAACTCGACCCGGTCGCCTTCCTCGAGCCAGCGGTCCGGGACAAAATTGCGCATTCCGGTCATGCCGTAGTGGCATCCGCTTTCGACGACATGGTCGAGCAGGAGCTTGTCGGCGATATGCGGACCCTCGATGGGGACCTTCAGCGCGTCGCGCAGCTCAGCGGCGCCGCCCACATGATCAATATGGCCGTGCGTCAGCCAGATCCGTCCGACGCTCACACCGGCCTTTTTAATGGCGGCCCTGACGAGCGGAATATCGCCTCCAGGATCGATCACCACCCCATCCTTGGTGGCTTCGCACCACAACAGGGTGCAGTTCTGTCGGAACGGCGTCACCGGGATGATGGTGGCGCCGACTTTAGTGCTGGTTTGGTCGTGCCGGCTCATACGCACACAATGCCGATTTTTACGGCCTCGCCAAGCGATTTAACGTCATCACCGATGACACACCGAGCCTAGCGCGTACTCCGCAAAAGTGGATACCGTTTTGCGATCAGAGTACGCGCACGTTATTGATTGAGAGCATTTTCGTACGGCTAACCGGATTCCACTTAGCTGGAAAACGCTCTAAGCCCTTCCGCTTCTGACGGAATCAGAAGTAGAGTTCTATGGTTTTGATTTGACTCGTTTTCTTCACGCGAACCGGTACCCACGTCGCTCGAAGACGCTATAGTCGCATGGAAACGAATGCCGCTCACATCGCCCTTGTGGCCCTGCCGGATCGCCGCCAGTCGGAGACCGCGCTGGCGATCGCGCGCGGGACCGGGAGACTTTTGCGATCACTTGGATTTGCCTGTCTCAGCGAATTGTCGCTTCCGTCCGGGCGCCGTGCCGATCTCGTTGCAGTGAATGCGCGCGGCGAGATCTGGATCGTCGAGATCAAGTCATCGGCCGAGGATTTGCGTGCGGACAGGAAGTGGCAGGATTACCGGGAGCATTGTGATCGCCTGTTCTTCGCTTTCACGCGCGATCTGCCGTGCGATATTTTCCCCGGCGATACGGGGCTAATCGTTGCCGACGCCTATGGCGCCTACTTGCATTGCGAGGCGCCCGAGCACCGCCTGTCGGCACCGACGCGCAAGGCGATGATGCTGCGCTTCGGGATCGCGGCGGCGCAACGTCTCAATCGCCTGGCCGATCCGCAGGGCTACACCGACGGTGAATTTTAAAGCATGATTGCGACTCGAGGGCGGCGCCAGCGCAAGGCGATAAGCCACTTCGCTCGAAACGCTGCGTCTGACTTAAAGCTGAAACGGCCGTCGCTCCTTCTGAAGGGAGGATGACAATTCAGTCTCAGCGAGGTGCGCGTTTCGCCAGAATACGTTGCAGCGTGCGGCGGTGCATGTTGAGCCGCCGCGCCGTTTCCGACACGTTACGACTGCACATCTCATAAATGCGCTGAATGTGTTCCCAGCGCACGCGATCGGCCGACATTGGATTCGGCGGCAACTCGGATTTTTCCGTACCGCTGGCAAGCAGCGCTGCGACCACGTCGTCGGCGTCGGCAGGCTTGGACAGATAATCGATCGCCCCCATCTTCACCGCCGTCACAGCGGTCGCGATGTTGCCGTAACCGGTCAGCACGATCGCTCGAGCATCGGGCCGCTCGCGCTTAAGCGCTGACACAACGTCGAGGCCATTGCCGTCGCCCAGCCGCAAATCGACCACGGCAAAAGCCGGCGCGGACTTTCCGATATGCGCAAGGCCATCAGAGACGCTGTCGCATGAGGTCACAGTGAAACCGCGCGTTTCCATGGCGCGCGACAGGCGCTCCAGAAACGGTTTGTCATCCTCAACGATAAGCAGCGAGCGGTCGGCTTGCGGGATAACGTCGGGGGTGGCGTTCACATTGATACCTCGCGCGTGATTGGCCTGAAATCATATGATCGCTGAACACCGCACCGCAAGCAATTGTTGCCCAAATCCACGGCCGTGATCCCTATCCTATTGTCTCCGCAATCGTTTTTGCTGTTTCAAAACGGACACGTGGCCACACAATCCTGACCACCGCGCCATGCTCAGGAAACTTTCGGTTCTTGAAGGATACCTTAGCGCCGGTTCGCTCCAGCAAGGTTCGGGCGATAAAAATTCCAAGACCCAGCCCTGTACGTCCGCCCTGGGCATCGCCGGCGTTGCGACGGCGCGACAGGTAAGGCTCGCCGATCCTCTTCAGAATGTCGGGAACAATGCCCGGTCCGTCGTCCGCAATGACGATCTCAACGCTGTCTCTGTCCCACCAGGCATTCACTTCGACCGCGCTGCGGGCGAAGTCGACGGCGTTCTCGAGAATGTTGCCGACGCCGTAAAGGATCGCGGGGTTACGCATGCCGACCGGTTCGTGGTCACCTGCGGCCTCGATCCGGGTCTTGATATCGATGCCGAAGTCACGATGCGGGGCAACGGTTTCCTCAATTAGCGTCGACAGCGGCATACGATCGAAAGGCGCGCCAGATGAGGACAGTTGCGCGATCTTGGCGAGAATATCGCGGCAACGCTGCGCCTGCTCCCGCACGATCCCGAGATCGCCGGCGAGCCGTTGTGGATCCTGAGCGCCATTCTCCTGCAAGGCTTTTTCCAGCTCGCGCGAAATCAGAAAGATGGTTGAGAGCGGTGTTCCGAGTTCGTGGGCGGCCGCGGCAGCAAGGCCGTCGATCTGGGTCAGATGCTGTTCGCGTGTCAGCACCAGTTCGGTCGCCGCCAGGGCGTCGAACAGCTTGCGCGCCTGCTCCGTCACCTGGAATGTGTAAAGGCTCGTGACACCGATCGCCAGGACGATCGATAGCCAAACTCCTATGAGATAGATCGGCGGCAAGACGAGCGGATTGGATGCATCCCACGGCAGTGGCAAATGCGTGAAGCCCAGGACCGTCGCGCAGGCGACCGCGAAGCCGCCGAGCGCCATGGTCATTTGCGTCGGCAAGGCGGTGGCCGAGATCAGTACCGGCGCCAGAAACAGATAGGAGAACGGATTCTGCAAACCGCCGGTGAAGAACAGCAGGGCGGCCAGTTGAGCAATGTTCAGCGCAAGCAGCGTTGCCGCATGCCATGGCTCGAGCCGCCTCATCGGATTGAAGCTGACTTGCAAAGCGAGATTGAGTAGCGACGACAACCCGACGATCGTCAAACAGGGAGCGGTTGGCAGATCGAACTCAAGTCCCTGCTCGACAACGAAGATCGCCGTGAGTTGCCCCAATACCGCAAGCCACCGCAGCCGCAAAAGGGTGTCCAGCCGGACGTAGCGGCGGGGATGGCGGAAATCGGAAGCAGCAACGTCGGTCATTCTCGAAGACTAGAGTATCATTCTGAAAGGTGAGAACTGCTTTCGGAGAAGACATCTCAAAATAAAATGCGGAGCCGGCTTTCATTTCATGGAACCGGGCCAAGCCCGCATGAAATTTCCGAGACTGATAACGCAGCGCACCTTGCGCGGCATAGCAGCGTTCTGGCCTCAAACGAGGCCGGAAAGAGATTTTTTCCACCTCAGGTTTCTCTAAAAGCATCAACCTACTATATCTAGGCAAGCGGTGGATTGACGCTCTGTATCGCAACGGTCACTATGTTGCGACGCAAAAAGGGGAACAAGCCAATGCCGATCGGTGAATTTGGACGGCCGCCGGAGATGCCGGCGGAAGTCAGCCCGTCGATGACGGCGCCGATGTACTGGATGTACGAAATGGCGCAGGCGTCGCTCAACCCGGCTCGCGCCATCACCGATGCAACCAGGATGCTGTTCCAGAACCCGCTCAATCCGTGGGCGCATACCGAGTTGGGCAAATCCGTCGCTGCGGGTTGCGAACTGTTCGAGCGCACCACCCGCCGTTACGCGAAGCCCGAATGGGGCCTCCACGAAACCGAAGTCAACGGTGTGTGCACACCGATCGAGATCCGCTCGGTCTGGGAGAAACCCTTTTGTCGTCTGCTCCACTTCGATCGAATGCACACACGTCCACTGCGCGTGCCGCAGCAGCGCCTGCTGCTGGTGGCTCCGATGTCGGGTCACTACGCCACCTTGCTGCGCGGAACCGTCGAAGCGTTCATGCCGACGCATGACGTCTACATTACCGACTGGTCCGATGCCCGAATGGTACCGGTCGCCGAGGGGCGCTTCGATCTCGATGATTTCGTCGACTATCTGATTGAGATGCTGCATGTGCTCGGCGGAAACGTCCACGTCATCGCTGTCTGCCAACCGTCGGTCCCGGTGCTGGCCGCCGTGTCGGTGATGGAGGCCGAGCGCGATCCGTATGTTCCGCTGTCGATGACGTTAATGGGGGGGCCGGTTGATACCCGCAAGAATCCGACCGCGGTCAACAATTTCGCCGCCGAAAGGGGCACCGATTGGTTCCGCAATAACGTCATCACCAAGGTGCCGTTTCCGCACCCTGGGGTGATGCGCGACGTCTATCCCGGCTTCTTGCAGCTCAATGGCTTCATCAGCATGAATTTCGATCGCCACATGAATGCGCACAAGAGTCTGTTCGAGAATCTCGTTAAAGGCGACGGCGACCTGGTCGACAAGCATCGCGATTTCTATGACGAGTATCTCGCTGTGATGGATCTGACCGCCGAGTATTATCTGCAAACGGTTGATCTGGTGTTCGTCAAGCACGCGCTGCCCAAGGGCGAGATGACCCATCGCGGCCGGCTGGTCGAACCTTCGAAGATCACGCGCGTCGCGTTGATGACGGTCGAAGGTGAGAAGGACGACATTTCCGGCCTCGGGCAAACCGAGGCGGCGCATGCGTTATGCACATCGATCCCAGACAACCGGCGAACACATTACGTGCAGAAGGACGTTGGTCACTACGGGGTGTTTAACGGGTCGCGGTTCAGATCGGAGATCGTCCCTCGCATCAATGACTTCATGCAGTCGAACGCCAGACAGCCGGCGTAAGCATCGCACGCTGCGGCCGCTGCATAGATCGCACGTAAATCCGAACGGAAACAATCGTCTGATCGTTTCCGCTGTTCATTCAGGGGTGCGCGGCCCCCTGTAGCAATCCCACAATGACCGGTTCATTTCTTTCATTTTCAAGTTATGAATTCATTTTCATTATTTCAGGCCCCAACTCAGCCGAATGAAATGCAAATTTTTTTGTTCCTGCACCCCTTATATAGCCAATCAGTGATGGATTACCCCTGTATATTGGGCAAATGATTTGTTTTTGCGCCGATCGATTTGAATGGCGCCGGATATGGCAGAATCCGGGCGAAATTTCCCGTCCCGGATTTGCAGACATGGCCCGTGCGCTCCTTTATCGACGTCCCGCCGAACCGTCCCGGCTTCTCATCAAGCATGGATCCCAGGTTTATTCAGTCCGCTTGCGCCGGCATCGCCGCGCGCGCCGCTACACCTTGCGAATCCATCCGAGTGACCGCGAAGCGATCCTGACAATGCCGCCGCGGGGAACGCTCGCGGAAGCAAAAGACTTTGCGCAACGTCACGGCGGCTGGATCGCGGCGCGTCTCGGGCGGCTGCCGAAGGCGGCACCCTTCCACCACGGCGCGGTCATTCCGCTGCGCGGCATCGCCCACCGGATCGTGCATCGCGCCGGCGAGCGCGGTACCGTGTGGGCCGAGACGCGCGATAGCGGCGAGCGTATTCTTTGTGTCGCCGGCGAACTCGAATATCTCGACCGGCGGGTCCATGATTTCCTGAAACGGGAAGCAAGACGAGACTTGCAAAAAGCCTCACAGCGTCATGCCGACGCGCTTGGCGTCAAGGTCAAGCGCCTTTCGATCCGCGACCAATCGAGCCGCTGGGGATCATGCACGTCCTCCGGATCGCTCTCGTTCTCATGGCGGCTCATCCTGGCGCCGCCGTTCGTGCTGGATTATCTCGCCGCGCACGAGGTCGCCCATCTCGTTGAAATGAATCACTCGCCACGGTTTTGGAAGGTGGTGGCTCGCATCTGTAATCATGTCGAGCGGGCCAAGAAGTGGCTCGACGTTGAAGGCAACGACCTCCATCGCTACGGTATTCAGGACTGATCGGACCGACAACTCTTCCGCTTTAACGTTTCGAGCGAAGCATGTGCTCGGGTGCGACCCGAGGATGGATACCGGTTCGCGTAAAAGGGGTGAAAGACCTAGGCGCGTGCGTTCTTATGAGAGCTCATTATCGGAAGCACCGTGATCTCCCAACTCCGTGAGAAACTGAAGACTGCGTCGTCACGATTTCCGCGCAAGACGGGGCTGCCTCAGTGACCGCCGAACAGCCGGTCCACGAGCCAGCCATCCAGACCGCCAGCAGCTTCCGGCCGCACATTGGTCCGCACCGGCTGCGGCTGGCGCTCGACCGCAGGCGAAGCCGCCGGGACCGGTACGTCGACGGGTTGGCCGAACTGCGCGACTTCAGGCAGGAAGCCGCCCCGCTGTGTGCCGGGAATCGGCTCGGGCCGCACGCCCTGTTGAGCGGCTCGCATAAAGCGGGTCCAGACCTCCACCGGCAGGCCGCCGCCGGTCGCCTTGCGGGTCGGCGTATTGTCGTCGTTGCCGAGCCAAATCCCGGTCACGAGCCGCGCGGTATAACCGATGAACCATGCATCGCGAAAATCCTGACTGGTGCCGGTCTTGCCGGCGGCTGTCCATCCGGGAATCTCGGCCTTGCGCGCGGTGCCGCTGATGAGCGTCTGCTCCATCATCGTGTTCATCATGGCGACCCCGCGTGGATCGATCACCCGGTCGGGTGCTTCCTTCCTGCGCGCATAGAGAAGCTTGTTGCCGTCGACGGTGCGGATGCGCTCGACGACATGGGGACTGGCGGCATATCCGCCGTTTGCAAAGGGCGCGTAGGCCCCGACCAGCTCCAGCGGCGACACCTCTGAAGTGCCAAGCGCAATTGATGCGTTCGTCTCAAGTTTTGATGTGATACCGAGGCGGTGCGCGGTTCGCACCACTTTTGCAGCACCGACTTCCAGTCCGAGCCGGACGGCGACGGTATTGAGAGACATTGCGAGCGCCTGAGTTAGCGTCACCGCGCCGAAATATTCATGAGAGTAGTTCTCCGGCCGCCAGCCTTTGACGTCGAGCGGAGCGTCCTGACGGATCGTCTCGGGCGTGAGCCCGGCCTCGATCGCGGCCAGATACACAAACGGTTTGAACGCGGAGCCGGGCTGACGCTTTGCCATGGTCGCCCGATTGAACTGGCTGTCGGCGTAGTTGCGACCGCCGACCATGGCGCGGACCGCGCCGTCGGGCGTCATCGCCACCAATGCGCCCTGGCTGACATTGAACTTGACGCTTTTCGCGGCCAGTTCGTCGATCAGGGCGGCTTCCGCCACGCTCTGCAATTTCGGATCGATGGTCGTTTCGACGACAATGTTCTGATCGACCTGGCCCACCAGATCATCGAGGACATCGCCGACCCAGTCGGCAACGTAGTTGGTGGTACCGGCGCTGGCCGGCTTCACGGCGTAGGAGGGTTTGGCGGCCGAGGCGTGCGCCTGTTGCGCCGTGATGAGGTGAGCGTCCGCCATTGCCGCGAGCACGATCTTTGCGCGGGCTTCGGCACCTTCCGGGTTGCGATCCGGCGCCAGCCGCGACGGCGACTTGACGAGACCGGCCAGCATGGCGGCCTCGGCGAGCGTGACGTTCTTCGCGGGCTTTCCGAAATACTTCTGCGCCGCCGCTTCGACACCATACGCGCCAGACCCGAAGTAAACGCGGTTGAGGTAAAGCTCGAGAATCTGCGCTTTGGTGTGCTTGCGCTCCAGCCAGAGCGCGAGTTCGACTTCCTGGAGCTTCCGCTCAAGCGTGCGTTCCTGGGTCAGGAACAGATTCTTGGCAAGTTGCTGGGTCAGCGTCGAGCCGCCCTGCGATACGCCGAAGTGCAGCACGTTGGCAACGGCTGCGCGCAGGATGCCGATCGGATCGACGCCGTAATGCGAATAGAACCGGCGATCCTCGATCGCGATGAAGGCGTTCGGCAAATAGGACGGCACGTCCTTGAGCAAGACGTTGTTTCCGGCCATTTCGCCGCGCGTCGCCAGCACGCTGCCGTCCGCAGCGACAACCTGAATGGTCGGCGGACGTTTTGGAATTTCGAGCGACTGGATTGGCGGCAGATGCGCGCCGATATAGATCAGCAGGCCGACGACAGCGATAACCGCCCACAATGCGAGTACGGCGCCCCAATAAAACAGCCGCGAGAGACGCGCGCGTGTACGCTTCTTCGCTCGCCGTCCACCCTCACCCGGAGGCCTGCGCGGGCCTTCAGTATTCGGAGCGGCTGCTTTGCGCGGGCGGGCTCGCCTGTCCGGCGGCTTGTCGTCAGCAATCGTAACGCGGTCGAGCGGATTGATGCGCAACTCCGAAAGCGAAGCTGCGAACCCGCTGAATACCGGCTCTTTGCGCCCGCTACGCTTTTTTTGTCCCCACGCCATACGCAACAACGCTCACGCCGACCCTGCCCTGCACGCCAGTGTGCCGATTTCGAAGTTCGCATGTTCTTGCAGGCAACCGTTGATGCGAACTCCGAAATCGAAAGGGACCCTAGCGGCCGGGCTTTAAGGCGCGGTTACCTGAAAGTTAATGCAACATTAGGGCTGGAACCGCCGACCCAAGTCGAACAAGCCGCGTCCTGTCATCCGCGCGATGTTCGCAGCCCGACCGGCTGGTCCGGCCAGAATGAAGGCCAAACCCATTGCAAGGCGGAGTTTGCAAGACGCTGCCTCCCGACGGCGAATTATTTCGCAGTGCTGCCGTTAGCGAGCAGATGGACCAGCGCGCGCTTGATCGCGGTCTGCCGCGTCGGAGCGGTGATCCGGGCACCGAGCAGGTCGGTGACGTAGAACACATCGCGCGCGCGCTCGCCGAATGTCGCCACGTGGGCCGAGGCGATGTTGAGGTTGAGCTTCGAGATCGCCGTGGTGAGCTGAAACAGAAGCCCAGGTCGATCAAGCCCTGAAACCTCGATCATGGTGTGGCGGTCCGACCATTGATTGTTGATGGTGACCTTGGGTTCGACCACAAACGGCCGCAGCCTCTTTCCCCCGGCGCGGCTCGGTATCACGTCGGGCAGGCGCAACCGGCCTTCAAGTACCTGCTCGATGATCTCGGCGATGCGCCCGGCACGCCGGCCTTCGTCCTCGTCGCGCTCATATTCGCGTGAGATCGCGATGGTATCGAGCGCCTGCCCGTCGATGGTCGTATAGATCTGGGCATCGACGATATTGGCCCCGGCCGACGCGCATGCTCCGGCAATGATCGACAGCAGCCAGGGATGATCGGCGGTAAGGATCGTCAGCTCCGTGACGCCGCGCCCCTCATCGAAGCCGACGTTGATGTTAAGCTTCTTGCCGCTTCTTTCGCTGGCGCGCAGGAAGCGCGCGTGCCTGATCTTGTGCCCGAGATCGACCTTGAGCCAGTAGGCCGGATAATGCCGGACAATGTAGGCATCAAGCTCATGGTCGGGCCATTCGGTGAAAGCGGCACGGAACTCGGCCTCAGCCGCCGCCATGCGCTGCGCGCGATTGACCTCGGAGAAGCCGCCGGTCAGCACGGGTTCTGTCTCATAATAAAGAGTGCGGAGCAGCTGGGCCTTCCAACCATTCCAGACGCCGGGGCCGACGCCGCGAATGTCTGCGGTCGTCAGGATGGTCAAGAGCTTCATCCGCTCGACCGACTGGACCACGGCCGCGAAATTCTCGATGGTCTTGCGATCGGATAGGTCGCGAGACTGGGCCACTTTGGACATCGTCAGATGCTGTTCGATCAGCCACGCGACCAGTTCGGTGTCGGCTGCGTTGAAGCCAAGGCGCGGGCACAATCTGCGCGCTACCTTGGCGCCTGCGATCGAATGATCCTCGGGCCGGCCCTTTGCAACGTCATGAAGCAGTGTGGTGATGTAGATGACAGGCCGGTGCTCGGGAAGAATCTTGCGCATCAGCTCGCTGGCGAGAGCGACCTCGTCATTGTCGCCGCGCTCGATATCCTGAAGGATGCCGATGCAGCGAATCAGATGCTCGTCCACCGTGTAGTGATGGTACATATTGAACTGCATCATCGAGACGATCGTGCCAAAGGCGCGGATGAACTGACCTAGCACCCCGGTCTCGTTCATCCTGCGCAGCACGGTCTCCGCGTCATTCGAGGTCAGGATCTCCATGAACAGCCGGTTGGCTTCCGGGTTTTCGCGAAGCTCCGCGTTGATCAGCCGTCGCGACCGCGTCACCAGCCGCAAGGCGTCCGGATGGAAAGCCAGGTTGTTCTTCTGCGCGAGGCGGAACAAACGGATCAGATTGACAGGGTCGCGCTTGAAGAGATCGGGCGTCGCGAGATTGATGCGGTTGTTGTCGATGATGAAGTCGTCGTTGTCCGGAACCCGCCGAACCTCTGTGCCCCGCGGCCACAACATCACGCGGCTGAGAACCGGTGCCGGCTTAGCCTGCTGATCCTCGAGCTTCGCGCATAGAATTGCGGTGAGGTCGCCGACATCCTTGGCGGTCAGGAAGTAGTGCTTCATGAAGCGTTCGACATCCTGCATCCCCGGATGAGACGTATATCCGAGCCGGACCGCGATCTCCCGCTGCAAGTCGAACGACAGCCGTTCCTCCGCCCTTCCCGTCGCGAAGTGCAGGTTACAGCGTACCGACCATAGAAAATCGGCGCAGCGGCGGAAGGTTCGGTATTCGCGAACATCGAACACATTGCACTGGAGCAATTCGTGGCTTTCACGCACCCGATAGACATACTTCGCGATCCAGAACAACGTATGCAGGTCGCGTAATCCCCCTTTGCCATCCTTGACGTTAGGCTCGACCAGATAGCGCGACTGGCCGGCGCGGTGATGGCGCTCCTCGCGCTCGGCAAGTTTGGCAGCGACGAATTCCGCCGCTGTTCCCCGCACCACTTCGGTGTCGAAGCGGCTAACCAGTTCGTCGTAAAGCGCCCGGTCGCCGGTGACGAAGCGGGCTTCCAGAATTCCGGTGCGGACGGTCATGTCGCCCCGCGCTTGCCGGATCGATTCATTGACCGAGCGCGTCGCGTGACCGACGTTCAACCCCATGTCCCATAGACAATACAGGATAGCCTCGGCGACCTGTTCGCCCCACGCCGTCTGTTTGTAAGGCAGAATGAACAGCAGATCGATATCCGAGTCCGGCGCCATCAAACCGCGCCCGTAGCCGCCGGTCGCCACCACGGCCATGCGCTCGCCATCGGACGGAATGGGGGAATGATAGAGATGACGGGTCGCGGCCGAAAACGCCAGACGAATGATTTCGTCTTGAACGAAGCAAAGCCATTCGGCGCAGCGCCGCCCGTGGCGGTCACGCAGAAGCCTCGCCTGCGCCGCATCGCGCACTTTCGCGAGTTCGACCTTCAACAACCTGGACACGGCAGAACGGAAAACGTCCCCGTGCCCAGCGTGCTTTTCGGCCAGCGCATCGATGTCGCCGATGATCCGGACGGTATCGAAACCGGCGCGGTCCGCCGCTTCTTTTGTCGTTGCGAGGTCCATCGCTTATCCGGATAACGGAGGCCGCGCGCGCTGTCACCGCAGTTTGTGAACTGCATGTGACGGATCCATGCTTCAACCCACCGGTTTGAGCAATGATGCGCTCCAGCCGGCGTCTCCAGAATATCTGTTTTCTCGTTGACGGAAATCCCCTAAATATTTGAAACGCGTGACTTTTATTTCTCCGCTGCTGCGCCGATATTCCGCAGCCCATCCTCAACCGGAGCTTTCCTCTCCTCTCATGGGGTTTCGATCCCAGCCAGTCGACCCCAGATAGAGGGCATGACCTCACAAATGCCCGACCCCGCCACGTCGCGTGAAACCCCCGTGCGCGCGCCCTCATCCATTCCGGTCGACGACGCCGTGATTCCGTTTGAGGTGAGCACACTCGACCTGCGCGGACGACTGACCCGGCTAGGGCCGGCGCTCGACGAGTTGCTGGTCCGGCACGACTATCCCGCACCGGTCGCCAAGCTGCTCGGCGAGGCGATCGTGCTGACGACGCTGCTCGGCTCATCGCTCAAGTTCGAGGGCCGGTTCATCCTGCAAACCCAGACCGATGGACCGGTGTCGTTCCTGATTGTCGACTTTCGGGCCCCGGCCGGGCTGCGAGCCTATGCCCGTTTCGACAAGGCCCGGCTCGGCGATGCTTCCGACTCGGGCGCGCTGCTGGGCCGCGGCCATCTCGCGATGACCATCGATCAGGGTCCGGACATGAACCGCTATCAGGGTCTTGTGGCACTGGAAGGCGGCAACCTCGAAGATGCGGCGCATGAGTATTTTCTGCGCTCGGAACAGATTCCGACGCGGGTCCGGCTCGCGGTCGGCGAGGAGTGGCGCCGGGAGGGGGATGGACCGAAGCGCGGCTGGCGTGGCGGCGGCATGCTGCTGCAATTCCTGCCCAAGGCGCTGGAGCGCGCGCGCCAGGCGGATCTCCATCCCGGCGATGCCCCCGACGGTGGCGCCGTGCATACGGTGAGCGAGGATGATGCCTGGGTCGAGGGTCAGTCGCTGATCGGCACCGTCGAGGACCTCGAACTGATCGATCCCGACTTGTCCGGTGAACGTCTGCTTTATCGCCTGTTCCATGAGCGCGGCGTCAGGGTTTTTTCGCCGCAAGCGCTGCACGCGCGGTGTTCATGCTCGCGTGACGCCGTGGCGGCCATGCTGAAGAGCTTCACGCCGGAGGACCGCTCGGGCATGGTGCAGGATGGCAAGGTCGCCGTGACCTGCGAGTTCTGCAATTCGGTGTACGAATTTACCCCGCAGGAAGCCGGCGTGGAGTAGGCGCGATTGGGCGCGACCTTAGTTCAGCACGCGCTTGCTGTCGGGGCTGTCGAGCGAGAACGTCGGAACGTCTATTTCGAAGGGTTCGCCGCTTCGGATCGAGATCATCTGGTAGCGGCCACTCATGAAGCCGGTGGCGGTCGGCAGAGGAACCCCGCTCGTGTATTCGAAGCGCTCGCCGGGCGCAAGCACCGGCTGCTCGCCCACGACGCCCTCGCCGCGGACTTCCTGCTTCCGCCCCGAGGCATCGGTGATGATCCAATGCCGGGTGCGCAACTGCACGGTCTCGGGACCGACGTTTATGATAACCACCGTATAGGACCAGAAAAAATGGCCTCGCTCGGCGGACGACCTCTCCGGCATGAAATTCGGTTCAACGGTGACTTCGATCTGGCGGGTAACGGCACGGTACATCGCAAACTCTCTAGTATTCGAGCGATCATAGCCAAAACAGGCGCATGAACCAGCCCCCTTCGTTGTGATCGTGCGTCAGCCTGGTTCCACACTATGACCCCGGCGGCAATATTGATTTTTTGCCACCGTTAGCGTGAAGCTGTCCTCCCGTAAATCCATCTCGATCGCGCAGGCGATTGAGATGGCCTTATCGAAGCCGAGCGTATGCCGCCAGTTACCGATCAGGTTGTCGGAGCGCGCACGAGGGCGGCCCCTGCGGGCGTCACGCGCGATGCGCCGGCCGTTTCGATTCCGACCCCGCCGCGCGAGCGCGAGCTGAGGCTCGATCTGTTTCGCGGGCTCGCGCTATGGTTGATTTTCATTGACCATTTGCCGCAGAACCTCCTGACCTGGCTCACTCTCCGCAACTATGGCTTCAGTGACGCCACGGAGATTTTCATCTTCATCTCGGGCTATACCGCCGCCCTCGTTTACGGACGCGCTATGCGCGACCGCGGATTTGTCGTCGCCGCCGCGCGCATTCTCAGGCGCGTCTGGCAAATCTACGTAGCACATATCTTTCTATTCACGATTTTCCTCGCGGAAATTTCCTACGTCGCGAGCAGCTTTGAGAACCCGCTTTACACCGAGGAAATGGGCATCCTCGATTTTCTCAAGCAGCCCGACGTCACGATCGTGCAGGCGCTGCTTCTGAAATTCCGCCCCGTCAACATGGACGTGCTGCCGCTCTACGTCGCGCTGATGCTCTTTTTTCCGCCGGTGTTACTGGTGATGCAGCGCAAGGCTGATCTGGGGCTAGCGCTGTCGGTCGGTTTTTATGCACTCACCCGGTGGTTCGATCTGGCACTGCCCGCCTATCCCAACGGGGTCTGGTTCTTCAATCCGTTCGCCTGGCAACTGCTGTTCGTGTTTGGCGCATGGTGCGCGCTCGGAGGCGCCAAGCGCATGTCGCGCATCCTGTTTTCGCCGGCAACGCTTTGGATTTGCGCCACCTATCTGCTGTTCGCTTTCTGCACCACGCTGACCTGGCATGTGCCGCAGCTCAATCATTTGATGCCGGACATCGCCGAACAGTGGATGTATCCGATCGACAAGACCAACCTCGACGTGCTGCGCATCGTCCACTTTTTGGCGCTCGCCGCGCTGGCCGTCCGCTTCCTGCCCAGGAACTGGCCGGGATTGGCCTCGCCCTGGCTTAAGCCGCTGATCCTGTGCGGCCAGAATTCGCTCCAGATCTTCTGTATCGGGGTCTTTCTGGCCTTCGCTGGGCAGTTCATCCTCGCAGAGTGCTCCGGCGGCGCCACGATTCACCTCATTATCAGCATTTGCGGAATCCTGATCATGTCCGCCGCCGCATGGGTGTTTTCGTGGTACAAGAGGGTTGCGGGCAAGGGCGGAAGCCGCGCCAAACCTGCCGATGGCGACTCGGATCTTGCGGGAGGAGGAGCATGAGGACCGGCTTGGCGTCGGTCTTGATCGCGCTGGCCGCTTCATCGGCCAGCGTCTCCGCGTGTGCTGAGGATGTGACCAAAAGCTGCGCCGTGCCGGCCTATCTGCTGACCAGCGATAGTACACTGTCCCGGGTCGCCTCGGCGGTCAGGGCGGGTGGCCCGCTCAACATTCTGGTGGTGGGCAGCCGTTCCTCATCAATATCCGGAGCCGAGGAGGAAGCCTATCCGGCGAAATTGCAGGCTGCACTTCGCGAGAAGTTGCCGGGCATTCTCGTGAACGTGTCCGTGGAACTGGCTCTGCGCAAGACCGCCGAGGATGTCGCGCCCAGCCTCGGCAAGCTCGCGGAGGCGAAAAAATCAACTCTGGTGGTGTGGCAGACCGGCATTGTCGATGCCATCCGGTCCGTCGACATCGACGACTTTCGCGAGGCCCTCGACCAAGGCGTGACCTCATTGCAGAAAGCGGGAGCGGATGTCGTGCTGATGAACATGCAGTACAGCCCGCGCACGGAAACCATGGTTTCAATGACATCTTACATCGACAACATGCGCGTCGTCGCGCAGCAGCGCGACGTTCCAGTGTTCGACCGCTTTACAATCATGAGTAAGTGGAACGAGAGCGGTGAATTCGATCTATTCAGCCCGGTGCGGGGAGCAAGCCTTGCCAAACGCGTTCACAGTTGTCTCGGCAGCGCCTTATCGACCTTCGTGATCGAGACCGCTCGTATCACCCCCACCGAACTCGGGACCAAGCGTTGACGATGATCCTCCACTTCCGCAGAACCCTCGGCCCGGCCGCGGCGGTCATACTGGCGGCAGCATCGGCCTCCACCGCGCTCGCACAAACGGCGCCGGCCAACGCCTCCGCGCTGTCGACAGGCAACACCGCACCAGTTTCTTCGGTTGCAACCACGCAATCAGGCACGCCGACGCAGAGCCTGTCCGGAAGGGCGATCGACAAGGTAGCGGCAATTGCTGCCCGCGCGCGCGACATCTTCAATCGCGTCCCTTGCCTGCCGCCGAAGGGCGTCTCGCAGTCGGTGGGATCACTGCCGCATGTGGCGGCCAAGCTTGCCGCCAACAAACCGGTTGTCATCGTCGCCTTCGGCTCGTCCTCGACGCAGGGTTACGGCGCGACGTCGCCAGAATTCAATTATCCGAACCGGCTGGCGGCCCAATTGCACCGCAAATATCCGGCCGCCGCCATCACCATGCTCAATCGCGGCAAGGGCGGCGAGGACGCGCCCGAGATGATGAAGCGGCTGCGAACGGAAGTGATCGATGCCAAGCCGGACATGGTGATCTGGCAGGTCGGCACCAACGCGGTGCTACGCAATCTCGATCCCGCGAGCACCGCGAAAACTGTCGAAGACGGCGTCGCGACCATTCAGGCCTCTGGCGCCGATCTGGTCCTGATCGATCCGCAATACGCGCCCGCCGTCAATGCCAAGAGCGAGAACGCCGGCAGAATGGTCAGTCTACTGAACCAGGTCGCGCACTACAGGCATGTCGGGATTTTCCCGCGCTTCGAGGTCATGCGCGACTGGCACGACCGGCAGTCGCTACCGTTCGACACCTTCGTGACCAAGGACGGCCTTCACATGAACGACTGGGGTTATGCCTGTTTCGCCCAGTTGCTCGGCGACAACATCATCAAGTCGGTGGATCAGGTCCAGGCTGGCGTCAGTTTACCGGCGGGCGCGACTGTCAATCGGCCGTTGTGAGACTTTACCACCTCTCCTTGTTGTAAAGGGAAGAAAGCCTCACACCTTTTCCAGTGCGGCAACGAGATCCTCGATCAGGTCGTCCCTGTGTTCGAGACCGGCCGAATAGCGAATGAAGCCTTCGCCGATCCCGAGCCCGGCGCGGACTTCCGGGGCGAGCCGCTGGTGGGTGGTGGTTGCCGGATGGGTGACGAGACTCTTGGCGTCGCCGAGGTTGTTCGAGATGCGCGCGAGCTTCAACGCGTTGAGACAGCGAAACGCCGCCGCCTTGCCACCCTTGACATCGAAGCCGATCAGCGTCGAGCCGGCGCGCATCTGCTTTTTCACCAGCGCCGCCTGCGGATGGTCCGGCCGGCCGGGATAGATGAGGCGGGACACTTTCGGATGCGACGCCAGTACCTCCGCGATCGCCGCGGCGCTCTCGGTTTGCTGGCGCACGCGGACGCTGAGCGTCTCCAATCCCTTCAGGAGAATCCAGGCGTTGAACGGCGAGATCGACGGCCCGGTCTGGCGTATAAAGGTCTGGAGATGATCCTGGACGAAAGCGTTCGACGACAGGATGACGCCGCCGAGCGTCCGTCCCTGGCCATCGATGTGCTTGGTGGCCGAATATACCACGACGTCGGCGCCGAGCTCCAGCGGGCTTTGCCAGATCGGTGTCGCGAACACATTGTCGACGATCAGCCGAGCACCAGCCTGATGCGCGATCTCGGCGATGCCGCCGATGTCGAGCACGTCGAGCGTCGGGTTGGTCGGGCTTTCGATGAAGCAGGTTTTGGTGTTCGGCCGCATCGCCTTGCGCCATTGATCGAGATCAAGGCCGTCGACCAGCGTGGATTCGATGCCGTAGCGGGGCAGCAGGTCTTCGACCACATAGCGGCAGGAGCCGAACAAGGCCTTTGCCGCCACCACATGATCGCCCGCCTTCAGCGGCGCCAGCATCGCGGTGGTCACCGCGGCCATGCCCGTCGCGAGGGCGCGCGCGGTCTCCGCGCCTTCGAGCGCAGCCATGCGCTGCTCGAACATCGCGACCGTCGGGTTAGAGTAGCGCGAGTAGATGAAGCCGGGATCGTCGCCCTTGAATCGCGCCTCACACTGTTCGGCGGTGTCGTAGACGTAACCTTGAGTCAGAAACAGGGCTTCCGAGGTCTCGGCGAACTGCGAGCGTAGCGTGCCGGAATGAACCAACCGGGTTTCAGGGTGATAGCGGGGTGCGGACTTGGTCTCGGACATATGATCTCCTGCGGAACGCCGTGGAAAGCGGCCACAAAAAAACCGGCCTGGGAGAATTCCACAAGCCGGGATCACATTGTCCCCGGCCTGTTTAGCGACTTATTTAACGTGGCTGCAAGCCGGCCGGCTCAAATCACCACGGAACGCTGTCATGCCTAGTCCCGCCTCTCCCGTCCGTCAAGCCAATCAATTGACAATCGCAATCGGCTGGCTGCAAATCCGGATTCAGACGCCAGAACCCTGCCTCTCGCCGACGGACAAGCACTAAAAGCCCCTGCTCCTGTTTTCGGGTCGATATCGCCCAGGCCGTAAAGACGACATCGTGTCATTCTCGCTTCCTCCCGACGCCAACGGCATTCTGCCCGACCGCATGATCGCGGCGATGGCCGACGCAGGCCTGATCCTGCCGGAATATCCGTTTGTCGAGAGCCAGATCCAGCCGGCAAGCCTCGATCTGCGGCTCGGCGCCATGGCTTATCGGGTGCGCGCCAGCTTTCTGCCGGGGCCGGACGCAACCGTCGCTGAACGCATCGACGAACTCAAGCTGCACGAAGTCGATCTTTCCGACGGCGCGGTGCTGGAGACCAACTGCGTTTACATCGTGCCGCTGCTGGAGAGCCTGGCCCTACCGCCCGAAATCATCGCCGCCGCTAATCCAAAAAGCTCGACCGGCCGCCTCGACGTGTTCACGCGCGTGATCGCCGACGGCACCCGGCGCTTCGACATGATCGGCGCCGGCTATCACGGGCCGCTCTATGCGGAGATCAGTCCCAAGACGTTTCCAGCGCTCCTGCGCGAGGGATCGCGGCTGTCGCAGGTCCGCTTCCGCACCGGAGACGCCGTTCTCGATGCCCACGAGCTCGAAGCCCTGCACGGACGGGAGCGGCTCGTCGATGTCGACGACGCCGATCTCGTCAACGGCGTGGCGCTCAGCGTCGATCTTTCGGGCGATTATGCCAACGGCTTTGTCGGCTATCGCGCCAAGCGCCATACCGGCGTGGTCGATATCGACCGCCGCGGCGGCTATGCGGTCGGTGAGTTCTGGGAGCCGATCGCGGCGCGGCCGGACGGCAGCCTGATACTGGATCCCGGCGAATTCTATATTCTCGCCTCGAAGGAAGCTGTTCAGGTGCCGCCGGACTACGCCGCGGAAATGGTGCCGTTCGATCCGCTGGTCGGCGAATTCCGCGTGCACTATGCGGGCTTCTTCGATCCCGGCTTCGGCTATGCCGGCGCGGGCGGACAGGGTTCACGTGCGGTGCTCGAGGTGCGCTCGCGCGAGGTGCCGTTCATTCTCGAGCACGGCCAGATCGTCGGCCGCCTCGTTTATGAGAAGATGCTGTCGCGGCCCGACGCGATGTACGGCCAGCGCATCGGCTCCAACTACCAGGCCCAGGGCCTCAAGTTGTCGAAGCATTTCCGGTTGTAAGATCGCAAAGGTCTGCTGCTGATTCCGTCAGAAGCGGAAAGGCACTAGCCTCATCCTTTGATTGAGCATGATCTTATCCGAAAACCGGCTTCCACTTTTCGGGATCATGCTCTAGCATAACCGAAATCGATGGGGATGGAGTCCCCCGATAACTGCCGCAAGGCTGATGACTCCTACCGGGCGCCTTTGCGTCGGTAGGAGCTGTTTCCTTCCCCGCTGCGCCCGAGAAAGGGCGCGTGATGAACAGACTTCCGAGTTCGTTGTCGGTCTCGTTGTGGGGCGTCGGCGTCTGCTGGGTGGCCGTTGCGATCGGCTACCTGATGGAATCCGAGACGCTCCCGGTGATTTCCCTGTTGATCTCTCTGGCTGTTCTTTTGGTAATCCCACTGGTGGTCATCGGCGTCTTGGGCGGTACGGCCGAAGGGCCGCAGAAGGAGCAAAAGCATTGAAATGGACGTTTATTCTCGCCGTCGCGGCCGGCGGATCGCTGGGATCGGTGGCCCGCTATCTCGTCGCCATCGGTTTCGGCAAATTGCTTGGTCCGAAGTTTCCGTGGGGAACGCTGGTCATCAATGTCACGGGGTCGCTTCTGATCGGACTGTTCGCCGGCCTGTTCGCTGTCCGATGGAGTCTGCCTCAAGCCGTACGCATCTTCCTTATCGTCGGAATCTGCGGCGGCTACACCACGTTCTCCACGTTCTCGCTCAATTCATTCTATCTGATCCAGCGGGGCGAAGTGGCTGCCGCCGCCTTTTACATGATCGTTTCCGTCGTGCTATCCGTTGGCGGGGTGATCGCGGGCTTACAGATCGTGCGGGTGCTTTAGAACGATCCTTCGGACATTCCCCGCTGTTGCGGAGCGGTTCGCTCGCTTGATGTCTTGGCGGGCTGACCGCCATCGGTTACATCAGGGGTAGAGAGCCGATAAGCGGGCGTAGTTCAATGGTAGAACGGCAGCTTCCCAAGCTGCATACGAGGGTTCGATTCCCTTCGCCCGCTCCAACGTCGTCCGGCGGTCTCCTGCCGCCCGACCGTGCGCTTCCGGCTCCCAAGGACTACGGCGCGATCGTCAGCCTGGCTTTCATATTGGGATGGAAGCGGCAGTAGTAGTCGATCATTCCCGCCTTTTTCAGAACGAGCTTGACGGTTTTGTTCGGCGGCAGCGTCACGTCCGAGTCGCCGTTTCGCGCTGTCGCGGTATGTGCGAAGATGTCCTCGTTGACCCATTCGATGGTGTCGCCGACCTTGGCCTCCGTCTCGACCGGCATGAAAACGAGGTCCTGCATCGAAACTCGAACCGTCGCCGCGCGGGCCGCGGCGGATAGTCCCAAGGTCGCGACCCCCATGCCTACGATGCTCAGGGCTGCGATTCCCAAGGCTGCGACAATCGGGAGATATCCGTCCGGCTTCATGGCGCGCCCTACTTCAGTCCGGCCGCGACTTGTTCGGCATGTTGCTCGTGGCCCTGGAAGATCTTCAGCCCCGTTTGCAACAAGCTCTTCAGCTCGGCATTGCTGGCCGACGGAATGAGAAGGGTTTCAAGGGCGTTGTCGACCGCCTTGTGATAGGCGACCTCGTTGTCGACATAGGCCTTGTCGAACGCGGCGCCCTTCAGTTTCGACAGCTCCTTGAGTTTGGCGGCGGCGTTCTTGGACAGCGTGCGGCTGGTGTCGTTGTCTTCAGGAGTGACCTTCAGCTTCTTGACCAGTGCGAGCGCCTTCTTGTTCACCGCCTCATGATCCCGCACCATATCCGCGGCAAAGGCCTTCACGTCCTTGTTGGTGGATTTCTCCAGCGCCTGCTTCGCCGCGGTGACATCGATAACGCCGGCGGTGTAGGCGATATGCGCGATCCGCGGATCGGTGGGTTTCGCGCCCTGCGCGAAGGCACCGCTGCTCAGCAGTGCTGCGGCGGCGATCGCCGTGCTCAGTCGAACGAACATTCTTGATACTCCTGTGACGCCGCGATTCGAAAATCGCCGGACGTTTTGTTGCGATACACAGGATTGGATGCGGCCCCGCGGAACAGGTTCCCGAATTATTTAGTCAGACCAAGCCGGCCGAGAACCGCATCGGTCAGGCGCGCGCATCGTTTGCCGGCGAAGGGAAAGGCCTCCATCATGACCGGGCCGACCTTCTTTTCCACGTTCGCGCGCAGCATCGTACGAGCACGATGAAGCCGCGTCTTCACGGTTTCCGGCTTGAGATCGAGGAGCTCAGCGGTCTCCTCCACGTTCATTCCCTCGATCACGCGGGTGATGAAGACGATGCGGAATGCCTCGGGCAGTTCGTCAACCGCCTGCTCGACGATGTGCTGTATTTCGCGCTGGGCCATGGTTTTTTCGGGGTCATCGGAAACGGCGGACACGGGAAACTGGATGATCTGGGCGTTCAGCACACCCGGCTCCAGCGTGGTCCAGTCGACGGTGGGGCGCAGGCGTCGCCTCCGGCCAAGCGCCTCGTTGATGGCGATACGCGCCAGCCAGGTCGCGAGACGGGAGTCGCCACGAAAGCTCTCGAGATGCGTGAAGGCACGAACGTAGGTTTCCTGCACGACGTCCTCGGCCTCGCTGTCGTTGCGCAGGATGCCGCGCGCGATCCGGTAGAGCTTGCGATTGTTCGCCTGCATGATGGCGCGGATCGCGCTTTCGTCGCGCGCGCGCGCGCGACGAACCAGTTCTAGATCGTCATCGCACGGGCCGGCGACTAGCCGGGACTGAACCTGTTGCATGCGCCTCACTCCGGATCTCGGGATACTCCACCGTCCGAGGAATAGATGCGGCAAAGTCGGCCAGGTTCCCGGCATTGGTTTGTTAACCATAATTCCGCTGTCCCGATGAATCGTCCCGTTCGAGCGGCGTGAGAAAAAGCAGATACCGGTTTTGCGTCGGTATCCGAGCAAATTGATCAAGCATTTCTTCACGCGAACTAGGTTTCTCCTTAAGCCAACACGCTCCGGTAAGTGCAGCGCGTCGGCAACACTGAATTCGAATCTTATTTGAGTGATCAAGGCGATCTGGACAAAACGCCGATCTCACCAGAGGCTACGGACTTGGAGTTGCACAAAGATCACCGCCGATTCGAAATCGACACGGGGCAGATGATGAGGGTCGTGACGGGATTGCTTGCAGTGATATTCCTGCTGGGACATGTTGCTGCAAGTCATGCCGTAGTTCGGATCGGAGAGGATCGGGGCGGCCGGATCGGAACCTATCTTGATAAATATGAGGCCGTTCGCAATTCTGGCCAGTCCGTCATCATCGACGGTCTATGTGCATCAGCTTGCACCATCGTTCTCGGTACGGTCCCGCATGACAAGATTTGCGTGACGTCCCACGCTGCTCTCGGGTTTCATGCCGCTTGGGATCTCGGATCGAACGGCCGCGCCGTCACCAATTCCGAGGCGACCCTTATGCTGTATTCAATGTATCCTTCCGCAATCCAGCGCTGGATCAAAGAGCGCGGTGGTTTGACGCGGCGCATGATCTTCCTGCGTGGCCGCCAACTCGCTGACATGTATCGTCCATGCTACCTTGACGCGCAGGCGTCGTCGGCGCGCTGATCTGACATTGCCAATTCATCGTCAAAAGTGGCCAATTCATCACCACGTGATCGCACCCGGTTGCGCTTGCCTTAAGGGCGGGACTGGCCTTATCTGAAGCCTCGCCGTGTCGGCAGAGCGCTGTGGGCGCGCTACGAAACCGCTGGGTCTTCGAGACGCACGCTTCCGGCCTCGCCGCCCGCTTCCATAGCGTTTTCGAGCGAAGTGGTGACCTGTTCGCGTGAAGAAAACGCGTCAAAACAACAATCTAGAGCTTCGCCTCTGATTCGTCAGAAGCGAAAATGCTCTAGGCTGTTCCGCAAGTTACGAAGGCTTGATAGCGAGGACGCGGCCTTCGGAAGGCGCGACACCAAGGATACCCGATGTCAAATAGATTCGCCCGTCCGCTGATCCTGTTTGCGGCCTTCGCCGGTAGTCTCGTCGTCGGTCTCACGGTGGTGCTCTGGCTGCTCGGTGGGCTCGCCGGCACGCGCACCGCAGCGTCGATTGGCGGTGGCCCATTCAAACTGACCGACCAGACCGGTCAGACTGTCACCGAAAAGAACATGGTCGGCCGGCCGACGATTATTTTCTTCGGCTATACCCACTGTCCTGACGTCTGCCCGACCTCGCTGTTCGAGATGTCGGAGGTGTTGCGGGCGATGGGGCCGGACGCCGACCGCATCAACGCCTATTTCGTCACGGTCGATCCGGAACGCGATACGCAGGAAACGATGGCAAGCTATCTTTCCAGCTTCGATCCGCATCTGAAAGGTTTGACCGGCGATCCGGCCGCTGTCCAGAAAGCCCTGTCCGCCTTTCGGGTCTACGCAAAAAAAGTCCCGCTGAAGGATGGTGCCTATTCGATGGATCACACGGCGCTGATCTATCTGATGGATCGCGAGGGCCGCTTCGTCTCGCCGTTCGATCTCAAACGTTCGGCTGAAGCGGCCGCCGCCGATCTCAAGCGTTATCTGTAGCGCTGCCACCGTTGCGCAGCCGTGTCGCGGGGGACGAGCATCCGCGAGGCGGCGGCTGATCGGATTTGCGGGGAAAGGCCATGCTCGGTCTTTTCCCATTTATACGGTTCGCTCAGCAGTTGATACAGCGCGCGCCACGCCGCAATCGAAAGACAGTGCCCAATAGATCGGCGTCAACGTCAGGATCCAGCCCTGACGCAACTGCCCGCGCCGCGCGAGGCCCATCAGGCCGACCACGATCGTGGAGACGAACCCAGTGGCGATTGTGGTCAGATGCAGCGGCGCGACCGCGCCGGTAGCGCCGGAACCCGCCAGCAAGCGCAATGCCATATCGACGACGAGGATCGGAAAGGTCAGCGCCGTCAGCACGTTGCCCCCGATGATGGCATTCAGCGTGAAAAACCCCTTCGCGCCCGCGTCCTTCCATAACCGCCGGGGCCGACGCATATGCACGCTCCAGGTCTGCATCCAACCCTTCATCCAGCGCGAGCGCTGGCGCAACCATCCGCCGAAACGCGCCGGCGCCTCCTCGAAAGTCGTCGACGCGAAGGTGCTCGATCGATAGCCGAAGCGCGCCAGCCGAAAGCCGAGGTCGGCATCCTCGGTGACGTTGTAAGCATCCCAGGCGCCCACCTCGCGAAGGACCGCGGTGCGGAAGTGGTTCGACGATCCGCCGAGCGGCAGCGGCACGCCGAGGGACGCGAGCCCGGGAAGGAAGACGTCGAACTGTCCGGCATATTCGGCGGCGAACATGCGCGAGAGCCAGCTATCCGACTGGTTTTCGATGCAAAGGCTGGCCTGCACGCAGGCGACATCGACGCCTTGAGTACGGAAGGCATCGAGCGCGGCGCGTAACTGGCCGGGATCAGGACGATCTTCGGCATCGAACACGGCGGTGAAGCTGCCGCGCGCGAACGGCAGCGCGCAGTTCAACGCCTTCGGTTTGGTGCGCGGCCCTTCCGCCGGAGCGAGCAGGACCTGGACTTGCGGCATCGGCCCAAGCCTTGCCAGAGCGGCGCGGGTTTCGAGATCGTCAAGCTCGATCACGATGATGACGTCGAGCTTTTCGCGCGGGTAGTCCAAGGCTCCTATGGCTTGTAAGAGCGACGCGACCGATGAGGCCTCGCGATAAAGCGCCGCAATCACCGTGTAGACCGGCAAACAATTATCGGGAATGCGTGGCGGGCTCCGGACCGAGCGCCGCGGCGTCAAGCTGGCCGCGAGCCGCAAGCCGATAAATGCGAGGAACCACAACGCCAGCGCGCTGCTCCAGATGTCCGGGGCGACCGTCGGCGTCAGCGTCAGCATAACGCTCAGGAGTACAGTCTCAGCAAGCCGGCGCATTGTGCGCATCCCGCGCCCGCGGGGGGTGTCATCGGCAACGGGCGCGGCGGACAGGGCCGGGAATCGTCGGCCGAGCGCGTTGGCGGCGGAGCGACCTAGCGCGTCGCCCGCCTCCTGCCGCAGCAGAAAGTGATCGAGGTTTTGCTTTGATGTCAGCAGAACCCGGTCGCGTAAAGATGGATAGGCGGCGGCGAGACGGCAGAGTCGCCGTGCCGTGAACCCGCGCGGCGCGACAACCCAAAGCAACTGTCCTCGCTGGCGCAGCGGAAGCAGCCCGTGTTGTGCGACGCGGGATAAGTAACGATCGGGCAAGGGGCAATCGGAGCGGGAAATCTCGGCGAACGTCTCGATCGCAAGACCGGTTTGAAAGGAAAGTGCTTGCAGATAAGCGTCTTCATCAATGACGCCCGACCGGATCAGAGCTTGATCCGCGCCGGTGCCCACTTCCCGGCCGCGCGCTTCGGCAGCGCTCAGCAGCGCCGGAGCGAGAACATGCCGCAGGCAATCCAGTTCGCTCGCCGGACCGGGCTCGGGGTCGCCCAGCCAGTTATCGTTGCTCGACCGGGGGATGCAAATGAAGCCGGGAGCAGCGCCGAACTCTCAGGCACAGCACGGCGGAGCGCGTCGGCCCGGCCGCCTCCTCTACACGATTCCGCCCCGGCAAGTCGCGTCCCCACGCAAACGATACTCGCATCCCGTTCCGGATGGTCTATAAAACCCTCCGTTCGAAAAGCCCCCGTCAATGCAACCACAGATTACAGTTTCCGACAACGAAAGATTGATCCGCCGCGGCGCGGCCACGCTGGGTTGTTTGCTCGCCGCCGGCTGGATACTGGTTGCAGGAGCAGCAACCGGCTGCGCGCGCGCGCAGACCGCAACCGTCGCGCCGCAGGCCGTGCCGGGCTTCTGGGACCCGCGCCACCGTCCGGACCGGCCCGATCTGTCCCGCCTCACCGTGATTCGTTTTTTGACGGAAACCGACTATCCGCCCTTCAACTATACCGGTCCCGACGGCAACCCGGCCGGCTTCAATGTCGATCTGGCGCGGACCCTGTGCGAGGAGATCAAGGTCACCTGCACGGTACAGATGCGGCGATTCGAGACGCTGGTAGACGCGCTTTCCAGTAACCGGGGCGATGCCATCATCGCCTCTCTCGCGGTCACTCCGGAATTACGCAAGCGTGTGGATTTCACCGACCCTTACTATCGAACGCCTGCCCGCTTCGTGTCGCGGCGCGACGTCGTCATGGCCGAGGTGCGCCCGGAGTATCTGGAAGGCAAGAAGGTTGGCGTCATTGGGGGGTCCGCGCACGAGGCCTATCTCAAGGTTTTCTTCACCGACGCCGAACTGCACGGCTATCCGAACGACGAGACGCTGCGGCAGGCGCTGCGCCGGAACGAAGTCGACTTTATTTTCGGTGACGCCATCTCACTGGCGTTCTGGATCAACGGCACCGATTCGGAAAGCTGCTGCGCATTCAGCGGCGGCCCCTTTATCGAGAGCCGCTATTTCGGCGAGGGCATCGGCATTGCTGTGAAAAAGGGCAATGACGTGCTGCGCCAGACACTGAACTGGGCGCTATTCCGGATCTGGGAGAAAGGCCGGTATACCGATCTGTGGCTGCGGTATTTTTCCGTCAGTCCATTTTAGAGCACGATCCTGAAAAAAATGTGGCGCAGCGGAAGACGCCGCGCCATGGAGAGCAGAATGTCTGACGTCCCATCAGCGAGCGATCTTCGTGAACTCGCCGATCAATCCAATGCGTGGCCGTTCGAGCAGGCCAAGGCGATCGTCGCGCGCCTGAAGAAGACGCCGAAGGATGAGGTGCTGTTCGAGACAGGCTACGGCCCCTCCGGCCTGCCGCATATCGGCACCTTCGGCGAGGTCGCCCGCACCACGATGGTGCGTCACGCCTTTCGCGTACTGACCGAAGACAAAATCAAGACACGGCTGCTGGCGTTTTCCGACGACATGGACGGCTTGCGCAAGGTGCCGGACAATGTGCCCAACAAGGAACTGCTGGCGCTGGATCTCGGCAAGCCGCTGACGAAAGTCCGCGATCCCTTCGGCACTCATCCGAGCTTCGGCGAGCACAACAACGCCCGGCTGCGCGCTTTCCTCGACACCTTCGGTTTCGACTACGAGTTCGCTAGTTCGACCGCCTACTACACGTCGGGCCGCTTCGATGCGACACTTCTGAAGGTGCTCGAAAAGATCGACAAGGTGATGGCGATCATGCTGCCATCCTTGCGCGAGGAGCGCGCGGCGAGTTATTCGCCGTTTTTGCCGATCTGCCCGCGCACCGGCGTGGTGCTGCAGGTGCCGATTGTCGCGCACGACGCGGCAGCCGGCACGGTTTCCTACGACGACCCCGAAACCGGAGAGCGGGTCACGGTCCCCGTCACCGGCGGGCACTGCAAATTGCAATGGAAGCCGGACTGGGCGATGCGCTGGACCGCGCTCGGCGTCGATTATGAGATGGCCGGCAAGGACCTGATCGATTCGGTCAAACTGTCGGGCAAAATCTGTTCCGCGCTCGGTGGCACGCCGCCGGAAGGCTTCAATTACGAACTGTTCCTCGACGACAAGGGCCAGAAGATTTCCAAGTCGAAAGGCAACGGCCTGACCATCGACGAGTGGCTGCGCTATGCCTCGCCGGAATCGCTGTCGCTGTTCATGTACCGCGAACCGAAGGCGGCGAAGCGGCTGCATTTCGACGTGATCCCGCGCAATGTCGACGACTATCAGCAGTTCCTCGAAGGTTATCCGCGTCAGGATGCGAGGCAGCAGCTCGCGAATCCGGTCTGGCACATTCATGCCGGCCACCCGCCCGCGGCCGACATGCCAGTCACGTTCCAGTTGCTGCTGACCCTGGTCTCGTCCTCGAACGCGGAGAATGCCGAAACCCTGTGGGGTTTCATCGGCCGCTATCGGCCGGGCGTCACGCCGACGACCCATCCGAAGCTTGACGCACTGGTCGGCTATGCCATCAACTATTACCGCGATTTCGTGGCGCCGACCAAAACATTCCGCGAGCCGACAGCGAGCGAGCGAGCCGCCTTGCAAGACCTGCGCGATGCGTTGTCACAACTGCCCGCAGACGCCTCGGCTGAAGACATCCAGAACACGGTCTACGAGATCGGCCGCCGCGAACCTTTTCTCAATCACAAGAAGCTCGCCAAGGACGGACGGCCCGGCGTCTCGCTCGACTGGTTCAACATGCTCTATCAGGTGTTGCTGGGTCAGGAGAAGGGACCTCGCTTCGGCTCGTTCGTCGCGGTCTACGGCGCGCAGAATGCCATCGCGATGGTCGACGGAGCATTGGCGCGGGCGGGTTAGCATCTTTCTCCCTCCGCTCATTTGATGCAAACAGATTTGAAGCAGGACTTTTTTTGAAGCGGACCTGGAGCGAAAAATGTTGAGGCGGGTTGCGGCGGTGTTTGCCGCCATGATCACAATGGGCTTTTCCGGCATCCCATCAGCCGAAGCGCGGCCTGATATGGTCGGCTATCAGGGCGACTATGCGCCCGGTACCATCGTCGTGAAAACCAACGAGCGCCGGCTGTATCTGATCATCGATCATGATCGCGCGCTGCGATATCCCGTTGGCGTCGGCAAAGCCGGCAAGCAATGGACAGGCACCGCGCGCATCGAGGGCAAGTATCGCGACCCGGCATGGGCGCCCCCGGAGGATGTAAAGCGCGACAATCCGAAAATCGCGGACGTGATCGCTGGCGGTTCGCCTGCGAATCCGATGGGCGTCGCGGCGATGACGCTCTCCGGCGGCGGGCAATACGCCATTCACGGCACCAACCGGCCGGGGACGATCGGCCGCTTCGTGTCATACGGCTGCATCCGCATGTACAATAACGACATTGACGATCTCTACCGGCGCGTGTCAGTCGGCACGCCCGTGGTAGTAACGCAACAATAGATCGCGACGAGTCTTTAATATGCTCGACATCGGTCTACTATCTGAGGAATCATTGTCACGGCGACTGGTTGAGCGTATAGACCGGCTTCTTTCCCATACGCTGATAGGACATGATGGCCCGTCAATTCGCCACATCGACTGAGCCCGAAGCCATGGCTGAAGACAGCAAAGTCCGCCAAAGGGCTTTCGAGATTATCAAGGCCCGGTCGTTCGGTCGCGGCGACATCAAATTGTCTTCCGGGAAAAGCAGCACGTTTTACTTCGATATGAAGCCGACGATGTTGTTTCCCGAAGGAGCCCATGCGCTGTCCGAACTCATTCTCGCTCGTCTTTTCGGCAAGGGCATAGATTTTATCGGTGGATTGGAGATGGGAGCGGTCCCGCTGATTTCGACCGTTAGCCTTCTCAGCCACATCAAGAATGAACCGCTTCCTGGCTTCTTCGTTCGGAAAGAGGTCAAAAAGCACGGAACCCAAAAGCTCGTCGAAGGGGTTCCCAACGGCGGCCTCTCCGGCAAGAAGGTTGTCATCCTGGAAGACGTCACGACAAGCGGCGAGTCAGCCATGATCGCGGTGTCGGCCGCCCAAGCTGCAGGCGCCGAAGTCGTGATGGTGTTATCGATCGTCGACAGAGGCGAGGGGGCCGTGGCCGTTTATAAAGGGAGAAATATTGAATTCGACTCCCTGTTCACCGCGAGCGAATTCCTGGATTCTTAAACTTCTGAGGCGATCACAAACGCGGCAGCGCATCGTCCCGACAAAAAAAGCCGCGACTCACGCGGCTTTTTTGCGGTGACTACCGGCTCACGCTGTTGCACCAGCTTTCGCGATGACCGCCATGATAGGCGCGGGCAAGACCGCTCGCCACCATCGCCGCTGCGATGTCGGAGGTTCGCGCCGTCGCGGCATCGACAATCACGCGTCCGTTATATTTATCGGGGCCGATATTGGCGATCGTGACGCCGCCCTCGCTAAGCAGATCCCGCGCCGGGCGCTGGCGGCTTTCGCCAGCCGAAATTCCTCGGAACATGAGGCCTTCATTTCCGCTATGTCGATGCCGCGTAGCCGCACCCGCGTCGTCATATCGACGCCGGGCCACAAATGAACCAGCGCCTCGAAGGTGTCGCCATCAATCGTTCTGATCACGTCGACCTGGTGCCGTCCCGCCGAATCCGCGGCACGAGCCCAGATCGCCCGCGTCTCCGTCGGCGTTTGGGAGTCAACGACCTGCGGCCAGCCAATCCAGCTCCGGATCGGGAGCATGGTTCCGGCCACCACGCCCACAATGAATATCCAGGGCAGAACCGGCGACAGTCGGTGGCGCCAGCGCGGCCCGGGCAATGCATTTATTCTGGTATATGGGTACATATTCCTAGCATAGAGCGAGTCGGGTCACCCGGCAAGCTCACGCAAGCGGTGGCTGGAGGGAAAAGCGCGCCGCTCAGAAATCCGATGCGATGCCGTTGCGTTCCCAATCGCCGAACCGCGTCGGTTCGGGACCCTTCGGCCCCAAAACCTCTTTAGCCCATGCAGATGCATCGGTCTGCGCGGCGCGGCGAGCCTCGGCCTCGGCAAGCGCGCGCTGAGCCGCCGGCGTCGGCGACTTGCGCGGGTCCATCTCTGCGCTCCGCAGCAACGCGGACGGCTCGTCGGTCATGCATATTCTCCGGTCAGCGAGACGAAGCGTATGAGCCCGTTTCCACAGATTCATGCAAATGCGTGAAGATGGTGGCAATTCTTATATTTGGCTTATTCGCATGTCATAAATCTGGATCCGCCGCGACGGACGCACAGCAGATGCGTCCGCCATCCCCTGATCCCCTTAAGCGATGTGCCTGCCTCATGCCGTCCACCAGATTCGCACCGCCGACCGAGGCTCCGGGCCTTGCGGCCCGGCGCATCGCAGCGGATATCCTCGACGGCGTCCTTCATAAGCGTCGCACCCTCGATGAACAGCTCGAGGGTCCCACCGCGCATCCCGCGCTGAAATCGCTTGCCGACCGCGACCGTGCCTTGATGCGGCGTCTGGTGGCGACGATCCTGCGCCGGCTCGGAACCCTCGGCCATTTGCTGTCGCGGTTGCTCGATCGCGGCATTCCGACCGATGCGCCGCGCGCGCAAAGCGCGCTTTTGATCGGCGCGGCGCAGATTCTCTGGATGGACGTGCCGGATCATGCCGCTGTCGATCTGTCAGTACGGCTGGTGCAATCCGATCGCCGCGCGGCGAAATATGCCGGACTTGTCAACGCGGTGCTCCGCCGCTGCGCGCGCGAAGGCCAGTCCCTGATCGATGAGGTCCGTTCCGAGTCGCTTGATATCCCGCCATGGCTATTGGCACGTTGGTGCGGACACTACGGTGAAAGCACCGCGAAAGCGATTGCCGACGCGATCAACCACGAGCCCGCCCTCGATCTCACCATCAAAGCCGACGCGGCACACTGGGCGACACGACTGCACGGCGAGGCCTTGCCGACCGGGACCGTTCGCACCTCGCTGCACGGTCCGGTGACGATGCTGCCGGGATTCTCCGAGGGGCAGTGGTGGGTACAGGACGCCGCCGCCGCGCTGCCCGCGCGACTGTTCGGCGATGTCGCCGGACGGCGGGTCATCGACCTCTGCGCGGCACCGGGCGGCAAGACAGCCCAACTCGCGCAGGCCGGTGCAGACGTAACCGCGATCGACCGATCACCAAATCGGGTAGCGCGGCTACGCGAGAATCTTGGCCGTCTATCGCTGAACGCGCGGTCGCTCGTCGCCGATGCCATCGACTGGCACGATGATGTCGCCGGCGACGGCTTCGACGGCGTACTCGTCGATGCGCCCTGCTCCGCAACCGGCACCATCCGCCGTCATCCGGACGTGGCCTGGCTCAAGCAGGAATCGGATATCGCGGCGCTGACCGCCCTGCAACAAAGGCTGCTGAAAAAGGCGATCACGCTGCTCAAGCCCGGCGGAACACTGGTCTATTGCACCTGCTCGCTGGAACCCGAGGAGGGCGAACAGGTCGTTGCCACGGTGCTTGCATCCGAACCAGGCATCCGGCGCGTGCCGGTCAGCGACGCCGAAGTGGCCGGACTGTCCGATATCGTGACGCCCGCGGGGGATCTGCGCACTCTGCCCTGCCATCTGCCACACGATGATCCCACGCTGGGCGGACTAGACGGCTTCTATGCGGCACGATTGACCAAGTCCTGATTCGCAAAGCGAGGGCGAGAGATTCGCGGCATTTCAAGATGGTGCGTTGCCAGCCTTTCCGGATTAAAAGGATTCAGTCCTCATCACTGCAAAGGGATTCGCGGGAATCCTCACACCGAAGGCGCGCGTGTCGGTCGCTCATCGCAGACGCATTTCAATTCTGATCGTCCGCCGTTTCGCTCGTCGGACGATTGCGCGCGCCAGCGACGGGCCTGCGGCGCTTTCGCGGCTATGGCCCGGCCGCGCCGACCGCCTGACCATCGCACCACATGACCTTCGTACAGCCGACGCCACCCGCGCCGCCGAAATTTATGCGGGCCGCTTCGTATTCGCGGGCAAGATCGTCACGTGTCACTCCCGCTCCGTTTTCGACCTCGAACCGCCGTCCGAGGATTGGGAAGCCGCCCTGCTCGGCTTCGGCTGGCTGCGGCATCTCCGCGCCGCCGATACGGCGATTACGCGCGCCAATGCGCGATCGCTGATGGAAGACTGGATCTCGAATCCCGCGCGCAGGCGGCCTGTAGGTCGGCGCGCCGACGTCATGTCGAGGCGCGTGATCTCGCTGCTGTCGCAGGCCCCGCTTGTGCTCGGCGATGCGGATGGAAAATTCTACCGCCGCTATCTGCGCGCGCTTGCCCGCGACATCCGTCTGTTACGTTTCGGCCTGCACGACGCGCCTGACGGCGTGTCACGGCTGCAGGTTCTGATCGCGCTGTGCTACGCCTCGCTGTGTCTTGCCAACCAGGCCCGCACCATCCGCAACGCGACCCGCAAGCTCTCCGAGGAATTGCGGCGGCAAATCCTGCCCGACGGCGGACATGTCTCGCGCAATCCGGGAGCTTTAATCGAACTGCTGATCGACCTGCTGCCGCTCCGGCAAACCTTCGCCGCACGCAACATCGCACCGCCGCCGGCGCTGCTGAACGCCATCGACCGCGTGATGCCGATGCTGCGCTTCTTCCGTCACGGCGACGGCGGCTTTGCGCTGTTCAATGGCATGAGCAGCACACCGTCCGACCTTTTGGCGACGCTCCTGGCCTATGACGACACCCGCGGCATACCGATGGCCAGCATGCCGCACACGGGCTTCCAGCGGATCGACGCCGGCGCGACAATCCTGATCGTCGATGCCGGGCCGCCGCCACCACCGAACCTCAGCGAGGAAGCGCATGCCGGCTGCCTGTCGTTCGAGCTGTCCTCCGGACTGAACCGGGTCGTCACGAATTGCGGAATGTCCTCGACCGGCCGCGAGACATGGCGCGTCTTCGCGCGCTCGACAGCAGCGCATTCCACGCTGGTCTGCCATCAAACGTCCTCGTGCCAGTTCGTCGAACAATCGGCGATGAAGCGGCTGCTCCAGGGGGCGCCGATTGTCAGCGGTCCGGCCCACGTCGAAACTTTTCGCGAAACCAACGACGACGGCGAGCGGCTGACGGCTTCGCATGACGGCTATCTCGCCCGGTTTGGCCTGATCCATCGCCGTGTGCTGACGATGGCACATGACGGCTCGCGGCTGGAGGGCGAGGACATGCTGGCGCCTGCCCCCGGCGGCCGCATCAAAGGCGGCGGCCAGATTCGTTACGCATTGCGTTTTCACCTCCATCCGTCCGTCAAGGCCAGCCGCCTCGATGATGCGCATGCCGTGATGCTGGTTTTGCCAAACCGCGAGGTCTGGACGTTCGAAGCGGCCGACGACCGGGTCGAGCTCGAAGACAGCGTTTTTCTCGCCGGCAACGACGGTCCGCGACGGTCCGCGCAGATCGTGATTCACCAGAATGCCCGGGAAGTCCCCCGAGTGCGTTGGGGTTTCGTGCGTTCGACGACGTCGGCCTCTGTCACCAACGCCCGCCGTAATGCGCGACGCGAACCGGAATTGCCGCTGTAGACGAAATGTGCCGGCGGCCTCGCCAGAGCAGGCCGGTTTCATCACCGGCAAATTCATGCTAACCGGCTGTGCTAAAGTTGTCGGCTTTGATGGAATCAAAGTCGGCACCGGGCTTCCGTTTTGACGCGTTTTCTTGACGCGAACCGATACCCTCCTCGCTCGAAAACGCTATGACCTCCCAGGATCGACAATCATGACCGACCGACCGCGCCGCGTGACCCGCGCATTGCTTTCCGTTTCCGACAAGACCGGCTTGACCGAGTTCGCCCACGCGCTTGCCAGCCTTGGCATTGATCTGGTGTCGACCGGCGGCACCGCCAAGGCGATCGCAGCAGCAGGACTGAGGGTCAGCGATGTCTCCGACCTGACGGGCTTTCCGGAAATGATGGACGGTAGGGTCAAGACGCTTCACCCGAAGGTGCATGGGGGCCTGCTCGCCATCCGCGACCATGCCGATCATGCGAAAGCCATGAAGGACCACGGCATCGCCCCGATCGACCTGCTGGTCGTCAATCTCTATCCGTTCGAGTCGACGGTCGACAGAGGCGCTGCTTACGAGGACTGCGTCGAGAATATCGACATCGGCGGCCCCGCGATGATTCGCGCCGCCGCGAAAAACCATGATGACGTCGCGGTCGTGGTCGAACCGCAGGATTATCAGGCGGTGCTCGACGAGCTCAACGCCAACGCGGGTGCGACCACGTTGAGCTTGCGCAAGCGCCTCGCCGCGAAAGCTTACGCCCGGACCGCCGCCTATGATGCCGCGATCTCCAACTGGTTCGCGCTGCAGCTTGAGACCGATGCCCCCGACTATCGCGCCGTCGGCGGACGTCTCGCGCAGACTTTGCGTTACGGAGAGAACCCGCACCAGACCGCCTCATTCTACCGCACGCCGGAGCGGCGCGCCGGCGTCTCCACCGCGCGGCAATTGCAGGGCAAGGAATTATCCTACAACAACATCAACGACACCGACGCGGCCTATGAATGCGTCGCCGAATTTGACGCGGCGCGCACCGCGGCCTGCGTCATCATTAAGCATGCGAACCCCTGCGGCGTCGCTGAAGGTTCAAGCCTCACCGAGGCCTATCGCAAAGCGCTCGCCTGCGACCAGACTTCGGCCTTTGGCGGCATTATCGCGTTCAATCGCACGATCGACACCGACGCCGCCAATGCGGTAGTCGGCATCTTCACTGAAGTCATCATCGCGCCCGATGCGACCGAGGAAGCGATTGCGATCATTGGTAAGCGCAAAAACCTGCGGCTGCTGCTGGCCGGTGGCGTGCCCGATCCGCGCGCGCGCGGCCTGACCGCGAAGACCGTCGCTGGCGGACTTTTAGTGCAGGGTCGCGACAACGCTGTTGTCGACGACATGTCGCTCAAGGTCGCAACCAAGCGCGCGCCGACCGATTCTGAAATGCGCGACCTGCGCTTTGCCTTCCGCGTCGCGAAGCACGTCAAGTCAAACACCATCGTCTATGCCAGGGATCTGGCCACCGTTGGCATTGGCGCGGGACAGATGAGCCGTGTCGATTCCGCGCGCATCGCAGCACGCAAGGCGGAAGATGCGGCGCGCGAGCTGAACCTCACCGAGCCGCTGACCAAAGGCTCGGTCGTGGCGTCGGATGCGTTTTTCCCATTCGCCGACGGAATGCTCGCCTGCGTCGAGGCCGGCGCCACCGCGGTCATTCAACCCGGCGGTTCCATGCGCGACGAAGAGGTGATCAAAGCCGCCGACGAGCACGGCATCGCCATGGTGTTCACCAGCATCAGGCATTTCCGTCATTAAACGCGAGATACTACACGTTGAGATGGATGCGGGCAGTACGGATGAGACCGGTGATAGGCGGAGCGCTTCTGCTGCTGGGCGTGTCGTCGCTACCCGTGCTCGCGGGCAACGGCGAGGGTATCACCAAGCCGCCGGGCAGAGCGACAACCTGCACACCGTGTCACGGCCGGAATGGAGAGGGCCAGCCGGCAAGGGGCATTCCACGCCTTGCTGGTCTCAATGCGGAATACCTTGAACGTCAGCTCGATGGTTTCAATAACGGCGCGCGCAAGAACCGTGTCATGCTGATGATCGCATCGGATCTGTCCAACGACGAAAGAAAGGCGCTGGCCAACTACTATGCGGGCATGACGACACCGAAGCCCGAAACCGCTCCCGCTGATCAAGCCGTGATCGCGGCCGGAGCGAAGATTGCCGCGACCGGCGATCCCTCGAAAGACTTGCCCGGTTGCGGACAGTGCCACGGTGCAGCGGGCCTTGACGCGGGAGCGAACTTTCCCCGCCTCGCGGGACAATCAGCACCTTATATCGAGAAAGCACTCCGGTCGTGGAAAGCCGGTGATCGCAAGGTCGATCCCATGGGGGTGATGGCCAATGTCGCAAACAAGCTGACCGACGATCAAATCAGAAGCGTGGCCGCTTACTACGAGAGCCTGCCCGTGGCGGCGCCGGCCCATGCATCGGAGACCAAGCCATGACACGCAATCCGGTGGCCCCTTTGATCCCAGCCGATGGCTGCTCTCGTCCTCGCGGCCATCGGGTTCATCGGATACATGCCGTTCTCCAGTGCCGCGGCCCCGCTGACAGGCGCAACGCCGGAGCAGCCTCCGGCACAAAAAACGGAAGCCGCGCGCCCGTCCTACACGCCGCCCGCGGAAAACGACATTCCGGACGGGCCATTCGGCGACATGATCCGGCTCGGCGAAGCGATCTTTCACGATACCCAGAACAATGCGAAGGGCTTCGTCGGCAACGATCTGCAGTGCTCAAACTGTCACCTCGATCGCGGCCGTCAATCGAACGCCATGCCGTTGGGCGCCGCCTATCTTCTTTACCCGGCCTATCGCCCGAAGAACGGCCACGTGAATACCTTTCAGGAGCGGCCGCAGGATCCGAGGTTCGTCGATTCGGTCGCGGAAACCCGCAAGCGATTCCACGACGAGCCGACATCGAAATACGGCCTGGTCGTGAACGGCGTCCTGCTTGGCGAGAAGTCGCCGCCGTCAGGGACGATCAACGCGGCGGATTGAACGCGGAGGCACGGCTACTCCCGCACGCGCGACAGCAGTGCAAGCCCCGCGACGAAGAACAACACCAGCACCGCCATTCCCGCCTTCTGGCTTGCGGTGATCGCGGTGATGAAGCCGACCAGCAGCGGGCCAACGAACGACGTCACTTTTCCGGTCAGCGCGAACAATCCGAAAAACTGCGCAATGCGATCCTTCGGCGCCAGCCGGATCAGCAACGTGCGCGAGGCCGCCTGCAACGGACCGCCGGCGCCGCCAATCAGACAGCCGAGGATGAGATAGGCTTTTTCCGCAGGTGCTGCGAACAACCCGCCGCCGGGCACGGGCGGCGCGACCTTCACGAACAGAATCGAATCCTTGTCGACCATCAGGATCGCCACGATCGCCAACAATAAAACAGTCATGCTCGCGGCGATGACGAATTTCGGACCCACCCGGTCGTCGAGCTTGCCGCCGATCCACGCGCCGAGCGCGCCGGCTATCGCTAACAGTATCCCGAACGTTCCGATCTCGATGGTATGCCAGCCGAAGGTGCCTGCGGCATAGATCCCGCCGAACGCGAACAGCGACACCAGCCCGTCGGTGTAGATCATGTTGGCGAGCAGGAAAGTCGCCAGCGACCGTCGTTTCGGCAATTCGCGGAGCGTGCCGCGCAACTCGATCAACCCTTCGCGCAGCGCCGCTCGCACCGGACGCTTAGCCGGAAAATCCGGTGTCAGCAAAAACATCGGCAGGACGAAGATGACGAACCAGAGGCCCGTCAGCGGGCCTGTGATGCGATCGCCCAGGTGGGTTGCAGGATCGAGACCGAACAACGGCGTCATGCCGAACAGCGTCTTGCCGGTGGCGGGATTGGCGGCGAGGAAACCCAGCACCAGGATCAGGCTGAGGATGCCGCCGATATAGCCGGTGGCCCATCCGGTCCCCGACAGGCGACCGATCTTGTGCGGCGGCACCAGCGACGGCATCATCGCATTGTTGAACACGGTGGCGAATTCGACGCCGACGGTGGCGATGCCGTAGGCGATCAACAGCGGCAGGATCAGGCTGGCGTCACCGGGCTTGCCGATCCACATCAGGCTGGAGCCGATGACCAATAGCGCGCCGAAGGCCGCGATCCACGGCTTGCGCCGGCCGCTGGCGTCGGCGATGGCGCCCATCACCGGCGAGGCGAGCGCGATCACGATGCCAGCCGCGCCAGTCGCAAATCCCCAAAGCGTTTGCCCTTCGGCCGGCGTCGCCGCTACGAAGGTCGCGAAGTAAGGTGCGAATACGAAGGTCGTAATCAGCGTGAAATAGGGCTGCGCCGCCCAGTCGAACATGATCCAGCTGGTAATGGCGGCGCGAGAGGCATAGCCCTCTCCGAGATGCGCCCTAGCCGCCGGTAAGGCTGTCGTCACCGTCATGCCCGATATGTTGTGTCGAATCATGTGGGCGTCTGACCTTGCGCCTGAGTTCCTATAGCATTGCTCCCATCAACAGAGCGACTCCTCCAGATCCGGAACCGAATGGATGATCCACCGCGAGCCGCGTCGGTCCATATTTTCCGTGATCGCCTTCTGCGTGATCGTAGCATTTGCGCCGCTGTCATGGCCCGCCGTCGCGCAGGATGCACGCGGCACGGCTCCGGCCGCGACCTCCGATGCGGCCCGTCCGGTTGCCGCCAAACACGGCATGGTGGTGGCGCAGGAGCGGCTCGCAGCCAAGATCGGGGCGGATGTGCTCGCGCAGGGCGGCAATGCGGTCGATGCAGCGGTCGCGACCGGCTTCGCCCTGGCGGTCACCTATCCGCGCGCCGGAAACATCGGCGGCGGCGGGTTCATGCTGATTCACCTCGCCGATTCCAGACGCGACATCGCCATCGACTATCGCGAGACCGCACCCGATGCGATTAGACGCGACATCTTCCTCGGCGCAGACGGCGCGCCCGACCCGGCGAAGTCGCGCGATTCCGCGCTCGGCATCGGCGTGCCCGGCACCGTCGCGGGGCTCGCGCTGGCGCTCGACAAATACGGCTCGGGCAAATTCACCCTCGCCCGTCTTCTCAAGCCTGCGATCACGCTGGCACGCGACGGACTTGAAATCGCCGACGACAGCGCCGATACGCTGTCGCAATCGCATGACCGTCTTGCGCGCTGGCCGTCCTCGACAAAGATTTTCGCGAATCCTGTTGACACTCCGCTGCGCGAGGGCGACCGGCTCGTCCAGACCGATCTGGCCGCCACCCTGACCGCAATCGCCGAGTATGGGCCGAAGGGTTTCTATGAAGGTTCGGTGGCTTCGAACCTGGTGAAAGCGATCGGCGCGGCCGGCGGGATCATGACGCTTGAAGACCTCAAGTCCTATCGGCCGCTGATCCGAGAGCCGGTGCGTGGCAGGTATCGGGACTACGACGTCATCTCGATGCCGCTATCCTCGTCGGGCGGTACCGTGCTGCTCGAATCGCTGAACATCCTCGAAGGCTTCGCGATGCGCGATCTGCATCAGGGATCGCTGGATTCGCTGCACGTGCTGGTCGAGGCGATGAAGCGCGCTTATGCGGACCGCGCCCGCTATCTCGGCGATCCCGCTTTTGTCAACGCCCCGATCCAAACCCTGCTCGCGAAGAACTATGCAACAAAACAGCGCGCGTCGATCGACATGATGCACGCGACGCCCGCGGCCGCCGTGCTCGTGCCGCCGCTGCGCGAGGGAGACAACACCACGCATTTTTCCGTGGCCGACTCCTTCGGCAATGCCGTGAGCAACACCTATACGCTGAACTTCAGCTACGGCGTTGGACTGGTGGCGGAGGGCACCGGCGTCCTGCTCAACAATGAGCTTGACGATTTTACCGCCGCGCCGGGCGCGGCGAACGCCTTCGGGCTGGTCGGATTCGAGGCCAACCTGCCCGGCCCCGGCAAGCGACCACTGTCCTCGATGACTCCGACGATCGTTTTGAAGGACGGAAAACCAATGCTGGTGACGGGATCGCCCGGCGGCAGCCGCATCGTCTCCACGGTCCTTCAGGTGATCGTCAACGTGCTCGACTACGATATGAACATTGCAGCCGCGGTCCACGCGCCTCGGCTGCATCATCAGTGGCTGCCGGACGAGATCCGCGCCGAACAGGGATTCCCCAATGGCATCATCGCGGGATTGCAGGCGCGAGGCCACACGGTCGTCGTGCCGATGGGACAGACTTCGGCCAACTCCATCGCCATCACCCCGGACGGTTTGTTCGGTGCGCCGGACCCGCGTACCCGCGGGTCGCATGCTGCGGGATATTGAGGCGCGCACGTCGTTTGGAGCCGAACGACATGGCTCGTAATATTTATCCGGGTAATATTGACGGATTAATTATATCCGGGTAATAAATGCCAGCCAACCCGCAGCCGGACACCTCCGATGATCCACGACCAGACCTCCTGTTTTACCGCTTTCGAGGGCCAGCGGCGGATCGCATCTGGCCCGCTCACCGATGTCGCGCTCGCCGTCAAACACGCGGGCACGCGCACGACCGCTCCGATCGCAATCTACAGCGACGAGACCGGGCGCCCGATCGACCTCGATTTGCGTGGGTCCGACGATGAGATCGCGGCTCGCCTGCGGCAGATCTTGCCGGTGGAAACGACCGAAGCCAGCGAGGCCTCCAAACCGGGCGAACAGCGCGGCCGCGGCCGGCCGAAACTCGGCGTGGTCGCGCGCGAGGTGACGCTGCTGCCGCGGCACTGGGAGTGGCTGAGCGCGCAACCCGGCGGGGCGTCGGTCGCCTTGCGCAAGCTGGTCGACGAGGCGCGCCGCGCAAATAGCGACAGGGATCGCAGCCGCGCGGCACGCGACGCCGCCTATTACTTCATGTCTGCGATGGCGGGCGATCTTGCAAACTTCGAGGAAGCCGCACGCGCACTGTTCGCCAACGACCGGCGGCGGCTAGCGGCCCTGATCGCCGGCTGGCCAGACGACATCCGTGATCACATCGTCAAGCTGGTGGAGCGGATTTGACATTCGCTCCATGGTCTGGCGCAAACAGAAGATCGAGCGGCTGATCTGACGAAACAGGAACGAGCCTTGCGCCGCGCAAACCTGCGTCGAAGAAATTTAAAAGGCAAAACAGAACAGATCGATGCGCATTCTCGTTGTCGGGGCCGGCGCGACCGGTGGCTATTTCGGCGGCAGGCTGCTGCAGGCCGGTCAGGATGTGACCTTCCTGGTGCGTCCCAAACGCGCCGCTGAGCTGGCGAGCACCGGTCTTGTCATCAAGAGTCCGCACGGCGATTTGACGCTCCGCAATCCGCCGACAGTCCAGGCTACTGGCTTGAGGCAGACATTCGATCTGGTTCTGCTGAGCTGCAAGGCGTTTGATCTCGAAAACGCGATCACATCGTTCGCGCCGGCGGCGGGGCCGCGCACGGCGATCCTCCCGCTGCTCAACGGGATGCGGCACCTGGAGACGCTCGACGCAACATTCGACCGCGAGCGCGTACTCGGCGGCCTGTGTTCGCTCGCGGTCACACTCAACGAAAAGCGCGAAGTCGTCCATCTCGCGCCGATGCAGTCGCTCCGTTTCGGCGAGCGCAACGGCGGCACAAGCGAACGCGTTCGGGTGATAGCCGAAGCTTTCGCCGGCGCCAGTTGCGGAGCACAGGCATCCGAAACCATCATTCAGGACATGTGGGAAAAGTGGGTGTTTCTAGCGACGCTCGCCGGCACGACCTGCGTGATGCGCGCATCCATCGGCCAGATTGTCGCCGCGCTTGGCGGACACGATTTCATCCTTGCCGTGCTGGCTGAAGTCGCCGCTCTTGCGAGCGCGGCAGGTCACGCGCCGCGCGAAGATTTCCTGAGCGGCGCATCCGCAATGCTGACGGCGAAGGGATCGCCGCTGACCGCATCCATGTTCCGCGATATCGAGGCCGGCGCGCGGGTGGAAGCCGATCATATCATCGGCGATCTCATCACCCGAGCCGAGGCCGCAAAGCTGCCGACACCGAAACTTCGTACCATCTATACGCATTTGAAGGCGTACGAGAACCGGCGGGAATGATTGCCGCGTCCGCGACCGCCCGTCGTCTTCAAAAATCCAGGTCGACATAGGTGCGCGATGCCGGCACGCCCGCCAGCCATTCGCTCAGCAACGGACGGAACGACGGCCGCGACTTGATCCGCGCATACCACGCCTTCGCCGCCTCGTCCTCGACCCACGGCACGTCGCCGAGATAATCGATCGCCGATAGATGAGCCGCCGCGGCGAGATCGGCATAGGTCAACCGATCGCCGGCCAGATAATTCCGCGTTCGCGCCAGCCAGCCGATATAGGCCAGATGATAGCGCACATTCGTCCGGGCAGCACGCATCACGTCGGTCTCCGGCGGGCCGCCGCCGATCTCCTCTCCCATGAAGCGCTTGTAGATGCGTTCGGTCACCAGCGGACCAGAAACCTCCTCGAAGAATTTCTCGTTGAACCAGGCCATCAGACGGCGCACCTCGATGCGCTCGGGCATTGACGTCGGCAACAACCGACGCTCGCCGACGCGCTCGCCATAGGTCTCGTCGAGATAGTCCGCAATGATACCGGCGCCGGGAACCGCGGGGATGCCTTCGGCGATCAGCACCGGCGTGGTGCCGGCCGGATTGAGTGTCAGGAAAGCTTCACGCCGCTCCCACACCCGTTCTTCCACCGGCCGGACATCGAGTCCGTGTTCGCCGAGAATCAGGCGAATGAAGCGCGATTGCGGACAGAATGGATGGTGAAGCAACGTGAACATGGGGCCCTTGATAAGTTTACGATGCTTAAGAAAGTATCTCTAAAGCGTTAACGGCAGAGCGTTAGCGGCACGCGCGCCTCCGCTGACCTGTTGAGTAGCGGGTGAAACTGCGTTCGCCCGGACCAGATTCATGGATTTGGGCATTGCTGCCCTGCGGCGAATAAGCGAGAAGGACGCATCGTTCGCAGTCGACTAGAATTCAGGGTAGGCCCTTCCCATGATTTCCGATGTGATCAGAGCCGTGATTCTCGGCATCATTGAGGGCGTCACCGAATTCCTGCCGGTGTCCTCAACCGGCCATCTGCTACTGGCGGAGCGCTTCTTCGATCTCGGTTCGGGGAACTTCTGGAACACATTCACGGTGTTGATCCAGCTCGGCGCAATTTTGGCGATTGTGGTCATCTATTTTGCGAAACTGTGGCCGATCGCGCTCGGCATGTTCTCCAATGCCGCGGACCGGCGCTTCGTCATCGGCGTGCTGGCGGCCTTTCTGCCGGCTGTGATCGTCGGCCTGATCGCCGGCAAGTACATCAAGGAACTGCTATTCAATCCGTGGGTGGTGTGCTTCTCGCTGATCGTCGGCGGCGCGGCTTTAATGTGGGTCGATCAGCTCGATCACCGGCCGCGCGAACACGACGCCACGGCCTTTCCGCTGCCGATGTATATCTGGATCGGCATCGCACAATGCGTTGCGATGATTCCCGGCGTGTCGCGCTCCGGCGCCACCATTGTCTCCGCGATGCTGCTCGGCGCCGACAAGCGCGCGGCGGCGGAGTTTTCGTTCTTCCTCGCGATCCCCACCATGATCGGAGCCTTCGCCTATGATTTCTACAAGAACCGCGCCGACATGACGACCGACAATCTCGGAATCGTTGCGATCGGCTTCGTGGCATCGTTCGTCACGGCGATCATCGTGGTCAAGGCATTCCTGAGCTACGTCACGCGCAACGGCTTTACGTTCTTCGCCTGGTGGCGGGTGATCGTCGGCACGCTCGGTCTGATCGCGCTGGCGCTGGGGCGGTAGAGTCTCGCCGAACCATCATCGCGAGCGCAGGATCAACTCGGAAATCCACGAAGCTAATCGCTTCGTCGCTCATACGCTCTCAACGATAAAGGTCACGCCCCCTTCGGCGCGAACTGGCCGGCCTTGCGGAAGCGCCAGAGATATTGCGGCACCACCGCCTCCATCGAGTCCGGCGCGATCCCCAGCCCTTGCAGCGTCAGGCCCGCGGCCGTCGCCGCGTCGGAAACGACATTGTCGGTCTTGAGCAGCGTAACCTGATCCGGCGTCAGCTTCAGCGGCCCCGGCGCGAACTGCAGGACCATCGCCTTGAGCCGGGCAATCGCGAACGGCAGTGGCACCAGCATCCGCTCCCGTTCGATGACGCGGAGAATGATCTGCATGATCTCGCGCATCGAGAGCACCTCGGGGCCGCCGAGTTCATAAACGGCGCCCGCTTTGGTCCTGCCGTCGACCGCGTCGGCCACGGCGGTTGCGACGTCGCCGACATAGACCGGCTGCATCCGGGTCGCGCCGCCGCCGATCAGCGGCAGCATGGGTGACATCCGCGCCAGCGCGGCAAACCGGTTGGTGAACTGGTCCTCGGGGCCGAACATCACCGACGGTCGGAGGACGGTCGCGGACGGCACCGCCGCCAGCACCGCCCTTTCCCCGGAAGCCTTGGCGCGGGCGTAGGCCGAAGCCGATGTCGCATCGGCGCCGATGGCCGAGACGTGCACCATGCGCGCGCCGGCGGCTGCGGCTGCCTCCGCAATGGTGGCGGCGCCTTTGGCTACCACGGCGTCGAAAGTCTGCCGGCCGTTCTTGGTCAGGATGCCGACCAGATTGACGGCCACGTGGGACCCCCGCATGGCCGCGCCAACCGACCCCGGATGGCGCAGATTGACCTGCACGGCATGGATCTGGCCGACCTTGCCGAGCGGTTGCAAATGTCCGGCCAGTTCGGGGCGCCGAACACCGACCCGGATGCGGTAATCCCGCTTGGCGAGAGCGCGCACCACATACCGGCCGAGGAAGCCCGAGCCTCCGAAAACCGTGACGAGCGTGTCCGAATGCGATGCCATAATGCGGTCCTCAAGGGCGATAATTTCAGGTCTAGAGAATGGATATTCCGCCGTTCCGCGGCACGTCAACCGGCGGACCGCTCAGCCGGCTATTACGCCTTCAAGGATTTGACAAGCGCGCGGCCGATGCCTACTAACCCGGACGGGCCCAGGTGGCGGAATTGGTAGACGCGCTGGCTTCAGGTGCCAGTGGCTGCAAGGTCGTGAAGGTTCGAGTCCTTTCCTGGGCACCATCGGTTCGTAAGTAACTGATAATCGAGCGCAAAAACGGCCTTAAATCACCCGAGTGTAGCACACGGGTGAAACACATTGGCGCTCAGAACTGCCAGACCGACGAAGCGGCGAAGATCGTCGCATCACCAATTCAGGAAGCGCGTACCCGCCGACGTGCTCGCGGTGGCGAACGGCCAGTGCGTCACCTTCCGACTGCCAACCGGCCAGGGTGACAGCGCTCCGATAGTCGTCACCGTCCGACCGGAAATCTCATTCTCATTGCGGACGCCCCTTGCGATGCTCGCAAAGGAGCGTCATGCCGCCATCGTTCTGCAATTTGAACGGTGGTGCAGTGCCGTTCGCGCCGGGCGACCGGAGCGCGCTGACGACGTTTCCGCACCATCGCCCGACGAACAGACATCCCTCACCTTTGAGGCGCTCTGGACACGCTGGGAACGAGAAGCGAAGCCCGCCCCAAGCACCGTTTCAACGTGGTGGGGCTATGTCCGCAATTCCAGCGGCACCTAGGCCATGACGATCCGCGCCGGGTTACGGCGGACGACGTGGTGGGCTGGAAGGACGCCTTGTTGGCCGTGGGCTCACAAGCGTGCGCGACGGGCATCTTCGCGGCGGTCAAGACGCTATTCAACTACGGCGTTCGTAATCGGCTGCTAAAGCGCAATGCGGCTGAGGGTCTGACTACCGACGCAAGACGCCGGCTGGCAAACGCAGGCTTCCCTATACGGACGACGAAGTTGCGCGGCTTCTCTCGTTGGCAGACCGCGAAACGCGACCATCGCGTCGGTGGCTGCCCTGGCTCACCGCACTGAGCGGCGCTCGCGTCGGTGAGGTCGCGCAACTGTGGCGCAACCGCGTTGTCGAGATTGACGGCATCCCCGTCATGAAAATTGCGCCGGCAGCCGATGGCGGCACGATCAAGAACGTTGGTTCAGAACGCGATGTTCCAATTCATCCGGCGATCATAGAGCGCGGCTTCCTCGATTTCGTCGAGACTAAAGGTGGCGGTCCGCTGTTCTAGGGCACTCGAGGAAAACAACCGATTAGCGGCCGGCCTCCGAAGCATGCATCCAAGGGCGTGGCGAATTATCTCGCGTCGTGGATACGCGAGCAAGGTTTTCGCGATCCGAGAAAGGACCCGAGTCACGCGCTCCGGCACTGGTTCAAATCCAAATGCCTCGCGCTGGGCGTGCAAGATAGCGTCGTCGATGCCATCCAAGGACACACGCTGAAAGGCGGGGCAGCGGCTACTTACCGACACATCAGTATTACGACGATGGCAGACGCCATCAATCGGATTCCCGTTCCCATAACCGAAAGGAGGCAAGACGACTGACGGCCGGCCTCGCCGCCCGGCAAGCTCGCGGCGTATTTTTCACAGCATGGATAGAGGACGACATGAAAGGCTAGCACTCGTTGACGCCTAGGCGACTCGCCCGTACCGGCCAAAGTGGCGTGATCAACCCCAAAAACCCCGCTTCGGCGGGGTTTTTCTTGTAGTCAATCCGTTCAATGAAGAAAGTTGAAGGCATTTTTGTTTTTAGAACAACCAGTTAGCCGTCATGTCAATTTGAGGATACCAAAACAGCCCCGACAAGCTCGGACACATCTGCTCAGATTGAGCAATCGAAACTCAGAGAGGGAATAGCTATGGACATCACTCTCCTTACGGACCGGGAAGTGGCCGATTTCATCGCCAAGAGCACCAAGACGATGCAGCGTTGGCGAGCGCAAGGTAACCGATCTCGGAAAGCATCACAGACTGCCCCCGGTCTGGATCATTGTCGATACCCTGTCCCGCACCTTCGGTGGTGGGGACCTGAACAAGGCCTAAGACATGGGCAAGTTCGTCCGTGCCGTCGATACGATCGTTGAAAAGACCGGAGCCCATGTCACACCCCTTGGGAGCAAGAACGCGCTAAGGGCGCAATCGACCTGGACGGCGCTGTTGATGCTCCTTTCTGGTGAGGAACAACAACGGTCAGTACACGCTGCGCTGCGATGGCGGGAACGATCAGGAAGAGGGTCTGATTGGGGCCTACACTATGAAGTCAGTCGTGGTCGGAACCGACGAGAACGGGAAGGTCACGGATGCGCCGGTTGTCATTCGGGATGAGGCCGCAACTGATTCCGACGACGGCGATATCAAGCTGAGCAGCAAGAAGCCGGTGCTCGCTGTCCGGTTGTTTGAAATCGCGATCAGGGAGAAGGGCGAGAAAAACCCCACCGATGGACGGACCGCAGTTCACAAGTCCAACTTGAACGAAAATACAGCAAACATGTTCGCGAGAGGTGTTCGCTGCCACGTTGGAACCTTCGGGAACACATCGCCCATATCGAACGGTCACAGAATGAATGAAGGTGCCTTGCTTTTTTGCGGCGGCGACAGTCAACAAGTAATCCCGCCCACTTTTTGGCGGAATTAAAAATCTGGTTGCCTAAATCAGGCTGACCGCCTTGGGCGACCTTTTGTTTTGGTAGCCACCACCTTGCGCGTGGTGGCGCGTCTGATTGACATCGGCCGGACGATCCGGAAGTCATCGAGCTTTTTCCCGGACCTGAGTTCTGCAGTCAGCCAGCGTGGTTGTTTTCCGCGACCGGACCAAGTTTCTGACGGCCGGGCAGGGTTTCTGAACTTCGGAAAAACCTGCGGGTACGGACGCCGCGCGTGGTGGCTCACCTCTTTACGGTTGGCGTGCATGTTCTGACCGAGCGCGCGCAATTTCTGCTCCAGCTCTGACCGTTCGGAAGATATCTTGCGCGCAAGTACCGAAACGACCAGCTCGTGAAGAGACCAAAGCTCATCTACGGACATAGAATTAAGATTAAGATCATGACGGGTCATTGTCTAAACTCGGCATCGCCACGTAGGATTGGCCGTCTGCGGAAAGCCAAGCTTGTCGGTTGAATTGCCTGACGGTGGTGACAGTTGCAGCCACGGCGGCGAAGACAAAAGGCATTGCTAGGGCAGCAAGCACGATACGCGGGACCATACGACGCTCCCGTTTTCCAATGTGGCCCCTTAGGATTTATCTAGTCACCCTCATGAAGGCTTCAATGGCCAGCACGTCTCCACTCACCGACGTCCGTGCTACAGCTACCGGTTGCGCCATCGCGCGCAAAGTATGTAGAGAGCATTCAAGGCGAACAGACAAAACCCGCTCTAGTCCTTGCAAGACGAGTGGGTGATATCAGTGATCGCGACTTCAGGAGTATCTCGGCCATATCAAACGGTGCAGAATGAACCGCGCCGGTTAGCCTCCAAGACCCCACCTGGACCCGGCGCGGTTCGGCGTTCAGAAAGCCTCTCAGCGAGCTTCCTAATCAATTTTTGAGTTGCGCATTTGAGCGAAACCCTGTCGCAAGGGCGACGCGCGATCATGAGCGGGAGCGACAAACGAACGCTCGCACGACGATGCGCGTTGGGAACGATCAAGATCAAGAGCAGCGCGGACTTGAAGGATCGAAGCGACCAGTTTTTTGATCGCTCGATTTTAGCCGAGCGCGCGATGAGGATGGCTCAAAATTGAGCCGTCTAGCCGACTATCCATGACCGCGTGGCAGCGACCGCACGCATTCCTGTCAGTTTAAGGCATCTGAATATAATTCTCTCAAACGCTCGATTTGAGAGACATTTATTCTATTATTGTGATGTACAAAGGTAAAAAGATACTTCCAGACCGGGGGGGGGTGCGGGTGACGGACGATCCCGAGACCGTCGTAGGTATGGGTTCCTAAAAGTAGGTTGTTGTTCTTAACTTGAGCTTTGGCGGCGGTGGCCGGTGTGCTCATGGGGCGACCGGAGTGGGCTTGTGCTCCGGTCGCCCCAGCGTGATTGGATCGCAGATTTCGCAACGAGCTTGACCTGAGGTCGATCAAGCTAAACGGAAACCCTCCACCGTCTCTGCAACCTTTGCCGAACCCTTTATGGCGAGCTCGCGCCTCAGCTCTCGGATAGCAGCCATTTCAAGTGAGTGGCTTTGCTGTTTGGTAGTGAGTTGAACGAGTGACTGAGTGAGGAAGGCCATTCTGGCCTGATCGATCGACATGACGAAACTCCAAAAATATGACGCTGGTCACTCCTTATGCGTATGTCTGCCACTGGCCCGAAAGGTTCAATGCGGCTTAAGCGAAACTTGGCGCGAGTGTGAATTTATGGTTTTCGTGTGAGCGTATGCCGTCGTTTTGACGTTAGACGAAAGTTCTCTTGAACCTTTTATCGGGTTCGATCGTCTCATCATCGCTGGGGGATTTCAGGGCCCAGTGCGTAAAGACAGCGCCGTCGGCGAACATACTCCGCCGTGCGGCGTTGTGTGTTTGTGGGTTGGAAAATGCCTGCCATTAGAGCCAAAGCAAAAACCCGCCGACGAAGAAACTCGTCGACGGGTTTGGGATGGGACAGGGGGGATTGCTTACCTGTCCGTACCGGATGATTCGTGACACATCAGGCCAAATTCAGGCGATTCGACTTCCACTACCAAGCACGCTTACGCGAAGTGAAAGTCATAATGATCGAGACCGCTCAGAGTGGCATTCTTAAGCGTTAGCGAATTGCTGCCAGTGGAAATGACAACGTCCTGACCAACTTGGCTCGCGTGTGACAGCATACTTGCAAAATCATCGAACACGCTTTTGCTGAACTGGATTGTATCGTGTCTCCCTCCGACTGCGTATTCGCCTCGAAGTCTTTGATGGTGTCGTTGCCGAAATTATTGGCGAACACAAATGTGTCGGAGCCGCCGTTACCAACCAATAAGTCGTCGCCAGTCGTGCTCGTCAAAGTGTCGCTCCGGGTCGTGCCCAGAATGGCTTTGTCCGAGACTCGTCGCGACCACTCGGCCGGTGCTATCAATCTGCTGGGCCGAAAAGGTATGGACAGTGTCCGACAAAGCGGACGTTTTGAAGCTCCAAGAACCGTCCGAACCCGCCTTTACTGACCCGAGCGATTGGGTTCCGTCAAGGAGCTTAATCTGGGTGTAGGGATTGGCCGTACCCTTGATGGTGGCCTTATCGTTCCACCCCTCATAAACATTCGTGAAGTCGATCGACGCTGTCGTTGGCGCTGTCGCTGGCGCTGACACCGTTATCCCGCTGGCTGCGGAGGCAGAGCTGGTATTGCCGGCGGCGTCCATTGCCTTAGAGGTAAAGTTGTGACCGCCATTGGCCAGATCGGTCGCCTCAAAACTCCAGGCGCCGCTGCTGTTAGTTGTAGCGGTACCGATCTGCTTATCAGCGTCGAAAATCTTGACTGTACTAGACGCCTCAGCTGTGCCTTTCAGGATGAAGTCGTTATTCACTGTCGTGCCGCTAACCGAAGCGCCGCTCGTCGAGTAGATCCCCATCTTCGGTGCGGTAGGCGCATGAGTGTCGATCGTAACGGAAATGGCTTCCGAGGCCGCACTGGTCTTACCGACTGAGTTAGTATCCGTCGCCGTCAGCTTATGAAAGCCGTCACTCAGTGCCGACGTGGTCACGCTCCACTGACCGCTGCTGTTCACCTGTACGGTGCCTACCTTGCTCGCGCCATCGAACACATTCACAGTGGTATTGACAGGAGCTGAACCCGTCAGCGTCAAGGTGTTGTCGTTGGTAATACCGTCACCGAGTTTACCGCTGTCGGCCGAGTAAGAAGCGATCTTGGGCGCAGCTAGTGTCGTACCTGGCGTAGGCGCAGGTGCCGGAGATGGTGCGGGCGTATGCGCCGTCGTACCACCCTCTACTGCAAAGGGAGCCTTAATAAGATTACCCGGAACGAGTTCACCGTTCACGATGGTTGCGTAACGCACATTGTCCCATTGGGTAATGTGTATATCCGCATTCACTTCCTGAAAGAGGATCGGATCGTACTGAAAGGGGCCTACAAAATACACATCCTTGAGCGCGACCGTGAGGTCCTTGTGATCCGCATTGAGGCGCAAACTGAACGGTCCACCTTGAAACACCACGTTGTTGAACGTGAAGGTTCCGTTATAGTCGTCAGCATGAACATCCCGGCGGCAGCGTTATCTGTTGTGGGACACAATAGTGGTATTGGTAATGGTGACATTCCCGGTGCTACCAGGGGCATAAGCTTGAATGCCGTCCGCGTGATCGCCCGACTTTCCCGTTGTCTCAATGTACGAATTGTTGATGACGATATCGCCGCTACCGCCAAGACGCACGCCTTCGGTTGAATTGATTCATACACCGTCCACAGTGAACGAGCCATAACCGACGACGGACGCAATGTCGCCGCTATCGGTGATACTCTTGTTCGAAATTGTCCCCTCACTTTTCAGCGTGACCGCACCAGAACTGGTAACGCGACTGAACATCGGGTCAGGGGAACTTCACCGGCGGGTTCTGGGGAGGACGGGTCGGAAAAAGACCGCCCATTCGTTAATCCTAGCAATCGTGAGTTGTTCCCGAAAGAGAAAGCCCGTCTTGGGGTTAACGACTGCATGTCGCTAATTAAAGATAGTACGCAGCAAACGTTGCACCGATTGCGAGAACAACAGGGATCGATCCAGCAAGATCGGTGACGACTTGCCCCGGGGTGCAAGGTTACCGAGAAAGGCCAGCATCGACACGCACCACCGCCATTGCTAAGCAATATTGCCTTTAGTCTCCGTGCCGGTGCTGACGGCGACTAAATTCGCAGCCCTTGCAAGCTCGGTTTTGTTCTCATGTGCTTTCTCGGCAATTTTTTACTCCGTCGGGGAGTTATCATCCGCTGCCATCTGATTTGCTTCGCGACGATGTTAATCTGCTCACCTTCATCACTTTGCCGCACACCCTCTCGTTCCTGCCGCCCCGAGGGCGGCGGATCGTGGGTGGCGATGTCGGGTTATTGTCAGTGCCGCACGCGGGTGCTGACACAGCGCGCCGTTGAGGGTGATTGGTTGACGCGCTGGCTTCAGGTGCCAGTGGCTGCAAGGTCGTGAAGGTTCGAGTTCTCTTTCCTGGCACCATTTCATTGAAGACCTCTTCCCCTTCAATAAGTTAAGCCCTATCAGAGTGTTGCTTGCCCGACTGTGTAACAAGGGTGAGTAACAATGCTGTTCCGGCTGGTCCGTCCGATGAAGCACGATGGCTCTCGCATTCCGATTTCGTGCAGCGGATTCCCGTAGATTCGCGCATCACCAGACCACCGCACTCGCGGCGAGCTCTATCGCATTTGGGCGGACGGTAAGAATCGCGCTCGGAGCCCTGGCCATTGGGCAAAAGCCCGGTGGCGGCTGGTAGCGCGTAATCGAGACGCAAGCCAATGAGACGTCGGAGCCGTTACAATTCTTGGTGTTTGCGGATATTTCGTTGTCCCTCTACTCAGGCCGACTCCCGACCATCCTCTTTTCGGTTCGGAATCGAGACGATGTGCGGCGCATTCCCGTAGAATAGCGCACTCGGGACTCGGAGGAGGCGGCTACTCAACGAAAGGGTGGGAAGAGGCGCGCCGGAGCTGAGTCATAAGTAGGAAAAAGCGATGGAAGCGATTTCGCAAGTTGCTCTAGCGGTCGAAAGAGGCGCAACGACGGTTCGGGGTGTTATCGATGTGACCGGGTTGTCTCGTCTGAAAGTCGAACGCGCACTGCAAACGCTTGAGAAGCAGAAGCGGATTGTTCGCGACAGTGAAGGCTTCAGGCCAACCGGCACACCGACGAAACCAAACGTCCGGCAATGTGGATCGTGCAACTGCTGCTGCGATATCCTCGAGGTGACAGCGGTCGCAAAACCGGTGAATGAGTTATGCAAGCATTGGGAGACCGGCAAAGGGTGCACCATCTACAACAATCGTCCTCAAATGTGCCGATCGTTCACGTGCGCCTGGCTGCAAGGTCATTTCAACGACGACTGGTTTCCCGAGAAGGCCCGTCTGGTGATGCATTTCAGCGGGGACACGGTCAACGTTCAGGTCGACCCTAGTTATCCCGAACGGTGGCGACAGGAGCCGTACTTCAGCAAGCTGTGCGAGTTGTCTCTCAATGGGATAAGGGCGAGAGGAAACCCCGGCTATGCCACCCTCGTCTTCGTCGGTTCTGACAAATTTCTCCTGCTCGGGCGAACCGCCGTCCCCGATCCGACGCTCTTCGGCACGGCGTTCGTACCCGTCACGTCCGAAACCTTCCGCTATTGGAGGGCCCAGTCGCAGGAGCATGCGCAACGCTTGAATGAACGCGCCGCTGAGATCCAACGGATACAACAGGAATTTGGATATTGCGCGATCCCCGACGACGAAGATCCCTATCCTCCTTATCGGCCTGCTCTTCTCCGATTGTCGAAACATCCAACCGATAAATCAGAATAATCCGATCGGACCAGGCAGACTGGCGTCATTCAGTCCGCGCTACTCGTTCTGAAATGGGATCTGCTTTTTCTTCGCCGGACAAGTCTTTCTCGGCCTGAAGATAGAACTCCTCATCCTTCCCGGAAGGGAAGCCTTCTTTCTGCCATAGCTCATACGCACGGCGGCGAATCTGTGCCGGGGTGGGTTTTCTCATAGTTGATTTTGGATTGGACGATGGAATCTTGAGAGGGACGGCCCTGCGAGCGGAAAGCTCGCAGGGCCGCTCGCGATGCGGCGATATGTCCGCCAGCCCTCAGGCTGCGAAGTACGCGATATAGACAACTATGAAGGCGGCCACGACCAAACCGGTTCCTGCCACGAGCACGTTGCGCACCGTGGGTCCGCGCTCTGCGCCCCGTGCTTCCATTGCGGTTTCGACGATGTGTCCGTTTTCCATCTTTGCCATCGATCGCTCCTAAATCTGTTGGGTATCCGTTGTGGAACTGCGTATCGCTCAGGAAAGAAAAACGGGCTACCTCGGAGATCGTTCCTCCAGGCTGCGCGCGTCGTTCTTTCAACGGCAGATACACTGACTAAACAGCAGTGCGATCAGTGAGTGGGTTCCACCCGCCTCGCCAGATGAGCGTCGGTTCCGCGATGAACACCTGTACTTATTTTCGGATACGCCGAACGCCCGCACACCTTCGCGCCGACCTACGAACCGGCCGGACTAACTTCGACTTCCCATGACCAGTCACTCGCAAGCGCGAATCCCGCGCGGATCGAGACGCGAACCCGATCGCCCGCATGCACGAACTGTGTCGCGCATGGGAAGAAGTGGTTTGGCCATAGCCGCTCCGGTAAGACAGTGCCCGGAGCGGTTGACAGAGCTACGCTCGACGACAGGCGTTCCGTGTACCAAAGGCCCATTCCGTGCAGAGTCGCGTCGCGCTGTACCTCGCACTCAACGGTCGCGTTCATGCCCTCGACCGATGCGTAGAAGTCATATCTTGCTAGAAGTGCGGGGATGCCGATCACACTGTCGGGAAGGATGCGGCACGTGAAAGGCGTCTTCTCCGCTAGCAACCGCACCGGCGAAAAATCTATGCCATGCCGGGGCATGTCCCAGAATCCGACACGCCCGCGCAGAGCATCGTCTCTCGATCGGCGCGCAGAAAATGTTAATCTCCGCGGGTATCGATACGCCGCCTTCGCGAAGATGGCGCGCTTTCAGAGGAAGAAGCGCGAGCGTGTCGCTCAGGCCGAGGTGTGCGGCGATGATGTCGACCTTATCGTCCAGGAGTAGGTTCTCCGCATCCAAATGATGGAAGGCGATCCGGTCCGAACAACCATTCGTCGCGCAGATCACACGCGCAAGCTCGATCACAACGCTTTGCTCCACTGCATGGACGAGCCGCGCGCCTGCCTGGCAGAAGAACATCGCATGGATACCGGTGCCCGTTCCGATCTCGAGCACCGTTTCACCGCCCTTCGTGACCTCTTTGATCGCCGCGCGAAAAGCTTCCTGCGCCGTGCTGTCGGCGAGAAGTGTCTGATGGAATTCAAGCAGAGGCATCGCCTGCCTGGGCGCTTTGCGGCTCGTTCGCTCACTCATGATTGCCCGCCCCTCCGAAGGCGCGCGACACCAGAATGCGGCTTCGCTCCAATTCGCGAAGGGCGCGCAATACCAGTTCCGCTCGCGAGGGCCTTCTCGCGCGGTCGTCGATGTCTGTCGAGACGAGTAGGTGGGGCGATAAAAGGCGGAGGTTGCTGGTCAACGCGTTGCCGGGTTCATCATAGCGATCCCGGAAGGCAGGCCTGACACTACACCACAACGATCAGGGTAGTCGCTCTACGGGCGAGCAGTGCCAGCGGCTGATGGCCGATCACGGCATTGCCCTGTTCGAGGAGCCACGGTTGCTAGGCAACGGCAGATTGACCGGGCGTGCAAGCGCAACAGCGTCTCGATTGTCGAAAGCATCGGGCGAAATCTTGCAGCACGACCCCGGCGGCGATGGAAACGGATATCCGAGATCGGCGTATTCCCTCATTCACCACCTTGCTGCTCAGATTGTATCCTTTTGCTTTCCTGTCCCCGCTCCTGTGTGTGTTGTTGCTTATCGCGATTGGATGGAATGATGTTTTCTTCGACCTTTTCGGCCGGGAGTTAGTCATCGCACCCGCGCCGGAGCCTTTTCCCTGCGCGCCCGCACCGACGTGTTTTCGGTCGCCTCTTGTCATCGCTTGTCTACCAATGTGCCGCTTTTTACGGCCAGCGTATGAAGCTGGTGGCTCGGTGAGTTTGTTGGCTATTTGGCAGGCCTCGAACCGCCGCCTTTGCGCTCGGGATCATGTGAATGATGTTGGTCGGCTTCGCCGCCGGGTGCTATGACTACGCCGTGGCGAAACGGCCGGCGGCTTCTTGATTTCCAGCGGAGCCTTTGCGTTTTCATGCGAAGCCCCAAGGCCGCCCTGCCGGATCGTGGAAGGTGATTTGGTGGACGTCGACATGCTAGATCCTCCTAGCGGTCCTGCTGAAAGCCATGGTGCGTGGTATTTTGCTTGGTGTTGGCCGTTTGGCCCTGCTGGTCGTGGTTCTTCGTTCCCTTTGAATGTGACCCGGTATCGGGTTCAGGATTCGCGCCGGGGCCTTTCGGGCTGCGATTGTCTGGAGGAACTGGCGGAAGCTTGTTCATGATGATGGCCTTTCCACTGATCTAGGCCATCGCGGATCCATCCATCAGGTTCACCGCTTCCTCAAAATACATGCTGATGGTTTTTCCAAGCACGATCCGACGCCTGGCCCGGTCCTTGCTCCGCCTGCGGAACCTAAGCGTGGTCTCAGGAGAACGTCACGTCGGCGATGACCGGCAAATGATCCGAGCAAGCGCGGGCTTCCGGATCGGTCCATGCCCTGGCGATACACCCCGTCCGCACGGTGTAAATGCGATCAAGTCGAAGCACGGGACACCATGATGGAAAGGTGCGCAGTCTGGTCCGCACAGGACATCGCTGCGCCAATATTCGCCTGACCGATTTGACCCAGAACCAATCGTTGAAATCACCGAGCACGATCGTTCTGGGAGCACCGATGAGATTGACGATTGCGCGAGCCTGCTCCTGACGCTCGCGGATGCTCAGCCCGAGATGGGTGGCGATCACTGCGACCTCCCCGACGGGGGACTGAATACAAGCGGAAATCGCCCTGCGCGCCTCTCGCTCACGGTATGAAACATCCACAATGGTCGGCGCCCGGATGAAGGGCCACTTACTCAGCAAAACCTGTCCGTAATCGCCATCCGCCGTGACGATCGATCTGGCATCGACGTTATGCGCGCCCACGACACCTGCAAGACGCTCGAAAGGATTGTCGCTGCGTCCGCGAGAGTCGATCTCCTGCAGTCCCACAATATCGGGCGACCATTTCCGAATGATCGACGAGACCGCCCCGATATCAAAGCGCGGATTGAGATTGAATGTGCCGTGTACGTTCCACGTCATCACGCGGATTGTAAGCGTCATGCTTTCCGCCCGGCGAGCCAGGTGACGACAAACTGAGCCGCGAGGCAGATCGCAATCCAGATAACAATCGTCAATCCGAGAGGAATCACATTCGCCCAGGATTCGTTCTTCGCAAAATCGGCGATCTGTGAACCCAGCGCAGCCATGACCACGATACCCGGCATCATGCCAAAAATCGTACCCACCAGGAAGTCTCTCAATTTCAACTGACTCGCGCCCGCGACAACGTTGACGATCGAGAATGGTGCGAGTGGGACCATCCGGAGGATGGCGACCGCGATAATCCCCTTCCCAACCAGCCGCCCCTGAACGCGCAGCGCGCGAGGCCCGAAAAGGTTTTGCAGCCGTTTGTGGCCAAGATAGCGCCCAATCATGAAGAGTAGTGAGGCGCTCAAAATGACCCCTGCCACAGCAGTTATCGCGCCGGTCCAGGGTCCCAATGCTGCGGCTGTCGCTGCGATCAGAACCACGACAGGAAATATGATCAAACCGCCGAGCACAAAGCAGGCGACCGCGATGAGCGCAGCAAACGGGGAGTCGTGCTGACTCATGATGGCCGACAGAAAGCCGATATCAGCGTAGCGCAGCGGCGTGTAACGCCAGAGCAACGCCAGGGCCATAAGCATAAGCACGAGTCCCGCCGTTCCCAGGATGGTTCTTGTGGTCCACATTCTGTTTGCGGCGCGTTTGAGATTCAAAGGTATGCGGGGATCGGCAATGGGTTGGATGAAATCATTGAGCGCACGAAACGAAACCTGACCGACCTCGATCGGCTGCAACGCCTTGGTCGCTCCCGCTACTGCATAAGCATCGAGGAACCGCAGCAGACGAGATTCATTCTCAGCAACTTCTTCTTCGGCCGCGCCGCAAAAATGACCGATGAGTCGCCGACGCAACCTGCGAACAAAGTCGCGGTGGGCTTCGGTCGTCGCTTCAAACACAAGGTCGCATTCGCTATCCGCACCCATTGAGCGGTTGTTGAGATTGGCCGATCCGATCCGGACGAGATCATCGTCGATAATCATCAGTTTGCTGTGGACCATGATAGGCTGGCCCGCCGTAGATGGATGAAGAATGCGCAATCGTTCCGTGACGCCGGCTTTCTTGAATGGATCAATAAAGGAGTCGCGACCGCTCTGCATCGCCCGCGACTCAAGCCATGACGAATGTAGCTTCGGCACGATAATCAGCACTTGAAGTGATGGGACAGCTGCCATCCGTTGGGCGAGGAGCTCGGCGATCTTCCCGACACTGATGAACTGGTTTTCGAGGTAGACAAACGTCGTCGCGACGCCAATCAACCTTTCGAACAGGAGTTCAACCTCGTGAACGTCCTCGGATGAGTGGCTTGCCACCTCTGTTCTGGCGATCCCGACGGTGACTTCCCGGGCCCCGATCGGTACGGATTTCGGCCACCGGTCGTCGCCGGCAGAACCGACCTTCTCAAAATTGCAACCCGCCGCCTGCCAGCGCCGCATCGCAAGCTCACCGAGAGCCGCTGCCGCTTCGCCGTCGACCATGCACTGGACGTCATGGAAGGGGGGATAGCGCTTTCCTTGCGGATCTTTTCGAAATGGATGCTCGGGAAGATGGTCGCCGGTATCCCAGCGCCGGATCGTCAGGTCGAGCCCACCGACAAAAGCCAGCCAGTTATCGACGACGACAAATTTCTGGTGCTGCGCCGATCCAAGCGGAAGGCACGAATCCCAGCAGAAACGAATCCTGTCATCGGCCGCATCGGCGAATTTGGCAGCAGAACTGACTTCGCGCTCGGCGGCGTATAGCGCCGCAAAGTCCCAAATGAGAATGTTGATTGTGAGTTTGGGCTTGAGTTTTAACAGCGCCTTTAGAAAAGAGGCCAGCGAAAGCGGTAATCCGTCGTTGACGACCCCCGAGGGCCCGACCAGCGGGGTTTCGCTATGAATATCCCATCCAACAATCTGTATTTGTGTTTCGGCCCGCAGAAAGGATTCCCGCAACGCCGCGAAGTATTCGGCGGCATCATTGAGAACCGCCATTCGAGGCGCCCGGCACTTGAACCACACGGTTTGTCCCGGTATGAGAATCGAGGAATTCGTAAGCAGGTCAGATCTCCAATAGACGCTGCGTGCGAGGAACTGCTGGTGGATAGAACGATGCTTGATCTGCCGAGTTCCACATACTAACGCTGAGTTGCGCGCGTTGGCGAGCCTTCAACCCCGTACCGGAAACAGCCCTGCTTTGCTATCGCCGAGGCGCCGGAAGCACCCACTGCCAATGGGTAGGAATTAGTGGCATACCGGCTTTCTTGCTAAACTCATCCATGCGTCAGGAGTGCACCGTTCATGGCCGTGTCCGATATCATGCTGGCGGCGAGGCTGAACGATCAGGCCGAGTTCTTTAAAGAGCAGGGTCGCTACGCCGAAGCCGAACCGCTTTACAGACAAGCGCTGACGATCTGCGCGAAGACGCGCGGGCTCCAGCACCCCTCTGTCGCGCTAGGGTTGACCGATCTGGCCGAACTCTACGGCCTTCAGGGCCGCTACGCCGAGGCCGAGCCGCTCTGCAAGCGGGCGTTGGCGACCTGGAGAAAAACCCTCGGGCCCAATCACCCCGATCTCGTGCAATCGCTGAACGGTCTGGCCAAACTGTATATCGCCCAGAGCCGCTACGCCGAGGCCGAGCCGCTCTACAAACGGGCTGTCGTCATCTTCGAGAAGGCGCTCGGCGAGGGTCACCCTTCCGTCGCGTCGGCGCTGGACAATCTGGCCTCACTCTACAAAGCGGAGGCCCGCTACGCCGAGGCCGAGCCGCTCTACAAGCGAGCGCTGGCGATCCGGGAGAAAGGGCTCGGCCCCGATCACGCTGATGTCGTGAAATCGCGGAGCAATTTGGACGACTTGTATAGCGCTCAGAAGGGGAGCACCGGCAGTCCTTAGAGCCTTTTTCGCTAATCGGCATCCAATTCGCTCGAAAACGCTGCCAGGATGAGCGTAGGCTGAGGTGACGGTGAAACCATGCCTGCGCCGAGACCGCCGCTGAGAGAGGCCGCCTGGATGCCGTGTGGCGCGCGTTTATGGCCGTGTTTCTACCGCCGTGCTGGATGAGGCCGCCAAGCTTGAGGCGTTGGATGGCGGGTTCTGTTTCTTCCGCAGTTCCCGCAGGACGATCAAGACCGGCGATAGAAAAACGAGCAGAAGCCCGAAGACCACGATCCCCAGAAGAATCGCCTTAAACGCCGACCAGACTGCGAGCCACAGGTGCATGAGCGTCTTAAGAATGAGCGCGACCTCCCCGTACACCATCGCCGGATAGCCCAGCGCGTACATTATCCATCCCGCCAGGATCGACAGGACGACTGCCGGCAGCAAGATCGTCAGCAGCCGGAGGTTAATAATGGAAATTATCTGTTCCTTGATATCCGCCTGCATCGCTACCCTCGCCTCCAGCTACTCCGCTGTTCGGAATCGTATCGTCGGGAAACTCGCCACGCAAGGATCAGGACGACCTGGCCGAACTGCCTGCCCGTGGTTTCAAGGTTCATGGTCAATTCTGCACTTGACGCCCTAGGGACGTCGGTTTCCATCGTTTTGCCGGCGGATGCGCATCGGTCCGTTCGTCTCGTCGATCTCAAACGCATCGATTTCTCGGATAAGGCTGCTGAGCTTTCCGAACCCATAGGTACGGACATCGAAATCCGAAGCCAGTTTTGATCTCTGCTGCCCCACAGGACCGAGAAGCGCCCATCCATCCTCGCTTTCGATCTGCGAAAGGGCCTTGTTAAGGATCGGAACGGCGGCGCTCGGAGGCTTCAGGATTTTAGAGTTGGGCAACATCGGTGACGGAACAGCTACGGGTTTGAGTTCAGTTTTTTGCGGAAGAAGCTTTTCAAGCGAGATGAACCTATCGCAAGCTCGCTGAAAGCCGCCCGGAGTTTTCTTTTCGCCAAACCCATAAACTTTCGCGCCTTCACGCCGCAGCCCGGCGGCAAGACTCGTGAAATCACTGTCCGACGAGACCAGACAAAATCCATTGATCCGACCGTCATGCAAGAGGTCCATAACGGGGCGATCGTTGTTGTTCGACTTTCATCCACGCCTTGAGAGACGTAACCTGCCGATACTGTCGCTATTTCGTTGATATTATTGAAAGATGGGCCGCCGTCATGCACACAAGCAGGGACCGGAGTCAGCGAAATCTTGTGAAAGAACCCAGATTTTTCCTTGTATTGGAAGTATTCATGAGCCACCCGGCCTTATCCGCTGCGAGCGCTGCCGCCCAGGTGTTTCAAAGGATCGTCCCTCGTTTGTTAGAGCCCTTCCCGCTTCTGACGGAATCAGAAGCGGGGCTCTATGATCTTGATTTGACGCGTTTTCTTTGCGCGAACCGGTGCCCACTTCGCTCGAAAACGCTATAGTCATTGCAACGATATTTTAGCCCCAATCGATTCGACGAGGCCGAGACATCATGACCATCCGCCTGCACCGTGGCGACCTGCCGGACCAGGACCTTACGCGCTACGCCGGTTCGGCGGCGATCGATACCGAGACCATGGGCCTCAATCCGCACCGCGACCGGCTGTGCGTGGTCCAGATGTCGCCGGGCGACGGTTCGGCCGACGTCATTCAGATCGGCAAAGGGCAGCGCGACGCGCCGAACCTGAAGAAGCTTCTCGGCGATCCGGCCGTCGTCAAGATCTTCCACTTCGCGCGCTTCGACCTCGCCGCGCTGTACAACGCATTCGGCGTGATGCCTCGGCCGGTCTACTGCACCAAGATCGCCTCGCGATTGACCCGTACCTATACCGATAGGCACGGCTTGAAGGATCTGGTGCGCGAGGCTCTCAGCATCGACCTGTCGAAGCAGCAGCAATCGAGCGATTGGGGATCGCAGGCGCTGAGTGACGCGCAGCTCGCTTACGCCGCTTCCGACGTGCTGCATCTGCACGCTTTGCGCGCCAAGCTCGACATGATGCTGGCGCGCGAGGATCGCACCGCGCTGGCGCAAGCGTGTTTCGAGTTCCTGCCGACGCGAGCGAAGCTCGATCTCTCCGGCTGGGAAGCCGACGACATTTTCGCGCATTCGTGAGCCGCGAAGATCGCCGCCTCGTGGTCGGCCTTTCGCCTTTCGCCCCCTTTCGGTCACACTCCTCGTCCTCGGTGGGGCGGGCTTCGAGGTCAAAGCGGCTAATGTAGCAAACGCGCTCGGCGCCAGCAGCGACCGAAGATGCGCCGTGCGGGTATGCCGCCGCACGATGTCCGGGCTGCGAAGACCCCCATTTCGGGGTAGGATAACCAGAACAGGCGCCTGGAGCAGCGGTGTACTCGGTTCACAATCCCACCTATCAAGCCGGAATGCAGGCCGGGCTGGAAGCAAGGTTCGCCCGCGCCGCCCGACACAGCCGCATGGTGCGGGTATTGCGGATCGCGGTGCCCGGGGCGGTCGGGCTGGCGATGGCCGCGCTGATCGGGATCGCGACCTTCAACCCCTTCCGCGCGCTGGCGAGCCTGCCGCTCGACATGGATAATCTCGTCGTCTCCGGCACCAAGATCACGATGGAATCGCCGCGCCTCGCTGGCTTCACGCCGGATAAGCGGCCCTACGAGATGCAGGCCACGACAGCAACGCAGGACGTCACCGACCCCGATCACGTCGAACTGCATACCTTGCAGGCCAAAGTGCGGATGGAGGACAACTCGACGGTGACCTTGAATTCCCGCACCGGGATGTTCAACACGAAAACGCAAGTGCTCGACCTGCACAAGGATATCCTCATGAAGTCTTCGACCGGATACGAGGCACGGCTAACCCATGCCATGGTCGATATGGGCCGGGGCACCGTCACCTCGGACCAGCCCGTCGATGTCAAACTGCTGAACGGAACGCTGACCGCCGACACCATGCAGGTCACCGAAAAGGGCGACGTGGTGCGATTCGAGAAAAATGTCGTCATGCATCTGGTGATGGACCGCCCTCCCGCAACTGCCGGTGCGGGCGGCGATACGAAATGAATTCGACCGTGCCAAGTTTTCGCTGCTTTCCCCCGGCCTCCCGCATAGCTCTCCTGCTGCGCGGCGGATTGGTCGCCGTCGCCGTGATGGCTGTCGGCGAAGCGGCCGGACAAAGCTCGGTGCAGGGCGTTCCCAACGCGATGCAGGGTTTTTCCCAGAATCGCGATCAGCCGATCCAGATCGAAGCCGCAGCGCTGGAGATGCGCGATAAGAAAAAAGAGGCGACTTTCTCCGGAAACGTCAAGGTGGTGCAGGGCGACACCACGATGACATCGAAGACGCTCGTGGTCTATTACGAGGGCGGCAGTTCGACCGCTGACGGCAAGGCCAAGGCACCAGCGAGGACGGCGATGAAATCGGCGGAACCGGGCCCATCGGGTGCATCCTCGATCAAGCGGCTGGAGGCCAAGGGCAGCGTGGTCGTGACCCAGAAGGACCAGGTCGTGACCGGCGAAACCGCGGTGTTCGACACCAAGACAAATATGGTCACCATGCTCGGCGGAGTTGTTCTGACCCAGGGCAAGAACGTATTACGCGGCGACAGGCTGATCGTAGACATGACCACCGGCGTTTCCCGCGTCGAATCAAAGAATGGGCGGGTACAGGGCCTGTTTCAGTCGTCCGGGCAGGGAGGGCCGCCGGGTGGACCGCTGTCGCTCCCCGGATCCACACAAAAATCCAAATGATATCAGTTAATTGTCCAAGGACATGGCGGCAGAAAGTTGAATCCGCAGTCGCTCGTTTGTATCTACCGCAAGCGGATTTAAAGCTGCCGCGGCGGAGGCGGGTGTTGCGGGCAACGGATGTTTCCTCATTCATGGTGAGGCGACGAATCAGGCACGCTGCGGGATGCAGACGAACGACCGTGAGAAGCTGAGCAGGCGCCCATGGTGGATATCTTCAATGTATTCCGTAAGCGGCCGCAGAAGCGCGGGGCGCAAGCGTTTGCGCGGACCCGGACTGACATCACGGCACTCGGCGATACCATCGGCGACATGCTGACCAATCCAGTGCGCGACGCACCGCCGATCGCTCACGGGACCCGTCGCAACGCTCCACCGGCCCCGCCCGTTTCGCAACCCCGGGTTCCGGCGCGCTCAGCGCCTGAAACGTCCCGGCCAGAAGCTTCCCGGCCGCGCGCCGCCTCCAACGGGACTGCCGCGCCACGGATGGCCGCGCGTCCTGGTTACCTTGCCGTACACGGGGTGGAAAAAAGTTTCGGCTCCCGTCAGGTCGTGCGCGGCGTGAGCATCTATGTCCGCCGGGGCGAGGCGGTCGGACTTTTGGGTCCGAACGGCGCCGGCAAGACCACCGTATTCTACATGATCACCGGTCTGATCCCCGCGGATCGCGGCGCCATCGAACTCGACGGTCACGACGTAACCAAACTGCCGATGTACCAGCGGGCGCGGCTCGGGATCGGCTATCTGCCGCAGGAAGCCTCGATCTTCCGCGGCCTCAGCGTCGAGCAGAACATCCGTGCCGTGCTCGAGGTCGTCGAGCCAAGCAAGAAGAAGCGCGAAGCCGAGCTCGACGCGCTGCTCGAGGAATTCAACATCACGCGCCTGCGGAAATCGCCATCGATCGCGCTGTCCGGCGGCGAGCGCCGGCGCGTGGAGATCGCGCGCGCGCTGGCGACGCGCCCGAATTACATGCTGCTGGATGAACCATTCGCCGGCATCGACCCAATCGCGGTCGGTGATATTCAAGATCTCGTGCGCCATCTGACCAATCGCGGCATCGGCGTGCTCATCACCGACCACAACGTCCGCGAAACGCTCGGCCTGACCGACCGCGCCTACATCGTCTATGCGGGCGAGATCCTGACCGAGGGCAGCCCTGAGGCGATTGTTAACGACCCCGACGTGCGGCGCCTGTATCTGGGCGAGGAATTCCGGTTGTAGAGTAGTCGCCGCCAGACTTTTCCGCTCGATCCTTGCAACGCTACGCGCGATTCGACCCCTCACCCAGGGTCGTCATTGACATCGACATCAATTGCCGGACCGTCGTCAAAGTTGCGATAGACGCCGGCGCCCGGCGCCCCGTAGCGGGAACGATAACCGGGGCGCTCATAGACGCCATCATCGTCATCATCATCCTGCCAGCGTTCGACTAACGGCGGCGCGTGCGTGCGATAGCAATTCCCGTCGTCGTCGCAAATCATCTGCGGGGCTTCGCCGGTGAAGGAGAAATCCGCGGCAAACGCGGGGAGCGCGAATAACAATCCCGCGGCGGCAACAAGAAGGCTGGTCTTAAACATGTGCAGTTTCCTCGCGTGCTTTGCGCGGCGGCGGCCGGCCAACGCCCCGAAGCTGAACCGCGCCGATGGCCGAATTGGGAACTTCCGCGGGCGTATCGGCGGCGGGCCGACCCCCGTCTCGCCGCATTCTTCGTTCTTTCTCGTCGACAAAACGGGGAGCGTGAAATGAAGACAGTCCTTGCTGCAATTGCCTCGCTCGCGCTTCTATCGTCGGCGGCGCCGGCGCAGGAACGTGCCGGCAGCGCTGCGCTCGGCGCGTTGTCGGGCGCGGTGGTGTTGGGTCCGGTCGGGGCGGTCGCTGGCGCGGTGGTTGGCTATACCGCAGGGCCGTCGATCGCGCGTTCGTGGGGGCTGCGCCGCTCATCGACCAAATCGCGACGGCAATCCTCCAAACGAGGGTATCGGGGACGGACGACCGTGTCCGATAGCGGCCGCGCACCCGGTGCGCAGACGGAAAGCCGGAACGCAACATCTACAGCAGCGATGGCCGCTGAACCGCATGCGGTTCCCCCGAAAGTAACGCTGCCTCCGGTACAAGCCCTCGATTACTAGGCCAAAAGTCGGATTGTCATCGTAAAGCGTGTACATCCGGCCATAAAAAAGGTAAGCAAGAATCGGACCATTTGGACCGCTCTTGGCATGGCGCTAACGCAGAAACTCGAATTTCGACAGTCCCAGTCGCTGGTGATGACGCCGCAACTCATGCAGGCGATCAAGCTCCTTCAACTGTCGAATTTGGACCTTTCTGCGTTTGTCGAGGAGGAACTGGAGCGGAATCCTCTGCTGGAGCGCGCGAGCGAGGACCCCGACCCGCCGGTCGCCGGAGGGTCGGCCGTAAGGGACACTGAATATTCAGAAGGTGACGACGCGGCGGCGTTCGCGGACCACGGCGCAGGCGAGGGCACCGGTGGTCAGGATTTGGAACCCGCGCCCGACGAATGGATGAATCGCGATCTCGGCAGCCGCGCGGAGATCGAACAGACCTTCGACAGCGGCCTGGAAAACGTTTTTCCGGAAGAACCGGCCGAGGCTGCGGCGCGGACCGCGCAGGATGCCGCACCGGTCACATTCACGGAATGGGGCGGCGGCGCCTCGAGCGATGATAGCTACAATCTCGAAGCCTTCGTCGCGGCGGAGATAACGCTCGGCGAACATCTCGCCAAACAGCTTGCGGTGGCGGTCACCGTACCGGCGCAGCGCATGATTGGACGGTATCTGATCGATCTCGTCGACGAGGCTGGTTACCTGCCAGCCGACCTTAGCGAAGTCGGCGACAAGCTCGGCGCCAGCGAAAGCGAGGTGGCGGCCGCTATCGCGGTGTTGCAGACTTTCGATCCACCCGGCATCTGCGCCCGCAGCTTAAGCGAATGCCTTGCGATCCAGTTGCGCGAGAAGGACCGTTACGATCCAGCGATGCAGGCGCTGGTCGAGCATCTCGAGCTGCTGGCGAGGCGTGATCTCGCAGCCTTGCGCAGGATCTGCGGCGTCGACGACGACGACCTCGCCGAGATGGTCGGCGAAATCCGTCATCTCGATCCCAAGCCAGGCTTGAGGTTCGGCACCACGCGCACGCAGACGGTGGTGCCGGACGTGTACGTGCGGCCCGGTCCGGACGGCGGCTGGCTCGTGGAACTCAACAGCGATACGCTGCCGCGCGTGCTGGTCAACCAAACGTACTATGCCGAATTGTCGAAGACGATCCACAAGGACGGCGACAAGACCTATTTCACGGACTGCCTGCAAAACGCGACCTGGCTGGTCCGCGCGCTCGACCAGCGTGCCCGCACCATTCTCACGGTGGCGACCGAGATCGTGCGGCAGCAGGACGGCTTTTTCGCACATGGCATCGCCCATTTGCGACCACTCAATCTCAAGACCGTGGCGGATGCGATCCAGATGCATGAGTCCACCGTGTCCCGCGTCACTGCTAACAAATACATGGCGACAAATCGCGGCGTCTTCGAGTTAAAATATTTCTTCACGGCTTCGATCGCCGCGGCCGACGGCGGTTCCGCCCACTCGGCAGAATCGGTCCGTCACCACATCAAGCAACTGATCGATGCAGAAGCGCCGTCGGCTGTTCTGTCCGACGACACCATCGTGGAAAGACTGCGCGAAGCCGGAATTGACATCGCCCGCCGCACCGTCGCTAAATATCGCGAAGCGCTGCGAATCCCTTCTTCAGTGCAGCGCCGCCGCGAAAAGCAGAATTCGCTTGGCGGCGCGCAGACGGCGTCTGCTCCGTCGCCGAACCGCTCGCGCGATGCCGCACCGGCTTGATTGCGCACCCGCGACACCCGATAATCTCTCCCCACTCATGATCGATGAGGCTTGTCATGACACTTCGAATCTCGGGCAAGAGCATTAACGTCGGCGAGGCGCTGCGAGGGCGCCTCAACAACCGTACCGACGAGGTTCTCCGAAAATACTTTGATGGACAATATTCGGGCCACATCACGCTGAGCAAGGACGGTTTCGGATTCCGCACCGACTGCGCGCTGCATCTGGATTTTGGAGTAACCCTCGAGGCTGAATTTAATGCCGCGGATGCCTATGCGAGCGCCGATCAGGCGCTGCTGCAAATCGAAAAGCGTCTGCGCCGCTACAAGAGCCGTCTCAAGGATCGCTCGGCGCGCAAAGCGCACGCCGCTGCGGAGGCGATCGCCGGGCTCGACGCGCCGAGCTACGTTATCGAGGCGCCAGCTGTGGACGGCGAAGACGAGGTCACCGCCTTCAATCCGGTGATCATCGCAGAAACCGTCACCTCGCTGAGGCGGCTCTCGGTCAGCGAAGCGGTGATGGAACTCGATTTCACCGGCGCACCCATGTTGGTGTTCCAGCATGGCTCCAGCGGCCGCGTAAACATGATCTATCGCAGACCTGATGGCAATGTGGGCTGGATCGACCCGCCGTCCGTCAACGGCGCGGCCTGACTTGTTGCCATTGACGCTTGGGACGACGATCCATACGGGCCGCGGCCTTCCCGATCGGTCGACATAAAAGTTCGGGAATTGGCATCGGGCTCGCGTTAGACTATAAGGCCGGTCATCCTGGCCGGAGGGCCGCGAACCGCTTAGCGTGTGCGTTCGCCCGTATGTGGGCTCACGTTTGTTGCTGCTTGTCTGACGTGTCTTTCGCAACCTGACGGCAAACCTCACCTCGGAACGTCATATGATGATTACCGACCTGGTCGCACCCGAGGCGATCATCCCTGCATTGAAGGTCAACAGCAAGAAGCAGGCGCTGCAGGAACTGGCCGCGCGTGCCGCTGAATTGACGGGACAGAACGACCGCGCGATTTTCGAGGTGCTTTTGCGGCGCGAGAAGCTCGGAACCACGGCTGTCGGCTACGGTGTCGCGATCCCGCACGGCAAGCTGCAAAAACTCGACAAGATATTCGGTCTTTTCGCGCGACTCGACCGTCCGATCGATTTTGAAGCAATGGATGGGCAGCCGGTCGATCTCGTCTTCCTGCTGCTCGCTCCCGAGGGCGCCGGCGCGGATCATCTGAAGGCGCTGGCGCGGATCGCACGGCTGCTGCGCGATCAGGACATCGCCAACAAGCTGCGCGCCTCCCGCGATGCGCAAGCGATCTATTCCGTGCTGGCGCTGCCGCCGGCGACAGTCCCCTGATCGCTGCGAATCCAGCAAACCCTGGAGCGATTCTTATTTTGACGGACCGGACCACTCCGACATTGCGAACTCGCGTGAAGAAAACGCGTCAAATCAAAAAGCTGGAGTCTTTCATCGTTTCCGTGAAAAGAAGGCTCTAACGCTTCGGGCAAACATTCACGACAGGAACTGGATCTGTCATGCCCGATCTTGGGTCAGACGCACACGTCGTTCTGTCTCGGGCGTTCGAAGACATGGATGCTCAGCCATAGGCGGACAACGTTCGCCGTTCGTTGGCAATGCCCGACCATGACGAAAAGCGTAAACCGAGCACGCTATTCCTTCACCACACGCACGGCGCCGAGCGCGGCGCTGGTGGCATGCGCAGCGTAGGCCTTCAGCGCCATTGTCACGCGGCGCTTGCGCGGAGCAGCCGGCTTCCACGCCTTGTCGCCCCTCGACTCCATCGCCGCGCGGCGGCGCTCCAGCTCAGCGTCGCTGACGTCGAGATGAACCTTCCGGTTCGGAATGTCGAACGCGATGACGTCACCTTCCTCGACGAGACCGATCGCACCACCCTCCGCTGCTTCCGGCGAGACATGGCCGATCGACAGACCCGACGAGCCGCCGGAGAAGCGGCCGTCCGTGATCAGCGCGCACTGCTTGCCTAGCCCCTTCGATTTCAGATAGCTGGTCGGATACAGCATCTCCTGCATTCCGGGGCCGCCGCGCGGCCCCTCGTAGCGAATCAACACCACATCCCCTGGCTCGATTCTGTTGCCCAGGACGGCGTCCACCGCTGCATCCTGGCTTTCGAAAACGCGCGCGGGACCTGAGAAGGTCAGGATGCTGTCGTCCACGCCCGCGGTTTTCACGATGCAGCCGTCGCGCGCGATGTTGCCGTAAAGCACGGCGAGACCGCCGTCCTTTGAAAAGGCGTGTTCGGCATCGCGGATGCAACCTTTGGCGCGGTCGGCGTCGAGCTCCTCGAAGCGCTTGTCCTGACTGAACGCGACTTCGGTGCGGACACCCCCCGGCGCGGCCATGTAGAAGGTGCGCACGCTCTCGCTTTTCGTCCGCTTGATGTCCCAGCGCTCCAGCGCGTCCTTCAGCGAGGTGCTGTGAACCGTCGGCAGGCCGGCGTCGATCAGGCCGGCACGATCGAGTTCGCCGAGAATGCCCATGATGCCGCCGGCGCGATGCACGTCTTCCAGATGCACGTCCGGCACGGAAGGTGCGACCTTGCACAAGACCGGCACGCGGCGCGACAGCCGGTCGATGTCCTTCATGGTGAAGGGCACGTCGCCTTCGTAGGCCGCGGCGAGCAGATGCAGCACGGTGTTGGTGGAGCCGCCCATCGAAATATCGAGCGTCATCGCGTTTTCAAACGCCTTGAAGCTCGCGACCGAACGCGGCAGCACCCGTTCGTCGTCCTGTTCGTAATAACGACGCGCAAGATCGACGATGAGATGTCCGGCCTCGACGAACAGACCCTTGCGGTCGGCATGGGTGGCGAGCACAGAGCCATTGCCGGGCAATGCGAGGCCGAGCGCTTCGGTCAGGCAGTTCATCGAGTTGGCGGTAAACATGCCCGAGCACGAGCCGCAGGTCGGACATGCCGAGCGTTCGAGCGCCTCGACATCGGCGTCGCTCACATTGTCGTCGGCGGCGGCGACCATGGCGTCGATCAGGTCGACGGACTTGACCTTGCCGTTGAGTGTGACCTTGCCCGATTCCATCGGGCCTCCGGAGACAAACACCGATGGAATGTTGAGGCGCAGCGACGCCATCAGCATGCCGGGCGTGATCTTGTCGCAATTGGAGATGCAGACCATGGCGTCAGCGCAATGCGCGTTGACCATGTATTCGACGCTGTCGGCGATGACCTCGCGCGAGGGCAGACTGTAGAGCATACCGTCGTGGCCCATCGCAATGCCGTCATCCACCGCGATGGTGTTGAATTCCTTGGCAACGCCGCCGGCCTTCTCGATCTCGCGCGCCACCAGCTGGCCGAGATCCTTGAGGTGAACGTGGCCGGGCACGAATTGGGTGAAGGAGTTGACCACCGCAATGATCGGCTTGCCGAAGTCCTCGTTCTTCATACCGGTGGCGCGCCACAAGCCGCGAGCGCCGGCCATGTTGCGACCGTGTGTGGAAGTGCGGGAGCGATAGGCAGGCATAAGGTTTTTCCCGAAAGTTCAACAGCTTGGCGTGACCATACAGGCCGGCCGCTCAAGGTCAAATGCAACCGTCGAATGTTGTCATCCGCGAAGGCCTCGCGCGGCCGGATGTGGGGCCTCGATCAAGATGATTTGGGGATCGGATCGATCATGATCAATCGATTGCAATATTTTGGGGTCGATGCCGGCCTCTCTTCATCCCCGCTCCAGAAAGCGACAGCGCTCAGCGCGCCGCCGCTTCCCGCCAACTCCGCCGCGCAATCGACGCGGCTCATTCAACGGATAACTTGCTCGTATTTTGATCGCAGGCCGGTACCCGTTTTTGCGGAATGACGCGCTAGTGAACGCTAACGGCCTGCAACTCGTTGCTCCAGGCGCTCGCAACCGCGGCCTCGCGCGAATCGGTGAGCATGATCGGCGTGCCGTCAGCAGCATGCAGCACGAACAGCATGAGACCAGGCGCGATTTTCGGAGCCTGCGGAAACAGATCCGGCACGTCCTCGGAACGAACCTGCTTCACATAGGCAATGTGGCCCTCGCCAAGCTGCGCCAGCGCTTCGGTCGAAACGTTTTCGGGTCGGAACGTAGAAATCACTTCACTCATGGTCTCGACTCCTTTTGCTAGACTAAGCGGTCGAGTCCGCTACTCGTTGCACCCGAAAGCCTTTTTTTGCCGGATAACCGGTCTTTTTTCGGGTCATGCATCATTCGTGTTCATTGATCGCGATTGTCTTAACAACCCTTTCAGGTTCCGGCCTGGCCAGATCAATAGACAATAGCCCGTTTTTGAGGTCCGCGCCCAGCACCAACATCCCCTCCGCCAGCACAAAGGTACGCTGGAAGTGGCGCGCGGCAATGCCGCGATGGATATATTGCCGGGCTTTATCCTCCTGTTGCCGACCCCGGATCACAAGCTGATTTTCCTCAATGGTCACATCAAGCTGGTCGCGGGTAAATCCCGCCACCGCCAGCGTGATCCGCAGGCGTTCGGGCTCTCCGCTGTCACGGTCGCACCGCTCGATGTTGTAGGGAGGATAGCCGTCGGCGCCTTTGACGACGCGGTCGAGCGCCCGCTCGATCTCGTCGAATCCCAAAAGGAACGGACTAGACAACGAAGGAACACGAGACATTACAAAGTCCTCTCTAAGCGACTTTGACGCGCGCCACCAGCAAAGCGAAACCGGTTTTGCGTCCGGTCGCGCGCCAACTTTATTGGCGCATGATCCGGATCGCCGAACCGCCCACACTTCGGCGGATCAACGCGCAGGGCCCTTGCGGCACCCCGCTTGGCCGTCTGGTGATCCCAGCCGGCCAACTCAAAATATGGCATGATTTGCACGCCATTCAAGATGTGCGACGTACCCTTTAAGGCTTTGGAATTAGGTCAGGATCGCGCCATTTGTCCTCACAGGCGCTAAAGGGATGTCGCTTGTCCAGCGCCGGCATACATCGCCACGTCTTGGAAGATGACGGCATATGGTGGAGCCAGGCGGGATCGAACCGCCGACCTCTTGCATGCCATGCAAGCGCTCTCCCAGCTGAGCTATGGCCCCTCGACCGACCCGCACCTAATGGGAGCGGCGCGATCTGCAAAGACCCTGAACCACAGTTCAGGGCCGATCTCAAGTCTCCTCGTCATCTCCTACGTCACCGATGATATCGGTGACGTCCTCGTCGCCCTCCTCCTCGTCGGCGATGAAGGTGGAGTCATCGTCCTCGTCGTCGTCGAGGCTGTCGTCAATCTCGATATCATCCTCGGACTCCGGGACGACGGCCTTCTTGACCTTTCCGCTGTTCTCCTCGGCATCGGCCTCCTCCAGCGAAACCAGTTCTTCGGTCTCGGCCTCCGGCGTAGCGTCGGATGTGGAAGGCGCAGAAGCGGCGGCGCGGGCGGCCTCACCTCGCCCCCGAACCGGCGCCACGACGATCGGCACGACCTCGCCGGTGTAGGGCGAGATCACTGGGGTCTTGTTCAGATCGTAGAACTTTTTGCCAGTCGTCGGGCAAATGCGCTTGGTTCCGAGCTCGGATTTGGCCACGTGTTGGAATCCCGGGAGTTTCTTGAAAAACGGTGCTTCACTTGGCTAGTTGCGGCGGCCCTGTCAATAGCGCTTTGCAGACCGGCTCGCAGGCGTGACGCGCCGTCGTCCCTGTGATACCAGCCGCCACAACGGGGACGTGTAACTTGACTCTTTCCGGCCAGACCATGCCGCTTGAGGCGCGAAAATGCCAGTCATTGACCGGGCGCGTCAGGGTGCCCGGAGACAAATCGATTTCTCACCGGGCGCTGATTCTGGGCGCGCTGGCGGTTGGTGAAACCCGAATCTGGGGCCTTCTCGAGGGTGAGGACGTGCTTAACACGGCCCGGGCGATGCAGGCGCTGGGAGCGAAGGTCGAACGGACGGACGACAAAGGCGGGATCGCCTGGTCGGTGCGCGGCGTCGGCACCAGCGGATTCGCGACACCCCAGGCGCCGCTTGATTTCGGAAATTCAGGCACTGGATGCCGCCTGGTGATGGGCGCGGTGGCCGGCTGCCCTATCAGGGCAGCCTTCGATGGCGATGGCTCGTTGCGCTCGCGGCCGATGCGGCGCATTCTCGATCCGCTGGAATTGATGGGCGCGCGGGTGATCTCGCAAAGCGACGGCGGCCGCCTGCCGCTGACGCTTGTGGGCGCGCGCGATCCGCTGCCGATCGTGTACCGCACGCCGGTGGCCTCGGCGCAGATCAAATCGGCGGTGCTCTTGGCGGGACTGTCCGCTCCCGGGGTCACGACGGTCATCGAGCGCGAGGCCAGCCGCGACCACACAGAGCTGATGCTGAAGCATTTTGGCGCCGACATCGTTTCCGTGGCCGACGAGGCGCACGGCCGCCGGATATCGCTGACCGGACAGCCCGAACTGCACGGAGCCGGGGTCACCGTGCCGGCCGATCCGTCATCGGCAGCGTTTCCGATTGTTGCCGCGCTGATCACCGCAGGCTCCGACATCGTGCTAGACGACGTGATGACAAACCCGTTGCGAACTGGCCTGTTCGTCACGCTGCGCGAGATGGGTGCGTCGATCGAGGAGAGCGAAACACGCCTTGATGCCGGCGAACCGATGGCGCAACTGCGCGTGCGCGCATCGAAGCTGCGCGGGGTCGAGGTGCCGGCGGAACGCGCACCGTCGATGATCGACGAGTATCTCGTGCTTTCGGTCGCCGCAGCCTTTGCCGAAGGCACCACCGTGATGCGCGGCCTGCACGAATTGCGCGTCAAGGTATCCGATCGCCTCGAAGCCGCCGCAGCGATGCTGCGCGTCAACGGCGTCGCAGTCGAGATCGCCGGCGACGACCTGATCGTCGAAGGCCGTGGCCGAGTGCCCGGCGGCGGTCTCGTCACCACCCACATGGATCATCGCATCGCGATGTCGGCGCTGGTGATGGGCTGCGCCTCGGACGCGCCGGTCAAGGTCGACGACATCGCCTTCATCGCCACAAGCTTCCCCGATTTTGTTCCGATGATGCAGCGGTTGGGAGCGGATTTCGCATGATCATCGCCATCGACGGGCCTGCCGCTTCGGGAAAAGGCACCCTCGGCAAGCGCCTTGCCGCGCACTATCACTTTCGTCATCTCGACACCGGCGTGATCTATCGCGCGGTCGCCAAAGCCCTGCTCGACGCCGGCGCGGACCCGGCTGACGAGGCGCGCGCGGTCGCGGCCGCGCTCGAACTCGACCCGGAAAAATTCGGTCATCCGGCTCTCAAAACCCGGCCGATCGGCGAAGCCGCCTCAGTAGTATCGGTCTTTCCCAAAGTGCGCGAGGCGCTTCTGACCTTCCAGCGCCAGTTCGCAGCCGAGCCGCCGGGCGCGGTGCTTGACGGTCGTGACATCGGAACCGTGATCTGCCCGGACGCCGACGTGAAGATCTTCGTCGTGGCCGATCCTGTCGTACGGGCCCGGCGGCGCACGCTGGAAGCACGAGCCCGTGGCGAGGAGGCCGATGAGGCGGTGGTTCTGGCGGACATTCTCAAGCGCGACGAGCGGGACCGCAATCGTCCCGTAGCACCGCTGAAAGCGGCCGCGGACGCTCACGTACTGGATAACTCCAATCTCGACATCGAGGCCGGCTTGAAAGCCGCCATCGCGATCGTCGATGCGGTGAGGGTCGGTTCCGGCCGCGCGTGATTTATCAGAAGCGGAACTCTATGATTTTGATTTGACGCGTTTTGTTCACGCGAACCGGTATCCACTTCCCTCGAAACCACTGTAGGACGTTTTACAAAAGCCTTGTTCGCTTGCGGCTTTGAAGGTATATCCACGGCATCCGGACCATCGTCGAAGTGTCGAGGCTGTCCGAGCGGACCGGCCGGAATTTCAAATTCCCGCCGCCATTGGAGGAATGTCCCGCTCAGTCTCCATATCGATCATCCTTGCGATCGATCGCTCGTATCAGGCTCCGGACCAAATCATCGTCTCGAACGTGAAGGCTCCTGCCGGCCCGTTGCTGCATGTTCCGCACGACGGTCGTCAGGGTTGCGGACCCCTGACCCTTCCCGCGCGATACGCCCGTCAACCCGAACTGCCGGTAGCCGCATTGGAGAACAAATGGCTTCGACTGATACTCTCAATCCGTCCCGTGACGATTTTGCCGCGATGCTCGACGAATTCCTTCGCAGGCGGCAGCCTGCAGGAAAGCTCCGTCATCAAGGGAAAGGTGGTCGCGATCGAGAAGGACATGGCCGTCATCGATGTCGGCCTCAAGACTGAAGGCCGCGTGGCGCTGCGCGAATTCTCCGGACCCGGTCGCGAGAGCGCCCTGAAGGTCGGCGACGAGGTCGAGGTGTTCCTTGATCGCATCGAGAACGCGCTCGGCGAAGCCGTGCTGTCGCGCGACAAAGCGCGCCGCGAGGAGAGTTGGGGCAAGCTCGAAAAGGCATTCCAGAATAACGAGAAGGTGCACGGCGTCATCTTCAATCAGGTCAAGGGCGGCTTCACCGTCGATCTGGACGGCGCCGTCGCCTTCCTGCCGCGCTCGCAGGTGGATATCCGTCCCATTCGCGACGTCGGTCCGCTGATGAACAACACGCAGCCGTTCCAGATACTCAAGATGGATCGACGGCGCGGCAATATCGTGGTCTCCCGCCGCACGGTGCTGGAAGAGACCCGCGCCGAACAGCGACAAGAGTTGGTGCAGAATCTCGAAGAGGGTCAGGTGATCGACGGCGTGGTGAAAAACATCACCGACTACGGTGCCTTCGTCGATCTTGGAGGCATCGACGGCCTCCTCCATGTCACGGACATCGCCTGGCGCCGCGTCAACCATCCGACCGAAGTGCTGGCGATCGGCCAGACGGTGAAGGTCAAGATCATCAAGATTAACCACGAGACCCACCGCATCTCGCTCGGCATGAAGCAGCTGCTCGACGATCCCTGGCAGGGCATCGAAGCGAAGTACCCTCTGAACGCCCGCTTCACCGGCCGCGTCACCAACATCACCGATTACGGCGCCTTCGTGGAGCTGGAGCCGGGCATCGAGGGTCTGATCCACGTCTCGGAAATGTCCTGGACCAAGAAGAACATGCATCCGGGCAAGATCGTCTCGACCTCACAGGAAGTCGAGGTGCAGGTGCTCGAGGTCGACAGCGTCAAGCGCCGCATCTCGCTCGGCCTCAAGCAGACCATGCGCAATCCCTGGGAGGCATTCGTCGAGAAGCACCCGGTCGGATCGACCGTGGAGGGCGAGGTCAAGAACAAGACCGAGTTCGGCCTGTTCCTGGGCCTGGAGGGCGATGTCGACGGCATGGTCCACCTCTCCGACCTCGACTGGAAGCAGCCGGGCGAGCAGGTCATCGACAACTTCAAGCGCGGCGACATGGTCAAGGCCGTCGTGCTCGACGTCGATGTCGAGAAGGAGCGCATCTCGCTTGGCGTCAAGCAGCTCGAGGGCGACCCGTTTGCTGAACCGGGCGACGTCAAGAAGGGCGCGGTCGTCACCTGCGAGGTGCTTGAGGTCAAGGACGGCGGCATCGAGGTGCAGATTTCCGGCACCGAGTTCCAGACCTTCATCAAGCGCTCGGAACTGGCGCGGGACCGCAACGACCAGCGCAGCGAGCGTTTCGCCGTCGGAGAAAAGGTCGATGCCCGTGTCATCCAGTTCGACAAGAAGGCCCGCAAGGTGCAGGTCTCGATCAAGGCGCTCGAAGTGGCCGAAGAGAAGGAAGCCATCGCGCAGTATGGCTCTTCCGACTCTGGCGCGACGCTGGGTGACATCCTCGGCACCGCTCTGAAACAGCGCACCGACACCAAATAAGCGCAGCTTCCTTGTGACGGATCTGGATCGCTCCCGGTCCGTCATCGTTTGCTCGCAATGAGGCGTATCATCGCGTCAAGGCCCCGGTCTCGCCGGGGCCTTTTTCGTTGTTCGCAAAAGCACGCGACATCAGACTCGGACTTCACGGGAACCTAACGCTCCGTACCCCGTTACTGTTAAGGATGGAGGTATCCGCGCCATCCGGACCAGACGATCGTGACCGGGAGCCCTCTAGCGTCTTTTCGGGCCAACGGCACAGGTCATTGATTAGGCACGCTGCGCAGCGCGGTGATCGCGCTAGGCAAGTGTAGCGTCCATGCAGGATCAGCCAGTGATGCGCATGCAGCATAAATTGGTCGGGGATGACGCGTTCAAGCCCAAGCTCGACGTCAAGAGGCGTCTTGCCTGGCGCCATACCAGTACGATTGGCAACGCGGAAAACATGAGTGTCAACCGCCATGGTGTGTTCCCCGAAGGCCATGTTGAGCACGACATTGGCGGTCTTGCGTCCAGCGCCGGGCAACGATTCGATCCCTGCCCGGCTGTGCGGAACCTCGCCATCAAACTCCGCAAGCAGTTTTTCCGAGAGTGCGATGATATTTCTCGCCTTGGTGCGATAGAGCCCGATGGTCTTGATAAAGTCGCGGACCTTCTCCTCCCCAAGCACCAGCATCCTGGCTGGCGTGTCGGCGATAGCAAACAACGCCCGAGTGGCCTTGTTGACGCCGGCGTCGGTCGCCTGAGCCGAGAGCACCACGGCGACGAGCAGCGTGTAGGGGTTGAGGTGCTCGAGCTCGCCCTTGGGCTCGGGATTGGCTTTGCGGAAGCGCACAAAGGCTTCGCGGACTTCGGCCGGCGTCCAGGGCTTAAGGGGTGGCGAGAGCACCGCGGACCCCTGCGTCGCTCTAGATGGCTGCTTGGCCTTGCAGATAGGCCCCGCCGGCTTTCCGATCTTCTTTTTCTTTGCCGCCCGGAGCGGCTCCGATTTCGCCGCGGCGGTTTTTTGCTGCCGAGAATTCGCCGCAGGGCTGTTCGAGGGTGGTTTGTCGGTCCCGGCGCCAGCGGGCTTCAGCCTTGCAACGGGGTGGCGGGTGTTTTTGGACATGATCGTGGTATAGTGGATTTCCAATGACATTAGACCATAACCAGGCTGGTTCGAAGTTACCCGAACAGACGCTGTTTTCAGCGCTGCTGACGCCTCATCGCTCGTTGTCTCAAACCGGGTTTCTTGTGATGATGACGATTGTGACCATGGGAAGCTTTGTCGCAGGAATGATATTCCTGATGATGGGCGCTTGGCCGGTGTTCGGCTTTTTAGGTCTCGACGTCCTCGCCATCTACTGGGCTTTCCGCATCAACTTCAGGCGCGCCCAAGCGACCGAGGAAATCTCCATCACCCATTACGAGTTGCGGGTGCGCCGCACCAGTCACCGCGGTCACATCGTCGAGTGGGTTTCCAATCCGCTGTGGGTGCATCTCGACCAGAAAATCCACGAGGAATATGGCATTGAGCGGCTTTATCTGGTTTCACGCGGCCGCCGGATCTCGATCGCAAGTTTTCTTGGTCCGGACGAGAAGTTGAGTTTCGTTAAAGCCTTATCAGCAGCGCTCCAACTCGCAAAACGCGGACCGACCTACAATCTGGCGACCTGAGGGCCGCGGTAAATCGGGTGGCCGCGAGACGGCAGCCGTTCTACATCTTGGCCATGATGACGCTCACGAAAAATCTCGCTCCGAGTGATTCTTGCATCACGGACGCGCCGGGTGCCGCATTGCGCGACTATGACGCCGTACGGCGAGCTATCGCCTTCATCTCGGAAAACTGGCGCTCGCAGCCTCCCATTGCAGCGATGGCTGACTCCGCTGGAGTGACGTCCGACGAACTGCATCATCTGTTCCGGCGCTGGGCAGGCCTGACTCCGAAGTTGTTCATGCAGGCGCTGACGCTCGACCACGCCAAGGGGCTGTTGCGCAATTCCGCCAGCGTGCTCGATGCAGCCCTCGACTTCGGACTCTCCGGTCCGGGACGCCTGCACGACTTGTTCGTCACGCATGAAGCGATGTCACCCGGCGAATGGAAGAATGGCGGCTCCGGCATGAAGCTCGCTTTCGGCTGTCATCCCTCGCCCTTCGGCATCGCGATCGTGATTGCCAGCGACCGTGGACTTGCCGGATTCGCTTTCGCCGACCCAGGCGAGGAGCAGACCGCGCTGGCCGATATGAAACGGCGGTGGCCCAACGCAACCTATGTCGAGGATCAAGCCCAAACGGCGATGCTAGCGCAGCGCGTGTTCGATACGAAGCTCTGGCGAGCGGATCAGCCGCTGCGTGTGGTTCTGATCGGGACGGATTTCGAGGTTCGAGTCTGGAAGACCCTGCTCAGGATTCCCATGGGAAAGGCCACGACCTATTCGAGCATTGCTGCCAATGTCGATCGCCCGAACGCCTCGCGCGCCGTGGGTGCCGCCGTCGGCAAGAACCCCGTATCATTCGTCGTGCCCTGCCATCGCGTGCTCGGCAAAAGTGGCGCGCTGACCGGGTATCACTGGGGACTCACCCGCAAGCAAGCAATGCTGGGGTGGGAAGCCGGGCAGATCGGCCTATAGCGTTTTCGAGCGAAGGGGAGTCCCGGTTCGCGTGAAGAAAATGCGTCAAATCAAAAAGCTAAAGTTTTTCACTGGTTCCGTGAAGCGGCGAAAAGACTTTAGAATGAAGTTTATCAGGCCGCGAGATCAAGTTTCGAGGCCACCGTCGCATCGGCATTGAGCCGATAGATCACCGGCGCACCGGTTGCCAGTTCGCGCGCGAGGATTTGTTCCGGCGACAATTTTTCCAGCACCATGACAAGCGCGCGCAGCGAGTTGCCGTGCGCCGCCACGAGCGTGCACTCGCCACGGAGGACGCATGGCAGGATTTCCTGCACGAAGTACGGCAGCGTGCGCGCCAGCGTATCTTTCAAGCTCTCGCCGCCGGGCGGCGGCACGTCATACGAGCGGCGCCAGATCAGCACCTGTTCGTCGCCCCATTTCTTGCGAGCCTCGTCCTTGTTGAGACCCGAAAGATCGCCATAGTCCCGTTCGTTCAGCGCTTGATCTTTCCTGACCGGAATTCCGGTCTGGCCTAATTCCTTCAGCACAAGGTCGAGCGTGTGCTCGGCGCGGATCAACGTCGAGGTAAAGGCAACGTCGAAAACAAAGCCCTGCCCCTTCAGCTTGCGCCCTGCATCCTTCGCTTCAGTTACGCCAAGATCCGTCAGATCCGGATCCTTCCAGCCTGTGAACAGATTTTTCAGATTCCATTCGCTCTGGCCGTGACGCACGAGCACCAGAAGACGTTCGCTCATTCTGCCTGCTCCGTTTCTTAAATTCTAAACGCCCAACCCAAGCACGTCGGCCATTGAATAAAGCCCGGGCGCCTTGCCGCGCGCCCACTTCGCGGCCTTCAACGCACCATGGGCAAAGATCATCCGGTCTTCGGCGTGATGCGACAACGTTATGCGCTCATACGGACCCGCGAAGATGACGCTGTGATCTCCGGACACGGAGCCGCCACGGAGCGAGGCAAAACCGATGTCGCCCGCTTTGCGGGCGCCGGTAAGGCCATCTCGCCCGCGTACCGCGCGCTCATCCAGCCCGATCTTGCGGCCGTCAGCCGCCGCCTGTCCCAACATCAACGCGGTGCCCGAAGGCGCGTCGATCTTGGCTCTGTGATGCATCTCAAGAATCTCAATATCGAAACTCTCGTCGAGTGATTGCGCCATCCGCTTCACCAGCGCGGCGAGCAGATTGACGCCCAGACTCATATTGCCCGACTGCACAACCGCCGTGCGTGAGGTCACGCTTCGGATCACCGCCATATCCGACGCTGAGAGTCCAGTGGTGCCGATGACATGAACCAGGCCCCACTCGGCAGCGACGGCAACATTCGCGATGGTCGCGGCCGGAACCGTAAAATCCAAAATACCGTCGGCATTTGCCGATAATGACCAGAGATCTGCCGACACTTCGATTCCGCTGGCGGGAAGTCCGGCCAGGACGGCGGCGTCTTTCCCGATCAGCTCGGATCCGGGCGCCTCAAGCGCGCCGGCCAGCACTGCGTCACCGGTTTCCGCGATCGCGCGCACCAGCGCGCGGCCCATCCGGCCGCCTGCCCCTGCAACGATCAAACGCATGTCAGCCACGACTCCTCAAATGCTCTTCGGGTATAGCGGGGGCTGCGTTTCGCGGCAACCGATCAGGTCTACATCAGCGCAGTGCCTCACATCAGGCGCGGCCTCATCGCATATCCCCGGCGATGGTGATCAACTGGCGTACCATCTTTTTCAGCGCATCCGCATCCGCCGAACGCTTCAACCGTTCCATATCGTCATAGGCTTTGCCGGCGAACGACAGCGCGAGCTGATTAGGAATCACCATCGCCCCGCACGCCGTAAGTATCAGACGCAACTGAGCCAGACATCTTGCGCCGCCAAACCGGCCCGCGGAGGCCGAGGCGATCGCGAACGCGCGTTCATGGAATACCTGACCGCGTGTTTCATGCGGACTTTGTACGCACGATATCCAGTAGATCGCATTCTTGAGCAATGGCGGCAGCGAGGCGTTGTATTCGGGCGTCACGATAAGAATCCCATGATGCGCCCCGATCATCTGCTTGAGGTTGATGGCGCTTGCGGGCCCGCCGGAATTTGCCTGTAGATCGGCGTCGTAGATCGGCAGCGGGAAGTCTCCAAGCGAAATTCGGGTGACCTCGACATCGGCTCGAACAAATTCCTCGGCTACGACGGCGGCAAGCCTTGCATTCTGCGAGCCGGTGCGAAGCGAGCCGGGAATGATGAGAATTTTCGGTGCGAACAGAACTGTCGATCGCATTGCAGGGACACCAGCCGCCGCGCTCGTGCCCTGAATCTGAAGTTTGCCTCATTGTGCGGCGCCTTCCAGAGCGGACTGCAGATTCAAAAGGGCATTAGCAAGTTCATAATTCTCTTTCCCCGTTTCACGGAAACGGTGAAAGACTCCGTCTATTGATTAGACGCGTTTTCTTCCCGCGAACCGGATCCCACTTCGCTCGAAAACTCTATAGTGTGGTTTGGGCTCAGAAGTTCGGTTGAAGCACTCGCAGAGAAAAAAGCGAGCCTCTGAACCGCCACCGAGCGCATCAGCCCTTGCGATATACCCAGACGCGTGCAGGAGGGAGGTTCATCCAAATCCGCTCGGACGCTTCGGTCGAAATACCAGGGAGAGATTTGGGAATGGGAGGGACGACCGAATAGGTGAACTGCACGAACGGGGCGCCGGGGGCGAGCGTCGCGAAAGCGTCCCGGATCAATTTGAGCCGGGTCAACATCGGCTTGGTGACAAGCGGCAGCCCGGAGACAATCGCCGAGGCGCGAGCGCTCAGCACGTTCCACAGCGAATCTCGCAACGTATAGGCATCACCCTGCACAACCGTTGCCTGCGGGTAGCGGTCGCGAAGCAGCGCACAAAAACCAGGATCGTATTCAATCAACACCAGGCGCTTCTGATCGACGCCGTGCTCAATCAGCGCGTTGGTGATCGCACCGGTCCCCGGTCCCAGTTCGATGACCGGATCGGACGATCTGACATCGACATACTGCGCCATCGTGCGTGCCAGGATGCGGCCGGACGGCATGACAGCACCCATATGGAGCGGCTTTTCAATCCACGAGCGGAGAAAGCGTACCTCATCGTCAAGACGAAGGGGCTTCTTCGACGCACGCGCGGACAATTGCAAAGTCATTTCGCACCCAGGTGGGTCACTACTGGCAGGAAGTCAGGCTTAAGTTATACACAGGTACAACCGACAATCGACACGGTCAAGCAAAACGGTCATTACGGAGTCGCGCGAGTACCGAAGAAGTCTTTGACCTTAGTGAAGAAACCTGCCGTCTCGGGTTGAGTCTCGCCCGAAGATAGCTTTTCGAACTCAGCCAAAAGATCCTGTTGCCTCTTGGTCAGATTTTGCGGCGTTTCAACAACCATCTGCACATACATGTCGCCGGTCTGACGGGACCGCAGCACTGGCATCCCCTTTGTTGCAACGCGGAAACGGCGGCCTGACTGGGTCCCCGACGGCACCCTCACCTTGGTCTTGCTCTTGTCGATGGTCGGCACCTCAAGTTCTCCGCCAAGCGCGGCAGTGACCATTGAGATCGGAACGCGGCAATGCAGATCGGCACCGTCTCGCTGGAAGAACTCATGAGGAGCCAGAGAGAGGAAAATGTAGAGGTCACCAGGGGGGCCGCCACGAATTCCCGCCTCACCCTCGCCGGCCAGGCGAATGCGGGTGCCATCCTCGACGCCGGCGGGAATATTGACCGATAGCGAGCGTTCCCGGTTGACGCGGCCTGACCCGCCGCAGGACGGACAGGGATCCTCAATCATCTGGCCCCGCCCCTGACAGCCAGGACAGGTGCGCTCCAGCGTGAAGAAGCCCTGGGCTTGGCGGATCCGGCCAGCACCGCCGCACATCGAACAGTTCTTCGGCTTGGTCCCAGCCTTGGCGCCCGTGCCTGAGCAGGATTCGCAAGTCACCGAGACTGGGATTTCGACCTGAGCAGTCTTACCCTGAAAAGCCTCCTCCAGCGTGATCTCCATGTTGTATCGAAGATCTCCGCCTCGTTCGCGACCGCCGGTACGACCGCGCTGGCCGGCCATTCCAAACAAGTCCTCGAAGATGTCAGAGAATGATGAGGCGAAGCCGGCTCCGAACCCGGGGCCACCGCCACCCATGCCGCCCTGCTCGAACGCGGCATGACCGAAGCGGTCGTAAGCCGCCCGCTTGTTGCCGTCCTTCAGAACTTCATAGGCCTCATTGATTTCTTTGAAGCGCATCTCACTGGACGCGTCGCCCGGATTCCTGTCCGGGTGCCATTTCATCGCCAGCTTGCGGAAGGCCGCCTTGAGTTTGGTGTCGTCCGCACTCCGCTCGACCTCAAGGGTTTCGTAGTAACAGCGCTTGGTCGACATCAGTCCATTCCGCCCGAACGTCGTTTTATCCCGGAAAACGCGTCAGAAATTCGCTTGTCGCTGGATGCAGCGTCCCGCCTAAAGAAACATGACCCCGTCCTCCGAGACGCGCTGCGCACTCTTTGGGGTCCGGGGCCATGGTCATCCCTGCCGTTTAAGCAGACTTCTTGTTCTTGTCGTCGTCGACTTCGGTAAACTCCGCATCGACGACATCGTCCTTCGCGGCGTCCTTGGCCGCATCGGCCTCCGCCTGCTGTTTGTACATGGCCTCGCCGAGTTTCATAGATACCTGCGCCAACGTGTTGGTTTTGGCCTTGATCGCCTCTGCGTCGTCGCCCTTCAGCGCCTCCTTCAGATCGCTGACGGCATCCTCGATGGAGCGGCGTTCGCTTTCCTCGATCTTCGAGCCGTGCTCGGCGAGAGCCTTCTCGGTCGAGTGCACCAGACTGTCGGCGTGGTTCTTGGCGTCGACGGACTCGCGTCGCTTTTTGTCCTCGGCTGCGTTCACTTCCGCGTCCTTGACCATCTTCTCGATGTCGGCCTCCGACAAACCTCCCGATGCCTGGATACGGATCTGCTGTTCCTTGCCGGTCGCCTTGTCCTTCGCCGAGACGTTGACGATGCCGTTGGCGTCGATGTCGAACGTCACCTCGATTTGCGGCATGCCGCGCGGAGCGGGCGGAATGCCCATCAGATCGAACTGGCCGAGGACCTTGTTGTCGGCCGCCATTTCACGCTCGCCCTGGAAAACGCGGATGGTGACGGCGTTCTGGTTGTCCTCGGCTGTTGAGAAAACCTGGCTCTTCTTGGTCGGGATCGTGGTGTTGCGATCGATGATGCGGGTGAACACGCCGCCCAGCGTCTCGATGCCGAGCGACAGCGGCGTGACGTCAAGCAGCAGCACGTCCTTGACGTCGCCTTGCAGCACGCCGGCCTGGATCGCCGCGCCGATCGCGACAACCTCGTCCGGGTTGACGCCCTTGTGCGGCTCCTTGCCAAACAACTGCTTGACGACTTCCTGGACCTTCGGCATGCGGGTCATGCCACCGACCAGCACCACTTCGCCGATCTCGCCCGCCGTCAGGCCGGCATCCTTCAGCGCCTTGCGGCACGGCTCGATCGTCTTCTGAACCAGATCGTCGACCAGCGCCTCGAATTTGGCGCGGGTAAGCTTCATCGTCAGATGCTTCGGACCTGACTGGTCAGCGGTGATGAATGGCAGATTGATTTCGGTCTGCGTGGTCGACGACAGTTCGATCTTGGCCTTCTCGGCGGCTTCCTTCAGCCGCTGCAAGGCCAGCTTGTCGTTGCGCAGGTTGATGCCCTGCTCCTTCTGGAATTCATCGGCCAGGTAGTTGACCAGGCGCATGTCGAAGTCTTCGCCGCCCAGGAATGTATCGCCGTTGGTCGACTTCACCTCGAACACGCCGTCGCCGATCTCGAGGATCGACACGTCGAAGGTGCCGCCGCCCAGGTCGTACACAGCGATGGTGCCGGCCTTCGACTTGTCGAGGCCATAAGCAAGCGCGGCCGCAGTCGGCTCGTTGATGATGCGCAGCACTTCGAGGCCCGCGATCTTGCCGGCGTCCTTGGTCGCCTGGCGTTGCGCGTCGTTGAAATAGGCAGGAACTGTAATGACAGCCTGATCAACCTTCTGACCGAGATGAGCCTCGGCAGTCTCCTTCATCTTTTGAAGCGTGAAGGCTGAAATCTGCGACGGCGAATAGGTCTTGCCGTCGACCTCGACCCAAGCGTCGCCGTTGCCGGCCTTCGAGATCTTGTAAGGGACAAGCTTCTTGTCCTTTTCAACCGTGGGGTCGTCGTACCGCCGGCCGATCAGACGCTTGACGGCGAAAATGGTCCGCTCGGGATTGGTCACAGCCTGGCGCTTGGCCGGCTGCCCGACGAGACGCTCGCCATCATCGCTAAAGGCAACGATGGACGGCGTAGTCCGCATCCCTTCCGCGTTTTCGATGACTTTCGGCGCCTTGCCGTCCATTACCGCCACGCACGAATTCGTGGTGCCGAGGTCGATCCCAATGACCTTTCCCATGGTCCTCATATCCTTCTTGTTGCGGCAGTCCGGCCAGGCCCTGGCGGCACCCTCATCCAGACCCCCAGATATCAATTACTCGCGATTAGCGACGGTGAGCCTCATATAGGAGGGGGGGTGGGGGCTGCAAGGACCAGACCACTCTCCACCGGATGAAAACGTAATTCTTTTGCAACCCCGGACAGCCAGGGACGGCCCGAATAGGCAGATAATTAACCCAGCCTCACCGGACACCTTGGCCTCACAATCAAAACGGTGGTAGGCCGCCGCACAACAGCGACGAGAGGTTCGGCCGATTGCCGACGATTCATGCGCTTGAGGCGGCAGTCAAATCTCCTTCCAGAACCGCCGGCCTGGCGATCATTGAACGGCCTTAATGCAAATCCAATAAGCGCGCATGAGACACCTTCTGCACGTATTGATCGCTCTTTGCATATTGAGTAGCGCAAATCCGGCCCTCGCCGACGACGTGGTCTATGCGCCGGGCAGCCGGATCGGGCTGGTTCCGCTAATAGGTCTGACCCCGGCAAAGACATTTCCGGGTTTCGAAACCGCGGATCAGCGGGTCAAGGTCATCGTCGCCGAACTCCCCGTCACCGCCTTCAGAGACGTGGAAAACGTCGCCAAATCGAACGTGGCCGACCCTCGAGGCCAGAAGCCACAAGGCCTCGAGACGGCGAGCGGACAGGGTTATTTCATCGTCGAGGCGGCCAAGAACGGCGACGACAATGTCCGGCGCTATTCAATGGTGATTTCGGGCGGCACATTTTCCGGATACGTCGCAGCGCAGGTGCCAGAGAACGTCGGAAAGATCTATTCCGATGAAGCCGTACGAAAGATGTTCGCAACGGTCGCCTTGCGCAAGGAAGTACCGGTCGAGGAGCAACTCGGCCTGCTGCCCTTCAAGCTGAGCGAATTGAGCTCCTTCAAATTGATCCGCACGCTGGCACCAGGAGCAGTTATCCTGCTTTCCGACGCAGAAGCGGAAAACGACATCGACAGCAAAGCCTTTATGATTATCAGCCCGATCGGTTCGGTCCCTGAACGACCGGACGATCGGGACAGATTTGCACGCGACATCGCGGCCACGATCCCGAACCTGCGTGAGGGACGTATCACCATGTCGGAGTCGATGCGGATCAACGGATCGCCCGGTTTTGAAACGAGGATCGACGGCACTAACACACGAACGAATACGCCAGTGACGGTCGTGCAGTGGCTGGTGTTTGGCAGCGGAAAAACGGCAATGCGTCTGATCGGAAGTACGCCGCGGGATGGGTGGTCTGAAGCTTTTTCGCGCTTCCGCGCGGTTCGTGACGGTATCCGGCCGCGCTAATGGAGTGAATTTGACATTCGCGACCCACCTAGCCGCGCGTCCCGGGCGTGAATGTCGAATTCAAAACTCGACCAGCAACCAATATCGGCCAGTGGTGTTTGATTCTCGCATTCAAGCCCAAGGACACATACTTCGCTCGAGACGCTATAAAGCGCATTCAGTCGGCTGGCATCGCAGTATTTAAGTCCGCGAACGGGCGGATTCATTCGGACGCGGTTGCCTTGGCTCCGCCCTTCGCAACACCTACCAGCGCCGGACGCAACACCCGCTCGCCGATCATGTAGCCGGCCTGAATGACCTGCGCGACCGTGCCGACGGGGATGGACGAATCGGGAACTTCGTACATGGCCTGATGAACGTTGGGATCGAATTTTTCGCCAGCTGGATCGAACCGCTTCACACCGTGTTTTTCCAGCGCGTTGTGCAGCGAGCGCTCGGTCAGCTCCACGCCCTCGATCAGGGCTTTGAGTCCGGGGTCGGCGGCCGCGCGTGCCTCGGCGGACACCGCATCAAGCGCGCGTTGCAGATTGTCGGCAATATCCAGCACGTCGCGAGCGAACCCCGAGATGCCGTAGGTCCGCGCGTCTGACACCTCCCGCGCGGTGCGCTTGCGCAGGTTTTCCATCTCCGCCAACGTGCGCAGCATCCGGTCCTTGGCGTCCGCGACCTCCTTGGTCAGCGCTTCAACCGCCCCCTCCTCGGGATCGTCGGGCATGATGTAAGGCTTGGATACCACTGGCTCGGCCTCCGGAGCCGGATCGCCGGAATTGTTTGATTTGCCGTCGGAATCGGTCATTACACAGCCTTCTTGCACATGGTCTCGAATTAAAAGGGATGGTCGTGCGGGATATCGTGCTTCAGTCGTAAAAATCAAGCGCAGGGCGGCGGGCGGGCTCAGCCGCCGAGCATCTGGCTGACAATGCGGGCCGCGTAATCCACCATCGGGATCACGCGCGCGTAGTTCAGCCGGGTCGGTCCGATCACTCCGAGAACGCCGACGATGTGGCCGGCGCCGTCGCTGTAGGGCGCGATGATCGTCGAGGATCCGGACAGCGAGAACAGCTTGTTCTCCGAACCGATAAAGATCCTTACGCCGTCGGCGCGTTCGGCGCGGCCAAGCAGATCGATCACGCCGCGCTTGGTTTCGAGGTCGTCGAACAGCAGCCGCACGCGCTCGAGGTCCTCCATCGCATGCAAATCTCCGAGCAGGTTGGCGTGGCCGCGCACGATCAATTGCCGGTCGTCGCTGTCGCCGCCAGACCAGCTCGCAATTCCGGCCGCGATGATCTTTTGTGTGAGCTGATCGAGCTCCGCCTTGCTCTGCGTCAACGCGGTCTCAAGCTCGAGCCCTGCCTCGGCCAGGGTCCGGCCGCGAATTCGAGCGTTCAGAAAGTTTGACGCCTCCGTCAGCGCCGAAGCCGGGACGCCGGAGGGGAGCGTCAGCACGCGGTTTTCGACCTGCCCGTCTTCGGCGACCAGCACGACCAGCGCCTTGTCGGGCTCCAGCCTGACGAACTCGATATGCTTCAACCGTACATTGGATTTCGCCGTCAGAACCACCGCCGCCGCCCGGGTCAATCCGGACAGCCGTGTCAAGGCCTCGCCCAATGCAGCCTCGACCGATTGCGCCTTGCCCACCGACGCGAGTTGGGTCTGGATCGACTGGCGCTCCGGCTCGGTCAGGTCGCCGACCTGCATCAAGGCATCGACAAAGAACCGCAGGCCGAGCTCGGTCGGCAAGCGGCCGGCCGAGGTATGCGGTGCATAAATCAGCCCGAGCTGTTCGAGGTCCGACATCACATTGCGGACCGACGCTGGCGAGAGCGGCACCGCGATGAGGCGGGAAACGTTGCGGGAGCCCACCGGTTCGCCCGTTGCAAGGTAGCTTTCCACGATCTGCCGAAAAATGTCGCGCGACCGCTCGTTCAACTGGGCAAGCCCGGCGTTCGGCGCAATCAGACCGATCGGATCGTGATGGGCCAACGATATCTCCCGCGTATAATGATTGTCGCGCTTGGGACCGGATCTAGTTTGTCCCTCCGGCGCACCAGTTACAAGCAGCCTTTGGCAATCGCAGTTCTGACCCTTGCCGGTGCGGCTCCTCACCCCTAAAAGCACGGCACGACGATTTTCATAGAATAGCTGGAGGGTTCCCATGCGGCCTAGCCGCCGTGCACCGGATGAACTGCGCGCCGTGTCGCTGGAACGTGGTGTGGTCAAATACGCCGAAGGCTCCTGCATGGTGAAATTCGGGGATACCCATGTGCTGGTCACCGCGACGCTAGAGGAGCGGCTGCCGCCGTGGCTCAAGGGCCGGGGCCGGGGCTGGGTGACGGCCGAATACGGAATGCTGCCGCGCGCCACGCTGGAGCGAACCCGGCGCGAGGCCTCCGCCGGCAAGCAAGGCGGCCGGACCGTCGAAATCCAGCGCTTGATCGGCCGCTCTTTGCGTGCCGCAATCGACCTTGAGGCGCTCGGCGAACGCCAGATCACAGTCGATTGCGACGTCATTCAGGCCGATGGCGGCACGCGCACCGCATCGATCACCGGCGCATGGGTCGCGTTAGCCGACTGCGTCAACTGGATGAAGGCCCGCAACATGCTCAAGGCCAGCGTGCTTCGAGACAATGTCGCAGCGATCTCATGCGGTATCTACAATGGCACGCCCGTCCTCGATCTGGACTATGCAGAAGATTTCGGAAGCCGACACCGATGCAAACTTCGTGATGACCGGCGAGGGACGCATCATCGAGGTGCAGGGAACCGCCGAGAAGACACCTTTTTCCGACGACGAATTTTTTGCGCTCATGGCGCTGGCGAAAAAAGGGGTCGCGCGGCTGGTGGATCTGCAGAAAATGGCGTTGGCGTGATTCGTTCTGATCGCGCTCCGCGGGACGCTCCTCCAATAGCGCTTTCGAGCAAAGTGGGTACCAGTTCGCGTCAAGAAAACGCGTCAACACAAGAAGCCGGAGCCCGACTTTGAATTCCGTCAAAGTCGGAATGGCTCTAGGATCGGCCATGAATTGTCGGATCGCCGGCAAGCTCGTGATCGCCACCCACAATCCCGGCAAGCTCGCCGAGATGCGCGAGCTACTTGCGCCGTATGGCGTCGAGGCGATCTCCGCAGGCGAGCTCGGTCTCAGCGAGCCTGAGGAAACAGGCGATGATTTCCGCGCCAATGCTCGGATCAAGGCGACCTCTGCGGCCCTGAGCGCAAAGCTTCCGGCTTTTGCCGACGATTCCGGCCTCGTGGTCGACGCACTTGACGGTGCGCCGGGCATCTATTCCGCGCGCTGGGCCGGCGAGACCAAGGATTTCTCCGTTGCGATGACGCGGATCGAGCGCCTGCTGCAGGAGCGCGGCGCGACAAGCGCGGACAAGCGCAAGGCTCACTTCGTTTCGGCGCTCTGCGTCGCGTGGCCGGACGGCCATCTCCAGGAAGTTGAAGGACGAGTTGACGGCACGCTGGTATGGCCGCCGCGGGGCACGGCCGGATTTGGCTATGATCCTGCGTTCCTCCCGGACGGACATACGCGCACCTTCGGCGAGATGACGGGCATTGAAAAGCACGGGCTTCCGCCGCGCGGCCTTGGCCTGTCGCATCGCGCCCGCGCATTCGTGAAGCTGGCGGAGATTGCTCTTGATCGGCGCTGATCCGACCACTGCCTTCGGCATCTATGTGCACTGGCCGTTTTGCCTGTCGAAATGCCCGTATTGCGATTTCAACAGTCATGTCCGCCACGCGCCGATCGATGAAGAGCGCTTCGTTCGTGCTTTCAAGCGCGAGATCGAGACCACCGCCGCACGCGCGCGCGGCCGAGAGGTGTCCTCCATTTTCTTCGGCGGTGGTACCCCGTCCTTGATGCGGCCGCAGACCGTTGGCGCGATCCTCGACGCAATCGGAAAATATTGGGGCGTCGCTGATAACGTCGAGGTCACGCTGGAAGCCAATCCGACCAGCGTCGAGGCCACGCGATTCCGCGGCTATCGCGCGGCGGGCGTCAACCGCGTGTCGCTCGGCGTGCAGGCGCTCGACGATTCCTCGCTAAAGGCTCTCGGACGCCTGCATACCGCACACGAGGCGCTGGAGGCGGTGGCGATCGCACGCTCCGTCTTCGATCGCTATTCCTTCGATCTGATTTACGCGCGTCCCGGCCAGACGCCAGCGATGTGGACCGAGGAACTGCGGCAAGCGATCGCGGAAGCGGCGGAGCATCTGTCGCTCTACCAGTTGACTATCGAGGAGGGTACGCCGTTTTTCGACCTGCACGCAGCCGGGAAACTCAAGACCCCCAACGAAGCGATTGCGCGCGCGCTGTACGACGTCACGCAGGACGTTTGCACGCGTCACGGCATGCCAGCCTACGAGATCTCAAATCATGCGCTGCCCGGCGCGGAATGCCGGCACAACCTGCTTTACTGGCGCGGCCAGGAATATGCGGGAATCGGACCCGGGGCGCACGGTCGCCTCGACATCGACGGCATCAGGCATGCCATCGCCACGGAAAAGCGGCCGGAAGCCTGGCTCATGCGGGTCGAGGCGATCGGCAACGGAATCGTCGCCGACGATCTGCTGAACAGCGAAGAGCGCGCCGACGAATTCCTGCTCATGGGACTGCGCTTGCGCGAGGGCATCGATCCGCAGCGCTACGCGGCGCTATCGGGCCGCCCTCTTGATCCGCGGCGAATTGCAATCCTCCGTGACGAAGGTGCGATCACGATCAGCACCGATGGCCGCCTGCGCGTCACGCAGGATGGCTTTCCCCTCCTCGATGCCGTGGTGGCCGATCTCGCCGCGTAGAGCTGTTCCGGCTTTGATGGAATCAAAAGCCGGGCTTCGGCGTTTGTTTGACGCGTTTTCTTTGCGCGAACCGGTACCCACTTCGCTCGAAAACGCTACAGAGCGGGATGAGGAAAAGTGTGGTGCGGTTTTTCGCCCGCATCTCACTTCTCTAATACTGGAATCGATCACGTTCATGATTCTGGATCGATTCGATCCAAAGTCATCGTGATCTGACGACGCGGGCTACAGATCAGGCGCCAAAACTTTTTGGCGAACCTGCCGCTGGCTGGCCGCCGCCGGATGCGACTCGCATGACGGCGAGGCCCCGCTGGTTGGTGCCGTCGGAACGGAACCGAAACAGACCGTCGATGCCGGCGAAGCCTGACGCATTGGTCAGCGTCTCGGCCGCGAAGCGCTGCGGGCCTTGGGTGCGAGCAAGAGCCGCCACCAGCGCGACGGCGTCATAGGCAAGGGTGGCCGTACGCACCGGATCGCCGCCATACTTGGAGCGGTAGCGGCCTGCGAAGCTGCGGAAACCAGATGGATCAGGGGCGGCATAGAGGCCGCCCTGCAGCGACGCGCTGGCGAATACGCGAGGATTGTCCCACAGACCGGTACCCAGAAGCTGGACATTGCGCAGATTCGCACCCGCCGCGGCGAGCGCGTCAACGACCGAAACCACTGCATCGCCGTCATCGGCGATCAGCAGCGCATCAGCCGAGCGGAGCAACTGCGCCACCTTCCGTGCCGCACTGGCGCGATCGGCGCCATATTTCTCGAATGCGACGATACGCCCGCCGCGATGGCCAACTGTCTGTTTGAAGGCCGCCTCGACGACATTGCCATAGGCATTTTCGGGCACCAAGGCGGCAAACGAGCGCTTTCCGGTGCTGGTGGCATATTCGACGATCCGGTTGACGTCCGATTCAGGGAGAAAACTCAGAAGATAGACGCCCCGGCCCGCCACGCTCGAATCAGTCGAGAACGCAATTACCGACGTGCCGCGTGTCCGCGCCGCCTGAGCAACCGCCGGAACAGATGCTGCGAACAGCGGACCGAGAATGATTTCGGCTCCTTCATCGAGCGCTTGTTGCGCTCCCTGTTGCGCACGCTGCGCCGTGCCGGCTGCGTCCTTGACCAGCAACTGGACGTTCGGGTTCTGAAATTCCGACAGCGCCATCTCGGCCGCGTTTTTCATCGACTGCGCCGCAACGCTCGCATTGCCTGCGGCCGACAACGGAAGGATCAAACCGACCTTGACCTGACCCGTACCGATTGTAGCTGCCTGCTGAGGCGGACCGGCCGCCTCTGGCTGCGGAGAAGAACCGGGGGAACTGGAAAAATTGTTAGTCAGCGTTTGCTGGACGCCCGAGCAGGCGCTAAGCAGAGGCGCGCCTATAACAAGGCCCAGCGCGGCTCGCCGAGTCGCTCCCAGGCGCTCAGATTTCGGTTCGAAGGGATCCTTCATCATTATCCTTGCAGTGCACCCATTCCGGACAGGTCCGGGCACAAGCCCCGCGGAATCAGCCATATTGCCGATGCCGCCAGTTAACCAAAACAAATGGATCGTGTCCGCCCCGAATTTAGCTCCATACCCAACCTTGGGTGCCGCGGAACATCGGAAAGCATGGGACGGATCCGTTCGCACGCAATCTTTGTGTTATCCGGCTCCGGCGCCGAAGACGCTTCTTGACACAAGCCGAACTCATTTTTCTCGAAAATGTTATAGAATGTCGCAGTATGCGTGCAAAACCCGCCTCTCTGAAATCGGACATCGAAACCCCAGGGACCCGGACCTTTTCCATAGCGGGCCATCAACTGGTTGCCCCGACGGCCGCGCCCGGTCTTCACCTGGTCGCTACGCCGATCGGTCATCTCGGAGATATCACCTTACGGGCGCTTGAGACCCTCGCAGGCGTCAATATCATCGCCTGCGAGGACACCCGCATCACCCGCCGCCTCACCGAACGCTACGCGATTACAGGCATGCTCAAGCCTTACCACGAGCATAATGCTGCGACAGCGCGGCCGAAAATCCTGGCGCAGCTGGCACAAGGCGCCTCCATCGCCCTAGTCTCCGATGCTGGCACACCACTGATTTCCGATCCGGGCTTCAAGCTGGTGCGCGATGTCTGCGCCGCCGGTCATCAGGTGATCGCATTGCCGGGACCGTCGTCCGTGCTGGCCGCACTTGCGGTGGCCGCGCTGCCGACGGACCGGTTCTTCTTCGAGGGGTTTCTGCCGGCAAAGGAGGTCGCGCGCCGCGCGCGCCTTGCCGAACTCGCAAGGATCGATGCCACGCTGGTCATGTTCGAGTCCGGCAGTCGTATCCGGGAATCCTTGCACGACCTCGCGGCCATCCTCGGCAATCGCGACGCCGCGATCTGCCGCGAACTGACGAAGCTACACGAGGATATTCGCCGCGCCACCCTCACCGAGTTCGCGGAAGCGGCCAAAACGCTGGAAACGCGGGGCGAATTCGTCCTGGTCGTCGGACCACCAACGGCTGATGCAGGCACGATGTCCTCCGATGAGCTGGACGATCTGCTGTTGACGTTGTTGAAGGAGGGCAGCGTCAAAGACAGCGTGGCTCACGCGGTCGAAATATCGGGCCTCCCCCGACGTCAAGTCTATGCTCGCGCGCTTGAGCTTGCCGGACAGATGAGGGACCGTGACAGCAATGGCAGCCGGTAAGGACCGCTCCCGAAACGGCCCAGAGGCAGCGGCGCCCGAGCGCGTCGCGGCGTTTCGTACCGGTCTTTCGGCGGAAAGTTTCGCCGCAGCCTATCTGATCGCCAAGGGCTACCGGATTTTGGCACGCCGGTTCCGCACGCCTCATGGCGAGATCGATATCGTGGCCCGCCGGCGGCAACTTCTCGCTTTCGTCGAAGTCAAAGCCCGTCGCAGCCTTGATGATGCTGCCTATGCAGTGACGCAAAGACAACAACAGCGGATCATCAACGCAGCCCAAGCCTGGCTGATGGCGCACCCCGAACATGCGACTTTCGAATTCCGCTTTGACGCCATGCTGATTGCGCCGCGACGTCTGCCGCGTCATCTGTTAGGTGCATTCGACGCCAGCACATAGCCTGACGTATTCAGACGCTTTCGCATTGACACAACCCGGACCAACAAGATGAAACTGAAAGTCGCCGTTCAGATGGACCCGATCGCGCGCATCAACGTTCGCGGCGATTTCGACCTTTGCGCTGTTGCTGGAGGCACAGCGACGCGGCCACGAAATCTCATACTACACGCCGGATAAGTTATCGCTTCGCGGCAAGGACGTGGTTGCATCGGTCCAGCCGCTGACTGTTCGGGATCAGAAGGGCGACCATTTTACGCTCGGTGAAGCAACGCGCGCCTACCTAGAATCCTTCGACGTCGTATTGCTGCGCCAGGACCCTCCGTTCGATCTCGCCTACATCACGACGACTCACTTGCTCGAGCGCATTCATCCGAAGACGCTCGTGGTCAACGACCCGGCAAGCGTGCGCAATGCGCCGGAAAAGCTGTTCGTGATGGATTTTCCGGAGTTGATGCCGCCGACGTTGATTTCGCGCAATCTCGACGAGATCAATTCGTTTCGTGACGAGCATGGTGCGGTGGTCATGAAGCCGCTGCATGGTCACGGCGGAGCCGCAGTGTTTCGCGTCACGCCGCAAGACATGAACTTCGGATCGCTGTTCGACATGTTCTCGGTGACGTTTCGCGAGCCGTGGGTGATCCAGCGATTTCTGCCCGAGGTCAAACAGGGCGACAAGCGCATCATCCTCGTCGACGGCGAATTCGCAGGTGCTGTCAATCGCGTGCCTGCCGCTGACGATCTGCGCTCCAACATGGTGCGCGGCGGTGCGGCGCGGGCAACCGACCTATCTCCCCGCGAGAGCGAGATTTGTAAGCGCATCGGTCCGGCGCTGCGCGAGCGCGGTCTGTTGTTTGTCGGCATTGACGTCATCGACGGCTTGCTCACCGAAATCAACGTTACCTCGCCGACCGGAATTCGGGCGATTGCCGCGTTAGGCGGCCCGGATGTCGCCGGAAAAATCTGGGACGGGATCGAGGTGAAGCGCCAATAGGCTCACCTAGAAATCCTGCAGCCTGCGTTCCCTTAATGCTCTTGTAGGCGCTCCGCTGGAGACAGAACCTGGTTTTCATTGAGAATGCAAAGATCCAAATATTCGTCGTCATCAACATCGTCAGCCTCAAGTAGCCCGCGAACGTGATCGCTCCAAAGTCGCTTCTCGGCCGCAGACCGGTCCTTGTTGGGTGATGATTGTTCGTCGTTCCTTTCGATCTCCCACCTTGGGATCGCCTTAGGTCGCAGAACAATTCAATGAGATTGTTTTTTGATGCGCGCTGTGCCGCCACCACGTGCGTATGAAATCAACAGCAGCGGATCGGTGGGGTTATAATTTGTCAAACCATCCGAGGCGTAGCCGGTCACCGCTCGGGGAACGACCCTTGCGCGCGCCAGATCGTCTCGAATCACGTCAAAATTGGACGCGTACTGAAACCGGGTGGGACTGATCCATAGGATTTCGGACGCGCCACAACTGCTGGTCCATGTCGGTGTGGGTATTGACCTTGGGGTAAAAGAACCCGAACACGCGGTCGACCTTGCATAGGCCGCTCTCCTCTAGGCACTGTGGATCCGGAAACGTGATGTTTACCGGTTCCGAGAGAGGGGGAACACATCAAGACCTGGATCTTGAGAATTTCCTCACAGACATTCTGCAAAAAATCGATCTCCGCAGGGTCCTGTGAATTGTCTGACGTGATGACTTTCATCTTGAGGGATGAACCGCATTTTTCTCGCAGTATTTCCGCGAGCACTTTGATCTGCTTCTTTGAGTTTGACGTCACAAAGCATCGCTTTCCACTCTGGATGCTGGAGATAAGCTCCTCCCTGAGCACCTTCTCACTGGCATAGAGCTGCAGTTTTCTCTGCGATTTCTGGATGAGCGGCTTGTTCAAAGTGATGCTGGTGTTGTCACGCCAGTCTTGTGGCCGAAGATACCGCAGCACGTGGGAGGTGAGCATACCTAAGTCGGCATCGAGCGCGACGACGGACTTTGCGCCCTGGATCTCGAAAACGAGCGCGTCGTAGCACCGTTCCAAACCACCTTGGGTTCTGGTGATCGTATCGCCGACCAGATGCGAAAACACCTGCTCCAATTCGTCTATGATAACGAGATCGAATGCCGGGTCCGTCCGGAAAAATAGCCGCTTCCCCTGACATCGGTAGACGTAGCTCTCGGTGAAATTTGGAAGACGGTCGAGGCATACCGCCAGCCTGCTAGGGTCCCTAGTGATATTCTCTAAGTCACGATAATAGGCGAGACCCAGACGACCTGCCGCTTCTCTGAGAAGGGCGCGGCGATGGCCGATCAAGAGAACGGATTTCGGAAAGCCCTTCTTCCCTTTGTTCTCTTCGATTTCATGGATAAGCTGTTTCAACGCAGTTGTTTTGCCCTGCTCTTTGGGCTCTTAATCAGGGTAATGGCTGGCTGTAACCGGAGTACCGGCAGGAATCGCTCCTGAATCACGGTGCAGCGAGAATCTGGCGGGAAGAATTCCTCAAACAGAGTCTTAGGTTCCGACGTGCGCTCCGGATTTTCAAGTCGCCGCTGAACCATCCGCTCGAACGCACCAAAATCATACTGATCGGGTTCGAGATCCCAGTAAGTCAGCCCACATGCACGGCAGTGAACGCCTAAGCCGCCCCGAGTCCATGATGGGACGATGAATGCGCTTGCATGGCGATCCTCGTGGTGCGGGCAATGGACGCTCGTTCCTGGCTTAAGATCATGGAGAAATGCCATATCGCCATCCGCGAGCATGAGCGGCGTTTCGCTCTTCACTCTTCTGGACGAGTTGATCGCCTTCTCTTGCTTGATTGAACGTCTCGAAGTTCCCTTCCACTCTCAATGAGATCATCGAGAACCTCACGAGGCATCACATTATCGTAGCTCCACGTTGACGCTTTGCTGGATCCGAAGAAGCATCGCGCCTTATCGCTGATCGACAGGTCTGCGCCCAATCGAAAAGCGAGGGCTAGATTGGCGTCGGCCCAGTCCTGTGCTGCTATGATGGAGCGTTCCAACGCAAAAACGACGCGCAGGCGATGCTCCGCGTCGGAGTGCGACGCCGTTGTGTAGATGAAAGCCGCATTTCCGTTTATGAACGCGTTGTCTCGGGCTTCATTGATTCTAAATGTCCCGTCGAAATCCGCAGCGAGAAAGCCAGCGGCGAGAAACGTTTCTCCCTTTCGCTGCCCGTTTTTGAACTGCGGCGCAAATGCATTGCCGTCGGTGACGTGCTGGATGAGCTCAGCGACCGTCAGCTCCTGAGAAACCCAACCGTTAGCGCTGTGCGCTTTCATGACACCTTGATCTGGCTTATCGATCAGTACGAGGTTGATGCTGAGACATATGCGCGGAATGACAGGTGTAGTTTTAGCGATGATGTTCGATTTTTTTGTCATGACACATCCCTCTGTCCGGACGCAAAAAACGTCCGGACAGTTTCGATTTTGAGATGGGAATGGATTTAGGCTTACAGGTGAGTGAGCGATTCGTGCTCACGGTTTGTGCAGTCTTATCGTCGAGAGTTATTGTTTGCCGCAGCTACGAGAGGAGCTGCCCCGGTGGGATTACGGGGCGTTCTCCTTAGCCATCCGCCAGCCGGTCTTGTCTCCAAACGGCTGATGAAACTCGCCGGGCTGAACGATCGACTTGAAGTGTTGCAACGTGTGCACGATGTTGCCAACGCGAGCACAATCATATCCCAATCCGCCGGTACTGGGCAGCTGTTCACGGCTGCCGTAATCGCAAATAGAACGCCATCTCGATATCAGAATCTGCTTCCGTCAGGTGAAGGCAATTCTGGACTACCGTTAATTCAATTTCAAAACCCGCGCTTTCCACGATCTTGCGGCCTGCGTGAATGAAATCGAGACCTGCCGGTCGCACTTCATAAAGCCTATCGCGCATGAATTCGCGATTGACCCTAACACACTCCGAGTAGTCTTCCTCCGTGCGTTCGAGATCGATGGCTTCGAGCCAATTGCATCGACGAGCATAGTCCTCGGGATCAATGGTTCGCACCATCCGGACGAGCACCACGCCCGTATCCTGTTCCGACTCTTGCTCATGAGAACCATCACCCCAGCTAGCTTGGGCTCTGAATGCGTCGGTTAGGCCGAACCGCTTCGGAGGCTCTCCCTTCGGTATCGTTAGTTTGGAGCTGTTCTGCTCCATCGCCAAATAACAACAGAACGACCCTTGCGACGGGGTGACGAGTGCGCCCCCGTAAGTTGAGTGTTCGACCTGTCGAACAAATACGGTGCCGAAGTCATTCTCATGGGCTTCTCTGGTTTGAACAGTAGACATTTAGTTACTCCATATCGCTATGGCCCGAACACAATTGTCCGCGCCTGCGACATGGCCTCTCACACTCGAAGGCATGCACAAATAAGTGCCGTATTAGTCATTTCAGAGAAATTAGGTGCGGTTCTGCTCTGGACGCTGGAGCAAGGGCTCGGATCGGGGTGGACGCCGGAGATGAAAGGTGCCTGGTCTAGTGCTTATGCCCTGCTGGCCGATATCATGCGCGCAGCCGCTGCTCGATCCACTGCCTCAACGGTGACTGCAAACACTTAAGAAGGCGGCACTCGAACTTTTCAGAAGCTTTGGCATTCGCTCGATTTTTGCATCGGCCCATGCGGATTCAGATACTCGTAAACGAGCAGCACCTGCTTCTCCCATCGGATTGTTGCCAAAACCATATCCCGCGGACGCGCTGTTGCGTCTGATTAGAGACTTCGTAAAATAGCATGCCAGTTTTGAAATGTCGTGATGAGTGGAAAGTGTGGGCTTTCGTTATAGAGCTTTGGCCTGTTTTCCGAGTGACACGATTTTGCTCCTGATCGATCTACAGGATGCAGAACCATACTCAGTCACGGGCGATCGCACAGGCTCAAATTCCCTTCCCTGACGATAGCGGACTTGAGCGAAATTTTTGAGACGCACCCAAGGGCCCTGATCCCTCGCGCTTCGCAAAAAACTTCAGGTATTCTCACGCCAACGAAAGGTTGCTTAACTGGGAGGTCGCATGAGGCGCAACGTTACAATCAATCGTGTAAGCGCCGCGCTTGTTGCAACGTGCTTCGCGATGCCCGCGCAGGCGCAACAATCGCCATCTCCTTCAGCGGACAATTCGGTTGGCTCGGTAACGAGACCATCAAGACCACATTCGGCGATTTCGAATTTAAGAATGGGTATCCGACCCCGACCGCAGCCACAGCACTGCTCGATCAGTTAAAGCTCAATCGAGGAGTCGAAGTCTATTTGACTCAAATTCCTCCCGTCTCCATCGTCGCAGAACATCGCGGTTTGGCCGACTTCGGAGCCAAGCAACCAAACCAGTTGGTGATTTGGGAGCAATTGATGGACGCGGCGACCGTCCTGCTCACCGCGAATACCGAAACGGTCTATGCCCTTGGCCATCTGGATTTGAATACGGATGGCCCGACCGTCGTCGAAGCACCGCCAAAGATGCTTGGCTTCGCGATGGATGCGTTGCAGCGCTATATAGTCCGTATCGGCATCCCGGACCCGACAAGGGACAAGGGGGCAAATATCTGTTCTTGCCGCCGGGTTACGCCGGCCCGGTGCCGGAAGGCTATTTCGTTTTCAAGTCACCCACCTTTACGGTCAGTTTTGGCATGCGGGGCTTCAAGGTCGATGGCAAGACCGATCAAGCCGTCGCGCTTATGAAACAGACCAAGGTGTATTCGCTGGTGAAGGCATCAAGCCCGCCTCCGATGGAGTTCCTCAACGGTCTGGCAAGGCCATCAACACCGTGGCTCCCGATACGTTCGCGTTTTTTGAGATGCTCGCCCAGCTCGTCACCGATGAGCCCGCTGATATCTTCACACCACTCGAACGCTTCTACATGCAAGCCATCGGTATTGAAAAAGGCAAACCTTTTCACCCCGCGCCGAAAGACAAAGCGCTGCTCGCTGAAGCCGCGCGGGTTGGAGCCGCAATGGCGCGGGCAAACAGCTTCGCGTCGTCCGATCCTGATACGTACTACTACCAGGATCGCAAATGGCAGTACGTCGGCAACGTGCCATATGATTTCAAGAAGGATGGCGTGATCGAGGTAGATCGAAGAGCCTATGTTCACTACATGGCACTCGGCAATTCGCCAGCGATGATGACCAAGAACGTCGGTATTGGGTCGTACTATCTATGGACCTACAAGGACGCCGCCGGTGGCTTTCTCGACGGCGCTCAGAACTACAAGCTGCGTATTCCTGCCAATGTCCCAGCAAGAGATTTTTGGTCCGTGCTCGTCTACGATTCTTTAAGCCGGTCAAAACTGCAGAATGGCGAGAAATTCCCGTCCGTGAGCAAGTACACCGATCCGAAAGCGAACGCTGATGGCTCTGTGGATGTCTATTTCGGTCCGACGATGCCACCGGGCCAGGAAAAGAACTGGATTAAGACGGTCGCAGGCAAGGGCTGGTTCCCGATCTTCCGCTTCTACGGCCCGCGTGAACCACTGTATGATAGAAGCTGGGTGCTCAATGATATCGAGAAGATGAATTGAATGGCTGCGAACCGCAACACGGACACTTTAATCTCGGGCAAACAAATGTACAGACTAATGCTTGCTGCTGTCATATGCTTCTTCTCTTTTGCCGCGAAAGCAGAGGAAGAATCAAAAATCGCTATTAAGAAATGGCGGGCCTGTGCCGACGCCACAGCGACGCGATACGCAAAACTACTGAACCCGCTCTGGTGGTCTCGCGTCTGGCAATATTGTCCTGTCGTGCCGAGAAGCAAGCGGCCTGGCAAGCGTTGTCACAGGAAAGCGGGGCACTGCGGACGATTGGGTTGAAACGATGCAACGATCGCTACACCGATTGCTTGCAATCCAGGTCATAGAAACGGTTGCGCCGCTGTGACTTGAGCACCCACAAACCGATCTGTTCGTACCATCGGGAAAACATGTTCACGATGAGAGGCGATGAGCTGACGATCGATCTGCGCATCGAAGTGGCCGGCTGTGACCGCCTCCGATCTCATTCTGCCGCCTTCGTCGGAAGGTTCAGCCGAAGTCGGCGCTCGTGTTGCCACGGCACGTGACATTCAAGCAGCGCGCTATGCGGCGCTCGGCCTTCCGAATGTCAGGACCAACGCCGAAGCCCCGGCGGCCGCGCTGGAAGACATCGCGCAACCGGATGCACAAGGGCTGAAGCTGCTCCGCGACGCCGCGGAAAGCATGCGTTTGTCGGCGCGAGGCTATCACCGGGTACTACGCGTCGCCCGCACGCTCGCGGACCTCGATGCCGCTGACAAGATCGGCCGGCTGCACCTTGCCGAAGCTCTGTCCTATCGCGCGCTCGCCGACGACATCAAACGCGCGGCCTGACAGCGCTCGCCTCCGTCCGCGACGGATCACCAAGTTGCCGCCGCGATCTACCTCGCGACACCGGTCCTGCGATGTCTCGATAAGACCTCATTAACCTTGTTCGCATCCGACCGGTTTCCGGTGTGGCCCTCGAGGACTTCCGCAATGTCATGCTTTCATGCTGACAGGACGCACACGCTGCGCGTACTTTCGTTGGCGGCAATCCGCCTCCGACGAGCGCTGCAGGAAATTCGGGAAGGTCGATGGCAGCGCGATTATTCTGGATGAGGGCACGCCTGCGCGGGCTGATCCGGCAACATCCCCGGCTGAATGTTGCTTTTCGAGCCTTCATGACCTTTTCAATCGCGTTCGGAGGTGCCTACGGTTTCATTGCCGGAAGCCGAAGCGCCGAGTACGACCCTCACGCCTTCGCAATCGGCATCAGCTTTCTGTTCGCGCTCGCTTGTGTCGCGCTAGCGATCCAGAGCATGCGCTTGCGCAGGATGCGCAAGAAAATTCGCAAAGTTGCTCTCCACAATGAAGCGCTCGCTGATCGCAATTGGGAACTGAAGGAAGCGGAGGAGCGCGCGCGCTGCCTTTTCGAGTCGCAGGGCGATCTGATCGTTTTGCGCGACGGGACCGGCACCATCACCTCGGTCAATGAGGCCTATTGCATCCTGGCTCAGCGATCGCGGACGGAGTTGCTTGGCAGTCGGTTCGCGCTCCCCGTTCTCGAGCAAAGCGAGAGCGTGATTGAATCGAACGGCACGCGAATTTTCGATCAGCGCGTCGAAACCGCACGGGGCCCCCGCTGGATTGCATGGCGCGAAGCCTTGATGCGGATCGACGCCAACCATCCAGCAGAACTGCAATGCGTCGGCCGCGACGTCACCGATCGTGCCGAGACCGAGCGTGTGCTCGCTGAAGCGCGGGATCACGCGAACGCGGCCAACCAGGCCAAATCGCGTTTCCTGGCGATGACGTCGCACGAGTTTCGCACACCACTTAACGGCATCATCGGCATGAGCGGATTGCTGTTGGAAACCTCGCTCACGCCCGAACAGACGACATATGTCAAGGCAGTGAAGGCATCCGGAGATGCATTGTTATCGCTGATCGAGGAGTTACTCGACTATTCCAAGATCGAGGCCGGGAAGATCGACCTGGAACGCCGCCCTTTCATCCTGTCCGATCTGATCGAGGACATCACCGAACTGCTGGCGCCGCGTGCGCAGGCCAGGCAGCTTGAAATCGCCGCCTATATCGATGAGACCCTGCCAACCGAAGTGATCGGAGACGCCGCGCGCTTGCGCCAGGTGCTGCTCAATCTTGCAGGCAACGCAATCAAATTTACGGCGTCCGGCGGCGTTGCGCTGACCGTCGCTCCCGGCGTCGGACACGACGATATCCGCTTCATGGTCCGTGACACTGGAATTGGCATTGCGCCGGATGCGCAAGCTCGGATTTTCCGTGATTTCGAGCAGGCCGACGACCAAATTGCGCGCAATTACGGCGGATCGGGACTGGGGTTAAGTATCAGCGATCGCATCGCCAAACGGATGGGCGGGCGCATCACGCTGCAGAGCAAGCCGGGTACCGGTTCGACATTCGAGGTCTCAATCCCTCTTCCTGCTCACGAGAGCGCACCAGAACGAAAGCGCTTTGTCGCGCCGGATCTGGCGGGACGTCCGGTCATGCTCGTGGCGCCTCAGACCATCGAGACATCGCTGCTCGCCCGGCGCCTGGAGCGATGGGGGGCCGAGACCTGCACGACATCGGACCTCGCAGTTGCTCACGCGCTGCTTCCGGAGCGAGCGTGGCACGCCGTGCTTGTCGATTGTGCGATGGGCGGAGATGAGATCTGGCGGCTCGGTCAGGCTGCCCGCCAACATGCGGCACGCCGGATCGTCATGGTCACGCCATCCACAAGACAGGACCTTCAGGCCACCGGCGCCGCGGCGTTTACGGGCTATCTTGTCAAGCCTTTGCGAGCTGCGTCGATCGCAGCGCGATTGTCTGCGCCGGCCGAGGACTCGACCGTCCTTCGCACCACTAACAGCCAACCTGATTGCGACAGGCTTGAAAGACCCGAGACATCGACCACGACTTCCGCATCAAGCCTTTCAATTCTCGTCGCGGAGGACAATGAGATCAATGCGCTCTTGACGCGATCGCTCCTGACCCGCCTCGGGCATGCCGTCATCGTTGCCGCAAACGGAGAGAAAGCGCTGGAAACGTGGGACGCCGCCCTAGCCGCAGGTAAGCCCTACGATCTCGTCCTGATGGACGTCCAGATGCCGAATCTCGACGGCATTGAGGCCACCAGGAAAATACGCGAACGAGAAGCCGCCCAGTTCGGCCGCCGCACGACCATCTTGGCGTTGACCGCCAACACGCTGACTGACGATCGTTATGCCTGCTTCGAGGCCGGCATGGATGGCTTTCTCGTCAAGCCGCTCGATCGCGACAGGCTGACCGAAGCGCTTGCGGGATTGACGGCCGCTCGTCACGTCCCGGCCTGAGGTAACCTGCACCAGTGCGCACGTCTCGCTGCCAATGAGACCTGCCTTTGCCCACGAGAAATCTCTAAAGCCGCCTTAGCGCGACCTGCTCGACGACATGATCGGCCCCCTTCTTGAGGATCAGGTTCGCACGGGGCCGCGTCGGCAGAATGTTGTCCTCCAGATTGGCACGGTTGGTGCGCTCCCAGATTGCAATTGCCGTTGCGATCGCTTCATCGTCCGACAGCAGCGCGTACCGGTGAAAATAGGATCGTGGGTCCTGAAAGGCCGAATCCCGCAGGGCAAGGAAGCGGGTCACGTACCAGTCGCGCAGCACCGGCTCTTCGGCATCGAGATAGACAGAGAAGTCGAAGAAATCGGAGACGACCGGAACGGCCCTGCCGTCGCGCGGGAGCGGACCGGTCTGCAGAACATTGACGCCTTCGACGATCAGAATATCGGGTTGACTGACCTCGATCCAGTTATGAGGGACGATGTCGTAAGTCAGATGCGAGTAGACCGGTGCGCGCACCGGCGCACGGCCGGCCTTGATGTCACTGAGAAACGACAGCAGAACCGGCAAGTCGTAACTCTCCGGGAAACCTTTTTTCTGCATCAAGCCGCGTCGCTCGAGCACCGCGTTCGGAAACAAAAATCCGTCAGTCGTGACGAGTTCGACTTTGGGGCGCGGCGACCATCGTGCGAGCAGCGCCTGCAACACGCGCGCCGTCGTTGATTTTCCAACCGCAACCGACCCAGCAACACCGATGATATACGGCACCTTGCGATCATGGATGCCAAGAAACTGACGCTGAGCAACAAAGAGACGCTGCATCGAGGCCACATAGATCGACAGCAGTCTGGACAAAGGCAGATAAATTTCCTCGACCTCCACGAGATCGAGTTGATCATGCATCGACCGCAACGCCGCGATTTCATTCGCCGCCAGCGTCATCGGCATATCGTGGCGGAGTTTTGCCCATTCGGTACGGGGGAAAACCCGATACGGATTATATTGCTGCTGTTCTGCCCGCGAATCCATGAAGCTTGCCTCGGGGCTGGAGCATGATCCCGAAAAGTGGAAACCGGCTTTCGGAAAAGATCATGCTCAAGTTGAATCGGACTCTAGTCGCGATTGCGTGCGGCTTTCTCTTCAAGTCCCGATCTCGTCGTGCGTTGCGCCAAAACAGCTTCGACATCTTCCAGCGTCACTTCTCTGGCCTTCAACAGCACAAGGAAATGAAACAGGAGATCCGCACCTTCAGCGATCAGATGATGCCGATCATTCTCGACCGCCGCGATGACCGTCTCAACAACTTCCTCGCCGAGCTTCCTGGCGCAATGTACGGGGCCCTTGTCGAGCAGCTTTCGCGTGTAGGACGCATCGCCCCCGGATGCAGCCCGGGCGTCAATGACGGCAGCAAGGTCATGGATCGTGAAACGCGGCATAATCCGTCTACTCGTCCGGTCGCACTTTTAAGCACACGACAACTGATGAATTCCCTGGTCTGATCCGACTGCGTTGAATCAAACTCGGGATGATCCTATTCGAAAACCGGTGTCCAATTGAGACCATGCTCTAGATTGTTGTTTTGACGCGTTTTCTTCACGCAAACCGGTATCCACTTCACTCGAAACCGCTATAGCACTTCTGCGGTCCAATGTCGTCACGGATCGAGCCGCATGGCCAGCCCGGCGCGAACCATATGCTCCTTGGCTTCGCGAATGGTAAATTCCCCGAAGTGAAAGATCGATGCCGCAAGGACCGCCGTGGCATGACCCTCACGAATTCCATCGACCAGGTGATCGAGGTTTCCGACACCGCCGGACGCGATCACAGGCACGGAAACGCTGTCGGATACCCGCCGGGTCAGCGACAGATCGAAGCCCTGGCGGGTGCCGTCGCGATCCATCGACGTCAGCAGGATCTCGCCGGCGCCGAGCGACACCACTTCCTGCGCATACTCGATCGCATCGATGCCGGTGGATTTGCGCCCACCATGAGTGAAGATTTCCCAACGGTCCGCGCCGCCAGCCCTCGACACCCGTTTGGCATCGATGGCGACCACGATGCACTGGTCGCCGAACTTTTCCGCGGCCTCTTTGACGAACTCACGCCGGCTCACCGCTGCGCTGTTGATCGAGACCTTGTCCGCTCCGGAGCGCAGCAAGGTACGGATATCCTCGATGGTGCGAACGCCGCCGCCCACGGTCACCGGCATGAAGCAGGCTTCCGCGGTACGCCGAACCACATCCAACATGATACCGCGATTTTCGTGCGTTGCGGTGATGTCGAGAAAGGTGAGTTCGTCGGCGCCGGCGGCATCGTATGCGACCGCCGCTTCCACGGGGTCGCCTGCATCCCGCAGGTCCACGAAGTTGACGCCCTTGACGACCCGACCATCCTTTACGTCAAGACAGGGTATGACACGGACCTTGAACATCGTCGCCCGATACTCTCAAGCCGCCGCACGCGCGGCGTGGATCAGCTTCAGCGCTTCAACCGGATCGAGCCGGCCATCATAGAGCGCCCGTCCGGCAATGGCGCCGGCGAGCTTCTTCGCGCGCGGCGCGAGCAGCGCCTTTACATCCGCGAGGGAGGCGAAGCCACCCGACGCAATCACCGGAATTGAAATGCTGTCGGCGAGCGCGATCGTGGCATCGAGGTTCAGACCCTTCAGCAAGCCGTCCCTGGCAATGTCAGTGAAGATGATCGCCGCGATTCCAGCGTCCTCGAACCGTCGCGCGATGTCGAGCGCCGACACTTCCGATGTCTCGGCCCAGCCGTCCACCGCGACTTTGCCGTCACGCGCATCGAGACCGACCGCAACGCGCCCCGGAAACGCCCTGGCGGCTTCCTTGACCAGAACAGGATCGCGCACCGCGGCCGTGCCGATGATGACGCGCGCAACACCCTTGCCGAGCCAGGCTTCGACCGTTTTCAGTTCCCGAATGCCGCCGCCGAGCTGAACCGACAGGGCAACGGTTTTCAAGACCCGCTCAACCGCATCCGCATTCACGGGCTTACCGGCGAACGCGCCGTCGAGATCGACCACATGCAGATACTCGAAGCCTTGTGCGGCGAATGCGCGCGCCTGCTCCGCGGGATCAAGATTGAAGACGGTCGCGCGCGCCATATCGCCCTGCTCGAGGCGAACGCACTGACCGTTCTTGAGATCGATGGCGGGGAAGAGGATCACGGTTTCCATCTCAGGAAATTGGCGATTAGAGCCAGCCCGAATCGCTGGCTCTTTTCGGGATGAAACTGAGTGCCGATCGCGGTGTCCTTGCCGACGATCGCCGTCACCGGACCACCATAGTCGGCGCGCGCGAGCACGTCGGTCTCGTTGGCGGCGTTCAGGTGGTAGGAGTGCACGAAATAGGCGTGACGGCCCTTCGGTCCCAATGGCAGACGCTCGAGCACCGGATGCTCCCGCACCGGATCGAGCGTATTCCAGCCCATGTGGGGAATCTTCAGTCTCTCGTCGCGCGGCGAAATTTTCTCGACGTCACCCGCGATCCAGCCTAGCCCATCCGTTGTCACGTGCTCCCTGCCCCGCGTCGCCATCAGCTGCATCCCGACGCAAATGCCCAAAAACGGACGCGCTTTATCGCGCACCGCCTCCGTCATGGCCTCCACCATGCCGTCGAGCGCATCAAGGCCCTTGCGGCAATCGGCGAACGCGCCGACACCGGGCAGTACCACGCGATCGGCCCGGAACACCACATCCGGATCGCGCGTCACGATGATCTTTTCCGAACCTTCCATGTTGCGCGCCGCGCACTCAAATGCCTTGGCGGCCGAATGAAGATTACCAGAGCCATAGTCGATAATCGCGGCCGTCACCGCCTGAACCCGGGTTGAGGAAATAGGCCGACGATGTCGCCGCGCAGCGTCGACGGCGGAAGGGAGTGGTCCGAAGCACCTCGGGTCGGAGGCGGCGCGCCGCGATCGATCGCCAAGGGATCGAAATCCGCGCCCCGCATCGCTCGCCAGCGATCGAAAAAGCGCCGCTCAGCGGCTTCCTCGTCGTCTGCGACAACGACGTCGAGCGGACGCCACTTTTGCCGCGACAACGTCCAGCGCCGCAAACTCGCCGCTTCCAATCCCATCAGCACGGCGATCACGGCCATCACCGCAATGCGTGTCCCCCCGCTGACGCGCAGCAGCGTCATCGTGGCTTCCACCGCGATCGACAGAACCAGATACCCACCGAGCGCCAACCAAAGTCGTTGGTAAAGCAGCCACAATGGACCGAACACAAAAGCCCCAAACGAAAAGCCATCGCGAACGAACACGAAATTGTCCGTGGTGCCGCGCACGTCTGGCCCGTCAACCGGTGGCGCATGGACTGTATAGACCGACATTGCACTCTCCGCTGACAACGGAACGGTCAGCCGCCGAGCTGACCCTTTGTTGATGGCACTTCGTCCGCAGCGCGCGGATCGATCGCTACCGCTGCACGAAGCGCTCGCGCCAGACCCTTGAAGCAGGATTCGGCGATATGATGGCTGTTCTCGCCATATAGCGTCTCCACGTGCAAAGTCACTCCCGCATTGACGGCAAAGGCATTGAACCATTCGCGCACCAGTTCGGTGTCGAACTCACCGATCTTGTCGCGGGGGAAATCGACCTTGAACACGAGCACCGGCCGGCCGGAGATATCGATCACGATCCGGGACAACGTTTCGTCCATTGGCATATAGACGCTGGCATACCGGCTGATGCCAACCATCGAGCCGAGCGCCTGCTTCACAGCCTGGCCCAGCGCGATGCCGACATCCTCCGTCGTGTGGTGGTAATCGACGTGGAGATCGCCGACGGCTTTGACCGTGATGTCGATCCGCGAATGGCGGGCGAGCAGATCCAGCATGTGGTCAAAAAAGCCGATGCCGGTTGCAACCTTCGACACACCGGAGCCATCGAGGTTGACCGCGACCTCGATGTCCGTTTCCTTGGTCTTGCGCTTGATGCTCGCCGTGCGCATGAAAAGCTCTCTGCCTCGCGCATGATCCGCCTCCGCCAGAGTGTAAGCGGTTGGGCAACAAGATCACGCGCCATCTAACGATCTGAGCGCATCGGACACAAAATCGGTATCCTGCTGATCGCGCTCTGATAGAACGCGGCCTCTTTTAACAGGCTCAGGTCCCCTTCGCTACTGCGGGATGGTGCATTTTGCTGGTGTTCTTCGAGCATGGTGACTAGCGGAGGGATTTGACATTCGCACCCATTTGCCGCGGGCACCGAGATGCGAATGTTGGAATCGGACCACTGGAACGGAATCCAACGCCGATTGCAACGCGGCGCGGCAATGCCTAAATCTGGCGGGTCATCAAGGGGTTCATATGCAAGCATCACAGCCGGAGGTGTGGCACGGCACCACGATCCTGACCGTCCGCAAGGGCGGCAAAGTGGTCATTGGCGGAGACGGTCAGGTCTCGATCGGACAGACCGTCATCAAATCCAACGCGAAGAAGGTCAGGAGGCTCGGAAAAGGCGACGTCATCGGCGGCTTCGCCGGCGCCACCGCCGATGCCTTCACCCTGTTCGAGCGGCTGGAAAGCAAGCTCGAACAGTATCCTGGCCAACTCACCCGCGCCGCCGTCGAACTCGCCAAGGACTGGCGAACCGACCGCTATCTGCGGCGGCTGGAAGCCATGATGCTCGTTGCGGACAAAGACGTCTCGCTGGTGCTGACCGGGACCGGAGACGTTCTGGAGCCCGAATCCGGCGTGATGGCGATCGGCTCTGGCGGGAATTACGCGCTTGCCGCCGCAAGGGCCCTGGTCGACTCCGACAACGACGCCGAGACCATTGTCCGCCGTTCTCTCGATATCGCCGCCGATATCTGCGTTTATACCAATCGAAACTTGACGGTCGAGACGCTGTCCACGGATTGAGCACGTCGGCTCCTGCAGGAGGCTCTTGTCGGAGTATTCGTGACAACCGTCGTCGTGCCAATCTGTCCAGTTCGGCGTCACTGGCAGGCTGGGCCGCCCATCATTTGACCGCTTGTTCCCCCAACGATCCAACATATCTTCGAGAACATGATGAACTTCTCTCCTCGCGAAATCGTCTCCGAACTCGACCGTTTCATAGTTGGCCAGACCGACGCCAAACGCGCCGTCTCCATCGCGTTGCGCAATCGCTGGCGGCGCCAGCAATTGACCGGACCACTGCGCGAGGAGGTGTTGCCGAAGAACATTTTGATGATCGGCCCGACCGGCGTCGGCAAGACGGAGATCGCGCGACGGCTGGCGAAGCTTGCAAACGCCCCCTTCCTCAAGGTGGAGGCCACGAAATTCACCGAAGTAGGATACGTCGGACGCGACGTCGAACAGATCGTCCGTGATCTTGTGGAGGTCGCGATCGGCCAGACCCGCGAGCGCAAGCGCAAGGACGTTCAAGCACGCGCGCAGCTTGCCGCCGAGGAGCGCGTTCTGGACGCCTTGGTCGGCGCCAATTCGAGCGCCGCAACGCGTGATTCCTTTCGCAAGAAACTGCGGGCAGGTGAACTGAATGACAAGGAAATCGAGATCGAGACGCAATCATCCGGCGGAGCACCGATGTTCGAGATTCCCGGCATGCCGGGAGCACAGGTCGGTGCGATCTCGATCGGTGATATCTTTGGCAAGATGGGCGGACGAACCAAGACCCGCCGGCTGACCGTTTCTGACTCTCATGAAATCCTGATCAACGAGGAGTCCGACAAGCTGCTCGATAGCGATCAGCTCACGCTGGAAGCGATCGCTGCGGTCGAAAATAACGGCATCGTGTTTCTCGACGAGATCGACAAGATCTGCGTGCGTGACGGGCGCAGCGGCGGAGACGTCTCGCGCGAAGGCGTGCAGCGCGACCTGCTGCCGCTGATCGAAGGAACGACGGTCTCGACCAAGCATGGCGCGGTGAAGACCGACCATATCCTGTTCATCGCGTCAGGCGCGTTTCATATTGCCAAGCCTTCCGATTTGCTCCCCGAATTGCAGGGCCGGCTGCCGATCCGCGTCGAACTGGAGGCTCTGACACGCAATGACTTGCGGCGCATCCTGACCGAGCCAGAGGCCTCGCTCATCAAACAATACGTCGCGTTGATGCAGACCGAGGAAGTCACGCTCGACATCACCGATGATGCCGTCGACGCACTCGCGGATATCGCGGTCGCGGTGAATTCAACCGTGGAGAACATCGGTGCGAGACGGTTGCAGACCGTCATGGAGCGGGTGCTCGACGACATCTCGTTCACGGCCCCTGACCGCAAAGGCGAGACGGTCCGCATCAACTCCGGATATGTCCAGAAGCATATCGGGGATCTGGCCAAGAATGCCGATTTGAGCAGGTTCATCCTCTAGAGTCTGTCACTGCGTCACGGAAACGGTGAAAGATTCTATCTTTTGTTTTAACGCGTTTTCTTCACGCGAATCGAATTCCATCCTCGGGTCAAGCCCGAGGAATGCTTCGCTCGAAAACGCTATGGAGACTGATTCCGACATCAGAACTCGAGCGCTGGCTTTTGATCGCGCCTTTTGATCGCGGATGATCCAATCCCGAAAACCGGTTCGTTTTCGGGATTATGCTCTAACTCGGCGTCGCAACCGCACGTAAAGCGCGCCCTCGCCGCCATGGCCGGAGTGCGCCTCGTCGAAACCCACGACCAGCGAGCGAAACTCGGGGAGAGCAAGCCATTGCGGGACCTGCCGGCGTAGTACACCCCGCTCGGAGTCCGGCCCCCTCGCGCGGCCCTTGCCGGTAATGACAAGCACGAAGGTGAGGCCATCGCCCGACGCGTTTTGCAAAAATTGCAGAAGGGCTCGATATGCCCGCGTTTGCGTCATGCCATGCAGGTCGATCCGAGCATCGATGTCTTTCCGTCCTCGGGACAATTGCGATCGCTCGCGGCGGGTGAGTGGTGCCGGCTGCGGGCTATTGAATCTGGCCGTTTTTTTGATTGAGTTTGATTCGGACCACGTCGCGGGCTTCGCAATCCTGGCGGATTTCACTTCAAGCCGGGATTGCAATGGATCTGGCCGAGGTCGTTTGCGCAATGGCTTGGCTTGCCCCGCAACGCTTTCCCACAAACGGCGCTCCTCGTCCGTAAGTACGCGCTGGCGGCTCGGCCACGCGGATGCGTCGGGCGACAAGCGGCGTTTCATCGCGCCCAGCGATGCCAGCGGCGGCGGTAATGGGTGCGATGCCGCCGGTTGTGCATGGATCTGACCTCAGGCCGCGCCGAGGGCAGCGGGGTGGCGTTCGATGGTGCGGCTTTCGCCGCTGGCGTCGGAGCAGCCCCGGCTTGCTCACCCGCGGGAAAAGAAGAGGGCGCGGAGGTATGCGGGGTGTTGGCCGGCTTCTGATCCTTGGGCGGAAAAAGCTTTGCGAATTCTTGCCGAGGGTCGTGTTTGCGGAAGCGGCATGGTTCTGGCGCGAGCTACCGGATCAAGGCTGTTCGGGACGAGCATGACGAAGTGCATATGGTGTCGCAGACGGCCCGACAGCCGCCCCGCTTCCGAACCGGCGCCGAAGTAAAGGTCCGCGCGGGCCGGACCAACAATGGCAGAGCCTGTATCTTGCGCGATCATCAGTCGATGAAACGGCGTTTTCGCCTGTTCGGATTCGATCGGCAACTCGCCTTCGATGAAGAAAGGCGTGCCATAGACATGCAGCGATTTGTCGACCGCAATCGACCTGCCCGGCGTCAAAGGCAGACCCTGTGCTCCGATCGCCTCGTCGTTGTCCGAGAGCTTCACCTCGTGAAAGAACACGTAGGAGCGGTTCTGACGGCGCAATTCCTTGGCGCCATCCGGGTTTTCATTCATCCACTGCCGGATGCGTTGCATCGACATCTGATCCTTCGGGATGATGTTGCGTTCGATCAGAATACGACCGACCGCGGTATATGGATATCCGTTATAGGAATCATAGTTGATGCGTAAGGTGGAGCCGTCCTCGAGCCGAACGCGCGCTGAGCCCTGGATTTGAGTGAAGAGCAGATCGGTCTGGCTCTTGAGCCAGCAGATTTCGAGGCCGCGGCCTTCGATCGCGCCATCCTCGATTTCGGCGCGATCGTAGTAGGGGACCAGCTTTCGGCGGCCAATTTTGCGATACACCGGCCCGCTGTTGGGCAGGCTCGGCGCGCTTTGCGTGAATCCCCGGACAAAAAGGTTCGAAGGGCGCCGATAAACCGGGACGGTGTAGACATCCGTTCTGGCGCGCGATCCGTCGATGATTGGCTCGTAATAGCCGGTAACGAAGCCGTCCGTTTCGCCGAGACGTGAAATGCGCACGGCCCGGAAATGGTTTTCGAAGAAGACTTTCGCTTTGGCGTCGTCTGAGATATTGGCCGTCTTCGCCGCTCGGCACGGCTCCCGCAAGGTTGCGCCGAGCGCCTTCTGACTGACGGCCGTTATACGCCGCACAGTGACTGCGCGGCAGCTAGCGCGAAAAGCCTTGAACGCGTCAAGATGATTGTCGTTGTTCCAGCCAGCGATGCCAGCCCAGGAAACCGGCGAGTATTGACCACCAACGATCTCGAGCGGCCCGGCCGAACGATGACGGCTATCGTGAGCTTGGGCGGCGACAGGCGCAATCGCGGCGGCGACGCATAATCCGACCGCGCATCTTCTTAACCGATAGAAGTCAGCTGACGCTTCCGGTGCCAACCAGTTTCCAGTTCGGATCGCGCGACGAGATATCGCGGGCAAACGTCCAAACATCGGTAATATCGGAAATCTTCTCAGGGTTTCCGTCGACGATCACTCCGGTCTTGTCGCGGGTGACAGAAATCATCTGCGAAATGAAGCGGACCGTCAGTTGCTCGGCGCCGTCTCGCAATTCCGCACCGATCAACTCGGCTTTATCAATTGATACAAATCGCGTTTCGGTCTTCTGCTCGAGTCTCTCTCTATCCTTGATAGCCGCATCAAAGCTTTCATAGACATCCGACGACAGCAGGTCTTTCAAAGTCCGGCGATCCCCGTTGGCGAATGCCAGTACGATCATCTCATAGGCACTGCGTGCGCCGCTCAGGAAATGCCCGGGATCGAAGGAGGAATCCTGGGCCGCAATAGCGTCGAGCCCTAAAGCGAGTGTCGTGCCCGGTTCAGCCAAATTCTTCCAGCGATCGGAATTTGGCCCCACATCGGCGGTGGGCGTCGCGGATGACTGATTGATCACGGTTCCCGGCACCGGAACGACGTTGTTGTCCTGGGTACCACGCAGGACTTCCCGCGTAGCATCGTAAGGCGGACGCTCACTTCCTGTCCGCTGCCCGAGAACACTGCGCAGACGCAGGAAAATAAAGACCGCCAGCGCCAGGAAAATGATGGTGTAAATATCCACGTCGTCTTCACTTTCTGATCGGCTAGGATCACGACCTGCGAACAAACGTCCAGCCGTGGGCCAGGTTCGCATCGGACGGCCGGATTTATTTAAGTACGAAACGTAGTCCGGCCAAGGGCGGATTTTAGCATAACGAGCGGACCAGGGAGGGTGCCTCCTTTGCCAAGTTGACCAAACATAGCGCGTTTCCGATCAAAGGGGAAAGTCAGATTGCAGGCAGAAAGCGTATTCCCTCAACAGTTTGAGGGCACGGGCGAAAGGCCTGTGGTGCGGCCGAGGGACGCCCCGGGTTCACTGGCGCGTCCGCCGTCCTTGTGGACAGCGGCAGGCTTATGTTAGCCACTCGCCCCGACGCGGCACTTCGCTCTTCAAGCAGGCGCATCGTCTGACAAGTCGGCTTGAAGTTTTAGGAGAGAGAGATCCATGACCAACGGCAACGGCACGCCTCCCGAGGCAGCCCCTTCACCCCAATTGAACGTGCTGGCCCAGTACACCAAAGATTTCTCTTTCGAGAATCCCAACGCGCCCGCCTCCCTCGCGCCTCAGCAACAGCCTCCGTCGATCAGCGTTCAGATCAATGTGGGCGCCAGCAACGTGGCGGAGAACGACTATGAGGTGGTGCTTAAAGTCGAAGGCAAGGCTGAACATACCGGCAAGCTGATGTTCAGTTTCGAGCTCGCCTATGCGGGCGTGTTCCGGATCGTCAACGTCCCCCAGGAAAATCTTCACCCCCTGGTCATGATCGAATGCCCACGGCTGCTGTTCCCATTCGCTCGCGAAATTGTCGCCACAACCGTTCGTGGCGGCGGATTTCCGCCACTGATGCTCGACCCAATTGATTTTGTAAGCCTGTATCGACAAAACATGGAGCGTCAGGCCGCCGCCGCGGCGCAACAAAAGCCAAGCTAATCCACCGCAAGCGAGGCGGTCGCCCTAAAGGGTGATTGATATACGTGAATCAGACGCCAGCCCGCTCGAGGACCGGCTTCTTTTCGGATTCCAGTGCCAGGAATTCCGTCCAGATCGCCTTCTCGCCGAGCGTAGCAACGAAATCCCGATGCGCAATGCGGTCGTCCTCGGTTACGCGCGAGGACAGCGGCACCGTTCGCTGACGTCTTGGCAGTTCCAAAGTTCCGCCGGATTGACGGGGCGTGGTTTCAGCCAGGATTAATTGCGACTGGCGCGCGCCGATGAGATCAATATAGACCTCCGCAAGCAGTTCAGCGTCCAGCAATGCGCCGTGTTTGGTTCGGCGGCTATTGTCGATGGCATAGCGCGAGCACAGGTCGTCCAGCCGGTTCGAGACGCCGGGATGTTTTCGACGCGCCATCAATAGCGTATCTACCAACCGCTCGCGGCCGATCGCCTGCCTTTTGAGGCGATCAAGCTCGGCATTGATGAAGCTGATATCGAACGATGCGTTGTGAATGATCAGAGGCGCATCACCGATAAATTCCAGAAACTCATCGACGACGTGCGCAAACAGCGGTTTGTCGGCAAGGAATTCGCTCGACAGGCCATGTACCGCGAACGCCTCTTGTGGCATATCGCGTTCCGGATTGATGTAGCGGTGGAACGTTTGCCCCGTCGGCATGCGGTTGAATATCTCAACGCAGCCGAGCTCAACCAGACGATCGCCTCGCAGCGGATCCAGGCCGGTGGTTTCGGTATCGAGAACGATTTCGCGCATGCGCTTTCGTGATATTAGAGCGTTTTTCTAGCGACGTGGATGCCAGTTCGCGTGAAGAAAACGCGTCAAATCAAAATCATAGTGCTCGCCTCTGATTCCCTCAGAAGCGGAACGGCTCAGGAGAATTAGAGCCGCCGCCGCGGCATCTTAGCAGCTGCTGCCAAGATTTCCCGGATTTGCGCGCGCACGTGATCAAGACCGTGCGAGGTATCCACTACGAAATCCGCCCGCGTGCGCTTTTCGGCATCCGGCAACTGCCGGGCAAGAATCGCCTCCAGCTTTTCGCTCGTCATGTTGTTGCGGGCCATGATGCGCTTACGCTGAACGTCAGGCGTTGTCGTGACGACAACGACCGCGTCGACATCCTGCTCGCCGCCGGTTTCAAACAGCAACGGCACATCAACCACCGCTACCGCTGCACCTGACCGCTCAGCCTGCTCGAGAAACGCGCGACGGTAGACATGCAACATGGGGTGCACGATCTCCTCAAGCCGCTTCATGGCTGCGGTATCGTGCACGACCTTTGCCGACAATTTCTCACGGTCGACTTTGCCGTCGACGGTCGTGCCGGGAAACGTGGCCTCAATCACCGGGGCCGCCTCTCCTTCATAGATGGCGTGAACGGCCGCGTCCGCATCGTAAACCGGAATCCCCGCTTCCGAAAAAAGTCGGGCGGTGGTCGATTTCCCCATACCGATCGAGCCGGTCAGCCCAAGCACCAGCATATCCGAGCATCCGCTGTTACAGCGATAGCAACTCTTGAGAGCGCAGAAAAGCAAGCAGCGGCAACAGCGGCAAGCCTAGAATGGTGAAATGATCTCCTTCGATCAGGCTAAACAGATGGATGCCGAGGCTTTCGAGCTGATAGGCGCCGACACTGGAGGAAGCCGCATCGCCAGCCGCGTCCAGATACACTCTGATCGTGTCCTCGCTCAGTTCCCGCATCGTCATCCGCGCGACTGAGACATCTTCAAACAGCGACTTACCATCGCGCACGACCGAGACGCCGGCGTGCAAAAGATGAGTCCGCCCAGAAAGCGCACGCAGGTGTGCGACCGCGCGCTCGCGGCTCACCGGCTTGTTGAACAGACAGCCATCGCATTCGAGCGTCTGATCCGCGCCGATGACGTAGCGTCCGGGTGAGCGCAGCGAAACCTGACGAGCTTTTTCACAGGCCAAACGGGCCGCGATCTCACCGGCGGTCGTGAGGCCGGAACTTTGCTGGACGGTTCGCTCGTCGATCGCAGCCGGGACTGTCTCGAATGACAGACCTGCATTGGCGAGCAATAGTTGTCGCACCCGGCTTTGCGACGCCAGTATCAGGGGTTTTGATTCGCGCCATATCGCCATTTCCGGCCTACCCTGGACCACGCTGCCGGCGCCTGTCGGCAAACAGCTTCATGATCGCCGCGGCTGTCTCCTCGATCGACCGGCGTGTGACATCCAGTTGAGCCCAGTCGTGTTTCATACTCAGGCGGCGGGCGTGGATCACTTCGTCCGTAACAGATTGGCGATCGATATAGGCCTCATTGCCTGGTCCTGCCCCGATGCTCAACAACCGGTTCTGCCGGACCTGAATCAGGCGCTCGGGTGTTGCATGAAGACTGACAACCAAGGGGTTCTTCAACGATTCGAGTTGACGCGGAATCGCGATGCCCGGCACTAGCGGAACGTTCGCAGTGCGGATGCCGCGGTTGGCAAGGTAGACCGACGTTGGCGTCTTCGAGGTGCGCGACACACCGACCAAAACGACGTCCGCCTCCTCCAGACCTTCGACGTGCTGTCCATCGTCATGCATCATCGTGTAGTTCAAGGCGTCGATACGCTTGAAATAGTCCGCGTTCAGCGTGTGTTGGGCACCAACGCGGCCGGTGGTATCAGCGCCAAGGTAAGCCTGAAACAGCTGCATGACCGGACCGATAATCGAAAGGCTTGGGCTGTTAATCTCCTGGCACTTGGCCTCGAGGCGCGCCACCAGATCCTTTTCCAGCAGTGTGAACAGAACGATTCCCGGTGCTTCCTCGATTTCCACAAGAACGCGATCGAGCTGCTTCTGGCTGCGAACCATAGGGTAGACGTGTTCAATCGGCGTGACATCGGCATATTGGGCGGCCACCGCGCGTGAAACGGTGATCAGCGTCTCGCCAGTCGAATCGGAGACAAGATGAAGATGAAAATCGCGGCCGGTCACGGGTGCCATGGACCTGCATACCCTGTGTATCGTTGTGGAGACCTAGCCGCAATTTCGTTTGTTCTGCGACAGCTACGGGATAACCTTGATTTTTCTTCACAGGTCTCCTGAAGGCAAAACTCTGTCCGCCGTCTCGGAAGATAGTAGGGCTGTGTGGACTTGTCTCTTGATAATCACGTGCGAATGCGGGGTAAGTATCTGGCTCCACGATGATCTTTTGATTGATGTTGAATACCTTGGAATCTCGTGCCTATGTGGGCAAGTTACGGAAAAGACGGGGACGACATTGCGTTCGCCCAATTCACCGTCACTTAAACTCAAACTGAAGAATCTTAAGATTTTCTTTAGAAAGAGTCGCTTGCGGATATCGCTCCGATTCTGGCAGGTACTGGACGCGCGGCAGATCGTAAGACCGAGACCTGAACGAGACGATCGATGTACGAGTGGATCAAAGCCTTTCATGTCATTGCGATCATTTCCTGGATGGCGGGAATGCTTTATCTGCCGCGGCTGTTTATCTATCACTGCGATGCGGAGATCGGCTCGAAGCAATCCGAGACGTTCAAGATCATGGAGCGCAGGCTCTTCAAGGCCATCATCAATCCGGCGATGATGGTGGCCTGGGGACTCGGTCTTTATATGATGTGGGAGCGTCAGTGGTATTCGGTCGGCTGGTTTCAGGGTAAATTGGCGCTCGTCATCCTGATGTCCGCCGTTCACGGCTATTTCGCCCGCCGCGTACGCGATTTCGCGGCCGACCGCAATGTGATGAGTTAGAAATTCTATCGTATTATCAATGAGGTTGTAACAGCCCTCATGATAGGCATCGTTATTCTGGTCATCGTCAAGCCATCTTAGGCCGGAAAACGGCCGGCAAGAGCTCTGTCAGCACCTCCTTGCGCGGAGGCAATCAATTTTCTATATTGTGCGCATCCCACCCTACGCAGGCGGATGTGGTCGCGTTCCGGTTTCTAAATCGAACCGGTCGCCACGTCAGGTTTGAAGCCTTTCGGTGCCCTTCCTCGCTCGAGGTTTTTCCCGGTACGGGCAGGACTGCGGACTTTTCTTTCGGTCGTCGTCCGCATCTTCACGAAACCGCCTGGCAATCCTCCTCAAGCATTCCACAGGACTTCTCCCAATGCGGGAAATGAAACTTCAAGACCTCAAAGCCAAGACTCCAGCTGAACTCGTCTCGTTTGCGGAAGAGCTTGGGGTTGAAAATGCCAGCACCATGCGCAAGCAGGAGCTGATGTTCGCGATTCTGAAGCAGCTTGCCATCCAGGAAACCGATATCATCGGCGAGGGTGTCGTTGAGGTGCTCTCGGACGGCTTCGGCTTCCTGCGCTCGCCGGACGCTAACTATCTGCCTGGTCCGGACGATATCTATGTTTCGCCATCGCAGATTCGCCGCTTCGGCCTGCGAACCGGAGATACCATTGAAGGGCACATTCGCAGCCCCAAGGAGGGCGAGCGCTACTTTGCGTTGTTGAAAGTCAACACGCTCAATTTCGAGGATCCTGAGAAGTCCAAGCACAAGGTCAACTTTGACAACCTGACGCCTTTGTTCCCCGATCAGCGGTTCCGGCTCGAGCTGGAAGATCCCACTCGTAAGGATCTGTCGGCGCGGGTTATCGATATCGTCGCTCCGATCGGTAAGGGTCAGCGCGCCTTGATCGTGGCGCCGCCACGGACCGGCAAGACCGTGCTGATGCAGAACATCGCGCACTCCATCACCGCCAATCATCCCGAATGCTATCTGATCGTTCTTCTGATCGATGAACGTCCCGAGGAAGTCACCGACATGCAACGCTCGGTGAAAGGCGAAGTCGTGTCTTCCACTTTCGACGAACCGGCGGTGCGCCATGTCCAGGTTGCCGAGATGGTGATCGAAAAGGCCAAGCGTCTGGTCGAACACGGTCGCGACGTCGTTATCCTGCTCGATTCGATCACGCGTCTGGGCCGCGCCTACAACACCGTGGTGCCCTCCTCCGGCAAGGTGTTGACAGGCGGCGTCGATGCTAACGCCTTGCAGCGGCCAAAGCGGTTCTTCGGCGCGGCGCGCAACATCGAGGAAGGCGGCTCACTGACCATCATCGCCACCGCGCTGGTCGATACCGGAAGCCGTATGGACGAAGTGATCTTCGAAGAGTTCAAGGGTACCGGCAATTCGGAGCTAATCCTCGACCGCAAGGTCGCCGACAAGCGAACCTTCCCGGCGATCGACATCGCCCGCTCCGGGACGCGCAAGGAAGAGCTGATCACCGATCCGCAACTGCTCAAGAAGATGTATGTGCTGCGGCGGATCCTCAACCCGATGGGTACCATGGATGCGATCGAGTTCCTGCTCGACAAGCTGCGCAACACCAAGAACAACGGTGAGTTCTTTGAGTTGATGAATACTTGATCATTCGGGCTTGGGTGCGCGGCTCTCGCGCAAGCGAGAGTGTTTGGCTTCTCAGCCCGGTTTCGAGTTTCCTAGAGCATTATTGCTTCTGATTGAATCAGAAGCGAAGCTCTAGATTATCGTTTTGACGCGGTTCCTTCACGCGAACCGGTCACCACTTCGCTCGAAAATGCTATAAAATCCCGCTAAGGGCCTCGGGATGGGTCAACGGCAGCGAGCAGGACTGACCGCGGCAGATGAAAGCGGCGCTTTGCGTCACCGCCGCAATCTTTGCTCGCGCCGAATGATCTTGCGGCAGCGCATCGGCATGCGGCGCGTGCAGCACGATGCTTGTGGCGTGCGGCAGTTTTCGCGCGGCGCTGAGCAGCGCGTCGGCTTGTGCGCCCTCGCCGACCACGACGATCTCCGTGCCGCTGAGGCGAAGATCGAGCGCATTCATAAGCGACAGCTGGCCAAAGCCGTTCTCGGTCGCGCTCGGCAGCAAGGCGGCGAAGAGGTTGTCGATGCAGTCGCGCCATTTCGTGGCGCCGGTCAGCGCGGCGAGCCGTACCAGGTTTTGCGCGATCAGTCCGTCGTGGTTGGGGATGGCGTCATCGGCAGTCGAATGCGGCCGCACGATCAGCCCTTCGGCGTCGTCGGCCGTCAGATAATAGCCGCCATGGTCGACATCGGCGTAGTGCGTGTCCAGCGTGGATTGCCAGCGTAACGCCTGCGCAAGATATGCGTTGTCGCCGGTCGCTTCGAACAGAGCGAGCGCGGCGCGTCCCATCGCGGCATAGTCGGACGCGAGCGCCGGAATCAAAAGCCTGCCTTCGCGCCAGGAATGACCGAGCCGTTCGTCGCGGGTCATGTTGGTTCGAATAAACTCGAATCCCGTTCGCGCGATTTGCAACCAGTCAGGCTTGTCGAAGACGCAAGCGGCGTGAACGAGAGCGGCGATCATCAAGCCGTTCCAGTCGGCGAGAACTTTATCATCGAGTCCCGGACGAACCCGGCTTTCCCGGTGCGCCAGTAGCTTTTCGCGCAGCGCCTGCATGTGAGCGATGTCGTCGCTGGCCACATCGATGCTTCTGAGGCGGTTGGGAATATTGTGACCTTCGAAATTGCCGTTTGCGGTGATGTCATAGCGCGGGGCAAAATCGGCGGCGTCGGCAGGGCCGAGCACCTCATTGACCTCTTTCAGAGACCAAACGTAGAACTTGCCCTCCTCGCCTTCGGAGTCCGCATCGAGTGAAGAGGCAAAGCCGCCCTCGGCCGTCAGCATTTCCCGGCGCAGCCAATCGACCGTCTCGATCGCGCGTTCGCGGTACAACTGATTATTGCTACGTGCATAGTCGAGCGCGAGCAGATCAAGGATCTGAGCGTTGTCGTAAAGCATCTTCTCGAAGTGCGGCACCAGCCATCTGTTGTCGACCGAATAGCGTGCATAGCCGCCGCCAAGGTGATCGTAGATACCGCCCTGGCTCATTCGGGTCAGGGTCAGCGTTGTGGCCGAGAAGAAGCGGTCGTCGTGGGTGCGCGCACCGGCGCGCCAGAGAAATTCCAGCACTGAACACTGCGGAAATTTTGGCGTGCCCTGTAGGCCGCCGTTCACCGGATCGGTTGAACGCGTGATGGCAACGGCCGCGTTATTGAGTTCGGCAACGCCGAGATTGGCCGGGTTTTTCGACTTGGCGCGTTCGGAAAGCCGCGCGATCAGCGCGTCGCGGTTGCGCGCGATTTTGTCAGGCTGATCGCGAAAAACCTGCGCCACCGATTGTAGAACGTCGGTGAATGCCGGGCGGCCGAAGTCCGGCAGCTTCGGAAAATAGGTGCCGCCCCAAAACGGCGATCCATCGGGCGACAGGAACATCGTTAGTGGCCAGCCGCCCTGCTCGCCGAGATGGTGCAGCGCGCTCATGTAGATCTGATCGATATCAGGCCGCTCCTCGCGATCGACCTTGATGCAGACGAACAGTTCGTTCATCACTGCGGCGACCTCGTCGTCTTCGAAGCTTTCGTGCGCCATGACATGGCACCAGTGACAGGCTGCGTAACCGATAGACAGTAGGATCGGACGGTTGGTCCGCTGCGCCTCAGTGAGCGCCTCGGGTCCCCATGGCCACCAGTCGACGGGATTGTGCTTGTGCTGCAGCAGGTAGGGACTGGTTTCCGCGGCCAGACGGTTCGCAGGGCGGTCTGACCCCATAGCGACGTGATTCATATCGGAGTGTCCTTCTGCGAATTTGCGATAACGGAAAACGTACGGCGGGGTTCGTTGCGATAGCTTTGAAGTTCAGATCATCGAAGTAGTCCAAGACATAAGTCATGCATCCGCGAGAACAAACGATCTTTGCGCTGTCGTCGGGTCGGCCGCTGTCGGCGATCGCTGTTGTGCGTGTGTCCGGCCCGGAGGCTGGCACCGCACTTCGAGACATCGCAGGTGCAATTCCCGTTGCACGTGTAGCGAAGCGCGTATTGCTGCGCGACCGGTCCGGTGAAGCAATTGATGATGCTATTATCTTGTGGTTCCCCTCGCCTGCGAGCGCAACCGGTGAAGACGTCGCGGAGTTTCACATTCACGGCGGCCGCGCTGTGCTGAATGCCTTGTTCGCGGCGTTGTCGTCGACCGACAATACGAGAACTGCGGAACCGGGAGAGTTTACCCGGCGCTCCTTCGAGAATGGCAAGATTGATCTCACTGAAGCCGAAGGTCTCGATGATCTGATTCATGCCGACACCGACCGGCAGCGCCGTCAGGCCTTGCGTCAGTTGCAGGGCCTGCTCGGCGATCGCGCGCGAGGTTGGCGCAAGGAGCTGATCGATGCCTCGGCCCTGATCGAAGCCGGAATCGATTTCGTCGATGAAGGCGATGTACCGGAAGACCTGCTGAAACCGGCGCTGGAGAAGATCGCGCAGCTCCGTCGCGAGATCGAACAAACCCTTGCGACATCGGCACAAGGTGAACGCTTGCGCGACGGTCTGACGGTCGCGATCGCCGGTCCGCCGAATGCCGGCAAGTCGACGCTGCTCAATCGTCTTGCCCGTCGCGAAGCGGCGATCGTGTCGCCGCACGCGGGAACGACTCGTGACATCATCGAAGTCTATCTCGATCTCGATGGCTATCCGGTGACGCTCATCGACACGGCCGGCATTCGCGAGACTGACGATCCCGTAGAGCAGGAAGGCGTGCGGCGAGCCCGCGATCGGGCGGCGTCGGCCGATCTGGTGCTGTGGCTTTCGGCCGATTACAGCGCCGAGCCGGACGAATCAATCGTCAACGGGGAGGTTTCACCCTGGCTGATACGAAACAAGATCGACCTTTCTAACCCGAAGAATGATGGGGCGAACCTAAGACAGGCTGAAACGAAAATGGAGCAAGGCGCGCCGATGCGGGAATTTCGGATTTCGGCGGCGCGGGGTGATGGTGTCGATGAACTGGTGGCCGCGCTCACGGCTTTCGCGGGCGTCTGGCTTGGACGGGGTGAGACGGGCGCAATCACGCGATTGCGGCATCGCAACATATTGCGGGATGCTGCAGCATCGCTTGTAAAGGCAGAGGCGCTGGCCGGTCGGGGCGACGAACTTGTCGCCGAGGAGTTACGAATTGCTGTTCATTTTATCGGGCGGCTGCTTGGCCGTGTCGACATAGATGATATTCTGGATTCACTCTTTTCAGAATTCTGCGTCGGTAAATAGTGAAGTATTGTTCATTGTTTGGTGCAAGGCAAGTGTGCCCGGGAGGTTTGGTGATGCGGCGTTTCACGTGAAACACCTGCCTTTGTGTCCGAAGGACGAACTTTCGGATTCTGCGAGCCTGAGATAGAAGTCGCATCGGGTATTGGCGAGAAGCCGAGAGCTTATGGCATCAGCATTCGACGTTATCGTGATCGGGGGTGGCCACGCCGGCTGCGAGGCTGCGGCCGCGGCCGCGCGAACCGGCGCGCGAACCGCGCTGGTCACCCATCGGTTTAGCACCGTGGGCGCGATGTCCTGCAATCCAGCGATCGGCGGACTTGGCAAGGGCCATCTGGTCCGCGAGGTCGATGCCCTCGACGGTCTGATGGGGCGTATGGCCGATGCTGCCGGCATTCAGTTCCGAATGCTCAATCGTCGCAAGGGCCCAGCCGTCCGTGGCCCGCGAGCCCAGCAGGATCGCAAGCTCTACGCCGCGGCCATGCAGGCGGCGATTCGCGAAACCGCGAATCTTGAGGTGATCGAAGGCGAGGCGGATGACCTGATTGTTTCCGGTGGCAGGATCGCCGGCATTCGACTGATCGATGGCCAAAAGCTCACGTCCGCCGCGGTCGTGGTCACGACCGGCACCTTTCTGCGCGGTTTGATCCATCTTGGCGAAAAGAGTTGGCCGGCAGGGCGGGTCGATGAAGCACCTGCACTCGGCCTGTCCACGTCGTTCGAGCGGATCGGCTTCGCCCTTGGCCGACTTAAGACCGGAACCCCGCCACGGCTCGATGGCGCCACCATCGACTGGGCCGCGGTCGAGATGCAGCCGGGGGATGATCCGCCGGAGCCGTTCTCGGTCATGACCGAGCGGATCACAACGCCCCAAATCCAGTGTGGTATCACTCGCACCACGCCGGCGACGCACGAGGTGATCCGCGCCAACGTGCATCGTTCGCCAATCTATTCCGGCCAGATCACCAGCTCGGGTCCGCGCTATTGTCCTTCGATCGAGGACAAGGTGGTCCGCTTCGGCGATCGCGACGGACATCAAATCTTTCTCGAGCCGGAAGGCCTCGACGACAGCACGGTCTATCCCAACGGGATTTCGACCTCGCTGCCGGAAAACGTGCAGCTCGCGATACTTGCGACCATTCCCGGCCTGGAGAAGGTCAGGATGACCCGTCCAGGCTATGCCATCGAATATGACCATGTCGATCCTCGCGAACTTGAACCGACCTTGCAGACCAGGCGAATGCCCGGGCTCTTCCTGGCCGGCCAGATCAACGGCACGACCGGTTACGAGGAGGCGGCGGCTCAGGGGCTTGTTGCGGGGCTGAATGCAGCATTGACCGCGGGCGGCGGCGATTTGGTCGTGTTCGACCGCGCCGACGGCTATCTCGGTGTGATGATCGATGACCTTGTGACGCGCGGAATCACCGAGCCCTATCGGATGTTCACCTCCCGGGCCGAGTATCGGCTGACGCTCCGCGCCGACAATGCCGACCAGCGGCTGACGGACAAGGGAATTGCCATCGGATGCGTCGGGGCAGGGCGCGCGGCTCATCATCGGGACAAGATGGCGGCCTTGCGCGCGGCAAAGGCGTTGGCGATGTCGCTGTCGGTGACGCCGAACGAGGCTGCCCGCTACGGACTTTCGCTTAATCACGACGGCCATCGGCGGTCTGCGTTCGAGTTGTTGTCTTATCCGGAGATCGGCTGGCATGACGTGGCCGCGATCTGGCCGGAGCTGTCGGTCGTCGATCCTGCGATCGCCATTCATCTCGAGATCGATGCCAAATACGACGTCTATCTCAAGCGCCAGACCTCCGATGTCGAGGCGTTTCGTCGCGACGAGGGGCTGATTCTCACCGGGATCGACTACGGTGCGGTGCCCGGCCTCTCCAATGAAGCCCGAAACCGGCTGGAAAAGGCTCAGCCGCGCACCGTGGGGCAGGCAGGCCGTCTCGACGGACTCACGCCGGCCGCTCTGGGGATTCTCGCGGCCTATCTGCGTCGGGAAACGCGGAAGACAGCGGCTGCTTCCGCGCGATGATCAGATTCGATCAGAAATGTTTCACGTGAAGCATCGGGCAAACGAGTTTTGCATCAACGACGAAGATGATTCCGCACCGGCGACTTGTTTCACGTGAAACAATTTCTAACCGGATCCGGGACCCGGCCAGCGGACGATGATCGGGCGGCATCTCCCGATTCGTCGACTGCTGTCGGCCAATGGCCGACCAATCCCAAACCGCGGTCCACCAAACGTCTGGCCAGGAATTAGAGGGCCGTCTATGTTGGCCATGATGTCCACGCCCGAACGAGAGCGCTCCCCAACCTCGGCTACCGACAAGATGGCCGCGCTGGCGCTTACCCCCGTTTCACGTCAAATCGAGGCGCGGCTGGACGCCTATGTCGATCTGCTGGTCCAATGGCAGACAAAAACCAATCTCGTCGCGTCTTCGACGCTGCCGCAGCTCTGGACGCGCCACATCGCGGATTCCCTTCAGCTTCTAACGCTGGCTCCAAATGCAAAACGCTGGGCTGATTTCGGCAGCGGCGGGGGCTTTCCGGGTGTCGTGCTTGCCTGCGCGCTTGCGGGCGTTGAAGGCGCGCGCGTCGATCTGATCGAGCGCAACGCCAAGAAAGCGGCATTTCTCCGCGAGGCCGTGCGGGTCACCGCGTCACCGGGCATTATTCACCTGATGGATATCGGGGATTATGTGGACAGATTGGAGGATCGGATCGATTGCGTGACCGCACGTGCGCTGGCGCCTCTACAAGTGCTGCTCGGCTTCGCAGAACCCTTCGTGACAAAGGGCGCCACCGCGCTGTTTCTCAAGGGCCAAGATGTAGAAGCTGAATTGACGGAAGCTACTAAATATTGGAATATTAAGCCTCGAATTCATTCAAGTTGCACCGGCGGACAAGGCTGGATCGTGGAACTCGATCATATCGAGCGGCGCGATCGTCCTCAGGCAAAACAGGCATGGCGTGGTGCATGACGGTAATTGACCAAGTCTACCGACACGAAGACGGAGGCGAATCTCACGTCCGCCATCCTCGCATTATTTCGCTCGCCAATCAGAAGGGCGGTGTCGGCAAAACCACAACCGCGATCAATCTCGGCACTGCACTGGCCGCGATCGGGGAACACGTTCTGATCGTCGATCTCGATCCGCAAGGCAACGCCTCCACGGGTCTCGGCATTGACCGGCGCGATCGCAACGTCTCCACTTATGATGTGTTGATCGGCGAAGCACCGTTGCGTGACGCCGTCGTGCCGACCGCGGTGCCGCGCCTGCACATCGCCGCCTCGACCATGGACCTCTCTGGTCTGGAACTTGAGCTCGGAACCACAAAGGACCGCGCCTTCCGTTTGCGTGACGCGATCACCGCGCTCAACGGCAATGCCGCCGATGCTGCCGATTACACCTATGTGTTGATCGACTGTCCGCCGTCGCTCAATCTTCTCACTGTCAACGCGATGGCGGCGTCGGACGCGATCCTTGTGCCGCTGCAATGTGAGTTCTTCGCCCTCGAAGGTCTGTCGCAGCTGTTACAGACTGTCGAGCAGGTGCGTTCCACGCTCAATCCGAATCTGTCTATCCACGGCATCGTGCTCACCATGTTCGACTCGCGCAACAACCTGTCGAACCAGGTGGTCGCCGACGTGCGCCAGTTCATGGGCTCAAAAGTCTACGACACCATGATCCCTCGCAACGTGCGCATTTCGGAAGCGCCGTCCTACGGCAAGCCGGTGCTGGTCTATGATCTCAAATGCAGCGGCAGCGAAGCCTATCTGAAACTTGCGACCGAGGTGATTCAGCGCGAGCGCGAGTTGCGCACGGCGCATTAGGGAAACATCGAAAAAGCGTCGACCATCACCCCGTCATTGCGAGCTCGCGACAGAATTGGCTCTTGCCAATTTTGCGCTGGGCGAAGCAATCCAGAAAGTCACAAAGAGAAAACTGGATTGCTTTCGTCGCAAGAGCTCCTCGCAATGACGGACATAGGCGATCCAAGATCGTCAATTCGATTGTTTAATTCGGAGTACAGCGCGTGAATCCAAGGGAGCTGGCGATGGCCGACGAAGCGCGTTCTCGACTGGGACGCGGTCTTGCAAGTCTGATCGGCGACGTCGGTGGCGAGGCCGCCCATGCCGAGCGTCCGCGCGTGCAGCGCAAGGTGCCGATCGAGTTTTTGAAACCGAATCCGCGCAATCCACGCCGCGCGTTTTCCGATGTCGAACTCGGCGAGTTGTCCGACTCCATCAAACAGCACGGCGTCATCCAGCCAATCGTGGTGCGGGCCGTGAAGGGGACGCAGGATCGCTTTGAGATCATCGCAGGCGAGCGCCGCTGGCGCGCGGCGCAGTCCGCGGGGCTGCACGAGGTTCCGATCGTACCAGTCGAGGTCAGCGATCATGTCGCGCTCGAGATCGCGATTGTCGAGAACGTGCAGCGCGAAGATCTCAATGCGATGGAAGAGGCGCAGGGCTATCACGCGCTCGCCAATGAATTCAAACACACTCAGGATGACATTGCGAAGATCGTCGGCAAGAGCCGCAGCCATGTCGCCAACATGATGCGGCTGACAAAACTGCCGGACGATGTGCAGGCGCTGATCACCTCCGGCGAGTTGTCGGCAGGCCATGCGCGCGCGCTGATCGGCGTACCCGACCCTTCCACAGCGGCGAAACGCATCGTCGCGGAAGGTCTCAATGTGCGGCAGGCTGAGGCGCTTGCGCATGAGGAGGGCGTTGCCGAGCGCAAGCCGCAGAAGGCGCGCGCCGACAAAGCGCAAAAGGACGCCGATACGTTGGCGCTGGAAAAGCGCGTCAGCGACGCGCTCGGCCTTGCGGTGACGGTCGATCACAAGAATCCCGGCGGCGTCGTGCAGATACGCTATCGCGACCTCGAACAGCTTGACGAGATTTTGAAAAGGCTGGATTCGAAGGGGTGAGACGAATTGCTTTCACATCGTCCCGCATATGCGAGGCGAAGGAGAGAGGTCTTTGTGCTTTGCGTCACCCTCTCCGCCGTGCATTCACCGCGATCGACATCAGAGAGCGTTGCGCGATCGCGGAGGCCAGCGCCGCTTGCTTGCGGGTTTCCAATGCGGCGCCGGCAAGCTGATCCATCACCTGTATCAGCCGCGCGGCGCTGAAATTGCTCAACGCCGTTTCCACGGTCGTCTTGCGCGAAAAATGCAATCGCGGAAATCCGCTATCGGCGGCCGATGAGGCGGACGCGCCGCCCTCCATTAAAAGCGCAGCCTTGTGCAGGGCGGCGACCTGACGCTGCGCGGCCAAAATGACGAGGCCCGGATAGGTGCCAGCGACCATGGCCTTGGCGAATTCGATTTCGACCACCGCCGGCTGTCCGGCGAATGCGGCGTCGATGACGGGATCGAGTTTGAAGTCGGATGCGTCAGAGACCACGGCCATGACGTCGATGAGCGTGATCTCGCGTTGCCCATGAGCATAGAGCGCAATCTTGCGCAGCTCATTGCGCGAAGCCTGACGATCACCGCCGAGCAGGGACATCAGCGCCGCGCGGGCATCGGGCGCGATCTTCAGGCTCGAGAGGCGCAACTCCTCGTCAATCAACCGCGCCAGATCGCGTTCGGTGTCGGGATAGCAGGCAATCGCCACCGCGTTCTTCGCGCGCTCGCAAGCCTTGCGCAGCGGTGATTCCGGCCTCAGCTCGCCGGCTTCGATCACGATCCGGCAATCCTGGATCGTGCAGTTCGCCAGTACATCGACGCCGCTCGCAAAGCTGCGTGACCCCCCCTTGATCCGGATCGCGCGGCGGCCGCCGAACAGCGGTACCGTCATCGCCTCATCGACGAGACGTGACGGCTCACTGGCGAGATCGTCGCCGTCGAGCCGAACCAGCGAAAACGGATCGTTGGGATCGTCGACGGCCGACGCTATCAACGCGTCAGCGCGCTCGCGCACCAGACCGGCGTCGGGACCGTAGAGCAGGATGATCGGGCGGGCCGAATCGGGCCGGGCGAGAAAGCTGTCGATGTCCTTTCCGCGCAGCGCGACCATTCGCCGGCGATCACGTGCCGGCGTAAAAGAACGCCGCCAGCCGGGTATTGATATTCTCGGCGATTTGCTGCGCGGCGCGGTCTTCAGCGTCGCGATAGGCACGCGCGCGGGCGAAACGCTGGAGCTGGCCGGGAATGTCATAGGAGGTGCGGGAGAAGGTGGTCGCGTTCAGGACGGTCTTGCCGGTTGCAACCTCGATCAGCTGGTAGCTCGCATTGATACCGTACTGCTCGTTGGAGGGCAGCGCGGTGTTTGGGTCGAGCATCAGCGACGAGCGGTTGGTGGTGAAACGGATCTGAAGCTGATGTGTCGGGGGCGCTCCGGTGGCGCCGCCGTAAAGCTTGAATGCAAGCGCGTTACGAAGGGTGACACCGATCCGTGCATCCGGAGACCCATTGGGTTTATCGATCGGCAGCAGTTCAACGCCCATCAGCCTGTCGCGAAGTGCCGGGCTGCCGTCGGCCTGTTCGGCATACATCGGACGGAAGCAGCCAGCCGTCAGCGCGGCCAGCACGGCAATGATGCTTAGCCGGGCTGCGATGCGCGGATTGGCCCATTTTCCAGCCCGGCGACCCGACAAACTACCCCACCACATTCACGATCCTCTGCGGAACGATAATGATCTTTCGAGCCTGCTTGCCGCCCAAGGCCTGCTTTACCGCATCGAGCGCCAAAACGGCAGCCTCAATTTCCGGATTTCCCGCGCCGCTCGCCACGGTCACCTCGCCCCGCTTTTTGCCGTTCACCTGCACCGGCAGCGTGAGGGCGTCTTCAACCAGCAAATCGGGCTCGATTTGTGGCCAACGGGCTTCCGAGACCAGGCCAGCCTGTCCGAGCGCCTGCCAGCATTCCTCGGCGAGGTGCGGCATCATCGGGCTGAACACCTGCACCAGAATGATGGCTGCCTCGCGCAGGCTCCAACTCAAATCCGGTGCGAGGTCCGGCGCGGGGGCGGACTTGTTGCTGCGGCAACGGGCAAGGGCGTCGGCCAGTTCGTTGGCGAACTCTCGGATGTTGGCGAGGCAGACGTTGAAGTGCAGCCGCTCTATTCCCGTAGAGACCTTGTCGAGCGCGCCATGGGCCGCCTTCCGTAGCGCCAAAGCATCGGTGCCGAATGCCGCTGGTCTCTCTTGCGGCGCGGTCTTGCCGGCTTCGGCGGATTCATTGACCAGTCGCCACAGCCGCTGCACGAAGCGCGCCGCACCCTGTACGCCTTCCTCGCTCCAGATCACGTCGCGATCCGGCGGCGAATCCGACAGCATGAACCAGCGTGCGGTGTCGGCGCCATAGCTGCCGATGATATCGTCGGGATCGACGGTGTTGCGCTTCGATTTCGACATCTTCTCGACCGCGCCGATCTCGACCGGCTCGCCGGTTGCGATCAACGTGGCGCGGCGGTTGTTGCCGTCGACCTCGATCCGCACCTCCTCGGGCGAGGCCCAGCCGCCGTCAGGCTTGCGGTAAGTCTCGTGCACCACCATGCCCTGCGTGAACATGCCCTTGAACGGTTCGTCCATGCTGACATGGCCGGTGGCCTTCATCGCGCGGGTGAAGAAGCGCGAATAGAGCAGATGCAGGATCGCGTGCTCGACGCCGCCGATATACTGGTCCACCGGCAGCATCCGGTCGACGACTGCGCGCGTGGTTGGTGCGTTGTCGTTCCACGGATCGGTGAAGCGCGCGAAGTACCACGACGAATCGACGAAGGTGTCCATGGTATCGGTTTCGCGGGTGGCCTTCGCCCCGCATTGCGGACAAACGACGTGCTTCCAGGTCGGATGATGGTCGAGCGCGTTGCCGGGCTTGTCGAAGGTGACATCCTCCGGCAGCGTCACCGGCAAATTCTCGTCCGGCACCGGCACCACGTCGCAGGTCGGGCAATGGATCACCGGGATCGGGCAGCCCCAGTAGCGCTGGCGTGAAATGCCCCAATCGCGCAGACGGAAGTTCACCTTGCGCTCGGCGACCGCGGCTTTGCCGCGCGTCTCGCCTTCCAAGCGCTTGGCGACTTCTTCCTTCGCCGCATCGGCGGTCATGCCGTCGAGGAAACGCGAATTGATCATGCGGCCATCACCGTCGTAAGCGGTGTCAGTGATGACGAAGCTCGACGGTTCCTGTCCCTCGGGGCAGACCACCGGCGTGTTGCCAAGTCCATATTTGTTGACGAAGTCGAGATCGCGCTGGTCGTGCGCCGGACAGCCGAAGATGGCGCCGGTGCCATATTCCATCAGGATGAAGTTGGCGACGTAGACCGGCAGCTTCCAGTTCGCATCGAACGGATGCACGGCCTTGATGCCGGTGTCGAACCCCATCTTCTCCGCGGTGTCGATCTCGGCCTGCGCGGTGCCGCGCCGCTTGCACTCGGCGATAAAGTCGGCGAGCGTGGGATTGTCTTTTGCTGCCGCTTGCGCGAGCGGATGATCCGGCGCGATCGCCATGAATTTTGCGCCGAACAGGGTGTCGGGGCGCGTGGTGAAGATTTTCAGCTCGCTCTCACCGTTTGGCGTGGTCGCCGGGTCGAGCGCGAAGCGCAGCAGCAGGCCCTCGCTGCGGCCGATCCAGTTGCGCTGCATCAGCCGTACCTTGTCGGGCCAGCGATCCAGCGTGCCGAGCGCGTCGAGTAGATCCTGCGAATACTTCGTGATCTTGAAGACCCACTGGTTCATCTCGCGCTGCTCGACCACGGCGCCAGAGCGCCAACCGCGCCCGTCGATCACCTGCTCGTTGGCGAGCACGGTCATGTCGACAGGATCCCAGTTGATCTTGCGCTTCTCGCGCTCGGCGAGACCGGCGCGCAGAAAGTCCAGAAACATCTTCTGCTGGTGTTTGTAATAGGAGGGATCGCAGGTCGCGAACTCCCTGGCCCAGTCGAGCGACAGCCCGATCGAGCGGAGCTGCTTCTTCATGGCTTTGATGTTGTCGTAGGTCCACGCCCTCGGCGCGATCCTGCGCTCGATCGCGGCGTTCTCGGCCGGCAGGCCGAAAGCGTCCCAGCCCATCGGATGCAGCACGTTGTAGCCCTTGGCGCGCATGTAGCGCGCGATCACATCGCCGAGGGTGTAGTTGCGGACATGGCCGATGTGGATGCGCCCGGACGGGTACGGGAACATCTCCAGCACGTAGTATTTTTCGCGCGGGTCATCGTTTTTGGTGGAGAAGATCGCCTGCCTGTCCCACTCGGCTTGCCAGCGCGGTTCGGCGTCACGGGCGTTGTAACGTTCTGAGGTCATGGAATTGCGATGTTTTTCGTGATTTGCAGCCACTCGACTAGGCCATGAAGCGGATCGGGGGTCAACGGGTCGGGCAGGCGTTGCTCGCGCGTATTCCGCAAAAGTGGATACCGGTTTTGCGATCAGAATACGCGCAAGTTTTTGATTGAGAGCATTTTCTTACGGCTAACCGGATTCCACTTAGCCGGAAAATGCTCCAACGGTTTGCAAGCGGTGTGGTTTTGCGGTGTAAGCGGGGAACGTTTCCCGCCTTCCGGAGTGACCCGATGGCCGACCTCTCCGTTTTCCCCATCACCCGCCGCTGGCCGGCGGTCCACCCGGAACGTCTGCAGCTCTATTCGGTGCCGACGCCCAACGGGGTGAAGGTCTCGATCATGCTGGAGGAAACCGGATTGCCCTATGAGCCGCATTTCGTCGATTTCGGCAGGGATGAACAGAGGAGTCGTGAATTTCTCTCACTCAATCCCAACGGCAAGATTCCCGCGATCCTCGATCCCGATGGGCCCGGCGGCAAGCCGCTCGCTTTGTTCGAGTCGGGCGCCATCCTGCAATACCTCGCCGAGAAGACTGGACAGTTTCTGCCGGCCGATCCGGCGCTGCGCTGGCAGACCCTCCAGTGGCTGCACTTCCAGATGGGCGGCGCCGGGCCGATGTTCGGGCAGGTGGGATTCTTCCATAAGTTCGCCGGCAAGGATTTCCAGGATAAGCGGCCACGCGACCGCTATGTGACGGAATCGAAGCGGCTGCTTGGCGTGATGGACGCGCATCTGGCGACGCATCGGTGGTTTGCGGGCGATGACTATACCATCGCGGATATCTCGATGCTTGGCTGGGTGCGCAACCTGATCGGGTTTTACGATGCGCGCGATATCGTCGAGTTCGATCGTTTCCGTCATGTCGGCTGCTGGCTGCAGCGAGGTCTGGCGCGGCCGGCGGTGCAGCGCGGTCTCGCGATTCCGGCGCGACAATGACCACTAGTGAGGCGGTGCCGATCGATGGCTTTGCTTCCGTGGAAGCCGGGATCGTTCGCGCGTGCCGGGACGCGCGGCGCGAACGCTCCACGGTGACGCTGGTGGCGGTGTCGAAAACCTTCGATGTCGGCGCGATTACGCCGGTGATCGCAGCCGGCCAGCGCGTGTTCGGGGAGAACCGCGTGCAGGAGGCCAAGGGGAAGTGGCCTGCATTGATCGCGGCGCATCCCGGTCTCGCGCTGCATCTGATCGGCCCGCTGCAGTCCAACAAGGCGAAGGACGCCGTCGCCCTGTTCGATGCTATCCATTCGGTCGACCGCCCGAGCCTTTGCGAGGCGTTGGGAAAAGAGATCAAGAATCAGAACCGGCGGCCGGATCTGTTCGTGCAGATCAACACTGGCGAGGAGCCGCAGAAGGCTGGCGTCGCACCAACGGATGCCGACGACTTCATCGCACGCTGTCGCGACACTTATGGCCTCACGATCTCAGGCTTGATGTGCATTCCGCCGATGGATGATGCGCCGGCGCCGCATTTCGCGCTTGCCGCCAAGATCGCCAAGCGCAACGGGCTCACGCAGCTGTCGATGGGGATGAGCGCGGACTTCGCCATAGCGATTGCGCTCGGCGCGACGCATGTGCGGATCGGCTCGGCCATTTTCGGGACGAGATAGAGCCTTATACCGCTTCTGATGGAATCAGAAGCGGGGGCTCTATGATTTTAGTCTGACGCGTTTTCTTCACGCGAACCGGACTCCATTCGCTCGAAAAGGCTATGGTTCTTCCTTCTCCCTTTGCGGGAGAAGGAAAGCCGAATGCCCTTCAGCTTCACCCGATCATGATTTTCGTGCGTGGACCGATCCGCCGCAACAGCCGCAGCATGGCGGGTTGCGTCATCGCCACGCATCCGGCGGTCGGGCCAAAGTTGTCGCGCGCCAGGTGCAGGAACACGGCGCTGCCGCGCCCTGCGATACGGGGGCGGGTGTTGTGATCGATCTCAATGATGAAGTCGTAGAGATGATCCTCGCGCGTCAGCCGGTCGCCGGTTGCGCTCTGCGTCAGCCGAATCGGCCGGTTGTAGCGCCGGTCGGCCGGATCCTCACACCAGGCATCAGTGGGTGTGATCGCGCGAACCGGCAGAAACGTCCTTGGCCGTGGATGCCGATCGGGCCGCCACCACAGCCGTATGGGCCGAAAAATCCCGTTTGGGGTGCCGCCATCGCCCTCGCGTTTGTTGGCCCGGATACCGCCGCGGCCGAGCGCCACCGCAATTGTCCGCCCTTCCGCGATCAACCAGCCTCGCTGCGGTCGTCCGGCGGCGGCCCGAATGCGAATCGCCGCGAGCGGTCGATCACAGGAATGTGTCGTGCAAGGCATTGAAAAGTCTTAGCTTTATATGGAATGAGGAAGCCCCGCGATTCTCTCAGCCGAAACGTCGATCCTGCATGTCAAGACAGGGAACATTCATCCAAATTCTCTCCAGTCTGGAGTAGACTCCGTTTGAGCGATGAATTGCTGCAAATTCATGCGCCCGACGAATTGGGACTTAAATACCTGATGAAGGTAGCTGGCGCGCCCGCCGGGTGTTTCAGCCGCCAGGAGGATTGCATAGATGGCCAACGCCCGCAAAATCCTGATCGTGGACGACGATAACGATCTGCGCGATACGCTGGTCGAGCAACTGTCGCTGCATGAGGAATTCGAGGCGTCCGCCGTTGATACCGGCGCGAAGGGCGCCAGCGCGGCCAAAGCCCATTCGCCCGATCTCGTGCTGATGGACGTCGGCCTGCCCGATACGGATGGCCGCGAAGTGGTGCGCAGTTTGCGCAAGGGCGGCTTCAAGGCGCCGATCATCATGCTGACCGGTCACGACACCGATTCGGATACGATTCTGGGCCTTGAGTCCGGCGCCAATGACTATATCGCCAAACCGTTCCGCTTTGCGGTGCTGCTGGCGCGCATTCGCGCGCAGTTGCGTCAGCATGAGGCCAGCGAGGACGCGGTATTTTCAGTCGGACCTTATAGTTTCCGGCCCGGCGCCAAAATGCTGACGACCGCCAATGCCAAGAAGGTGCGGCTGACCGAGAAGGAAACGGCGATTTTGCGCTTCCTCTACCGGGCCGGGCAGATTCCGGTGTCTCGCGAGACACTGTTGCAGGAGGTCTGGGGATACAACTCCGGAGTCACCACGCACACCCTGGAAACTCACATTTACCGGTTGCGCCAGAAGATCGAGAATGACGCTGCCAATCCGGAGATTCTGGTGACCGAAGCGGGTGGCTACAAGCTGGTGCCCTGATTCTGATGGAATCAGAAGCGAGACGCTATGGTAGTTTCGAGGCGTTTCTCTCCGCGAGCCGGTATCCACTTCGTCCAAAAACGCTATAGGTTGACGACTCGTATCAGCTCCCGTCAAAACAGCTTTTGGGTGATCCGGAGCCGACCGGTTTTGCATGTCGATCGACGATGACGTTGTCCTGCTTGAGCGCGTCCCGACCCTGCGCTTGCTGGGCGCCGAGGCTTTGCGCGTGCTTGCCATCGGCGCAGAACAGCAGCAGTTCGCCAGCGGCTCGATCCTGTTTCGCGCTGGTGACGAGGCGGATGGGGGGTACGTCGTTCAGGAAGGCAGCTTTCGTATCCACGTCCCGGACGGCGGCGATCGGGAAGTCATCGCCGAGCGCGGCACGCTGATCGGGGAACTCGCTTTGATCGTCCCGATATCGCGGCAGGCCACCGTGATCGCGCGGGAATATTCGATGGTGATCCGCGTTTCACGCACCCTGTTTCTGCGGGTGCTCGACAGCTATCCCGCCGCCGCCCACCGCCTTCGCGACGAACTCGCCAACCGCACCCGGCAAACGACCAGCGACATCCTGATGGCATCGGCGAAACTGAGTAGTTAGAGCATGTTTCTCCCACGAGCAGAGACCGGATCGTATCAGCGATCCGGCTGAAGGAGGTGCGGCTGCCATCGTGGCGTCGGCACTCACACCTCGATCACCGCAGTCACCGGCACATGATCGGATGGACGCTGCCAGCCTCGGGCGTCGCGGGTGATGCGGAAGTCCCGGATTCCGCCGCGCAGCGCTTCGGAGACCCAGATATGGTCAAGTCTGCGGCCGCGGTTGGCGGCAACCCAGTCGGCGGCGCGATAGCTCCACCACGTATAGACTTTCTCCGACATCGGAATTCGCGCGCGAGCGATGTCGATCCAGTTGCCGTGATTCTGCACGCCGAGCAGCTTCTCGCATTCGATGGGCGTATGCGAGACGATTTTCAGGAGCTGCCTGTGCGACCAGACGTCGTTCTCATGTGGCGCGACATTGAGATCGCCGACCAGCACATGCCGGTCGCCGTTGCCCGGATGCAGCGGCGCACAGGCTTTCATCTCGTCGAGAAACTGCAGCTTGTGGGCGAACTTCGGATTGAGCACGGGATCGGGAATGTCGCCACCCGCGGGCACATAGAAGTTATGTAGCACCAGCGGCGCGGCGAGACCCGCCTGGCCGCCGAAGATCACACTGACGTGGCGGGAGTCGATCTTGTCGCAGAACGTGCGGATGTTGCTGGCGTCAAATGGCAGCTTCGAGACCACCGCCACCCCGTGATATCCCTTCTGCCCGTTGAGCGCGACGTGCTCATAGCCGAGTCGGCGGAAGCGTTTCAGCGGAAAGGCGTCATCGGGGCACTTGGTCTCCTGCAGGCACAACACGTCCGGCCGTTGCGCTTTCAGAAACTTGGCGACCAGATCGATGCGCAGCCGCACCGAATTGATATTCCAGGTGGTGAAGGTGAGATGCATGAATTCCGGTGAAGACGTCGACAGGTCTATGTGCCGTCATACGCGGGCCTGACCCGCGTATCCATCAATAATCGATCTGGGTACAAATGTCAGAACCCAAAAGACGACCAGCAATATTGGACGTCAGGGGAGTTTAATTTGAGACCGCTTACCTGGGTTGATGCAACGTCGGCAGCGACCGTCAAATTCAGCTCACTGCACCCCGTGAGAACTCTGCGCGTGATTGCGCCTCAGTTATTCGTCGAGGTCGGATAATTGGTATAATCGATCTTGAACAGAGCGGGATCGAGCTTCGCCGTGGCATTGAGATTGTAGATCGCCACCGTGGTGTCGTAGCCCTGCGGATCGGTTATGGTCCACTGCTTGAGCTTGCCGTCCTTGACGCCGACCATCAGCATGAGGCGGGAGGTGCCGACCAGCGCCTGCTTCTCTTCGATGGTGACGCTGATGTAGAGATCGTCCGACGTCACGGCGACGACGTTGGTATCCCTCATCAGGTCGATGCGGTCCGACAACAGATAGCGCAGCGGCGTTTGCGCCAGCGGGTACACATCCTGGGTCGCGAGCTTGGTGTCACGAACAACGAGCGACGAGCCGTCGGAAATCATCGCGATCGGTGACGGAGGGTCGTATTCGAACCGTACTTTGCCCGGCTTCTGGATGTAAAATTCGCCGGTTGATCGGCTGCCATCAGGGCCGACCTGCACGAAATTTCCGGCAAGCGTCCGCAGCGACGATAGATAGGCACTGACTCGTGCCGCCGCTGCTTTCTGATCCGCGCTGAAAGTTGCAAAAATATTGGCCGGTACGTTGCGGCGCGGATCGGGAATGATCGGGTCCGGCGGCCGCGTGGTTCCGGTAACCTCCGGCTGGGCCGTCTGCACCACCATCGCCGCGGGTGCTCCGTTGCGGGCCTTAGGGGCCGGTTGCGGGAGCGGAACGGCCTCGGCGAGGGCAGGCGGAACAAGAACAAGAAGACCCATGGTCAGCGCCGCCGCGAGCCGGACCACGCCGAGGCGCGCGCGGATCGGACGACTGGCCGCGGATGAATGTGTCACGTCTCTGCTCAATGTTTCGTCCTGTCCGTCGGAGGCGTTCCTTCTACAGTGCTTCGCGGTGTCGCGGATATCGCTTTTTTCCCCGACCGGATCCGAGGGATGGCCGCCGCGCGGGAGTTCGCCTCAACTGCGCTGAACCCGATACCATCGCATCTCTCTGATCGAGCGGGATCTCGTCTGAAAATCTGCTTCCAGTTTTCAAAAATCATGCTCAAGCGGAAGGTGGCTGCAACGATATGCAAGTTTGAACCGGGCCCCTAGAAGCGGAATGAGGAAAAGTGTCGTGCGGTTTTCCGCCCGCATTCCGCTTCTCATAATATCGGAATCGATCACGTTCATGATTTTGGATCAATTCGATCCAGAATCATCGTGATCTAGTTTGGTGCTGTGGCGATTTCGCGGCTCCGGAAACTCGATCATCGTCATATCGTCATGGATCAGAAGTGGCCTTCTTCTTCCTCGATCAGGATTTCGCGCTTTCCTGCGTGATTGGCCTGCCCGACGATGCCTTCGAGTTCCATGCGCTCCATCAGCGAAGCGGCGCGGTTGTACCCGATCTGGAGACGGCGCTGGATATAGCTGGTCGAAGCCTTACGGTCGCGCTTCACGATTGCGACAGCCTGCGCGAACAGATCGCCGCCGCCGTCGCTGCCCATGCTCGTGCCGTCGAACACCGCGCCGTCATCGCCCTCAGCGGGCTCTTCGGCCGTGACCGCCTCGAGATATTCGGGAGCACCTTGCGATTTGAGATGGCGAACCACCTTCTCGACTTCTTCGTCGGATGCAAACGGCCCGTGCACGCGCGAGATGCGGCCACCGCCAGCCATGTAGAGCATGTCGCCCTGGCCGAGCAGTTGCTCGGCGCCCATCTCGCCGAGAATGGTGCGGCTGTCGATCTTGGACGTCACCTGGAAGGCGATGCGGGTCGGGAAATTGGCCTTAATGGTGCCGGTAATGACGTCGACCGACGGACGCTGCGTCGCAAGGATGACGTGGAGGCCGGCGGCGCGCGCCATCTGCGCAAGACGCTGGACCGCGCCTTCGATATCCTTGCCCGCGACCATCATCAGGTCGGCCATTTCATCCACGATAATGACGATGAAGGGCAGCGGCTCGAACTCGAGCTTCTCTTGCTCGTAGATCGCCTTGCCGGTTTCCTTGTCGAAGCCGGTATGCACCGTGCGCGTCAGGTCCTCGCCCTTGGCCTTCGCTTCAAGGAGGCGGGTATTGTAGCCGTCGATATTGCGTACGCCGAGCTTGGCCATCTTCTTGTAGCGCTCTTCCATCTCGCGCACGGCCCATTTCAGCGCGACCACCGCCTTCTTCGGATCGGTCACCACCGGCGTCAGCAGATGCGGGATGCCGTCATAGACCGAGAGTTCGAGCATCTTTGGATCGACCATGATGAGACGGCACTGATCGGGCCGCAGCCGGTACAGCAGGCTGAGAATCATGGTGTTGATTGCGACCGATTTACCGGAGCCGGTGGTGCCGGCGATCAGCATATGCGGGGTGCGTGCGAGATCGATGATGACCGGGTCGCCGCCGATCGTCTTGCCGAGGCAGAGCGGCAGCTTGGCGACCGAGTCGGTCGCCTCCCTCGCGGTGAGCAATTCGCGCAAGTAAACTTTTTCGCGGTGTGCGTTCGGCAGTTCGATGCCGATGGCGTTGCGGCCGGCGACCACCGCGACGCGCGCAGACAGCGCGCTCATGGAACGCGCGATATCGTCGGCAAGGCCGATGACGCGTGACGACTTGATGCCGGGCGCTGGCTCGAGTTCATACAGCGTCACCACCGGTCCGGGATTGGCTTTCACGATTTCGCCGCGCACGCCAAAGTCGCCAAGCACGCCTTCCAGCGCCCGCGAATTGGTTTCCAGTTCGGACTTGCTGAGCGGCTGGCGGTCGGAGGCGCGCGGCGCGCTCAGAACGTTGACCGAAGGCAATTCGAACTTGCCGGGTTTCTTCGCCGGCTGACGGGGAGCGGCCTTCCGGCGCGGCGTGCTGACAACCGGCGCATCATCGCTCTCCTCCTCGTCGTCCGCTTCGTCCTCGTCGTCGTCAAGGTCGTCGTCAAGGTCGCTCCGGGCCGGCGCCAGGGAGGGAGCGATATGTCTGCCGCCGAGGTTCGGTTCCTGACGCTCGAACGCCAGCGCCCCCGATTTCTGCGGCGCGCTCGACACCAGCGACTTATAGGCCAGCGCGAGCAGTGCCCCGAGCCTGAGGCGCTTAAATCGCGCCTTCGCGCTCATCATCGCGTGAACCGCCCAGCCCAGCGAGACCGAGGCGTGGTCGCCGCTCTCATCAAACGGCCGGTCGTCCTCGATTTCGCGCAACTCGTCGGCGGGCCGCGATCTTATTCCGCTGGCCCAAAGGAATGTCGCGGCCATGACCGGCAGGAAGATCGCGCCGAGCACGATGCTCTGCAACACGCTCGCCGGGCCGAACAAAATCGCAGGCGCTCGCACCAGCGCGTCGCCGACCACGCCACCGAGACCGGTGGGCAGCGGCCATGCGCCATTGTGAGGCCAGCAACTGGCAAAGCCGGCGGCGGTTATGGTGCAAAGAAGCCAGCAGCCGAGACGCGTGGCCTCGCGATCGAACGGGCGATGGGTCAGCATCCGCCACCCCCAGATCGCCACCGGCAGGATCAGCATGATCGCGCCGAGACCGAGAATCTGCATCAGAAGATCTGCGCCGATCGCGCCGGGATAGCCGAGGACGTTGTGGATCGCGCGCGAGGTGGCGTGGCTGAGGCTCGGATCCTGTACCGACCACGTCATCAGCGCGGCCGCAGCAGCGCCGGACAATGCGATCATGCCGAGCCCGGTGAGTTCGCGCAAGCGCCGGCCAAGCGGCTCGCGGATCGACGGCGGTATATGATCGACGATGGGAAAAAGGCGTTCGATCGCTGCCATGCTCATGGGATCCCGCGATTAATCGAGAGTTTTCACCAGCCGATGCAATGCCTCGGCCGTTGTTTCAGTGTCCGCTACGAGCGCCAGACGGATATAGCCCGCGCCGGGATTGCTGCCGTCGGCTTGCGGACGCGCCAGATAGCTTCCGGGCACGACGCGAATGCCGGCTTCCTTGTACAGCCTGATGGCCACGGCCTCGTCGCCGCCATAAGCGGAGACATCCAGCCAGATGCAGAAGCCGCCGGCCGGGCGGCTGTAGCCGTAGCGATGGCCGAGGATCTGGTCGGCGAGGTCGAACTTGAGCCGGTAGAGCCGGCGGTTCTCCTCGACATGCGCTTCGTCGCCATAGGCCGCCACCGCGACATGCTGCAGCGGCACCGGCACCTGAGGCGACGCGACGTTGCGCAATTCATGAAACGCGGAAAGGAATTTGCCATCGCCGGCCGCGAAACCGACCCGCAGCCCCGGCAGGTTCGAGCGTTTCGACAGCGACTGGAACGCGACGACATTGGCGAAATCCGGCCCCGCGCATTCCAGCGCGCTGCCGGGCGCGTCCCGCGTATAGATTTCCGAGTAGCATTCGTCCGAGAACACGAGGAAGCCGTGACGGCGCGCCAGCGCGATCAGGCGCGAGAGGTAATCGCGCGAAGCCGTCGTTCCTTGTGGGTTGGCGGGAGAGGCGAGATAGATCGCGACCGTCCGCGCCAGCGTGCTCTCATCGATGGAATCGAGGTCGGGCAGGAAACCGTTGGCGTGCGTAGTCGGCAGGAAGATGGTTTCGCAATGTGCAGCGCGTGCGCCCGCGCCATAGGCCGGGTAAAACGGGTTCGGCATCAGGATGGCCGGCGTGCCCATGCGAGGCGCGACGTAGCGGGCGGCGGCGATCGCGGCGAAAAACAGCCCTTCGCGGCTGCCGTTCAGCACCAGAATCTCGGTCTCGGGATCGATGGCACGGGGCAGGGCGAAGCGCCTCGACAGCCAGTTCGCGGCCGTGCGGCGGAACGGCTCGATCCCCCGCGCCATCGGATAGCGCCGGAACTCGTTGATATATTGAGACAATATCGGAGCGACGAAGTCGGGCGGCGGGTGCTGCGGCTCGCCCAGCGACAACGTGATCAGAGGTTGTCCCGGCTCGTAGGGCTCAAGCAGCTCGGCCGTCCGCGCGAACGGTGACCGCTCGCCGGGCGTTGTGAACGCGGCCGGGCTGGCGGCAAACTCGGCCGGACTGACGGCGTCTGGCGCCGCGCGCGATGAAGCGGTGGTTGCCATCGGTTAAGCGTCAACACTTTCAAGGCGTTCGGCCGCACCACTGGGCCGGACGAAAGACAGTTGAGTACCATAGGTACGGCGAGGTTAAGACGCGATTAACCATCGGCGGAAGGGCGGATTTTCTTGTTATGTTCTTGTGAATGCAAAATCACGTTGCTGCGGCGGGATGCCCGTGTACCGCGATCGGATTCTGCTTCCCGAAATAACAAATATCGAGGAACGAGGTCCCCTGCGTCTGCGGGAGACACCGATTTGCCCGCCTACAACGCCTCGCCCTTCAACAGCCGTGGCATCTCGCCGGTCAGTCCCGCCGCCTGGCGGATGAACGCGTTCTTCAAAGGCGGCATGCGGTCGACCAATCCTAATCCGATGTCGCGTACACTGCGCAGCAGCGCCAATTCGTTCGAGAACAAAACATTGAGCGTGTTGGTGGCGAAGCCCATCGCCATGGTGTCGAAGCGCCGCCAGCGCTGATAGCGCTCGAGCACATCGGCTTGCCCCGGATTGATGCCGAGCCTGAGAGCGTCGACGACGGTTTCCGCCAGCGCCGCGACATCTTTCAGTCCGAGGTTCAGGCCCTGACCCGCGATCGGGTGGATCACATGCGCCGCGTCGCCGACCAACGCCAGCCGCTTGGCGATGAATGAGTGCGCGACGAAATAGTGAAGCGGGAACGCGCGTGGCTTGTCGAGCGCCTTGATCTCGCCGAGGTGCAGGCCGAAGCGCTGCTCCAGTTCGGCATGAAATTCTTCTTCGGCAAGCGCGACGATGCGCGCGGCATCCGCCCGCTTCTCGGTCCATACCAGCGACGAGCGTCGGCCTGTCAGCGGCAGGATCGCGAACGGCCCGGCGGGGAGAAAATGTTCTTCGGCGCGGCCCTGATGGTCGCGTTCGTGGCCGACGGTGACGACGATGCCGGACTGGTCGTACTCCCAGCCGTGGGTGGCGATTCCGGCGCGCTCGCGCAGCCTTGAGCGCGCGCCATCGGCCGCCACCAGAAGGCTCGCGTCAATCGTCGAGCCGTCGGCCAGCGAGACCATGACTCCGCCCGGCCGTACGTCGTTTCCTGTCACCGCGGTAGCGCGCAAGTCGACGCCTGCCGCTTCCGCGCGAGACGCCAGCGCCTCGATCAGATAACAATTCTCGACCATGTGCGCGAACGGTTCGCCCGGCTCGACCTCGCCGGTAAACGTCAGAAATGTCGGACGGGTGGCGTCCTCGAGCTTGGAATCCGTGACCACCATATCGAGGATCGGCTGCGCGGTGCCGGCGACCTCGTTCCAAACCCCGAGCGTCTCGAACAGGCGGCGGCAGGCGGCAACGATCGCGGTGGCGCGCGGATCGCGGCTCGGCCGGTTCGCCAGCGCCGGATCGGCGACCACGATCGGAACTCCGGCGCCAAGCCCCTGGCGCAGCGCCAGCGCCAGCGCCAGTCCCGCGAATGCGCCGCCGCAGATGACAATGCTCTGTTGTGTCGTCATGGTACGCCTTGCTTCTGTGCTGCCGCAGTATAGCCGGGCGAAACCGGTTTCCAAACGTTGCTTCTTTAGCAACCGCTCGGCCCGTGTCGTCGTTCCGGGACGCTGGGGGCCGCGAACCCGGGATTAACGGTATGACAACGCATGAGTTCATGGTGAAGGCGTCGCGATGTCAAAAAGTCTGATCGACCTGATCTCGATCCTCGATCTGGAGCCGATCGAGGAAAACCTGTTCCGCGGCAACAGCCCGAAGACGGGCTGGCAGCGGGTATTCGGCGGGCAGGTGATCGCGCAGGCGATGGTGGCGGCGTGCCGCACCGTCGAAGGCCGCCTGCCGCATTCGCTGCATTGCTATTTCATTCTGCCGGGCGACCCCGAGATCCCGATCATCTATCAGGTGGAGCGACTGCGCGACGGCAAGAGTTACTCGACGCGGCGCGTCACCGCGATCCAGCATGGCCGCGCCATCTTCTCGCTCATGGTCTCGTTCCATGCGGAAGAGGAAGGCGCCTTCAATCATCAGGACCGGATGCCCGACGTGCCGCCGCCGGAGCAGCTCTCGCCGGAGGAATTCGTCAAGCAGCCGATGTTCAAGGAAGTGCCCGAGTTCATCCGCCGTTACTATGAATCGGACCGGCCGATCGAACTGCGCCCGGTCGAACTCAACCGCTACTTCGGCGAGAAGATCGAGGACGGTCGTGTCCATGTCTGGATCCGCACCGCGTCGAGTCTGTCCGACGACCCGGCGCTGCACATGTGCGCGCTGGCCTATGCGTCGGATTTCGCCTTGCTGGATGCGGTGATGGCGCGCTACGGCCGCACGCTGTTCGACAAGCATATGATGGCGGCATCGCTCGATCATGCCATGTGGTTTCACCGCCCGTTCCGCGCTGACGAATGGCTGCTCTATGCGCAGGATTCGCCGAGCGCCCAGAACGGCCGTGGTCTCGCCCGCGGCCTGATCTTCAGGCAGGACGGCACGCTGGTCGCGTCCGTGCTGCAGGAAGGCTCTGTGCGCGAGCGGCGCTAGAGCGGGATGAGGAAAAGTGTGGTGCGGTTTTCCGCCCGCATCCCGCTTCTCAAAATATGGGAATCGATCACGTGCATGATTTTGGATCAATTCGATCCGAAATCATCGTGATCTAAGCCGCCCGCGGCGCCAGTTCGATCTGCGAGATGTACCAGCGCGCGATCCAGCCGAGCACCCACGGGATCGGGATGATCAATATGCAGCCGATCGCAACCACCACCGTTCGCCACAACACCTCAAGGCCGCTGGCATTGAAGATGATCTCGCGCCGGGTGCCGTCGATGTTGCGGAACATCCAGCGCGTCATCGCCGTGGTGACCCATGCCCAGCCGATGATGGTGATGAAGGAGATATTGAGCAGCACAAACCAGCCGACGTAATGCATTGCGTCGCCCCGGAACGAAAGCTGAAGCGGCTGCCCGTTGGCGCTGATATTCGCCACGATCCATTTAATGGTCATCCACGACAGCCAGGCCTGCACCGGAATCAGGAGGAACTCGAGATAAGGTATGCCGGTCACGCCGGAGTAGGAGCACAGCGCGAGCAACACGAACAACCTTCCAGATGTCCATCGGCTGACCGGTAAAGGTCAGGCTGGGCCGCTGCGGCACCCGCATCCGAGAGATGAACCATCCGTAGAAGCTGGTGGCCACCCATGGCGCCGGAATAACCAGCACGAAGCCGATGATGAAGATCAGGGCGCGTCCGAGAAGCGCCCAGATGCTGAAATCCGTCGACAGCGAAACGCCGGCATGGCCGTCACTGCCGGTCAGCGACTCACCTCCATGCGCAGACCCATGCGGCTTGCGCGGCGCGGCCATACCGCCGGACAGGAGGCCCGGAATATCGCCCGCCCTTTCCCAGACGGACATGCCCTCGGTCCAGACGCGAGTGTCGGCGCTGACTGTGCCGTGGACGATGAAATCCCGCAACCGGTCTTCGGAATACGGGCCTTGCTGGGTGTTTCCAGAGGCGAAAAACCACAGACGGTTCGGCATGAATTTCCCCAAGACGCATCGGCCCTTGCCGGCGGACCTCCGTTAGTCGCAACGACGCGAACCTGGTTCAGGCGAAAAACCGGCCCGTCTGTGCCGAGGTCTCCACACTGTGACAAACCCTCGGCATGTTTTTCGTCCGGGCTGCAAGTTTTTTGTGCGAGTTGCACGGAAAGATGTCAGACTCAATCGTGCGAAGTCAGCTAACGTATTGTCCATTGAGCGGAAGCGTCATCATGAAATTCGTCGTCGCCGTTATTAAACCTTTCAAGCTCGACGAGGTCCGCCAAGCGCTGACCGCGATCGGGGTGCATGGCATGACCGTGACCGAGGTCAAAGGCTACGGCCGCCAGAAGGGCCATACCGAGATCTATCGCGGCGCCGAATACGTTGTGAACTTCCTGCCTAAGCTACGGATCGAGGTCGCGGTGTCGTCGGTGCTTGCGGACAAAGCGGTGGAGGTCATCACCGCGGCCGCGCGCACCGGCCAGATCGGCGACGGCAAGATCTTTGTGATTCCGATCGATCACGCCCTGCGCATTCGCACGGGCGAGACCGACAGCGACGCGCTGTGACGATGTGAACGTGCTTCCGGCGCGGCGAAGCAGCGCGAAGACCGCTGCACCACGTTGGTGACACAAGGCGAATAAGAGAATCGAAAGTCGGGGAACAACAATGGGGGCACTTTTGCGTTGGGCAGCAGGCGCTGCGACGACAATCGTTGCAATCACGATTTTCGTAACGACAGGGACGCCGGCCTTTGCGGACAGCGCCCCTTCAACTGTCAGCGCCGCCGATACCGCATGGATGATCGTCGCCACGGCCTTCGTGCTGATGATGACGATCCCGGGGCTGGCGCTGTTCTATTCGGGAATGGTGCGCAAAAAGAACGTGCTGGCGACGATGGCGCAAAGTCTCGCAGCGGTTGCGGTGATTTCGATTCTGTGGGTGGCGTTCGGTTACTCGCTGGCATTCACAGGCGACGGGCCGTGGCTGGGATCGCCCGGCCGCATGTTTCTCGCCGGTATTAGCATGGACGCCGTCAATCCTGCGGCAAAGACCATCCCCGAAGCGCTGTTCATGCTTTACCAGATGACCTTCGCGATCATCACCGTGGCGCTGGTGGCGGGCTCGGTGGCCGACCGGATGCGCTTCTCAGCCTATCTGCTGTTTTCGATCGGCTGGTTTATCTTTGTCTACATTCCGCTTGCGCATTGGGTGTGGGGCGGCGGCTTCCTCGGCGCTGCCGGCGTGCAGGATTTCGCGGGCGGGCTGGTGGTGCATCTCAGCGCCGGCGTAGGGGGGCTGGTCGCGGCGAAAGTCCTCGGTAGCCGTCACGGCTATGGTTCGGAGAATTTGTCGCCCTACGATTTGTCCCTCGCGGTGATGGGCACGGGGCTTTTGTGGGTCGGCTGGTTCGGATTCAATGGCGGCTCCGCGCTGGCTGCGAATTCGCGCGCGGTGATGGCGATTATCGCCACGCATCTCGCCGCCTGCGCCGGCGCGCTGACATGGGCAGCCATCGAGTGGGCGACGCGGCGCAAGCCCTCCGTACTCGGCATGATCTCGGGCGCGGTTGCGGGTCTCGGCACGATCACGCCGGCCTCCGGCTTTGTCACGCCCCTGCAAGGCATCGTCATCGGCATCGTTGCCGGACTGATCTGCTACTGGGCCTGCACCAGCCTCAAGCATCGCTTTCGCTATGACGATTCACTCGACGTGTTCGGCGTCCACGGCATTGGCGGATTGACCGGAACTCTGCTGCTCGGGGTGTTCGCGACCTCGTCGATCGGCGGCGTGCCTGGCCTGCTCGAAGGCAATCCGCGCCAGTTGCTGCTGCAGCTCTATGGCGTGGCTGTCACGCTGCTCTGGTCGGGCGCGGCGACTTACGGTCTCCTCAAGCTGGTCGGCGCCTTCGTGTCCCTGCGTGTCTCCCGCGAGAGCGAGCTCGAAGGTCTCGACATTTCCCAGCACGGCGAGGCGCTGCAATAATGCGGAAGCACGGTTAGCGGCGTTTCGTCCAATAATTTACAGCTTCGCTTCTGATTCTATCAGAAGCGAAGCTGTTCTAGTCTCATTCAATTTTCCTTGCCTCTTCCGGCAGCATGATCGGAATGCCGTCGCGGATCGGGTAGGCTAGTCTCGCCGAGCGCGAAATCAGTTCCTGCCGTTTGCCGTCGAATTCCAGCGGTCCCTTGGTGACCGGGCAGACCAGAATTTCCAGAAGCTTTGGATCGACGGTATCTTCGGGACGATCGGAGGGGGGCGGCGTCATGCGGGTCTCTTCGAAGGATCAAGTCGGGCGGGTGGGTTCATATGGGTTGCGGTTGAATCTGACATTCGCTTGCCGAGTTTGCCGCACGTCGGTGGCGAATGTCCAATCCACTCCACCAGTTGAGACGCTTCGTTAGCTACTGCAATCCGGGGTCGCCGCTGGTGCGCTTTTTTGCGAGGTCCATTTCGGTCACCGCGATCAAGATTTCCGCGCGCGTTTTAAGGTCGGTTGCCTCCAGCATCGCCTGCTTTTCCAACGGGCCATAGGGCGACATCATCGCCAGCGCGTTGACCAGTGCCTCGTTCGGGGCGTTCTCGATGTCGCTCCAGTCTACCTTCAAGTCGTTGACCTTGAGAAAATCGTTCAGCACCTCGAGCAGCCGTTTGCGGTCGACGGCGTCCTCGCCTTTGCGTGCGGTCAGATCATCGGCGTAAGCAAAGAAATCGACCTTGCACTGGCGATAGGGCGTCAACACCGTCGGCTCTTCCACGACCTTGAAACGCGAGACGCCGGTGAGCTCGAGGATATAACGGCCGTCGCCGGATTCGGCGAACTGCGTGATGCGCCCGACGCAGCCGACATGGAACAACTCCGGCTTGTCCTCGCTCGCAGAATGGGCGATGTCGGGCTGGATCATGCCGATCAAGCGATGGCCGTCCCGGAGCGCGTCGTCGACCATTGCGAGATAGCGCATTTCGAAGATGTTGAGCGGCATTTGGCCGCGCGGCAGCAGCAGTGCGCCGGGCAGCGGGAACACTGGTATCACTTCGGGAAGGTCACCGGGTCCGCGATAGTCGGCATTGATGGGCATGAACGAGTTCGGTGCTAGCGCGTATTCCGCAAAAGTGGATACCGGTTTTGCGATTAGAATACGCGCAAGTTACTAATTGAGAGCATTTTCTTACGGCTAACCGGATTCCACTTAGCCGGAAAATGCTCTCACGGGCAAAGCTTGTAACGGTCTTTCCCTTCTCACATTCGCAGGCCGTTCGCTGAACGGACGCAAATGTGAGACCGGACCGCTTAAGAAAACAGGATCGTCGACAGGCGTTTGCGTCCCTCGACGGTGGCTTCGTCCGCGGCGCCCCACGCTTCGAAGAATTGCACGAGTTGCCTGCGGGCGGCATCATCGTTCCATTTGCGGTCGCGCGTGACGATTTCCAGCAAGTGATCGGTGGCCTCGCTGCGTTGGCCACCAGCGTTCAGTGCGGTAGCCAGGTCGAATCGCGCCTGATGATCGAGCGGGTTGGCCGCAACCTTCTGCTCGAGTTCGACGACCGGACCGAGTGAACTCGCCTGTTCGGCGAGGTCGATCATGGCCTGCACGGTTGTCACGGCGGCGTCGCCGCGCTTCGATTCCGGCACCAGCGCGAGTGTTTGCTTGGCTTTGTCGATCGCGCCGGTGGTCGCATAGCAACGCGCAAGTCCGGCGATCGCCGGAAGATTGGCGGCGTCGATACCGAGAACCTCGGCATAGACCTCGGCCGCCGTGGTCGGATCGCCTGCAGCGAGCGCGGCTTCCGCCTCTTGCAAGATTTCCTCGAAATTCGGAGTGCCGGGCGCCGCCCCCGCGCCTTGCGTCAGCTTGTCGATGAAGCTCTTGACCTGGCTCTCGGGCACAACGCCCATGAAGAAGTCCACCGGTCGCCCACCGGTAAAAGCGAACACCGCCGGAATCGACTGATTACCGGTTTGTGCCGCAAGCTGCTGAAAAATGGCAGGATGCTGGTCGATATTCATCTTCGCCAGCTTGACCTTGCAAGCGGCGGCGCGCACCGCCTTTTCCAGGATCGGGGTCAATTGGCGGCATGGTCCACACCACGGCGCCCAGAAATCGACCAGCACCGGCTGGCGCATCGATTCCTCGATGACATCCTTCATGAAGGTCTGGGTCGTCGTCTCGTTGATCAGATCCGACGCCTGCGGTGGCGGCTCGCTGCCGTGCTCGACTATGGTCACGTGATCCTCGCCTGATGTCCCCGGAAGGAGCGGTCTGCGCCGTCCCAAAGTTCGCATATCCTTGCTAGCACGATCCGGACCCATAAATTGGTCCCTGCGCGGAAATATTGCAATTGGCGGGCGGAGCATCGTTCCCTCCTGGTTCTCCGATGGCTCCGGTATCGCGGTTGCCATCCAGTATGGAGGGGACTTAGGGCAGACGACCTCATATCTGGCTGTTGCATTCGCACGCCGCATTTGGCATAGCTCTGCCCTTCGGCGGCCGTCGATCGGCTGCCTGTTTTCGGATGCGGGTGTAGCTCAGGGGTAGAGCACGACCTTGCCAAGGTCGGGGTCGAGGGTTCGAATCCCTTCGCCCGCTCCAATTTTCCAGTGTCCGCGTTGCCGTGTCCGCGTTTCCCGTGTCGGCCCCCCGGCAACAGGCTAACGGAACATGCCCAGACCATCGGCGACAATCCCGCGCGGGACGGATTGTCGCTGGTCCAGATGGTTCTTGTTCCAGCTCGAAGTGTTCGAGATCGCAGCTCACCATGCTGACGGCCTGCGGGGGTGTCTTTGATGCCGTTCTGACCGCCGAGGCTGGAACTAGACTCACGCGACTCAAGCATACCGAGGCCGCAGCAGGCGGCGGTTATGAATGTTGTACTTCTTTAGGAAACGGTCGCTGCCATCGCGGTGCAACAAAAGCGGATAACCTTCGCCGGCTGCTTCGTCGCCGGAAGCGTTAGCCGTTGAAAAAACTAAGAAAAACGGAAAGTCCGGGTGGCTGCCGAAGCTCTCTGACACCGAAGAGCTGCGGGTATGCCTTCGCGATCCAGGCCGATTAACCTCGTTTTAACCGATTCCATTCATCATCAAGTTACCAAGCTTCGCCCGCGAGTTGTGAGCTTTGGTAGTCTTGGATCTAACTCCTGGGGAGGATCAATGTTTTTCTTCAAAAAATGGTCGATCGCGAAAGAAAATGCCGCGAAAGCCGCAGCGATCAGCAAGTCTCAAGCCGTCATCGAGCTCGGTATTGATGGAACGGTCATCACGGCTAACGAGAAGTTTCTCAGCATACTCGGTTACACGCTGGCGGAGGTTCGCGGAAAGCACCACGGCATGTTCGTGGAGACCGACGAACGGTCCGGCGCCGCATACCGCGACTTCTGGGCCAGGTTGAATAAGGGCGAGACCCAATCGGCCGAGTACAAACGCATCGACAATCACGGCCGGGAAGTCTGGGTTCAGGCGTCCTATATTCCGGTGCTGGATTCGAGGGGGAATCCGACAAAAGTTATCGCGCTCGCGTCCGATATCACCGCGAAAAGAATCAAGAATCTGGAAAACGCGGGTCAGGTTTCCGCCATCGAACGCGCGCAGGGAGTGGTCGAATTCAAATTGGACGGCACGATCATTACCGCGAACAGAAACTTCCTTAACGCGATGGGCTTCGCCCTTAGCGAAGTGCAGGGGAAGCATGATGGCATGTTCGTGGAGCTGTCGGAGCGGTCAGGTGCAGCCTATCGCGAACTCTGGGCCAAGCTCAATCGCGGCGAGACTCAATCGGCCGAATACAGGCGGTTTGGTAAAGGCGGGAGAGAAGTCTGGATTCTCGCGACTTACAATCCGATCGTGGACGAGACCGGAAAGCCGTTCAAGGTTGTCGCGTTCACGACTGACGTCACCAAACAGAAATTGAAGGCGGCTGAGCTGGAGGGCCAGGTCGCGGCCATCGGAAAGTCGCAGGCCGTCGCCGAATTCGGAATGGATGGAAAGATCCTTACCGCGAACGATAACTTCCTGAAAGCGTTTGGCTACTCTCTCCTCAATGAGGTCCAGGGCCATCACCATCACATGTTCGTGGAGGCCGGCGAACGATCCAGCGCCGTCTATCGCGAATTCTGGGCCAAGCTCAATCGCGGCGAGTCACAGTCAGCCGAGTATCAGCGTATCGGCAAGAACGGCAAGATCGTCTGGTTGCAGGCTTCTTATAATCCGGTGCTGGATTCGAGGGGTAAACCCACGAAGGTTATTGAAGTCGCGACCGATATCACCGCCAGGAAGCTCGAGGCGCTGGAAAACGCGGATCAGCTTGCCGCCATTGAACGCGCCCAGGCAATGGCTGCATTCAAACCGGACGGTACGATTATCGCCGCCAACGACAAGTTCCTGAAGGCGATGGGTTACACGCTCGGCGACGTTCGTGGCAAGCATGACGGCATCTTCGTGGAGGCTTCGGAGCGTGCAGGTTTTGCCTATCGCGAATTCTGGGTCAAGCTCAATCGCGGCGAGGCTCAATCGGCCGAATACAAGCGCATCGGGAAGGACGGCAAGGAAGTCTGGATCCGGGCTTCGTACATTCCGGTCCTCGACGCCAAGGGCAAGGCTATCAAGGTCGTCCAATACGCCACGGTGATTGAATTTGACCGTGGCGAAAGAGATGGTGCAGGAGGCGTCTGTGTCGTTGGCTGATCAGGCTGAAGCGTCGAGCTTGAGCATGGAGCGGCTGGAGACCCGTCGCAAGAGCGAGAGCGTCGGTCCGTCGCCCCTCGCCCAGTTCCTGACAAGCCTTCGTGCGGGATTTAGCTCCGCGATGGCAGCCTCGACGAGAGCTGTCGCCAATTTCTTGTGACGATTGGTTGATCAGGAAAACGATGGGGTTGATAGTCGATGCTTTGGCGATGACCTCGAACCCATCGTGAATGTCACAGGAATGAGTTAGCCGTTGCCAACCTTCCTCCCTCAGTTGGCAAGGCTAACTGGCCGCGATTGAGTTGACGCTAAGAGAAGCGACGCCCGCTGCGGGCGTCGTTGGCTTTCGAGAGAAGGCGGATCAACGTCGGGCGACATCGTTCCGGGAGTTGGCATGGGCCGGAAAATCGTTCTGCTCTCTGATGGCACCGGAAATTCCGCGGCGAAGGTCTGGCGCACCAACGTCTGGCGCACATTCGAAGGGCTTGATCTTTCCGGATCGGATCAGGTGGCGTTCTACGATGACGGCGTCGGCACGTCGTCGTTCAAGCCGCTCGCCGTGCTCGGCGGCGCGTTCGGCTTCGGGCTGAAACGCAACGTTATCGATATCTACAAGTTCGCCTGCCGCAACTGGCTTGACGAGAGTGACCAGATATTCGGCTTTGGCTTTAGCCGGGGCGCCTTCACCATTCGCGTGGTGATGGGGCTGATCCTTAATCAAGGACTGCTTGCCGCCGCCACCGAGGAAGAACTGGATCGCAAGGCGCGCGCAGCCTATCGCGCCTATCGCCGCGAACGCTATCATACGGTCTGGCGCATCGAGCATCTGTTCAGGGCTTTGCGCGATCTGGTTTGGCGCGACGATTACGACAAGGCGGACAATCGCGTGATCCAGCGCATCCGCTTCGTTGGCGTGTGGGATACTGTCACCGCCTACGGGTTGCCGATCGACGAGATGACGCGAGGCGTCAGCCGCTTCATCTGGCCGCTGCAATTGCCCGACCACAAGCTCGATCTGACGCGGGTGATGCGGGCCTGCCAGGCGCTGTCGATCGACGAGGAGCGAACCACTTTCCATCCCGAATTGTGGGATGAGAGCGGAGCACAGTCTGCCCGGCTTCGCGGGGACGGTGAGCGCTATCTTGCCGACGAGCAGGTGAGTCAGGTCTGGTTTCCTGGCGTTCATTCCAACGTCGGCGGCGGCTATCCGGACGATTCACTGGCTTATATCTCACTGGTCTGGATGCTGCGGGAAGCGCAGGCCTGCGGTTTGCGCTTCAAGTCGGATCAGGGGGCACCGCCAGCCGATCCCGACACCTTCAAGCATGCCGTCGCAATGTGCGACAAGGATGGCCGGCTCTATGATCCGCGCAAGGGTGTCGGCGGATACTATCGTTACGGGCCGCGCAAGATCGAGCTTCTCTCCAACTACGCCTACACGAAACGGGACGTGGTGTCGGTGGCGAGACCGAAGATTCACGAGAGCGCTTTGTGCCGAATCGCAAGCCGCGCCCACGCCTATGCGCCGGTGGGGCTTCCCGCGGTCTACGATATCGCGACTTACGATGGGCGAATCATCACGCCCGATGCGTTCGGGCTTGAAACCTCGGATGAGGCGGCGAAACGCGCCGAAGCGCAAGAGCATGTCTGGAACCAGGTGTGGAAGCGCCGCATCGTCTATTTCCTTACTGTCGGCGTTTCGCTTTGGCTCGCGCTCTACCCGCTGTTGCGCAAGCTGCCTGCCAAGGACGAGTATCTCAGCCCGGTCCGCTGGATCTCGGACATCATCCGCTTGGTCGGCGGCTTCCTGCCGGGATTCGCGCAGACCTGGATCGACGGCTATGCCCGCAGCCCGGTGCAGTTCTCACTCCTGCTCGCCGCCGTGATTGTGCTGATCGCCTGGAGCGCATGGCTCGCGGCCGGCATCTCGGATACGATGGGCGCGATCTGGCGGCGCGCCCCGTGCGCGCCCACCAAGGGACCGACAAACTGGATTTATCGGCTGCGTACCAGCCGCATCTACGTCGCTTTTCACGACTGGCTGAAGCGGCGCGGCGCGCCGGCATTCTTTGCGCTTCTTTTTGTCTATCTCGGCGTCACATTGACGAGCCACCTTCTTTACAACGTTCAGGACATTGCAGGCTTCACCTGCCGCGAAAACTCCCAAGCGAAAGCGCTCACTCGCGGCGAGGAAGCCAGCGTGACCTTCGCCACATCCGGCCTGTGCAACAACACCGGGATTTTCGTCCAGGGCAATGGCGCGCGCTATGTGGTCAAGGTGGAGACCACCGAGCCGTTCCGGGACGGCGGCATTCGGTCCCCGCTCGGCGGATTCTACTCGACCGATGCGCCGAACTGGCATCAGCAGCTGGCGCTGGTGCTCGGCGTTCCCTTGCGCCGCGAACTGACGCGGCCGTGGTTTCGCCTGGTGTTGCGCTACGGCGCGGTTGGCGGCGAGGAGGTGTTTCTCGATCCCGATCCGGAAGACGGCACCATTGAGGCCGTGATCCGGCCGACGCGCAGCGGCGAGTTGCTTGTGTTCGTCAACGATGCGGTGCTTGGCATCCCCGGATTCTACGACGCATTCTATCGCAACAATGAAGGCTCCGCCAAACTCACAGTTAAGCGCAGATGAAGCGGCCTTCCGGATGCTCGCCGTAGGCCGGGCATGATCGGCCATCCGCTGGGTTCAGAAGAACTCCGCCACCGCCGCCAAGATGCGCGCGATGTCCTGTGGGCGCGACAGCCGGTGGTCGCCGCCCTGAATCATGGTCAGCACCACGTCATCGCTCGGCAACCGTTCGGTCAGCGTTAAGGCGTGACGCCACGGCACGTCGAGATCCTGCGCGCCCTGCAGGATGCGCACCGGACAGCCGGTCGAGATGCTGCGGTCAAGCAGCAGATGGTTGCGGCCCTCCTCGATCAGTTCGCGCGTGATCGGGTAGGGATCGCCGTAATCGGACGGCCGCAGCCAGACGCCATCAGTTTCGATGGCATGTCTGGCCTCCAGCGAAAAGGTCTTCCACATCAACTCCTCGGTAAAATCCGGCGCCGGTGCGATCAGCACGAGGCCGGTGAGCGTGGCGCGGGAGGATGCCCGTCGCGCGATCTCGCGCGCGAGCAGAAGCGCCATCCAGCCACCCATCGATGAGCCGATCACCACCTGCGGCCCCTCGCAAAAAGCGTCGAACACCGCGAGGCTTTCCTCGAGCCAGCGTCCTATGGTGCCATCGGTGAACTCGCCGCCGCTAGTCCCATGACCGGAGTAGTCGAAACGTACGCAGGTTAAACCGCGTTCGGCCGCCCACGAATCGAGCGCCAGCGCCTTGGTGCCCGCCATGTCGGATTTGAAGCCGCCGAGCCAGAACAGGCCCGGGGAGTCCCCGCGCCGCACCTGCACGGCGATCCGGCGGACGGCATCGCCGCCGCCGACCTCGATAAATTGCGCTGCCGTCTCGCTCGTCATGGCGTCCGTCCGTTTGCGTATTTCCGGCAGTGCCGTTCCCCCATTTGAATGCATGCTCGATGCGGAACAAGTAGCGGATCGAAATTGACCGGCGTGACCAAAATACCTCGCGCTCGATGGTTTTGCCCCGCGTTAAATTCCCCCGCTTGCCCGCAGCCGCTTATTCCTTCAAAGTAGGCGCTTCTTTCACAACATTGGAGAGCCACCCATTCGCCGTCCCAGTAGAGCGCCAATGCCCGTCGCGAAAGACGGACCGCGCACCAACGATGAAATCCGCAATGCCCAGGTTCAATTGATCGATCAGGACGGCACCAACCAAGGTACCGTGGAAACGATCGCCGCCATCAAGATGGCCATGGATGCCGGTATGGATCTGGTCGAGATTGCCCCGAACAGCAGTCCTCCCGTCTGCAAGATCATGGACTACGGGAAATACAAGTTTCAGGCCCAGAAGAAAGCCGCCGAAGCCCGCAAGAAGCAGAAGGTCGTCGAGATCAAGGAGATCAAGCTCCGTCCGATGATCGACGATCACGACTACGACGTGAAAATGAAGGCGATGCAGCGATTCTTCGAGGAGGGCGACAAGGTCAAGATCACCCTGCGCTATCGCGGCCGCGAGATGGCTCACCAGGAGATCGGCACCAAGCTGCTCGACAAGGTGAAGGCCGACGTCGCCGCCTACGCCAAGGTCGAGCAGGACGCCAGGTTCGAGGGCCGCCAGGTCGTCATGGTGCTGGCACCGCGCTGAGGCTGCGTTCATCTCTTTAAGAGTTCGAACCGAAATTGGCTCGCTAGTTATCTGGCGGGCCAGTTTCGACGAGCCTCTGTAGACCCAACCCGCAAGCGGAGAGGGAGCGCGCCGGGTCTGTTCCAAGCGACTTGCCTCCCGCATTTTTTAAGCGGGGCACATCTCCTGGAAAGCCCCTTTCGGCGGGGAACAGCGATCGTTCTTTCCCTAAATCGTTGCCAATCCGGCCATCCTCTGCGATAAGCCCGATCTTCGCCGCCCGGCTGATTCAAGGGCTGCCGTGGCGACGACCATGCCGGCGATTTCATTTCAGAGATAGTCGAGCATTCTCAACGCTCTAGCGAGCATTTCGCCGCAGAAAGCGCCCCTTGGGGCGCATTTTTTCGTGGCAACAGGAGAGCCAAATGCCCAAGTTGAAGACCAAATCGGGCGCTAAAAAGCGCTTCAAGGTGACCGGGACCGGCAAGGTGGTGTCCGCCCACGCCGGTAAGCGACATGGCATGATCAAGCGGACCAAGAAGCAGATTCGTCAGCTTCGCGGCACCCGCATCCTGTTCAAGACCGACGGCGACAACATCAAGAAGTACTTCTTGCCGAACGCCTGACGGCCGACCTGTTGCAATCCCGCCGCGTCAAGCGGCGTCAAATTCACCAGTCACTTTGAAGGAGATCGGTCATGGCTCGCGTCAAGCGCGGTGTGACGGCTCATGCCAAGCACAAGAAAGTCTACAAGATCACCAAGGGTTTTTCCGGTCGCCGGAAGAACACCATTCGCGCCGCGAAGGCCGCCGCCGACAAGGCCGGCCAGTACGCCTTCCGCGACCGCAAGCGCAAGAAGCGCACCTTCCGCGCCCTGTGGATCCAGCGCCTCAACGCCGCCGTCCGGCCGTTCGGCATGACCTACAGCCGCTTCATCGACGGCCTGTCGAAGTCGGGCATCACGGTCGACCGCAAGGTGCTGTCGGATCTCGCCATCAACGAGCCCGCCGCGTTCCAGGCGATCGCCGAGAAGGCCAAGGCCGCGCTCGCGGCCTGAGGCTTCGCGACGGTCGGCCGTCGGGAGCGACGGATGATCGAGATCAGCTATGCCCGGCGGATGGCCCGGTACAACCGCTGGCAGAACGACAATCTTTACACGGTGGCCGACGGGCTGTCGGACGGCGAACGCCGCCGCGATCGCGGCGCGTTCTTCGGCTCGATCCACGGCACGCTCAATCATCTGCTTTGGGCCGACCGCATGTGGATGAGCCGGTTTTCGGACTGGCCGAGGCCCGGTTGCGGGATCGGCGAGTCGGCGACGCTTGTTCCCGACTGGAGCGAACTCAAGCGCGAGCGTCGCGCCGCGGACGCCCGGCTGATCGAGTGGGCCGACGGTCTCGATCCGGACTGGATCAAGGCAGATCTTACCTGGTTCTCCGGCGCGACCGGGAGCAACGTGACCAAGCCGCGCTGGCAGCTCGTGATGCATCTCTTCAATCATCAGACCCATCATCGCGGGCAGGTTCACGCGATGCTGACGCACGCGGGCGGCAAGCCGCGCGAGACCGACTTGTTCATCATGCCGGAGTAAAAGGGATGGCCGACATCGAGATTCTCGAACAGGAGCTGACCGGCGCTGTCGACAATGCAGGCGACGAGGCCGCGCTGGAGGCGGTGCGCGTCGCGGCGCTCGGCAAGAACGGCGCGGTGACGGCGTTGCTCAAGACGCTTGGCGCGATGTCCCCGGACGAACGCAAGACGCGCGGCGCTGCGATCAACATGCTGAAGGACCGGGTGGCGGCCGCCATCAACGCACGCCGCGAGGTGCTGAAATCCGCCGCGCTCGACGCGCGCCTTGCGTCGGAAACGATCGACGTCACGCTGCCGCTGCGCGAGGCGCCCGCGGAAGCCGGCCGCATCCATCCGCTGAGCCAGGTGTGGGACGAGGTCACTACGATCTTCGCCGACATGGGTTTCTCGGTCGCCGAAGGCCCCGATATCGAGACCGACGACTACAATTTCACCCGGCTGAATTTCCCGGAAGGCCATCCGGCGCGGGAGATGCACGACACCTTCTACTTCAATCCGAAGGAGGACGGCTCGCGCCTCTTGTTGAGAACGCACACCTCGCCGGTGCAGGTGCGCACCATGCTGAGCAAGACACCGCCAATTCGCGTGATCTGCCCTGGCCGCACCTATCGCAGCGACTCGGATCAGACCCACACGCCGATGTTCCATCAGGTCGAGGGGTTGGTGATCGACAAGTCATCGCATCTCGGCCACCTCAAATGGATCCTGCACGAATTCTGCAAGGCATTCTTCGAGGTCGACAACGTTAACATGCGTTTCCGTCCCTCGTTCTTCCCATTCACTGAGCCGTCGCTGGAAGTCGATATCCAGTGCCGCCGCGACAAGAACGAGATTCGCTTCGGCGAGGGCGAGGACTGGCTGGAGATTCTCGGCTGCGGCATGGTGCATCCGAACGTGCTGAAGCTGTGCGGCATCGATCCGGAAGTTTATCAGGGCTTCGCCTGGGGCATGGGGATCGACCGCATCGCCATGCTGAAATACGGCATCGCCGATCTGCGGCAATTGTTCGAAGGCGATGTGCGCTGGCTCACTCACTACGGCTTCAAGCCGCTTGAGATCCCGACGCTCGCGGGGGGATTGTCGACGTGAAATTCACGCTTTCCTGGCTGAAAGAGCATCTCGACACCGACGAGCCGCTAAACAAGCTCGCCGACAAGCTGACCATGATCGGGCTCGAGGTCGAGCACATCGCGGACAAATCGAAGATGTTCGCGCCGTTCACCATCGCGCGCGTGGTCTCCGCCGTGCAGCATCCGAACGCGGATCGTCTCAGGGTCTGCATGGTCGATACCGGCGAGACCAACGACAAGGGTGAGCCTGCTTACATCCAGGTGGTGTGCGGCGCGCCGAACGCGCGCGAGGGCCTCGTCAGCGTGTTCGCGCCGCCTGGCACCCACATTCCGGGAAAGAACATCACGCTCGGCGTCGGCACCATCCGCGGCGTCGAGAGCCGTGGCATGTTGTGCTCGGCGGCCGAGCTTGAAATCTCCGAGGATCACGACGGCATCATCGAATTGCCGGCGGATGCGCCGGTCGGTGTGGGATATGCGGAATGGGCCGGGCTCGGCGATCCCGTGATCGAGATCAACCTGACGCCGAACCGGCAGGATTGCACGGGCGTGCACGGCATCGCGCGCGATCTGTCCGCTGCCGACATGGGCCGCTTCAAGGACCCGACCATCAAGCCGATCAAGGGCGAATTTCCTTGTCCGGTGAAGGTGACGGTGGAGGATGCCGCGCTGTGTCCGGGTTTCGCGCTGCGGCACGTAGCGGGGGTGAAGAACGGTCCGTCGCCGGAATGGCTGCAAAAGCGCCTGACCTCGATCGGTCTGCGCCCGATCAACGCGCTGGTCGACATCACTAACTTCATGACCTACGACCGCGGCCGCCCGCTGCACGTCTTCGACGCGAAGAAAGTACACGGCAATCTCACGATACGCCGCGCCCGCAACAGTGAGACGCTGCTGGCGCTCGACGGCCGCACTTACACACTCGATCCGAATGTTTGCGTCATCGCCGATGACAAGGGCGTCGAATCGCTCGCCGGCATCATGGGCGGCGAGCAATCCGGCTGCGACGAGACCACCACCGATGTGCTGATCGAATCGGCGCTGTGGAGCGAGATCAATATCGCGCAGACCGGCCGCAGGCTCGGCATCAATTCAGACGCGCGCTATCGCTTCGAGCGCGGTGTCGATCCCGCCTTCACGGTGCCCGGGCTTGAGATGGCGACGCGGCTCGTGATCGAGCTTTGCGGCGGCACGCCGTCGGAGAACGTCGTTGCCGGACAGGCGCTGCCCGATGACCGCGTGATCGATTTCCCCTTGAGTGAAATCAAGCGGCTGGCGGCTATCGATGTGCCTCTGGTCGAAGTGCGGCGCATTCTCGGCCATCTCGGTTTCATGGTGGCTGGCAGCGGCCCCGTTGTGAAGGTCGCTATCCCCACCTGGCGCACTGACGTTCAGGGCAAGGCCGACATCGTCGAGGAGATCGTGCGCATCGTCGGCGTCGACAAGGTACCGATGACGCCGTTCGATCGGGGCGACGCGCCGCGCAAACCTGTGCTGACGCCGATCCAGTCACGCACCCGACGCGCGCGGCGTGCGCTGGCGGCGCGCGGCATGGTCGAAGCCGTCAACTGGTCGTTCATCGCCAAGCCGCAGGCCGAGCTGTTCGGCGGCGGAAGTAAGGAACTGGCGCTCGCCAACCCAATTGCCTCTGATCTTTCCGACCTGAGGCCGAGCCTGCTGCCGGGTCTCGTCGCGATCACGCAGGCTAATGCCGACCGGGGCTTTCCCGACGTCGCGCTGTTCGAGGTCGGGCAGATTTTCAGAGGCGACGGTGCGCAGGATCAATTCATGGCCGCCGCCGGGCTTCGCCGCGGCATGGCCTCGTCGGCGGGTCTCGGGAGGCACTGGTCGGGCTCGGCCACCGCGGATGCGCTTGATGTAAAGGCCGATGCGCTTGCCGTGCTGGCTGCCGCCGGTGCGCCGGCACAGGCATTGCAGATCGGCGCCGGCAGCGAATCGAAAAACTTTCCGGCATGGCTGCACCCGGGACGATCGGCTGCGATCCAGATAGGACCGCAGAACGTGCTCGGCTATTTCGGCGAACTGCATCCCCGCGTGCTCGAAGCGCTGAAGGCCGATGGTCCGCTACTCGCATTCGAGGTGATTCTCGACCGCATCCCGGAGGCCAAGCAGAAGCCGACTCGCGCAAAACCGGTGCTGGAATTGCCGCCGTTCCAGCCTGTGGCGCGCGACTTCGCGTTCATCGTCGATCGCGCTGTGAAAGCGGCCGATATCGTGCGCGCGGCGCAAAACGTGGACAGAAAGCTGATCTCGGGCGTCACGGTGTTCGATATCTATGAAGGCAAGGGCATCGATGCGGACAAGAAATCGGTTGCTATCGCGGTGACGCTGCAGCCGCGTGACAAGACGCTTACCGATCAGGAGATCGACGCGGTGGCGGCGAAGGTCGTCGCTGAAGTCGCGAAAAGAACCGGCGGGAGCTTGCGCGGTTAAAGCGTTTTGACGCGAAGCGGATACCGGTTCGCATCAAAAAACTGGAACGATTACGCAGGCACAAGATCGCAGTAGGCGAATCCCTCGCGCTCGACAATGTCGCCGCGTACGACCTCGATTCGTTGCGAGAATATCGGCGCGGCAAAAACGAAAGTGTGGAATTCACCGTTCTCGCCGCACGGATCGATTCCGGCCGGAAGGTCCTTCAGTAGCCTCTCATCGAAGTTGCGGCCGGCAAACGAACGGTCAAGCTTCGCTCGGTCGATCGAGACCAGATGCGCTTCCAGTCCGCTCGCGATCATTTCGCGCGCAAGCGCCGAAGTAGGCCGGCGCCACAATGGAAACACCGGCGTGATACCAGTGCCGGCGAGCTTTTGTTCGCGATAGGCGCGGATGTCCGCGAGAAACAAATCGCCGAAGATGACATGCGTGATGCCGGACCGCTTTGCATCCGCCATCGCCCGCGTCATCCGCTCTTCATAGGCATCGTTCGGGCACGGATTGGGGATCGGTACGACGAGCGGCGGCAGTCCTGCGGACGCGAGTTGCGCGTGCAAGAGCTTTTCGCGCACGCCGTGGATCGAGATGCGGCCGAAGCTCTCGTTCACCGTGGTCAGTGCGCCGACGACATCGAACGCGCCATCGCGGCGAATCTCATGCAGGGCGAAGGCGCTATCTTTGCCTGACGACCATGAAATCAGCGCCCTCGGTCGCGTCATCGGGGCAGCGGAAAGCCGAAGGCGTCGTTTGCGCTTCGCGACGGCGTTCGTCTGTCGTGTCGTGATGGCTTGTGCTTTGACGCTGACGGCTGTGCCGGCTCCTTGCTCGCGCCGATTTTTCGCAGCGCGGCGTCAGCCGCTCGCTCGCCGCTCTCCCATGCGCCGTTGACGGTACCCCACAGCGTCTCGTGCGCGGCTTCACCGGCGAGAAACAGGTTGCCCAGCGGCTCCATCAGGATTCTCCGCGAGGGGTGGCCGCCAGGTTCTGCGGCCGACATCGCCCCGAGCGCATAGGGGTCGGCGTTCCATCTGGTCACGGCGGACTGCTTCACCCCAGCCGCAGCATCGCTACCGAACAACTTTGTCAACCACTCCGTGGCGAAGGCCGTCATCGCGCTCTCTCCTTGCGCCGACAGATCGCGGCCGAAGCTGCCTGCGATATCAATCGTGCACAACGACGATCCGCCCGCGTTCGCCACGAGAAGCGCGGTCTTTCCGTCGCTGCTCTGCTCTATCATGGTTTCATTGTGTCCAAGGCCGAGTGGACTGTTGGGCAGCCACAGCGCGATGCGATCGTAGCTGCCGAGCGACAATTTCGCAGCCGCGTCGAGCGAGCGCTTCGGCAGTTCGGGCGTGAAGCGGATGTTGCCTGCGGTCAACACATTGACGGATACGGTGACGATGACGGCGCGTGCGTCGATACGACCCGCGGGCGTCTCAACTCCAATGGCGCGGCCGGCCCAGGTTACCCGGCTGACAGGCGTCGACAAACTCACCGGCATGGCTTGGCCTAGCGTCGCGAGCAGCACGCCGAGGCCCTGTTTGCAATCAATCGCGGCGTTGCGCTCAGGCGCACTCGCCCGATCCATCACCGAGAGATCTTTCAGATCCTTTCCAGTGGCGCTGGCGCCGAGCACGAAATCGATCGTCTGAGCCCAAACGTCGAGATCGCCGGGCAGCACCGAGGCGCAGGCGACGTCGATCTTCCCGCGCGCGGCCTCGCCGATGGCGCGCCGTGCGCGCACCAGCGCCGCGAGGAATTGCTCGGTTTCGCCCGCCCGCGCGTTACGCCGCCCGATGCGGATTTTCTGGCCGAGCGGGGCCGGAAACACCTCCGTACCCACGCTTCGCGCCAGCCGGATCATCGGATTGGTGTCGGGCTCAAACAGCCAGCGTGCGCCGCGATCGAACGGCGTTCCGAAAGTCCTGGTATCGGTGTAACAGCGTCCGCCGATCCTGTCTGCCGCTTCGACCATAAGCACGGTGCGATTTGCCGCCTGAATCCGTCGCGCCGCCGCGATGCCTGCGGCGCCTGCGCCGATCACGACGATCTCGGCATCGCGCGGCAGCGGCGCGGCCGGCGCGGGGCCGATGCCCATTCCTGCCACACAGGCGGCGGATGCCGACAGGAAATCGCGGCGTGTCATTCTCATGGCATGGTTTCCAAGACTCAAATGCAGGAATGACCGATGTGGTGGTTTTAAAAAAATCGCTTCCCGTTTTTCATGTCCCCAAGCGAACGGTCTGAATCCATGCCCCCAGAGAATCGTAGATTTGCAGTGTTCTTTTCGGATCCGACGGTCTGGCAGGCTTCGGAATTCGGGACATGGCGAACTTGCCGCATCAATCAGCCTGCGGCAACTGTCATGGTGAATCGATGAATTTCGCGATTGCAGCTATGAACCGAATTGCAACGGGTTTTGGCCATGGTAAGGAGGGAAAACCGGTCAGGTCGAAGGCGGAGAGAGACTGCCATGGGTTTCGTGCTCGATACGGTCGGAAAATGGATTGCGGCGTACCTCCAGAAGGAGCTGCCGGGGTACGAGCCGTTCACGCCGAGCGATCCGGAGCGCGTGCGCGGCCTCATTCAGGAGGGCGACGTTCTCCTGGTCGAAGGCAATAGCCGTATTTCCGGCATCATCAAGTATCTGACGCAATCGACATGGTCGCATGCCGCGCTTTATGTCGGCCCGATCGACGGCGCCAGCGAGCCCGATGGCGAGTCGCATGTGCTGATCGAGGCCAATGTCGGCGAAGGCGTCATCTCGGCGCCGCTGTCGAAATATCTTCCGTATCACACCCGGTTGTGCCGCCCGGTCGGGCTGTCGCACGAGGATCGCGTTACGGTGTGCCGCTACGCCATCAACCGGATCGGCTTCGGCTACGACACCAAGAACATCGTCGATCTGATGCGTTACCTGATTCCGCTGCCGGTGCCGCAGCGCTGGCGGCGGCGCATGATCGCGTTCGGTTCCGGCGATCCGACCAAGATTATCTGCTCGGCGTTGATCGCGCAGGCGTTCGGCGCGGTGCGCTATCCGATCCTACCGAAGATCACCCGCGCCGGCAGCCGCAACGCCCGGCGCGAGATTTTGCACATTCGCGATTCCTCGCTCTATATGCCGCGAGATTTCGATATCTCTCCCTATTTCGAGATCGTCAAGCCCACGATCGTGCGGGGTTTCGATTACCTCTCGCTCCATTGGGCCGACAAGCAGAAGCCGCTCGCGGAGGTGGCGAGTGTTTTGGACCCGATTCAAGTCGGGGCGGGCTCGCTGTCGTTCGCTCCCGCGCCGCATGGGTCTCCCGCGCCGGTGGAAGAGGTGATCGCCGACGAAAGCTCCTCGCCGCGGCCGCGATCCGAAACGGGGGACGCGGCACATGTCCGAAGCGCGCGGGCACGACAGCAGTCTTGCGCGCCCGCCGCAACATCCGACCCGGCGAGCGTGCCGGACCCGGTCCTCAAATGGCCTCGCGAGGCAATTCCATGACCGACGCCGACATCACCGCTCCCGAACTTGCTGTCTCGCAATGGTTCAACACGGCCGAGCCCCTGACGCTGGCTGCACTGCGCGGCCGCCCGGTGCTGCTCCATGCCTTCCAGATGCTATGTCCCGGCTGTGTCGCGCATGGCACGCCGCAGACGCAGCGCGCCTATGAGTTGTTCAAGGCGACTGATCTTCAGGTGATAGGTCTGCACACGGTATTCGAACATCACGCTGCAATGACGCCGATTTCGCTTCAGGCCTTTATTCACGAATACCGGCTGACGTTTCCGATCGGCGTCGATGCCGCGGGCGATGGCACCCCGCTGCCGGTCACCATGGGCCGCTATGGAATGCAGGGCACGCCGACCAGCATCCTAATCGGTCGCAATGGCCGCATTGTTCATCACGGCTTCGGTCAGCAGAGTGACATGGCGCTTGGTGCCATGGTCGCGGCCGAACTCGCGGGCGCGCAGACCTACGCCACCTAGAGCCTTTCCGTGTCTGAGGTGTCTCGAGTCCGAAGGACGCATGTCCTTGCACCAACTCGCGCTCCTCGGTGCGGTCGTCGTCGTCCCGTGCTCTTGCCGGCGCGGATCGCGGTGTTTATCTGAGCGCAGGATTCCTTGGGGAAACGCACCCTCATGATCGGCGCTGCTGTCAACGCCCTTATGCAAATACTGTCGCCGCCGATGCGCGCCATCCTGTGGCGTGCGATAGGGCTCGCGCTTGTGCTGATCGTCGTGGCCTCGATCGGGCTACAGCGGCTCTTGAGTTGGCTCGCCGGATCGGGCGAACTCTGGGTGGAGACCATGCTGGGGCCGGCCTTCCACACGCCGCTCAATATTCTCGCCTGGGTCCTTTCAATTGCCGCAGGCTTAGGCATCGTGTTCGGCGCGGTGTTTCTGATGCCTGCGATCACCTCGCTGGTTGCTGGCGTGTTCGTCGACGACGTCGCGGAGATCGTCGAGCACGAGCATTATCCAGCCGACCGCTCGGGCGCGTCGCTGCCGATTGGCCTTGCGATGGCCGAGGGCGTCAAGACAGCACTGCTGACGCTGCTCGTCTATCTCATTGCGTTGCCGTTCGTGTTCGTGGGCGTGGGCGTGATCGTGTTCTTCGTTGCAACGGCGTGGTTGCTCGGCCGGGAATATTTCGAGCTTGCGGCGATGCGGTTCCGTTCACCGGCGGAGGCCAAGGCGATGCGCCGCGATAACGCCTCTACAGTGTTTGTGGCCGGCCTCGTCATCGCAGCTTTCGTGGCGATTCCGATCGTCAATCTGGCAACGCCGCTGTTCGGCATGGCCTTCATGGTCCACCTGCACAAGCGGCTGTCGGGGCCGCGACCCGAGTTAATCACGCCGGACCGGCGCAGCCGCTAGCCGGGGCCAGGTCAAACGGCGCGGTTTCACGTTCCGGCGCATGATCGGAGCCGGCCATGCTTTCTTCATATTACGCCGCGATTGGTGTAGTTTGACTAGCCCAAATGTCATGCACCGGCGACGGTGTGATCGACCGCAATATTCGTTGAGGAGAAATGTCGATGTCGATGGAATCCGACGTGATCGTCGATCGCCGCAGGTTGCGCCGTAAGCTTACCTTCTGGCGCGTGGCGTCGGCTTTGATCGTGATCGGCGCTGTCGTCGCAGTCGGCGCTTACGCCACGCCTTGGGGCGCCAAGCTGACCGGCGCCTCCGCGATCCAGCGTGTCAGCATCGATGGTCTGATCCGCAGCGACCAAAAGCGAGTCGAGGCACTGGAGCGACTCGGAAAATCGAACGCACCCGCGGTCATCGTCCACATCAACTCGCCGGGCGGCACCACCGCCGGGTCCGAAGAGCTTTACGACGCCCTGACGCGCCTGAAGGCCAAGAAACCGATGGTCGTGGTGGTGGAAGGGCTCGGCGCGTCGGGCGGATATATCGCGGCGCTCGCCTCCGATCACATCGTCGCGCAGCAGACGGCGCTGGTCGGCTCGATTGGCGTGCTGTTTCAATATCCGAATTTCACCGACCTTCTGAAAACTGTCGGAGTCAAGGTTGAGGAGGTGAAATCGTCGCCGCTGAAGGCGGCCCCGAACGGATATGAACCGACCAGTCCGGAGGCGCGGGCCGCGATCGATGCCCTAGTGAAGGATTCCTACGCCTGGTTTCGCGGTCTGGTGCAGAACCGGCGCGGCATGGACGATGCACAACTCGAGAAAGTCGCCGATGGGCGCGTTTTCACCGGACGGCAGGCGGTAGACCTCAAGTTGGTCGATCAGCTTGGCGACGAAAAGACTGCGATCGCGTGGCTTGTGGCGGAAAAGAAAGTAGCGCCCGACCTGCCGGTGCGCGATTTCAAGTTGTCGCCGCGTTTGACCGATCTGACGTTTATTCGCACCGCCGCGTCGGTGGCATTTGACGCGCTGGGATTGAGCAGTATCGCTCGACAGGTCGAGCAGACCGGTATCGTGGGAGCGGCAGATCGCCTTAATCTCAATGGAATGCTGGCATTATGGCAGCCCGCACCGTCGAACTGAGGTCCGAGCCGGTCGTGAGCAGGCATTTTGCGCCGCGAGGAACCTCCGATGCTGCGATGCAAGGCATCGCGGTGGGTTTCTCTAACGGCCCGAATCGCATTTAGCGTCTTGACAGTCCTGACCATTTCCAAGGAAATGGGCTTCCCACGCATGGGCCTCAGTCTCGATGATCAAATCCGAACTCGTTCAACGCATCGCCGAACACAACCCGCACCTCTACCAGCGGGATGTGGAAAACATCGTGAACGCGATCCTCGATGAGATCGTTGCCGCTCTTGCGCGGGGTGATCGCGTCGAGTTGCGTGGTTTTGGTGCGTTTTCAGTTAAACATCGTCCTGCCCGCGCGGGCCGTAATCCGCGTACGGGAGAACACGTCCCGGTCGATCAGAAAAGTGTACCGTTTTTCAAGACCGGTAAGGAAATGCGTGAGCGGCTCAATCGCGAGAATGCGACGAGCGAAGCGAGCGCGTAGGAACGTTCAGGGGAGCGGCCCCATCAATCGGCGAGTGAACCTGTCAGCACGATTGCCGACTGACGCTGCGTCGCGAGAGAGATCATGCGCAAATTCCTCACCGGCTTGATCCTGATTCCGCTTGGTGTCCTTTTCATCGTGTTCGCGTTCGCCAATCGCCACTTGGTGACGGTGACGTTCGATCCCTTCGGTGGAAATGATCCTGAGACCGGCGTCACGCTGCCGCTGTTCATTCTCATTATCGCGGTTGCGATTTTCGGCGTGGTAGCCGGGAGCGTCGCGACCTGGCTCAGGCAGCGCCGCTGGCGGCATACGTCTCGCCAGTACGAGACGGATGCGCGAGAAGCGCGCGTGGAACTGGCCGATCTGCGATCACGCTACGAGTCGCGTGAGACGTCGCGGTTGCCGGACTTGACCCGGCGGACCGGATAGCGTCCTTTTGGATCGATTCGATCCAAATCATTGTGATTGGCCTCCGGCCGCAAGGAAAAGAACGTTCAAATGGCGTTCTCGCCCGGGCGAGACAAGCCGCTTGCGACGTTGTAGAACTCCCATCGCGCTTGATAGCGGCGATCGGCCAGCTTGCGCCGGATCATTCGAGACCATGCCCCTGATCGTCAAGATATGCGGCCTGTCCACCATTGAGACGCTTGACGCTGCTTTGCAAGCCGGCGTCGATATGGTGGGCTTCGTATTCTTTCCGCCGTCGCCGCGGCATCTTGAGCTTCAGCGCGCGAGAGAACTCAGCCCGCAGGTGCGAGGCCGGGCGGGCAAGGTCGCCCTGACCGTCGACGCCGACGACGCGACGTTGAGCGGAATTATTGAGGCCTTGCGGCCGGATCTGCTGCAACTGCATGGCAAGGAAACCGTTGCCCGTATCCGCGAGATCAAGCGGCTGTTCGGCCTGCCCGTGATGAAGGCGATCGGCGTTGAAACCGCCGCCGATCTTGCAGAGCTGCTGGGCTATGCCGCCGTCGCCGACCGCTTGCTGTTCGATGCGCGTCCGCCAAAGGACGCGACCCGGCCGGGCGGACTCGGCGTGCCCTTTGACTGGCGCCTTCTGGAAAATCTGTCCCTCGAAGTGCCATTCATGCTGTCGGGAGGTCTGGCCGCAGGCAATATTCACGATGCGGTGTGCATCACCCGCGCCGGCGGGGTCGATGTCTCGTCAGGCGTGGAAAGCTCGCCGGGGGTCAAGGATGCCGGAATGATCAGAGATTTCATTCGTGCCGCGCGAGCGGCGGAAACCAGTTTGCGCGAAGTGACCTCGCATGTGGAGTAGTCCCGGAGCACTACGGCAGCCGTCATGCTTGCGCAGAGCAGTCGTAGATTGCGTAAATTTGTCTGCGCCGCGGGCATCAACCTCTATCGAGATTCACAGCAAGCAAGACGTGGATGGCCGGAATAAATCCGGCCATGACGAAGGGTGAAAATGAATTCCCTCCCCAACTCCTTCCGATCCGGCCCCGACGAACGCGGGCACTTCGGCACGTTCGGCGGCCGTTTTGTGGCGGAAACGCTGATGCCGTTGATCCTCGATCTTGAGAAGGCCTATGCCGATGCCAGGGTCGACGCCTCGTTCCAGCGCGACATGGCGCGCTATCGCAAGGACTACATCGGCCGGCCGTCGCCCTTGTATTTCGCCGAGCGTCTAACCGAGCATCTTCGGGAGATTTCCGTGGCCTCGGGCCGCGCTGGCGGCGCCAAGATTTACTTGAAGCGCGAGGAGCTGAACCACACAGGTTCGCACAAGGTCAATAACGTGCTCGGCCAGATTCTGGTGGCGCGGCGCATGGGCAAGAAGCGCATCATCGCCGAGACCGGAGCCGGACAGCACGGCGTTGCCACCGCAACGCTATGCGCGCGCTTCGGCCTCGACTGCGTGGTCTATATGGGTGCGGTGGATGTGGCGCGGCAGGAGCCAAACGTCATCCGCATGGAAATGCTTGGCGCCAAAGTGATGCCGGTGCAGTCCGGCACCCGCACGCTGAAGGACGCGCTGAACGAGGCGCTGCGCGACTGGGTGACCAACGTGCACGACACCTTCTATTGCATCGGCACGGTGGCGGGGCCGCATCCTTATCCGATGATGGTGCGCGACTTCCAGTCGATCATCGGCGACGAAACCCGCCAGCAGATGCAGGAGGCCGAGGGCCGGCTGCCGGATTCGCTGGTCGCCTGCATCGGCGGCGGCTCCAACGCGATGGGGCTGTTTCATCCCTTTCTCGACGAATCCTCGGTGGAGATTTTCGGCGTCGAGGCCGCGGGCCACGGCCTCGACAAGCTGCATGCGGCCTCCCTCACAGGTGGACGGCCGGGCGTGCTGCACGGCAACCGCACCTATTTCTTGATGAATAACGACGGCCAGATCCAGGACGCGCATTCCATTTCCGCCGGGCTGGATTATCCCGGCATCGGTCCGGAGCATTCATGGCTGCACGACACCGGCCGCGTCACATATCTCTCCGCGACCGACGAGGAGGCCCTGGCGGCGTTTCAGCTGCTCACGCGGCTGGAGGGCATCATCCCGGCGCTGGAATCGGCGCATGCGATCGCGCGGGTCATCGAACTCGCACCCGAGCGACCGAAGGATCATCTGATGGTGGTCAACCTCTCGGGCCGCGGCGACAAGGACGTGCCGCAGGTCGGCGACATTCTGAAGGGCAGGAAGAAGTGACCACCCGTATCGACACGCGCTTTGCTGAGTTGCGGAAGCAGGACCGCTCGGCCTTCGTCACCTTTCTGATGGCGGGCGATCCGGACCCCGTGACCTCGCTCGCTATCATCAAGGCGCTGCCCAAGGCCGGCGCGGATATCATCGAAATCGGAATGCCTTTCACCGATCCGATGGCGGATGGTCGGGTCATCCAGGCTGCGGGCCTGCGGGCACTGAAGGCGGGCATGACGCTGACCAAGACCCTCCAGATGATCCGCGATTTCCGCAAAGACGATGATTCGACGCCGATCGTGCTGATGGGTTACTACAATCCTATCTACATCTACGGCGTCGAGAAATTTCTTGACGATGCGAAGGCAGCTGGCATCGACGGTCTGATCGTCGTCGATCTGCCGCCGGAGGAAGACTCCGAATTGTGCATCCCGGCGATGAAAGCCGGGTTGAACTTCATTCGCCTCGCAACGCCAACGACTGACGACAAGCGGTTGCCGGCGGTGCTCGCGAATACGTCCGGCTTCGTGTACTACGTCTCGATCACCGGGATCACCGGCAGCGCGGCGGCGAATTCGGCGGCTGTCGGCGAGGCAGTCGGGCGCATCAAGCGCCATACGAGCCTGCCAGTCTGCGTCGGCTTCGGCATCCGCACCCCGGATGCGGCGCGCGGCATCGCCGAACGCTCCGACGGCGCGGTGGTCGGCTCGGCGCTGGTGGATGTGCTCAGCGGCAGCCTTGACGCCGAAGGCAAGGCGACGGCCGAAACGGTCAACGCGGTCGCCGGTCTCGCGGCGTCGCTGGCCGAGGGCGTACGGTCCGCCAAAAGCGGGTGAGGAAAGGGGTGTAGGGATTTTCGGCGCCATCCCTCTATAAGAATTGGGGCGGAAGGCCCGGGAATACCGGTTTCAACACTCCCTTGCGGAAGAGGGACCCAGGCCGCATCTATGCGCGAGAAGGCCGCGAGGGGTCGCTCCTTCGCGTTATTTAAGCTATAGCGTTTTCGAGCGACGTGGATACCGGTTCGTGTAAAGAAAACGCGTCAAAACAACAATCTAGAGCTTCTGATTTAATCAGAGCGAAATGCTCTAGAAAACTCCGGCGGAGCGCCCCTTTGCCTTGCGCCGGCACCGCTGTGCACCGGGGGTATTGCTGCTCGCTTATGGAGCGTCTTCGATGAATTGGTTGACTAACGTCGTCCGGCCGAAAATCCGCAATATCCTCAAGCGGGAAACGCCGGATAATCTCTGGATCAAGTGTCCCGACACCGGGCAGCTCGTGTTCTACAAGGACGTCGAGAGCAACCAGTTCGTCATCCCCGGATCGAACTATCACATGCGCATGAGCGCGGATGCGCGGCTGAGCTCGATCTTCGATAACGAGACTTGGTACGATGTGGCGTTGCCGGAGGTGCCTGCAGATCCGCTGAAATTCCGCGACGAGCGCAAGTATGTCGACCGCATCAAGGACGCCCGCGCCAAGACCGGGCTCCATGATTCTGTGAAGGTCGGGTTCGGCAAGCTGGAAGGCTCCGCCGTCGTGATCGCGGTGCAGGACTTCGATTTCATGGGCGGCTCGCTCGGGATGGCGGCGGGCGAGGCGATCGTGCGAGGTCTCGAACTTGCGGTCGAAAAACAATGCCCCTTCATCGTGTTCGCGGCGTCGGGCGGCGCGCGGATGCAGGAAGGCGTGCTGTCGTTGATGCAGCTGCCCCGCACCACGGTAGCGGTACAGATGCTGCGCGAGGCATGCCAGCCCTATATCGTGGTGCTGACGAATCCGACCACCGGCGGCGTCACGGCCTCCTATGCGATGCTTGGGGACGTTCAGATCGCGGAGCCCGGCGCGCTGATCGGCTTCGCCGGAGCCCGCGTCATCGAGCAGACCATACGCGAGAAACTGCCGGAGGGTTTTCAGCGTGCCGAATATTTGCGCGACCACGGCATGATCGACATGGTGGTGCATCGTCACGAACTGCGGCCGACGCTGGCGCGGCTGTGCCGGCTGTTGACCAAGGCACCGGAAACGATTGAGGCGGCGCCAGAACCAGCTTCTCCTGCCCAGCCGGATGAGCCGGCCGAACCGGCTGCCGTTCCGGAGGCTCCGCCGGCGACGCCAGCCGCACCTCCGGCGTGAGCGCCGTTCCGCCCCGCCAAGCGCCGCTCGACGACGTTGTTGCGGGGATCTCGAAACTGCATCCGAAAAAGATCGATCTCACGCTCGGTCGGATGTGGCGCATCCTCGACCGGCTCGATCATCCCGAACGCAAGCTGCCGCCGGTCATTCATGTCGCCGGCACCAACGGCAAGGGCTCGACCATTGCCTACCTGCGCGCGATTCTCGAGGCTGCAGGTTTGCGCGTGCACGTCTTTACCTCGCCCTACCTGGTGCGGATCAACGAATGCGTGCGGCTGGCCGGAGCGCTGGTGGCCGATGACCCATTGCGTGACGCGCTGCTTGAATGCGAGCGTGCTAATGGCGGCGATCCGCTCACTCTTTTCGAGATGAAGACGGCGGCGGCTTTTCTGCTGTTTGCGAAAAATCCCGCCGACGTGCTGCTGCTCGAGGTTGGCCTCGGTGGCCGGCTCGATAGCACCAACGTCGTCGAAACGCCGCTGGCGAGCGTTATCACGCCGGTCGGCATCGATCATGTTGAGTTTCTCGGCGGCACGCTGATGCAGATTGCCGGCGAGAAAGCCGGCATCATCAAGCGTGGCGTGCCGGTGATCTCCGCCGAACAATTGCCGGAGGCGCAGGCTGTGATCGAGCAGCGGGCGAAGCAGATGCGCAGCCCGCTGCACGCCGCCGGCCAGGACTGGCACGTTCACGTGGAACACGGGCGACTGGTCTATCAGGACGAACGCGGTCTGCTCGACCTTGCCGCCCCTCGGCTGTTCGGCCGGCATCAGTTCGACAATGCAGGCCTTGCGATCGCGACGCTGCGGGCGCAGGACCGGTTCAGCATCGAGACAACGGCGTTCGAGCGTGGCGTCACCGGCGCGGAATGGCCGGCGCGGATGCAGCGGTTGACATCAGGTCGGATCGTGGATCAGGCGCCGCGCGACGCCGAGCTCTGGCTCGACGGCGGGCACAATGCCGATGGCGGACGGGTCGCGGCGGCGGCGCTCGGCGATCTTGAGGAGCGGCTGTCGCGGCCGCTGGTGGTGATAACAGGCATGATGGGCAACAAGGACGCGCAGGGCTTTCTCGCCAACTTCGCCGGCCTGACGCGCCATGTTATTGCCGTGCCGATTCCGAACATGGAGAACGCGATGTCTCCGGAGGTCCTGGCGGAAGCGGTGCGCGCGCTCGACATGCGCGCCGAAACTGCGGCGAGCGTTGGGGCCGCGCTGCAATCGGTTGCGTGTCTCGCCTACGAAATTCCGCCGCGCATTCTGATCGCTGGCTCGCTGTATCTCGCCGGCCACGTGCTGGCGGAGAACGGCACGCCGCCCATCTCGACTCCCTTTCCCTCTCCCGCAAGGGAAAGGAAAAGCGCGACACCTGCTGGATGCAAACAAGACGGCCGGCGTTGAGCCGGCCGTTTGCGGGATTCGGTGCAGAAAGATCAGACCGTAGCGGTGATCCACTGCTCCAGTTTTTGCTTCGGTGCGGCGCCGACCTGACGCGAGGCCAGCTCGCCGTCCTTGAAGATCATCAGGGTGGGAATCGACATCACGCCGTATTTCGAGGCCGTCCTCGGGCTCTCGTCGACGTTCAGCTTCACGATCTTTACCTTGCTGCCCATCGCGCTGGAGATTTCGTCCAGCACCGGGCCGATCATGCGGCAAGGGCCGCACCACTCCGCCCAGAAATCCACCACGACCGGGCCAGTCGCCTTGAGCACTTCCGCTTCGAAATTGGCGTCCGAAACCTTGCCAACTGCCATGGAATACCTCGTTGTGTCGATGAGATCGTGCGCTACGAACGAATGCACGTGAAACTGCGATCAAGGTAAGAAGGCGATCTTCCCGGGTCAAGGTTTCTCACACGGAGATGATCGCTTCCAACCCGGCATCCAGCGCCGCGGCTGAAATCTCCATCATTTCAAGCGCCTCGGTCCAGAGCAACGCCGCCTTGACGGGCAGTTCCGGGTACAGGCTCGCGAGCACCGCGCGATAGAGCGCGAGCTGGCGGATATAGGCCGGTGGAACGCCGGCAACGTTCGGGGGTGGTGCGTGGCCGGTCTTGTAGTCGACGACCAGAACCTCGTCGGGGGTTACCACGAGACGATCGATCTGACCGGATACCAGCACGGGATCGCCCCGCCGAGTGGTCAGCCGGCCGGCAATCGCGACCTCGGCCCGGCTGCCCGCCGCGAACACGGGCGCAAACCTCGCATCATCGAGCACCGCCATGACCTGCGCCGCTAGCGCGTCGCGCTCGGCTTCGCTCCAGTCGTTCGCGTTGCGCGCGAGATAGGACAGTGCCGTGTCTCGGCGGCGATCGCGCGGCAAGTCCGGCAGAGATTGCAGGAGGCGATGCACCAGCGTGCCCCGCAGTCGCGCGCGGTGGCGCTGATCCGGGAAGGTGCTGGCCGGCAAGCGAAGATGCATGGCCTCGTCAGTATCCGAGGGCTGTAGCGGTCGGCTCGCTGGCGGTTCCGGCGTGGCCATACGGTGCAGCCAGGGCGGCGGCAACGTAATCTCGGCGACGGCAGCGGCAGTAGCTGCCGGACCTGCGGCATCCGATTCGGCTTCTCCCGGCCGGGCGAAACGCTTGACCTTGCCAGCTGCGGTTTCGAACTCGTGCATCGTAAGGCCGGAATTGCCCAGACCTGTCTCGATCAGGTCGTACCAGGAGAACTTTCGGACATCTTTGCGGTTTCCTGGTTTGCAGCCGCCGACGATCAGGCGGTCGGCCGCGCGCGTCATCGCGACGTAAAGAAGACGGCGATATTCGTGCTCGGTTTCCGTGGTCATGGCCGCGCGGGCTTGCGCCACGCAAAGCGGATCCTCGGCCTTCCTGCCAGCCCATATCGTCACGCCGGCAACGCCGGCGGGGGCATTGCCGCGCGCCATACGAATCAGGCTGAGACGCTCGGTGTCGGCTGGCGATGTCGAAGTGTCGGCGAGAAATACCACCGAGGCTTCGAGTCCTTTCGCGCCATGCACGGTCATCACGCGCACTTCGTCGCGCGAAATTTCCATGTCGCGCTTCACCTCGGTATCCGCAGCGCGCAACCACGCCATGAAGCCTTGCAGCGACGCGGGGGCCTTGCGCTCATAGGTTAGCGCCAGTTCAAGAAACTCATCGAGCGCATCATTGGCTTCATGGCCAAGCCGGCGCAGGATTCGCCGTCGTCCGCCATCGATCTCTCCCTGGCCGCCCAGGAGCCACGCGAAGAACGCGAACGGCGTCTCGCGTGTGGCGCGACTTTCGCACCGCTTGAGGCGCTCGAGTGCGTCACGGAGTTTATCGTTACTTGGCGCATGCTCGGCGAGTGCGTCGCGCAGCGAGCCTTTGCGCTGCCATGCCAGCGTGAACAGGTCGTCGTCGTCGAGGCCGAACAGCGGGCTTTTCAGCGCCACTGCAAGCGCCAGATCGTCCCGCGGCAGCAGCAGCGCATCCGCAAGGTTCATCAGGTCGATGATCGCGATGTGCTCGGTCAGCTTGAGGCGGTCAGCGCCAGCCACGGGAATGCCGGACTGCTTCAGCGCCTGGATGACGGCGTCAAAGGTGTTACCGCGTCGCCGCACCAGCACCAAAATATCGCCATAGCCGAGCGGGCGACGGTTGCCCAGATGCCCGGTCATGGTGCCTTGCGTGATCAGCGTCTTGATCGCGGCCCGGATGCGCCGTGCAAGTTTGACCTCGGGGCTGGTTGCGGTGACCTCATCGAACGGCGCGCGCCAGCCCTCGATCTCCTCGCGCTGGTCGCGCTCCTCCAGATTCCAGAGGTCGACGATGCCGGGTGCGGCGTCCGCCAGCGATTCATGCACGGGATGGGCACCGACCGCATGGATGCTGGAATAGATATTCGGATCGCGGAACACATGGTCGACCAACTCGAGGATCGTCTTCCCTGAGCGGAACGAGTAGATGAAATCCTCCTTGCGAAACGGAAGCTCGGCATCGCGGAATTTCTGCTCCAGCTTGCGCCGCCGCTCGTCGAATTCGCGCGGGGCCGCGCCCTGAAACGAGAAAATCGACTGTTTCTCGTCGCCGACCGCGAACACGGTTCGCTTAACGCCTTCGCGCGCGCCTTCGCCGGTGGTGAAGTCGGCGATGATGCGCTCGACAATGTCCCATTGCTTTGGACTCGTATCTTGCGCCTCGTCGATCAGCACGTGATCCACGCCGCGATCGAGCTTGTAGTGGACCCATCCCGGCGATGTCTGCTCCAGCATCCGAAGCGTCTTGTCGATCAAGTCGTCGTAATCAAGAAGGCCGCGCTCGTGCTTCTCGCGCTGGTAGTTGGAGGCGACTGCGGTCGCGATGATCAGCAGGGATTGCGTGCGGTCGCGGATGTTGATGGCGCGTCGGCGTTCGAGCAGCGCGATCACACGGGTGCACTCGCGATCGAGCATTTCAGCGATGTCGGGTCGGACATCGCTGATCTTCTTTGTAACGAAGGATTTGCGCCGGCTACCATCCCCGGTCAGGAAGACGTCGAGATAGCGATCGGCTTGCGCGGCGTCTCCCACCTTGGCGTGCGCCTCGCGCAGCCGTTTCGCCTGATCCTGATCGGAGGAGCTGCCGGTCGCAAACACCGAAGCCGCGGAAAGCCATTGCGCGCGCGGCAGGTTCGGCCCATCGACGATCTCGCGCTCGACATCCTCGACGCGCTCGGCTGGATCGACACCGAGCGCATCGGCACCATCCCGGATCGTCTGCTCGATGCCACGGTCTTCGGTCCGGATCATGACGTGATCGCGGCTGAGACAGGCCTGGTTGACGACGTCCCGCAGTGTCGAGTTCAGCGGCCGCCCCCATGGCATATCGCAGCGCTCGCCCGGCCGGACTGTCAGGATTTTGCGAAGCGTCAAGCATGATACTGATGCTCGCGCGCTCCATTATCTCGGTCTGGTCGCGCTCGTCGAGCACGGTGAAGCGCGCCGGCACCTGCGCCTCGAACGGAAACTGCTGCAACAGCCGCGTACACAGCGCGTGAATGGTCTGCACCCTCAGGCCGCCCGGCGTTTCCAGCGCGGATGCAAACAGTTTGCGCGCCCGTTCTCGCCATTTCACGTCAGGCTGCGCGATACCGACGCCGCGCAGCGCTGCGTCCAGCGCCTCATCGTCGAGCGTGACCCAGTGACCCAGCGTTGAAAACACCCGCTCCGCCATGTTCGCCGCGGCGGCCTTGGTGAAGGTGATGCAGAGGATGCGCGCCGGGGGAACGTCGTTGAGCAACAGACGGATCACGCGCTGCACCAGCACGTGAGTCTTGCCCGATCCGGCGTTGGCGGACACGAACACCGAGGTTGCCGGATCGGACGCACGCTGCTGGCGCGCGCTGGCGTCGGGATGAACGGAGCGGGACGCCTTCACCATTCCTCTAACCCCAGCCCGCCCGCAGCCGACCATTCCTTGACCCGTGCGAGATCGTCATAGGCACCGTAGCGTGTTTTCCACATCGGCAGGTCGAGCGATACATAGCCCTGTTGCTCGTCGTCGAAAGCGCGGATCAGCGCCGTGAGTTCTTGAAGAGCGCGATCGGCTGCCTCATCCGGCGATTGTTTGTCGGTCTTGCTGTTGTTGAGATCGACCTGACGTGGCTCGCCGGGTGGGTTGTTGCCGCTAAGCCGGACATACACCAGCTCGCTGACCGATGCGCCGGGGGGAATGCCAGCGAAACCGCCCTTGCGCAGGATCGCGGATTCCAGCGTGAGCTGTGGCGACAAGCCGAGCCGCACCTGCTTGTTGCTCGGCGGGCTGCCGGTCTTGTAGTCGAGAACGGCAAAGCGGCCGTCGATGAGATGCTCGATGCGGTCGGCGCGCGCCGACAGAATAAAGTTGCGATCACCGTTGATCGGGATCTCGATCTTGCCGCTAACCTCGGCGTAGATCTTCACGAGTTGCGTTCGTCGCGACGCTTCCCATTCCGCGAACCACGCCGCGATGCGCTGGAAGCGTGGCCACCACAGCGCGCGCGCCTCTGGCCGCTGCATGAGCGGCGCGAAACGGCTTTCGCCGATGGCGCGCAACACGTCCTGCGGATCGTCGGGCAGGTTTGCCGGATGCAGTTTTGTGAAATCGCCGAGCGCGTCATGAATCGCCGAGCCGCGGTCCGCCGCCGACAGCGGCATGTCAACGGTATCGAGCGGTAAGAGCTTCAGAACGTATTTGGCATAGATGGTGTAGGGATCGCGCAGCCAGTCCTCGATCGCAGTCACGGACAAGTGCGTCGGCCGCGCCGCGCGCGGCGGCTTTGGTTCGGGCTTCGCGACCGGCGTGACCTCGTCGGGCCGATCGAGTGCTTCCGCATATTGAATGTATCGCGCTCCCGCCTGTTTCGCAGCCGTCCAGCGTGTCGTGCCGGCGACGGCTTCGAGCCGATGCAGGAAACGGGATGCAACCGCCGGCGCGCCCCCGGCCTTGGCGGCATGGCTGAGGATGACATCCTCGGCACCGAGAAGCTGAGTGAAATCGTGCGCGGAAAGTCCGATGCGCCGTTCCGGAAGATCGAGCCCGAGTTCGTGTCGCATCGGCCTGCTGAGCCAGGGATCGGTCGGCGGCGCGGGCGGCCAGACGCCCTCATTGAGCCCGCCGAGAATGACGCGGTCGCATTGGGTGAGACGCGCTTCGAGCGGCCCGTAGATACGCAGGCTTGCCGGGGTCGTCTGCGGGTGGCGCACGACACGGTCGCCGAACGCGGCCTCGAACGTTTCCGGATAATCCGCGATCTTGACCGTCAAACCGCTGCGGTCGCCTGCCTCACGCAAATCGCCGAACGCCTCGGCGAGCGCACGGCCATGCTGGCCGTCGAATGCGACGGCAACGCCTTGATCGTCATGCGACATCGCTTCGATTACCTGGCGATGCTGCGAGGCGAGAATGGTGAAGTCCGCCGATCGCGATGCTCCGTCGCTTTCGAGCGGCGCGAGCGCGTCACGCAAGACCGCGATCAGGTCACGGGCTTCGTCAAGCTGATGCGGCTTCAGCGCGGCGCGGGGCTCGGTTCGATGCAGAGAAGAATTCTCGCCGCGATCGAGCTTGTCGCGTTCGCCGCAGAATTGCGCAAACTCATCCGCGAGTCCTTTGCTGCCCGGCGGCGGCCGGGTGCCGCGCAGAATCGCAAGCTCCAGTGTCGTGATTGCGCGCGTCCATCCTCCAGCGGAGCGACCGAGCCGGCACAGCGGATGCTTCAGCAGGGCCAGCAGGGTCGGCGGCTCCAGACCGTTGCACGCCGTCTCGGCGACCAACCGTGCGAAGATTCCCGCAGATGTGTCCATCAGCCGGTCGCCGCCCGAATCGTCAAAGGCGAGATTCCAGCGGCCGAGCGCCGCCATCACCCGGCGCGCCAACGCTCGGTCGAACGTCACCAGCGCCGCGGTCTTGTTCAGGTCGCGAGCCTCGCGCATGGCAACGGCGATGCTGAGCGCTTCCATTTCGGGATTGGCGGCAGAGATTACGGCGAGGCTTTGCAATCCGGCCGCGATCTTCTCGGCGACCTCGGACTCGGCAAGCCGGGTGTGCCATTGGGCGGTCGCCTCCGCCGGGCGCATTGCCTCGGACGCCAGCATCTCGCGCCCGTATGGCGCAGGGGAGCCAAGCGCTCTCACGTCGCGTCGCGCGATGCCGAACCGCGTGAGCAGGCCGTGCAGCGCGAACTGTGGATGACCGGCGGCGGGCGGTGTGATGAATGCGCCGCTTTTATCCTTGCGGCCGCCAATCAGTTGCCATGCGTCTTCGTCGAGGTCGGTATCCAGTCCCGGCAGCACCACCGCGCCTTGCGGCAGAGTTGCAATGACATGCAGCAGTTTTGCAGTCGATGGCATCGAGCCGGTGGAGCCGGCCGCGATCACTGGTCCCGCATGATGGGTGACGAGACGCGCGGCTTCGGCTTCGATCAGGCGATCGCGCCGCGCCACCGGTTCGATCCGCCCCTTTTCCTGAAGATGATCCGGCCAATAGTCCCGCGCGATCTTCAAGAAATCGAGCGTGAGCTGCCAGTAGCGGTCGAGCGCCTCGGGCACGAGCCCGTCGAGCGCGCGCCAGTCCACGCCGCGCGTCGCCATGTCGTCCATCAGTCGCGCGAGATCCTCGGCAAGCGTCAGCGTCGAGGCCGGGCCGCCGAGAACCAGCGGCGCTTGCGCCGGCTCACCGGGTTTCAGCCGATCCGCCCATGCATTGATAAGCTGAGCGAGCGCGAGGCGGCGCGCGAGCCCGTCGAGCGCCGGCGGCAATTCGAGCGACTCCGGCGACAGCGAGACTGCCTGCGCGAAAGCCAGTTCGTCCTCATCGATGCCGCCGAGCGCGACGATGCGCGGCAGGATCACGGCGTCGACATCCAGTACTTCGAGGAAGATATCGCGCACCATGCGGCCGGCGCGGCGGGTCGGCAGGTAGAGCGTGGCCTCGGCAAGTCGTTCGGGCTGCGCGCGCGGACGGAATCCCTCGATCAGTTCGCCGTCGACCAGTGCGGTGATGACGGTATGTAGAAACGGTGCCGATGCGGGGACGTTGCGGACGCGCATGAGGAATCCTAATTCGAGATCAGGCATATCATGACATGAGCGGGAGAGGACCGGCGACCGGTTGAAAGGCAGGCGTCAGATGACGCCCGCGAGGACCGCTTTCTCGGCCTCCTGGACGGCATCGGGTGTTCCGACATGCATCCAGAGGCCGTCGAGCCGCAGCCCGAACAGCCGGTCCCGCTCGCCGGCCTGGTCGAATATCGTCGTCAGCGAAAACTCTCCTGTCGGCGCGCCGGCGAACAGCGTGGGCGACATGATGGCGGCGCCGGAATAAACGAACGGCACGACCTGGTTCTCTTTCCGTCTGCGAAGCGCCCCGTTGGGCAGCATGGCGTAATCGCCGCTGCCACTGTAGCCGATGCTGCTCGCGGTCGGCGCCATTAGCAGCAGAATGTCCATGCGCGCGGGATCGAAGGCCTCGGTCAACCGCATCAGGTTGGAACGCGCGCCGTCGATCCACATCGTATCGGCATTGAGATGGAAGAACGGCGTCTCGCCGAGCAGCGGCAGGGCCTTGACCACGGCGCCTCCGGTGCCCAGCACCTCATTGCGCTCATCGGAGATAATGATCCGCGGCCTGATGCGGTGCGCGACATGATCGATGATCTGATCGGGAAGATAGCGCACGTTAACGACCGCTTCTCCGACGCTCGTCTCCGCCAATTTGTCCAGTACGTGGTCGAGCAGCGGCTTGCCGGCCACCGGCACCATGGGCTTGGGCATCCGCTCGGTCAGCGGCCGCATGCGCAGGCCGAGGCCCGCGGCGAGTACCATGGCTTTGGTAGGAGTAACTGGCATGTCTTAGCTCACGCACATCGTCAATTCAGCGAACTATAGCGGTTTCGAGCGAAGTGGATACCCGGTTCGCGTGAAGAAAGCGCGTCAGATCAGAATTATAAAGCCACGCTTCTGATTCCATCAGAAGCGTAAAGGCCCTGTATCACGCCGCGTTACGAATCGCACTGATAACTCCGGCGATACACGCCCGAGATGATGAAGCGCCCATGATAGCGGAGGGGCTGCTGGATGAGATGGCGGGATACGGGCGGAAACCGCACCGCGCCTTTCTTCATTCGCTCCAGGATCAGGTGTCCGCCGTGGCGCTGTTTTGCCGGCTTGTCTTTTTCTTTTTGTCGCTCTGCTTCAGGAAATTGACGCCAACCTGGTCGCCATTGACCCAAGCCAGTTCGCAGCGGCGATAGGCGAGACCCGTGGATGACAGCAGCAGAAAAAACTCTTTGAGATGCAGGCCTTCGATGGAGCCTTCGATAGTCAGCTTGGCGCCGATTTCCGATACGTCCTCGATGGTGCAGTCGCGGCGCCAGGTGCCGTCGATGCCCATCATGCGCGCGCTGTAACCGCGCTCGAAGGTGACGCGCTCGTTTTTGCGTCGTTCTACACCCATGATGTGCTCCGCCTTGGAAGGACGACTCTGCCGCGATCCGCAGGATAGATCCAAGGCTCCGAAGCTACGATGCTACTTCTAAAAAGGCGTAAAATAAAACGGTTCAACCCGCCGGAGGCGGAACGTGATTCTGATACCACTCTTGGGCCGCTGATAACGCCGGGTGAGCCAGCGAGCGCGTGAGATAGGTCCAGATGCGGGGTTGATGTCGCAGATAGTGCGGTTTGCCATCGCGCCGATTGAGTCGCGCGAACGTGCCGAGCAGTCGGGTGTTGCGTTGTGTCGATATGATGGCATACAGCTCGGCGAAACCGGCGGGGTCGAACCGCGTTTCCGATTCCAGCCGCGCCTTCACGTAGCGGGTAAGCAACGCGAGTTCGATCAATTCGGGAACGTCCACCCGCGCATCCTGCAAAAGCGAGACCAGATCGTAGGCGGCGGGACCGAGCACGGTGTCCTGAAAGTCGATGATGCCGACCCTTCCGATATCTCGCTGTTGCTCCAACCAGATTAAATTGGGCGAGTGGAAATCACGCAACACCCAGGTTCTGGACGCAGCACTCGGTTTCGCCAGCAATGCGCGCCAGATTGTCGTGAACTCCGCGCGCAGGTCTTCGCTCGGTTCAATGCCGCGGTCGATCAGATACCAGTCCAGCATCAGGCCGACCTCGACCAGCATCGCTTCGGTATCGAACACCGGAATGGTGTAGGCGATGTCCGCCGCCACCGGAAGTGTGTCGGGCAGTGTCTGACAATGCAGCGCGGCCAGTAGATCGGTGGCCGTTTGATAACGCTCGACGATCGGCGTCGGCGGCGTGCCTTCGACGAAGCTGGCGCTGCCGAAATCTTCGGTAATCAGGAATCCTGACTCCAGATCGGCATGATGGATCACCGGCGCGGAGAAGCCGTGGTTGCGCAGGCCGCGGGCGATCGCGACGAAGGGCTTGATGTCTTCGGCAAGATGCACCGCCGCGCTGTAGGATTTGCCGTCGTGGATCGCCGGTCCGTCGGGTCGCCGTGGCGCGTTCATCAGGATGAAACTGCCATCGCTGCAGATTATCCGGGCGTATGAGCGCGTCGAAGCGTCTCCGGGCATGCGGCGCCGTTCCGCGTCCAAACACCCGGCATCGTCGAGGAATCGGCGCAGCGCGGCAAGCCGCGCAACCTGAGAGGCGGCCTTACCATATCCGGTGATTTCGGCGGCGCGCGCGGCTGATCCGAGTGCCGGACTGTGGCTGATGGCGATGTCGATCCGATCGGCAGGCAGGCCGCCGGCTGCGCGGTCCGGCCATTCGATCAGGACCAACGTGTCTTCGGGCAGCGGCGCGAGGCCAATCTCCTCAAGTTCATCGGGGCCACTGATGCGATAGAGGTCGGCGTGGAGCAGCGGACAGGGCGGCAGATCATAATGTTGCGCCAGGGTGAAGGTCGGGCTCGGCACCTCGATCGTGTCGTCGCCCGCGAGATACCGGATCATGGCGCGGGCGGCGGAGGTCTTGCCTGCGCCGAGATCGCCGGACAGCGTGATGACGTCCCCGGGACCGATCAGGAGCGCGAGGTCGGCCATGAGATGCGCGGTCGCAGTCTCGTTGAGGAGCGCGGTCGCGAATCTCGACGGTCCGCTCATTCGGCGGCATTTCGGTGGGCGGCTTGGTCGAGCGGAAAATCACACACGACCCGGGTGCCGCTCTTGGTGGTGGAATCGAAATGCACGCGCCCGCCATGGAGTTCCACGAAGGAGCGCACCAGCGAGAGGCCCAGGCCGGGGCCGCGATGGCGCGATCCGTTCGCGTGGCTTTCGAACCAGTCGAACACCTTGTCCTTGACGTCGGGCGAAATGCCGGGACCTTCGTCCATCACGGCAAATCTCACATTGTGCTCGGCGCGCCGGGCGCTCACGGTGATCACGGCGTCCGACGGCGAGAAATTGGCGGCATTGGCAAGCAGATTATAGAGAACCTGAACGATGCGGCGCTCGTCGCCGATGAAGTTGCCGATGTCCGGATCGACATCGACATTCAGCACGATTCGATCGCGGGTCAGGCGGTCCTGAATGCCTTCCGCCGCCGCGGCGATGGTCTTGCGGGCATCGACCGGCCCGAGCTCAAGCGTCATGGCGCCGGCGTCGATAGTGGCGAGGTCGAGGATGTTGTTGGTCAGCGCCAGCAGCGCGTCTGTCGACGAGGTGATGTAGTTGACATACTCGGCCTGCTTCTCGGTGAGCGGCCCCGTGCCGGGATCGTTCATCAGATGCGCGAAGCCGATGATGGTCGTCAGGGGCGAGCGAAGTTCGTACGAGACGTGATGGACGAAATCGATTTTCATCTGATCGGCGGTCTCGAGCGCATCGTTGCGCTCGCGCAGCGCGCGTTCCACGTTCTCGCTATCTGTGATGTCATGGAAGGTCAGCATGGTGGCGCCGTCGGGAAGCGGCATGGTCATGCAGTCCAGTATGCTACCGTCCTTGCGCTCGAGCTTGAGCGGCACTGAGGTGCGATTATCGATGCCGGTGACCGCCCTGCGGATCGTCAGCCACGCGTCATTATCGTCGAACAACGGTTTGCACCATGCCTCGACCGTATCGATATGCGGCTGCTGCGAGAGCGCCTCGGGCGAAAGCTTCCACATCCGCGCAAAGGCCGGATTGAAAAGCTGCGCGCGTCCGTTACTGCCGAATACCGCGACTGCTTCGGTTAGGCTGTCGAGGGTCTCGCGCTGCACGGTGATGAGCCGGTCATATCGCCGAGCCAGATTCAGGCTTTCCGTGACATCGTCAAACAGGTAGGTGACACCGCCTTCCGGATTCGGTGTGGTGACGATGCTGAGTGCGCGCCCGTCCGGCAGATACCATACGTCCTTGACGGCTTCGTTGGCGCGATAGGCTTCATGCAGGCGTGCTTTCCATGCGCGGAAGTCCGGCTGTTCCGGCAATCTGCGCGTCGCGCGCAGGCGATCGAGCACGCTGGAGTCGTCGGGATGTCCATCGAGAAAGGGGCGGTCGAGATCCCACAGCCGGCGGTAGGAGTCGTTGTAGAAAGCGAGCCGCCGCAGCCCGTCGAACACGGCGACGCCTGATGACAATTGGTCGAGGGTTCGGCGATGTGCGTCCGCCATCCGTTCCAGCGCCTGCCTTAGCTCCGTAGCCTCGCTGACGTCGAGCGCGATGCTGGCGCTCCCGCCGGTGGTCCGCAGTGCGTGAATGTCGTGCATGCGCCGCTCGCCGCCGATGACGATCGGCAACCGCGCGGTAAAAGTGGCATGATCGTTCAGCGCCCGCGCCATCGCGATACGGTGCTCGCTGTCGAGCAGTTCGAGATTGCGCTGGATTGCGTCGGCTGCGTGGGCGGCTTCGGTGGCGCGCGCATAGGCCGCGTTGGCGAAGGAGATATTGCCGTCTTCGCCTCTCGCCCAGAGCGGCCATGGCGCTGCGGCTGCGAAGGCCCGCAGCATCTCTGTTTCTGCCAGAAGACTGTTGTGCCGCAGCGTCATCTCGGCGAGGTCGCGCCGCAAACCGCCAAGATCGCGGATACGCACGATGGCCTGGCCGCCGATGGCGCGGCCCATCGCTTCTACGGTGCGGCCGGCCGACGTGACCAGATTGAGCAGAAAACCTTCTCCGGCATTGCGCAGCGCATCGACCGCGTGATCCATCTGCAACGCCGGCTCAGGCAGCAGCCAGGTTCCGAATGCCAAAACCAGCAAGGGCTGTTTTATATCCTGCGGTAACAGCAGCGCGGTATCGCCGCTGACCTGGGGACGGTCCTCGCCCGCGCCCCACGAAATCAAAATCTGCGGTTCCACGAATAGAAGGGCGCGAAAGCGGTCGGCCTCCGATTGAAGTTCGCGTATTTCGGCGCGCAGCCGCTGTTCGTTCGCGGCGGCGCGGATGCGCGTGCGCATCAGCAGGATAGCGGCGACCACCGAGAAACTCAGCACGCCGAGCGCCATTGCCAGCGCAGTCAAATCCTGCCGACTGAGATTCATGAAAGTCTGGAGCAGCCGTTCGGCCAGCGTTGGTTCGGCTGCCCAAGCGGGCGATATGTCAATGAGGCTGACCGCGCCGGCACCGGCGATGCCGCCCGGCACCAGCGAGGTGCATGACAGTAAGGTCCGACGCATCACGCCGATTACGCCTGACATCTTTGCCCCAAAACCGCACGACGATGTTCGACCGGCAAACCGTTCGCCGTTCACGAATCGACCACCATTATGCTTAAGCGGACTCGGGGGGTAAGAGTCCAGACCGTGAACGGGAATCCGGCAATGGAAAAATGCGCGGCCGCGACATTTTCGAAACGATTTTCTTAAAGACGCGCGGCAGGGGCTAAAGCGGGATGAGGTTTGATTAAATCGTCATGCCGGTTTTATGCCGGACATCCCGTCTTGAAATATGAATCCCACCAAAGACATGGATGGCCGTCATCCTGGCGCCCGGTTCCTCCCCGACGGTGGCCGAAACTGAGTCGCGTCGCCGCGCGCTTGTCCCGCGCAAGAGGAGGAGCCGTCATGATACGATTAGCAATCGCGTTTGTGTTGGCACTGGCCGCGACCGCGACCAACGCGCAAGATACCAAGTCTGGACAATCGCACACGCCGGCCGTTGGCAGCGCGGATGGGACACGGCCGTTCCTATTTGATGGACGAATGCCGGGTGATGGCGTCCGGCGGGGACCGCTCGCCAAAGATCATCACCCCAACGCCGGCGCCATCGTGGTGCCGCCAAAAGCAAACGAGCCCGCGTCCGAACGATGAGTCCGCGCATCCGTGAAGCTAGCGTCCGGTCGAACCGAATCCACCGCTGCCGCGGGTCGTTGCCGACAACGACACTGCGCGCGCGAGTTCAATGCGCGTCACCGGCGCCACGACCATCTGCGCGATGCGCTCGCCGCGGCGGATCGTGAATGATGCCGTTCCGAGGTTAACGAGGAGGACGTTGATCTCGCCCCGATAATCGGCGTCCACGGTGCCGGGCGAATTCAGCACGGTAACGCCGTGCTTGGCAGCGAGGCCGGAGCGCGGCCGCACCTGCGCCTCGAATCCGTCGGGCAATGCGATGATCAGCCCGGTCGGAACCATCGCATGCTGTCCGGCGATGAGAACCAGCGGCGCCTGTTCGGGAATTGCGGCGACGAGATCAAGACCGGCCGCCTGGCTGCTTTGGTAGCAAGGCAGCGGAAGACCCTCGGCATGAGGCAGTTGCACGACGTCAACCTTGATCGGGCCGCTCACTTCGACGAAGCCGTCATGGTTGAGACGATGCGTTCGATCAGCATTGCGGCCACCTCTTCCTTGGTCATGACGGCGAAGGCCTCGGTCTTGATCTCGCCGTCTTCGCCGCGCGTCAACAGATGTACCGTGTTTCGGTCGCCGCCCATTACGCCGGTTCCGGGGGAGACATCGTTGGCGACGATCCAGTCGCAGCCTTTGCGTGTGAATTTTGCCTTGGCATTCTCGATGAGATGTTCGGTTTCGGCGGCGAAGCCAATCACGAGGGGCGGGCGTTTGTCGCGCAGGTTTGAGATGGTTGCGAGGATGTCCGGGTTCTCTGTCAGTTGCAGCGGCGGAATCCCGGCCGTGGTCTTCTTCAATTTCTGCACGCCTTCGTGCGCGACGCGCCAGTCGGCAACCGCAGCCGAGAAAATCGCGATGTCGGTGGGCAGCGCGGCTTCCACAGCCGCCAGCATCTCCCGCGCGGATTCGACATGCTCCACGGTGACGCCGGCGGGGTCATCGAGGTCGACCGGACCGGAAATCAGCGCCACCTCGGCTCCGGCTGCCTGCGCCGCCGCTGCAATGGCAAAGCCTTGCTTGCCTGAGGAGCGGTTGGCGATATAGCGCACGGGATCGATCGGCTCGAGGGTCGGTCCGGCGGTGATCAGGACTCGGTGGCCCTTCAATGGTTGCGCCTGCGGAGGCCTGAGAATCCGCTCGGCGGCGGTTGCGATCGTCACAGGCTCGGCCATGCGGCCGACGCCGGCCTCACCCGCTTCCGCCATCTCGCCGGCCTCGGGGCCGACCATGGCGACGCTATCGCGCGCGAGCTGCGCCACATTGCGACGTGTCGCCGGGTTGTTCCACATCAGCGGGTTCATCGCCGGTGCCAGCAAAATCGGCTTGTCGGCGGCGAGTAAAATGGCGCTCGCGAGATCGTCAGCGTGGCCGTGTGCCATCTTTGCCATCATGTCGGCGGTTGCAGGCGCTACCACGATGAGGTCGCAGTCGCGGGCGAGCCGGATATGGCCCGCGTCGAATTCGCTCCCGAGATCGAACAGGTCAGTATAGCAACGCTCATTCGAAAGCGTTCCGGCGCTCAGCGGCGTGACGAATTGCTGCGCAGCATTTGTCATGATGCACCGCACAATAAAACCGCGCTCCTTCAATCGTCGGATCAGGTCGAGCGCCTTATAAGCGGCGATCCCGCCACCAATGATCAGTGTTACTCTAAGTAAACCATTGCTATTGCGACGTAAATTCTGGGCGCGCGGGATTGTTGCGTTGCGGGGTACATTGCTGGCGGTGGTGACCGTCGGCGCAGCGGGAGTTGCAGCCTCGCGCAGGATAACGCGGACCTCGTCCTCTACCGAACGGCCGTTGCTGGCGGCCCGCATCCGCAACCCGGCCTTGATGGCGTCCTCGAGCTTGCGGATGGTTAAGCTGGCCATGATAGTCCTGCGATCACATATGATAGCATTGATATCAGTCGATAGGTGTCACTGCAATCAAGTCGATCAGTGTGCGGTCCAGAGCAGGCCCACAAGCGCCGCGGCGATGACCCAGAGCGCCAGAATATTCCAGCGCTGACTGCGTTCTTCGGCCCGCTTGATCTCCGCAATGGTGTCAGGCCCCAATGTCAGCCCTTCGCGCGCCATCGCCTCGAACTGCTCGATGAGAGAGACCGTTCGCGAGGCGATCGCCGGCAACCCACCGAGCAGGCGGCCAAGCTCGCCGGCGCCGGCAATCGCGCCCTGCATCCGTCCGATCGGGCCGAGATTCTCGGTAATCCATTCGCGGACGACCGGATCAGCCACCGTCCAGATATCCAATTTAGGGTCGAAGCTGCGCGCCACCCCTTCGACCACCACCATGGTCTTCTGCAACAGGATCAGTTCGGGGCGCGTCTGCATGTCGAACAGGCCGGTGACCTCGAGCAGCAGCGTCAGCAGCTTGGCCATCGAGATTTCCTCGGCAATGCGATTGTGGATCGGCTCGCCGATGGCGCGGATCGCTTGCGCGAAATTCTCCACGGAGTGATGGCCCGGCACGTATCCGGCCTCGAAATGCACCTCGGCGACGCGGCGATAGTCACGCGTGATAAAGCCGAGCAGAATTTCGGCAAGGAAACGCCGCTCTTTCAATCCCAGCCGTCCCATGATGCCGAAGTCGACCGCGACCAGCCGGCCCGAATCGTCGAGAAACAGGTTGCCCGGATGCATGTCCGCGTGAAAGAAGCCGTCGCGCAGCGCATGGCGCAGAAAACTCTGGATCACCTTGCGGCCGAGCTCAGGCAGATCGGCTTTCGCTTGCGCAAGACGCGCATGATCGTTCAGCGCGATGCCGTCGATCCACTCCATCGTCAGCACGTTGTGAGTGGTGCGATCCCAGTCCACAGTGGGAACGCGAAAGTCCCGATCGTCGCGGGTGTTCTCCGCCATCTCCGACAGGGCGGCCGCTTCCAGCCGCAAGTCCATTTCCATCGCCACCGATCGCGACATGGTGTTGATGATTTCGATAAGGCGCAGGCGCCGCGCTTCGGCCGAATGCGCTTCGGCCTTGTTGGCGACGAAAAAAAAGTCCGAGAGGTCGCGTCGAAAGCGTGCGGCGACGTTGGGCCTCAACACCTTGACTGCAACCTGCTTCCGGACGCCGTTCTTCTCGACCTCGCCGCGATGGACCTGTGCGATCGAGGCTGCCGCCACCGGCGGTCCGAAACTTGCGAAAACCTGTGTCACGGGTCTTTCCAATGACGCCGCGACCACCGCTTCGGCTTCCGCTTGCGAAAAAGGCGGCAGGCGGTCCTGCAGGCTTTCCAGATCGCGAGCCATGGCGACGCCGATGACATCGGGGCGCGTGGCCAGGAATTGTCCAAGCTTGAGATAGGCCGGCCCGAGCCGCGTCAGCGCGCGCGTCAGCCGCGAACCGGATTTCGCACCGCGACGCTCGACGAGGCGGGCCATGCGCAGTGCGAGCTGTCCGGGCGGCGGCACCAGCGAGGGATCGACGACGCCGAACACGCCTTCGCGCGCGAACACGAACGCGGCGCGTGCCAGCCGCGCGACGTGGGTTAACGCGGAGATCACAAACGCCAGCCCGAGTGCAGTGCGACGATGCCGCCGGAGAGCGCCTGCCAGGTCACGCGGGCGAAGCCGGCGTCACGGATCATGTCGGCAAAGGCGTTCGGCTTCGGAAATTTGCGGATTGATTCGACCAGATACTGATAGGAGTTGGCGTCGCCTGTGACGGCGCGGCCGAGCGGCGGGATCACCTTGAAAGAGAACAGGTCGTAGATCTTGTCGAGTCCGGGCACATCGACCGTCGAGAATTCGAGACAGAGAAGCCGGCCGCCCGGCTTTAGCACCCGAAAGGCTTCGCGCAGCGCGGCGTCGATGCGCGGCACGTTGCGGATGCCGAATGCGATGGTGTAGGCGTCAAAACTGCGATCCGCGAACGCCAGCGATTCGGCGTTACCGTCGACAAAAGACACATGATGATCGAGATGTGTCTTGATGGCGCGCTCGCGGCCGACCGCGAGCATGTCCGGATTGATGTCGCAGACGGTGGCCTGAAATCCGTGGCCCGCGGCTTTGGCGGCTCGGAAGGCAACGTCCCCGGTACCGCCTGCAACGTCGAGCAACGAAAACGGCGCATCGCTGCGCGGCGGGTTCAGCGCCGTGATCATCACGTCCTTCCAGACGCGGTGCAGTCCGCCCGACATCAGATCGTTCATCAGGTCGTAACGCTGCGCCACGCTGTGGAAGACGTCGTTCACCAGCGTCTGCTTGTCCACCAGGGGGACGTCCCTGAAACCGAAATGCGTCTGGTCCTCTCGATCCATGCCCGTTTTCTCCATGACCGAACCATAGCCTGCCATGCTGCGGTGCGCTACAAGCCAGGTCGATCTGAGGATGGATCGCCATCGGAGAGTGGTTAACCGGCGACATCAAGAGGGAAGCGTCCATGTTTTCAAAGTTTGCCAGCGTGACCCCCACCCTGCGAATCTTCGATGTCCGCAAGGCGCGGGAGTTCTACCTCGATTTTCTCGGCTTCAAGATCGATTTCGAACATCGGTTCGAGCCGGATCTGCCGCTCTACATGGGCCTTTCGCTGGGCTCGGCGGTGCTTCATCTCAGCGAGCACTACGGCGCCTGCTCGCCCGGCGCACGGATCATCATCGAGACGACGGGGCTTGCGGATTATCAGGCTGGGCTGCTTGCTAAGCGTTACGGCTATGCCCGGCCGGGATTGGAGCGCCAGCCCTGGGGCGCTACCACCATGACGGTGACCGATCCGTTCTATAACTGGCTGGTCTTCAGCGAAGAAAACGAGACCCCGGCTTAGAACGCCGGAGAATCCCACGAAACGAGCGAAGCGGTGCCCGAACTTCCCGAGGTCGAAACCGTACGCCGCGGCTTGCAGCCAGCGATGGAGGGAGCGACCATCGTCCGCGCCGAGACCCGGCGCAAGGACCTGCGGTTTCCGTTCCAGACCGATTTCGTCGCCCGCCTGGAGGGCCAGGTCGTGACCGGGCTCGGGCGGCGGGCAAAGTACCTGCTGGCGGACCTCGCATCCGGCGACGTGCTGTTGATGCACCTCGGCATGTCCGGATCATTTCGCGTGATCGATGCGGCCGGAGCCGCGGCTCCGGGCGATTTTCACCATCGGCGCAACGAGGGCCGCGCCCACGATCATGTGTGCTTTACGATGTCCTCCGGCGTCGAGATCGTGTTCAACGATCCGCGCCGTTTCGGGTACATGAAGGTTGTCGCACGCGAAGCGCTCGACGACGAGCCGCTACTGAGAGGACTCGGCCCGGAGCCGCTTGGGAATGAATTTGACGCGGCGATGCTGGCGCGCTCGTGCCGCGACAAGAAGACCAGCCTGAAGGCCGCGCTGCTCGATCAGCGCGTGGTCGCGGGGCTCGGCAACATCTATGTCTGCGAGGCGCTGTTTCGCGCGCGGCTTTCGCCGCGCCGTCTCGCCTCGACGCTTGCCCTGAAAACGGGCGCGCCGTCTGAACGCGCCGAACGACTGGTCGCTGCCATTCACGACGTGCTCAATCAGGCGATCAAGGCGGGAGGTTCTTCGCTTCGCGATCATCGTCAGACCACCGGCGAACTCGGTTACTTCCAGCATTCGTTTCGGGTCTACGACCGCGAGGGCGACAAGTGCCGGACGCCGACATGCAAGGGCACGGTGAGGCGTTTCACCCAGAATGGACGCTCGACGTTCTGGTGTCCGGGTTGCCAGACGTAACCTGGTCCAGCCAGCCGAGTGGATGTGCCGCCTTATCTCCGTACGCAGATGACACGAACCACGGCGGCTTCTGCATCAAGCGTTCTGTCGGACGTCACATCGTTCGCTTTCAGAAAATCGCGGACGGTTTCCACGGGAGCGAGCACGGCCTGTGCGGCCGGCGTCGCATCCGAAAGTCCGGCGATGTCCGCCGGCTTCAGGAGTGCAAGCCCTGCGAGCTTTCCGTTTGCATCGAGCGCCGCCGCGCCGGAAAAACCCAATGCCGGCGCCGGCGTCAGCATCAATTCATCGCCGCCCTGCGTCACCGAGGCTTTGACGCGACTGACGGCGGAGCCGCCGCCCTGGTTTTGCGGATCGGTGATGCCGACCAGATCGACGCCGCCTTTTGCCGTATCGCGACCGAACGCGATCGGATGCAATCCATGTGCGCCGTAGATGCGCAGCAGCGCGAGGCCGTGATCCTTGTCGTCGGCGATCCGGTCGGCATTGCCATGGCCCGCGACGACAATTGACCGGCATCCGTCGGTGGCGTCGCGTCCGGTGATGATCGCGCCGTCGCTGCTGACAGTCACGCCGCTTGCATATTCCACCATCTTGCGAGGCGCCGGACCGTTCGCCGGAAACGGGTCGAATGCGCTCGACATTGCGATCACCACCGGCTCCATGACGCCTTCGGTGGCCTGATCGTAGAGAATGATCAGGATGCGCGCCTCGCTATCGCGAAGTTGGCCGCGCATGTAGAACTTTTTCAGACCCTGTGTGCCTGACAGCACGAAGACATCCGGTTTGACGGCGCTGTAGTCGATCTTGCGACCGACTGGCTGCTTGCGTTCGTGGTCGACAAGCCTTGCGGTTGTGAGGCCGGCTTCCTTGCGGCGCATGACGAAGATCTGGATCGTGCCGGTTGAAGAACTCCATTTCGTGCCTTCGCCCTCGCTCGATTGCTGCGGCACCAGCCTCGCCGGCAGGCCCAGCCGAACGCCGATAGCGGCATCGGCGGCGATCTTCCAGCCAACATTCGCCCGCGCTTTCCGCGCCGCCGCGGCGAGAACGCCACGTTCCTGCGGGTTAAGCACGCCGGTCTGCTTGCCGCTCTGATCGTTCTGGAATGCCTTGATCGCAGCGATGAGCCTGTCGCTGACCTCGCCATTGATGAGGCCGTTATAGTGGCTGGTCCATGCCAGGTCGGATTGAAGTGCCTGAAGCGCCGCGGGCGCCATCGCGCTCACGGTATCGGCCGGGGTTTGCGCCGGCGGGCGGGCGGCTGCCGGTTTGTTTTTCGCGCTTCCGGCAGTGCCGCCGGTTTGCGCCTGGGCATACATCGTGGTTGCCACGATCATCAATGCCGCGGCCATCGTCGCTCGCATGGCAGCTTTCGCCTCCGTTGAAACGGCGCTATTGAAACACATCTGCTTGGTCGGTAACAGCAGCCACTGAGGTTCTGGCCCGCGTGCGGCGCTGGATCGAGACGAGAACGGCAGGACGATGCTGAGCGCCGACGAACTTGAACGCTATGCCCGCCACATCGTGATGCGCGAAGTCGGCGGCCCCGGCCAGAACGCGCTGCGCAATGCGCGCGTGCTGATGATTGGAGCCGGGGGTCTCGGCGCGCCGGCGCTGATGTATCTGGCGGCCGCGGGCGTGGGTACGCTCGGCGTCATCGATGACGACGTGGTGACGCTATCGAATTTGCAGCGCCAGATCATTCACGCGACGCCGGATATCGGCAGTCCCAAGGTTCAGAGCGCCGCTGACAAAATCCACGCGCTCAACCCGCACGTCGCATTCCACGCCCATCACATGCGGCTGGATGCGGCGAATGCGTTGTCACTGTTTGCAGACTACGACGTCGTCGCCGACGGCTCGGATAATTTCACCACGCGCTATCTGGTGGCCGATGCCTGTTATCTGGCGAAGAAGCCGCTGGTGACCGCCGCGCTCGGGGTGTTCGACGGATCGCTGACGACGATCCGCGCGCACGAGACGAATGCCGATGGCGAGTTCAATCCGACGTACCGTTGCCTGTTCCCCGAACCGCCGCCGGAGGGCACGGTGCCGAGCTGCCAACAAGCGGGCATTCTCGGCGCGCTGGCCGGTGTGCTCGGCTCGATGACGGCGTTGGAAGTGATCCGTGAGATCGTTGGATTCGGCGAGGGGCTGGTCGGGCGTTTATTGATGGTGGATGCGCGCGCGATGCGGTTCGAGACGCTGAATTACAGGCGCGATCCGTCGAATCCGCTCAACGGCGATCATCCGACCATCAGGGATTTAAGCGCGTATCGATAGTCGGAGAGCTTCTTCCCTTCGTGCAAGGGGAGGGGGAAGAAGCAAGGCGCGCTGTCTCACAACATGCTCGGCAACACGCGGTCCGGCGGCTTGTGCGCATCGAGGAAGGTGCGAATGTTGATGATGACCTTCTCGCCCATCTCGACGCGGCCCTCGATGGTGGCGGACCCCATATGCGGCAGCAGCACGACCTTGCCGGCCTTGGCAAGGCGGACCAGCCTGGGGTTGACTGCCGGTTCACGCTCGAACACGTCGAGCGCCGCGCCGGCGATTTCGCCGGCCTCGATCAGTTTCGTCAGCGTGTCCTCGTCAATGACAGTGCCGCGCGCGGTGTTGACGATGTAGGCGTCCTTGCGGATCAGCTTGAGTTTGCGCGCAGACAGCAGGTGGAAAGTGGCCGGAGTATGCGGACAGTTCACCGAGATGATGTCCATCCGTGCCAGCATTTGATCGAGCGAATCCCAATAGGTCGCGCCGAGTTCGTCGGCGATCTTCAGTGCCACGGGCTTGCGGTTATGGTAGTGGATTTGCAGGCCGAAGGCGTGGGCCCGGCGCGCCACGGCCTGACCGATGCGGCCCATGCCGATGATGCCGAGCCGCTTGCCGCCGAGTCGCCGGCCGAGCATCCAGGTCGGCGACCAGCCCGGCCAGTCACCGCCCGCGGTCAGCAGCGCGGCGCCCTCAATGAAGCGGCGCGGGACTGCGAGAATCAGCGCCATAGTCATGTCGGCGGTATCTTCGGTAAGAACGTTCGGCGTGTTGGTGACGGTGATGCCGTGCTCGTGCGCGGCGACAACATCGATATTGTCGACGCCGTTGCCGAACTGCGCGATCAGCTTCAGCTTGCAGCCCGGCTGTTTCAGCACGGTCCCGTTAATATCGTCGGTCACCGTCGTGACCAGGATGTCGACGGTGCGGACGGCGTCCATGAGCTGTTCGGCCGTCATCGGCCGGTCGTCAAGATTGAGCCGCGCGTCAAAGAGTTCGCGCATTCGGGTCTCGACCGAGTTGGGCAGCTTGCGCGTGACGACAACCAGAGGCTTTTTCTTGATCGACATTTGATGCTCTCTAGTTTCCGATTTTCGAAATTCGTAGACCCCTGCGGCAACTTTTGATGAAACATCGGAGTGACGCGGTGACACCACGCGTTCGAGTTCGGAAACTGCCTGTGGCAACCCACAATCCAAGCGAATCAGGTTCTGAGGACATACCGTTCAGTCCCTGTTAACCCACACGTTCGAAACTGCAGTCGCTGGCTGATATCGGCTGTCTCCCTGGTATCCCGGGTCCCTCGCATCTTCCGTGCACTTTCCCGGGCTTTCCCGGTCATCCTGGGTTTGATCCTCTCTAGCAGAAGGTCGTGCCAAGGCAAGACGGGTCCGGAAGACGGGGCGGCCGGTTCGGGTGGTATGGTGGACGTCTCGGGGGCAGGTGATGATGGTGAAATGGCGCACTATTTCCATGGTGTTCGCAGCAGCGATGCTGAGTGCGGCCGGGATCGAAACCACCGCCGTCGCCAAGGACTCCGCGCTATCCACCAGCGGACTGGCGGTTCCGCGTTATGTGAGCCTGAAGTCCGACCACGTGAACGTCCGCGCCGGTCCGACCAAGGATAACGACGTCGCCTGGGTCTATACCAAGGCCGGCCTCCCCGTCGAAATCACTGCGGAATTCGAGAATTGGCGCCGCATCCGGGACTCCGAGGGAGCCGAGGGTTGGGTCTATCACTCGCTGCTGTCAGGCCGTCGCACCGCAGTCGTCACGATGAAGACGAAGAACGACTTCGCGCTGCTGTATGATCGCGCGGATGTTCAAGGCAATGTGGCTGCCCGCTTGCAGGCTGGCGTCGTGGCGCAGGTCAAACATTGCGCGTCGGGATGGTGCCATGTTGCGGGTGACGGCTTCGACGGCTGGATCGAGCAGCAGCGACTTTGGGGCGTCTATGCCGATGAGAAAATCAACTGATCGTCGTTCGGCCACGTTCGCCGGAACGTTGGACTAAACACCTCTCACAAAAACAAATGCCCGGCGCAAGGCCGGGCAGCGGGAACATCGTTCGAAACTGCGAGTTGCATCACCGCTTCTTGCGCAGCCGCACAACCATATCGATACGGCTGATCTCGTAACCTTCCGGCACGTTCGGCATCTTCGGCAACACGAGATGCGGATCGAGGATGTCGACCAGTTCGTGATTGTTCTCAAGATAGAAGTGGTGATGGGCGGTGACGTTGGTATCGAAATACGTCTTGGTGCCGTCGACACTGACCTGGCGCAGCAGTCCGGCGTCGGTCAACTGATTGAGCGTGTTGTAAACGGTGGCAAGCGAAACGGGAACCTTGGCGAGAGTCGCTTCTTCGTAAAGCATTTCCGCCGTGAGATGGCGCGCGCCCTTGCCGAACAACAGCCAGCCAAGGGCCATACGCTGCCGTGTCGGCCGCAGCCCGACTGATTGCAGCATTTCGTTGACATCGTGCCAAGGGCAGCCGGTCAGAGTCGGCTGCCGCCCATGACCGACCGCCGATACATCATGGTCGTCCTCGGTCACAACTACGATGTTCTCGCTTGTACTCACGCTATGCATCCGAAAAACTCTTAATCCAACCGTTAACCGTTCCCCAAGGGAGCTTACTGTCTCCTACTATAGGAAAGAAGGTCCTTAGATGCAAGTTTTTCGCAACTAGAACGGCTCAAAACTCGCATCCGAGTTCCGCGCATTTCAGCGGGCCTGACGCGAAGTACAAATTATATATATTTATCAATAAGTTACGTTTTTGGCCGGATCGCAAGTTGGGACGAAGGGTAACTGTCCCCGTAACCGCCACCTTACGATCGGCTTGGCAGGTCAGGCGAATCGCACGGTTGCCGGCCTCTCTCGAATCATCGCCTGCATCACATATGATCGCCAGACGCCCACGCGAAACGGGCGCTCTTTGCCCCCTCCGGACCCTGTGTTAGAGAGCCACGATGGCACTGATCGTTAGGATCAGTGTCCGTCTCAGTTGAAAAAGCGCACGTCTCGTGCGCCTTTCCAACCATCATTGCCCCCACAGAAAGAAAGGCCACGCAGCATGCAGGACCGGCGCAGCAGCTATGATTACGAGGGTTTGCTGGCTTGCGGCCGGGGGGAGCTGTTCGGGCCGGGAAATGCCCAGTTGCCTTTGCCGCCGATGCTGATGTTCGATCGCATCACCGACATCACTGAAGATGGCGGGGAGTTTGGAAAAGGATTGATCCGCGCCGAACTCGACGTCAAACCCGACCTCTGGTTCTTCGGCTGCCATTTCAAGGGCGATCCGGTGATGCCCGGCTGCCTTGGCCTCGATGCGCTATGGCAGATGGTTGGATTTTTTCTGGGCTGGACGGGCGGTGACGGCCGTGGACGTGCGCTCGGTATCGGCGACCTGAAGTTCTCCGGTCAGGTGCTGCCGCACATTCGCAAGGTCGTCTACAATGTCGACGTCAAGCGGGTGATGCGCTCGAAGCTCGTGCTCGGAATCGCGGACGGGTGGCTTTCCGCCGACGATGATATTATCTACCGCGCGAAAGACCTGAAGGTCGGTCTGTTCAAGCAGGATGCAAAACCGGGGACGTGACGGCCGAGGTCGCCGGACGATGCAGATTGGGTTTTTGACGAGGACGCTTCATGAGACAATATGACTTTGATGTGAGGAGATCATGAGGCGGGTGGTCGTCACGGGGATGGGCATTGTCTCGTCGATCGGAAACAATACTCAGGAAGTGCTGTCCAGTCTCTTTGAGGCCAAATCCGGCATCACGCGCGCGGAGAAGTATGCGGAGCTCGGTTTTCGCTCTCAGGTGCAGGGCGCGCCGACGCTGAATCCGGCCGACGTGATCGATCGTCGCGCGATGCGCTTCCTCGCCGAAGGCGCGGCATGGAATCACGTTGCGATGGAGCAGGCGATCCGCGATTCGGGTCTGGAGCCGAATGACATCTCCAACGAGCGAACCGGAATCATCATGGGTTCCGGTGGCCCGTCCGCTCGTACAATCGTGGAAGCGGCTGACATTACCCGCAGCAAAGGACCCAAGCGCGTCGGTCCGTTCGCGGTGCCCAAAGCGATGTCATCCACCGCGTCGGCGACGCTCGCCACCTGGTTCAAGATCAAGGGGGTCAACTACACGATTTCATCGGCCTGCGCGACGTCCAACCACTGTATCGGCAACGCCTATGAGACCATTCAGATCGGCAAGCAGGACATCATTTTCGCCGGCGGTTGTGAGGAACTCGACTGGTCGCTCTCGGTGCTGTTCGACGCCATGGGCGCGATGTCCTCGAAATACAACGATACGCCGGCGACAGCCTCGCGTGCCTATGACGTCAGTCGCGACGGCTTCGTGATCGCCGGCGGCGCCGGCGTCGTGGTTCTGGAAGAACTCGAGCACGCGAAGGCCCGCGGCGCACGCATTTACGGCGAAGTCGTCGGCTATGGCGCAACGTCCGACGGCTACGACATGGTTGCGCCGTCGGGCGAGGGCGCCGAGCGCTGCATGAAGATGGCGATGTCGACGGTGAAAACGAAAGTCGACTACATCAACCCGCATGCGACCTCGACGCCAGCGGGGGATCCGCCGGAAATCGAGGCGATCCGCAAGGTGTTCGGCACTGGTGACAAGTGCCCACCGATTTCCGCTACCAAGTCGCTGACTGGACATTCGCTCGGCGCGACCGGCGTACAGGAAGCGATCTATTCGCTTCTGATGATGAACAACGGCTTCATTTGCGAAAGCGCCAACATCACCGAACTCGATCCGGTGTTCGCGGATATGCCGATTGTGCGTAAGCGTATCGACAACGCCAAAATTGGCACGGCGATGTCGAACTCGTTTGGTTTCGGCGGGACCAATGCCACGCTGGTGTTCAAACGATTAGATGCGTAATCGGTTTGAGCGGCGGTGCTGAAGATCTGCGGCGTCGCGGCGATATCGATATTGTCAAGACCGGGCTTAGCGCGAAGCATGTCTTGCGCGGATGACCCGGCCATCCAAACCTTTTAACCTGTCCACGTCGCTAAGGCGTGGATGCCCGGCACGGGGCCGGGGACGACGAAGTCTCGCATGACACACCTGATGCAAGGCAAGCGCGGCTTGATCATGGGGGTCGCCAACGACCACTCGATCGCCTGGGGTATCGCCAAGACACTGGCTGCGCACGGCGCGGAACTGGCCTTCACCTACCAGGGCGAGGCGCTGGCCAAACGGGTCAGGCCGCTCGCCGAATCGGTTGGCAGCAAAATGGTGCTGCCGTGCGATGTCGAGGACATCGCCTCTGTCGACAAGGTGTTCGCCGATATCGGCAAGGCCTGGGGCAAAATGGATTTCCTGGTTCATGCCATCGCGTTCTCCGACAAGAGCGAACTGAATGGCCGTTATGCCGACACGACGCGCGCGAATTTTGCGCGCACAATGCTGATCTCGTGTTTCGCCTTCACCGAAGCCGCGAAACGCGCCGCTGCCCTGATGCCGGACGGCGGCAGCATGCTCACGCTGACATATAACGGCGGCGACCGCGCGATGCCGAACTACAACGTGATGGGCGTCGCTAAGGCAGGGCTGGAAGCATCGGTGCGCTATCTGGCGGTCGATTTCGGCGGGCAGAACATCCGCGTCAATGCCATTTCGGCCGGCCCGATCCGCACGCTGGCCGGGGCCGGGATCGGCGATGCACGCTTCATGTTTGCGTTCCAGCAGAAGCATTCGCCGCGAGGACGTGGCGTCAGTCTCGATGAGCTTGGCGGCGCCGGGCTTTATTTGTTGTCGGATCTGTCCGGCGGGGTTACCGGCGAGATTCATTTCGTCGATTCCGGCTACAACATCATTGCGATGCCGCAGCCCGACGCGCTGCGCAGCGACGGCATGAGCAACGGCGCGTCGAACCATGCGGCGAAGTAGGGCTCTGAAGCGGCGCGTTAGTCGCGTCTTCTCTCACAAGCGAAAAAGCTAAATCATCCTGCTGCGATTTTCTCCGCACGTTGAAACGCCGGCCGCGTCATGCAGCGGTCGATGTAGCGATCGAACGACGGGCGCGACGGCACCATCTTGAATTGGCGGATCGCGAAATTCAGTCCGGAGCCGATTACGATGTCGGCGGCAGAGAAGTCGTTGCCGAGAATCCACGGCCCCTTTTCCAGCGCTTTGTCGAGCACATTGAACACCTGAGTGGCGTTCCCCCACGCGGCCGTGCTCGACGGCACCTCGAGCTTGGTGAAAATCTGGATCAATGCCGGCTCGATGCAGCTCGGTCCGAAGAACAGCCATTGCAGATATTTTGCCCGGCGCGCATCGCCGAGCGGCGGGGCTAGCTTTGCATCCGGAAAACGCTCGGCGACATAGGCGCAGATCGCCGCCACCTCGGCGGTCGCAATATCGCCGTCAGTCAGTGCGGGCACCTTGCCCATCGGGTTGATGGCGAGAAATTCCGGCGCTTTCTGCGCGCCGGTTGAGATGTCGATCAAGACCCGCTCGTAGGGTTGTCCGGTTTCCTCCATCAGCCAGAGCGTAGTGAACGAACGCGAGCGCGGCGACCAGTAGAGTTTCATCATCGAACAGTTATCCTTTTGTCCAGCGATCGTTTGGCCGTTGGTGTGGCGGGCTGGATGGCCCCTTGTAAGTGAACGGGATGGCCATATCGCGACACAAGTGACGAAGCCCCTGCGATGAGATCACAGGGGCTTCGTGTTGAACTGCATTTTGCGACGAGAATCGCCGCGTGGTGCGATCGCCGCGATCAGGCCTTCAGATCGAAGCGGTCGGCGTTCATCACCTTGGCCCATGCGGCGGCGAAGTCGTTCGCGAACTTCTCCCTGGAGTCGGCGCAGGCATAGACTTCTGCAAACGCGCGGAGCTGGGAGTGCGAGCCGAAGATCAGATCGACGCGGGTGCCGGTCCATTTCAGCGTATTGGTTCTGCGGTCGCGGCCTTCGTACACGCCATCCTGGCCGGCAACCGGTTGCCACTCGGTATCCATGGCGAGCAGGTTGACAAAGAAGTCGTTCGTCAGCTTGCCCGGCCGGGTGGTGAAGACGCCGTGCTTGGAGTCGCCGGCATTGGCGCCGAGCACGCGCAGACCGCCGATCAGCACGGTCAGCTCGGGGCCCGTCAGCTTCAGCAATTGCGCGCGGTCCACCATCGCTTCCTCGGGCGCCATGAACTGCGGCTTCTTGCTGTTGGTGTAGTTGCGGAAGGCGTCGGCTCGCGGCTCGAGCGGAGCGAACGAGTCGACGTCGGTCTGGTCCTGCGACGCATCCATGCGTCCCGGCGTGAACGGCACCTTCACGTCGATCCCGGCATCCCTGGCCGCCTTCTCGACCGCGGCCGATCCGCCGAGCACGATCAGGTCGGCGAGCGAGATCTTTTTGCCGCCCGTCTGCGCGCCGTTGAATTTGGTTTGGATCTCTTCGAGCTTCGCCAGCACTGCTTTCAGTTGGGTCGGCTGGTTGACCTCCCAGTCCTTCTGCGGAGCGAGGCGGATGCGCGCTCCATTGGCGCCGCCACGTTTGTCGGAGCCGCGGAACGTCGAGGCCGAGGCCCAGGCGATCGAAACCAGTTGCGCCACGGTGCAACCGGATGAGAGGATTTTCGCTTTCAGGTCGGCGATGTCGGTGTCGTTGACGACTTCATGGTTCACGGCAGGAATTGGATCCTGCCAGATCAGCACCTCCTTGGGCACCAGCGGACCGAGATAACGCTGGCGCGGTCCCATGTCGCGATGTGTGAGCTTGTACCAGGCGCGAGCGAAGGCGTCCGCGAACTGGTCCGGGTTCTCGTGGAAGCGCTTTGAGATCTTCCCGTAGATGGGATCGAAGCGCAGCGAGAGGTCCGTGGTCAGCATGGTCGGCACGTGCTTCTTCGATCCGTCGAAGGCATCAGGCGTGATAGCGGGCGCGTCCTTCGCCTGCCATTGATGAGCGCCAGCCGGGCTCTTGGTCAGCTCCCATTCGTATTTGAACAGCGTATCGAAGAAGTTGTTGTCCCACTTCGTCGGCGTCTGCGTCCAGGTGACTTCCAGGCCGCTGCCGATTGAATCGGCGCCCTTGCCTGTGCCGAACTTGCCCTTCCAGCCGAGGCCCTGATCCTCGATCGCAGCCAATTCCGGCACTGGTCCGACCAGCGATGCATCGCCTGCGCCATGGGTCTTGCCAAAGGTGTGGCCGCCTGCAATGAGCGCGACGGTCTCCTCATCGTTCATCGCCATGCGGAAGAAGGTTTCGCGGATGTCCTTGGCGGCTGCGATCGGGTCCGGCTTGCCGTTCGGCCCTTCCGGATTGACGTAGATCAGGCCCATCTGCACGGCGCCGAGCGGCTCGGCAAGCTCGCGTTCGCCGCTGTAGCGCTCGTCGCCCAGCCATGTTCCTTCCGGACCCCAGAACAGTTCTTGCGGCTCCCATTCATCAGCACGGCCACCGGCAAACCCAAAGGTCTTGAAGCCCATCGATTCCAGCGCGGCGTTGCCGGCGAGAACGTAGAGATCGGCCCAGGAAATCTTGCGGCCGTACTTCTGCTTGATCGGCCACAACAGACGTCGCGCGCGGTCGAGCAACACGTTATCCGGCCACGAGTTGAGCGGCGCGAAACGCTGCTGACCGCCGCCGGCGCCGCCGCGGCCATCGGTGATGCGGTATGTTCCCGCGCTATGCCATGCCAGCCGGACCATCAGCCCGCCGTAATGGCCGAAGTCGGCCGGCCACCAATCTTGGGAGTCGGTCATCAGTGCTTTCAGGTCGTTGATGACGGCGCTCAGGTCGAGGCTGGCGAACTCTTTGGCGTAGTCGAAGTCCCTGCCCATCGGGTCGGACAGGTTCGATTTTTGATGAAGGACCTGAACGTCCAGCTGCTCCGGCCACCAGTCCCGATTGCTGTGTCCGTGACCGCCCGCGAACGGGCACTTGCCCGCGCCTTTGTCGTCCGTCTTTGCGTCCATGATTGTCTCCGATGCTGTGCTGTCGCGTTGCCGATGGCCGCCTTGGCAACCCAGAAGCCGCGGTCATCCCGATGGAGGCGTCAACGCGGAACCATGCTTGTCCGTTCGGGTGCGCCGGCGCTGATGGTGACAAAGGTTAGGCCCGACGGTGCCGCAGTCCTCCGGCAACACGAGGATGACCGCAGTTTGGGAGAAGTTTTTGATAAGGTCCAGTCGATTTGCCTCCACACCGTGATAAGCTTATCTGATCGGCAATGGTCACGCTCAGACAGCTCCGCTACCTCGCCGCGCTCGCGCGCCACTGTCATTTCGGACGCGCCGCGGAGGCTTGCGCCATCACCCAGCCGGCGCTGTCGATGCAGATTCGGGAGTTGGAACACTTTCTTGGCGTCACGCTGGTGGAACGGCGTCCCGGCGAGGTACTGCTGACCGAGCTCGGCCGGGAGATCTCCCGCCGTGCTGAAGACGTGCTGGCGTCGGCGCGCGATCTTGTCGATTTCGCCCGCCATCGCGCAAGCCCCCTGACGGGACGCCTGACGCTTGGCATCATCCCGTCGCTGGCGCCGTATCTGCTGCCGCGTATCCTGCCCGCGCTGCAATCGAAGTTTCCCGAGTTGCAGCTTGAACTACGGGAAACGCAGACGCGGCTGCTTGTCGAGGAGATCAAGGGCGGTGCGCTCGACGCGGCCATGCTGGCGTTGCCGCTCGGCGAGCCCGACATCGATACGCTCGAACTTTTCAACGACCTGTTCCTGCTCGCGGTTCCGGCAAGCGATCCCCGGTCCTGCGAACGTCGTGTCGCCGCGCAAGACATCGATCAGTCGCGCCTGATCCTGCTCGAGGACGGCCACTGCCTGCGCGATCAGGCTTTGGCGTTCTGCGCCACGATCCCGCGTGGGCCGACGCCGGGCGCAACCGGCATGACATTCGGCGCATCCAGCCTTGCCACGGTGATGCAGATGGTCGCTGGTGGTTATGGCGTGACTCTAATCCCGCAGATCGCCGCCGATGTCGAGGCGCGCGACAGCCGCGTGAAATTTCTACGGCTGGAAGAGCCGCAACCCGGCCGCAGCATCGGACTGGCCTTCCGCAAGACCTCTCCGCGCAAGGCTGATTTCGAGGCGTTGGGCGATGTGGTTAAGGATTGTGTTGCGACGAACAGCTCCTAACCCTTCCCTGCAAGCGGGAGAGGGAGCTGGCTGTACTCCGATGAAGCGTTTCCATCGAAAGAAGCGCTCTAGAGCCTTCTACTTCTGATAGGATCAGAAGCGGGACTCTATGATTTTGATTTGACGCGTTTTCAACCGGTGCCCACTTTCGCTTGAAAGCGCTCAACGAAAAAAGGCGGCTCGAAAGCCGCCCTTTCGTAACTTTGACTGCGCCTGACGACGCCTACTCGCCGGCGGCCTCGCGTGCCGGCGCCTCGGCCTTCTGTTTGGCCTCGATATCCTCGCCTGTCTCTTGATCGACCACCTTCATCGACAGCCGAGTCTTGCCGCGATCGTCGAAGCCGAGCAGCTTGACCTTGACCTTGTCACCCTCCTTGACGACGTCGGAGGTCTTCTGCACACGGCCAGCCGCGAGTTGACTGATATGGACGAGGCCGTCCTTGGCGCCGAAGAAGTTCACAAAGGCGCCGAACTCCATCACCTTGACCACGGTGCCCTCGTAGATCTGGCCGACCTCCGGATCGGAAGCGATCGACTTGATCCACTTGATCGCGGCCTTCATCGCTTCGCCGTCGTTCGAGGCCACCTTCACGGTGCCGTCGTCCTCGATGTTGACCTTGGCGCCGGTCTTTTCGACGATCTCGCGGATCACCTTGCCGCCGGTGCCGATCACTTCGCGGATCTTGTCGGTCGGAATCTTGAAGGTCTCGATGCGCGGCGCGTATTCGCCGAGCTCGGCGCGGGCGTTGGTCAGAGCTTTCGCCATCTCGCCGAGGATGTGGATGCGCCCGTCCTTGGCCTGACCGAGCGCGACCTTCATGATCTCCTCGGTGATCCCGGCGATCTTGATATCCATCTGCAGCGAGGTGATGCCGCTTTCGGTGCCTGCCACCTTGAAGTCCATGTCGCCGAGATGGTCCTCGTCGCCGAGAATGTCCGACAGCACCGCGTAGCGGCTGCCTTCAAGAATGAGGCCCATGGCGATGCCCGCGGTCGGCCGCTTCAAGGGAACGCCGGCATCCATCAGCGCCAGCGAGGCGCCGCAGACCGAGGCCATCGACGATGACCCGTTGGACTCGGTGATCTCGGAGACGACGCGGATGGTGTAGGGGAACTCGTGATGCGGCGGCAGCACCGGATGAATCGCACGCCACGCCAGTTTGCCGTGACCGATCTCGCGGCGCTTGGTGCCGCCGAGGCGTCCGGTCTCGCCGACCGAGTAGGGCGGGAAGTTGTAGTGCAGCAGGAAGGTTTCCTTGTACGTTCCCGACAACGCGTCGATGTACTGCTCGTCCTCGCCGGTGCCGAGCGTCGTCACGACCATCGCCTGGGTCTCGCCGCGGGTAAACAGCGCCGAACCGTGGGCGCGCGGCAATACGCCGACTTCGGCGACGATGTTGCGCACGGTCTTGACGTCGCGGCCGTCGATACGCTTGCCGGTATCGAGAATGTTCCAGCGCACGATCTTGGCCTCGAGGTGCTTGAACACGCCGGCGATGCGAAGCTTGTCGTATTTCGGCTCCTGGCCCTCCGGGAAGTAATGCGCGATGACCTTGGCCTTGGCGGCGGCAACGGCATTCTGGCGCTGCTGCTTGTCGGCAATGGCGTAAGCCGGGCGCAGGTCGGCTTCGATCAGGCTGAGCATGTCTTTCTCGAGCGCGCTGTCGTCGGCCTGGCTGACTTCGCGCGGCTCCTTCGCAGCCTTCTCGGCCAGCTCGATGATGGCGTTGATGACCGGCTGGAAGTGACGGTGGCCGAACATCACGGCACCGAGCATGATGTCCTCGCTCAGCTCCTTGGCCTCCGACTCAACCATCAGCACGGCGTCGGCTGTGCCGGCGACAACCAGTTCGAGTCGGGTATCAACCATTTCGTCGAGCGTCGGGTTGAGCACGTATTCGTCATTCATGAAGCCGACGCGCGCCGCGCCGATCGGCCCCTTGAACGGGGCGCCGGAAAGCGTCAACGCGGCGGACGCGGCCACCATTGCCAGGACGTCGGGATCGTTCTCCATGTCGTGCGACAGTACGGTGACGATGACCTGGGTCTCGTTGCGCCAGCCGTCGGCGAACAGCGGACGGATCGGGCGGTCGATCAGGCGGGAAACCAGCGTCTCTTTTTCGGTCGGTCGGCCTTCGCGCTTGAAGTAGCCTCCGGGAATACGGCCCGCGGCGTAGGTTTTTTCCTGATAGTCGACTGTGAGCGGAAGGAAATCGACGCCTTCGCGCGGCGCCTTGGCCGCGACGACGGTAGCGAGCACGACGGTCTCGCCGTAAGTGGCGATCACGGCGCCGTCGGCCTGGCGGGCGATCTTGCCGGTTTCGAGTTTGAGCGGACGCCCGCCCCAGTCGATCTCGACTGAATGCTTGTTGAACATCTTGTTGTCTTTCATGGGTTCACGAAAGCACGGACGCCAGACGCAAAGACCATGCGCAAGATTGCGGGACGCTGGCCACAACGATCGTTGCTGTGTCAGCGTCCGGCGATCCTGCCATGGTCTTCAGGTCTTGAATGGCGTCCATCCTTCCGATGGTACGGGCATTTGACCCGTCATCGCCCAGCCGCCGGATTGCTGCTGGACACGCTTTTCTTGGGCGTGATCTGTTTGCAAAAAGCGCATTTCGTTTTTTGCAGATCACACACATGGCGCGGACATTCAGTCCACGCATCAAGCGCGCAAGGATGCGCGCGGACTTTGCTCAACGGCGGATATTGTGCTTCTCCAGCAGAGCCTTGTAACGCGCCTCGTCCTTCTTCTTGATATAATCGAGAAGGGAACGACGCGTGGAGACCAGCTTCAGGAGACCACGACGGGAGTGATTATCCTTGGTATGGCTCTTGAAATGGTTCGTAAGATTGGAGATGCGTTCCGACAGGATCGCGACCTGAACCTCCGGCGAACCGGTATCGCCCGACTTGCGGGCGCTGGACTTGATGATTTCCGCTTTGCGTTCGGCGGTCACCGACATCGTCAGCCTCTTTCGTTTTCGTTGCGGCCGGAACTGGCTGTCAGCCCGGTCAGGTTGAATACGCGCTTGGGGATGAGTTCGCCGTGCCCCAGTTCGGCGAGGGCCAGCAACCGGCCCGCCACCGTGACATAGACAACGCCGCTACTCTGGGGTGCATCCCGTCCGCGCAACAAAACGGCCTGGCCCCGATGGAGCCTTGCCGCATCAGCCCGAGTGACGGCCAGCGCCGGGATGTCGTCCAGCGCGGTCTCAACGGGCAGAAGAGCGTCCGCGAGGTTTCCCTCGCCGGACGCGGCTCTATTGCACAAAGCTTCCAATTCTTCCAGCGGAATCATGTCCGCCTCGCCGAAAGGGCCGACGAGCGTCCGCCGGAGCGAGCTGATGTGGCCGTAACAGCCAAGAATCCGCCCGATATCGCGGGCCAGCGCCCGCACATAGGTACCCTTGCCACACTCGGCCTCGAACGCGGACCGGCCATCATCGGTGTGTTCGACAACGGTCAGTTGGTGAATTTCGACCTGTCGCGGCTGCAAAGCGACGGTCTCGCCGTCGCGGGCGAGGTCATAGGCTCGTTCACCCTGGATCTTGATCGCGGAATATTGCGGCGGGGTCTGCTCGATCGTGCCGGTGAAGCGCGGTAGCAGCGCCCGGACCGCGTCCGCATCGGGGCGGTTCGCGCTCGTCGCCGTAACCCGGCCCTCGCTGTCGTCGGTATCGCGCTCCTCGCCCCATTGCACCGTGAAGCGGTAGCGCTTGCGGCCGTCCATGACGAAAGGAACGGTTTTGGTGGCTTCGCCAAGCGCGATCGGCAGACCGCCCGAGGCCAGTGGATCGAGCGTGCCGGCGTGCCCGGCGCGTTTGGCCGAAAACAGCCGCTTCACGACCGCCACCGCATGGGTCGAGGTCATGCCGATGGGCTTGTCGAGAATCACCCAGCCATGCACGTCGCGCCTGTCGCGGCGCGGCTGGTTGTTCTGTTTCTTTCTTCCCTCTCCCGCTTGCGGGGTGGGGTGGGAAACCTCACTCGTCTGATGGGTCGCAGAGGAAAACTCCCCCACCCCAATCCTCTCGGAGCGAGTTCTGCTCTCTTCGGGCTCCGAGCGGGAGAGGGAGCTGTCCTCGTCATGTGGCGATGTGTCGGAAAAATTATTTCCGCGATCAGAATTATTTTTCTCGGGCCTGTCCGATTCGCCGATTGGCGAATCGAATGCGCCGTTTTGCATCGTCATGATCGTCAGCTTTCGTCCGAATCCGGTGCGAGGTCTCTCTGCACCGCAGGTGTTCTCAATAATTTCTCGATACGTTCCGCTTCGTCGAATCGTTCGTCGGCGCGGAAGCGGATATCAGGTGCGAATTTCAGGTTAACGCGCCGCGCAATCTCGCCGCGCAGGAATTTCTTGTTGCGGTCGAGCGCCTCGATCACGTCGGTGGTGTCGCGGCCGCCGAGCGGCATCACGTAGATCGTCGCGAGCTTGAGGTCGGGGGACATGCGAACTTCGGGCACCGTGATGAGATGTCCTTCAAGCACGGGATCATGCACGTGACCCTGCGCGAGAATTTCGGCGATCGCGTGACGCACGGTCTCACCGACGCGCAACTGGCGCTGCGAGGCGCCGGGCTGTTTAGCTTGCTGATGATGGCGCGGCATGAAACGGCGTCTTTCAAACAGTCGTCATGCCCGCGTTTGTCGCGGGCATCCACGTCTTTCTCGAGATATCTGGCTTTAGACGTGGATGGCCGGAACACGTCCGGCCATGACGCCGTATCCCAATTAACGCAGCTCTCTTGTGAGATTCGGACTCACAGCGAGCGCTGAATAGTCTCCACCCGATAGCACTCGATAACGTCGCCGACGCGCATGTCGCCGTAGTTCTCGAACGCCATGCCGCACTCCTGGCCCGACTGGACTTCCTTCACTTCGTCCTTGAAACGCTTCAGCGTCGACAGCTTGCCTTCGTGCACCACGACATTGTCGCGGATCAGACGGACGTTGGCGCCGCGTTCCACGTTTCCGTCGGTCACGCGGCAACCAGCCACCTTGCCGACCTTCGAAATGTTGAATACTTCGAGGATTTCGGCATTGCCCAGCATGGTTTCGCGCAGCGTCGGCGCGAGCAGTCCGCTCATCGCTTTCTTCACGTCGTCCACGAGGTCGTAGATGATGTTGTAGTAGCGGATCTCGATGCCGTTGCGCTTGGCTGCGGCCGCGGCTTCCTTGTTAGCGCGAACGCTGAAGCCGATGATCGCCGCGTTGAAGCCCTCCGCCAGCGTGACGTCGGATTCGCTGATGCCGCCGACGCCCGCATGAAGGATGCGCGCGGCGACTTCGTCGGTGCCGAGCTTTTCCAGCGAGCCGAGGATGGCTTCCAGCGAGCCCTGCACGTCGGCCTTGATGATCAGGGGGAAATCCTTGCGGCCCGCGGTCTTGAGCTGCGACATCATCTGCTCGAGCGAGCCGCGCATGCCGGAGGCGCTGGCGGCGGCGTTTTCGCGCTTCTGGTGAGCGCGATAACTCGTGACCTGGCGGGCGCGGGCTTCGTTCTCGACCACGGCAAGGCGGTCGCCGGCTTCCGGCGGTCCGTTGAATCCAAGCACTTCAACCGGTACCGACGGTCCGGCCTCGTCGACCGTTTCGCCCTGATCCGAAATCAGCGCGCGGACACGGCCCATTTCGGCGCCGGCTACAATGATGTCGCCGACCCGCAGCGTGCCGCGCTGGACCAGTACGGTGGCGACTGGGCCGCGGCCGCGATCGAGCTTGGCTTCGATCACGGTGCCTTCGGCAGGCCGCGAGGCATTGGTCTTGAGGTCGAGCAGTTCGGCCTGCAGGGAGATCATTTCCAGCAGCTTGTCGAGATTGGTCTTGTTCTTCGCGGAGACCTCGACGTCGACGACCTGGCCGCCCATCGATTCGACCTGCACCTCGTGCTGCAACAGTTCGGTGCGCACGCGCTCCGGCTTCGCGTCAGGCTTATCGATCTTGTTGATCGCGATGATCATCGGGACCTTGGCGGCCTTGGCGTGATTGATGGCCTCGATGGTCTGCGGCATGACGCCGTCGTCCGCAGCGACGACGAGGATGACGATGTCTGTAACCTTGGCGCCGCGGGCGCGCATCGCGGTGAATGCGGCGTGGCCCGGCGTGTCGATGAAGGTTATCTTCTTGCCGCTCTCCGGCGAGGTCACCTGATAGGCGCCGATGTGCTGGGTGATGCCGCCGGCTTCGCCCGACACCACATTGGCGTGGCGCAGCGCATCGAGGAGCGAGGTTTTGCCGTGATCGACGTGGCCCATCACGGTAACGACCGGCGAGCGCGGCTCGGTATCGGTGGAATCGTCGACCACATCGAACAAGCCTTCCTCGACGTCGCTCGCGGCGACGCGCTTGACGGTATGGCCCAGTTCTTCAGCGATGAGTTGCGCGGTGTCGGCATCGATCACGTCGGTGATCTTGTGCATCGCGCCCTGCTTCATCAGCATCCGGATCACGTCGACCGCGCGCTCAGCCATGCGGTTGGCGAGCTCCTGGATGGTGATCGCTTCAGGCACGATGACCTCGCGAATCAGCTTTTCCTTCGGTTCATTCGAGGCATGACCCTTCAGGCGCTGGGTGCGGCGGCGGAACGAGGCGATCGATCGTTCGCGCACGTCGTCGGCGCTCAACGCCGTCGCTAGCGTCAGACGGCCGCGTTGCTTGGCGGGCGCCGGTTTGGCAGCCGGCTTTGGTGCGATCACAGGACGGGCGGGGCCGCCGCCGGGACGACGGACTAGGCGCGGAGCCTCGTCCTCGTCGCTGCCGTCGGCGGCGACAGCGGCCGGCCGCGCCGGAGGCGCCGCGCGCGTGGTGGTGGTCGTGGTCTTGGCCGGTGCAGCCTTGGTCTCAGTTTCGCCGAACCGGCGTTTGGCTTCGAGTTCGGCCTTGCGCTTGGCTTCCTCTTCCTGACGATGGCGCTCTTCCTCGGCCTTGCGGCGAGCCTCGGCGGCCTCGCGCTCGGCCTGTTCGATGCCTTCCTTGCTGTTGCGCCGCGCAGCTTCGGCTTCCGCAATACGGCGCTCTTCTTCGGCGCGCACTTTGGCTCCCGCCAAGGCGCTCGCTCGCGCGCTGCGCTCGTCCTCGGTCAGTTTCCGCAACACGACGCCTGAACCCGAGCGCGGGGCGGCGGGTGTCGCGGCACGAGCCGGTGGAGCCTTGGCAGCCAGCGTCCTGGGGGCGACCGGCTCCGAGGTTCCCGTCGGTTCCGGGCCAGGAGAGTCGCCGCCGATTCGACGCTTGCCGCGTTTTTCGACCACCACCTGCTTGGTACGGCCGTGGCTGAAGCTCTGGCGCACGGTGCCCTGCTCGACGCGAGGCTTGAGCGTCAAGGTCTTGGACGGGCTGACGCTCAGAGTCTTGTCGCCAGGATTTTTCGTATCAACCATTCAGCAGTCCCAATCTTGTTGCGCTGTACGCGATCGCACAGGTGGTGTCGTTAGAATTCTTGCCGTGTTCAGCTGCCTTGCCGCTGCCCGCCATCCTGGTATCGAACCAGGATCTGGCTGCGCTGCAGGAAAGTCTTGCTCGCCGGGCCTGCGAGCAGGGCTGCATGTATCACATTTGCCCTGCCAAGTGCCAAATCCAATTCTGCCGACGTCAGGTTGGTGACAACCGGGATTTCCCGCGTTTTACCGGACTGAATGGCTATTTTCTTGACGGTAGCGTCCAATTTCCGAATTCCGTCTGCGGCGCCGTCTGCGGCGTGAAGCAGGGCAACCGCCTGATGACGAAGCAGTGCGTCCTCCGCTTTTGCGAAACCGGCGACGACCTGACCGGCCTTGGCGGCGACCGCCAGCGCGTCGATTGCGCTGCGGACCATCAACTGCCGGGTCTTCTCAACCAGAGAGGCCGATACGTGAACGTCCCGCTTGAAGCCCTTGCTAAACTGGTGGCGGCGGACCGCCTCTGCAACAGCAGCATGCGAGGCTGAAATCCAGAGGCCCCGGCCGGGAAGTTTGCGTTTCAGATCCACGATAACCTCGCCCGAGGGCGAGACCACGAACCGGATCAAGTCGCCGATCGGGCGCACCTCGCGCGTAACCACGCACATCCGCGTCGTCGCGGATTTGTTGGTCCGCGGTCCGTCGTCAAGATCTGCCGGGTCGGCGATGGCGAGCATGTCGTGAACATTCCCCTTGTCATCGGCGGCGAGGTCTTCCCGCGAAGCCGAGTCTGCTTTCGCGGAAGGGGTCCTGGCGCACGTTCCGCAGAAGCGGTGACTGCAAGTTCTGGTGTGAGCATTTTCTTCACGCTAACCAAACCCACTTAGCCGGAAAATGTTCTGGAGTGAATCCCTGCATTGAGATCAAACTCCAGCCTAAATCCTACGAACGAGCATGATCTATCGAAACCGGTTCCCACTTTTCAGGATCATGCTCTATGCCGGCTGATCTTCAGCGGCGACGGCCTCTGCCGGTTTCGCCAGGTCAGCTTCGCTGATCCAGCCGGCCATCAGGCGGGCTTGCATGATGATGGCCTCGGCATCCTCGCGCGAAATCTCGATGCCGTCGAAATAACCCGCGTGCTTGACCGCTTCGCCTTCCTTGCGTTCGGTCCAGCCGACCAGATCGTCGGTGGCGCAACCGGCCAGATCCTCGACTGTCCTGACGTCGTTCTCGCCAAGTTTGACCAGCATCTTCAATGTCACGCCAGGTACCGTCTTCAGAGCGTCGTCCACGCCGAGTTCCTTTCGCCTGCTTTCCAGTTCGGCCTCGAGTTGCTCGAGATATTCGCGGGCGCGGCTCTGCAATTCGCCCGCGGTTTCATCGTCGAATCCCTCAATGCCGGCGAGTTCCCGCGTATCGACCAGCGTCAGTTCTTCAACAGAGGTAAAACCTTCCGACGCCAGCAATTGGCCGACGACCTCGTCGACGTTGAGCGCTTCCATGAACATGCGAGTCGCATTCTCGAAGTCCGCCTGGCGTCGCTCCGATTCCTCCTGCTCGGTCAGGATGTCGATATCCCAGCCGGTCAGTTGCGAGGCGAGCCGCACGTTCTGTCCGCGCCGCCCGATCGCGAGCGACAATTGGTTGTTGGTATCGGAGACCACAACCTCGATCCGCTCCCGATCTTCGTCGATCACGACTTTCGCGACCTCCGCCGGCGCCAGCGCGTTGACGACGAACGTAGCGATATCGGGCGACCACGGGATGATGTCGATCTTTTCGCCCTGCAACTCGTTGACGACCGCCTGAACGCGCGACCCGCGCATTCCGACGCAAGCCCCAACCGGATCGACTGAGGAATCCCTCGACACCACGCCGATCTTCGCGCGGGAACCAGGGTCGCGCGCCACCGCCTTGATCTCGACGATGCCGTCGTAGATTTCCGGCACTTCCTGCGCGAACAGTTTCACCATGAACTGCGGATGGGTGCGCGACAGGAAGATTTGCGGCCCGCGAGTTTCGCGGCGCACGTCGAAGATATAGGCCCGGACGCGGTCTCCGTTGCGGAAAACCTCGCGCGGCAGCATCTCGTCGCGGCGTATGACGGCCTCGCCGCGGCCGAGGTCAACGATCACGCTGCCGTATTCGACACGCTTGACGATGCCGTTGACGATGTCGCCGATGCGATCCTTGAACTCCTGATATTGCCGGTCACGCTCGGCCTCGCGCACCTTCTGCACGATCACCTGTTTGGCGGATTGCGCGGAGATGCGGCCATATTCCAGCGGCGGCAGCGTGTCGGCGATGGTGTCGCCGATCTGCGCGCCCGGATTGGCTCGCTGAGCGTCCTTCAGCGAGATCTGGTTCGCGGCGTTCTCGACCTGATCGACCACCAGCATGTGGCGGGTGAGCTGCAGCTGCCCGGTTTTCGGATGAATTTCCGCATGAACGTCGGTCTCACTGCCGTACCGCGCCCGCGCCGCCTTGGCGATCGCATCTTCCATCGCGGCGATCACGATGCCACGGTCGATGGATTTTTCTCGCGCTACTGCGTCCGCGATCTGCAGCAGTTCGAGTTTATTGGCGCTGACAGCGGCCATCACTTAGTCTCCTTCGATGGGATCAATGTCGCCGCGCCGCAGTCTTTCTGCGGTCAGGCGATGTTCCTTGGTGTTCTTCGGCGGCTTTTTCTCGAGGGCTTTTGAGTCGCTTTTGAGTTTCGGTTTCGGCGCATTGCGTTTCGGTCGGATCGTTTTTCGCGTGCGGCGGAGGCGGAGGCAGAACGCCGAGATTCCGTTTCATCTCGCGTTCCGCGATCTTGCCCCGCCGCATCGATTCCGCGATCAATTCGTCGGTCAGAACCAGCCGCGCGTCGGCGATGTCCTCCATGACCAGCAGGACATCGGCATCGTCGTCCTGTTGGACGTCGTCCCGATGCAGGCGCACCGCGTTGTTCTCGACGCCCCGAAGGATGCCGCGGAACCGCTTGCGACCCTGATGGGCGACCGCCATCTCGACCTTCACGAGGTGACCGGCGTGGCGTTCGAAGTCGGATCGGCGCACCAGCGGCCGGTCGATGCCGGGCGACGAGATTTCCAGCCGATAGGCCTTGTCGATCGGATCGGCGATATCGAGCACCGGCGACAGCGCCTTCGAGATCGCCTCGCAATCCTCGATCTGCATCGATCCGTCCGGCCGCTCGGCCATGATCTGGACCGTGCAGCCGGCTGTCGCCGGACATCCTTGATCCGGACCAGGCGGTATCCCATGCCTTGCAGGACCGGGGCGACGACCGACGAGACGCGCGCGGCGACGCCCGGCTCGACCACGAGACGCGGCTCGTCGAGCAGGTCGTGGTCCGGGATTTGGGCAACGGGATCGGTCATATCCAGGGTCAAGGATCGGTCTGCAAGAAATGGGTCTGACGGTCACGGGCTCTGCCGACCACTATTGTCGTCCGGGTCGGCGTTGCTGCCTGAAGGAACCTGGATACGCCGCGGCGTATGAGGTCCGTTCAGGTAATAAAAAAGAGCGGGTCCCGAAGGGCCCACTCTCGATACGCGATCGTATGAGAAAGTTTCCACAGATATAGCCGTTTTCGCGATCCCCGGCAAGGCCCGGCGAGGGCGTGAGAGGCGAATTTCATCGTTCGCAGCTCTCCCCGAGCGTGGCACTGGAGATAAGACGGGATATGCCAAGCCGATCCCGCCAAAGAAAACCTACGCTCTGCCCTCAGGCGCCAGCGACGTCCGAAGAGCACTTCTGCCGGCATCGCGCCAGGGTCTTGTCGCAATGATCAGTCTGTACGCCGAAAGCGCAGATACGTCGCGCGGCGGCCTTCGCGCGTGGCTTTGCGACCGTAGCGCGTCATGGTGTAGCCCGGCCATGGGTTGCGCCAGTCGGCGGCGCGTTCGGCGAGCCAGAGGAAATCCGGCGATCGCGCCAGATGCGATAGCGTCCATGCGCAGTAGTCGGCGATGTCGCTGACGAAGCGGAATTCGCCGCCCGGCCGGAGCACGCGCGCTATCGCCGCGATGGTCGCGTTCTGAACGAAACGGCGTTTCCAGTGACGGCGCTTCGGCCACGGGTCGGGATGGATCAGATCGATCCGCACCAGTGAACGCTTGCGGCAGACCACGCCAGCAGTTCCGATGCATCGCCGGCGAACAGGCGGATATTGCTGATATCATGCGCTTCGATCTGCGCGAGGATCTTGGCCATGCCGTTGACGTAGGGTTCGCAACCGATGAAACCGGTATGCGGAAAGGCCAGCGCTTCGGCGATGAGATGCTCGCCGCCGCCGAAACCGATCTCGATGCGCATCTCATCAACCCGGCCGCCGAACAGCGCGGTCAGGTTGGACGGCCCGATCTTGGCGGGATCGAAACTGAGGCGCGGCAACAGATGCGCGATCAGGTCGCTCTGGTGCGATCGCAGCTTGTGTCCCTTGCGGCGTCCGAAAAACGAACCGTGACCGGACTCGCGGCGAAACGATGTATCGTCGGCAGAGTACGTCAAGGATCGGAAGCGGCAGCCGTCATCGCAACGGTCGGAAGGCGGCAGCCATCATCGCATCGCAACGAGCTTCTGCGGTGAATAGGCTAGCGCTGGTCCTACACGGTTCGGGCGGTTCGCGGGCCGCAATCTGTTCGACCATGTCGACGATGCTGCGGCGGAGTTTTGCGTCGGTGATCCGGGTAAATGCGCGGGTCAGCGCGAGACCTTCGGATGTTGCAAGAAAATCGGAGACGTAAGCAGGTGATGGCGCCTCGCTCAGACCCTCGGCCTTGGAGATACCCGTGGGGCTACCCTCGAACAGAAACGAAACCGGAACCTGAAGAATTTCGGAAATCTGCTGGATGCGACTGGCGCCGACGCGATTGGTGCCTTTTTCGTATTTCTGAACCTGCTGGAATGTCAGTCCCAGAGCTTCGCCGAGTTTCTCCTGACTCATGCCGAGCATGATGCGGCGCATGCGCACACGGCTGCCGACATGCTTGTCAACAGGATTGGGCGCCTTGGTCGACATCTCCTGGGTCTCCTCGGAGGGGGCCGCGATCTGTGGATACGCTCCCGGTGCCATGATCGTCAAACTCAACTCAATCACATGATAAAAATTCGAAGTTAATCTCACAGTCGGCTGCATTATACCACTCGCGCAAATTGTTACACGAACTATATCGATCGTGCGATTGGAAGCGCTGTAGTCGAAACTCGCATGAAATTATTCACGCGCCGCGGCTAGTCGCGACGCCGTCGAATCACCAGAACAAACGCGATGATCACCATGATTGCGGCGGGAATATCGCCAGCGCGGGCGTAGGGCGTTGCCGTAACGGCAGCGGGCAGGCGGGAATCCAGTATGCCTTCCACGCCGAGATCGAGCTGTGCGACAATACGTCCTACGGGGTCTGTGACCACCGAAATACCGGTGTTCGCCGCTCGCACAAGGGGCAGGCCTTGCTCGATGGCCCGCAGCCGCGCCTGCTGAAGGTGCTGGTGAGGACCCGTGCTGATCCCGAACCAGCCGTCATTGGTGAGGTTGACGATCCAGCCCGGTCGGCCGCCTCTGGATTCGATGTTACCCGGAAAGATCGCCTCGTAGCAGATCAGCGGAAGCACGCTCGGCGCGTTTGGGAGTTCGATGGTCCGTCGGCCGGTTCCCGGAATGAAACCGCCCTGAACCTTGGTGAGTTGAACGAAGCCAAACTTTTCCATCAGCCCCTGGAACGGCAAGAATTCGCCGAACGGCACCAGGTGGAGCTTGTCGTAAATCGACAGGATGCCGCCGTCATCGCCGATAACATAGATCGAGTTATACGCCCGCGTGATCCTGGCGTCTGGCGGCAGGTCGGGCGCGCGGACCGAACCGGTAATCAGGATCGTTCCTTTCGGCAAGAGATCGGCGATCTCCGCCATCGCGTCGGCTTCGCGGGTAAGAAAAAACGGGAAAGCCGATTCCGGCCAGATCAGAACGGTTGCGCCGCTGACGCCGGTCGACTGCGGTCCGGTGGCGCGGTCGAGAGCGTCAGATATCTCTGCATCACCGCTCGTTTGGCGGAATAGTTGAAACGCGCGTCCTGCGCCAAATTGGGCTGCATGATGCGCAGTCTGACGTTGTCCGCGAATTCCGTCGGATGCTGCGATAGTCGGACTGAACCGTAGACGCTCATGGCGACGAGCAGCAGGCCCGCGATGACCGGGGCGAGCCATGGCCGGCGACCGCGGCTTCGGCCATCGATCAGTACGGCGGGGCTCGCGAAGATGGCGACGCTAAGGAACGTCAGACCCCACAGTCCGATCAGCGAGGCGGTTTGCGCCAGGGCCAGCGGCTCAGTCAGCGCGTAGCCGAATGCATTCCACGGGAATCCTGTCAGAGCGTGTCCGCGCAGCCATTCGCCGACCGTAAGCGCGGCGGCGAGCGCGAGAATGCGCGAAGCGTCCTTGGTCCAAATCAAGCGCGCCAGGGCGAAACCAAGCGACGTAAAGAGTGCGAGATAGGCCGGTAGGCCGATGACGGCGAACGGCATCAGCCATGCGAAAGTCTGTGCATCAACCAGAAAGGCGTTACCGATCCAGTAGAGTCCGGGAACGAAATAACCGAACCCGAACAGCCAGCCGGCGAGCGCCGCGGCCGGCACGCCGCCGAGACGGCCGGCGGCCGATCCGTCGATCAGCCAGGTTGCGACCGGGAAGGTTACGAACAGCAACGGCCAGACGTTGAAAGGCTCCATGGCAAGCGAGGAGAGGGCGCCGGAGACAAGCGCAACGAGGGCGCGCTTCCAACCCCATGACAACGTGATGGCAAGGCCCGCCGTCCTGGCGCTGCCTGCGATGCTCATGCTCACTGGGGTTCGCCTCCATCGCCCGGCGGTGAAAGAGAGGCCGGATCGCCCTGCGGTTGAGAGGTTATATCCGACGCGTTCTCTCGTCGTCGCCCGTCGCGCGGTCGAACCGGGGGACGCTCCTTGCGAAGTCCAATCCGCAGTCGCTTGACGCGGCGAGGGTCGGCATCGAGCACTTCAATCTCGAACGGTCCTGGCCCTAAAATGACCTCCCCCCGCACCGGCAGGCGACCGACATACGTGACGAGAAAGCCCCCGAGCGTGTCGACCTCCTCGCCCGCTTCGCCGGTTTCGAACGCCTCGCCGATCATGGCGCAGACGTCCTCGAGGCTGGCGCGGGCGTCGGCAATGAAGGAATTCTCGGTCTGGCGCACGATCGATGGCGGCTCATCGCCGTCGTGCTCGTCATCGATTTCGCCGACGACCTGTTCGACAATGTCCTCGATCGACACCAGGCCGTCGGTGCCGCCATATTCATCGACGACGAGCGCCAGATGGATTCGCGAGGCCTGCATCTGCGCGAGCAAGTCGATCGCAGGCATGGACGGCGGCACGTAGAGCAACTTGCGAATAATGTTGGCTTCGCTCAGCGGCAGCGCCAAATCAACGGCGCGCAAATCGAGACCGGCAGGCGGCGGTTTCTTTTTGCGTTTCGCCGTGGACGGCAGTGTGGCGCGCGCTCGCGCAGCCATGAAAGCCAGCAGGTCGCGAATGTGAACGATGCCTTCGGGATCGTCGAGGTTCTCGTGATAGACCACGAGACGGGAATGTGCCGCGCTTTCGAAGAGGTTGATCAGTTCGCCGAGCGGAATGTCGCGCCTGACCGCGACGATATCGGCGCGGTGGACCATTACATCGGCGATGCGCCGTTCGTGCAGGCTGAGGATATTGCGCAGCATGGTGCGCTCAATGGCGGTGAAGCTGGCCTCGTCCGGCGTCGAGGCGTCAAGCACCACCTGAAGGTCGGCTCGGACCGATCCCGCCTTCCATCCAAACAGCGAGCGGATCGCACGCATCAGCCAGCGCTCGGGGGCCGGGCGCAGCACCTCGCCATTGTGCACGGGTACCGGCAGGTTGCGATTATCCTGCGCCGGCCGGTTATCGCTGGGTTGGTCTTCCGAAGGCACTCAAGTCGTCCGTTCTTGGGGCGCGTAGGGATCTGGGATCCCAAGCCGCGCCAGAATTCTCCGCTCGAGGTTTTCCATTTCTCCTGCTTCTTCATCGGTTTCGTGGTCGTAACCGATCAGATGCAGAAACCCATGGATAGCCAGATGGCTGAGGTGATGACTGAACGGTTTGTGTTCGTCGTCGGCCTCGCGACGCAGAGTTTCATAGGCGATCGCAATGTCCCCGAGCATACGCGGCGGATCGTCGGAAAGGGACGGACCCGTAGGCTGTAGCGCCGGGAATGACAGGACATTGGTCGGCTTGTCGATGCCGCGCCAGTTGGCATTGAGCGTGTGGATGCCGGCGTCGTCGGTCAGCATGATCGCGAGCTCGGCATCGCCGGTGTCCTCATCGACCATCCCGGCAGCGGTCTCGATGGCGCGATGAATGATAGCCTCGGCATCCGCCTCCGCTCGCCAGCAATCGGCGACGACAAGGATTTCAGTCATGGGAGAAGCGGAGCAGATCATTATATGTTTTTCGCCGCCAGCGCGTTGCGTAGGCCGGCCCTTCTCTACACTCATGTCCGGCATCAGGTTTTTCCGGTGGCCGGCCGCTGTGACGACCCTTCATAGGCGGCGACGATCCGTGCGACCAGTTCATGACGGATGACGTCCTCGGCGGTAAATCTCACCTGTGCTACGCCCTCGACACCCTCGAGCAGCCGCGTCGCTTCCGCCAGTCCCGATGGTTGACCGTTCGGCAGATCGACTTGCGAGGGATCGCCCGTGACGATCATGCGGCTGTTTTCGCCCAGTCGTGTCAGAAACATCTTCATCTGCATCGAGGTGGTGTTCTGCGCCTCATCGAGGATGATCGCCGCATTGGTCAGGGTGCGCCCGCGCATGAAGGCGAGCGGAGCGATCTCGATTTCGCCGCTTTGCAGCGCGCGCTCGACGATGCGAGAGTCCATCAGATCATATAGCGCGTCGTAGATCGGCCGCAGGTACGGGTCGACCTTTTCGCGCAGATCTCCCGGCAGGAAGCCCAGCCGCTCGCCGGCCTCGACCGCGGGGCGCGTCAGGATGATGCGATCGACCTCCTTGCGCTCGAACAGTTGCGCGGCCTGCGCCACCGCGAGCCAGGTCTTGCCGGTGCCCGCGGGACCGATGCCGAATACCAGTTCATGACGTTTCAGGGCGCGGATATAGAGGTCCTGCGCGGCTGTGCGGGCCCGCACCGGGCGCTTGCGCAGGTTGATGGCCTCAAACGTCGAAGGCGGCGCCTTGGCATCGTATTCGAACAGCGAGCCTTGTGCGATCACGGCGCGAATCGCACCCTCGACCTCGCCCTGCGAGAGATCATGGCCCTGCACCGCCTGAGTGTAGAGCATTTCCAGCACGCGCCGTCCCGCGTCGCAGCCGTCGCGCGATCCGGTGATGGTGATGTGGTTTCCGCGCGAATCGACGACCACTCCGAGTCGCCGCTCGAGCTGTGCGAGATTCTGTCCATAAGGGCCGACCAGCGCGGATACCGCACGATTGTCCTCGAAATCGATGACGACCTGCGTTTCGGGTGGGCCGTGCATGTCGGGTTTCCGGCTGGGAGCAAGTGGAGGGGAATCCGATGCGCTCTTGGGCAAGGGTTCAGACTCCGGCGGTCGTCTGGAACTGTGCGCCGGCCGGCGCAGCATCGTTCAACTGCGCGCGGAATGCCGGCATGGACGCCAGCGTTCCGAACAGGCTGTAACGTTCCAGGCTCGCCACGGTTACGGGTAGCACCTGTCCGATGATGGCGTCGGATGCATCTACATGGGCGGGCTGCAGATAGGGGGTGCGGCCGGCGATCTGGCCCGGCTTGCGTCCGGCACGTTCGAACAGCACATCGACCGTCCTGCCCAGCGCAGTCCGGTTGAAGGCGGATTGCTGGCTGTCGATCAGGTTCTGAAGCCGCACCAGTCGCTCGTCCATGTCGGCCGTTGACACCGTCTCCTGCATTTCCGCCGCCGGCGTTCCTGGCCGCGGCGAGTACTTGAACGAATAGGCGGCAGCGTATTCGATTTGGCCGACGAGCGCGAGGGTCGCGGCGAAATCTTCCTCGGTTTCGCCAGGGAAGCCGACGATGAAGTCCGACGAGAACGCGATGTCCGGCCGGACATGACGAAACCGGTCGATCACCCGGCGATAGTCATCAGCGGTATGTCTGCGGTTCATGGCGGCGAGGATGCGGTCGGACCCGGACTGCACCGGCAGATGCACGAACGGCATCAGCGCGTCGAGATCGCGGTGGGCATCGATGAGAGAGTCCTCGACGTCGCGCGGATGGCTGGTCGAGTAGCGCAACCGGACGATGCCCGGAATTTCGGCGAGACGATACAGCAGCTTGCCGAAAGGCCAGGGTTGCCCGTCGGGACCGTCGCCATGATAGGCGTTGACGTTCTGCCCGATGAGGGTGATCTCCCGCACGCCGTCGCCTGCCAGGCGCTCCACGTCCTCGATGATCTTCGCCACCGGACGTGACGCTTCGGCGCCGCGCGTATAAGGCACGACGCAGAAGGTGCAAAACTTGTCGCAGCCTTCCTGCACCGTCACGAACGCCGAGATACCGCGAGAACGAATTGCCTGCCGTGACGGCTGCGGCAGAAAGCCGAATTTGTCCGCGATCGGAAATTCGGTCTCCAGCGCGCGGCCGTCGGTCTTTGCGCGCAAGAGCAATTGCGGCAAATGATGATAGCTCTGCGGACCCACCACCACATCGACCACTGGCGCGCGCCGAATGATCTCCTCGCCCTCGGCCTGCGCGACGCAACCGGCGACAACAACGCTCATGCCGCGGCCATCACGCGCCGCCTGATCTTTGGCGGCGCGCAGCCTGCCGAGTTCGGAATAGACCTTCTCGGACGCCTTCTCGCGAATGTGGCAGGTGTTGAGAATGACGAGGTCGGCATCCTCAACGCTGGCTGTCTCGACATATCCTTCCGGCGCCAGCGTGTCCGCCATGCGCTGGGTGTCGTAGACGTTCATCTGGCAACCGTAGGACTTGATGTGCAGCTTGCGCGGCGGCGTCATGGAACCTGGCTCGGTGGACGTGGCGCGCTATTGGCGCCCTGTTCACTTATAGGCGAGGGCGGCGAAAATCCAGCGCCCGTCCCTTGTCCGATATCGGCGAGGTCGCGCCGGAATCCCTTGTCTTTGCGTCAGCATGGCGGCACGCGCCCCGCACGAAATGACTTCGCACTGAGGAGCTTACGGCGTAGCAGCGTTTCGACAGGCACTCAGGACTTATCGTCGTCCATCGGAACACAATAGAGCTCAAGCCGATGGTCGACCAGCCTGTAGCCGAGTTTGCGCGCGACTTCAGCTTGCAGCTCCTCGATTTCATCCGACGTAAATTCGATAACCTTGCCGTCGCGCAGATTAATCAGATGATCGTGGTGACTGTCGCGCATCGTCTCATAGCGCGCGCGGCCTTCGCGAAAATCGTGCCGCTCGATGATGCCGGCATCCTCAAATAGCTTCACCGTGCGATAGACCGTCGAGATCGAGATCTTGTCATCCACCGCGACGCAGCGTCGATAGAGCTCCTCGACGTCGGGATGATCGGAGGCCTCCGCCAGCACGCGCGCGATAACCCGGCGCTGTTCGGTCATACGCATTCCCGTGGCCGCGCAACGCGCCTCAATTTTAGTGGGTTCCTGCACGGACGTTGATTTAAGAGCCGTCATCAAAGTGTCCGGTTCCGATGGCGCATGATCCGCTCATAGAAACGTAGATAATGCGCGCGAACGATGGAAGGGAGTGCGACCGGACAAAAAACCGATGCACCGTTGCCGATGGTTCCTAGTTCCTTTTGCCACCGCTTGGATATTACGACAAGTTACGGCGCAATACCAATGCGTTCAGTTCCTGACCACCCGCTTCGCGATAATAACGTTCGCGGCGTCCGGCAACGGCAAAGCCCGCGCGTTCATAGAGACGCCGCGCCGGCTGATTATTTTCCTCGACTTCGAGAAATACGGTCCGCACGCCGCGTCCGGCGAGGTGGCCAAGGTGCGTGAACAGCAGACCGGGCGAGAATCCCTGGCCGCGATAGCCGGCGTCGATTGCGATCGACAGGATTTCAGCCTCGTCCGCAGCGATGCGTGACACGGCAAACCCGATCACGTTCGATCGCAACCGCAGACGCTGAACCAGCGTGTTGCGCTCGGCGAGCATGGCCTCGAATTCGCTTTCGCCCCAACCGCGGTGAAACGATGCGCCGTGAATCGCCGCAAGGCGCGCCGTGTCGTTTGGGCTCGCGGGCTCGACAATGGGAGCGGCGCGCTCTTTGCCTGGGAACCAATTCATCATGATGCGGCCAGCGTCTGTGTTTTAAGCAAGAAATTGCCGGCCGGCTTAGCGTCGGGCGCACGCAGGTAATATGGGCGGGGCGGGGCGGCGTTCGGACTGACTGCTGCGCCGAGCCATCCCACCCAGGCGATATCAGGTGCGGGCTGCGGATCCACCGCGACCGGGGGCGCTAGGTGGGTCGGCCAGCGGTCGGCGAGAAGTTTTGCGGCATTCCCGACCAGATGCGGCGCGCCGAAGCGCGACGCAGCGAGCGCCTCCTCGATCGGCGCGACACGCGGGTGGACCAGCGTGGCGCCGTCACCACTCATCGTTTGAAAATAAACCTGATCATGCCGGGCATCGATCGCGGAGATCACCGGCGACTTGCGGTTCTCGCCGATAACCGGCGCGGCAAAGGCTGCCAGGGTGGTCACGCCCACCACCGGTTTGTCGGCGGCAAGCGCGATGCCGCGCGCGGCCGACAGCCCCACCCGCAGGCCGGTGAAGCTGCCGGGACCGGTGGTCGCGACGATGCGGTCCAGCGCCGCAACGGCGATCCCGGCGGATTCGATGACCCGGGCGATCAGCGGCATCAGAGTTTCTGCGTGGCCGCGCCTCATCGGTAGCGTTTCCTGAGCGATCAGGCGGCCGGCGTTGGTGTCCAGGACGCCAGCGGCGCAGGCATCGAGTGCGGTATCGATCGCAAGGACGAGCATGGGGCCAGATTAGCACCCCTGCCCAGGATTTACCTGCGGTTTGGACGAAGGAACCCGAGTTTTAGACACCAGATTGCCGCGATCAGGCTGTTTACCGTGGTCTCGGGGTCCGGCTCATATTTAATCCGCATTTAACTAAAAGTCGCCTTAATGGCGCTCAGCGAGTTTGCGAACAGCTTCGCTGGAACTTGGGGTTACCGAATAAGCCATGCGCAGTCTTGATCCGGACATGCCGGCGGCGTGCAGACTATCGAGCACTGCCTGCAGGGATCGAAAGTAGAGTGTCTCTGGACGTGGGGCGAATGACATACGTTACGGGCAGACGTTACTATGATGTGGCGGCCTATTCCGCCGACTCGCCCCGCAAGGCGGTTCCGCAAAATATTCTGGGCGCCGCCGCGCTCGCCTGCATCGGGCTGGCCTGCGCCTGGACACTCTACACCCATGTGTCCGGCGGACCCACGGAGTTGGTTACCGCATCGTTACCGCCGCTTGCATCCAGGCTTTCGGTGGAACCGGTTCGTCGCATCGCGGCGGCCTACGAGGCATTAGGGGAAATACCTGCGCCGCGTGTTGTGAGGGCGACCGCCGGAACGCCCGTGGCCAAGGCCCGTGCTCAAGATCCTGAAGCGCGGGCCCGCACGGCATGGCTCTATGGTCCGCGCTTCCTCGGGCCGCCGCCCGGCACCTTTGAGCCGGCTCAGGATGCCCCGCAGACCGTAGCCTCAATTCCGGTCGAGACCGCACCTGAGACCCTACCGCTTCCACCGGCACCCCAAGTCGCCGCGATTGTTCCGATGCCGGCCCCGCGTCCGTCCGAACTGCGTCAGCTACAGGCTGCCAGCCCTTCCCGCGAGGTCGCGGAAGCCCCCGCCGCCGCCGAGCCGGAGCCGAAGAAACCGTCGATCTTCGAGAGACTGTTCGGCAGGCCCGCGGCCGGCCTGCAACTGGCGTTCGCGGCGCCCGACGGCGGGGTGACCAGCGACGGTGAGAGCCTGACGCTCGGCCGCATCCCGCAATACAATCAATTCACCGCCGTCTATGATATTTCCGCGCGTAAGGTCTACCTCCCGGACGGCAATACACTTGAGGCGCATTCCGGGCTTGGCAACATGATGGACGATCCGCGTTCTGCCGACAGGAGAATGCGCGGCGTGACGCCGCCACACACCTACGATCTGTCGTTGCGTGAACGCCCTTTCCACGGCGTGGAGGCGATCAGGCTGAAACCGATCGGCGGCGAGGACAAAATATACGGGCGCACCGGGCTGCTGGCACACACCTACATGCTCGGGCCGAGCGGCGCCTCCAACGGCTGCGTGTCGTTCAAGAACTACCACGCGTTTCTAAACGCCTATAAGAGCGGCAAAATCAAGCGGCTGGTTGTCGTTGCCAAACTCTGAACTATAGCGTTTCGAGCGAGACGGTACCGGGATCGCGTGAAGAACGCGTTCAACAAAATCAGAGAGCCCGCTTCTGAATCCATCAGAAAGCGGAAAGGCCAAAGCCCCCTGCGAAAAGACGCGCTCTTCTATACCGGCCGCACTTCGACGACCTCGGGCACGAAATGTTTCAGAAGGTTCTGGATGCCATTTCGCAAGGTCACGGTCGATGACGGGCATCCCGAGCATGAACCCTTCATGTTCACGTAGACGACGCCATCCTTGAAGCCGCGGAAGGTGATGTCGCCGCCGTCATCGGCGACTCCCGGCCGCACCCGCGTCTCGATCAGATCCTTGATCAAGGTTACAGTCTCGGCGTCTGCTTCATCGAAAAATTCAACGTCGTTGTCTGTGTTCGTCTCGCCCTCGCCGTCCGTCAGCAGCGGCGCGCCCGACATGTAGTGTTCCATGATGACGCCGAGGATGGCCGGCTTGAGATGTTGCCAGTCGCTGTCGTCCTTCGTTACCGTGATAAAATCCGAGCCATAAAAAACGCCGGTGACGCCGTGCACGGCAAACAGCTTCACGGCGAGCATTGAGCGGCCGGCCGTGCTGGGGTCGGTGAATTCCATTGTTCCTTTGCCAAGCACGGTGCGGCCCGGGAGGAACTTCAAGGTGGCGGGATTGGGGGTGACTTCGGTCTGAATGAACATCGATCTCTCCGTCGCCGCCGGTTCAAGGCCGGCGCGTGGGTTCTCTAGCAGATAGCGATCACGAAGGCACGATCAAGGGCGCCAGCGGGGCAGCCGTTCCGCGGCCGAATGGGACGGAAATAGCTTGGAGCCTGATCCGACTTCGTGGAATCACCCTTCTTTGATTAAGCATGATCTTGTCCGAAAACCGGTTCCCAATTTTCGGTATCATGCTCAGGACAGCGCGTCGATCGCGTCGTCAGTCAGGGTGCCGGGCACGATCGTCACTGGAATCGGAAAGTTCCCAGCGGTCTTGGCCAGCGTCGTGATGATCGGGCCGGGACCTTCGGGACCGTCGGCGGCGGCGAGCACCAGCATCGAAATATCCACGTCCTTCTCGATGACATCCAGAATTTGTTCAAGCGGATCGCCTTCGCGAATGATTCGTTCGGGCGTAATCGCGGCGATCCCGTTGGCTCGGCCGGAGGCGCGCTCGAGCGCCGCATCCGCACCTTCGTAGGCCTCAGCCCGCATCACTTCGGCGACACCGAGCCATTCCTGATTGCGGTCTTCCGGCTCCACCACCCGCAACATCACGATGCCTCCGCCGACGCGGATGGCGCGGCGGCTGGCGTAATAAACGGCGCGATCCCATTCAGCGCTGTCATCGACCACGACCAGATATTTTGGCTTGTGACCGCTCTCGTAGCTTCGACGTTGTGCGCTCATGCATGTCCCGATGCTGAATCAGCAACCCGTCGCTATGCTGCCACGGCACCGGCTGCCTCGACAAGCAGGTTCCGGACCGCGACATACTATAGCGTTTTCGAGTGAAGTGGATATCGGTTCGCAAACGGAAAGGCTTTAGCGCCCGCGGATGAAACCGACGATGTCCTTCACCGCGTCCATGGTCTCCGATGCGATCACGCTGGCACGCTCGGCGCCCTCGATCAGAATCTGGTCGACATGGGCCGGATCGTCGGTGAGCCGTTTCATCTCGCGAGCGATCGGCGATAGCTTTGCGACCGCGAGATCGACGAGGTTGGATTTGAAGCCCGAGAACTGCGCGCCACCGAACTCTGCGAGCAGCGCGGATTTGGGCTTCCCTGAGAGCGCCGCATAGATGCCGACCAGGTTGTCGGCCTCGGGGCGGTTTTCCAGCCCCTTTTCCTCCGACGGCAGCGGTTCGGGATCGGTCTTCGCCTTGCGGATCTTTTGCGCGATGGCATCGGCGTCGTCAGTCAGATTGATGCGCGAATAATCAGACGGATCCGACTTGGACATTTTCTTGGTGCCGTCGCGCAGGCTCATCACGCGCGTCGCAGGTCCCGTGATCACGGGCTCCGGCAGCGGAAAAAATGTGTCGCCATGACCATTGGCGGCGATCGATTCCGAAAAGTCGTTGTTGAATTTCTGTGCGATGTCGCGGCTGAGTTCGAGGTGCTGTTTCTGATCCTCGCCGACCGGAACGTGCGTCGCGCGATAGACCAGGATATCCGACGCCATCAGAACCGGGTAATCGTAAAGCCCGACCGACGCGTTCTCGCGATCCTTGCCGGCCTTTTCCTTGAACTGGGTCATGCGGTTGAGCCAGCCGAGCCGCGCCACGCAGTTGAGCACCCACGTCAACTCGGCGTGCCCGGCCACCTGACTTTGGTTGAAGATGATGTGCTGCTTCGGATCGATCCCGCTGGCGATAAAGGCTGCCGTCACTTCGCGGGTGGCGCGGCGGAGCTCATTGGGCCCGCCCCAGACGGCGACGGGCACGGTGATGGCATGAAGATCGACCACGCAATAGAGACACTCGTGGTCAGCCTGCAATTTTACGAAATTAACGATGGCGCCGAGGTAATTGCCGAGATGCAGATTGCCGGTCGGCTGAACGCCTGAAAAAACCCGTGTCGTCATCGTTTGGTTCCTGCTTGCCCGCGCGCGATTCGGAAACATGCGGCGAAACGCGGGGCTCATGCCTTCGGTCCGGCGCGCCGTCCATTGCCACGCGGAATTTAAGCGCGCAAGTCGCCGGATCGCGATCGCATCAGCGCGGCTTGTATGTCGTTCCGATCGATGACCCTGAACGTCAACAGCAGCAGGCCGTAGATCACGACGCCTGCGGCGATCAGGACGACCAGCGTGGCGGCCTGGAGCAACCCGTGCACGCTGGACATTGGGTATAGCAGCCGAACGGCGAACCACAAAACGCCGCCCATCACGAGCGCCGCCAGCCCAATGCGCGGCAGACGCCGGCGCGCTTCGGCATCGATGGAAAATCCAAAGGTTACAGCAATGCTGCGGACGAGGCTCACCGCGTTGCTCCATGCACCGAGCGCGACGGCGACAGCTATTCCCGCGACCCCGAACAGCCGTCCGAATACGAACGCGAGTACCATCGCGACCGCCACGCCCTTCAGTGTGGCCATAAGCGGCGTCATTGTATTGCCGCGTGCGAAGAACGCCGGAGACAGCGCCTTGATCAGGACATAGGCGGGCAGGCCGAAGCCAAGACAGCCCAACGCGAGCGCCGTTGCGCTCGTGTCGGCCGCAGTAAACGCGCCGTGCTCGAACAGCACCCGCACGATCGGCTCGCTGAGGACGATCAAGCCGACCGCCGCGGGCAAGGCGAGAGCTCCCGCCAGTTCGATCCCGCGTGACTTGGCATTGACCATCGCCGCTCTGTCGCCCTTGTTGAGGGCTTGGGTCATTTCGGGCACCAGCACGGTGCCGATGGCGACGCCAATCATTCCCAGCGGCAACTCGATCAGGCGGTTTGCGAAGTAAAGCCACGACACGGCCGACGGCGATGTCGACGCGACGATTGCGCCGGCTAAGATCAGCAGTTGCGGCCCTGAATTCGCGATCATGCCGGGGACGGCCTTACGGGCAAAATCCCGCATTCCGGGATCGAGCGATATTCGTAAGGGACTTGCGAGATCGTCGCGGCGGGTCAGGAGCGCAAGCACCGCGAGTTGCAGCAATCCCGCGGCGCCGACGGTTGCCGCCATCACCACTGCGGCAAAATGTGAGTCCTGATGCAACGACAGCAGCAGCACCGCGACGAGGATCAGGGCGACATTGAACAGCAGCGGCGAGAACGCGGTGATCGCGAAGCGATGCCGGGCGTTCAGCAGGCTCATAATGACGGTCGCGGGACCTGCGAAAGCGAGATAGGGCAGCATCAGCCGTGCGTCGGTGACGACGAGTTGCAAGCTCTCGCTGCCGACAAAACCTGGCGCGAGCACCCACATGAGAAGCGGCATCGCCACGCCGGCGACCACGGCTAGCGCAATCAGCATCGCGCTCACGGTTGCGAGCACGTTGCCGGCGAAGGCCGATGCGGCGGCAAGGCCGCTGCCGTCGCGCAGGCGCATCCACGCCGGCACCAGCGCCGCATTCAGGGCACCTTCACCGAGCATCCGGCGGATCACGTTGATGAGCTGAAACGCCATCAGAAAAGCGTCGGCGACCGGGCCCGCGCCGAGCAGCGCCGCGGTCAGCGCATCGCGCGCGAAACCAAGCAGCCGCGAGGCCAGGGTGCCTGAGGAGACTGTGAGGACGGAGCGGATCATGGCGAGGTTGGCCGTACCGTGCTTGATGGCATGAAGGTGCCGTGATACGCGGCACCTTCACAGGTCAGGAGTTTGACCGGATTTCTCGCTTTCCCGCAATTGCCGCGACAGGATATTCTTAATGACTGCAGCGAAATACGACGTGCTTGCGATCGGCAATGCGATTTTCGACGTTCTGGTGCGGACCGATGAGGGCTTTCTCGCCGCCCACGGCATGACCAAGGGCGGCATGGCGTTGATCGACGAGGCGCGCGCGGCCTCGATCTATGCCGACATGGGACCCGCGACCGAGATGTCGGGCGGCTCGGCCGCAAATACCATCGTCGGTCTTGCGGGGTTCGGGGCTCGCACCGCCTATGTCGGCAAGGTGAAGGACGATCAAATCGGCCGTCTCTATACCCATGATATTCGCGCCGCCAAGGTGGCCTTCGATACGCCGCCAGCATCCGACGGCTCCGCCACCGGCTGTTCCTACATACTGGTGACGCCGGACGGCGAGCGCACCATGAATACATATCTTGGCGCGGCTCAGGATCTGTCGCCGGCGGACATCGATCCGGACACCGTCGCCGCCGCGTCGATCCTCTATCTCGAGGGCTATCTGTGGGACCCCAAAGCCGCCAAGGAGGCGTTTCTCAAGGCATCGCAGATCGCGCATGACGCCAAGCGACGAGTTGCGCTGACCTTATCGGATGCGTTTTGCGTCGATCGCTACCGGGACGAATTTCTGCAACTGATGCGAAGCGGCGCCGTCGATCTGATCTTCGCCAACGAGACCGAACTGCATTCGCTCTACCAGACCTCCGACTTCGAAACGGCGCTGGCGCAATTGCGCGAGGACATTGCGCTCGGCATTGTCACCCGCAGCGAGAAGGGCTGCGTCGTCGTGACGAAGGATGAAACAACGGCGGTCCCGGCGTGCTCCATCGACACGCTGGTCGACACCACAGGAGCTGGCGATCTGTTCGCCGCCGGTTTCCTGTTTGGGCTGGTGCGCGGCGCGAGCCACGAAGACGCGGGGCGGCTCGGCGCGCTCGCCGCGGCAGAGGTCATTCAGCACATCGGCGCACGGCCGCAGGTGTCGCTCAAGGAACTGGCACAAGCGAACGGCTTGCCGGTGTAGGCCATAGCGTTTTCAAGCGAAGTGGATACCGGTTCGCGTAACGAAAACGCGTCAAAATAAAGATCAGTTTTCCGGCAGCGGAATGAACTCGTGCTCGTTCGGCACGGGTGCGAAGCGGCCGGTTTTCCAGTCCTGCTTTGCCTGTTCGATACGCTCCTTGCTCGAGGAGACAAAATTCCACCATATGTGACGCGGTCCTTCTAGCGCGTCGCCGCCGAGGAACATCATACGCGCCGGCTTTGTCGAGCGTACCGTGATGCGGTCGCCGGGACGAAAAATCAGCAGCTGCGGCGCTTCGTATCGGTCGCCCGCGATCTCGATCTCGCCGTCAACGATATAGATAGCGCGCTCTTCGTGGTCCGCGTCGAGCGGCACGCTCATGCCGGCCTCGAGAGCGACCTCGACGTAGAACCACGGTGACACCATCTCGACCGGTGAGGTTGCGCCAAACGAACAGCCGGCGATGATGCGGGCGCGGAATCCCTTGTCCTGCACCGTTGGCAGGCTGGCAGCGCCGTAGTGCTGGAAGGACGGCGCGATCTCCTCCTTGTCGTTCGGCAGCGCGATCCAGCTTTGCAGGCCGAGCATCATCTGCCCGCTGGCACGCTGCGCGTCGGGCGTGCGTTCGGAATGTGCGATGCCGCGTCCCGCGGTCATCAGGTTCATGGCGCCCGGCTGGATTTCCTGGATGTTACCTTCGCTGTCGCGGTGCATGATGCTGCCGTCGAACAGATAGGTGACTGTGGCCAGTCCGATATGGGGATGCGGCCGCACGTCCATGCCCTTGCCGGAGACGAACTGCACCGGACCGAAATGATCGAAGAAGATGAACGGGCCGACCATCTGCCGCCTGCCATGAGGCAGCGCCCGGCGCACGGCGAATTCGTCGCCGAGATCTCGGGTGCGCGGCACGATGACAAGTTCGAGCGCATCGCAGGATTTGGGATCGCCGAGGGTGGGATCGTTGGAAGGAAGCCAGCTCATGATGTCTCCATCAGGCAATAACGATTGAACCCTAAAGGTCGATTCAGCTGCGTTGAAATCAAACTCTTTTGATTTTTTGACTGAGCATGATCTTGTCCGAAAACCGGTTTCTACTTCTCGGGATCATGCTCTGAATTATCGTGAGCGGTCGGTCGGTTGACAACCGCGCGGGAGAGAATGGACTTCAATTCCGGCTTCACGAAGCCGTCGTTCACTGGATCAAACTTTGTTCTTGTCCGTTGGGTGAGCGTGATCTTGTCCGAAGATCGGTCAGTTTTGGGATGCGCTGGACGGTCGTGCCATGGAACGAGATACGCCCGCGACCTATCCGCGGCTCGACACGCTTAAGCGCGTCACCGACGACGTCTGGATCGTCGATGGTCCGACGATCCTCTTCGGCCCGCCTTTGCTGAAGATGTCGTTCTCGACCCGCATGACGGTCATCCGCATCGGGGCCGATTTGCTTGTCCATTCGCCGACGCGGCTGACGCCCGAACTCAAGCGGAGTGTCGAAGGCCTCGGCCGGCCGCGCGTCATCGGACCCAACCGGATCCACTACTGGTGGATTCCGGACTGGCACAACGCCTTTACTGATACCGAGGTCTATCTCGCGCCGCGCATCCGCGAGCAGGCAGGCAGCCGTATCGATTTCGATTGCCAAGCGCTTGACCGGGATCGGGGTTACCCCTGGGACAGCAGCTTGGCGACGCTTCCGGTCGAGGCAGCTACATGACGGAAGTCGTTTTCTTTCATCGCCGGAGCCGGACGCTGGTGGTGACCGATCTGATCGAGAATTTCGAGCCTCACAAGCTGCACTCAGTTTTCATGCGCTGGCTGACGCGGCTCGGCTGCGCGCAGGACCCGAACGGATCGATGCCGCGCGACATGCGCGCATCCTATCGCGACAAGGCGCGGTTGAGGTTTATCGTTGAAACCATGATCGGCTGGAATCCGGAGCGGATTATTCTGGCCCATGGCCGATGGTACGATCGCAATGGCACGGACGAATTGCGCCGCGCCTTCCGGTGGCTATTGCTATAACGGCGGGCTCGCGAGGCCGCCGGCCCCCGGCATCAGTCGAACAGACCGAACGGATTCCACGCGGCGTTGCGGGCATAGCGTGGGCGCTCGCCCTCTTGCGCTATCCTTGCCGGGCGGGCATGGGCAATATGCTTACGCGTTGCTGGCTTCGCGGCGACCTTGGACCGTTCCGCGGTCGCTTCCTTCTCCTTCGGCATTTCCGCCCGCGCTTCGTAGACGTGGTCCGCCGGCAGATAACGGAGGTGGCGCTCCCACTGCAGACGATCGGGGGTTGGCGCTAGCGTGGCGACGTTCGGATAGATGACAGGATGGGGATGTTGCTTCGCCCGCTCGAAACGTTTCTCCGACCGGCGCCAATTATCTATTGTATTGAGAACCGCCTGCCCTGCGGCCGATGCCTGGCTCGCAGATCCGGATTCTGCCGTTGACGCTCCCGCGTTTATCACCGGTGGGAGGTTATCAGCAATCTCCACGCGAGCACTGGGCCACAGCAAGCCAGCGACAAAAAGCAGGCCTGCAAGGCAGCAACCCATCACCACAAAATAACGGAAGATCGGCATCATACCCACCAACGCACACTCAGAAACAAAAACGCGATCCGTACGATTAGGTTCCTGATGATGGGTTCGGGTTCAAGCGAATATCGGAAATATGGTTCACACGCCCGTGTTCGTCGCCGGGAACAACGATTTACGACCGCGAGCCGCCAGTTGTCGGATGGCCGACGGCAATCCTTGTGATGCAGATGAGCGTCGCCGTTTGCTCATGTTCGCAGGCGGCTATCGCTTATTCGAGCGAAGTGGATTCCAGTTCGCGTGAAGAAAGCGCGTCAAAACAACAATCTGGAGCTTCGCCTCTGATTCAATCAGAAACGAAAATGCTCTGGCTGATTGGCGCCATGGGCGTCGCGGCGGATGCGGACGTATCCGCGTTATCCGCCCGTTCCTCCGACCGTTATTCGCTCCATTCGCAAGGTCGGCTGACCGACGCCAACGGGTACGCCCTGACCGTTCTTGCCGCAGGTGCCGATGCCGTCGTCCAGCGCGACATCATTGCCGACCATGGTGATGCGGTGCAAATCGGTTGGCCCGTTGCCGATCAGCATGGCGCCTTTCAGCGGAGCGCCGATCTTGCCGTTCTCGATCTGGTAGGCCTCGGTGCATTGGAACACGTATTTGCCCGAGGTGATGTCGACTTGGCCGCCGCCGAAATTGACCGCATAGATGCCGTTCTTCACCGACGCGAGGATTTCCGCCGGATCGCGATCACCCGCCGGCATATAGGTGTTGGTCATCCGCGGCATCGGTACGTGAGCATAGTCCTGACGACGGCCATTGCCGGTCGGCTTCATTCCCATCAGCCGCGCGTTCTGACGATCCTGCATGTAACCGACCAGGATGCCGTCCTCGATCAGCACGGTGCGGTTGGTCGGCGTGCCCTCGTCATCGATGGAAAGGGAGCCGCGTCGGGCCGAAATGGTGCCGTCGTCGACCACGGTGACGCCTTTGGCCGCGACCTGCTGACCCATCAGCCCCGCGAAAGCGGACGTCTTCTTGCGGTTGAAGTCGCCTTCGAGGCCGTGTCCCACCGCTTCGTGCAGCATCACGCCGGGCCAGCCCGGGCCGAGTACCACGTCCATCTCGCCGGCGGGCGCAGGGATCGATTCCAAATTGATCAGCGCCTGACGGATCGCGCCCTCCGCAGCTGACCGCCATGCCTTGGTCTCGATGAAGCGGGCATAGCCTTCGCGGCCGCCATAGCCCTGGCTGCCGGTTTCCTGCCGGTCGCCCTGTCCGGCGACGACGGAGATGTTCACTCGCACCAGCGGACGGACATCGCGATAGCTTTCGCCGTCCGGCCGCATGATTTCAACGACCTGCCATGTCGCGCCGAGGCTGACGGACACCTGACGCACCCGCGGATCCTTATCGCGGACATAGGCGTCGATTTCGGCAAGCAGCTTGACCTTGGTCTCGAAGCCGAGGCCATCGAGCGGATTGTCATCGCCGTAAAGCTGTACGTTAGTATGGGAGGGAGCGGCCGCGAAAGTGCCCTGATAGCCGCCGCGCACGGCGCCGACGGCATCGGCAGCGCGGATCAGAGCGGGCAGCGAAACGTCGGACGAATGGGCGTAGCCGACGGCGTCGTCCTTGACCGCGCGAAGGCCGAAGCCTTGCGAGGTATCATAGGTCGCCTGCTTGAGCCGCCCGTTGTCGAACATCAGAGCTTCGCTCTGGTTATATTCGAGAAACAGTTCGCCATCGTCCGCACCTTTGAGGCCCCGCGCAACTTCGTTGCGTACGGAATCGCGGTCGAGATCCGCGCGTTCGAGCAGAGATGTGCTAGTGGGGCTGGTCATGCGAACTCCGGGGTGCAACGTGCCCGTTCCGTGTGGTTCAGGCGGACAGAAGTTCAAGATAGGTATGATCGCCGCCAGATGGGAGGCTTTTTCTGCCGAACTTCTCGAGTGGCGTCGCGCTACTCGCTGAGGCGAACTTCAGATTCGGGCTCTAGGGCAGCTTGTCGTAACCTTCGCCGAGCCCGTTCAGGCTGAGCGGAAAGCCAATGCCTTCCTCGGGTGTTTCGAAGATGATGAATGTCGCCGTCTTTGCGCTGCGCAATTGCCCAAGCAGCTTGTCGTCCAGAACGACCTCGGCGACGCAGCCGTTTGGGAGGCAGCGCACGAAACCGGCGCGGCCAACGTCGGCGTTGTCGAGCTTCAGCCCGAGGCCGGAGGGCAGCAACACGCCGAGCGGCGCCACCACGCGCATCAGCCGGCTTTTTTGGTCGGCGGTCTTGAGCACAATCACGGTAAGACCGGCATTGGAGCGATCCTCCGCCACCACGCTCTGGATCAAGGCACATTGCTCGGCCTTCGCTCCGGGAGGAGTATCGCAGCGGATCTGCCAATCGCCATGAACAGATTTGACGGCTCCCTGGGCCTCGGCCGCACTGGTAAAGCCGACCACGAGAAGTGCGGCGGCGAAGCCCGCCAAAGCGCGGAGCGGCTGCCGCCAAGCTATCATGCGCGGGAATGCATATCTCATATGTTGTTTAGAAGGCTCCATCCGGGTCGATCCCCTGCTTTCGACCATGCCTCGCCGCCTGACGGTCAATGACGGCGCCTTGAAGGCGGTCCCGGCCCGGATTAGCCCGAACCACGGCCGAATTTGCGAAGCGGCCGTGCCTGTGCCTACATCGGACAATCCGCCTGTCAAGCGGCGTCCTGCCGTGAATCCTGTGTTTCGCTCCGCTTCGTCGGCCCGATGCGTTTATAGCCCACGCGCCGCACGGCCGTTTTAAGCATCGCTCAACTCGCTGTCCTTGGTCCTTGCGAGGCGCGACAAATTATGGTTTGAGAGGGGCGGCTTTGGACGCATTCTAGCTAACGGCGCGCAGGCTGTTTGCGGAAGCGTCAGAGGAGCGGCAGGCTCGCCCTCGGCGGGAACTGCTTAGGGGGTTTGTTTAGGGTTTATTTATGACAAGGAGCGCGAGCGGCATGAAGATGTCGATGGGCCATTATGGCCGCCGGTTTGGCCGCCGGTTTCTGGGATTAGCGTTTGGAGGAGCGGCGCTTGCCGCCAGTGGTGCGGTTTCGGCGGAGGAGCTGGGTCAACCGCATCCCTGGGCGTATGGACTTCAGACGGGTGTGACGCCTGTCATGGAGAGCGTTGCGCGGATGCATAGCGGGCTTCTGGTTGTGATCACGCTGATCACGCTGTTTGTGACGGGCCTGCTGGTTGTGGCGATGTTGCGTTTCAACGCGCGGTCCAATCCGGTTCCGTCGAAGACGACCCACAACACGATGATCGAGGTTGCGTGGACGATCATTCCGGTTTTGATCCTGGTTGGCATTGCGGTGCCGTCGTTCCGGCTTTTGTTTGAGCAGCTTGACCTTCCGAAGGCTGACCTGACGGTGAAGGCGGTCGGCAAGCAGTGGTACTGGAGCTACGCGTATCCGGACAACGGCAAGTTCGAGTTTGACTCGCTGATGGCGCATGAGAAGCAGCCACGGATGCTTGCGGTGGACAACGAGCTGGTTGTTCCTGTGAACAAGATCGTCCGGGTTCAGGTGACCGGGGCCGATGTCATTCATTCGTTTGGCGTTCCGGCGTTCGGCATCAAGGTGGACGCGATCCCGGGCCGTCTCAACGAGACCTGGTTCAAGGCCACCAAGACGGGCGTGTTCTACGGCCAGTGCTCGGAGCTGTGCGGGCGGGATCACGCCTTCATGCCGATTGCGGTTCGTGTGGTGAGCGAGCAGGATTTTGCGGCCTGGATTGAAACCGCGAAGAAGAAGTTTGCCTCGAACCCGGCGAACGCGGTGGCGTCAGCTGCCGACGTGATGCGCTAGGCGTCGCGTAGGGCGATTTCGACGGGGCGACAACCGCTAAAGGGACGTCGCCCAAGGGATATCGCTAAGGTTCGTTCGAAGGACTTCAAGGGACGAAAGACAGGATTAGACAATGGCAACAACCGCAGCACATGCTCACGACCACGGCCATGACGATCATGGCGACCATGCGCACCACCCGACAGGGTGGCGGCGCTTTGCGTATTCGACCAATCACAAGGACATCGGGACTATGTACCTGGTGTTCGCCATCGTCGCGGGGATCATCGGCGGCCTGATGTCGATGGGCATCCGGGCGGAACTGATGTATCCCGGCGTGCAGGTTTTTGATCCTGCGCATACCTACAACGTCTTTGTGACCTCGCACGGCCTGATCATGATCTTCTTCATGGTGATGCCTGCGATGATCGGCGGCTTCGGCAACTGGTTCGTGCCGCTGATGATCGGGGCGCCCGACATGGCGTTTCCGCGCATGAACAACATCTCGTTCTGGCTGCTGCCAGCGGCGTTTGCGCTGTTGCTGACCTCCACGTTCGTGGAGGGTGAGCCGGGCGCGGCGGGCGCGGGCACGGGCTGGACGCTGTATGCGCCGCTGTCGACGAGCGGTCATCCCGGACCGTCGGTGGATTTTGTGATCCTCGCGGTGCATCTGGCCGGCGCCTCCTCGATTTTGGGCGCGATCAACTTCATCACCACGATCTTCAACATGCGCGCGCCTGGCATGACCTTGCACAAGATGCCGCTGTTCGTCTGGTCGATCCTGGTGACGGTGTGGCTGCTCTTGCTGTCGCTGCCGGTTCTGGCGGGTGCGATCACGATGCTTTTGACCGACCGTAACTTCGGCACCACGTTCTTCGCTGCCGACGGCGGCGGCGATCCGGTGCTGTTCCAGCATCTGTTCTGGTTCTTCGGTCATCCCGAAGTGTACATCCTGATTCTGCCGGGCTTCGGCATGATCAGCCATGTGATCTCGACGTTCTCGAAGAAGCCGATCTTCGGCTATCTCGGCATGGCCTATGCGATGGTCGCGATCGGCGGCATCGGCTTCGTCGTGTGGGCGCACCACATGTACACGGTCGGCATGGTGTCGACGGCGCAGGCTTATTTCGTCGCCGCCACGATGGTGATCGCGGTGCCGACCGGCGTGAAGATATTCTCGTGGATCGCCACCATGTGGGGCGGCTCGATCGAGTTCAAGGCGCCGATGCTGTTTGCGATCGGCTTCATCTTCCTGTTCACGGTTGGCGGCGTGACCGGCGTGGTGCTGGCCAATGCGGGCGTCGACCGGGTGATGCAGGAGACCTACTACGTCATCGCGCACTTCCACTACGTGATGGGCATTGCCGCGGTGTTCTCGATCTTCGCGGGCTGGTACTACTGGTTCCCGAAGATCTCCGGCTACATGTACAACGAGACCATCGCCAAGCTGCACTTCTGGCTGATGTTCATCGGCGCCAACGTCCTGTTCTTCCCGCAGCACTTCCTCGGACTGCAGGGCATGATGCGGCGCTCGGTCGACTATCCGGATGCGTTCGCGGGCTGGAACGAGATCTCGTCCTACGGCGCCTTTATCGCGGGGTTCGGCGCTGTGGTCTTCATCTACGGTCTGATCGACGCCTTCGCGCGCAAGGAGCAGGCGGCGGACAATCCGTGGGGCGAAGGTGCAACCACGCTGGAATGGACGCTGTCGTCACCGCCGCCGTTCCACCAGTTCTCCACCCTGCCGAAGGTGCAGTAATGTGACTGTGCGCGGCGCGCTCGACGCGCCGCGCACCCAACAAGCGGGTTGTATCGTGTCGGTTGTTGATCAAAAAGCCGTTGAACTGCCGCCCCGGATCTCGGAGGCGAGTGTTGCCGATTACTTCGCGCTGCTGAAGCCACGGGTGATGTCGCTCGTGATCTTCACTGCGCTGGTCGGGCTGATGATCGCGCCGGGCCATGTTCACCCGGTCCTGGGCTTCATCTCGATCCTCTGCATCGCGGTCGGAGCCGGTGCCTCCGGCGCGCTGAACATGGCGCTGGAAGGCGATATCGACGTGCTGATGTCGCGCACGGCCAACCGGCCGATCCCGCGCGGCCGCATCACCCGCGGCGAGGCGATGGGGTTTGGCCTCACGCTGTCGTTCTTCTCGGTGATGACGCTCGGCGCCCTGGTCAACTGGTATGCCGGGGGTCTGCTCGCCTTCACGATCTTCTTTTATGTTGTGATCTACACGATGGGACTGAAGCGGCGGACCGCGCAGAACATCGTGATTGGCGGCGCCGCCGGTGCGCTGCCGCCGGTGGTGGCGTGGGCGGCTGCGACGGGGTCGCTGTCGGTGGAGCCGCTGCTTCTGTTCCTGATCATCTTCTTCTGGACGCCGCCGCATTTCTGGGCGCTGGCGCTGTTCCGCAACGACGACTACACCCGCGCCGGCGTGCCGATGTTGCCGGTGGTTGCCGGTCCCGATGCGACCCGGCTGCAGATCCTGCTCTATACCATCGTGCTGGTGGCGGTCGCCGCCGCGCCCTGGCCGCTCGGCTACTTCGATTGGATTTATGGTGTCACTTCGCTGATCCTCGGCGCCGGCATGCTGGTGTTCGCGATCAATGTCTATCGCCATCGCACCGGCAGCACGGCGCTACGCGCCACGCGGCGGTTGTTCGCCTTTTCGATCCTCTATCTGTTCGCGCTGTTTGCCGTTCTGCTGCTCGATGTGGTTGCGAAGGCCATCGCGCCGTTGATCTGGTAGAGGGCGCATGGACCGATGGACAGCAACAACAAGCCGGACGGAGACGGGATCGTTCTCACCGAGGCCCAGAAGAAGCGCCGGCGCGAGCGGTCGATCGCGATCGCCTGGGCGCTGGGGCTCATGGTCCTGCTGTTTTTCGCGGTCACCTTCATCAAGGGGCCGGGCGTTCTCGTCCGTCCGATGTGATTTGAGATGACGGACGCGTCGCAGCACCCGCAGCAACCCGCCACCGCAGCCTCGGCCCGGCCGAAGGCGACGCCGCGCGTTGGCCGCGACGTGAAGGTCGGCGCCGCCTGCGGCCTGGTGGTCGCCCTGATGGTCGGCGCCGCCTATGCGTCGGTGCCGTTCTACGACTGGTTCTGCCGCGTCACCGGCTTCAACGGAACGACGCGGGTGGCAGGGGAGGCCCCCCAGTCCAAGCCGCTGGAGCGCACGGTGGCCGTGCGCTTCGACTCCAACGTCTCTGGCGGGCTGCCCTGGAAGTTCGAGCCGGAACAGACCGAGATAAAGGTCCGGGTCGGCGAGGTCACCACCGTCCATTACACCATCACCAACGAGGTGGCGGCGACCACCATGGGACAGGCGGCCTATAACGTCACGCCGCTGACAGTCGGATCCTATTTCACCAAGATCAACTGCTTCTGTTTCACCGAGCAAACCCTGGCGCCCGGTGAGAAGCGGGAGATGGCCGTCGTCTTCTATGTCGATCAGGCCTTCGCCGCCGACAGCGAGAACGACGGCGTCAATACCATCACCCTGTCCTATACCTTCTTTCCGGTGAAGAAGGCCGCGCCCAAGCCGGTGGCGGCCAACGAGCCGGACAGGCCAGGGGGAAGCATCTGAGCTTTGAGGGCCGACGCGTTTTGTTACCGACGCGTTTTGTTTTGAGATCAATAGGTGCCCAATACCGCCGGCACCGCTAACGGAGAGAGACCGCAATGGCTACGGCGCAAGTCAAGCACGATTACCACCTGGTCGACCCGAGTCCGTGGCCGATCGTAGGCGCGACCGCGGCTTTCATCATGGCCGTCGGCGCGATCCTGTGGATGCATCATCTGACCGCGGCCGCGCCGATCATTTTCGGCATCGGCCTGATCGGCGTGCTCTACACCATGGCGAGCTGGTGGGCGGATGTGATCCGCGAAGCCGAGCACAAGGGCGATCACACCCGCGTGGTGCAGATCAGCCATCGCTACGGCATGATCCTGTTCATCTGCTCCGAGGTGATGTTCTTCGTCGCCTGGTTCTGGGCCTTCTTCAACTCCGCGCTGTTCCCGGGCGATCCCGTGCATATGACGCGCGACGCGCTGTTCGGCGGTGTCTGGCCCCCCAAGGGCATCCAGACCTTCGATCCCTGGCACCTGCCGTTGCTCAACACCCTGATCCTTCTGACCTCGGGCACCACCGTGACCTGGGCGCACCATGCCCTGCTCAATGGCGACCGCAAGGGGCTGAAGTGGGGGTTGATCCTGACCATCGCGCTCGGCGCCGTCTTCACCTGCGTGCAGGCCTATGAGTATCATCACGCCGCCTTCAGCTTCGCCGGCAACGTCTACGGCGCCACCTTCTTCATGGCGACCGGCTTCCACGGCTTCCATGTGCTGGTCGGCACCATCTTCCTGATCGTCTGCCTGTTCCGCGCCAATGCGGGACACTTCACGCCCTCCCAGCACCTCGGCTTCGAATTCGCCGCCTGGTACTGGCATTTCGTCGACGTGGTGTGGCTGTTCCTGTTCGTCTGCATCTATGTCTGGGGCAACGGCGCCGCGGCCATGGCGCACGCCGCGCACTGACCGGGAACAGCCCGCTCAACACCATCAAGACAAGGGCGGCCGCCGGGCCGCCCTTTTCTCTTTCGGAAGAAACGCTGATGTCCAATCTCGCTCGGCCGACATTGTCCCAGACCATCCTGCGCGGACTCGCCTGCAAATGCCCGCGCTGCGGCAAGGGAAAACTCTTCTCCGGATTCCTGACCCTGCGACCCGCCTGCGACGCTTGCGAGCAGGATTACGCCTTCATCGACGCCGGCGACGGTCCCGCCGTGTTCATCATCCTCATCGCAGGGTTCATCGTCGTCGCTGCCGCCCTCGTCGTCGAAGTCAAGTATCAGCCATCCCTCTGGATCCACGCAGCTCTCTGGATCCCTCTCGTCCTCGCTGTTACCCCCAGGCGCGAGACGCTTCAACGCAACGTTTAGCTGCATTGGGCGGCGCGGCTTTTTCTCTCCCTTCGATTTCCTCTTCATCCCGAAACGCTTTATGGTACGCGGCGGCCATCGCCGATGGCGACATGGATAACTCGGGCTATCAAATATTTGGCAACACACTCCGCCGTTGGAGGCCGGCTTGACGCATTATCTTTCGACACGGGGGGAAACCCAGAAACTCGGCTTTTCCGATGTGATGCTGGCCGGCCTCGCTCGTGACGGCGGTCTTTATGTGCCCGAAATCTGGCCGCAGCTAACGCCGGACACTATCGCAGGCTTCTTCGGCCGGCCGTATTGGGAGGTGGCTGTGGAGGTAGTCCGGCCGTTCGTGGCCGGAGACATCACCGAGGCCGATCTCGGCCGGATGGCCAACGAGGCTTATGCGATGTTCAGGCACCCGGCGGTGGTGCCGCTCGATCAGATCGGTCCTCAACAGTTCATGCTGGAGCTGTTTCACGGTCCGACGCTCGCGTTCAAGGACGTGGCGATGCAATTGCTGTCCCGGTTGATGGATCATGTTCTGTCACAACGAGGCCAGCGCACCACGATCGTCGTCGCAACCTCGGGCGACACCGGCGGCGCTGCGGTCCACGCATTCGCCAACAGCGCCAATGTTGATCTGATCGTACTGTTCCCGGACGGCCGCATCTCCGAAGTGCAGCGGCGCATGATGACGACGACAGCCGCGCCAAATGTTCATGCACTTGCCGTCAAAGGCACCTTCGACGACTGCCAGGCGATCGTGAAAGGGTTGTTCAACAACCACCGTTTTCGGGACGAGGTGTCGCTCTCCGGTGTCAACTCGATCAACTGGGCACGAATTGTTGCGCAGGTGGTGTATTACTTCACCTCGGCGGTCGCGCTGGGCGCGCCGGCACGGGCCGTCGATTTTACCGTGCCGACCGGCAACTTCGGCGACATCTTTGCCGGCTACGTCGCAAAGCGCATGGGTCTGCCGATACGCTGGTTGCATATCGCCGCCAACATCAACGATATCTTGCCTCGCACCCTGAAGACCGGCCTCTATGAGGTGCGCGAAGTTCACGCCACCACCTCGCCGTCGATGGATATTCAGGTGTCGTCGAACTTCGAGCGGCTGTTGTTCGAGGCGACGGGGCGCGACGCCGCGCAGGTCCGCGCGATGATGGCGTCGCTGCAGCAATCCGGTCGCTTCGCGTTGCCGGATTCGGTGCTGGCTGCGATGCGCGCCGACTTCGATGCCGGACGCGCCGACGAAACAGAGACCGCCGCCTCGATCCGCGCGGCGTGGCGCGAAGCCGGAGATCTGGTCGACCCGCATACGGCTGTTGCGCTGACAGTGGCCGATCGTGACGCGCCCGACTCGCGTGTTCCCAATATCGTGCTGGCGACCGCCCATGGCGCGAAGTTCCCTGACGCGGTTGAAGCCGCCTGCGGCGTGCGGCCTCCATTGCCGGCCTGGCTCGACGGCTTGATGACTCGGCCCGAGCGGATCACGGTCGTGAACAACGATCAGGCAGAAATCGAACGGTTCGCGCTGTCCGTCAGCCGCGCCGCCAAGCACGGAGTTGCCGGATGAGTGTCGATATGACGAAACTGTCTTCCGGCCTCACGGTCATCACTGATGCCATGCCGCATCTGGAAACCGCCGCGCTCGGAGTTTGGACCGGGGTGGGCAGCCGCGACGAGAAACCAAACGAGCATGGCATCTCGCATTTGCTTGAGCACATGGCATTTAAAGGTACCACCAGGCGTTCGGCGCGAGAGATCGCCGAGGAGATCGAGGCAGTCGGTGGCGATCTCAATGCCGCTACCGGTGTTGAGACGACGGCTTATTACGCGCGTGTGATGAAGGCTGACGTTCCGCTCGCGCTCGACGTGCTGAGCGATATCCTGTCCAATCCTAGCTTCGACGCGAAGGAACTCGAATGCGAGAAAGGCGTCATCGAGCAGGAAATGGGTGCGGCGCAAGACACTCCTGACGACGTCGTTTTCGAGCATCTCAACGAGCTCTGCTATCCGGACCAGCCGATCGGGCGTTCGCTGCTCGGTACGCCGGAGACGCTGAAGCGGTTCAACAGCGACATGCTGCATGGATATCTCAAAACGCATTATCGCGGGCCGGACATGGTGGTAGCGGCGGCGGGTGCGATCGAGCACAAGGCGGTCGTGGCCGAGGTCGAGCGTTGCTTTGCAAGTTTGGATGCCGCGCCGGCTCCGCAGCCGCCGGCGGCGAAATTCGGCAGCGGTGGCTCCAAAGTGGTGCATCGCGACCTCGAGCAGGCGCATCTGACGCTTGCGCTGGAAGGGGTGTCGCAGACCGATGCCTCGCTATTCTCGTTGCAGGTGTTCACCAATGTTCTGGGGGGCGGCATGTCCTCGCGATTGTTTCAGGAAGTCCGTGAGAAGCGCGGTCTGTGCTATTCAATCTACACCTTCCATGCACCCTATGCCGACACTGGCTTCTTTGGGCTCTACACCGGCACCGATCCGAGCGACGCGCCGGAAATGATGGAAGTCGTTGTCGACGTTATCAGCGAGGCCGTGGAAACGCTGACGGAAGCTGAGATCGCGCGCGCGAAAGCGCAGATGAAAGCCGGACTGCTGATGGCTTTGGAGAGTTGCAGCGCCCGCGCCGAACAATTGGCGCGGCATATGCTCGTCTATGGACGGCCCCAGGGCGTTCCCGAATTGATGGCCAGGATCGATGCCGTCAGCGTCGACTCAACGCGCGACGCGGCGCGCGTCCTGCTGGCGCGCAGCCGTCCCGCGGTCGTCGCGCTTGGCAGCGGCAGGGGGCTGGACACTGCGGTCGCTTTTGCGGAAGGATTGGCGCAGTCGAAGGCCCGGATTTTGCTCCACTAGCCACAGGCTGGGATTCGGGGTCGAGGAACGGTCATGGCTCTGTTTCGTCTGCCGTCCAGCGCGCCAGCACTTGTGCCGCGAGGGCACGGTCTGTTGCTGCGTGCGCCTGAGATGTCCGATTTTTTGCAATGGAGACAGCTTCGTGAGCACAGCCGCGCCTATCTGACCCCATGGGAACCGATGTGGCCATCGGACGACCTGACCCGCGCCGGATTTCGGCGGCGGTTACGCCGCTACGCCGAGGATATCGCCGGCGACAGGTCCTACCCATTCATTGTGTTTCGCGAATCCGACGGCATCATGTTGGGTGGGGTCACGCTCGCCAATGTCCGTCGCGGCATAGCGCAGGCAGGCACCATCGGATATTGGATAGGCCAGCCCTATGCGGGGCGAGGCTATATGACCGCGGCGCTGCGGGTGCTGCTTCCGATCCTGTTCGGCGAACTGAACCTGCATCGCATCGAGGCTGCCTGCATTCCCAGCAATATGCCGTCCATTCGTGTGCTGGAAAAGTGCGGCTTCACGCGGGAGGGGTTGGCGCGCCGCTATCTTTGCATCAACGGAATCTGGCAGGATCACTTGCTGTTCGGCATGTTGCACGATGATTTCCACGGCTAGACATTTTCCTTCCGAAAGAATCGGAGACGCTCCGAGATCGCCCGTCATTTCCGTCTGACGAAGCCCCCACCTTTGGCTTGCGGCCATTGGCTTGTTATAAAGCCGCGCGTGGAAACAACGATCGGACGACATGAATGCTTAATGTTGCGGGCACCACCGAAGTGGATGAACCGGCTCCTGTCAGGCACTTGGTTGGCTTTCCGTTGCGCCTGATGACTATGGTCGCAGGCTGCTGGATAGTTGCCGCTTCCCCAGCGCAATCGCAGTCGCTCGGGGATCGTTTCAAGGAAATGTTCGGCGTCAAATCGCAGCCGGAGCGAGCGGCGCCGGTATCCGGCGACGCGGTTTCTGTGCCCGACGATCTTACCTGTCCGACCGTCGCCATCCGTGCCGGCGCATCGACCTACACGGTCGGCGTCCCGGGCCAGCCGGCGAGTGGTACCGATGTCCGCTATCAAGCAACTATCGGCGAGACCGCGCGAGAATGCGACTACAACACCGACACGCATCAGATCGCAATCAAGGTCGGTATCCGCGGGCGGGTCATCGTGGGGCCGGCGGGGGCGCCGCCGGCCGTGGAGGTGCCGTTGCGCGTCGCGGTGGTTGAGGATGGCGTTTCCGCGAAAACGATCGCCACCAAGGCCTATACGATTCCGGTGAGTCTGTCGGGCAACGAAGGCGGGACCTACAGTTTTGTTTCGGACGACATTTCGTACCCGGCGCCGCAGAGCGCGGCCGCCGATCGCTACGTATTTTATGTCGGATTCGATCCGCAGGCGCTGAAGCCTGAACCGCGCTCGGATCGCAAACGGTCGAGATCGCAGAGATAACGGACACAACGGTTGCGCTGCACTCGATCCGTTGGCAGCAATTCGCGCAAGCGGATATTGAATACGCCGCAGTCGTTGCGATTGTGGTCACGCTTCCGCGTTTGATAATACCGTTCGGCAGCCCATCGGTAACAGTCCGGGAAACAAAAAAAGCCGGCGGAGCACCTCACGCCGGCTTTCGTCGCATTTGAAAGAACTCAGTTGAGCTTGGTCCGAACTTCGCTGACGCCTTTGGCGAGCAGATCGTTGGCAAGCTGTCCCTTTACCGAATTTGACAGGATTGAGGAGGCAGCAGCGACAGCGGCGTCGGCAGCGGCGGCGCGGACATCCGCGATAGCCTGGGCTTCTGCCGAGGCGATCTTGCCTTCCGCACTCTTGGTGCGGCGCGCAACGAAATCTTCCATCTTGACCTTTGCTTCGGCCGCGATGCGCTCGGCTTCGGCTTTGGCCGAGGAGATAATCTCCTGCGCCTCATGCTCGGCGCTCGCATGGCGGGCTTTGTAGTCGGCGAGCAGCTTCGCGGCTTCATCCTTCAGGCGACGCGCATCGTCGAGCTCGCCCTTGATGCGCGCGCTGCGACGATCGAGCGCCGACAGCACAGTGCGGTGTACCCCCACATAGGCGAAGACGCCCATCAGGATCAGGAAGGCTATGGCAACCCAGGTTTCCGGTTGGGCAAACATGGTCTCGTCATCCCTTCATCGAGGCTTCGACGGCGCCGTCGACGAGTTTTGGGTCGGGCGTTGCGCCGGTCAGTTGCTGCACGATAGCCGTAGCCGCATCGCTTGCGATGCCGCGGACGTTGCTCATCGCTGCCGCGCGCGTTGAGGCAATGGTCTTCTCGGCGTCGGCGAGCTTGACGGACAACCGTTCCTCGAGCGCCTTGCGTTCGGCGTCTGCTGCTGCATTCAGCTTCTCGCGGGTGTCGTTGCTGATCGCCTGCGCTCGTGTCCGCGCGGCCGCGAGTTCGGTTTCGTAGGCCTTCAATGCGCCGTCGGACTCGTCCTTCAGCTTTTGTGCCCGCGCGAGGTCGCCCTCGATCGTGTTCTGCCGATCATCGATGGTCTGGCGGACGCGCGGCAAGGCCACTCGCGACGAGATCATATAGAGCGCAACGAACGTGATCGTCAGCGATACCAGCTGGGACGCGAAGGTCTCCTTCTGGAACGGCGGGAACGGAGCCTTGTGGCCGCCGTCGGCTTCGGTGTGGGCCGTCGTGCCCTGTGCGTTGCCATGACTTTCAGCCACGGGCTTCTCCTTTGCGGTCGATCGGGACCCGGCTTTCCAGGTCCCGTCAGCCGGTCAGTGATCTTAAAGTGCGAACAGCAACAGCAGGGCGATCAGCAGCGAGAAGATGCCGAGCGCTTCCGTCACCGCGAAGCCGAAGATCAGGTTGCCGAACTGGCCCTGGGCGGCCGAAGGATTGCGCACCGCGGCGGCAAGATAGTTGCCGAAGATGATGCCCACGCCGGCGCCGGCGCCACCCATGCCGATGCAGGCAATACCAGCGCCAATGTACTTCGCGGCAATCGGATCCATGAAACAAACTCCTTGCTGAGGCTGTGAGAGTGACTTTGGGTGTGTACCGGTCTTAGTGACCGGGATAAATCGCATCGTTGATGTAGATGCAGGTGAGAATTGTGAAGACGTAGGCCTGAAGGAATGCGACCAATAACTCGAGTGCGGTGAGCGCCACCACCAGCGCCAGCGGCAGCACGGCGCCGAACACGCCGACGATTCCCATGGCGCCGAGCATGGTGACGAAGCTCGCGAACACTTTCAGCGTAATGTGACCCGCCAGCATGTTGGCGAACAGACGCACGCTGTGCGAGACCGGCCGCGACAAGAACGAGATGATCTCGATCGCCACCACCAGCGGCAGGATCGCGACCGGAATGCCCGACGGCACGAACAGTTTGAAGAATCTCAGGCCGTTCTTATAGAAGCCGTAGATCAGCACGGTGAAGAAGACGAGGAATGCCAGCCCGGCCGTGATGATGATGTGGCTCGAGATCGTGAAGGTGTAGGGGATGATGCCGACGAGGTTTGAGACGGTCACCAGCATGAAGATTGAGAACACGAAGGGAAAGAACTTCATCCCGTCCTTGCCGGCGGTGGTGCGTATGGTGTCGGCGACGAACTCGTAGCTGATCTCGGCGATCGATTGCATGCGCCCGGGCACGAGCTTGCGGCCGGTGCCCAGCATCAAAAGCGACGTCAGCACGACGGCGAGCAGCATGTAGGCGGAGGAATTGGTGAAGGCGATTTCCTGGCCGCCGATATGGCCGATCGTGAAAATCTTCTCGATGTTGAACTGGTGGATCGGGTCCATCATCCGCGTGCAACTTTCAGTCTGCCGGCAGGCCGGCGTTCAAGCAACTCAATCGTCCAGACGGCCATCCGTCATCGGTCTGTCTGCTCGGGAATCACGCCCGCCGACCGCATCACGTTGATCACGCCGGCTGCGAAGCCAAGCAGGAAAAACACAATCAGCCCCCAGGGCGAGGTCGACAGCAAGCGGTCGAATCCCCAGCCTATCAACGCCCCGACAGCAACGCCCGCGATCAATTCGGAGGATAGGCGGAAACCACGCGCCATTGCCGAGGCCCTGGCAGCTCCGTCCCCGCTTCCATCACCGGATTGGTCAGTCTCGTTCTTGCGGTGCCCACGAAGCTTGGACAGCCGTTGATCGAGATTTCCGAGCCTTTCGGAAAGCGCAGCTTCGTCGGGAGCCGAATGCTCGCGATCTCCGTGCCCGCTGCTGTTTTTGTCCGTGCCGTCAGCCATGCTCTCGACACCCGACACAACGCCGCGATATTCAGGAAATTACGCCCGTTACCCTCAGAAGCCGCGCGGACCATACTGACGGCCAAAGGTCAAGTCAAGATTGTGTCGTGGCGGACTACAGCATTGAATTAGCTGGCTTTATTCTAGAAAATCAAAGCGGCTGCGCTTAGTTGCCGCGCTGCAAAAGCCGTCTTCGCGAAAGGCGGCGGGCTGGCTAAGCGTTGCGGGCGCGCTCGCAACGCAAGAAAGCTGGCGACTTGGGGTATCTCGAGGGTCGTCTGACGCGCCGCAGCGGCAGGATAGTTGAGGGTGGACGTGGACCCGAAACGGATTGCCGACGCGTTGAAATCGGGTGGT
>CAWEBX010000004.1:0-116269 GCA_963807355.1 uncultured archaeon
ATTCTGATCTGGCTGTTGGCCGTGCCGGAGCTGCGCCGCTGGCTGCGGACGCCGTGGCCTTATGTCGGGGGTCTGGTGGCGCTGGCGATCTTCTCGCCGGTCCTGATCTGGAACGCCGAACACCATTGGGTATCGTTCGCTAAGCAGTTTGGTCGCGCACGCGTCGACCAATTGACCCTTCGCTATATCATTGAGTTGATCCCGACTCAGATCGCCTTCGCGACGCCGCCGGTGCTCGGTCTCGCCGCGATGGGGCTGTTTGCATTGGCGAAACGCGGCGAGGGCACGCTGGCGGCGCGAGTGCTGATCAATGCGATGGTGTGGACGCTGACGATCTATTTTGTCTGGCATTCGCTGCATGGGCGCGTCGAGGCCAACTGGTTCGGACCGATCTATCCGGCGCTGGCGATCGCGGCGGCGGTGGCTTCCGACGTCGCACGCTGGCAGCCGCGCGGTAGGCACTTCGCAGATGCCTGCCGGCGCTGGGCGCTGCCGGTGGGTGTTGGCATGTTCGTGGCGCTGGTGTTGCAGGTGAACACTGGCCTACTCTCGGGCTATCGGCGCGATGCTTCGGTGCGTAGCGTTGGCGTTGGTTTTCCAGAGCTTGCCGCGGAGATTGAGGCGATGCGCGCGAAAAGCGGCGTGCGCTGCGTGCTCGCTCAGGGTTATGGCGTAACGAGCTGGCTTCAATTCTATCTGCCGAAGGGCACTTGCGTGGAGCAGCATTTCGAGCGCATTCGCTGGATCAACGCTCCGCCGCCAAATGCGGACCAACTTACGGGCAGGCTGCTTTACGTCGATGACAAATCGGCCAACTGGCCGCGCGTCGCGCAGTCTTTCAATCACGTCGAGAAGGTTGCGACCCTCGAACGCAAACGCGGGCCGCTGACGATCGAGACCTTCCAGATCGACGTGGTAGCGGAGCCCAAGGGCGATGTGCTCGCGCCGCTGCCGCCGGAATTGAAGTAGCTGAATTCAGTTACAGGTGGCCGGGCGGCTGAACTCGATCTGAAAGATCGAGAGTACATGCAACCAACAAACCCGTTGGCAGCGTCGGAACCAGGCTGCGCGCCAGCCGTTGTCGGTCAACGAGCGCTCCGGAACCGCGATTTCGTCATGCGGCCGAGCGGGGGCTGTTCCACACACAACCAAAAAGGATCCGCGACATGAAAAAGATTCTGATCGCTCTCGCCGCCACCACCATGCTGACCGGAGTGGTATCTGCTCAGTCCATAAGCGAAAGAACCGGCGTCAATTCCGTGCTCGGCGTCGCGTCATCTACGGCCGACTTTGTCAAGGAGGTCGCAACCAGCGACATGCTGGAAATAGAGGCTGCCAAGATCGCGCAGCAGAAGGGCAATGATGCGGAAAAGAAATTTGCCGAACGGATGATCGCCGACCATACCCAGACCTCGAACGACCTCAAGGGTATGGTGAAAAGCGGCGACCTGAAGGCCGAGTTGCCGACCGCGCTCGACAGTTCCGCACAAATCAAGCTCGACAAGCTCGAAGTCGCGACACCTCAGGAATTCGCCGCACTCTACGATCCGATGCAGGTCGATGCCCATGAAGACGCGGTGTCGCTATTCGAGCGCTATTCCAAGAGCGGAGATAACCCCAATCTGAAGAACTGGGCCGGCAAGACGTTGGAGATGCTCAAGAGCCACCTCGTCATGGCAATCAAGATGAATGAGGATCGGCGTTCGACGGTCGGCAGCTCGAAAACGGCGCCCGCGCCAACGCGGATGGACCGGAAGTAGGCGGCACCACCGCCGCGCATGTCGCGGTTGGTTATTGTGTAAGCAGCGCCGCGCGCGCGACGAGCGCGCGGCCAGACACGCGTCATCGCCCCTGTTGTTTAGCGGCGCGGGGACGCCGTCGTGTTACGCTTCAATTTCGCGCCGTCAAAAGAGGGCGCGCGGAACGCCGGGTGCCCGATGCACCCATTACCGGCGCTCAGGCAAGCTTGGATTATCTGTGACGAACATTAAAGAAATTCAGAAGTCCCGGATGAACCAAAACTGCCATCTCATGATCGAGATGCTCTTCCTGACGAAAGCTGTAAAAATATCTGTTCTTTCCATTCACGGTGTCCACATTTACGATAACGCCGACATTGTATAGCTCATCTACAAGCCGCAGGAGATCAACTCGTCCACGGAGTTCTTTAGCACGTCTGCTAATGAATCAGCATTCTCATAGCGCCTTCTACGAATGCCATTGCGAATGCCTGCAATTGTCTTATGCGAGTATTTTACTGATATTTGTTCGAAGAGTTCGACGGCGGAAATGCGCGCATATTTATTCAAACAATCTTTGGTACCCTGCTCCGTAATTTTTTCGTGCTGTGGATTTATTTTCGCGTAGGCTTTTAAAAAGCGAACTATGTCTCGCGGCTTATACCAAGTACTGTTAATCAGAAATGATGACCTGAGCCCCTGAACTTCCTCCAAAAATGGGTAGAGTTCGTCACCTTGAGGAGACGGAGATGAAGCAGTCGAGGTTCACGGAAGAGCGGATCATTGGATCGCGAGAACATGAAGCGGGTTCGAAGACGGGGGATGTTGCCGAAGATGGGATCACAGCGCGAGTTCTACAAATGGAAGGCCAAGTATGGTGGCCTGACGTATCAGAAGCTCGACGCCTCAAGATCCTGGCCGACGAGGATGCGAAGCTAAAGAAGCTGTTGGCCGAGGCGATGCTCGGCAACGCCAGCTGAAGGACCTCAATGTCAAAAAATGGTGACTCGCAGGCGGCAGGCTGTGGCTCACCTTGACGAGTTTTGAGGTCAGTAGCGGCGGGCGTGTGAGTGAAGGCTGATCGATCCTCGGTGCGTTATCTCAGCGCTTCGGCCTGACGACGCGATGCGTTGCGCTCGCTCCTGCGTGAGCTGCGTCGGTACGCCGGCACTTCGGCTATCGCCGTCTGCTTCTCATGATCCGCAGCGAAGGCGTGCTGATCAACCACAATAAGCTAGGCGGCTTTCCGAGGAGCGGCTGCGTTCGCCGGCGAGTTGGACGTAAAAGAGCTCTGGAACACGGGCCCCGATGGCGTTGCCGCAGGTGACCGAACAGCGTTGGTCACTGGATTTTGTCAGCGACACGCTGACCGACAACCGGCGCTTCCGTATCTGGCTGTCGTGGATGACTTCACCCGGGAATGCATCGCACTGGTCGCCGACACTTGTCGGGGATCGGTCGGTCGTGAGCTCGATGCCGCGATCGCCCGACAGGTCGACCAACGATGATCGTCAGTGACAACGGGACCGAGCTTACTCAGCATGGCCATCCTGCGCTGGTCGCAGCTACACGCGATCGAGTCGGTACTACACGTACCGGGCAAGCCGCAGCAGATGCCTTCGTGGAAAGCTTCAATGGGCGAGCGCGACGAGTTGTGGGAACGAGGACATTGTTCTCTTCACTCCAGCATGCTCGCGAGCTGCTCGCCGAATGGCAGGTGATTGACAACACCGAGCTTTGGCGAACCATTATGTAGTTTTTTCTGTTGCTGTGTGTCGGAAGCGAAAAAGAGATTGGATCGATAAACGTTCGAATAAAGTATTCCTGCGTTCGCAAGAATTCTTGTCTGGCGTCGTATTCTCCAAAGTTAAAATCGATCAACCGCATGATTTCTCCGTTCGAAGTATTTTTCGCCTTTGAGTCGATGTCTACAATTGATCTTCGCGTTAGGCGCGAGATTCTGCAAACAAAAACCCCGGCATCTCTGCCGGGGTTTGCATTTCGTGACTGACTGAGAAGCGTGGATCAGAAATCCATGCCGTCACTGAAAGCCGGGCTTGCCCGGCTTTCAGCATATATAATTCAGGGGCGGCGATCTCTGACGCTGTGCGTCAGAAATCCAAGCCGCTTATGCCGCCGCCCTGCATCGCAGGGACAGGGGTGTTCTTCTTCGGCAGTTCGGGACCATCCTTTTGATGGTGAAGAGCAGGCCAGTGAGGCGTGGATGCCGGAACAACAAGTTCGGCACGTTTGATCGGGTTTTGCCGGGGCGTGGGCTGAACCTGTGACGCCCGTCCGCAGACTGATGTTGACACTTTCGCCAAGGTGCCCGGAACGAACGTCATGCCATACATCTTGCTCATCGCCGTGGTCGGCATCCTGCTGCTTCACGTCAGCGGCGCGATCCCACTGTCGAGTGTCGGCGGGCCGATGGTGATCGCGCTGGCTGTCTTCGTCGCGGCGCTGGCCGTCGCGGTTCACGAGGCATGGACGAAAAGGCGGGGCGTGCTCGGCTGGATCGTCAATATCATTTCCTCATTTCTCGGGACGTTTGTGGCTGCCCAGTTCGGCGGCCTGATGATGGTCATGATCCTCAGCCCGTTTATGGATGGGTCGTCGCTTGCGGCTTCGGGAGGCGCGGTGATGGCTGTCTCGCTGGCCGGTACCATGGCCGCCGCGGTGCTGGGATCGTGGGGTGCGTTGGCGATTGTGAACCGCTGGTGGTAAGCGTCGCACCTCGCGCGAATATAAAAAGTCGGGCCAGACAGATTCTCGGGTTTGCACCGCAAACAAAAACCCGGCATCGCTGCCGGGGTTTTGCATTTCGTAACTGACTGAGAAGCGTGGATCAGAAATCCATGCCGCCCATGCCGCCGCCGCCCGGCATCGCCGGGGCAGGGGTGTTCTTCTTCGGCAGTTCGGCGACCATTGCCTCGGTGGTGATCAGCAGCGCCGCGACCGAAGCCGCGTTCTGGATTGCCGCACGCACGACCTTGGTCGGGTCGATGATGCCCTTGGAGATCAGGTTGCCGTATTCGCCGGTCTGCAAGTCGAAGCCGTGCGCGTACTGCTCCTTCTCGAGGATCTTGCCGACGATGACGCTGCCGTCTTCGCCTGCGTTGATCGCGATCTGGCGAGCAGGCGCGGACAGCGCCTTGCGCACGATCTCGACGCCGGTCTTCTGGTCGTCGTTCTGGGTCTTGATGCGCTTGAGCTGCTCGGACGCACGGAGCAGGGCGACGCCGCCGCCCGGTACGATGCCTTCCTCGACGGCTGCGCGGGTCGCGTGCATCGCGTCATCCACGCGATCCTTGCGCTCCTTCACCTCGACCTCGGTCGCGCCGCCGACGCGGATCACCGCGACGCCGCCGGCGAGCTTGGCCAGACGCTCCTGCAGCTTCTCGCGGTCGTAGTCCGAGGTGGTCTCCTCGATCTGCGCCTTGATCTGCGCCACGCGCGCCTCGATGTCGGCCTTCTTGCCGGAGCCGTTGACGATCGTGGTGTTTTCCTTGTCGATCATCACCTTCTTGGCGCGGCCGAGCATCTGCAACGTGACGTTCTCGAGCTTGATGCCGAGGTCTTCGCTGATCGCCTGACCGCCGGTCAGGATGGCGATGTCCTGCAACATGGCCTTGCGGCGATCGCCGAAGCCCGGCGCCTTGACGGCCGCGACCTTGAGACCGCCACGCAGGCGGTTGACCACCAGCGTCGCAAGCGCTTCGCCTTCGACGTCTTCCGCGACGATGACCAGCGGCTTGCCGGTCTGCACCACGGCCTCGAGCAGCGGCAGCAGCTCGTTCAGCGAGGAGAGCTTCTTCTCGTTGATGAGGATGTAGGCGTCGTCCATCTCGACGCGCATCTTATCGGCGTTGGTGACGAAGTAGGGTGAGATGTAGCCGCGGTCGAACTGCATGCCCTCGACGACATCGAGTTCGGTTTCGAGCGACTTGGCTTCTTCAACCGTGATGACGCCCTCGTTGCCGACCTTCTTCATGGCGTCCGCGAGGAATTTGCCGATTTCGGAATTGCCGTTGGCCGAGATGGTGCCGACCTGGGCGATTTCTTCGTTCGAGGTGACCTTCTTGGAATTCCGGACGAGGTCGGCGACCACGGCGTCGACGGCCAGATCAATGCCGCGCTTCAGGTCCATCGGATTCATGCCGGCGGCGACCGACTTGGCGCCTTCCCTCACGATCGCCTGGGCCAGAACAGTCGCGGTGGTGGTGCCGTCGCCAGCCGCGTCCGCGGACTTGGAAGCGACTTCGCGCACCATCTGCGCGCCCATGTTCTCGAACTTGTCCTCAAGCTCGATTTCCTTGGCGACGGTGACGCCGTCCTTGGTGATACGGGGCGCGCCGAATGACTTTTCGAGCACCACGTTGCGGCCCTTCGGACCGAGCGTCACCCTCACGGCGTTGGCGAGGATGTCCACGCCGCGCAGCATCTTGTCGCGAGCTTCGACGCCGAATTTGACATCTTTGGCTGACATGTTGGATATTTCCTTTGAATGATTTTGAAGGGGATGGCGCTCAGGCGGCCTTTTTCTTGGCAGGTGCGGCGTCGGTGAGGACGCCCATGATGTCGGACTCCTTCATGATGAGGAGATCCTGGCCGTCGATCTTCACCTCAGTGCCGGACCACTTGCCGAACAGCACCTTGTCGCCGACCTTGATATCGATCGGGATCAGCTTGCCGGACTCGTCGCGGCCGCCGGGGCCGACGGCTACGACCTCGCCCTGCGAGGGCTTTTCCTTGGCCGTGTCGGGAATGATAATGCCGCCTGCGGTCTTCTCTTCAGCGTCGATGCGCTTGACCACGACGCGGTCGTGAAGCGGACGGAATTTCATGCAGTCCTCCTAAGATATTGAAAATTTGGGATGTTGTGAGTTCTAGCAGTCAACACAAGCGAGTGCCAGCTAACCGGACAGGACATAAGCCCGGTGCAAGACGCGGGCAAGGGTCCGAGACGTATTTTTTAAGCAATCAAAGATGGAGACTGCCAGCGCCTGGTCGTCAATCTAGCTCACCATGCAAAGCATTGTTAGCAGATGCAGTAAGCTGCTGCTAGAACTTGGTTAATTGCTGGTTTCTTTATTTTTTAACTTGTGATCCCGGCTTCGTATGTCACATTTTCCAGATGATCCGCGCATCAAAACCAGTCCAGACCGCGGATTACGGAGGAATGGAGCGTTATCGGGGAACCGGCCCGTCACTTCGCCGATAGCGCAGCCTTCTCAAGGAGGTTGAGATGGTCACGAAGCATGACGTGCAGTCTCGCGGCGTTTCGGATGATTTTCGCAAGCAAGTGCTCGGCTATGGCCTGACGACGGCCGAGATCCTGTACCGCCGCCCCGATCGCCAGTGGTTATTGCAGAGCTACGTCTGGCAGAATTACGACATGTTTCCGAAATTTCCGGTGCTGTGCGACTTCCTCGCTTTTTGGGAGAAGCAACTCGATGGACCGCTGGTTTCGGTGACGGTCGCGCATTCGAGGCTGATCAAGCCTGCTGAATTGCGCGCGGTGGATGGCGTGTTCTGTCTGCATTGAGGGCCTTGACGATGGAGCGCTGCGGCCTCTGTTGTTGCGTAGTCAAGGCGCACGTCTTGACGCTGGCGCGGCTGCGCGTCATGTGATGATCCCGAATGCGCGCCGTACGCTCCGCAATGATGCGGCGGGTTCGCCATGAAGCGGCAGGTTCCGGGCGAGGGACAAGTACCTGCTGACGGCGAGGAGAGGTGATGGGTGATATTGTCACCGCGGGCGTTTTAGTGATCGGAGACGAAATCTTGTCCGGCCGGACGAAGGACAAGAACATCGGATTCATTGCGGAATACCTGACCAATATCGGAATTGACCTCAAGGAGGTACGCATCGTCGCCGACAATGAGTCCGATATCGTTGCGGCATTGAACGCGCTTCGTGTGCGTTATACCTATGTCTTTACGACCGGAGGTATCGGCCCCACGCATGACGACATCACCGCCGACAGTATCGCGAAAGCCTTGGACGTCAGCATCGATTATCATCCCGAGGTGGTGGCGCGTTTCAAGGAGCGTTACCAGAAGCCCGGCGAGTTGAATGAGGCGCGGTTGCGGATGGCGCGCCTTCCCCGGGGGTCCGAACCGATTCAGAGCGCAACCATTCTGGCGCCCGGTTTCAGGATCGGCAACGTCATTGTCATGGCGGGAGTGCCATCGATCATGCAAGCGATGATGGATATCGTCGCGCCGTCGCTGCAGGTGGGCGAGCGGATGCTGTCGGAATTGGTGCGCGGCAATTGCCGGGAAGGTGACATCGGCACGCCGCTGCGCGAGATCGCCGAGGCGCACCCGGACACCACCATCGGCAGTTATCCCTTCCTCGACGAAAACGGCAAGCCGAACACGAGCCTTGTGGTGCGATCCCGCGATCAGGCCAAGCTGACGGCGGCAATGGACGCAATCAGAGCGATGCTGACGACACTCAAAGTGCCTCAGTAAATGGCCCATCGGTTTGGCGTCTCGCACTCAGACCAAAAATTCTGGATATGATGAGCGAGATTTGTGCTCTTGCAAAAAGACTTGTGACGGAAACCACCAAGTGACTGCTAACAAAACGCCCAACAAGGCTTTTCCGGTGTCCTGGGACCAGTTTCATCGCGACTGCCGCGCGCTGACCTGGCGGCTGAACGAGACAGGACCCTTCCATGCAGTGGTCGCGATCACCCGCGGCGGTCTCGTCCCGGCAGCGATCGTGGCGCGCGAACTCGGCGTCCGCGTGATCGACACGGTGTGTGTCGCAAGCTACGACCATATCCGCAAAGGCGAACTGAAAGTGCTGAAAGGCATCTCAGATGCGACCGCGAAACTCGGCGGCGGCACCGGCAAGGATCTTCTGATTGTCGACGATCTTGTCGATACCGGCGCCACAGCGCGAGTCGTGCGGAGCATGATTCCGGACGCCCATTTCGCTACCGTCTACGCCAAGCCCCTCGGCAAACCGTTGGTTGACACGTTTATCACCGAGGTTTCGCAGGACACCTGGATTTATTTCCCGTGGGATCTCGACCTTGCCTTCGCCCCGCCGTTGCGTGACGGCGCAGCATAGAATTCTTCATCGTTCTCGCCGGCAACAGGTCAAGAAAACTCACGTCATGGTTCGAAAGGTTCATGCATCCTTTGCAAAACCGTGTCATGCCCTTCAGGCGACATTGTCGCGGTGTCGCAGCGCGGCGCCTTCACCGGCAACCGTGGAATCATTCACGATCCGGCGACTCGGACGCTGCTGAAGCGGCGCTGGACCACCAAGGCGTGGATCGTTTGTGTCTGCGAATTTCGTGGCCGCCGCCGTGATGTGATGGCGACGCGAAGCTGGACCGAGTTGTTCTTTCTCGATGAGGCGACAGCGTTCGCGGCAGGACACCGCCCGTGCTTCCATTGCCGGCGCGCGGATGCAAATGCGTTTCGTGCCGCGTGGAAACGAGGCAATCGCGCCCGCGATGCGTCAGCGCCTTCAATTGACGCAGTTCTTCACGTGGAACGGCTCGACGGCCGCACGAAGCGACTGCATTCGCTTTCGATGCCGATCAACGAATTGCCGGACGGAGCGATGGTGCGCGCGGGTGAACAGAATTATTTGATTGTGGGCGCACGACCGTTGCTGTGGAGCTTTGATGGCTATTACGAGGCGAGTCTGCCGCTTGCAGACCCGCGATTGATCACGCCACCATCCACCATGCGCGCATTGCAGGCCGGCTATCGTGTGAAACTGCATGAAAAGTGTGACGATTGGATCCTGTTGATTCAACGTTGTGACATCGTCTCCGGCTTCATGTTGATCTTGAGCCATAGTTGACAAGACAGGGATGGCCGGGCCAAGCCGTGGCACGAAAATAAAGGAAGCGGTCCATGATCGAATTCTTCTTCGATTGCTCCAGTCCTTGGACCTATCTCGCTTTCCACAACATCCAGCCGCTGGCAAAGGAGTTCGGTGAGCAGATTTCGTGGCGGCCGGTTTTGGTCGGCGGAATATTCAATGCCATCAACCCGAGCGTCTATGCCTCGCGGGAAAATCCGGTGGCGGCGAAGGTTCGCTACATGAAGAAAGATCTCGCGGATTGGGCGCGGTTGGCGGGACTCGCGATCAAGATACCGCCGACTGTGTTCCCCGTAAACAGCATCAAAGCCATGCGCGGCTGTCTCTGGCTTGGCAACGACGCGATGGTGCCGTTCGCCAGATCGGTGTTTGAAGCCTATTGGCGCGATGACAAGGACATCTCGCGTGAGCCGGTTCTGGCCGAGATTTGCAGGTCCCTCGACATCGATCCTGAAAAGCTTCTGACCGGCATTGGAGATGAAGGCATCAAGAACGAACTCAAGGCTAATACCGACGAGGCGATCGCGCGCGGCGCGTTCGGATCGCCGACGATCTTTCTTAGCAAGACCGATATGTATTTCGGCAATGACCGGCTGCCGCTGATCCGCGAGGCGCTGCAACGAAAGAGTGCTGCGTAACACCCGCGACGCTCTTTTGTTATTCTTGCTGCTTCTCCGTTGGAGCGAGAAACGCTCGGGCGCGCGTAACAAGTCGAATCTGCTCGGAGTTGTTAATTCGCATCGCTGCCACCAACTCGACCACCTTCTCGGCCTCCTTCAGCCTGGTTTCGGCGGCGATGCGACGCCTTCCTTCGCGGCCGAGTTGCTCGCCGATAGATCGGTGAGATTGATCCAATGCATCCCATTCCGCGTTGGCATCGCTCAGTGCCTGGGCCTGGGCTTCGATGAGGTCGGCGGCTGCTTCACAAGCTTTTGCGGCATCCTTCACGACGACGCCATGCCAAAGCTCGGTGAGGTTGCTCTGGTAACCGTCCTTGAGCATCTCGGCGTCTTGCCGCAACCGCTCCACCAGGTTGGTCACATCGTCGGTTGGGATCATGGGTTCGTCTCCTGCCTTTCATCACCGAGTGAACGCATTTGCAGAACGCGCGAGCTGTTTTGCAATACCGCCATTGCATTTCCCCACTGAGTGTCTGAAAAGAAAGCGCGCAGGCATGGCGGAATCGGTAAACGCAAGGGTCTCAAATCACTGCCCCCATGGCGAAACTGGTAGACGCAACAGACTTAAAATCTGTAGTCCCGTCAGGGACGTACCCGTTCGACTCGGGTTGGGGGCACCACTTCTTAGACCCGCGTTGGCTCTGCTGAAGGAAGGGCGCTCGGTGAGGGTGGGGATCGATGGCTAGCGAAATTGTACTCTGCCCGGAGGCGCGCCGATGACAGCGAAAATCTGGAGATAGGACAGGTGACCGATTATCGAGTCTATATCCTCAACGACAAGGGCCACATCCAGAGCGACACGCTCATAGTGAAAGCGGATGACGCTCAGGCGATCGAAGCTGCAAAGAAAATAGTGGGCGTTCGTCACGTGGAAATATGGGACGGGGAGCGCTTGGTCGGGCGCTTCAAAACGACGCCTGATAGTTAGTCCGCGGCCCTAATCAGGCCGCTCTGTTGCTTAGGATAAGTTCGCATGACCCAGCATCAGCGTCATATCGTTACGCCGATCGATCCGGTGAAGCTGGATCGTCTCGCGGAAGTCGCGGTCAAGGTCGGCCTGCAACTTGCGCCGGGACAGGATCTTTTAATCACCGCGCCCGCGGTAGCGCTGCCTCTGGTGCGGCGGATCGCCGAACATGCCTACAAGGCAGGGGCGGGGCTGGTGACGCCATTTTTCTCCGATGACGACATCACGTTGTCACGCTACAGGTTCGGGCTGGACGCGAGTTTCGATCGCGCCACCAGCTGGCTCTATGAGGGCATGGCGAAGGCATTCGCGGCCAACACCGCGCGGCTCGCCGTGGTCGGCGACAATCCGATGCTGCTGTCGGGTGAGGATGCAGCGAAAGTCGCCCGCGCCAACAAGGCGAATTCCATGGCCTACCAGCCGGCGCTTGAGAAGATTGTCGGTTTTGACATCAACTGGAATATCGTCGCTTATCCGGGCACAGCGTGGGCAAGACTGATGTTTCCGGATGACAGCGTAGACGGCGCGGTGTCGAAACTTGCGGACGCGATTTTCTCCGCCTCGCGCGTCGACAACGATGATCCGATCGCGAACTGGACCGCACACAACGCGGCCCTGCGCCAGCGCACAGATTGGCTCAATAGCCAGCGCCTTCATGCTCTGCATTACTCCGGGCCAGGCACCGACCTCACGGTTGGCCTGGCCGACGGCCATGAATGGGTGGGCGGCGCTTCCGCGGCCAATAATGGCATCGTTTTCAACGCGAATATCCCGACCGAGGAGGTTTTTACCACGCCTCATGCATTGCGGGTCGAGGGGCACGTCCGAAGCACTAAGCCGTTGTCGTATCAAGGCACATTGATAGACGAGATCGCCGTCCGCTTCGAGCAGGGTCGCATCGTCGAGGCCAAGGCGTCGCGCGGCGCCGACGTGCTCAACAAGGTGCTGGATACGGATGAGGGCGCGCGGCGGCTTGGAGAGGTCGCGTTGGTGCCGCATTCATCGCCGATTTCGAAAAGCGGCTTGTTATTCTATAACACATTGTTCGATGAGAACGCGGCGTGCCACATCGCGCTCGGCCAATGCTATTCGAAGTGCTTCGTCAACGGCGAGAAGCTGGCGCCGGAGCAGATCGCGGCGCAAGGCGGCAACAAAAGTTTTATTCACATCGATTGGATGATCGGGTCAGGCGAGACCGATATTGATGGCATCAGCAGCGACGGCAGTCGTGTTCCTGTCTTTCGCAAGGGCGAGTGGGCGTGAACCGCCCACGCCTGATCGCACGAGCGGCCTCAATGCCGTCACGAGCCGGTGCTTTTTGGCAGTTCAGCGAGCGCTTGGCTCGGCTTGAATGGGGACCAATGCCGGACTGGATCGTTGGTGGCCGTCGTCTGCGGCTACCCGTGTTCATTGCTCTGCTGATCATGGGCGGCGGTCTTGGCGGTTGCGCCAGTCTCGGCGACGGTGCCGTCTCGGGCGCATTCGTCGATCCCGCGAAGTATGATCTCTATGATTGCCCGCAGCTCGATGCGCAGCGCAAATCTCTGGCGGTGCGCACGGCAGAGTTGCAGGGGCTGATCGAAAAGGCTCATACGGGTGTCGCGGGTGCCGCCGTTGCCGAAGTAGCGTATCGCAACGACTACATTACCACTCGTGCCTCGGCTAAACTTGCCGACGAAACGTGGCGACGGAACGGGTGTGACGCGGCTTCGACCGCGCAGCAGACGCCGGCGAGCGAGCCACGCGTTGCACCGAGGCGCTCCGGCAGCGCCGTTAAATGATCTCCGACGATCGGCCCAACGACGGACAGCGATGAGCTAGAGTCCGCTCGGTTCAGGGCTGCCAGCTATAGATCCACTCCTGACGCGCCAGCATACGCTGCGGTCCCATCGCTCTGATGGCAAGATCGCGCGCCAAAGCGGCGACACCTCGGAGATGGTAGATTCGCCCATTCAGTTGTGCGGTCTCTTGGACACGCGCAACGCGCGCGCGACGCAGCCTGGTATAACGCGCAAGTGCAGCCGCGACGCCCTCGGCGTTTTCGTTCGCGGCTTCGCCGAGACACTGCGCCAGAACCGCGGCATCCTCGATCGCCATACCCGCACCCTGCGCAACGAACGGCAGCATCGCATGGGCTGCATCGCCAAGCAGGGCGGTTGTATCGCGGTGCCACGCAGCCATCGGCGGAATTGTGAACAGCGCCCATTTGTGCCAGCGGTTCACGGCGCCGATCATCAAGTGCGCCGGTTCAGGCCAGTGCGCTTGTGCGAACGTGCGTTTGATATCCGCAGTATCTCCGGCAGCGCTCCCGCCGGGCTGATTCCAGCCCCCCGGCACGATTGCGATCAAGTTGATCTGGTCCCCGCCTGACATCGGATATGTCACGAGATGCGCATCCGGACCCATCCAGAGCTGTATGCGCGGCGCGGTCATGTCGTGCGGCAACTGTGCTGCCTCCACGGTCCCGCGCCACGCAATTAGGCCGGAAAACAGCGGAGCAGCGTCCGGAAAAAGCCGACTGCGCAAAGCGGACCACACGCCGTCGGCGCCTATAAGCGCCCACGCGGTCTCCCGAGCTCCAGCTGTACCGTCGCATACAGTTGCCTTGGCACCGATAGCGAACGCGGCTGCGTCTTCAACCCTGGCGCCGAGACGCAATTCGATATCAGGATGGTCGTGAACCTGTTCCAGCAGCGCGGCCTGCAGGTCGGCGCGATGCACCACCCAATAGGGCGCGCCGGCGCGCAACGCGGCTGTCTCGCCAAGCGGGATACGGCAGATCTCGCCGCCGTGCCGCGCACTCATGATGCTGACAGCTTCTGGCGCAAGCGCGCGGACGGATAGCCGCGCATGCAAGCCGAGTTCGATCAAAACGCGAGTTGCGTTCGGCGAAAGTTGCAGCCCCGCGCCGACCCCTTCGAGGCGTTCAGCGGTTTCGATGATAAGGACACGACAACCCTTCGCCGCCAGCGCAAGCGATGCCGTCAAGCCTCCGATTCCGGCACCGGCGACAACGACCGTGCGTGACCGGGACCGTGTCACAGGCGGATCAGGCCGCCTTGTCCCTTACCACGCACTCTGGGGGACGGGACTGTCCGGCGCCGAGATCGGCCGCGAAACGGTACAGTGTCGAGCAATACGGGCAGATGACTTCGCTATCGTTGCCGAGATCAAGAAAGACGTGCGGATGATCGAATGGTGGATTGGCCCCGACGCACATGAATTCCTGCGAGCCGATTTCAATAACGGCGACGCCGGAATCGTTATGGAAGTGGGGGACTGCGTGATCAGACATGCTTTCCACCTCAAGTCGTTGCGAGACATTGACGCGCCGATAACCCAACGAGATCGCGCGGCACCATACTGGTCGGCGCTTCGAATTCCTAGAGCATTTTCGCTTTTGATTTGAATCAGAAGCGAAGCTCTAGATTGTTGTTTTGACGCGTTTTCTTCACGCGAACCGTGATCAAGGTCGCTTGAAAAACGCTAGCGCTCGCCGGAAACAGATTTGCAAATTTTGGCAGTCCGTCATCCATGCAAATTCGACATAATCCTGTCGTTTGAGAGAAGCCCTTTTTTGGTCGGAAAAGCTGTGCTTGAAAGGCGGCATGCGACGGCGAATTGGCAGCGCGATAACGGCAGCCGCGGTGTGTGCAACAGCGTTCGGTGTGTTGTTGCCACGTGCCACGGACGCCGGCGCTATGCTGATCGCGCAGGACGACCCCGTGCAGCTTGCCGATCTTCAGCTGGAATCCGCACTTCGAAACGATCCTGCGCTGATCGGGCGGAACGTCGAGGCGGCGCTAGCGGCGCAGGATCCAGATCTTGCAAACAGCTTCGTCGATCTTGCGGCGGCCAAGGGAATGCCGATCCCGTACAAACTGTCTCAACGTGTCACCGAGGCCGTCGGAGAAGAAAATTCCAGCCAAGGTATCGCAACGAGATTCTTCTCTGGGCTTGTCACAGGCAATGCCGTCGACGGGGCCAGTCTTTCGGGCACGCTCACCGGCGACCTTTGCGTATTTGGGGATGTCCGGGACATCGTGCGGGAGGGCAGGCATCTGGCGATGGGCGAGGATACCGACCGGTTGCTGCTGGGGCTCGCCGCAGCAGGCGTCGTCGTGACGGGGGCCACCTTCGTGACCGTTGGCGGCGCAGCACCGGCCCGAGTCGGACTGACGCTTGTCAAGGATGCCAGGAAGGCTGGGCGGCTCGGTGAAGGCCTGAGCCGATGGGCAGGTCGTTCGGCGCGCGAGATGGTCGACATGCGGCAACTGCAAAACGCGGTCGCTGCGGGGTCGCTGGCGCGGCCGCGTCAGACAGCCGTCGCGATCAGGGCCGCGATCCGCGCTCAGGCCGAGAAGGTCGGTGGACTGGTGCGGCTCGCCAAGGATGTTGGCCGCATCGGCGAAAAGACCGGGACGCGCGGCGCGCTCGACATGTTGCGGATCGCTCAAGGGCCAAAAGATGTCACCCGCGCTGTGCGGCTCGCCGAGGCCAAAGGCGGACAGACCCGCGCCATCATCAAGATTTCTGGGGCGGGGTGCGCTGCTACTCACGACCGGCGCGTTCAATCTGGCGATGTGGGTGCTTAGCGCGGTGTTCGCGCTGTTTGGTTTTCTGTCATCGATCAAGGCCGCGACCGAGCGCCTGACGCTCTCATGGCTGCAACGTTCAAAAGTCACGCGTCTGCGCCGGCTGTCCTCCGCGCCGTCGCCGACGTAGACGTCTCGTCGATCGTTACTGGCCATCCCGTCTCCATCCAGATCACGGAAGCGCTGATGCCGAGCTTTCATCACGGCGATGTTGAAATTGCCTACCTCGACGAGGGCGATGGCGATCCCATCGTTCTTGTGCACGGCTTTGCGTCGAGCAAGAACGTGAACTGGGTGTATCCGACCTGGGTGTCGGAATTGCGCAAAAACGGATTCCGGACAATCGCGTTTGACAACCGCGGCCACGGCAATTCCAGCAAGCTCTACGATCCGGAAGACTATCACATCTGCACGATGGCAAGCGACATCACGGCGTTGATGGATCATCTTGCCATCGCGCGCGCGGATGTCATGGGATATTCGCTCGGCGCCAGGATGATGGGAATTTTGGCGCGGACTCGGCCTGAACGGGTGCGCTCCGGAATTTTCGGCGGTCTGGGTATCGGACTGATCAAGGGGGGCGGTCCGGGCGAAAGCGTAGCCAGGGCGCTGGAGGCACCGTCGCTGGATGACGTGACCGATCCGTTCGGCCGGACGTTCCGTGTCTTTGCCGATCAGACCCGATCTGATCGGCGCGCCCTGGCGGCGTGTTTGCGCGGATCACGGCGGTTGATGACGGAAGCTGAAGTCGCCGGCATCGAGGTACCGACGCTGATAGCGGTCGGCACGAAAGACGAGATCGCAGGATCGGCGCAGGAGCTCGCGGACGTTATCCCCGGTGCGGAGGTGTTGAACATTCCCAACCGCGACCACATGCGTGCTGTGGGAGACAAGGTCTACAAGGAAGGCGTGCTGAGATTTCTGTCACGTCGGCCGTGAAGCCAACCGTAGCGATCGGCGAGGAATCTCGCCGCCGCGATCAGCACCACGAACGTCGCGATCCAGACCATGCGCGCGCCGTAGCGGTCGTGGGGGCCTGATATAACGCCGCAGATAAACGCGTTACCGAGCAATGCCACGCAAACCGTCGCTGCAAGAAGTTCGACGTCGTCGATACGTCGCCGCCATAACGCCGCCAGGGCGATCGCAGCGAGCAACAGCATCGAGGCGAGCGCGACCGGGACGTGAATCCAGTTGATGGCCGTGAATTTGATATTCCAGTGCTGCTGCTGCGCGGCGCGCATGGTCTTCACCTGTTCCGGCAGATAGCGTTCGATGATGCCGTAGGTGTGTGGGATCCATCCGGTATTGCCTTCGCCGGTGCTGACTTCCACGAGTTGCTCTGCCGTTGCTTCGGCTGCAGCTTCGGCCTGCCAAAGAGGGTAGGCGACCAGTGCGTGCGTGGCGATGAATTCCATCTCGCCGTTCATCCCCTCGAAGCGGCCGAGTTTGTCGAATATGGTGTCATTGCCCCAAAGGAAATCATCCGCTGTTGCCGGCAATTGATTGCGATACGGGCAGAGCTTCAACTTGATCTTGTCGCAGTGGTCGTTGAGATAGCGCGCGACGATACCGTCCTGCATCATGCGTCCGAACGAGACGGAGGCGCCACCGGGCGTCCAGGCAAGCCGGCCTGTCAAAAAAACATTGGCGGCCAGCAGCATGGCCGCACCGGCAAGGATCGTCAGGGAACCCTGAACCAGCCCTGTGATCTGAAGCCTTGGGCCGAGCAATGGCTTGACGATCCACCCCGCACAACATAGTCCCAACAGGACCCCGAACGTCGCCGTGTGGCTCGCCGCCGCGAAGGACGTAAACAGAAACAGCGAGATCTTCTCGACGATCGAAAGCTTGCCGTTTTGCACCACGAGGATGTATAGCGCGAGTACCGCCAGCCCCGCGAAAATGTCGGTTAGCAGCATGCTGGCGAGCCACGGTAGCGCGGTGGCCGTGATTAGGAGCAGGGCGATTGTGAGAAGCCGCAATGGCTGCGCCATGTTGAGCACGCGCAAGGTCAAATGCAGGATCCACAGCGTCAGCAGCGCCTGGCATACCAAATTGATCCAGAAGTACGAGCCTTGTCCCAAATGAAGGTAGATGCCATACGCGTTCGAACGGCTGATCTCGAGATGGCCCTCATACCATCGCGCCAGATAGCCGCCCGTATCATATTGAAGCAGCGGATAGCCGTTCCAGATCGCTGGAGCGAGCAAAAGTACGGGAATGACGACGGCCGCGATCCAGCCCCACGGTATTTCCGCGTCACGCGTGTGTAAGACCGGGGTCGAAATGGACGTGTTCTCCGGTGGGCGGCGCACCATTCCGCCTATTGAGTGTTCCGTCGCACATGCATAATTTATTTGACGTAAATTAGTCCGACGTTGGCCTAAACGATGAAGATTTCCGATCCGTTTGGCGCCGGGCCTCTCTCAGGGACAGCATATAGTACGAAGATTCAAGCCTATCGGTTAACCCTAGACGGACCAAATGAATATTCTCTGAACATCAAGGACAACGACCTCGCAACATGTTAAACTGCGGGGCAAAATCGAGGTTGCGAGACGACCATGGCGATCCAGCACGTCAATTCGCAGAATCCGAAACTTGCTGCGCTCGATCCGATCTGGGATCGCATCCGCAGCGAGGCCGAAGACATCGTTCGCCGCGAACCTGAGCTGGCGTCCTTTATCTATTCGTCCGTTCTTCATCATGATCGGCTTGAGGCTGCGGTGGTGCATCGCGTCGCAGGGCGGCTGGACCATTCGGCCTTGTCAGGCGACCTGATCCGCCAGACCTTCGATGAGGCGCTCCGCGACGATCCCGATATCGGCAACGCGTTCCGCGCCGATCTGGTGGCGGTGTTCGACCGCGACCCCGCGACGTCGCGGTTCATCGATCCGCTGCTCTACTTCAAAGGCTTTCATGCCATCCAGACCCACCGCCTCGCGCACTGGCTCCAAAAGAAAGGCCGCAAGGATTTTGCCTATTACCTGCAGAGCCGTTCTTCCTCGGTGTTCCAGGTCGACGTTAATCCCGCCGCCAAGATCGGCCGTGGAATTTTCCTCGATCATGCGACCGGCTTCGTCGTCGGTGAGACCGCGGTCATTGAGGATGACGTGTCGATCCTGCATGGCGTGACGCTCGGTGGTACCGGCAAGGAAAATGAGGACCGCCATCCGAAGATCCGCCACGGCGTAATGATCGGTGCCGGCGCGAAAATCCTTGGCAACATCGAGGTCGGACATTGCGCGCGCATCGCGGCCGGATCGGTCGTCGTGAAACCGGTGCCGCACAATGTCACCGTCGCAGGCGTCCCAGCCAGAACGGTCGGTCCGGCCGGCTGCTCGGAGCCCTCGCGCACGATGAACCAGATGCTGAATGCGACACCAGAATCATAAGCTTGCCAGCGTTCTTTCGAATCTGAAGTTCGCGGGGGCGCAGTGCAGCGGCGAACTTGGCTGCAAACACCGACGAACCCGAAAATAGGAATCGATTTTCGGACGAGATAATGCGTGATTAAAAGTATATAGCCCGGAGCATGATCCCAACCTGAAGGGCCATGCCAGCGCAAAGTGGAAACCGGTTTCGGACAAGATCGTGCTCGATCCAAAGATTTAAACAAAGTTTATTCAACGCAGTTGATCGGACCCCGGAGTCAGAACTCTGCGGAGTTGAATGAGACTGTAGAACCCTGCGAACCCCTCACATCTGGAGACTGCCGTGAACGTTCAGGAAGTCAGGAAACTCGACGCCTACCTCAAGCGTGTGTTCGGCAACCCCAGGATTCGAGTGGTGCCGCGTCCAAAGAAGGACAACTCGGCCGAGGTCTATATCGGCGAGGAGTTTATTGGCGTGCTATTCGTCGATGACGAGGACGACGATCGCTCGTTTCAGTTTCAGATGGCTATTCTTGAGGAGGATTTGGCCGACGTCGGTTAATTGTCGAAGCTAGTTTTGCAGCGGGTGCAGTTGCTGCACGAGCTGCTCCATCGCACCGGCAACGTCGCGCCATTCTGTTAGCCATTGCCGTGGAAAGCGGAACGTCAGGTCGGCGCTCCCGATCCGGCGTTCGCTCAGGCACATGCCCGGCGTCATAGCATCGCGGGTACATCGCGCCACTAGAGCGGGCGTCTGCGCCATGAGCAGGTCCTCGCCCGCATACGGCGTTCCGTCGCGGAATGCACGTATCGATAGCCCGTCCTGAGACGGTGTGTGAGTGGCATTAAGATAACGCGGATAGATGGTCCGCACGAGGATATCCGGTGCCAGCGAATCGTGATGGACGGAAATCGACAGGAAGATGCGGTCGATCGGCTGCGGTCCATCGTCGGCGGTCTCGGCGGTGACATGTCTCGGTGCATCCGGCGTTGCCAGCGAAGGATAGAGGAAATTCAGATCGATGCGTTCCTGCGGCCCCGAATGTCTCTGAATTTTCACACGGAAGGCGCGCTTCGGCACATTGAACACGGTTTGCCCGATGCTGACCGGTAATCGCTCATTGTTGTCAGGCGCTTTGGGAGTCCAGGTTGGCCACAACAAATAGGCGACCGCGGTGATCGCGGGCATCGCTATCATCACGGCTGCGAGTAGCGGGATCAGATGACCGGTCGGCGGTTTCCCGCGCGACCGGCGCGGGGCGGACGACAGCATGGCCATGCGACGGACATTTCCGAAACGACGAATCAGCCGCGACTATGCCACGCAATGTGGAGTTTTCATGCGAGGTCAGTCGTACTGTGCCGGTGCGCAAGGTTGGTGCGCGCGCGTCTTGTTAACCCTTTCTTAAGGATAGGGTGGCGAGGCAAGCAGCATTTTGCGAAGGAGGGGACGCCGTAATCGTGAACGGATGTCCTTTTCGATGTCGCCGGATGCAGTGAATTCCTTCTTTTCCCTGTGCATCGGATTCGCCATCGCAGGCGCGCTCGCCAGCGGCTATCAGGCGTTCGTCAAACGCCCCGCCGGCTTCGGATTGCTGCAGCAGGGTGTTGTTGCTAGGGCATTTGCTGCGGTTCCATTCCTGGTCTTCGCTGCGCCCTTCATCATCATGCGCAATACACTTCGCGGACGACGCATCGAGCGGCGCCGTTTTGAGTTCGTCATGATGGCGACCGTGATCGCGGGTTTCTGGAGCCTGATGTCTGGCACCTGCGTGGTCATGACGCTGAAGGCGGTCGGGTTGCTCGCCTGAGCGCCGCCGTGGCATTGTCGCCTCTCAAGCGGGATGAGGAAAAGTGTGTAGCGGTTTTCCGTCCGCATTTCCGCTCAAAAATACTGGAATCGATCACGTTCATGATTTCGATCGATGCTGGTGGTCCTTCTAACATTGAAAGAACCCCTGCAACGGGATGCAAATGTCAGAATCGGACTGCTGGCAGGAGGCGTTATGGCGATTTACGAACTCGATGGGCAGGTGCCCGACCTGCCGGAAAGCGGGCGCTATTTCATCGCTGAAACCGCCGCGGTAATCGGCAGGGTTCGCCTCCGCGACAATGCGAGCGTGTGGTTCGGTGCGGTGCTGCGCGGCGATAACGAATGGATCGAAGTTGGAGAGGGTTCCAACGTTCAGGACGGGAGCACCTGCCATACCGACGAGGGGTTTCCGCTGACGATAGGAAGCAACTGCACGATCGGCCATAACGTTATTCTGCACGGCTGCACCATCGAAAATGGTGCGCTGATCGGTATGGGTTCGATCGTCATGAATGGCGCGCGCATCGGTCGCGGCTGCATCGTCGGCGCCGGCGCGCTCATTACCGAAGGCAAGCAGTTTGCGGAGTACTCTCTCATTGTCGGCGCGCCGGCGCGCGCGATCCGCACGCTTGAGTCTTCTGAAATCGAGGCGATGGGAAGCGGCGCGAAATTCTACGCCGCGAACGGCCTGCGCTTCGGAAAAGGCCTGAAGCGAATCGGCTGAAATCCCCGGTGGAACTCGCTTGCAAAAAGCCGTGGTCGTCGCTTATTCCTTGGGCTAGATGTGGGCGCCGGTAACAGGCTGGAGAATGCAGCGATGCTGGCGTTTCGATGTGCGGGCGTTTTGACATTTGCAATTGCGATTGCGTCGGGCGGAATCGTTCTGATCGATGCTCCGGCCACAGCAGCGGCCCAAACCGCGGAGAAAACCATGACAACAGCATCGGGTTTGCAGATCACGGACACCAAAGTTGGGGAGGGCCCTTCGCCTCAGCCGGGCCAGGTTTGCATCATGCATTACACCGGCTGGCTCTATAAGGACGGGCAGAAAGGTGACAAGTTTGACAGTTCGGTGGACCGCAACGAACCCTTCGAGTTTCCAATCGGAAAGCGTCGCGTGATCGCAGGTTGGGACGAAGGCGTCGCCACGATGAAGGTCGGCGGCAAGCGCACGCTGATCATTCCGCCGGAGCTCGGTTACGGAGCGCGCGGCGCCGGTGGTGTCATTCCGCCCAATGCAACGTTGATTTTTGACGTCGAGCTGCTCGGCCTGAAAGGCTGAGCCGCTTCGCGCGGCCGTCGTTTCGCGCGGTAGCGCACTGATCCGTTCTTGGCCTTATAACGTGCCCTGAAGCTTTCCTGAAAAGGGTGCGGCCAGCCTCTTGGGGGAAGGCTGGCCGCGCGCGAGCCGGTCTGGGGACGGGGAGGGGTATGACCGGGTCGCGGGTCTCTTGTTTGTTGTCTACCGAGAACTGGCCGTCGCAACCGCCGGGTGGTTATCGTCCAGCGCAACCCAGACATCGGGGTCGCTTTGCGATTGTCGTTTCATGAAGCGGTAGCCGGTCTGCATCCAGGCCAGGACGTCTTCATTCTGGTTGTCGAGAATGAACTCCCCCTTGTCTGTTTTAACGGTCAGGACGGCATGGCCATCGCCCTGCTTGTCGCGGACCACCGTGACCAGCAACGCCTCACGCGGCCACCCAGCGTCGATCAGCATCTTGCGCTTCAACAGGACATAGTCCTCGCAATCCCCGTGGCCGTCGGTGGGAAGCGACCACTTTTCGACGACGCCCCAATGATCCTTGTCCGTCATCGGTTTGACGGTTTCGTTGACCCAGCGGTTGACCTTCAGGAGATCGCGCCAGGCGTCAGGCGTTAGGACGATATCACGCGGCTGCGTTGCGCCGGTGCGGCATTCCTTCGGATTGTCGCTGCAGAATTCAACCCAACCGATCGGCGCCCGAGTGGTGTCGCCGAGACTCGCATAGAGCTTTTCTGCTTCCGCGGCCCCCGCTGGCGTTGCCATTCCCCACAGGATGGCGCCAACCACCGCCAGTCCCATTCCCTGACCCCTGTTGAGCATTGTGGCCCCCGTTTCTTGTTGGGACCACATTTCGCACAAAGGATTTGCGCCGGCGCTAAATGCTCGAAGTGCATTCGATGCAAATGCGAGCAAAGTTCGCCGCTAATTGAATCCGTACTTGAATCGAAATTGACTCAAATTTTAGCGATCATCATCGATTCAAATTTTAGATATTAGCGATTGAAACCCGATTAAATCGCGGTTTTTCGTATCGGAACGCGCCTGCCGTTAACCTAAAGATCGCGGGCTTCTGCCGTGGCAGAAGCGGACAACGAGAATCGCAAGGCGGGGGTTTGCGAGAATGGCCGTTTACCGGGCGGTGACGTTATCTTCGAGAGTCCTGCTCGTGAATAAAATCGAGCGCGAACGGCGGATGGCGCTGCGCCTCGGACAGCGTCGAGTAAAGCGTGTCAGTAAGGCATTTTCTGCCTGCAACCCCAAGGGCTGCGACACGCTCGTCGACAAATCTTTTCGCGGGCGCGACCATGACCGGGGTAATTCCGTTCACAGGACCGTTTGATGTAACGAAGCGCCCGTGTAAACCGCTCGCCTATTTCAGCTGGGGCCCAGTAGAAGAATGTGCCGATGTCACGCTGATCCCGACAGCACGCGTTCGTTCAGTCAGCACGGTCAAGTGCAAGGCGATTTTGGCTGGATTGCATGTTCTCAAAACTGAAAGCGGAGTTTTGGAGAATGGCGTTTACCGGCCGCTGACGCTGGCTTCCAGAGTATCGGGATGTTGCTCGTGAATGAACTCGAGCGCGAAGCCCTCTTCCAGATTGCGGACAACACGGGCGAGCACCTTGCCGAGTGCGACCTTGGACTGTAGCGGGGGTCGTTTTTCGGCCGAGACGGCGGCTCCCGACATCGAAAGGTCGATGATCCGGCAAGTCAGCCTTGTGCCGTCTTCAAGTGTGAGGGTCGCGATGGGGTTGCGCGGCACGATGCGTTCGTGGCGACGGTCTTCCGGAAGATTGAGGATGTCGCGATTGGCGAGCCAGGTGAGTTGCGACGCCAGCTTGTCTCGTTTGCGGGGGGTCGCGCTGACGCTCATGGCGAACCCGCTGTCGATAATCCGGGTAATCTTGCCTTCGACCCGGCCGATGTGGTCGAGATAGACGATGACCCGGTCACCGACGTTGCCGATACCGGGCGCCAGCATGGCCAGCCCGCCGGGGGACATGTTGATAACCTGGCACGGGAATTCGCGCCGATCCGGCAGCATATAGCGACCCAGCAGGTAAATCTTGACCCGCTGAAATCGCCGGCGCTCAACCGGCAGGTTCGAGATTTTCTGCGCCAACGCCATAAATCGATCGGTCCGCGGGTCGACCAACAGTCGGTATGAATAAACCTTAAGGTTGTCAGGGTTAACGCGGCGTTAGCGTTTCCGAGCGGTATAGCCCGAACGCGACTGCACAAACTGGCCTCGACCGACACCAAGACGGCTCATGCCGCGTCTACGAGAGGCGCGACAAGGCTCGCTTCTTCGAGCACGGCCATATCTGGCGCGCTTACGATAGAGGATTGCGGCACGCTCACGCGCTTCCGAATACCCGTTTGAAGATCGTATCGACGTGCTTGAGGTGATAGTTGAGGTCGAACTGCTCGGCGATCTCAGCGGCGGTGAGATATTTCGTCACATCGGCATCGTTCTTCAAAAGCGTCTGGAAGTCGCCTTCGCCGCGCCACACCGGCATGGCATTCCGCTGAACCAGCTTGTAGGCATCTTCGCGGCTCGCGCCTTTCTGGGTGAGCGCGATCAGCACACGCTGCGAATGCACGAGCCCGCCAAGCCGGTCGAGGTTCTTTTGCATGGTGGCGGGATAGATCAACAGCTTGTCGATGACGCTTGCGAGGCGGTTGAGCGCGAAGTCCAGCGTCACGGTGGCGTCCGGGCCGATCATGCGTTCGGCCGAGGAGTGCGAGATGTCGCGCTCGTGCCAGAGAGCGACGTTCTCCAGGGCCGGTGTCACATAGGCGCGCACCATGCGGGCAAGCCCGGTGATGTTCTCGGTCAGCACGGGGTTGCGCTTGTGCGGCATCGCTGACGAACCCTTCTGGCCCTCGGAGAAAAACTCCTCGGCCTCCAGCACCTCGGTGCGTTGCAGATGGCGGATTTCGATAGCGAGCCGTTCCATCGAGGAGGCGATGACGCCCAGCGTGGCGAAAAACATCGCGTGGCGGTCACGCGGGATCACCTGCGTCGACACCGGCTCGGGGGTTAACCCCATCACGACGGCAACGTGCTCTTCCACGCGCGGATCGATCTGGGCGAAGGTGCCGACCGCGCCCGAGATCGCGCAGGTCGCGACCTCCCTGCGGGCCGCGGTCAGGCGTTCCTTGGCGCGTGTGAACTCCGCATAGGCGTAAGCGAGCTTGAGCCCGAAGGTCACGGGCTCGGCGTGAATACCGTGCGAACGGCCGATGGTCGGCGTCATCTTGTGTTCAAACGCGCGGGTCTTCAGCGCCCCGAGCAGCTTATCGATGTCGGCGATTAGGATGTCGGCAGCGCGGGTGAGTTGTACGTTGAAGCATGTGTCGAGCACGTCCGATGACGTCATGCCCTGATGTACGAAGCGCGCCTCGGGACCGACAATTTCTGCAAGGTGAGTGAGGAAGGCAATGACGTCGTGCCTGGTTTCGCGCTCGATCTCGTCGATGCGCTCCACATTGAACGTCGCATCCTTGGCCTTGGCCCAGATGGTTTCAGCAGCTTGCTTCGGGATCACCCCGAGTTCGGCCTGGGCGTCCGCCGCGTGAGCCTCTATCTCGAACCAGATCTTGAAACGGGTCTGCGGTTCCCAGATCGAAGCCATCTCCGGGCGAGTATAACGGGGGATCATGGGCGACCTTTGAGGTTTTCGGAGGTGATGCCGCGCTTTAGCAGAGCTCTCGGAAGGAGACAAACGGTGCGAATGGAAGGTCGAACCAGGACGTGTATTCATAATCCGGGATCGTCCACTTGTAAGGAGTAGAGCAGATACGGCCTGACCGGTCCCTGGAAACGTCTGCAATGACCGAAACCGACATTGACGCACACTGTTTCCTCTATAGGCTCCTCCGTGGCATTTGGGACGGACGGCGGCGCAGTAGGAGGTTCAGATGGGTGACGAACCACGCGAGCGCCAAATTCCAAACAGGCGGGACGTCTTGTTGGCAAGCACCGCCCTGGCGGCTGCGTCAGCAATTCCGGTGGCCGCATCGGATGCAGCCAACGCACAGCCCTGGCCGACACCGTCCGGTCCGCCTAACATCGTCAACTTCCTTGTCGATAACCTGGGGTATGGCGAATTGGGGTGCTACGGCGGTGGAATATTAAGGGGAGCAGATACCCGCCACATCGACGCCTTTGCAGGTGAAGGCATGAAGCTGCTCAACTTTGCACCCGAGGCCCAGTGCACGCCGTCTCGCTCCGCGCTGATGACGGGCCGCTATGCGATCCGGTCCGGTAATCACACAGTGGCCCTTCCTGGCGAGGAAGGCGGTCTCGTGGCATGGGAGCGAACGATAGGAGATGTGCTATCGGCGCGTGGATACGCAACCGCCTGCCTTGGTAAGTGGCACATCGGCGAGTCAGTTGGCCGGAGGCCGACCGATCACGGCCTTGAGGAATGGTACGGGCCGCCGCGCACATGGGACGAGTCGCTATGGCCGACCGATCCTTGGTACGATCCCAAGCGAGACGGCACCAGCAACATGCTTGAAGCCCGCAAGGGCGACCGCGAGCCCCGCGCGGTCAAACAGCTTGATCTCAACGTAAGACGCGACGTCGACCGTGAGTTCCTGACACGCGGCAAGGCCTTCATGAAGCGCAGCGTAGACGCAGGAAAGCCGTTCTTCCTCTACTTCAACCACTCGTTGTTGCATATGCCGACAATTCCGCGGCCGGAATTCAAGGGAAAGTCAGGCCAAGGGGACTGGGCGGACTGCCTTCTTCAACTCGACTCCGACTTTGGCGAGATTCTGGATACGCTGAAGGAACTCAAGGTCGATGACAATACCATTGTAGTTTTCTCCGGAGATAACGGGCCGGAGGAATTGGAGACTTGGCGCGGCCATCCGGGCTTTTTTGACGGCTCCTATTTCACGGGCATGGAGGGATCTCTCCGTACACCCTGTATCGTGCGTTATCCCGGCCGGGTACCGGCGGGAAAGCAAAGCAACGACATTGTCCATATTACCGACATGTTTACGACGCTGCTGCGATGGAGCGGGGCTGATGTGCCGACGGACCGCGTGATCGATAGCGTCGACCAGCGAAGCTTTCTCGAAGGAAAGCAGGAAAGTTCAGCGCGCTATGGCTTCCCTTACTGGATGGGCGACACGCTCTACGGCGTGAAGTGGCGCAACTTCAAGATGGTGCTTTATCTCCAGAAAGAGCTCACCGAGCCGGCATTGAAACTCGCGACGCCGCATGTAATCAACCTGATCGTCGATCCAAAGGAGCGCAAGGCGATCGATTTACCGTACATCCATTCTTGGACGGCCGCGCATTTCGGAAAAATCATGAAGGAGTTCGCGGCAAGCGTGAAACGCGAGTCGCTCATTCCAGCCGGCGCACCGCTCGACCATGTTCCTGTTCGAAAAATCTAGGGAAAAAGTTGGACTTCAGCTTTTGGCTCCTTTCGGACCTGACGCGATCTCGGACTTGAGTCCGTTACGTGCATAGGCGGACAATCCGTCGGTCGTTCGAGTTCATGAGCACACGCCCTAGCGCCGCTCTCGCGAACGGCTTATCGTCATCCTCATGCGTTTGAAATCGAGCATTTGGGTCGCCGCCTACCTGCGCCGTTGCCAGTCCGAGGGCGTTTTCGGAGCGGTATGCCGCCGGGGAGCTGATGAGGCCGGCGCTGTCTTCGTCAAACTGGCGTTTCTCGACGGCAATGCGATGCTTTACGGCCCTGCGCCGCAGGCCGTATACGACGACAGCCGTCCCGTTGAGCGTGTATTCGCTCCGTCTTCAGCCGAGCCCATCGCCGAGCAGGCGGTCGATGAGCGCCTGGAGAGAGAAGTTCGGTTCGATCCGGATGCCTGGATCGTTGAAATCGAAGACAAAGCAGGGCGGCACTTTCTCGACCTGGCGGCGAAATAATGAATTCAGCTTACAGACGTCGCCGCGACGGTGGGCCGCAGCTTTGTGACTCGATAAGACTTTTCTTTTGACCGGAGCTACCCATTTTAAGGGGCAGATCCTGCCGAAAAGAAAAAGGAACAACTTATGAAATTGGCTAAGCGGGCGTCTGGCGCGATGAAGGCTTTTGCCGTCGTCCTGTCGTTGGCGCTTCCCTTGATGTTAGCGGTCTCTGCAGCGGACGCGCGCGTCGGCGGAGGCAGCAGCTATGGATCGCGCGGCTCGCGGACGTTCTCCGCGCCACCGGTCACAAATACCGCGCCGAACGCGGCGCGTCCGCTCGATCGCACCATGAGCCAGCCCGGCCGTCCGGCCGCCGGTGCTGCGGCTACTGGCCGTTTTAACCGGCCGGGCATGGGAATGCTCGGCGGTCTCGCTGCCGGCTTCCTCGGTGCGGGACTATTGGGTTTGCTGTTCGGCGGTGGCCTGTTTGGCGGCCTCGGAGGCCTGTCGTCCATCATCGGCCTGGCGCTTCAGATCGGCCTGATTTATCTCGTTGTCCGCTTTGCGATGTCGTGGTGGCAGCGGCGTAATGCGCCTGCGTATGCCGGACCGGCGCCTGGGCCGGCTGCTGCTCAAACGAACGCCCGCAGCGGTCTCGGTTTCGGTTCGATGTCCAGCGCCGCGCCGCTGGAAATAACGCCGTCCGACTACGAAGCTTTTGAGCGCCTGCTCGGAGAAATCCAGGCCGCGTGGTCGAACGAGAACGTCAACACCCTGCACACGCTGGCAACGCCGGAAATGGTGTCATATTTCACCGAAGATCTCCGGGCCAACGACGCCCGCGGCGTCGTCAACAAGGTGTCGGACGTCAAGCTTCTGCAGGGCGATCTCGCAGAAGCTTGGCGCGAGGGAGTTACCGATTATGCCACGGTGGCGCTGCGCTACTCGTTGATCGACAAGACCATCGAGCGCGCCAGCGGCCGCATCGTCGAGGGTAGCGACCAACCGCAGGAGGCGACCGACGTCTGGACGTTCGCGCGTCGGAGCGGAGGAAAATGGGAGTTATCGGCGATCCAGCAGACCTGACCGGTCAGGACGGTCATTCAAAAGAAGGCGCCGCGATAACCTCGTGGCGTCTTTTTGTTTGCGTTGAACGAAGGGCCTTGGCTTGGGCAGGTTTCACGCGAACCGGAAATTACTTCGCTCGAAAACGTTGCAGCAAAAGCGCAGCGTCTCAGAGGCTGCGTCCGTCAATCGGTGTCAATGTAAGACGGGACAGATCGAGACCGTCGATGCAACTCACATTGAGAGCGACCACTTCAGTCCCGTCCGGCTTTTTGCCGCGCGCGAATACCTCAACGCCGCAGTCGATGCAAAGCTGATGCCGGATCACGTGCTTGTTGAACAGGTACTCCTTGAGATTATCTTCGCCCGCCCTAAGTTGAAAATCTTGTGGCGCAAGAAATGTGATGTGCAGTCCCTTCTTGGTGCAGATCGAGCAGTTACATGCGGTCACCATGGCAAGATCTGTTGTGCACTCGAAGCGCACCTGACCGCAATGACAGCCGCCGGTGTATGTTTTCACGTCGGGCATTCGGCTCTCCGGTCCAGAACGAACGGATCAGACTACCAGATTAAAGAAGATCGCCCCGCTATACATTGGATGCCTGACAAGCGCGTAGGGGCCTGTGCGGATCACCTGATGTCCGCGCTCGGCCTGTATCTTCACCACCGGCGCTGCGAATGCGTTCTCCCGCATCGCCCAGAACGAAATAGCGAGCGACAGCATGAACAGCACGAAGCCGAGAACCTGAAATCCGGCACTCATGCCCGACCACCGATAACGTTGATCGAGGCCCATGACGATCAGCCAGATCATGCTGACCAGCCCCATTGCCAAGATGAAGACCTTGTCCGCCTTCGGCTGGTCCTTCTGGATCATTGGGCGCATGCGTTCGGTCAGCAGCGCGGGATTGATCTTCACAAACCAAAATCCACCGATGATACCGAGAACACCGAGCGTCGCGAGAAACAGCCAAGCGGCAGGCCAGTCCACGCTGCCTGCGGGGACGAACAGCAGCACGCCCAGTGTAACGATCCACACCGTGTTCGGGGTCATCAACCGGCGGATCAGGTTGCGCTCTTCATCCATGCATCCACATTACTACATTTCGCGGCGAACCTGGGACAGGAAGCAGAGAATTGGTTCCTTTTCGGGAAAGGCGGGAAAGCGTTGGTTTATCACTCGTCGTTGCCGCGGGATACTGCTATGGCGGCGCTGGTTTTGGTGCGGGTGCAATGCATGTTCAGCCGCCGATAGCGCATCTGTACGTCGTCGCCGCGTAACAGGCCCATGCGCTTCATGCATCGGGTGACGCCTTTCAACGTATCGGCGATCGGGATCGTGAAGATAATGGCAGAAGCTCGCGCCACCAGATCGTAAAACTCAGGCTTCGGCTTGCGGCTATCTGTGCCCGCGATCAGTTCGTTGGTGAATTTGCGGTTAGGGCAACCAAGGATCAACTGCGTGGTCGCGGAATGCGACAGGAAAATAGCGTTGGCGGCGGTCTTGCCGACATGCAAGCCGTCGATCTGACTTTTAAGTTGTCCGGCCAGATCGTCACAGCGATCAGCAAGTGCCGGTAAAGGGGCAAGCATCGTTGCTGCGGCAAGATAAAGGCTCGTGAGGCAGCGGCGCAGGCTTGTCATTCAACGATCTCCCGAAGGAAAAAATTCAAGCTGGTTGGTGCATGCGGATAATTGGCTCGGCTACATCGGTGATCATATATGGTTTAGGATCGAGAAATGCGATCCGGTCTTGGATCGCTCTGGATGTAGATATCATCGAAGACCGCTTTTGGCCTGATTGATCCAAGAGAATTCCACCTTTAACAATGCTCCGCGAGAGCGCAATTGTCGTTCAAGCCTCTTAACGCGAGTTGCTTATTGCAGAAACCAAGGCGAAGATAAACCCGTATGCGGTCGGGGAGGGGTAACTCGCATGGACGGAGACACCTGACAATAGGTGTGGAATCATGCAAGATCAGCGTATCCACGAAGCCTGCCATCATCATTGAGCATTTCAGTTTAGCCCATCATGCCTGACATATCTCTGAACAAGCCTTATCGTATTGGCCGCTCCCGCACGGGGCTCGGTCTCTTCGCAACCAAACCAATCAAGAAGGGCACGAAGATTATACGGTACATCGGGCCGCTGCTCGACTGCAACAAGGAGAAGGACGACGCGGTCGAGAACAAGTATCTCTTCCAGATCACCAGCCGCTGGACCATCGACGGCTCGCTGCGCAAGAACATCGCGCGCTATATCAACCACTCCTGCAAACCGAATGCGGAGTCGGACGTCCGCAAGATCAAGCGGCGCGTCGATATTCGCGCCATCAAGGACATCGCGCCCGGCGAGGAAATCAACTACGATTACGGTACCGACTACTTCAAGGAGTATTTGAAGCCGATCGGCTGCAAGTGCGACTCCTGTGAAAAAAAGCGCAAAAAGTTGCGTGCGGCGGCGCGCGAGGAAAAGAAGTATTCACGGGCGAGGGCAGAAAAGCGCGCCGGGGTCGAACTCACTCGCAAAAAGCTGAACGGATATAAGACGCACTCGGCCGTTCCCAAGAAGTCGAAGGCGCTGTCGACGGCCAAGGGCGGAAGATCAAGGAAACGTTCATAAAAACGGTGCCGATCATCCTGTTATCGCTTTCAGTCGGTCATCTTAATCTTGCGGTGGCCGGGTTCAAAGCCGTCTTGTTGTGCTGTTGAGAACGGATATGGAGTGCGCGGCCATATAAGGCGCGCAGCGCGACGGCAGGTTCGTGAATTACCGCTCCGCCGAGTTGCTTCCGGTTTGTTTCGTAGGACGCCGCTCTGTCCCGCTACCCAGCTGGGAACGCATGATCAGTCATGTGTTGGGGAATGGTTAAAAATCCCACTATCGCCCTGAAACCTGCGTTCCCGACAGACTATATCTCGGCATAAGACCAGAGCGGAAAGAGGAACGTGTGTGGTGACGATCCGCTCGCATCCCGCTCTAAAACAGATACGGACCAGCACATGGGAGCAGGACCATGACCGCCAACATCGTGGGGTGGGCGCATACGCCGTTCGGGAAACTGGACACCGAGACCGTCGAAAGCCTTGTGGTGAAGGTCGCAACCGACGCGTTGGCCGATGCCGGCATTTCCGCAGGCGAGGTTGATGAGATCTTGCTCGGGCATTTCAATGCCGGTTTCTCACCACAGGATTTTACCGCGGCTCTCGTCCTGCAAGCTGATCCCGAACTCCGCTTCAAACCGGCGACGCGCGTGGAGAATGCCTGCGCCACTGGGTCGGCGGCGGTGCATCATGGTGTCCGCGCGATTGCGTCCGGTGCGGCGAGGATCGTGCTGGTGGTCGGCGTTGAGCAGATGACGCGAACGCCCGGTCCGGAAATCGGCCGCAATCTGCTGCGCGCCTCCTACCTGCCCGAAGACGGCGATACCGTCGGCGGTTTTGCCGGCATTTTTGGCAAGATCGCGCAAGCCTATTTTCAGAAATACGGTGACGCTTCGGATGCGCTGGCGATGATCGCAGCGAAGAACCACAAGAATGGCGTTGCCAATCCTTACGCGCAAATGCGAAAGGATTTCGGTTACGACTTCTGTCGTTCCGAGAGCGAGAAGAACCCGTTCGTGGCGGGGCCGCTGAAGCGCACTGACTGCTCGCTGGTTTCGGATGGCGCGGCCGCGTTGGTGCTGATGGATGCTGACATGGCCAGGTCGGCGCGCAAGGCGATCAGCATCCGCGGGACCGGCCACGCGCAGGAGTTCTTGCCGATGTCGAGGCGCAACATTCTCGAGTTCGAGGGTTGCACGGTGGCTTGGCAGCGGGCGCTGGCGAAGGCCGGCGTTGCGCTGACCGATCTCTCTTTTGTCGAGACTCACGATTGCTTCACTATTGCCGAATTGATCGAGTACGAGGCCATGGGTCTGACACCCAGGGGGCAAGGGGTGCGCGCCATCAAGGAAGGCTGGACGCAGAAAGATGGCAAGTTGCCGATCAATCCGTCGGGCGGCCTGAAGGCCAAGGGTCATCCGATCGGCGCTACCGGAGTTTCCATGCATGTGATGAGCGCAATGCAACTCGCAGGCGAGGCACCCGATGGCATGCAGATCAGAGGCGCCAAACTCGCCGGCATCTTCAACATGGGTGGCACGGCAGTTGCGAACTATGTTTCGATCCTTGAGCCGGTTCGTTAGTTTCTAAAGCGGGCATCGTTCAAGACGCGCAGCGAATTAGAATATACGGATCAGGATGTCACGACTGGACTCTTGCAAACGAGCCGGGAGGAAGCATGCGTACCATCGGGCACTTTATCGGCGGCAAGAATGTCAAGGGTGCATCGAAACGTTTCGCCGACGTGTATCAGCCGATGACGGGCGACGTGCAGGCCAGGGTCGCATTGGCATCGAAAGCTGAATTGCGCGAGGCCGTGGAGAATGCCAAGGCTGCGCAGCCGGCGTGGGCAGCGACCAGTCCACAGCACCGAATCCGCGTGCTGATCAAGTTTCTCGAACTGGTGGCGCGGGACAATGATGCGATGGCAGAACTGCTCGCCCGCGAACATGGCAAGACCATTCCCGACGCCAACGGCGACATCTTCCGCGGCGTGGAGGTCGTTGAATACGCCATCGGCATTCCCGAGCTGATGAAAGGCAGTTTCACCGAGAACGCCGGTCCCGGCATCGACAGTTATTCGATGCGCCAGCCACTCGGCGTCGTCGCTGGAATCACGCCGTTCAACTTCCCGGCGATGATTCCGATGTGGAAGTTTGCGCCGGCCATCGCCTGTGGCAACGCCTTCATCCTGAAACCCTCCGAGCGCGATCCAGGTGTGCCCATGCGGCTGGCCGAACTTATGTTCGAGGCCGGTTTGCCGTCCGGCATTCTTAATGTCGTGAACGGGGATAAGGAGGCGGTCGACGCCATTCTTGACGATCCCGATATCGCTGCCGTCGGCTTTGTCGGCTCCTCCTCAGTCGCGCATTACATTTATTCTCGTGCCGCCGCGACGGGAAAACGGTGTCAATGTTTTGGCGGTGCCAAGAATCACATGATCATCATGCCAGACGCTGACATGGATCAGTCGGTGGATGCGCTGGTGGGGGCGGGCTATGGCGCAGCCGGTGAGCGCTGCATGGCGGTATCGGTCGCAGTGCCCGTCGGCAAAACAACTGGCGACCGGCTAATGGAGAAGCTGATCCCGCGCGTGGAGAACCTGAAGATCGGACCGTCCACCGATGCGTCCGCCGATTTCGGTCCGCTCGTCACCAGGTCGGCGCTGGAGCGTGTCAGGAACTATGTCGAGATTGGTGTCAAGGAAGGCGCCACGCTGGCGGTCGATGGCCGCCGTTTCAAAATGCAAGGCTACGAGAACGGCTTCTACATGGGTGCTTGTCTGTTCGACAACGTTACCAGGGAAATGCGGATCTATAAGGAGGAGATTTTTGGTCCGGTGCTCTCGGTGGTGCGCGCCAAGGATTTTGACGAAGCGGTGGCGCTGCCGTCGCAGCACGAATACGGCAACGGCGTTGCGATCTTCACGCGCGATGGCGACGCTGCGCGGGAGTTCGCCTCGCGCGTCCAGGTGGGCATGGTCGGCATCAACGTGCCGATCCCGGTGCCGGTCGCCTACTACACCTTCGGCGGCTGGAAGCGCTCGGGCTTCGGCGACCTTAATCAATACGGTCCGGATTCAGTTCGGTTTTACACCAAGACCAAGACCGTCACCTCGCGTTGGCCTTCCGGCGTCAAGGAAGGGGCGCAGTTCGCGTTCCACAGCAAGTGACCGGCAGGGATCGCGTATGCAGTTCGCGCTGACTGAGGATCAAATCGCTGTCCGCGATATGGCGCGCGACTTCGCCGCTGACAAGATCGCGCCGTTCGCGCTGAAATGGGATGAGGAGAAGCACTTTCCGGTCGCGACGATGCGGGAGACAGCGGCGCTCGGTATCGGTGGCATCTGTATTCGGGATGATGTCGGCGGCTCAGCCTTGAGCCGGCTTGATGCTGCGCTCATCTTCGAGGCGCTGGCGCAGGGTTGTCCCACCGTATCGTCGTTCATCTCGATCCACAACATGGCGTCGTGGATGATCGATGCCTATGGTTCAGACAAGCAGCGGCGCAAATGGCTGCCGAAACTCTGCACCATGGAGCTGCTGGCGAGCTATTGTCTGACTGAACCTGCCGCGGGATCGGATGCGGCAGCCTTGCGGACCCGCGCGACGCGTGATGGCGATCATTATGTTGTTGACGGACAGAAGCAGTTCATATCGGGCGCCGGCGCGAGCGACCTTTACGTCGTTATGGTGCGCACCGGAGATGACGGGCCTGGCGGCATCTCGACGCTCGTGGTCGAACGCGATACGCCGGGTGTCTCGTTCGGCGCCAACGAACGCAAGATGGGATGGAACGCGCAGCCCACCCGGGCGGTGATTTTCGAGCGCGCGCGAGTGCCGGTCGCAAACCGTCTTGGCAACGAGGGCGTCGGGTTCAAGATCGCGATGACAGGACTCGACGGCGGACGGCTGAACATCGCCGCGTGTTCGCTCGGTGGCGCGCAATCGGCGCTCGACAAGACGCTCGTCTACATGAAGGAGCGCAAGGCTTTCGGGAAGCGGCTTGACGAATTCCAGGCCTTGCAGTTCAAGGTCGCGGACATGGCGACCGAGCTGGAAGCGGCACGAACTTTTCTGTGGCGTGCGGCTTCCGCGCTGGATCGGGAGGATACTGACGCTACCATGCTGTGCGCGATGGCAAAGCGGCTCGCCACGGATGTTGGATTCGATGTCGCCAATCAAGCGCTGCAACTCCACGGCGGTTACGGCTATCTCAGCGAGTACGGCATCGAGAAGATCGTGCGCGATCTGCGCGTCCATCAAATTCTCGAGGGCACCAACGAGATCATGCGCGTGATCGTGTCACGCAAGCTGATCGAGGGTACGCGATGAGAGTTCTTGCAGACGAGCCGGATCTGATCGTACGTCGCGAGGGGAGCGTGGGCGTTGTTCGCCTCAATCGTCCGAAGGCAATCAATGCCGTCACCCTGGAAATGTTTCGCGAGATGCACAAGGCGCTGGACCAGTTTGAGGCAGACCCCGCCGTCGGTTTGGTTCTTCTTGAGGGCGCCGGCGAACGCGGCTTGTGCGCGGGAGGCGATATCCGCTCGCTCTGGGAGAGTGCGAATGTCGGGGGCGATCTCGGCAGGGTGATGTGGCGCGAGGAATACACCCTCAACGCGCGGATCGCGAAATTTCCAAAGCCCTATGTCGCCTTCATGGATGGCATCGTGATGGGCGGCGGCGTCGGATTGTCGGCGCATGGCGGGCACCGCGTCGTTACCGAGAGAACCAGGCTCGCAATGCCTGAGGCCGGTCTCGGCTTCTTTCCGGATGTCGGAGGCACCTGGCTGTTGTCGCATGCGCCTGGCGAAATCGGGACCTATTTCGGGTTGACCGGCCAGAACATGAACGGGCCGGATGCGATCTACGCAGACTTCGCCGATGTAGTTGTGCCGTCGCGAAAACTTGCCGCTCTGCGTGAGACCTTAGCCGAGCTCGACCCCGGTGCAGATTCATCTCGCGTGAAAGCAACGATCGCCGGCTTTGCGAACGGCGACGCTGGCAGTTCTGTCGCGGCAATCCGGCCGCGGATCGATGCATGGTTTGCCCATGGTCGAATGGACGATATCATGGCGGCGCTGCAACGCGACGGGTCTGAACTGGCGCGGTCCACCTTCAAGACTCTCAGCGAGAAATCGCCACGCGGCCTTATCGTGACGTTAAAGTTGCTGCGGCTTGCGCGCGCCTCGGCCACGCTGGAGGAATGTCTTGCGCGGGAATATCGTGCCGCGCTCGCAGTCTTTACGAGCGACGATTTTCGCGAAGGCGTTCGCGCTGCGATCATCGACAAGGATCGAAATCCAAAGTGGTCGCCGTCAACGATTGAGGAGGTTACACCGGAGATGATTGCGCCGTACTTTGCGAATGTCGGCGCGGACGAACTTGTGTTCAATTAGATATAAGAACAAGTAACTTCGACTGGAGGCAGCATGGCGGCCATTGCGTTCATCGGTCTCGGCAACATGGGTGGACCCATGGCGGCCAATCTTGTCAAGGCCGGCCACAAGGTAGCCGGTTTCGATCTCGTTCCGGCGTCGAGAGATGCGGCAAAAGCGGATGGCGTGATGATCGCCGGCAGCGCAAGGGCTGCGGTGACAAACGCGGACGTCATCATCACCATGCTGCCGATCGGGAGGCATGTGGTGTCGGTTTGGACAGATGTTATGCCCGTGGTCACCAGGGGCGCGCTGATGATCGACTGTTCGACCATCGATGTCGAAAGCGCCCGGCGGGTCCATATGCTGGCGGCCAGGGCTTCCCTGTCGTCGGTGGATGCGCCGGTCTCGGGAGGCGTCGCGGGCGCCAGGGACGCGACGCTGACCTTCATGGCTGGCGGGGAAGTTGAGTCCTTCGAGGCGGCGAAGCCGTTTCTTGAATCGATGGGCAAGAAGATCACCCATTGCGGCCGTGACGGCGCGGGGCAGGCCGCCAAAATCTGCAACAACATGATCCTGGGCGTCTCGATGATCGCGGTGGGCGAGGCCTTCGTGCTTGCGGAAAAGCTCGGCCTGTCTCGTCAGGCGCTGTTCGATGTCGCCTCGACCGCGTCGGGTCAGTGCTGGTCGCTGACGAGCTACTGTCCGGTGCCGGGGCTGGTTCCGACCTCGCCCGCGAATAACGACTACAAGCCGGGCTTCGCCTCGGCGATGATGCTCAAAGACCTGACGCTTGCGCAGGAGGCGGCGAAATCTACCGGCGCGGTGACGCCGCTTGGACAGCACGCGCAGGACATCTACAAGGCGTTCGATGCGGCCGGAAACGGGGGGGTCGATTTCTCCGGAATCATCCGGCATATCCGCGCCCTTGCGGAAAACATGGGTGGCCGATGACGACGTTTGTTCTTGCCATGGCATCGCACGGATTACGGTGTCGCCGTCAGGGGTTTCAAATGGCTCGACCCAGTGTCGTTCATCTGGGCGTTCCGCCGCGTTCAGCTTCGTCGAGCTTTGCGAGGGTGACTTTCTAGAACTTTAAGAGCTCAGGTCAAAAGCGGGGGAGGCGTAAGCTGTGAACGAGGTCTGGAAGCAACCATCGGTCTCGCTCGAAGCTTACAGGCAAATGATCGGTCAGGAGATCGGCGTTTCGTCATGGCACCTGATCGACCAGAAGCGGATCGATCTCTATGCCGACGTGATCGAAGACCGTCAGTTTATCCACGTCGACCCCGAGCGGGCCAAGGAAACAGCGTTCGGCACGACCGTTGCGCATGGATTCCTGACCATGTCGCTGCTCAGTGTCATGTCGCATGAGGTGATTCCGCCGGTCGCTGGTGTGACCATGCGGGTGAACTATGGCTTTGATCGGCTCCGGTTCATATCGCCGGTCAAATCCGGATCGCGCGTCAGAGGCCGTTTCACGCTCACCGAGGCGACGCTTCGCAAGCCCGGCGAATTGCTGTCGCGCACCGCCGTCAGCGTGGAGATCGAGGGCGAGAAGCGGTTGGCGCTTGCCGCCGACTGGCTTGCTCTCCTGTACCTTTCCTGACGGCGCGGAACTAGGGCACATCTTTTTCCGATGCGTGACGTCCTCGATACCCAGGCTGCGATTCTTGGCGCTGGTCCCGCCGGCCTGATGGCTGCGGAGGTTCTCGCGCGCGGGGGCGTGCACGTGACCGTGTTCGACGCCATGCCGTCGGCGGGCCGCAAGTTTCTGATGGCGGGGCGCGGCGGCCTCAATCTGACGCACAGCGAGCCGCTACGGCAATTTCTCGCGCGCTATGGCGCGGCCGTGCCCAATCTCAAGCCGGCCATCGACGCGTTCACGCCCGAGGCGCTGCGAAAGTGGTCCGACGATCTCGGACAACCGACATTCGTCGGATCGAGCGGACGTGTATTTCCGAAAGTGCTCAAAGCGTCTCCGCTGTTGCGTGCATGGCTTAAGCGGCTTGATTCTCTTGGGGTGACGCTGGCGCTGCGGCATCGCTGGATTGGCTGGGACCACGACGATCGCCTTAAGTTTCGGACGCCTGATGGCGAGCGCACGGTGGCAGCAGATACGACGATCATGGCGCTTGGCGGCGCGAGTTGGCCGCGGCTTGGCTCTGATGGCGCGTGGGTCGAACAGCTCGCGTCCAGAGGGATCGCCATGTCGCCGCTGCGACCGGCCAACTGCGCGTTCACCGTGGCATGGAGCGGCATCTTCCGTGATCGCTTCGAAGGCCAGCCGCTGAAGAACGTCGCGCTGTCGTTCGGTCCGCACGCTGTGCGCGGCGAGGTGCTCATCACGCGTGACGGCATCGAGGGTGGAGGAATCTATGCCCTCTCGGCGATGCTGCGCGAACACATCAACGTTGCGGGGAACGCCGTTCTGCACATCAACCTCCGACCTGATGTGCCGACGGACCGAACTCGCCGTGCGGTTGAACGCGCCGCGCGGAAAACAGTCCATGTCTAACTGGCTGCGCAAAGCCGCTGGCCTTGCGCCGGTCGCAATCGGACTATTGCAGGAAGCGGCGATGGTTCAGCATCCGGGATCAACGCAGCCAGCATCGGTTGCAGCGTTGATCCACGCCGTTCCGATCACGCTGACAGGTGTGGCGCCGATCGCGCGTGCGATCTCCTCCGCTGGAGGAATTGCGTTCAGCGAGCTTGACGGCGACTACATGATCCGCAGGTTTCCGGGCGTCTTCGCCGCCGGGGAAATGCTGGACTGGGAAGCGCCGACCGGCGGCTATCTGCTCCAGGCCTCGTTTGCGACCGGCGCGGCGGCCGGGCGAGGTGCGCTGAAGTGGTTGCGGCATCGTCCACCGTTACGAATGCAGGCCCGATAGCCACATACGATCCGGCCCAAACACCACGGCCGCGCTTTTGCGTTGCCGTGCGCTTGCCGACGCGGAATACTTGGGTCATCGCTGAATCACGATGGGATCACCGACCCTCATAAGGGCAGAGCAGCGCGAACCCACGATGCAATCTCCACTGCTGTCGCGTGAGGATCGCTACCGCTATTGTCAAATCTGTTTCTATAGTCCGCACCGTCGTCGAAGAGGGATCGCGTTCGTCTTAACTCAGGCATAATATTAGGATTCAGTAGCTTCCTGTGCGCTCGTCGTGATGGCAAAGCCATTCGGCGTACTTGCTCGTCAGGCGCGCAATCAAGGGTGGCCGAGTAAAGAGCACAACCCCGATCGCGGGCAAGTTGGCAAACCGCTTGCCAATGCTCTTCGGCGAAGCCACTCGGTCCCCCGGTTGCGATGACGTTTGTCAAGATGACCGGGATATTGGGGGCCAGTCGTAAGACGCATTCAAAAGCTATGTTGCGTACCCTGCGAGCTACATCATAGTATTCTGGACTACAGTAATCGGTCAGGGTAATTGCTACATTAAATAATGTGTGGCTATCCAGCAGCCTGCCTTCCAGAATGTCGGCAAGCTCAAGTCCCACTGTAAGCTTCCCAACGCCGGGCCATCCGTTAAGGCTTATTATCATTACACTGTCACTATTTCTCGCAACATTAGAGATCCATTATTGAGAAATGATGGGTGACAATCAAGCGGCCTAAAGCGGACTAGCTCTCAGGCTTCCTCGATCTCCTCGCGGAGCATTTCCAATTCGAGCCAGCGATCCTCAGCCAGTTGCAACTCTGTCTGTGCCTTGGCCAGCGCGCCAGAAGCCTTGTCGAAGGCTGCGCGATTCCGCGCATAGAGGTCGGGATCATCCAGGTGACGCTGCTGCGCCGCGACTTCCGCCTGAAGTTTTGCGATGGATTTCGGCAATGTTTCCAGCGCGTGTTTCTCGTTGAAACTGAGCCGCCGCTTGCCGGGGGTGGCTGTAGATGCGCTCTTCGCAGAACGCTCTATCTCAGACGCCGGAGCGGATTTCGGCGCCTCGCGCTTCAGATCGGCGCCGCGCTGCGCTAGCATGTCGGTATAGCCGCCGGCGTATTCGACCCAGCGGCCATTGCCTTCGGGGACGATCACCGAGGTCACGACGCGATCGAGAAAGTCGCGGTCGTGACTGATGAGAATGACGGTGCCCTCGTAGTCGCCGAGCATGTCCTCCAGCACGTCGAGCGTTTCCAGATCGAGATCGTTGGTCGGCTCGTCCAGCACCAGCAGGTTGGATGGCTTTGCCAGCGCGCGTGCCAGCATCAGGCGTCCGCGCTCCCCGCCGGACAACGCCTCAAGCGGAGTTCGCATCTGCTCCTGGGCGAACAGAAAATCCTTCATGTAGCTGACGACGTGCTTCGGCTTTCCACCAACCATGACGTGATCGCTGCGCCCCCCGGTCAGCGCCTCCATGAGCGTCGATTTCGGGTCGAGGCTTTCTCGGTGCTGGTCAAGCGTCGCCATTTCGAGATTGGCGCCGAGCCGGATTGTGCCGCCATCTGGCATCTCGGCTCCAGTGAGCATGTTGATCAGCGTGGTTTTGCCTGCGCCGTTGGGACCGACAATGCCGATGCGGTCGCCGCGCTGGATGCGGATTGAGAACTGATCGACGATCGTTCGCTCATAGGACTTTCCGATGCCCTTTGCCTCGATGACGAGCTTCCCAGACTTGTCGGCCTCGGCCGCAGCGAGGTTCGCGCTGCCGGCCGTGCCGCGATAATCGCGGCGTTGCCGGCGCAGTTCATGAAGCCCGGCGAGCCGCTTGACGTTGCGCTTGCGCCGACCCGAGACCCCGTAACGCAGCCAGTGTTCCTCGGCTACGATCTTGCGGTCGAGCTTGTGCTGGTCGCGCTCCTCTTCGGCCAACACCTCGTCGCGCCATTCCTCGAAATTCGCGAAGCCCCGGTCGATCTGCCGGACCCGGCCGCGATCGAGCCATGCGGTGCTGCGCGAAAGGTTGGCCAGGAAGCGTCGGTCATGGCTGATGAGAACCAGCGCGCCGCGCCGCGCGCCGAGTTCACCTTCGAGCCATTCGATGGTGGTGAGATCGAGATGGTTGGTCGGCTCATCAAGCAACAGGATGTCGGGCGAGGGCGCCAGCACGCGCGCCAGCGCAGCGCGCCGGCCTTCTCCGCCGGAAAGATGCGCGGGATGCTCCGCGCCAGTGAGGCCGAGCTGTTCGACCAGATAGCGCGCTTGATAGGGATCGTCGCCGGGGCCCATCCCAGCCTCGACATAGGCGAGCGTGGTTTCAAAGCCGGAGAAATCCGGCTCCTGCGGCAAATAACGTACGGTGGCGCCGGGCTGCACGAAGCGGCTGCCGCCATCAGACGCCATGAGGCCTGCCGCGATCTTCAAGAGCGTTGATTTGCCGGAGCCGTTGCGACCGACCAAGCAGAGCCGCTCGGATTCAGATACCGAGAGTTCGACGCCGGACAACAGCGGCGTGCCACCAAATGTCAGTGCGATATCTTTCAGCTGAATCAGCGGCGGCGCCATCGTCTCAGCCCTGCTGTGTCGCGCAGGTGCGCTGGATACGGCGGATGGCTTTGTCGAGCTCCGACAGGAATGCGGAGCGGTCGCGTGGCTGGAACGAGCGCGGGCCGCCCGTCACTTCGCCGCTCGCGCGCAGGTCGGTCATCAGGTTGCGGACTGCGAGCATCATCCCAATCGACTGCTCCGTGAATGGCTTTCCGTTCGGCGCGATCACGCTCGCGCCCGCCTTGACGCAGCGGCTCGCCAGCGGAATGTCCGCGGTGATGACGATATCATTCTTGCCGGCGCGTTCTGCGATCCAGTCATCGGCAGCATCCATGCCCGGCCCGGCCGCAATTCGCTCGATCAAAGGGTCGTCAGGCACACGGATATACGTACCTGCGACCACGATGACAGGTACGCTGTGACGTACCGCGACGCGATAAATTTCGTCCTTCACCGGACACGCATCGGCGTCAACGTAGATGCGAATGGAGGTCAATGGCGGATCATCGGCTGCGCGGACATCATGGCAGCGCGTGTTACTCCATGTGAGGGAGGATTGCGAGCGGGCGAGCCAAAGCCTCCGATTGGCGCACAAGAGGGTGCATGCTGCCGTCAACGATATATCTGTGGTTGTACGAATTGATTTTGCGACGCAATAGAGCGGGGAAGTTGTAAAATTGCGCTTAGCTTTTGATGTTTTCCTGTTTGCTCCCGGTCAAATCGTCCGGGCGATCCGAAAGACCCTGACCTAGGAGGCTATGGGCGGTTGCGCTCGCGGTCTGCGCTGCTAAACTTCCGGGAAAAATATTGTCTCGTAGGCCGCTCGAGTGGCCGCGGAAAGACGGATACATGGATGATGATATCCAGCGTTGCGTTGATACCGGATCGCGCGACAGCTTTCTGGGATTGGAAGCCGCGATGACCGCGGCGAGCGCTATCCGTTCTTCGCCGAGCGCCGATGCCGGCGTTTATGCTGCCCTCGATCTCGGCACCAACAATTGCCGGTTGCTGATCGCCTCTCCGACAGGCGGCAGTTTTCGCGTGATCGATTCGTTTTCGCGAATTGTCCGGCTAGGCGAAGGCATCTCATCGACCGGGCATATCAGCGAGGCGGCGATCGAGCGGACTATCGCCGCGCTCGCCATATGCCGCGACAAGATCCGCGTCAGGAAAGCGGGCCGCCTGCGGCTGATCGCGACAGAGGCGTGCAGGGCGGCGTCGAACGCCGAGAATTTTCGTAGCCGCGTTGCTGCCGCCACGGGCATTCAGCTCGAGGTGATCGATCGGGAGACGGAAGCCGCACTTGCGGTAATCGGCTGCTCGCCGCTGGTTCATCCGAAAGCGAGCGGCGCGATCCTGTTCGACATCGGCGGCGGCTCGACGGAGCTCGTTCGCATAGAGCGCCGTCGCGAAGGCGACCTGCGCACCATGGCTTGGATGTCGCTTCCGGTTGGTGTCGTAACGCTAGCTGAGCGTTTTGGCGGGCACGACATAACGCCGCAATCTTACGCTTCCATGGTGAATGAGGTCACCGGCCATCTTGCGGTGTTTGCGGCTGCCCATGGCCGCGATCTCTACGGAATGCACCTTCTCGGCACCTCGGGCACGGTGACGACGCTTGGCGGTCTCCATCTCGGCCTGGCGCGCTACGATCGCCGCAAGGTTGACGGTATCTGGATGAACGATATCGAGGTGACCCAGGTCATCGCGCGGCTCTGCGGCATGGATTATGAAAAACGGGTGGCAAACGGCTGCATCGGGATTGAGCGTGCCGATCTGGTTCTGGCGGGCTGCGCCATCCTGGATGCCATTCGGCGAGCCTTTCCCTTGCCGCGTCTGCGGGTAGCGGATCGTGGTCTGCGGGAGGGTATGCTGGTCGAAATGATGCGCGAGGATGGCGCGTTCAACGGAGCTGACACCCAAAAGGATGTTTCTCCGGATTGCCGGGCGTGACCCGGTAATCTATCCCGAAGGGCCCCTACCGATTTGAATTCGATCGGCCGAAATCGAGAGTGTCGTCTAGACACTTGAATTCGGGCATGATAGCTCCCGGCGTGAAAGGCTGGGGATTATGCGTCGGCGGCTGGGACGATTTCTTCCGATCGTCATGTTTGCGATGCTGGTGCAGATATTTGCACCCATCGCCGCGTGCCTGGCATTCAGCACAGTCTCCGCCGACCCGCTAGCGGGTACGATATGTTCGCACGGTTCGGATGCGAGTTCTCCGCAAAACCGTGAGACCGACCCGCAGCAGACGCAAGGCGTCTGCTGTACGTTGTGCGTCGTCCACGCCGCGACCCCACCTCCCGACCCTCAAGCGGCTGCTGTCAGCTTCGCACGTGACGCAACCGCCGTCGTCTGGCGCGGCCTGGGATTCGGGTTGCCGCCATTCGCGGTTGCCTCCCACGCGCAGGCGCGTGCTCCTCCGGCCATTTCCTGATTCAGCAAATCCGCACGATCGCCGTGACTGCGGCGGTGATCCGGTCTGTTTGATTAAATGCTCAGGGCGATCGCCCGCATCGGGAATATCCTATGTTTTGCTCTCGTTTCTTTTCGGGCGCTGGCGCACTCGCATTGCATTCGGCGTTGCTCGCTGTTTGCAGCGATGCTGCCGCTCAGACTGCCGCCCAGACACTGCCGGGCATCACGGTCGAAGCGCCGCGCCGTGCCCAGGCCAGTCCGCGCAAAAAGCGGTCGGTCGCCCACCGCGACGCTCCGAGATCATCTCCCCGGCCGCAGCCGGCCGTCGTAGTAAGGCCGTCGCCAGTCTCTACAGATACCCAACTTGCGATCCTTCATCAGGCGCCGACCGGACAGACCCAGACAACGATCGGCCGCGATCTGTTTGACAACAGGCCATCGTTCTCCGTGGCCGACGTGTTGCGTGACAGTCCCGGCATTTCCATCAAGCAAGGGAACGGTCCCAGGGACTTCGGCATCTCAATTCGCGGATCGAACGCGCGCAACGGCTTCGCCATTCGAAATCTGGTGATCTTTGATGACGGCTTCCCGGTCACCCAGCCTGACGGACTGTCCCGCAGCGACCTGATCGATCCTCGCGCCTACGGGGCCATTGACGTCATTCGGGGGCCGTCGTCCGCGCTTTACGGCAATTACGCGACCGGCGGCGCGCTGAACTTCAGGACCCGTCGCGGCGCCGAGATCAACGGCGTCGAGTACGGCGTCGATGCCGGGAGCTACGGATACCTCAACAACTATCTGACTGCTGGCAAGAAAGTCGGAAACTTCGAGGCTCTCTGTTCGCAAGCGACGCGCGCAGCGATGGTTTTCTGGGCAATAGTTGGTTCAACACCCAGACTGTGAACTTTCTCGGGACGCTACAGGCAACGCCGGACGATCGTTTCACATTTAAGTTGATCAACAACACGCTGGATACGCGTCTCCCGATCCGGTCATCGCTCAATCAATTCTACATCAACCCCTTTCAGCGAGGCTGTGAAACGGCCGCAACGGCCGCTCCCGGCTGCGGCACGATCACGTTGTTCAATAACGGCTTCAATGCAGCCGCCGGGACCAGCCGCGAAACGGCGGAGCAGGCCAGGCTCGGCCGCAACGATCGCCGGACGATCGTTGGCGGACGCTGGGAGCATGATTTCGATAACCAGACCACCTGGCGCAACCAATTCGTGTTCGACGATCGCAATATCAACCAGCCGACCGGCACCACGAGCGCGATCGGCGATTACCCATCCTATAACTTCATGAGCGACCTCGTGAGGCGGAGCGATCTCCTGGGAATGGATTCCACCAGCTACCTTGGCGCGTTCTACAACACCCTGAGTTGGTCGGGTGACACATACAATGTGGCTCCTGGAGGAACGCGCGGCCAACTACAGTCGAACGTCACCGGAGAGCACACCAACTATGGTGTCCGTGCGCGCGAAGAACTGCGGCTTACCAACTCATGGACCGCTATTGCCGGGATCGGGTCGGAGACAACCCATTTAAACGGCGTCAATACAGCTTACACCTATACCGGGCAAACGGGTATTACGACCACGACCATCAGAAGCACGGAGCGCCAATTCCAGAACACCGCGCCGGAATTCGCGCTGCAATACCGCGCGGACAAAGACTGGCTTCTCCGTGCGCGGGTCGCGACCGGCTACGGAACGCCACAGGTCGGCAACCTGTTCGTGCTGCCAAACGGTCAGAACGGCAACAATACGCAGCTCAATCCCCAAAGGAATCTCGGCTACGATCTCGGCTTTGACTGGACGCCGGACCCCACGATCAGGGTAAGCGCGACAGGCTTCTACGAGTTTTTCCGCGACGAACTGGTCACGCAGGCAACGCCCCTCGGCTCGCCCAACTCAAGCTATACGTTCAACGCCCCGAAATCCGAGCACCGTGGCTTCGAACTCTTGGCGCAATGGCGTTTCCTGCCAAGTTGGCGTGTGACCACCGCCTATACCTATCTCGACCAGATCTACACGAGCTACACCGAGAATATCAGCAATGGTCCCGTTTTCGGTTTCAATCGCGCGGGCAACAAAATTCCCGGTATTTCGCCGAACGAACTGACGGCAAGGCTTTCCTATGACCAGCTCTCGGGCGCCCTGAAAGGCGTTGGCGCGTTCGTCGAGTTTCAGTGGAGGGACGCATTCTATATGGACAATGCCAATCTCCTGAAAGCGCCCGGCTACGAACTCGTCAATCTCAATCTGCACTACGACAAGCCCCTGCAATCGGAGTATCTTAACTCGCTTCATGCTTATTTCGAGGTGCGGAACGTCTTCGACAGGACATATGTAGCGTCCGCCAACAACATCGCGAACACGGTAACCGGAGCGGGCGTTCAAAACCCCGCGAGCGTTTTGGCTAACACCGGCGGCTCTATCTATGCCGGATCGCCACGCATGTTCATCGCCGGAATGAGATTTGCGTTTCGATAGCAAAGGTGGCCTGACCATGATCAGAACAGCAATCATCGCTGCGATCGCGATCCTCTGGCAGGGCGTGGCAAACGCGCAGATGAGCCATCACCACGTATCAGAGGCCGCCTGTGATACGACCGAACTGCGATGCGCGACCAAGGTCACGCCCGCATTCGCCCCAGACGGGACCTTGTGGCTGGCGTGGATGGCAGGCGGGCGCATACTGGTGGCGAGCTCCAAGGATCGTGGAAAAACCTTTTCAGCGCCAGTCGCGGTCGTTGATCGGCCGCTCGAGCTCGATTGGGGACCCGATGCGCGTCCCAAGATGGTCGTTGACCAGCACAACCGGATCGCCATCGCCTTTTCGATTTTCAGAGACAAGAACTTCAACGGCGAGGTGCTGTACACACGCTCGGTCGATGGAGGTCACAGCTTTAGCAAGCCGGAATCCATTACATCGAACAAGGAAAGCCAACGCTTCGAGCAGCTCGCACTGGATGCCGACGGTTCGATCTTCGTGGCCTGGCTCGACAAACGCAACCGGGCGCAAGCGCGCGCGGCCAATCAAACATATAAGGGAGCGGCTTTGTTCTTCGCATGGTCGAAGGACGGCGGCGGGTCGTACACCGAGGCTCGCATGTTGAAGGACAGCACTTGCGAGTGCTGCCGGATCTCCGTCGCGTTTGCGGGCTCTGGCCGGCCCGCCGTACTGTTTCGCAATATCTTCCCGGACAGCGTTCGGGACCACGCGATCGTCACCCTCGGGGATCCAGCTACGCCGGGAGAGATCCATCGCGTCAGTCAAGACAACTGGAAGACCGAGGCGTGCCCGCACCAGGGTCCGGGCCTCGCCATTTCGCCGAAGGGAATCTATCACGCGGTCTGGTTTACCGGCGGCGAAGCTCGAAAGGGTTTGTTCTATGCGCGCTCGACTAACGGCGGACAGACGTTTTCCGAGCCCATGGCTATTGGCAGGCCGGACCGGAGCGCGTCACGCCCCTACGTATTAGCGAGCGTCTCTGGCGACGCGATCGTCTGGAAAGAATTCGACGGCGAGAAGACAACCGTGAAGATTATAAGGTCCGGCGATGATGGGAAAAACTGGTCGCAACCGCAGGTCGTCGCTGAGACAGTTGACGCGTCTGATCATCCTTTGCTTGTCGGGAATGGACGCGAGGTCTTCTTGTCCTGGATGACCAAGGCAGACGGCTACCGCATCATGCCGATCGAGGGCGCACCATGAAGCGTCACTTGTTGCTGTTCGCGTTCGCTCTGACACTTCTCTCGCAACCCCTCGCGGCGAACGATCAATTGCGCTCGTTCCAGCGCGGAAGCTGGCAAACCATCCTCGATGCGCATGCCGGCCGTCCAATGATGGTCAATTTCTGGGGCGTCACTTGCGGCCCTTGCAAGGTCGAGCTGCCGCTGCTCGGGAAGTTCGTCAGAGACAATCCGGGTGCCGACGTCGTAACGGTCAATGCCGATCTCGTTCCGAACCCGCGCGAAGCCGCACTCTCAATGCTGCATAAGGCCGGACTATCTTCGGTCGAGAACTGGACCTTCAGTGACGGTTTCGTCGAACGACTACGTTATGAGATCGATCCCAGCTGGCAAGGCGACATCCCTCGAACGATGTTGATTGCACGCGATGGAAAAGTCACGACGGTTGAGGGCATTGTCGATCTCGCCAAGGTAAAGAAATGGTTCGGAAGCCAGATGATCGAAACAAGATGAGAAAGGTCTGCACTGAACTCTCAAGAAACCTGAGCGGGCCGCGGAAAGGCTGAGGGATTATGCGTCGGCGGCTGGGACGATTTCTTCCAATCGTCATGCTTGCGATGCTGGTGCAGATATTTGCGCCCATCGCCGCGTGCCTGGTGTTCGGCACGACCACAGCCGATCCTTTGGCGGGCGCGATATGTTCGCACGCTCCGGATGCGAATTCGCAAGACCGTGAGACCGATCCGCAGCAAACTCACGGCGCTTGTTGTGCATTGTGTTGCGTCGTCCACGCCGCAACACCGTCCGCTGACCCGCAAGCCGTCGCCGTCAACATCGCGCGTGACGCAACCGCCGTCGTCTGGCGCGGTCTGGCCTTCGGGTTGCCGCCATTCGCGGTCAACTCCCACGCGCAGGCGCGCGGTCCCCCTCACATCTCCTGAGCTAAAAAACAAACTGCACCAGAAGTACTTCTGTTTTTCCGTCTCGAGAGAGAAAAGTCATGTCTATCCGTTTGTTCGCGCGCTGCTGTGCGGCGCGCGCAACGTCTGCTGTCGCGATTTCCTTCGTGGTCAATGGCGCCGCGGCGCAGGAACGGCCCGCGCCGCGAGGTGAGGGCGTCACGCTGCCGTCGATCACGGTAATTACGAGCCAGCCTCTAAAGCGCAAACTGAAACGCACCGCAGCCAGGCCGGCGGCGCGGGCGATCGCGACGTCCAGCCAGCCCGCGCGCATCAATGTGCCGGCTACCGCGCTAGCGGAGAGGGGGACCGGTTTCGGCACCCGAACCGGCGACAGCGTCGGTAAGGGCTACGCGATGCCCGACGCCACCAGCGCCACCAAGATGAACGGGCGGGTGTTTGAGACGCCGTATTCGATCAAAACCGTTCCGAGCGACCCTATCAGAGATCAGGCCGTGACGACGATCGGCGACGCGCTCAAGAACGTCAGTGGAGTGCAGATCGACCGTCAAGGCGTTTACGACGGCATCACGCTGCGCGGCTTCGCGCAGGGTTTTGATCGATGGATCTACCGGGATGGCGCGCCGTTCCGGAATTCTAGGTTCGACTTCGCGAATATCGATCGGGTCGAAGTGCTGAAGGGAACGGCGGGCGGCATCTACGGACGCATCGATCCAGGCGGCCTGATCAACATGGTAACCAAGAAGCCGCTTGCGACGCCATATTACTCGATCCTTCAGGAAGTCAGCAATCTCGGCTATCGCACCGCCGCAGACGCCACCGGGCCGCTGACGAAGGACGGCTCGCTGCGCTATCGCGCCATCGCGGCGTTCGAGGATCGCAATTCGGTCCGTGATTTCGTTGACTCTCGGAACGTTCTGCTATCGCCGTCCATCAGTTGGGACGTGATGCCGACAACCGAGCTTTATGTGAACTACGAATACAGGCGCATGGAGCAGGTCTTCGACCTCGGCATTCCCGTATACAATAATGTGATCCCGGACGTTCCGCGCAGCCGCTTTTATGGACTGAAAGATTAGCCCCCTAGCGTGATCGAAACTCATCTGGTCGACGCGATCTTGACACAGAAGCTCGCCGAAGGCTGGACCGCGAAAGTGCGCGGGACCTTCAACCATGACGTGACGCTGTCTTACGATTCTGAGCCGGGTGGATCGCTTGTCGCTCCCGGTTTCACCGACATTTATTATTCCAAGCTCGTCGGTGTTTCCGACAGCCATTTCGTCGAGGCGTCGATCACGGGCGACACCCAGATCACGCAAGACATCCGCAACCGCCTGTTCGCAAGCGCCGAGTCCTACACAGCGAACAAAACTCGGGCCGCAACGGCACAACCGATCCAGCAATCGTTCGCCCGCTCAGTATTCAGAACCCGGTCTACCAGAGCTGGCGGGAAGTCGCCGACCTCCCGCTGACGATCGGAGCGCCATCCTTTACGGAGTGGCGGGCTGTCAGCTTCCAGGACCAGGTGACCTTGTTCGACAGGCTGGATCTGATTGCCGGCGGCCGCTGGGACTGGAGCAATGCCGGTAGCGGATCGTGTGCATTAAGCGGCGGCGCGACGGGCTGTCCGCCATCCACGCCGATGGACGCCAAGGCATTCGACGTCTTCAAGCCCCGCGCCGGCATTAACTTCCGGGTCACGCCGGAGGTCGCCCTGTTCACCAGCTATTCGGAATCGTTCGGTCCCATTGTCGGATTTGGGAGGCTTTTGGATGGCTCCTTGCCCGATCCGAGTGAAGCCAGGCAATACGAGGCCGGCGCGAAGTTTCAAACGTCCGATGGTCGCCTCAACGCTACGGTGGCCACATACGACCTGACCAGAACCAACATCGTAACGCCCATACCGGGAAACCCGACTTTTGTTAATCAGATTGGCGAGGCACGCTCCCGTGGCGTCGAGGTGGACGTCGCCGGACATCTGACGGAACGCCTTCAGGTGATGGCCAACTATGCCTACCCCGATGCGCGCATCACCAAGGACACGACGCCCACCGGCGATCCGGGCAACGTCGGGCACAGACTGTACAACATCCCCCTTCACCAGGGCGGCATCTGGCTTCAGTACAGTCTGCCGTCGGGATGGCGATTTGGCGCGGGCGCTTTCGCGGCAAGCGACCGATGGGGCAACAACGAGAACACGTTCAAGATCGGCGACTACATTCGTGTCGACACCAACGTGTCCTATAGCTGGGATACCGGCTTCGGAAAGGCGACGGCGCAGTTCAACGTCACCAATCTGTTCGATGAACGGTATTACGCAAGCGCCACGTATACGCCGGGAGTACTGCCTGCGCCCGGACCTTCATCGCCCGGTTGAGGTTCGAGCACTGAACGAGGACTCTGCGAGCGGAGCGCGCGCCCGACCAGCGTGCACGTTCGCCGCTCACCGATTGTCATGAATGGGTTCGCGATGCGCAGACGCTTCTGGGTGCTGGTCCATCGATGCGCCGCCCTCTATCTTGCATTCTTTCTCGTTATCGCCGGTGCGACCGGAAGTCTTCTGGCTTTTTTTAACGAGTTGAACGGCTGGCTTCAGCTCGATTTGATGCATATCGAAGCCGATGGGCGCGGCATGATCGATCCGTTCGAGTTGCGGGAGCGCGCGCTCCTGCGCGCGCCGGGCGTCTTTATCGACAGTGTCGATCTGACACGAACGTCCGGGCACAGCTATGTGGCTTGGGTGCGTCACCGTGCCGAGCTAGAGCCGGATGACACGCCGTTCAGTGTTATCATTCTGGACCAGTATTCAGGGCGGGAGCTGGCGCGCCGCGTGCAGGGAAATTCCTAGCCGCCGACAACCGAGGCGATCATGGAGTTCGTCTATGCCCTGCATTATCGGTTGTTGCTGAACCAGATCGGAATCTGGCTATTCGGAATCGCAGCTCTGATATGGACAGCGGATTGCTTCGTGGGCTTTTTCCTGACGCTGCCAGCCAGATCATCGAGAAACCGACCTCCGGCGCGGCGCCGGTCTTGGCCTTCGCGCTGGGGCGCGGCTTGGCGTGTTCGATGGCGGGCCTCCCGGTTTCGTCTTCATTTCGATCTGCATCGCGCGTTTGGGCTTTGGGTCTGGCCTCTGCTTCTTGTCTTTGCGCTATCGGCGGTCAGCTTCAATCTCAGCCGTGAAGTCTACGAACCGTTTATGAAGACCGTGTTCGGCTTCGAGAATGTAGAAGACGGCATAGCCCCATTGCCAGCGCCGCGCGATCAGCCGATCATGACGTGGCGGGACGCGCATGCCGCGGCTCGAACGCTCATGGAACAGGCAGCTTTACAGCATGGCTTCCGGATCATCAGGGAGAACATGCTGAGTTATGATCCCGACAGGGGCACGTTTTCGTACCGTGTCTTCAGCGACAAGGACGTCAATCAACGATTTGGCGCGACCACGTTGTATAGGAGAGACGGCGATGCCGAGGGTCTCGGGCTCAGTCTTCCCAGCGGGCAGAATGCGGCGCAAACGTTCACGACCTGGATAAGGACAATACATACGGCGGCAGTCGGCGGTTTGTTGATGCAGGTTCTGGTAAGTGCGTTCGGCTTGTTCGTGGTCGTGATCTCGCTGACGGGTGTCGTCATCTTTGCCAGAAAGCGAGCGGCTTGACGGAGATCAGGCAATACTCGATCTTTTTCATTGGCAGTTCATCATGAGTGAAACAGGGTCAATGATATCGAAACTCTTCTGCGTTGCGGTCGCCTGTGCTTTGCTGGCAACCGTGAGAGCCGCCTCGGCGGAGGATTTCAAAGCAGGTGATATTGTGATTTCACACCCGTGGTCGCGAGCGACGCCGACGGGAGCGCAAGTCGGCGCGGGCTATCTTGTCATTGAAAACCGTGGGAGCTTGCCTGATCGCTTCCTCGGTGGCTCGGTGGAGGCAGCAACGGGTTTCGAGCTTCACGATATCGTCCTTGAGGGCGGAATCATGAAAATGCGTCAACTGACGGGTATCGAGCTGCCACCAGGAAGTTCCATTGAGGCAAAGCCGGGCGGACTTCACATCATGTTCGTGGGCCTCTTGCATCCGCTGGCTGCGGAAGAGAAGGTTCGAGGTGCCTTGCAGTTTGAGCACGCTGGTAGAATCGAGGTTGAATTCAAGGTAATCGGGATGGGAGCACCGCCGCCGGGCGGCCGCGGCGATTGAGGAAACTCATTTGGCAGGCTCGATAACTTTGATATCTCGAATTGTATAGGTCTTGCCTTCGAGTTGGAATTCGACCTTGTCGCCCGGCTTCACGTGATCGCTCAATGTGCGCGGATCGACCTGGAACAGCATTTCCATCGCCGGCATTAAACCCTCGATTTTTTGGTGGTTGATCGTCAGCGAACCGGTCGCCGGATTGATCGCCGTCACAACTCCAACCCCTCGATAAAGGCCATTCGACGGTTCTCGAGCCTTAACCAGCAAGAGCTGTGTGTGCGGAAACCCGGCGACCGGATGGTCTCCAGGAAAGAAAGCTTCAACCCTCTCGAGATGGAGGGTCACCACCGTGGTCGCGGCTGCGACGGCGCACCTGAAGATAAGTTTTTTCACGACATATTCCGTTCTCAGGCATGGGCTTCCGCGCACCCGCGGGCCACAGAGATTTACATGAGAAACGCCGGTTTGGGAAAGTGGCGGGTCCGCCGGCCGCTTCGCACCCAATCGCGTCTGCTTGATGTGAGGCGGTCGGGATTATACTGTCGTAAGGTTCCAAGATGGCATCGATTCATCAGCGAGGAGGAAATCATGCACCGTCGTGAATTCGTGGCTACCATGGGGACTGCGGCAGCAGTTTTATTGGCGGCGCAGGCTTTCACCGTCCCGGCAAGTGCGGCGCCAGCCGAATCGATGCATCCCACGAAGTACAAAGCTCTCGAGGAGGCGACCAATCATTGCGTCTCCAAGGGCGAGGCGTGCATGCGGCATTGCCTCGGCATGTTGAGCATGAAGGATGCGAGCATGGCCGGTTGTACGAACGCGACCTATCAGATGATGGCCACATGCGGCGCGTTGCGAACGCTGGCAGCCGTCAACTCGTCCTACGTTCCCGCTCTTGCCAAGGTCATTGCGCAGGTGTGCGTGGACTGTCAGAAGGAATGCGAGAAATTTCCGGATGTGGCAGAATGCAAGGCGTGCGGCAACTCTTGCAAGACCTGCGCCGAGGAATGTCGCAAGATTTCTGCTTAACGTCTTCCAGCCTGTCGGCGCGCGGGAGGTCGTGCGATGTCCGGGCAGGATGGTTAGACATGGCGAAAGATACCACCGGCCGGCTGCACGTGACCGTCAAAACCGGCGGTAAACGAAAGCTGTCGTCCAAGCTCTGGTTGGAGCGGCAGCTCAACGATCCCTATGTGGCGCAGGCGAAGCGCGAAGGTTGGCGTTCCCGCGCGGCCTTCAAGCTGATTGAAATGGACGACAAACATCACGTCCTCAAGCCTGGCATGACGGTTGTGGATCTCGGTGCGGCGCCCGGCGGCTGGAGCCAGGTGGCTGCAAAGCGTGTCGGTGTCGCCGAAGGCAAAGGCAGAGTGATTGCCATCGATCTTCTGGAGATGCCGGAGATCGTCGGCGTGACCTTTGCCCGGCTCGATTTCCTTGACAACAGCGCCCCCGACAAGCTGCTCGCGATGATGGACGGGGGCGCGGATGTCGTGCTTTCCGATATGGCCGCCAACACCACCGGCCATCGCAAGACGGATCAGCTGCGGATCGTGGGTCTCGTCGAGAGCGCGGCGGCATTTGCGGTCGACGTGCTGCGGCCCGGCGGGACGTTTATCGCAAAAGTCTTCCAAAGCGGGGCGGACGCCGGTTTGCTTTCGCAGCTCAAACGCGACTTTCATGCGGTCCGGCATGTGAAGCCCGCCGCGAGCCGGCAGGATTCATCGGAACGTTATGTCATGGCGACAGGCTTTCGCGGGCGGCCGCCTATGACGGCCGCTGATCGAGCTTAAAGCGGGTCAAAACCGCAAACCTGTTGTGCTTCAGCTCAGCTTCTGATCGCGGGCGGTAACTGTTTCGCGAGAGGTTTCCTCCTCAGCCTCGGATTCCCGGGTAGGATCGGAAATGACCACCATGCGCCGACCGGAAACCTGATGGCCGGAATCGGCAGGCATCCGCACGAAATAAAAAGTGGACATCGCTGAAAGCACGGCGACGACGAGAAATCCAGGGCCGAAATCGGCTGCTGTCAATTCCGTGCTGTGATGATACAGCATCGTGGCTTCCACCGAGAAGGCGCCTATGGCGACGCCCGTCGAAATTGCCAGTTGCTGACTGACGCTAGCGAGCGTGGTAGCGCGGCTCATTCGTTCCGGCTCGACGTCCGCATAGGCGAGGGCGTTGATCGCGGTAAATTGCAACGAGCGGAAGAATCCGCCGACGACCAGAATGATCATGATCAGCAGCAGCGGCGTCGTGATAGTGAACAGCGCGCAGGCGGCGAGGAAGACGGAACTGACGACCGCGTTGACGGTCATGATGTTGCGAAAGCCGAAGGCGCGGATGATGCGGGCGGCGAGTGTTTTCATGCCCATGGCGCCGACGGCCGATGAAAATGTCACGAGCCCAGAACCGAACGGCGACAGGCCGAAGCCAACCTGCATCAGAAGCGGCAGCAGGAACGGTAGCGCGCCGACGCCGACGCGAAACAGGAACCCGCCATACATGCTGGCTCGGAACGTCGGCAGGCGCAGCAGTGTGAGATCCAGCACCGGCGAGTCGGTGCGTCGTGCGTGCATCATATAGGCCGCCATCGAGACTGACCCGACCCCGATCAACGCAGCTACAACGGTCCATGGCAGCAGGTTGAGACCGGCGACCGAAAGACCGAAGGCGATGCCGCCGACCCCCACGCCCGCCAGCACCATTCCGTAAAGGTCAAAGCGTTCGGGGTTGTCGCTGCGGATCGGGTCGATATAGCGCTGCGCCATGAAGATACCGACCACGCCAACCGGAATGTTGATCAGAAAAATCCAGTGCCATGAGAAATAGGTGGTGATGAAGCCGCCCAGCGGCGGACCGATCACCGGCCCGATCAAGGCGGGCACCGTCACCCATGCCATCGCGTTGACGAGCGCGCTCTTGTCGATCGAACGCAGCAGCACGAGCCGGCCGACCGGCGTCATCATCGCACCACCCAACCCTTGCAGGGTCCGGGCGATCACAAAATCCGTCACCGATGAGGATAGCGCGCAGCCGATTGAGCCGATCATGAACACGACGATGGCCGCGCTGAAGACGGAGCGCGCCCCGAACCGATCCGCGGTCCAGCCGCTTGCCGGAATGAATACCGCCAGCGACAGAAGGTAGGACGTGATCGCGAGCTTCAGGGTCAGCGGACTGGTGCCGATGTCGGCGGCGATCGCCGGCAGCGATGTCGCGATCACCGTCGAGTCCATGTTTTCCATGAACAGGGCGGCGGCGACGATCAGCGGGATCAGGCGTTCTTTGTTCATGCAAGCGTGCTGAGGGCAAGCGGATGGGAGAGCGGGCTGTAGCATCAATTTGGGCCGGCGCGCTATTGCGCAGCGTGTGGGCCTTCCTAAATCCTTTGTGGAGTTTTGGGAGGCCCGAACGATGATCTACGTGCTCGCCGTTTTTTTGCCGCCACTTGGACTGCTGCTCAACGGTCAGCCATTCTCGGCGATCCTGAACGTGGTCGTGATCGTGGTTTGCGCGATTTTCGGGTGGATCTTCCCAGTCCTGTTTCTGGTGCCTTCAGCACATGCGGTGATCGCCATCTACATGAAGCGGGAGGACCGCCGGCACCGGGAGGTGGTTGACGCCATTCGGCAGCATGGGCCGCCTCCGAACTATCCCCGCGAATGATTCGATCCTGATATTCGCATTCCTTTTCAAGGCAGTATCTTGTGTATGTCAGAACGGACCCCTTCGACAATCCTGTCGAGTGGGAGCGCGAATGTCAGCGCTATTCCATTAAGCTAACGGTACAATCCCATCATGGGAGCCAAACGCTTTGAATCCCGGGACTGCCGTGCTATCGACCATCGCCAATCCGTTCGATGGAACTTAAATTCGACGGCGACGCCAAGGCGTCGCTGGTCGACCATTCCATCCTGATGGGTTTCGCGGCGACCGCGCCGCCCAATGGAGTTGGCGATGGCGCTTGGAAACGGATTTCGGGATATCAAAGAAGCCTACACGTTCGACGACGTCCTGCTCAAACCCGGTGCGTCCGACATCCTGCCCTCCGAAGCCGATATCAGCTCCCGCGTTACCCGCGCCATTCCGCTCAACATCCCGATCATGGCCTCCGCCATGGATACCGTTACGGAGGCGCGCATGGCGATCGCGATGGCGCAGGCCGGCGGCCTGGGTGTCATCCATCGCAATTTCGATGCGGAAGGCCAGGCCGCGCAAGTGCGGCAGGTGAAGAAATTCGAGTCCGGCATGGTGGTCAATCCGCTGACCATCGGCCCGGACGCGATGCTGTCCGACGCGCTGGCCCTGATGAGCGATCACGGCTTTTCAGGCATTCCGGTGACGACCGGCGGCAGCGGGACCTCTCCGGGCAAGCTTGTCGGCATTCTCACCAACCGTGACGTCCGCTTCGCGACGGACCCGCGGCAGAAAGTTTCCGAACTGATGACGCACGAGAACCTGGTAACGGTGCGTGAGGGCGTCAGCCAGGAAGAAGCCAAGCGGATGCTGCACCAGCACCGCATCGAGAAACTACTGGTCGTCGACGAGCAGTACCGCTGCGTCGGTCTCATCACCGTCAAGGACATGGAAAAGGCGGTTGCGCATCCGCTGGCCAGCAAGGACGCGCAGGGCCGGCTGCGGGTCGCTGCGGCAACCACGGTCGGCGAAGGCGGTTTCGAACGCACCGAGCGACTGATCGATGCCGGCGTTGATCTGATCGTCGTGGACACCGCGCATGGTCATTCCAGCCGCGTGCTGGAAGCGGTCAACCGCATCAAGCGGCTGTCGAACGCTGTGCAGGTCATCGCGGGCAACATCGCCACGACGGAGGGTGCGCAGGCGCTGATCGATTCCGGCGCCGACGCTATCAAGGTCGGCATCGGTCCCGGTTCGATCTGCACCACCCGCATCGTCGCCGGCGTCGGCGTGCCGCAACTCACCGCCATCATGGATGCGGTCGATGCGGCGAGGAAGGCCGACGTGCCCGTGATCGCCGATGGGGGCATTAAGTATTCCGGCGATCTCGCCAAGGCGCTCGCCGCGGGTGCGGACATCGTCATGGTCGGCTCGCTGCTGGCGGGCACCGACGAAACGCCCGGCGAGGTGTACCTGTGGCAGGGGCGCTCCTACAAGGCCTATCGCGGCATGGGTTCGGTGGGAGCGATGTCGCGCGGCTCGGCCGACCGCTATTTCCAGCAGGACATCAAGGATACGCTGAAGCTGGTTCCGGAAGGCATCGAGGGACAGGTGCCCTATAAGGGGCCCGTCGGCAACGTCATGCACCAGCTTGCCGGCGGCCTGCGCGCGGCTATGGGGTACGTCGGCGCGCGCAACATCGCCGAATTTCATGGCAAGGCGCGTTTCGTCCGCATCACCGGCGCGGGCCTGCGCGAAAGCCACGTCCACGACGTCACGATCACGCGCGAAAGCCCGAATTATCCCGGCGGCAATTAGCATCGTCAATCCAAAGTTTACGCGCAGCACTCGCAAAAAAGAGAATGAAGCGAACTTCGCACCTCGGTGGGGGTAAATCGCCCAAATTGAGCCGCACAGCGGCGCGAAAACGGGTTACTGTCGTACCGCCGAGATTTCCTGCGTCGGGGATAGCTCTTGCGCCGTTTTCCGGAAATGACATTAACGGACCATCAGAAGAGAATCTAAGAACATGGTCGATTGGACAGACGACAGAATTGGGGAGCTTTCGGATTCCGCTCTCAAAAACCTGCTGGCGAATGCAGAGCGGAAATCGGTCGATGATCTTGTCGCGCGATGCCAGGCGGAGCTCGAAAAGCGAAATGCCCTGAAGCCGCGGAAGGCTGCGAAGGCGCGCACCGGTCTGAAGGATTTTGAGCACGAGATGTCGTCGCAGCTTGCTGCCATCGGCCGGCGAATGGCGGAGAAATACGATCTGTCGGAAGAAACAGCGAAGGCGAAATCAGCCGGCGTCAAGGGTTTCCGGGCGCACAAGCTGGTTGGTGGCGATGGCCAGGCCAAGCTCGGCGGATTGCAGCGCGCGGGATTCGTCGCGGTCGATCGCTACATCTCCTATCGGCGCGGCAACGATATCGTCTCCCTCGGTGTATTCCTGCCCGAAGAATCAGGACATGTCCGAACACAAGTTCTTCGTGATCGCGCCGCAGGCGATGCTCGATGGTGGCGCACCGGTTGATGCCGTCCGCGATAACCATGGCCAGAAGCAGTCCGCCGACGGCGCGCTCATGTTCGATGATCTGGAGGCTGCCGCCGCTGCTTTCGACAAGGTTCTGGCCACGATTGCGGCCTGAGTTCATTCGCCGTCCTGCGTGCGGCCAAGTAGCGGCGCAGATCCAGAGGCAAACGGAGATGTCTGTTCAAGCGGTGCTTTTGCCCGTTTTTGTGTTGATCGGGCTGGCGTTCACCTTGCTGATGGGAATGGCTGTTGCACGGACGAGATCTTTGAGGTCGGGGGAGACCCGGTTCGAGGACATCGCGCTGCGCGAGCCGAACTGGTCGGCGCGCGCCACGCAGATCGCAAACTGCTTCAGCAACCAGTTCGAAGTGCCGGTGTTGTTTTACATCCTGATCGCGCTGGCGTTACCGCTGCGTCACGCCGATCTTGTCATAGTGGTGTTGTCGTGGGTATTCGTCATCACCCGGTTCGTGCATGCCGGCATCTTCGTGACCTCGAACAATGTTCCACAGCGGGGATTGGCGTGGTTCGCGGGCGTGGTGGTGCTGCTGGTCATGTGGATTTATTTCGCGCTCCGCATGATGCTCGTGTGAGCGCCGCCGCCAAGATCGGAAGTCGACCATGACACCCGCCGCGCGGCTCTCCGCAGCAATCGAAGTGATTAAGGCTATCGACGATCAGCGGGTACCGGCCGCGAAGGCGCTCAAGGAGTGGGGCACCGCGCATCGCTTCGCGGGTTCCGGTGATCGTGCCGCGGTCTCCGGACTGGTCTACGACGTGTTGCGCCGTCAGGCTTCCAGCGCCTGGATCATGGATGACGACACCCCACGCGGGCGTCTGTTCGGAATGCTGAGGCTGGAGCGCGGTATGAATACCGACGCTATCGTGCCGCTGTGCGACGGCAGCCGTTTCGCGCCCGAACCGCTGACCGATAGGGAGCGGCAGGCGTTGACCTCGCGTTCGCTGCTGGACGCGCCCGCCCATGTCGCTGGCGACTATCCGGAATGGCTGGACCCTTATTTGATCGAGGCTTTCGGTGATGATCGCGCGGCGGAGACGGCCGCGATGGCGCGCCGCGCGCCGCTGGATTTGCGGGTCAACACGCTGAAAGCAAAACGCGAGAAGGTTTTGGGATCGCTGCGACATCTCGGCGTGACGGCGACGCCGTGGTCGCCGTTCGGCTTGAGAATCATGCTGGGCGCAGATGCGCGCAATCCCGGCATTCAGGCCGAGGAAGAATTCGTCAAGGGCGCCGTCGAGGTGCAGGACGAGGGCTCACAAATCGCGGCGCTGCTGTCCGGAGCCAAGCCGGGCGAGCAGGTGATTGATCTCTGCGCCGGCGCTGGTGGCAAGACGCTGACGCTGGCCGCCATGATGCAGGGCAGGGGCCGTCTTATCGCGACCGATCGCGACAAGCGGCAGCTCGCGCCTATTCATGAGCGGCTGTCCCGCGCTGGGGTGCATAACGCCGAGATCCGGACCCCTAAAGGGGAAGCCGAACCGTTGTCAGATATCAGGGAATCGGCCGATCTGGTGCTGATCGATGCGCCCTGCACCGGGACCGGCACCTGGCGGCGCAATCCCGACGCGAAATGGCGCATGCGGCCCGGTGCGCTCGACATACGTTTGAAGGATCAGGCCGAAGTACTTGATCGGGCAGTCGCTTTTGTCAAACCGGGCGGACGTATCGCTTACGTCACTTGTTCGGTATTGCCGCGGGAAAATGGCGAGCAAATCCTTAAGTTTATCGACCGACATTCAGAATTTAGGGTGATACCGCCGTCGCAGACAGCCTCGATGTTGTGGGATAGGACAGACGATTTTCTCGCAGCGGTTTATTCGTCGGACGAGGGGCTTTTGATGACACCGCGCCGGAGCGGAACAGACGGGTTTTTCGTTTCGGTGATGCGGCGACAGGGATAGGGAGCGCCCCCCTGCTCGCATGGGGAGAGGTGGAAGCGTGTGTGTTCTCGTCCTTTCCCCGTTGCGACCCCGCAGCCGCTCGCGTATTTGCTTGCCATGATAGGCAGTTCATCCGCGCTTCCGTCCGCCGAGCATTCCCCCCACGCGATCTCCGCGCACGACAAGATTCTCATCATCGATTTCGGTTCTCAGGTCACGCAACTGATCGCGCGGCGCGTGCGGGAGGAGGGCGTCTATTCTGAAATCGTACCCTTCCAGAAGGCAGAAGCAGCCTTTCTTGAGATGAAGCCGAAGGCGGTGATCCTGTCCGGTGGGCCGGCCTCAGTGCTCGACAAGGAGGCGCCTACGGCACCGATGGCGATCTTCAAGGCCGGCGTGCCCGTCCTCGGCATCTGTTATGGCGAGCAGACAATGGCCCGGCAGCTTGGCGGCACGGTCGAGGCCGGCCATCATCGCGAATTCGGCCGCGCTGTTATCGAGGTCACCGATGCCTGTGTGTTGTTCGACGGCATCTGGGAGAAGGGTGGCACACACGATGTCTGGATGAGCCATGGCGACCGGGTAACAAAGCTGCCCGAGGGTTTCCGGGCCGTGGCGAAAGCGCCGGGCTCGCCGATCGCGGTGATCGCCGACGACGCGCGCAAGTTCTACGCGATGCAGTTCCATCCCGAGGTGGTGCATACGCCCGACGGGGCAAAACTGATCCGCAATTTCGTCCGCAAGGTCGCCGGGTTGAAAGGCGACTGGACCATGCGAGCGTTCCGCGAGGAGGCGATCGAAAAGATCAGGGCGCAGGTCGGTCAGGGCCGGGTGATCTGCGGCCTGTCCGGCGGTGTCGATTCCTCTGTGGCGGCGATCCTGATCCATGAGGCGATCGGCGATCAGCTCACTTGCGTGTTCGTCGACCACGGCATGCTAAGAAAGGACGAGGGCAAGACGGTGGTGGATCTGTTCCGCCATCACTACAACATTCCGCTGGTCCACGTTGATGCGTCGAAGAAATTCTTGGGTGAACTCGTTGGCGTTACCGACCCGGAAGCGAAGCGTAAGACCATAGGCCGTCTCTTCATCGACGTGTTCGAGGCAGAAGCGAAAAAGATCGCAGCCTTGGGAAAAGGATCGACTGACTTCCTGGCCCAGGGCACGCTCTATCCTGATGTAATCGAAAGCGTGTCGTTCACCGGCGGCCCGTCGGTGACGATCAAGTCGCACCATAATGTCGGCGGCCTGCCTGATCGCATGAACATGAAGCTGGTCGAGCCGCTGCGCGAGTTGTTCAAGGATGAAGTGCGCGTACTGGGGCGCGAACTGGGGTTGCCGGAGATTTTCGTCGGCCGTCATCCGTTCCCGGGGCCGGGTCTCGCGATCCGTTGCCCCGGCGAGATCACCCGCGAAAAGCTCGATATCCTGCGCGAGGCCGACGCCGTCTATATCGACCAGATCCGCAAGGCCGGGCTTTATGACAAGATTTGGCAGGCGTTCGCGGTGTTGCTGCCGGTGAAGACGGTCGGAGTGATGGGCGACGGCCGGACCTATGACTATGTCGTTGGCCTGCGCGCGTGTGACGTCGACCGACGGTATGACCGCGGACTTCTATCCATTCGACATGCAATTCCTCGCTGCGACCGCGACAAGGATCATCAATGAGGTCAAGGGCGTGAATCGCGTGGTGTATGACGTGACGTCAAAGCCGCCCGGCACAATCGAGTGGGAGTGATTCACGTCTGGCAAGGATTGTCAGACCTCGTGATCCCGGTGCGTCAAGGTGAAGGATCGTGGAGCGCTGGCGACCGCACTCAAGCCGGTTTACGGCCCTTTCTTCCCTGCCGATCAATCAAGACTGCCTGTTGCCATGGGCTTGGCGCTTTGTCGGTACGATGAATGCAGCCTGTCCAGCAGCAAGGCCGTTTCTTGCCCTCCAACAGTTCGTCACAGGTCCGCTCGATGCGACGCTTGCGCGTCTTTGGTTGTTTTGCATCATCCACCCAGCAGATGAACTAATTCCGACCGAGCGGCGTCAGGCTTTCCACAGCACAAAGACTTTTGGATCCGATCGCAACGCTGCTTGAAGGTCTTCACGTGCTTCGTGGACAGTGCCATGTGGGAAAGCGTTCGCCATGCAACCTCCAACGATGCGGCCGGCCGCCTAGTTCACCCGCTCCAATAGAATGGCAGCTTCCGAGCGTGGGTGCTGGACGATAGAATGTCCACGGTAAAGTCTTCTCCCCGACGCCGGTCGATCCGCAGCATGTGGCGGGGTGCCTGTTCCCTGTTTTTGCGTCTGCCCGGCTCCGGTTTTCTGCCGGGACATCGCCGGCTTGGTCAGGAAGGCTGACCGGTCATGGAAAAATCGCAACCTGATATTGAGGCGGCGCGGGCAGTAATGGCCGGGCGACGAAGGTATCTATGCTACAAGGTGCGGTTATTTGTCGTACTTGATATTTCAAATGTAAAGTAAGATACATTACGAATGTAAAATAGGGTACATTAAGCTGGGAGAGCGAGCCTGATCACCTCCACGCAAATGCGTGCTGCCCGCGCCTTGCTCGGCACCGACCAGAAGCAACTGGTCGAGATGACCGCGGTGTCGCAGCCGACGATCGAGCGGATGGAGGCCAGCGAGGGGACCGTGCACTGGGTCGTCCACACGCTCACCAAAATCGTCGAGAACGCGAGAAGCGAGGGGACGGACGCAGAGCCCGCTTCACGCACCCAGACCCACCACCAGGCGATAACACATTCTAACCAAAAGCAAAAATTACCGGACGGCGGCTGCCTGCCCCCGGATGATCCCTCCATTCAAGCGGCATAAAATAAGGGATGGCTATGACTGCGCGATCGGTTGAACCGACCTTTGTTGAAGCATTCACACCCAAGCTCGTCACGGTCCTCCGGGAAGGCTACCACTTTAGGGATTTCCGCGCAGACGTTCTCGCCGGGCTGACCGTCGCCATCGTGGCGGTGCCGCTCTCCATGGCGATCGCCATCGCCTCCGGCGTGACTCCGGACCGTGGCTTGTACACTGCGATCATCGGCGGGTTCATCGTCTCGCTTCTTGGCGGCAGCCGATTTCAGATCGGCGGCCCTGCGGGCGCGTTCATCGTCCTTGTCGCCACGACCGTCGCGCTTCACGGCGTGGAAGGACTGCTCCTTGCCACCCTGATTGCGGGCATCGTCCAGCTCGTGGTGGGACTGCTGAGGCTCGGGACCTTCATCAAATATATTCCGTTCCCGGTGACGATCGGGTTCACGGCGGGCATCTCCGTGATCATCTTCGCCAGCCAACTCAGCGAATTACTGGGCCTCACTCTTGCGGGCAAAGAGCCAGGGGAGCTGATTCCCAAGCTGACGGCCATTAGCGCGGCATTGCCCACCATAAACGCGGCGGCGGTGGCCGTCTCCGTACCGACGATCGCGTTGATCGTCGCGATACGCTACTTCCGTCCCTACTGGCCTGCGATGCTGATGTCGGTCGGTGTTGCCTCGGTTGCGGTCTGGTTGCTCGGTCTGCCGGTAGAGACTATCGGCACCCGATTCGGTGGTATTCCCCAAACGCTGCCAGCACCCATGCTCCCCGTGATCTCGTTGGAGAAGATCACTGAGGTGCTGCCCGCTGCCCTGTCATTCGCGCTGCTGGGGTCTATCGAGAGCCTGCTATCGGCGGTGGTTGCCGACTCCATGAGCGGACAGCGACACCGTTCCAACTGCGAGCTCGTGGCGCAAGGTATTGCCAACATCGTTTCCCCGTTTTTTGGCGGCTTCTGTGTAACCGGCACGATCGCCCGCACAGCGACGAATGTGCGCTCCGGTGCGCACGGCCCGGTCGCGGGCATGCTGCATGCGGTGTTTTTGTTACTGTTCATGCTCGTCGCCGCACCACTCGCTTCGTACATCCCGCTGGCCGCGCTCGGCGCCGTGCTGGCCGTGGTCGCGTGGAACATGGCCGAAAGGCACGCATTCGCAATGCTTCTGCGTGCCTCGCGCAGCGACGCGGTGGTATTGGTGGTTACGTTCTTGCTGGTGATCTTCAGCGGCCTCATCGAAGGCATTCTTGTCGGCTTCGGTATCGCGGCGCTTCTGTTCCTGCATCGCATGGCGAAGATGGTGGAAGTCGAGAACGCGCGTCCGCTGATCGACGAGGACGAGTCGGACAGGGTCAATGGCAATGGCCGGAAAGCGTATAATGTCGCCCTCGCCACTGATCCCGATGTGGCCGTTCACCGGATTTCCGGGGCGTTCTTTTTCGGGGCGGCGGCGAATGTCGGCGCGGCGCTCGACAGTATTGGCGACCATCCGAAAGCCTACGTCATCGATTTCTCGACCGTGCCGGTAATCGATTCCTCCGGCGCTGCAGCGATTGAGGGCTTTGTGCACAAGACGCATCGCCGGCGGGTGCCCGTCTATATTACCGGAGCGACTCCCGCGATCCGGCGCACGCTTCTGATCCATGGCGTGAAGCCGCCTTACGTGCGATTTCGCAGCGATCTGGCTGAGGGCGTCAAGGCCGCGCATAGCAGGCTCGCGCACAGCAGGGTCGCGCATAATAAGCTCGCGCAGAGCGGGATAGTGCGGCGCGACGCGGCGGCGGAAGAGGAAGAGGAGGAGGCGCTGACGTGAGCAGCCTCCGGTGACAGGGACGGCATGTCCGCGCAGGTGATAAAAGGACAGGACGCGGCTAGGCTGCCCTAACTGCGGACTGGCAGGACGTTTTCGATCCTAACGCAAGATGCATCATTGTCGTCCTACGGATCATTGTCGTCCTACCGGGAGGCGCTGCATCCATCACCCCACCGACGACATTCCGCCGATGTGTCTATAGTACGCAAAACACTCAGCATGGCGGATGAGGCTCCTTGCAGGGGCACGCGTCCGCACACCCGGCCCATGCTTTATCGACCAGCAGGTTCCGCACGCGCGACGATCTAGTGCTCTGGCATCTCTGAGATGGTGCCCGCTGCCGGACTCGAACCAGCGACCTGAGGTTTACAAAACCACTGCTCTACCAACTGAGCTAAGCGGGCGAAGAGGCGCTATTTAACGCAGTCTTCCGCTGACGGCTATGGGTTCTTATCCGATGGCAGTTGGAACATAGCTGTTGCGAGGTCTGCTGTGGCGGGCGTGACAGCGCCAAGTGATCTTCTACCCTGTCGGGTGAATACGCTCATCGCTGTTCGTGGCGGGGGATTCGTGTGTCCTACGGCTATCGCGATGAACAATCAGCCTAGGGAAATCGACTGTTTTCGTCGGTATGTAAAGCGTACTTGACACGTTGAGTGACTTGCGTGAGTGTAAAGCTAGCTTTACATGCGGACAATGGACCGGAACACATACACCAAGCTAGCGCGGAATATGATTCCCGCCGCGTTGAGCATGGCGACCTACGCAATCACCCTGATTATTTCGCTGCGCCTGCTTGCGCGGGGCATCGATGATAGAGCGGCGAGTATCGCAATCAGCCTCGGCTCGATGATTCCGGCGCTTCTGCTATGCATGCCCATCGTCGGAATCACACGCAGATCGGATGAGATGCAACGCAGGCTGCAACTGGAAGCTTTTGCTTTTGCTTTTGGTTTTGCAGGTACAGCCCTCGCCACGTTCAGCTTCGGCTTTCTGGAAAATGCCGGCTTCCCGCGGTTGTCGGCCTTCACTGTTTGGCCGGTGATGTGCGGCCTGTGGCTCACGGGCGTTCTTCTGGGCCACCTGAGCTACAGATGAACAACTGCATTCAGGAGCTTCGTACACAACGCAATTGGTCGCAGGCTGATTTGGCTGCTCGACTGGACGTTTCGCGTCAGACGATCAATGCACTCGAACGTGGACGATATGATCCAAGCCTGCCGCTGGCATTCAAAATCGCCCGCCTATTCAACCTGACCATCGAAGAGATATTTAGCGTGAGCGACTAACTCGTACGATGGGAGCAGGCACGACCCGCGTTAACAATTCGATGGCGGGATTGTTCGCATTTGAACCTCGGCGCATCCCGAGACGTTAGGCTTACCGGAAGTTTCGGTGGCGGCCTTAACCCTTGCCGGCATTGATTCGATTAGGGTTTGCCATAACCCGGAGTCCAGTAATGCGTATCGGACTTGCGCTGGCCTTTTTGATCGGGACCTCGTTGACGGCTCTGGCCGACAGCGGCCCGGTGTTTGTGATTCCCGGACGTCCCGGCGTTCCCATCATCATCAACGGTGTCGATGCGTCCTATGCCGTCGTCGAGGGCGATTGGGGACTTTCTCGGAGGATACAGCCGCAGCCCACGGTGTACGGCGGACGCTACGTCTATGAACCGCATGTCGGTCATTATTATCCGAAGTCTTGGCCGCGCGCCCGGTTACGGCCGCCTCGAAATCGAGCCGCCGCCTAATCGCAAGCCACCGCGGCGAGCCGAAAGCTTTCATCAGTCGTGGTCGGCCCGTTCAAACCCGACGCCCGCGCAATCCGACATCCCGCAGATGCCGCCTCCGGTGATCCTCGCGCCCAAGATCGGACCCTCGGGTTTGCCTCCAAACTTTCGTTGAGATCAACACGACCCAAATCGAACAAAGAAAACAGCGGGAGAAAGTAGATGCGTCAAATGATTTCCGGGATGGTCGCGGCTGCGGCCATCGTGGCCGCAAGTGTTGCGCCCGCAATGGCATGTGGAGGGTTGTTCACGAGTGGATGCTCTCCATGCCTGTCGTACAGCCCCTGCGTATCGGGTTATTATCCAGGCTATTACGGTGGTTACGGCTTCGCTGGCTATGAGAGCCTGCCGTCTCCGACGCAGTATTATTATGTCAATCAGGGGCCGGTGTTCAGCGGTCCCGGCAACTTCGCACCGGTGCCGACCTATCAGGAAAGTGCCGTTGCCGGATGGAATGCCTACAGTCGTCCTTATTTCTATCCTTACGACGGCGGTCGTTATGCCCACGCCATGCATCACTACTATGATGGCGCGCCCGTGACCGGCCCGGTCGTGTACAGCTATCGCTGGAATCGTACCCGGCATCACGGCCATGTTTCGCGCTATGGCGATCGCGCCGCTCTTCCGCGCGTGATTTACGGATCGGGACATCATCATGACTACCGTCATTCAGCGCGGTATCATGAGAACTGATCGGCGCGCCTGAAAAACAAACGCGTTCCCGCAATGCCCGGTGCGAGCGGGCGTCTTCGTGCCGTCAGTGCATGAGGCCGAGACGGCTGGCGCCGATATAAAGCGCCAGCACCGCGGCATTCGAGACGTTAAGGCTCTTGATGTGGCCAGGCATGTCGAGGCGCGCGACCGCGCTGCATGTATCCCGCGTGAGCTGCCGCAGACCTTTGCCTTCGGCACCGAGTACCAGAGCCAATGGTTGCCGCAACTGGATGGCGGCGAGATTTTCGCCACCGTCGCTGTCGAGGCCGACGGTCATGAAGCCGCGGTTGTTCAGTCCAATCAGCGCCCGCGCCAGATTCTGCACCAGCATCAGCGGTACAACCTCCAGCGCGCCAGAGGCTGATTTTGCCAGCACGCCGGTGGCCTCGGGACTGTGGCGCGCCGTGGTGACGATCGCCTTCACCGCAAAAGCCGCAGCCGATCGCATGATCGCGCCGACATTGTGCGGGTCTGTGATCTGGTCAAGCACCAGCACGATGCCTTCCTGCGTCAGCGTCTCGATATCAGGCGAGGGTAGGGGATCGGCTTCGGCAAGCAGTCCCTGATGCACCGCGTCGGGGCCGAGGCGCTGATCGATCGCACTCGGACGCACGATTTCAGGCGTGATCCGGGTATTGATGTTTTCATGCGTGAGCCGCAGCGCAGCGTTTTCCGTAAGCAGCAATTTTCGGATACGGCGGCGGGGATTCGCCAGCGCGGCTGTCACCGTATGCCAGCCGTAAAGCACCGCTGGGCCATCGGGGCCGGTCTCGCGAGCCCTCCGCACCGAACCATGCCTTGGTGGGCCCTTTCGGTGGGAATCCTTGACGTGGCCACTCCCCGGCCGTGACCCCCTCCGGAATCGCGGTTCTCGATCGCGATCGCTCATGCGTGTTTGTCTCGGGGGGTGCGGGATCTATCGAGAAAATCGTAGCAATCGGAGACTTGAGAATGGTGAACTTGCGAATGGTGGGGGAGGTAGGACCCGAACCTACGAAGCCATAAGGCGGCTGATTTACAGTCAGCTATCATAGCAAAAACATCCATAACCATCCGTCACCCACCCTCTACTATTTTTTGTTTGTAGTCAGTGCGTTGTGCATATACGTTAGGGTTAGTTAAAAACTACATCTTTCGCCCCCTATAGCTAATTCTCCATACCCCTGCCCATACCCCGAAAGCAAATCAGGTGCCCGAAAAGCTCACTGCCAAGCACGTCATAAACGCAAATCCGAGGGTTAGTCGGTATGAGGTCGCTGACATTATCACACCCGGTTTGCGGCTGGTTGTTCAGCCATCCGGCGCAAAGAGCTGGGCTTACAGATACGAGCGCGAAGACAGGAAGGGCGTGAAGGTCACTCTTGGCCGCGCTGCGGGACCCGGTGCACTCACCTTACAGCAAGCACGCGATGCAGCGAACGACGCGCGGCGTCTGCGATCAACCGGCGGTGACCCTGCGGACCAGCGCAGGGGTGAGATGCGGGCTGAGGCCGCGCGGATCGAAGCCGAGGAACGGGAAGCGCGCCAGAAGGACGATACTGTCGAGAACGTGCTTGGCCGCTACTTTGCGGACCACGCTGACGGCCTAAAGTCAGGGAGCGAGATAAGGCGCGTTCTCGCCCGAGAGCTAGAGGGCTGGGCTAGGCGGCGGATTGATGACATCGGTCGCGGCGACGCTATTCGGTTGCTCGACGCGGTGAAGGCGCGCGCACCAGTTCAGTCGAAACGCTTACGTGCTTATGGGCGGCACTTCTTTGGCTGGTGTATGCGCCGGGAGCTTTGCGCCTCGAATCCGTTCGAAGGGACGGAAGCTATTAAAGAGGTGTCGCGTGATCGCGTTCTGACGGACGATGAACTGCGCCTTCTCCTGCTCGCAATCGATCGGCTGGAATGGCCCCGCCGGCAGTTCTTTGCGTTGCTTCTCTTGACCGCCCAGCGGCTAAACGAGGTAGCGGGCTTGGAATGGCAAGAGTTGGATTTGCCCAGCGGGACATGGACCCTGCCGGCAGTGCGAAGCAAAAACGGCCGGACACACACCATCCCGCTCGCTCCGGCAGCGGTTGAGGTTCTTGCTGGCATGGATCGATTGGAAGGCTCGCCGCGAGTGTTCAGCTCGTTCTCAGCGTCCCGCGCGAAGGAACGACTCGATGTGATGCTGGGCGAAGTGGTCGAGGAGGGGGTCGCCGCAGCGCGCGGTGTTGATCCCATTGAGATCAAGCCATGGCGGCTGCACGATCTAAGGCGAACAGCAGCCACGACGATGCCCCGACTTGGTGTGGACGTGGTGACGGTCGAACGCGTGCTGGGGCACACTATGCGCGGCGTGATGGCGGTCTATCAGCGCTATTCTTTCGAACAGGAGAAGCGCCGGGCGTTGGAGCTATGGGCGAGCTTTCTCAAAGGCCTGACAACGGCGCGCGAGTCGAATGTCGTGCGCCTTAAGATGGGGGACTGAACGTATGGCACCAATCTCAGGGCTGAAACTCCTTCGCAGCGTATTTGATTCTTACGTTGAGATATTCGAACGCAGCGGCGATCCGGCCGCAGCGTGGGGTGCTTTTTGCCTTGCTCGCCGGCATGGGTTTGACCTGCCCGCCGCGATCGACGCTGAGGTAGACCGTTTCGCCGGTGCCATTGAGTTTAACGCGTTTCGGTTGCTTACCAAGCTAGGCACACACGACAACAAGGAGGTCTCCCTTGATAACGAGACGGTTGGAAAACTTTGGAAGGGCAAGAGAAACCGTAATGCCGGCGGCGCTATTTTTCGGACGCATCGATCTTCCGCCCTCGCTATAGCGGTGGCACGTCTTTGCATCGGTGGCACGCCAAAGACCAAGGCGGTCGCGAAAGTAGCTGAGGACCACGGCACCAATAAAACCACGGTGTGGGATGCGCTCGACGAGCACCCCGATGCTTGCGACTTGGCCCCTGACGAGCTTGGTATCCCCTTCGACTAACGACTCCAAAAAAGTGGGGGTATTTAAATGGGGTTACAGGACCAGCACCCCCCGATAGCTTCCGTTCATCACATTTCGAAACGGAGAAAACATTGTGAACAAGCACCTTCTGCCCGCCAAGGATATCCGCGCCATGTTCGGGGGCGTTTCAGACATGACCCTCTGGCGCTGGCTTCATGACGAGTCGCTTGGCTTTCCGAAGCCCACCGTCATTCGCAATCGTCGCTATTGGGACGCTAGCGAGGTTGAGGCATTCCGAAACCAAATGGTCGGTGCTGGTATCAGCAAGCGTGCGGCGTGAACTTCGCGGGAGACCGGCTGATGAACCACTGTTTGAATACTTGCTGACCGCACTGATCACCTAACCTTCTACGGCCCGCTCCGGCGGGCAACTCATCCAAACAATTCCAATCCACCAACGCGCCGAAATGGTTCGGCGCGAACGATGGCCCATGGCCGAAGTAAGGAGAATAACATGAGTGACGACATCAAATGCAAAGTCGAACGCGCCCGCAACCTGGCGCGAGAACTTAAGGTCCAAGATACGCCGGGGCTCTTATCCATGGGCGATTCAGAGCTGTGCGGGGACGCACTCACCGGCTTAGCGGCACTCGTTGACGCCTGAACAATTCGGCTGCACCGGCCAAGCGGATTATCGAAGGAGGCTTTGGCCTCCTTCCAGTTGCAACATTTCTGAGACGCTAATTGCAGCTTGATGAACGAAGGCGCGGAAGCTGCTGCAGCACAGGGGTGAACTCGGGCTACTTGACCAGCCTGTTCAGCGTCGTCTGCCCATGTTCGTGTGTGTGCGATGTAGAAAGGAGCGAGCCAAATGGCCAAATCAATTTGGATGACTCAGGATGAACTTTGCACCGAGTTGAAGGTGTCGCGGCCAACGGCGCAGCGATACCGGCGCGAGGGTGCTGGCCCTGCGTTTTATCGAATCCCCGCTGGGATTCGGTACCGGCGTTCCGACGTGGAAGCGTGGCACGCCTCGCGGCGACACGCCGCATAACCCCGCAACAAAAAAGGGCCGCAAAGCGTGTCACCGCCGCAAGCCCTTAAGTTTTGGAGATTCTCGAATGTCTGCTTCTATCAATGTGCCTGCTGCACATCAAGATAAGAGTAATAGCCCTCGCTTTTTTGTCTATCTGAAGAACGGAACCCCTCTGGCAATCAAGGTGTCCGGCGATGAAGCGCCGTTCGTGGTTTGGTATCGAGGCCAATACCGCGTCGTGTTCTCGCGCGCCGAAACCGATGAAGAATTTTTCCGCAATCATCCGGAAGCGCGGTTTCGTCTGAAACTGCATCGATCGCGCTGGCATAGCCCCGACTGCTTTGATTTTGAGATCTCCACGGCTGACCCGGAAATTTACGCGACCGGAGACAAGTGGGACGCGTTCTCCGATCTGCGCTTCTACCCCGGCACGCCCCGTGAGCGTGTGATCCGCGCGTGTTTGCACATGCTTTGCGACCCGAACCGGCTTAGCCGAAAGGGGCACCGCCGATCTCAGTTGCGGCCGTCTAGTACGTTGGTCGTGTATCCAGGTCAGGCGCTGGAAAATCGCCGCAGCGAGCTTCTAAGTGAAAGCGATGCAAGGCACGCGAGCACACCGGGACGATTGCGCGATCGACCGTTGGCGAGCATGAACGCGAGCGCAACAAAGCGATGCTTGCGCGACGAAGCGCATTGAAGCCGATCAAGATCGGACGCGGCGCGGATCGAAGGCGATTGAAAGCGAAGCGTTATTATATCGCTCGATCTTCAATCGACCGCGCCATGCAGAGCCACCGAACCACGCCCGAAGCCGACGAAGGCACCCGCCGTTCATCGATTGTGCGATGCCTCTGGCCAATCAAGCACATCTGAAAACAATTCTCTAAAACCGTCGATTGAGAGACATTTATTCTATTATTGCTACGCACAAAGGTAAAAAGGTACTGTCAGACGGGGGCGGGGCACGGGTGACGGGCGACCCCGACATCTGGCTAGGTGCGAAATTATAAAGGTGGGTTGTTGTTTTTACGAATGAGGTTGGCGGCGGTGGTCGGCGCACTTAGAGACGACCGAAGTGGGCTGTAGAGCGATAGTCCTTCAAGCGATCCTGCGCGCAGATTCACCAACGCAGGTTTTTAAAAATGCGCCGTCGCTACCGCCCCTATGATCCTCGCGAAGACGGGCCGCTGCACCGTTACACGAACCGTCGGCCCGGTTACCGGCGCGCGGTCACGATGCCGGAGCGCGTCAGTCCTCATGTGAAGCTGGTGTTCGCAGAGCTAGCTCGCCAGCAGCGGACCTACGATGAACTTGAGGCCGCCAGTGGCGTGCGCAGGCCAACTGTCAAGCAATGGAGGCGTAAGAACGCACCCAGCCTTGATTCGCTCGAAGCGGTGCTGAACGCCCTTGGTTGGCAATTCATCGCCGTGCCTGCTCACGTCGAAATGCTCCCGCCCAATTTGGCCAGCAAGGCTGCGGAAGTAGCGGCGCTCGCGAAGATTGAACTGGGAGAGGTCTGGAGCGCCGCCGTACAGATCACCGCGCTCCAGCTTGCTTCAACCGCCGAGGGCAAGTGCATCCTTGCCGCGCTTGATGCTGAGCGTGCGGCAGCAAACGACAACGACCCCCGCTATCGCCCAAGTCAAAGCCGGCCAACGACGAGAGCACGGCCTAGAGGGCTACTCGATCAGGCTCTTCACGATCCGAGCGATGCGATAGTTTCGCACTCACTTGCTGGCCCTCGACAGCAAGTTTGTGAACCAAACCCGGGCGGTGGTTTTCCTCCCTGCCGTCCGGGGAGGGTCGAAACAGGATCAGACTTAATGACCAAACTTTCTCAGCACCGCGCGGCCAAGCACCTGGGCATCGCTGCGAGTACGCTATCGAGCTACGTCCGACGCGGCATCGCCCCGCGCTGCATCAGCCTGCATGGCATCCGGTACTTCGATGTTGACGACCTCGACATCTGGCTCGCTGCACGAACGGTAGAGGGAGCGAAATGACCCTCACCGAAGCCGATCAAACGCGCCGCGTGGCGGAAGCTGAACGCCGCGTAGCCGAAGCCAACCGCCGTGCAGCCAACTGCCGCGCCGCCGAACGCCGCGCCGAAGAGGTAGACCAAGCTGAACGACGCGCGGCCGAAGCTGAGCAGCGTGCCGCCGAAGCGGAGCGACACGCAAACGCATCTGTCGTCGCGCGGCCGATCATCGCGCGACCGTCTCAGCCGAAACCCATCATCGCGCCAGCGCCTATGCCAGCCCAGCGGCATACTCCAAAGGAAGTCCCAGCTATGTCCACTCGGAAATTGGCCCTCCTTCGCGAGGTAGAAAGCGCATCTTTCCGTCTCGAGTTTGCCCGGCAGGGTCTTGAGGATGCAAAGTTTCTGGCGCGCAACGGAATGGCCAGCGACGTCGTTTTCGCGACGCATGTCTTGGCGGGAGCCGTCAACAATCGAAACCGCGCGTGTGCGGCGTACCTGAGCTTCAAGGGCTGACAGGCATGGCCGCAAGAACGCTATCCGCGAAGCAAGGCTGGCATCGCAAGCTTATGCCGCGTCTCTGCGCCGCTTGACCTCCGCTCAGGCGCTTCACTCGGCTGACACGCTGGAACTCTCCGCTGCCGAATACGTGGCCCGCACCAACCATCAGCGTGCACTCGCCGCGCTCAACACCTGACAGACAGAAAGAAAGACCATGGGTATCAATTTCCTCGAAAAGTTCTTCCCTGCCAAGACCATCATTACGTCGGCCATCATTCGTGCCGAAATCGCTGAACGAGAGACCGAAATCAAGCAACTCCAGGCGGAGATCGGCCCCAAGCTTGCGGCCATCGCGACGATGACTGACGCTGAGCATGTAAAGGCTGAAGGGGATGTTGCCGCCACCAAGCGTGCAATCGGTCGACTGGATGCCAGAATTGCGCTGTTGAACGACCAGCTTCCTGTAGTGCTCGCTGCGGAAGAGGCCGCTGCGAAGGCTGCCGCCGACGCCGCGTTGATCAAGCGTGCCGACGAATGCCGGAAGGCAAACGAAAAGGACGCCGCGAAGCTGCTCAAGGAATATGACGAAAACGCCAGCGCGATCGGCGATATCATCGCCAAGTTGAAAGCGATGGACGCGGAACGTGAGGCTATCAATGCCAAGCTGCGTGCAACGCCGATTTGCGACCCAATCGTGAGCTTCGTCAAAATTCACCGCACCACCCCCGGCACGGAAGCAACGGAACAACGCGACAAGGTGCCATGCTGGGTTTATCGCTATCCTGGCAGTCCCGCCGACACGGAGAAGTATCAGTATGAAGCACCGCGCGAAGAAGTGCGGCGCGCGACCATTGGTCCGGATGGCAAGCCAGTCCCCGTTTGCAACGAGATTTACCATTACTACGGCCGCGAGCTTGTAATCACGCCGACGTTGGAGAAGCGCGAAGTCGTCGTCTCACGAACCCGATCGAAACCCCCTCGTTACGAGCATCCGCTTGACGATGTGAGGTTGCCGCCTGGCCTGCGGGGCGGTTCTTGGCACTGGCCTCGGTCGTAAGCGGGCCTGCGCACCCCGTCGAAATCGGCGGGGCTTAGGAGTTTGCCTTCGCCCCGCGAGATGACGGTTATCAAGCCGCCGATTGGATCACGGTGCGCTAGCTTTCAGTGCGACATGCAATCTGTTGCTTCGAGTTGTCGCGCCATCTCCGCAACGAAATGCGCCAGGCCACGGCAACCGCGCGGCTACCCCCTGCTGTTAATGCTCAGAATCTCGCTGTGGCCTGCAGCCGGAACACACGCGGTGATCCTGGAGTGATGTTGTTGTTACCATCTGCTGTCGAGTAGTATTTTTGATCGAACAAGTTCTCAATGTTCAGCTGAGCGCGCCACGTCGGGTTCAAAGTCAGGATGATTGCGCCATCAACACGCGTAAAATCCGGAATGCGGACTGTATCGTCGGACGACGCAAAGAAGTTCGAATAATGGATCACTCCTAGGCCGCCGGCCCACATTGGGTTGAACTGGTATTTGTTCCAGACAGAGAAGGTATTATAAGGAACGAGCCCTACGCGGTTTCCGGCAATAATCGTTGGCGAAATATCGTTTGCGATCCGCGCATTCGTGTAAGCATAACCAGTAGTGATCTGCCAGGCATCCGTGATGTAGCCGGCAAGGGACGCCTCAAAGCCTCGCGTCTTGGTCTGCCCGTTGAGAAGAAAAAAACCAATATTGACTGGATCCGGGATACGTTGATTGGTCCGGTCGAGATCATACACTGCCGCGGCAAACTGAAGCGCAGGCAAGATATCGTATTTGACCCCAATCTCTGTGTTCACAAATTTTTCGGGTTTTGCAATCACCAACCCGGGATTGAGCAAAGTGAATTGGTCTCCTGCACTCGGCAGATACGACACGCTATAGCTGCCATAGATCGACAGATTGTCTATCGGCTTGTAAACGATGCCCGCACGCGGCGACACCAGATCGTCGACACGGCCCAGTACCACGTTGGTCCGCCGATCCCGCGACTGAAGGTCGAAATGATCGAACCGCACGCCACCGATCAATTGCAGATAACGGGTGATCTCGATCTGATCCTGAAGGAAGGCCGCGCCAAGATTGAGGTTGTAGGTATTGTTTGCATCCGTAGCGGTGTTTCTGAACGTCACGGGGACATAGGAAACAGGATTTCTTGGATCGACCGTGATCGTCGGATCCACGCCGTTGAAGAAGCCGCTTTGACGAAAGTTCAGACCGCTCTGACGACCGAGCTCTCCTCCGAACAGGACCGTGTGATGCGTCAAACCGGCATCGAACTTGTAGATCAAGTCTGTTCGATTGAAGAGGTTGGTCCGGTCCGTTTCGTTATTGTAAGATGAAAGATTGCTGGATGTTCCAGCAAGGTTAACCGCGCCCGCATTGGCGCCGCCACCCGGAAAAACGTTCTGATAGAACTTGTTGTAATTCGCCGCCAGGGTAGCATTACGGACCGTGAATCCGTTTTCGAAATCGTGCTCGATAATCGCCATACCAATATCAACGTCAGTGAGTGCATAGTTCAGAAGTGGATTGCCGAAAAACGTCGATGGCGACGTATCATATGGAAAACGCGGCATTGCGTTGCCTGGGCGGATCTGCGAGGGGATGCCACGATCAACCGTCCGATTATCGTGCAGGTGCTCATAGCTCAGCTTGACCGTCGTGGTATCGTTTGGTGCAAAAGTGACGGTCGGATTGACGGCCCAGCGATCGAGATGGACAAAATCACGGTAGCTGCTCGTGTTTTCATACATTGCATTGAAACGGGCCGCCCAATTCTCATTGATGGCCTGCCCGATGTCGGCCGTCATGCGCGCGCCCGGATAGGAATTTCCCCAGACCGTGAACTCCCGAACCGACGTGCCATCGGCTTCCTTCAACACTCGGTTGACCACGCCGCCACCGCCGCCGCGTCCAAAAATCATAGCGTTGGGGCCCTTCAGAACCTCAAGCCGCTGAAGATTGTAGACGTCGCGGAAATACTGCACGTCGTCCCGGATTCCATTCATGTAGAAATCCGCATTGCTTCGCTGTCCACGGATTATGAGATCGTCTCGATGGGATTCGCCTTGATGGTAGATCACGCCCGGCACGTAGCGCGTGGCCTCGCCGATCGACAGGGTGGCTGTGTCCCTCATGAATTCCTTCGTCAGCACGGTGACGGACTGGGGGACGTTGAGGAGAAGGGTGTTCGTCCGCGTCGCGGTTGTTATGCTTTGGGTGATGTAACCAGATTGCCCTGTTTTAGCGTCCTGGCTGTTCACGCTCGGCATATGTTTAGGTGTGGGCGCGGAAGCAGCAACATGCCGGGTCGGCCTGGCGGTCCTCGGGGCCGTGGCCGCTGCACGATGACGCCGGGTCTGTGTCTGTGTGGGCGCATCAATCGTCACTTTCGGCAATGTCGTGTCGGACGATCGCGATTCTTGTGCAAACGTGGGGCTGCTGTCGGTCAACATTCCGGCGCCAAACGCGACCACGGCGCTCGTTGAAAGCAGAAATGAGCGTCGACCAAAGCGCGCCACCCAGCAAGCTACGTTAGTCATCAGATGCCCCGACTTCCGGTAAATTCCCCAATGCATCTAACAGTCGTAGAGTAAGCTGGGAAATAGGCTATGTTTAGAATACTTCTAGGTTGATACAGGAGCTGTCGATCGAAGCAGGAACAAGCTATTGCGCGTAAAATCCATGGACAGTGAAGCCTGCTGACAGGTGAATCGCTCCGAATTGTTTATTTCCAACATTGTTCTTTGATTCAAGAAGCCCACGATTACGATACAGTGAAACTCTTTTTCACTAAAAATCCCAAGGATAGAGGTAATGGACAGCGGACCCGGCATCCCTAATGATGTCATCCCTTTCATCTACAATTGATTTTTTTGAGCGGCGCCGCAGGAGATGAAGGAAGCGGTCTTGGTTTGGCAATCGCCAAAGCGGCGGCGGATCGCAACAACATCCGGCTGTTTCATCAGAGAAGAACGGACGTCCAAGGCACAGTCGCCACGATGATTTTCAACCAGTGTTCCGCAAAGACAACCGGATCGGATCATTTCAGCGCAAGAGTTTGCATTTGGTAGAAATGATGTCCCAATGATCTATTTATTTCTTTTTGCTGCATCGTTTGTTGCGTTTTCTCTCAGTACGTTTTGTGGCGGCGGCGCCGGATTATTACTAATCCCAATCCTTGGCTATGCTCTCCCGATAAACCAAGTGCCAGCAGCGCTTACTCTTGGAACGGCAACAAGTTCATTTTCTAGAATCTGGATATTCTTTAACGCCATCCGTTGGGACATGGCCAAGTTGTTTTTGCCGACGGCTATATTGGGAGTATTTTTAGGCACGAAGATGTTGAGTTATCTTGAGCCGGTGTATTTAGAATTATGCATCGGCCTATTTCTAATCTCCAATCTTCCTTGGCTTTTCAGAAAGCAGGAAGCAACCCATACCGCATCCGCATCGCTCACAATTCAACCATGGCAAATCAGATGGGTCGGCTTTTTAGCAGGTTTCATTTCTGGTCTGACCGGTGCGGTTGGTGTCCTATTCAACAGGTTTTATTTTCGCTGTGGTTTGGACAATCATGAAATCATTGCTACCAGAGCCGCGAACGAAGCCCTACTCCATTTGATCAAGCTCTATCTTTATGCGTCATTGGGTTTGTTTCAGCTTAAGACAATAGGAATTGGCATGTTAGTCGTGCTTGGGGCTGTTCTGTCCTCGGGTTTCATGAAATTTGCCTTGCCGAGATTGTCCAGGGGACTTTTCATACGAGCTGGCTACAGTGCCATGGCGGTTTCTGGCGTATTGGTGTTGAACAACGCGGTTGTCCATATCAAACTTGCAAATGACCCAGACCTTAAAGTGACTATTCAGGCCAAAGAGCTAAGCGCTAGGCTGACTTGGAACGCCTTGATTTATCTTGCGGAGCTTAGTTACGACGAAGGCTTGGAATTTGAAAAAGTTGTTCCGCTGTCGTCGCTTTCGCTTGATCGACAACACTACGTTCGATCCTTTCAGGACGATGCTGAGAAAGTGGATATTGAAAAAGTGTATGCTCTGACGGGCATTTCTTATGAGGCCTACTATTTTGATGGTCAAAGCCGTTTAATTAGCAAGATCAAATTTGACTGAGAACATCAGCGGCACACCGATGACGCGAGCGACCCTGGACCGGAGTGATGGCAGTGGCCAGTCTGTGAATTCGCCGTTTAGCTCGACGCGGTTCAATCGTGGGACCGCTTCGACGGGCGGCGCTTCGCGGCGAAGAGTTCATTTACCCTGAGCGGTCACACCGTTTGCCGCCGCTTCGCGAGCCGGTTGAGATACATAATTGGGAAACGGAATGTGGGGAGGATAACTAGCGATCCCGGGACAGCTTCTTGCTATCCCTCAAGATACCCTCAGCTTCGCCACCCTCGGTGCGGGTTCGCAGCTCACCTTCAATGCGGACCCACTCTCCGTCGAGTTTCTCGGACTGCGCGACGACTATTCCGCTTTGTGAAGACGAACTGTCGAGCCAATCGGTTATTTCAGCAATCAGGCAATCAGGGTCCTCGCCGAGTTCTGCTAGTTTTACGATAGCAGCGGCTTTATCGACGTACTTGCCTTCATCTGTGGAGGCCTTTGCTCTTGCGCACAGAAGTCACGAAGTATCGATCGCTCATACAGATCTCCATCGTGCGCCGCTACTGCCGGGACGAGGCGGGTTATCCACGAGACGATGGAGCGGGGAGGGCTTTAGCAGCTAACCATCACTGGCCCGCGATTCCGCTCCGCCCATTCACGAAGGCGTACCACAGCCAGAAGATTGTTCGGCCCGAAGCTATGCGCAATATGGCTGGCAAGGATGACAAATGCATCTACCATCTCGGTCGCGTTGGGCTGAAGGTCCTGGACCGCGATGGTGATGTCCGTGTCGCCATGCAGCTTACCGTCTGAAAGCAACTGCTTCACATGAACCGTCATGCGATCCACTAAAGCAGGATCTAGGTCGGCTTCTTCCAGGGGTCTAATCTTCAACAGGCCAGATCCTGCACGCACTTGCTGCCACATAGTTTCTCCACATAGACCAAGTTCCAGTTAGTCGCACGCCCTTTAGAAGAAGACACTTGTTTGGAGATAGCCATAGAAAGTGTCGCCTGTGGGGGGCGCGTTGGGAGCGCTGCAGAAATCTGCCTTTGATCAGGTAACTGATCCCGGTATCGAGCAGCATGGCATCCGGGACGATCCAGTACGGCAGGCGAGTTCGATCTGCTGGCCCGCGAAGTTATCGGATCGACCGGTACGGTCCCGTACCCCTGTCGTGGCGAAGGAGTTGGTCGCGGTCGCCAGGTAGAGCGGGCGGTAGGTGATGATGGCATCCCAGATCGGGCTCGGCGTGACCTCCAGGCGCACCCCAGGTTGGACCGCTACACCGCCGTAGGGTTTGGTCGGGCCATATTCCCAGCGCCGGCGCCAAACAGGGTGTCAAAACGGGTGGAGGTGGAATCGCCGGAGAAATAGCCGACGCAGCCGAATTCCGGCTCGATCTACAAAAACAGGGCGATTGAAACGCTCGGACACGACAACAGCACGGCATTTTGCTAGGCCATAAACGCGAAACCCTTGCTTGGAGATTTTATTGAGCGTCGTCGCTGCGTATTTGTACAGAAACGGCCGGCGCGCTGCACCAGTGTCAATTGATGCGCCTCCTGTTCTCGCGGAAGACAAGTCCGAGTTCATTTGGATAGGCATATTCGAGCCATCCGAAGGAGAACTTCGCACGCTTCAGCAGCGCTTCGATCTTCACCCGCTCGCGGTTGAGGATGCATTGAAGGCGCACCAGCTTCCCAAAATCGAAGTCTATGGCGATCAGCTCTTCGCCGTCGCCCGCACTGCGTATTTGGTCGGCGAAGAACGACGCATAGCCTACGGCGAGACCGCGATCTTCATAGGCCAAAACCATCTCATCACAGTGCGCCACGGATCGGCACGTGCGCACACGCAGCTGCGCAGCCAGCTGGAAGCTGCCCCGTCGCAGTTGAGACATGGCGTGGATTATGTGCTCCACGCCATTCTCGACTTCGTTGTCGACGGCTATATGCCGATCGTCGACGAGATCGAGGAGGAAGTGCTGTCCATGGAGCATCGCACACTCGATGCCTTTCTTACCCGCGAAGACGTCACTAGGCTCTTTACGCTGCGGCGTGAGCTCACCCGCTTTCAGCGCATCCTTGGGCCCATGGGCGAACTTTGCAATAAGCTTGTGCACTTTGACCTGCCTTGCCTCGACGAGGAAGCTCGACCCTTTTTCCGCGACGTACTCGATCACGTGAGGCGCATTGAGAACAGGGTCGGCGGCTTGCGTGACGTTTTAACTTTTGTTTTCGAGGCAAGTACGCTGCTCGAGCAGCAGCGACAAGGCGCCATCACCCGCCAGCTCGCAGCTTGGGCCGCTATCCTTGCGGTCCCGACCGCGATTGCAGGCATCTACGGCATGAACTTCGAGCATATGCCGGAACTCAAGACCCGCTATGGCTATTTCGTCGTGGTCGGGATCATCGCGGTGCTGTGCACGCTCCTCTTTGTCCGCTTCAAGCGCGCACGCTGGCTTTGAGTTGTCCGAGGCGAGGACGTAGCCGTTGAGGTGGGTTTCGAAAATCCCTGCACACTTCGTGAGTTTGCAGCTGTTCGGCGAGAGCTACTCCCACCTCCGGTACCGAAAGTCGCGCTGCCCGGCTTGGCTTGGTGGGCTGATTGCCTAATGCCGTTGCAGTATTAGGCACCCAGTATCGGAACAATAGATCCGTAGCCATGGCAAGAAGCATGACGGATCTTGGTTTTGTCCTACCCGCATTTCAGCTCGCTTATCGTGGATCCCCGCAGCGCTTTGGTCCTCGCCTCTCCGCGTTATGCGATTTTGCATAACTGGGCATTGAAATGAGGATATGCCATGCTCTGAGCGCGGGACTATAAGCCGCGGCGCGTTGCCTTCTGCAATGCAGCATTTCGAGGCTTTCATTCCATGACGAGTGACAATGTAGTTTCTGCCGCGGCGACGCCGGCAGCGAACGGAGTTGGCGACACCCATTCCACGGCCGGGTTCAAGGCGCTGACGCTGGGCAGCATCGGGGTGGTCTACGGTGACATTGGCACCAGTCCGCTTTACGCGCTCCGTGAGGCGGTCGTTGCCTCCGGCGCGACAGGAAGCGCGGCGGGCCCGCAAGCGGTGCTGGGTGTCCTCTCGCTGATCCTGTGGGCGCTCATTGTCGTGGTGACGCTGAAATACGTCCTGATCCTGCTGCGGGCGGACCACCACGGCGAGGGCGGAATCCTGGCGCTGATGGCGCTGGCGCAGCGCGCCGCGAGCCGGCGCGGGGCAACCGTCGTGCTGCTCGGCATCATCGGCGGCGCGCTGTTCTATGGGGATGCCGTGATCACGCCGGCGCTGACGGTGCTGTCGGCCATCGAAGGCATCAAGCTGACCACGTCGGCGCTGGATCCCTATGTGGTGCCGATCACGGTGATTATTCTGCTGGCTTTGTTCGCAGTCCAGTCACGCGGGACGGCGCGCGTCGCCACTTTTTTCGGGCCTGTGATGTGTGTTTGGTTTGCAGTCATCGCCGCTGCGGGCATTCCACAGATCGTGCGGCATCCTGAAGTCTGGCTGGCGTTCAATCCGCTCTACGCAACCACATTCATGATTCATCACGGCATCGTCGGATTCATCACGCTTGGCGCTGTGTTTCTGGCGGTGACCGGTGCCGAGGCGCTCTATGCCGACCTCGGTCACTTCGGCAAGCGGCCGATTCAGACCGCGTGGCTCGCGATCGTGCTGCCGTCGCTTGTGCTGAACTATCTCGGACAAGGCGCGCTTCTGATCGCCCATCCGGAGGCGATCGAGAATCCGTTCTTCCTCTTGTTCCCTGCGTGGTCGCTGGTTCCCGTCGTGGTCATGGCGACCGTCGCTTCGGTGATTGCAAGCCAGGCCGTCATTACCGGCGCCTATTCGCTGACGCGTCAGGCGATCCAGCTCGGACTGCTGCCGCGATTTGAAATCCGTCACACCTCGGAGGCACATTCCGGCCAGATCTACATGCCCCGCGTCAACATGATGCTCGTCATCAGCGTCGTGCTGTTAGTGCTGATGTTCCGTTCGTCTAGCGCGCTGGCGTCCGCATACGGCATCTCCGTCACGGGAACGATGGTCGTCACCGCGATGATGGGATTTGTCGTCATCTGGAAGGTTTGGCGCTGGCCGGCGGTCGCAGCCGCCGCCTTGATCGCGCCCTTCCTGTTGCTTGATCTCACGTTCCTCGCGGCAAATCTGTTAAAGGTCTTCGATGGCGGCTGGGTGCCGCTGGCGCTTGGCGCGATCGTGATGCTGCTGATGTATACGTGGCGTCGCGGTAGCCGGCTTTTGTTCGAAAAATCCCGCAAGCTCGAATTTCCGCTGCTCGATCTGGTGACGATGCTGGAAAAGCGGCCGCCGCAGCGTGTGCCTGGGACCGCCGTGTTTCTGACCAGCGATCCGAGCTGCGCTCCGACCGCGCTGATGCATAGTCTGAAACACTACAAGGTGCTTCACGAGAAGAACGTCATTCTCACCATCGAGACCGCGCCGTCGCCGCGGATCGAGCCGCACGACCGCGTGCGGCTGGAGCAGATCAGTGCCACGTTTTCGCGCGTGACGCTCCGCTTCGGCTTTATGGAAAGTCCCAACGTCCCGAAATCACTCGCCATCGCACGAAAGCTCGGTTGGCAGTTCGATATCATGGCGACGTCGTTTTTCCTGTCGCGACGGTCGCTGAAACCATCCGCGCAGTCCGGAATGCCGCGCTGGCAGGATCGCCTGTTCATCGCGCTGAGCCGGTCGGCCAACGATGCGACGGATTATTTCCAGATTCCGACCGGGCGCGTTGTCGAGGTGGGAACACAACTCATCATTTAGGGCTCGTTCTATGGTGCGCGCATCATACGTCATACTATCGGCTGCGCTCTTCGCGGCTCCTGCCCTGGCACAGGAGGTTGTACCCACCGCGTCCACGCCGGATGCGCCGATCTGCACGGACCGGCCCACCAAGTCCAACTTCGCCTGCACCGTGCCAAAGGGGATGGTGCAGATCGAGACTGACACCTTCAACTGGCTGAGGAACACCGCTGCCGGCGTTCAAACCAACCAGCTGCTGTTCACCAACCCGACGTTCAAATACGGCCTGTCTGACAGCAGTGACATCCAGCTCAATTGGGTACCCTTCACCCAGGTGTGGACGCGTGACGCCAGCGGCAATGTCGCCTCCGTCTCAGGTGTGGGCGACGTAACCGTTCGCTTCAAGCAGCGGCTTTCTTCAATCAAGGACGACTTCCAGCTTGCCATCCTGCCGTTCATGAGACTGCCCACCGCCAGCACCGGAATTGGCAATGGCAAGGTCGAAGGCGGCGTTGCCGTCCCGATCAACTACAGCGTGCCGGGCGGCTGGACCATCACTCTAGGCCCGCAGCTGGATGTGCTGGGCGACTTCGACGGCCGGGGCCACCACCTTGGCCTGACGGGACTGGTGAACGTCGCCAAGCAGTTCGGGCAATTCACCCTGTACAACGAGATTTGGACCAATCAGAATTTCGATCCAACCGGCACGGTGCGGCAATACAGCTACGATGTAGCCTTGGCCTGGCTGCCGCAGCCGACGCTGCAGTTCGATGTCGGGGTTAACATCGGTCTCAATCGCAACACACCCGACGTTGTTAGCTACGTCGGCGTCTCCACCCGCTTCTGAGGAGATTGCCATCTCAGGACAGCGCGGGCTTTCTAAGTGGGTCTAAAGTGTGCCTCATCAATCCAGAGAAGCGAGCAAGTGATTTTGCAGAACGCGTGGCAATTTTGGGCTCTGCTCTCGGCGGTCTTCGCAGCCCTAACCGCAATCTTTGCAAAGCTGGGAATTGAGAATGTCAGCTCCGACTTCGCTACATTCATCCGGACGATCGTCATTTTAGTTGTGCTCGGCATTTTATTAGCTGCAACCCGGCAATTCCAAACTCTCGGCTCTATTTCAACTCGCACCTATGCATTTCTAATGCTGTCCGGGATGGCAACCGGAGCTTCCTGGATATGCTATTTTAGGGCGCTGAAACTTGGAGATGCGGCACGAGTTGGACCCCTTGGTAAGCTGAGTGTTGTGCCGTAGCGGTCTTTGGCGTCTTCTTTCTCCGCGAGCATCTTTCCGTGCCGAATTGGCTTGGGGTTGCTTTCATAACCGTCGGCGCGATGCTTGTTGCCTACAGGGGCTAGAACTCTCTCTTCCCTGCTCACCGGCCTTGTCCGACGTTGATGGGGGCGGCTGCAGGTCACATCGCAGCGATAGCTGCGGGATCGCATCGACATTCTTCGTCATCGAATAGAGAGTGCACATGCCTACCGCTCCGCGGCAGACCGTTTGCCGAAGGGCGACGAGCTGTCCGCGCTTACACCGATAGCCGCGGATCTGCGAACAATCCTTGCAAGCCATACGGCGCCAAGGCCGACGACGGCTTCGTCGGGAGACTTTATCCAGTCTCGAGAATGAGGCCCGCCGGACGGCGAGAGCGTTCCTCGATCGATTGCGGCTGGAGCTTACATGTCCGAGGTCGACATAGTGGCGAGATCGACCTTACGATGAAGCGGGCTGCGCAGCGCAGATTGAAGTTCGCGCGGCGCAAACTGGGAATACCGACCCGGACCCAGCGTAAATCCTTAAAAAGCTGGCTATCTGAGGTTAACTCCATCGTCGGCATCTTATTGCCGAAATAAGGAGATCGGAAGAGCCCGCCGGCGAAGGGGGCTTTCACCGACGAACTCCAAGAGATGGACGGTCGGCAAAACCGTCCGAAGGGATAATTTGCGCTTGGGAAGTGTTTCTGGATTGCAGATCACAAACGGTTGGTGCCGAACACCAAAAAGGCCCGCCGGTTGCACTCACAGCGGGCCTTTCGGGAACGGGATCGGGGATGCTGGCCGATCAACCGTTCCGGCCGTATAATGCAGGCGATGGAATGTGGTTTCAAAGAAAAGCCCGCCGGGGAGGGCGGGCTAGGTGGAGTGAAGCGATAGACGGCCCCCGCCAAGGAACGTCCGGGCTCTATAACGCGCGGGGGTGAGGAGGGGTCCGAGCTCCGCACCTGCGCTGCCGACTAAGACACCTCCGGTCGGCGGCGGAAGTTGACGGTTGGATACTGCACGATTCGTGTATCGTGTTAAGGAAAGAAGCCCCCACCCGGAAAACCCCGATGACATCCATCCCGACCGAACCCGTTCGCCTTATTGAGGATGCCGCGACTGGTGACCGCCTACTGGTCTATGGGACCGATAAAGGTATCAAAGTAGAGCTTCGCTATGAAGGCGAAACTCTCTGGATGAATTAATCGCAAATAGCTGAAACTATTTGGCGTTTCTCGCCAAGCTGTGAACTCACATCTATGAGGATGGGGAACTCGACCGCGAGGCAACCTGCAAGGAAATCTTGCAGGTTCGAGATGAGGGTGGAAGGGAGGTAAATCGCAAAACCCTGATTCATAACCTGGACGCCATAATAGCAGTTGGTTACCGTGTCTCGTCGAAACAAGGGACAACCTTCCGCCGCTGGGCGACAGACAAACTGGTCCAGTTTGCAATCAAAGGGTTTGTAATCGACGCCGAACAACTCAAGGCCCAGATAGAGTTGCAGAGCTAAAAGAAATCATCCGCGACATTCGCTCGGATGAGGCGAATGTTTATCGAGAAATCCGCAGAATTTGCGCGCTGTGCAGCGACTACGATCCAAAATCATCAGCGTGGCACGAATTTTACGCCCATACTCAAGCAAAGCTGATGTATGCGGTCACAACGCACACCCCTTCAGAAATGGTCATTAGCCGGGCGAACGCAGACCATGAGAATATGGGCTTACGTGCGTGGAAAGGCGACAACGTAACCCAAGCTGATGTTGATATTTCTAAAAACGCGAGTTTAACCGCCTAACGGTGATTCTTCTCGATATTTTTGAAGATCAACTTGACTTAGGTAAGCTGAACACTATGGCAGAGGTTTCAGCGCTATTGGACAATCAGCTTCGATCACTAAGCCGCCAAGTGTTGCGTGGAGGCGGCTCAGTAAAAACGGCTGAAGCGAAAGCGCACGCCTTGGAACAATATCGTGTATTTAATGAGAAGCGTAAGGCCATCCGCCATGCTGAGGCGGACGCTGCACTTGCCGCCCTAAAAGCTCAAGATAGGTTGCTGCCTAAACCAGCGCGAAAAACACGGGGTACCTCCTAAAAAAAGCTGGCCTACTTTGCCTCAGCGAAGTGGTCTATTTCGGTCAGGTACCCCGCTCCGGCGGGGTTTTCTATTCCGGGAGCTACAGCTCTTTCGACTTTGCTCTCATCGATCGATATCGGCCGTCTCGTCGGCCTGACTGGGCGTCTGCGACCGACGTCACCTATCGACGTTTACAATCGCGCCGGTGCGCGCATCAACATCGACTTCCATATAGCTTCCGGCAACGTCATAGCCCTCGACCTGCCACACGTTGTCCCATTTGTTTGTGTTTGACACGGAAACCAGCCCGATTCCGTTGGCGATATCGACAGCCGCCTGAAGCGGCAGCGGTCCAGCCCGGGTGTAGATCTCGGTCACCGGTTCCTGAACGTAGCCGATGTCGGCTGCCGACGCGGGAACAACGAATCCGATCATGACCAAAGCGACGGCGGGAATCAGATTATCTCGCATGATCGTTCTCCAAAGCACGTTCAGACATTGTAGACACACCTCAGCAAAACGCATGTGGCGGAAGACCGTTCCGCATTCATCGCTCCAACCGGGTCGAGGGGGCGGATCCGGATAGCTGATAAGATTGATGGCCGCGCTCAGCACAGAACCCCGCTCCGGCGGGGTTTTTCTATTTCGGAGGTGGTTACTGACCATCTAGCCAGTCTTGCTCCTCGGCGAGTGCGAGGCAGGCATCCTGCATTCGCTTCAAACGGTTCTTCGAAGGCAAATCCTTCGCATCATCCGCGAGCTCACCGCAGTTGCGGGCATTTTCTCTGTACTTCTGACTTGGTCAACATGAGCCGCTCCGGCTGGGCTTCTATCTGGCGCTGCCAATCGCCGAATATCCGGCTTCCGTCAGGACGAGCTTGTCGTCATCCACGGTGACCAAAGCGAGCTCTGCAAGCGATCTCAAATCATCGCTGGATGGCGCGAGCAGCTTCAAGCGACCCGCTCGAATGTCTCGCAGCACCCAACGAAGTCTTATCGCGATATCAACATCGAGGTCGTGGAGCGAACGTGCCTCGGCCGCAGATTGGCCTTCGCCTGCATCATCACTCATCGAACCCCCCTGTGCCGTAGCGGTCAGTTCGCTCTGGCACTACCAAAAGCTTAAAAAATGCGAACGCGACCAGGCCGATGACGAACCCGAGAAACTGGCGCTCACCAAAGTACTCGCCGATCAGCCCACCAACAAAACCGCAGACAACTAGACCGCCGAGCCAAATGAAGAACGTTTTCATAAATCCAACACCGTTTGCATGGTCGACGTCATCAACGCCGGCGCCCTGCATCCGGCGGCTTCGGCTTCCGGTCATCTTGCCGACCACTCCGTGTGGGTCATTTTAGGGCTCGAAGGAGTGCCTCGCCGCGGAAGTTGGAATCTTTGCCTTCATCGCCGCTAAGCCGGCCACCGTAATGCGAAACGTAAAGGCCGCAGGGATTTCGATCCAGCCTTTTGCGATCATTCTGTTGATTGTTACCGCTGCGGGTCGGAACTGCCTTGTATGTAGCTCGCCCCCGCGCTCGTGAAGAATTTGCAAGATGCTCCGCTCTCGATGAGTGGGTATGTGACTAGCTCTGGCCGGCATTAGCTGCCCCTCGTCTTCAGTCCCGCCTTTTTCTTCTTCGGCGGAGGGGTGGCGGCGGCCTCACGAGCCAGCCGCTCGGCTTTTAGGCGCTCGCGGTTTTTAGCGAACGCCTCGGCAGCGTCCGCGTGCTCAATCAATGCCGATTGTGCGTCAGCGCCGCGAAGCACTCTGCGAGCTTCACGCTCCTCCTTCGAAATGGGCTTACGTGGTTCGTAATCCCCGGGCGTCTTACTCATTTCGTTCCGATCAAATACGGACTAGCTGCCAACTACGGTTCGGAGCGCCAGTGCCAGCAACCCTGAAATCGTAGCTATCAGCAAATCGGGACCTCCGGCCGGTGTCGCGTGCCGTCCTACCCATTGCCCATAGCCTCCCCGCACCCTTGGTTCGATCGTCACATCGTTTTCCACGGTAACGGACGACAGCGGATGGTAACGGGTAGCAACGGATGAACGCCCGCACCCCGGCCCGTACCCCAAAAAAGCGGAACGGAGCATTCGTCTGTCGATGACCGAGGATTTTATGCTGTAAGTCATTGAAATAACTGGTGGGGGAGGTAGGACTCGAACCTACGAAGCCATAAGGCGGCTGATTTACAGTCAGCTCCCTTTGCCACTCGGGACACTCCCCCGCAACGCCATCGGATGTCACCTGCTGAAAGTGGCCCCCGACCGACCATGGATGACATTAAAGGCACCTGCCCGGATGCCGAGCGCGCGGTTGCGCGCGTTTATGAGCGAAGCGCCCCGGCAAAGTCAACCGAGCGCTGGCCAAGAAGATGCACTTCCACGCATCCAATGGTGGAAATGGCCGGCCGTTGCTTAAGACTCATGACGCGGGCTCACTGCGCATATTCGAAAATTACGAATATCACCGCCAAAACAACGAACATGACCACGCCGATAATCAGACCGAGTTTACCCCTTCTGGTGCGGTCACTCCCGTGACCTCCACCGATATCGTCAGGTTTGCCATCGAATTCTCGCGAAGAACTGCGCCATTCCCAAAAATCATTCATCGTTTGCCTCCGTCGTCTCGATCGCCCGTTTCAAGCATGCTCCTTCCTGAAGCCAGTGCGGTGTTGAGGAATTTGGGACCGGAGCGCGATCATTGAAGCTTACCACTAAGGATGATGGTGGAATGGCTTATGCACCTCGCTCAGGACTGTGTTCCATCAGCCTAAGAAAAGGAGTTTGGGTCAACATGCAAGTTGACCCTACTTATGCGCGAAGGAGAGAAACCGCCAGCGAGTTGGTGCAAGGCGGCCGCGCCTGGTCGGCGAGGGCGCCGTGTCTACGAGTTTTTGAGCGGGACCCCGGCGGCATTCCAAGTCTTGGACGCCAGTTTTGGCGCCGGCTCGATTGGCCGGTTGACCGTTCATGTCTTAAAACTGGATTGGACGGGACGCCTGCGGCTGGCGGAGCCTAGACTTCATGAGCCAGAGTTATCTTCTTGGCTCGCACGAGCCGTGATTAGGCGTGTTTCCCGCCAGCAGTCTCTTCTAATTGATTCGGCTCGACTTTTTGCCGCAGAATCGACGTCGTCGTGCTGCTCATTCAAGCAATTTAACCTCGACCGTCAATCTTAATTCATTCGCCTGTTCGCGTCTAGCTGGACAGGGCATAGCTGCCCGTCCTAGGTACCGCCACCATGACCAGCGGTTCCGTGCCGGACATTTCAGAGCAGGGGCTTAGTTCCCGCGTTCCCCTCACTCCACCAGCTGCCGGGAGATACGATGATCCGACTGCTTATTGCATCGGCGATGATTTGCATTGTTGCCACACCCTCATCGGCCAGACCTTCTTCTAAGAAATGGCAGGTTGCCACCACGGGATGCGACGCGATGCGCCCCTGCTATGGCAACTGGAACCCGCTGTATGGCTCGGCGGAGCACGCCGGCTGGCATTCCCATCATGTTGCTGTCCGGCACTGGGTCCGTCACAAGTGGCAAAGACGAATTCCCGTCGGGCTTGCGCGGGTCATGGCCGAGGGCGCGGGGAGAGCGGTCGGTTTGATCCGTTCGGCCTCGGGTGCCAGGGCGCATGTTGCCAACCGCGCCACTGGTGCTTTTCAATGTCTGGTGTCGGCTCTCGACCGGCAGGGTTATCCGATCCGTTTCATGGGAGGCTGGCGAGCGCACGGAAGTGTGCATGGCTCTCTGCATCCGGCGGGATTGGCGCTCGATATCAACCAGTACGGACGCAACGTCACGCGGCCGCGCATGCCCCGCAACGAAATCGCGCTGACGAACTCCTGCGGGCTAGTTGCGGGTGCACAATGGGCACATGCCGACAGCGGCCATTTCCAACTTGGCGGCTGGAGCGGAGGACGGCATGAGGCACGCCGTCAACATCGACGCCGTGCGCACTATGCCAACGCGCGATGGTGATGTCGGTTCAACGATTGACGCTCGTGGCGTACGGCCATGCTGGCGGCGCGATCGGTCAGCGTGAACATCATATGCTGAGAGGGCCAGCTGCGCTGATATGGCTGACCGCATCCGTCTGGTGCAGCGAAAAGGCGCGGCGAGCTGTCCCGCCGCGCCCCGATGTTATTCTCGCTGGCCCGGTCGCTGAGCCGCCCGCCATGAGGCGAGAGCCTAATGGGCGATCCCAGCGAGGTGACAGCGCTCTGAACAAGCCACTGGATCACCTCCTTTCGTTTGTTGTTGGAAACTAGATCATAGGCACGAACTCGCGGCATGTTAAGACCTTTGCTCGTCCATTCGGGGATACTCGTTGCGCTGAGGATGGTTGAGGGTCCCGGCGCGACGTGATAGGTGATCGGCGGGCGCGGGTGTAGCTCAATGGTAGAGCAGCAGCCTTCCAAGCTGAATACGAGGGTTCGATTCCCTTCACCCGCTCCAATGATTTCAAGGACTTGTCGCATGGTCAGTCGCTCCGTTCTGACAAGAGGGCTGCTGCTCATTAGGACAAATCGTCGTCTTTTGTTCGCATCGCTACGTCGCTTCGACGCGCGGCGTTTCTTGATCGCATTCTCGATCTGCCGCGTCGTCCGCTTGACGTACTTCGGCAGCACCTTCACCGTGGTGTGCCGGCCCGACGCCAGCATCTCGCGGTCGGTCAGTTCGGCGTCGCCGCCCTCGGTGAAGCCGCCGTGACGGAATGAGGTGAACGACAGCTCGTCGCGCAAGCCTGCGGCACGAATCACTTCCTTCACCTTCCGGCTCAGATGGGTGAAGTCCGGTTCGTCCGGCTTCGGCCATGTCGGCCACGGACCGCGTTCGCCCCAGTCCCGGCACAGCATCAGGCCGCCGATGCGGTCGCGCTTGATCGCGTCCAGTTCGGCCATCAGTTCCGGATAGAGCAGGGCGCCTGCATCGTCGACCAGCGGAATCCAGCTTTCCTTCTTGGTCTTCTCGTCCACCACGCGGACCATGTTCGGGACGATCTTTCGGTCGATAGTGCGAGACGTCGAAGGTCGCGAAGATGTCGGTCTCGCGTTGCAGCCATTCCCAGCCGATCAGGGCGCCGGTGGCGAGCGACGGCAGGCCCATCTCGACCGCCTTGGCGCGGAAGGTCTGCAGCTCCTCAAACGTCGCGGTCGGCGTCTCGCGGTCGGACGAACGCAGGCCCATCTGCGCGAACGGATTGACCAGCGGCAACTTGCCGGGATTACGACGGCGCGACGACGTTCCAGGCGCGGCGGCAGGACTTCATCGCGTGATTGACCGAGGTGCGGCGTTCGCCGATCACGTTGCCGTCGTCGTCCTTGAGCGACCAGCAGGGCTTCATAGAGCGCGTCGGTGACGCGGTGGTGATCAGCGACGCGGGCGAGTCCAAGGCGGCGACTGTCCTTCAGGACGTAGTGGCCAACCAGCTTGAAGCCAGCTTCGTGGTTGCGCTTCTGCTTCCGCTCAGCTTGGTATAGCGCCGGTCGGAGCGATACTCGGCAAACAGCCAGTCGAACGTGCCAGCCGCGGCGACAGGCGACGTGGCGTTGTCCGAAGCGCCGCCAGTGCGCCAGCTGTCGAACGCCGGAAGTAAAATATCTTCGGCGCGACGAACGGCGATATTGTAGTCGGTGCCCAGCGCTTCGCTTCCGACGGGACAATTCCTTTTGCGCGCCCAGCTCGGCACGTTGAAGAAATATCCCCAACCATCGTTCAACGGGTGCCGCTGCGTATAGCGGGGCAGAGGCAGGGCAGAGCGTGGTCGCTTCATATCAACTTCCTCAAATCGTCTGCGGTTTCGATGTTGTCATCGTCGGCATCGTTGCCGTCCTTGATCTTTACCGTGATGCGGCTAGGTTCAAGCACGATAGCCGCCGCCTTGTGCCCCGCAGCTTCAACACCGCAGGATTGCCCGCTTCACATCCGTTTCGGTAAAGTTGCAAGGTGCGCGAGCCATCTCATGCAGCCTCCGCACTTGATTTTTGTCTCACCGCCTTTGTCGGCTTCGGTTTAAGAACAGAAGGCTGCTCGACCTCTCGTTCGATTAACCTGCGCATCGCCACCGTCAGGTGAATGTCCGCCAGGGCTGCCATTACCTTCAGTTTGCGATGCGTCTCGGGAGTGACCTCGACTGTAAAGCGCCGATTCTTTTCCATACAGAAACCCCTCCTTTCCTCACGCGCGCACACAAAATTCACTAACCACATTTGTCCGCTTCGATGAGGCCGCAGTCAAGCCTCTCGGCACAGGCAACTGCCTATTAAGCCGTTGATTTTGGACAACTTTTTTGGCCTGCCCTTAACGGTGAGCACTGATTAGTTTGAGAAATTTCCGGCTCGTCGCGAGCTTTTTTTACTTTTTGTGGCCTCTAAAAATTTTTTTGTTCAGGATTTTCTCGCGGACCGATACGGTGGCGTTTTTGACCTGGCGAGGTGATTTTGCCCTGCGTAAACGAGATTTGCGAATTAGGTTCGCAGCGAGGCGCCATGCTAGTACGTGCGGCACCGTCACCTGAACGAACCCATCACCCTGGTGAAAGCCGGATGGCTCCGGTTCTTGACCTTGATTCACCTAACGGATCTGCCGCCACGGTAAACACTCTCCCGGTGTTTCGAGACGAGGCCTTCCAACCTCAACAGGCAGGCGTGCTGAAATAGATTAGGGCCGATCTACGCCCTGCTCGAAGGAAGCCGGATTGATACCGTCGACGCGTCGAGCCAATAGTCGGGCCAGCTTGGCTTTGCGCAGGTGCAGCGGCAACCCTCGGAGATCATCACCGGCTAACGCCAGGCAGTCGAAGGCATAGAGTTCGATTTCAGCGTCATGCTTGCGCGAGTGCAGTCCGTTGAAGTCGCTGTGGCCCTTGGCGTCTAACAGAACCGCCGCGCCATCGATGACGAACGAGCTACTTCGATTGCGCAGCGCCGCCGCGATTTATTCGCGGATAGCGGGCGGTCCAGTCATGACCGTTGCGGGTGAACAGCCGCACGCGCTTGTCGTCGCGTTGAACGATCAGGCGATAACCATCGTGTTTGATTTCGTGGATCCTGCACCCGCCTGAACGATGGTCCGTGAAGCGTGACCACAAGGAAAAGGTAGGAACTTCCTTTAGCCGTGCAGACGCTATCCGCCATGCGGAAAAGTTCATTGATCCTGATCAAGGACAGAACGCAGCCGAAAGAGTAAGGCCGCGTGTCGGTAGATATTGACATTTCAATCTTTGATCGAGGGAGGTGACGATGGAACAGATACTCATGAACCTTGTGGCCGGGGCTATGGGCGGAAACGCAGTTGGCAAGGCTTCGCCGAACTTTGATCTCGGCACGCTCGGCAATACGATCTCGGGGCTCGTTGGCGGTGGAGTGCTCGGGCAGGTCGTTACGTTGCTGCTTCCGAGCCTGGTATCCGGAAAGCTCGACGTCAGCACCATTGTCACCCAGCTCATCGGTGGTGGCGCCGGGGGCGCGCTCCTGACCGCAATCGCTGGGGCTATCAAGAACAAGGCCGCTGCTTGACCTGATCGTCATTAGGTCTCGTGGCGCCTGTCGCATCGTGCCGGGGCGGGCAGGGAGCCCGGGTCTTTTTCTGAGGGCTGTCCTCCGCCTGATGTCAAAAATTCTTCGTCCCGATCAAGCCGGCCAGCTCTATGGCCTGATCCATATCAGGCGGGCAGCCGCCCCCGCGCGCAGTCTGGCGGCTTCCATGCCAACACCGGGGCGGTCCTATATCCAACGCTCGCCCGAACAACGTTCGCCGGATCGCCGAGCTTCGCTCCTACGCCGCCGCCAACATGCGGCAACCGGGCCGTTACCTCCGAACCTCGCGGCAAACTTCACTATGGGCGAGCTGGCGGCCTTGAAGATCGTCTCGGATGAATTCCTGGCGCGCGGCGCCTGCGATATCAGCCGCAACGAAATAGGGGCGCGGGCAGGGGTGTCTCAGTCCGTCGTCAAGCGGGCGCTCAGGCTCGCGGCGCGGCTTACAATGATCTCGGTACTGCATCGGCCGCGATCGGGGCGGAAGCATCTCACCAATATCATCCGCATCATCCGCGCCGAATGGCTCGCCTGGCTCGATAGGGGCAACCGCAAAGCCATGCGATCAAGGCTTGTGAACGCGCCAAGCCAGACTTCAAACGGTTTAGAGGGGTCGAATTGGACCCGCCACGGGCACAAGGTTTCAAAAAAGCCGACGGCGACTGTGTTGATAGGATCGAGGATAAGGGGAATTGGACGGCGCCTAGTCGGCGCCGGGCTCTAATTTCGAGGAAGACGGCGCTTACGCGCCGGGTCTGGCAATGAAGAAGGGCGGATATTCCGGGTCCAATCGCGGATCTATTCGCTGCGGGCATGGCTGTCGGACCCTTGTTACGGCCGCAGGGCAGCTCGCTGATCGGCTTTCCGTTGGCGCGGCCCCCCACCCCCCCCCCCCCCCCGGGAAGCGCGAAACCCCCAAAATGCACAGGCGAGGCAATACGGTGCCCCAGCGGCGCGGTTCATTGGCAGGCCGTCGATCTTGCGGCTGCCCCGTGGCGCGGCGTCAGGTCCGATAGAAGGTGGGGACGCCTCGGCGAGGCCGGCGTTGTGCCTGCCGCACCTATTTTGTTTTGGCCGCCTAGATCACCAAGCGAGTTATTGAGCCGCTTGCGGCGACGGGAAACGAGATCGAAATCCATACGCTGCGGCGATCGCAACCGGGATGCCGCCAGCAGCACCCACCTCCGGCCCAGGAGCGCCGTGGACCTTGGCGTGTTGAAACTCCTGAGCAGCAGGCCCCTGACTGAAAATACCCCGGATTTCCGTTACTGGAATAATATGCCGTTGCTGCTGAAATCAGCGCGGCAAGAGCGGCGAGAGCGGAAAGAATAGCCTTGGTGTATACGCCGAACATTATGCCCTCCGATTTAAGTTTGATTTAAATTAGGGGGGTATTATGGGAAAAACCCTTCTCCTATCTCCACCCACCTCTGCGCGCGAAAAATTTAACTGAGTACAACCAAAGCCTCAGTCGCCCATCATGAAGCGACTGCGGACGATGACCCGGCCCCGGCCGCGTGGTGCCGGCGGCGGCATGTCGGGCGGGAACGTCACGGGCGGCGGCCCGCCTGGCGGCGGTATCCAGCCGCGAATTATCAGGCGCCGGGGCGACGGCGGGCGCAGGGCGTAGATCGAGGCGGACGCGGGTCGCATGACGTGCCGCCAGCACATAGACCGCGGTATCGAGCGCTTCGTTGCGCTTGCCCGCGGGCAATACCCATACCCGATAGGGGCGGCCTTCCTTGTGACGGGTCTGGACGGTCTCGGCTGTCAGTTCGCGAAATAGGTTTCATCGAAGGCGCCGCCGATCGGGAAATGGATATAGCCCGGCCCCGGCCTGCCGATCCGCAGACGGCTGTAAACGGCGTCCTTTGCGGTATCGACGCCAACCATGAAAATCTTCGCGTCAGTCTTGGTGCGGCTTGATCGCGCCGGCCAGATCGGACGCGGCCCGGCAATACCCTTGATCGGCAGCACGCCCCGGCGAATACGGGTCCGGCAATAGGTCAGCACTTGGTGTTGGTGATGGCCGCCGCTGTCGACACAGGTCATGCGGACACGCAATTCGCGGCCCGTGTCGGTGCGGTAGGGTTCGCTAAGCACGTTGTCGAGCATGTCCCAGACGCCGCGTGGCGCCGGATCGCCCGGCAGGACTTCAAAACGCACGGCCCACATTTCCTCGAACGCGCCGAAACCTAGGATTTGCACTTCGAGCCGATCGCCCTGCACGTCGACGCCGGCTGTCAGCATTCGCACCGCGTCGGGAATGCTCTTGGGGCCTGCGTTGGATTCCAGAGAACGCATGGGTGAGGCGTAGAACCTGAAAGGAGGGCTCCTCCTGGATTCACGGTGTGTCGCGGAAGTTAGCTGCTGCCAACAGCGGCTCAGCGCGCTAAATCTTTCTGTCCCCAGGCGTTGCTCGCGCCCATTCAACAATTGGTGCGCTCCGGGCTGCTCGTATCCAATACTTCAGCGGTTCTGGCGTCACCGCCCGCATACGATCCGACCAACCCACTCGCTCTATCGGGATATCTTCCCCGGGACGCGCGGCAGATTGACCAGGACGAGCGCAACAAGCGCGTCATCGCCTTGCGTGAGAGTCGACCAGCCGCAGGGCTGTCGTTCGAGGAACGAGACGCCATCGCCAACGAAGCCGCCGCGAGCGTCGTGGAGATTATGGACGAGGCCTACTTCGCTTCAGCGCCAACGCAGATCAGCGCGATAGGCCAGAAAATCCTGGCGATGCGGATGCTGCTCGATCAGTCGAGACATGCAGCGCCGCCGTGGCGCGTGGCTACTGGACGGTGACGCTGCTTCATGGCAAAGACCACGACGTGCTGCGTGCGTGGCGCGAGACGGCCGACAGTTTGCAGTGCAGCATGCGGATTTTTGGGAAATATTAAAGAGGCCGCCGGTCTTTTGCACTGAGTTTCATTTCCAGTTGATGCGATGAATAACAATTATGGGTCTCGATAGAGAAATTCTGCTCACGCTCAACGCATTCGGTGGAGGAAATTACAATCTCTGGGACCTCGTGAACACTTCGCTTTTCAGGGGATTCCCAGTTTACTTTTCTGTTGTCGCCCTTTGGTTTTCCCGTGATCAGCCGGAGCGTCGGGGTCGTATGCTTGCCGGGCTGCTGGCCGTCTGTTTGGCGACCATGCTTTCTGTTTGGTCACAATTTCACATCCCGGTTCACATACGTCCAATTCTGGACTTGGCAATTCCTCGGACACCTGTTCTTCCGCGAACACCATGGGACCGACAAATTCGTTTCCGAGCCACAGCAACCTTGTTTTTTAGCCTCGCTGCTGTGGTTTTATCGAAAAGCGATCAGTCGGGCTATTCTGCTTTGGTTGGGTCGCGGCGATAGTCGCGATTCCGCGGATCATTGTCGGGCTCCACTATCCAAGCGATATAATTGGGGCGTTTGTTCTTGGACCGGCAACCGTTTTCCTTTTTGCTAAGGCTCCATACCCAAGGGGTATGTTTGAGCGCGCGCTCACGTGGTTCGAAGGCCGTCTGTATATTGTTCACGCACTCTTATTCATTTTTTTGGCGGACGTGTTCGACTTGTTTCAGAAAGCTCTGGAATTCCTCGGAAAGGTGCTTGCGCGATTGCTTCGTCGTTTCGGAACCTAGAGGTTCCATAGCCCCCCGGGGGTACCCCGTCTTCAGATGATCTGAAGACGCCTGCGCCCTGGCTGCCACGCGATACGCTTCGAGGTCACGCCGAGCCCGGTTTGGGATGCTTTCGTGGCTTTTCCTAGCGAGTTGCACCGACAGCTTCGCCCTCACGGGAGTGCGGACCGTACCGGCCAATCCGGTAACTTCGCCGGTCATCAGATCGAAGGACGCCTGCGATACTGGATCGTCCCCGATGCTATGATGCTTGAAACCGGGGCTGGCTACCTGTTCAGGGGTAAGATTCATGCGGGACGCCCCCAACGCGCCCGACACCGCCTACGCCTATCTCACCGACCATCTTCTTTTAAACACCGTTCCACGCAATCGCTGATGCGCCGCTGTCGGTGTCACGGAAATTCAGGATGAGGTTCACTTCAGCGCCAGCGGTAGGTGGCAATGAAAACATTCCCCTCAGGGTCGGAACAGCACAACTTCAGACCTGCTTCGGATCCGTCCAGTTGCGCAACCAACTCTTCGTATCGTCGCACCCTTAAGTTCGACCTGATCGGCAACTTTGCGCAGTGTCTTCGCCGCTCGGGCACCGCTGACATTCTCAGTCAAATTTAATCTTGTTAATCACACGGTTTTGACCATCAGAATAATAGGCCTCGTAGGAGATGCCTGCCAGAGCATACACTTTTTCAATAGCGACGTTTTCGCATTCGACCGAAGAGGAACTGGCTCAGATGCGCGCTATCGTGCGGAATGAAAGGGGCGGCCATGACTGACGAACGACAATGAACTGTCCGCCGCAAGGAACGAGAGATGCCGGACGTTGATCTCAATTTCATCGCCGAACAACTAAAGCGCGTGCTCGCGGACACCAGCGATCTGAAAAACCCGCATGCCCGCCATAGAGAAGCATTTGGGTCGGATCCACCTCGACATCGCTGCACTACGCGCCGCTCACCTCGAACAACGCCTGGATCGGACCGAAAGACGCCTGGAGATCCAGCGCGATCCTGGTGCCTCAACCACCAGGCGAAATCCGGAGTGACTAAGCTGGACGAAACTGTTTCCTTCCGGAAAAACGTGACCGGCATCGACCACACTTTGTTCCTGACCGGCCCTTACGTCAAAGTCGCCCTCGACCCGCCCGACAGCCTCGACCCGCACGGTGCAACCGCAACCGTCGCGCTGGACGGCACGCTTGTTGCCGGAGATGTTCCGCCTGAATTACTGTTCTGCGCTTCATTGAAGCGAACCGTGAAACGCTACTCGACTATTGGGACCACCAGATCGACTCCGACCAGTTGCGGCAGCGGCTGAAAAGGAGCGAAGCCTGATCTCAAAGCGACCAGCAAGGGAGCATCCAGACCCGGCGTACTGGGCGACGATCCGCGCACATCGCCTGGAGATCACGCCGGCCATTGTTGCGAGGCATGTGGCGCGCGCACGCAGCTGGACTGTCATCACCGCACCTATGCGCGCTTCGGCGAGGAGGGGATCGCAAAATCACAACTTATTATGGGTGCGGCACCTTATTATGGGTGCGGCACCGCTTGCATCGAGATCGTTCCCAAGCCTGGCAACAAGGGCATGGGCGATGCCGACCAGCATGAGCGTCACGGATTACAGTAATGGCTTGACCACAACCATAAAGTCATGGTCGACGGCGCCCGCGCCCCAGTTGATTGCCAGACTGTGACGCCCTGTGGCGGGGAAGCACGCGACAACATTATAAGCTGCACTGCACCATTTTAGATTCGGGTGCGGTGTTGGGAGCACCCCCGCCCGGCCATTTCGAGAGGCCTCCCCGTTCGCCACCCCCTCCCCTTGCTCGATTGATCGAGAGGGCACCCGCCGAAGGACCGATCAGATTGTTCGGAAAAGAACCATTGCACGGACGGTTGAATCGGCGCCGATCATTGTTATCGAAGTTTGGAACGACGCCTTTAGGATGACTTTGACTCGACGCGAATCGCATCAGGGATAGAAGCATGAAAAAGGTAATCGTGATGACGGCGCTGGCATTCGTGCTGGCTGTTGGCATGTTCAATTTCGTTCGCGCAGGCCGGCGGAAGCGGCGGTGGTGCCGGCGGCGGTACGGGTGGCGGAGTGGGAGCAGGCGGGGCTGGCGTTACCGGTGCGGGTGGGAATACTGGCACGGGCGGAGGATCCGCGGGTACGTCGACGGGACGACCGAGGCGCAGGTACTGGCGGCACGGGTACCCTGGGGGTCGGGTACTGGCGGTACTGGCGGTACTGGCAGCACTGGAGGCACCAACACTCTGGACCAGTGACACACATCTGGTCGCCTTGGTCAGCCGTTGGGTCAGCAGGGATCAGGGTCCACACAGGGCTCATCCGACGGGACTAAACGTGAGCCGATCGTCCCCGGCGATCTGGCAGTTGTCCATGTCTCGCGGATTGCTGGGGCCGCTCAGGATGGCGTGGAGTAGGTTCGCCGAGAGGAGCCCACCCCCCCATTCTGTAGCCAGCCTGTAGCCGCCCACAAACCTGCTCTGCGAGGCGTCGGGGGGGCTCGGAGCAACCCGCGGAGGTCTCCCAGCGGGCCGCCGAGGGCTCGGCAGAGGCGTCACAGGCACTGGCCTACGCGAAAGCCGAGATCAAGCGGCTGACACAGGAGCTCCGCATCGCCCGAACCGAGATTTTGTTGCGCAGCGACGAGATCGAGAAGCTGAAGGCGAAGATCGTTCAGCCTGTACCGCTCGATCCTGACAGCGAGGCGGCTCGCCGGATCGATGCGCTTGAGAAAGGGTGAAGACGCTGGTGCCCGCCGAGGTGAAGACCAAGATTGCGAGGCGCTGACCGAGCAGACTACGAGCCTGCAGAACCGGCTCGACGCGCTTCAGGCATGGGAATGGGCTAGGTCTCAACAACATCGGGAAGTAAAATTAACCGACCCTACCTGACCCTCGTTGAGCATGGTTCCTGGGATCATAGCGCTGTTTCAAGTGTAATTTCATTCACGTTTTTCGTGACCTGAACGAATAGCATTTGCGATTTCGGTTGCTACTTCCTTTTTCAACATCGTTGTGGCGAGAGGCTCGTCTCCAGCAGTCTTATCGAAATTTTCGACGTGATGATCAGCCACCTTTGCGCATTTTTCCCGTTCATCGTAACGAATGGCTGATTCATCCTTCACAAGACCAGCTGCGAGGATCGCGTCTGCAGCTTCTGACAAACCCACAATTGTAATGCGTGCTACACCATCTTCCATAGGAGATGTTTCTAACCTGAGTAAACGTAGGGCATCCATGACCACCGCTCGCTTGTTTTCATTGCTGGTCATAGCTCCACCTGTGTTCTGACTTTCATTATTGATCTCCCCGTTTTTCCATGTTGACTACTTTCGTTGCAAAGCTCAAGGCCCCGCGCGAACGCAAACGGCTCACCACAGTGCAAGTGCGAAGCTCGCAAGAGCCATCACATTTCGCCCGCCTCAAAACGGAGGAACCCTTTCCATGAAGAGAGTTGCCCTGAGCGCGCTCATTGCCCTTGCCACCACATCCTCGATTGCGCAAACGACGACTGATCAGGACAAATACTATGTGGTGCACAATCCCAATTCGAATGAGTGCACCATCGAGGAACAGGAGCCTACCGATAAGACGATCATCGTCGACGTCTTCAAGACGCGGACCGATGCCGAGGAGGCCGTTGAGCTATTGGAAATCTGCAAGCCGGACCTGGATGATGATTGATCCGGTCGCACTGAGAAGCGAACGACGGGGGCTGACCAACTACGCTGTGCGGGGGGTTTTCTGTAAGCGATGAAGGCTTCAGTGTTTTGCAGGCGGTCTTGAAGGAGCGCTTCAAGGCGTCCGCTGGCGTCCGCCGCTTGATGTTCGCTTTTTAGGTGTCTTGCGGGCTTGCTCGGACTGCAGCAGGACCAACCCATCGATAGAGCGGGCGAGATACTGTTTCAGCACGTTCAACGGCAGATCGATGGGGATGCGGGCGGACGCTTCGGTCGCCTCGTTCGCTTCTATCTCCTTTAGATAATCGCGACCGAACGCTATCAGATCCTCAAGAGTGAGATCGAAATCCAGATCCGGAGGTGTTCTAGTCGTACCGGCAGCCTTCGCCATGTCGCCCCCGTCGCTTCAGGTCAGGCGCACTCCCGGGTGGTGACCGCGCCGGGGTAATCGAGAAAGCGGCCAACATGCGGCGGCTCGCTGGGTATCTTCAAGTTGAAGCAACGGGAGCTTTCGGCAGAATGCCCTCTACCTCGCTGTGCACGCGGGCAATGATGTGCGCGGCCACCAGGCCGTCGCCCACGCGCTCGCAGGCGTCAGCCCCAGCACGCACCGCCGCATTGACCGCACCGGTCTCGCCACGAACCAGCACGGTGACGTAGCCGCCTCCGACAAATTGACGCGAGATCAAGCGCACCTCGGCAGCCTTGGTCATTGCGTCCGCCGCCTCAATCGCGGGAACCAGTCCGCGAGTTTCAATCATGCCCAGGGCAACGCCGTTCACGTATGTTGCCATGTCGTTATCCTTCCGCTTGCCAGCAGTAGAAGCGGCGTCGTCCTTGTCCAGATGTTTGGTTTTGTCGTCCATTTGCGCGGTCCTACTTCGTCAGTTCGAGCATACCGTTGGCGGCAACGTGCAGCCAAGTGATACCAGAAACTCCTGCTCCGCCCCACGGTCCTTAAGGTGAGAAATCTACAACCTCCCGCTCCCTGACCTCCCGACGAAGCGAGAGAATAAGCAAGACGCGGCCCTTCTGCAGCCTTGCAAGGGCGTCTCCGTTCTGTATAGTTTTCTCAAGAAATACCATACATGAAGCGAGGGGCAAAGCTATGGCGATAAACGGGAAAAAGGTTGAAGCAGTCGCCTACATCCGCACCTCGTCGGCCGCCAATGTCGGCGCCGACAAGGACAGCGACAAGCGACAGCGGGCCGCCATCGAGGGCTATGCCAAGCGGGCGGGCTTCGTCCTGATCGACGAGTTCAACGATGCCGCTGTGTAGCGGCGCGGATCCGATCGAGACCCGCCCGGGTTTTGCCGCCCTGCTCGACCGGATCGAGGGCAACGGCGTGCGCACGGTCATTGTCGAGGACGCTAGCCGCTTCGCGCGCGAGCTGATGACGCAGGAGCTGGGCATCCTGGCGCTGATCCAGCGCGGCGTCCGCGTTCTGACTGCCAACGGCGACGACCTGACCGACAGTAGCGATCCGTCGCGCAAGATGATGCGGCAGATCGCCGGCGCGTTCGCACGAGTACGAAAAGGCGCGGCTCGTGGCGAAGCTCAAGGCCGCGCGCGATCGCAAGCGTGCACACCACGGGCAGGTGCGAAGGCCGCAAGAGCCTTGCCGAGATCAATCCCGAGATGGTGCAGATCGCCAAGCGACTGCGCCGGCGCAAGCGCGGCAATTCCCTGCGGGCCATCGCTGCCGATCTCGCAGCCCGCGGCTATGTCAATGTGAACGGCAGGGAGTACTCAGCGGCTTCAGTGGCCTCAATGCTAGGCGGCGCCTGAGGCTCAAGCGGACGCGCCGTATGACCGCTCGAGGGGCGCGGAGGTGTTTCACCTTCACGGACGGCTACAGAATTCTGTAGTGAGCGATCAACCTTATGCGGGCCGGTATCAAAACCAATAGCCGGACAGCAGCAAAAACAGAAGAAAACCTGGCCGTGCAGCCAGCAAACGCCGCGATCCGACGGTCAAAAGTATGGCGGTGAGAATGCGGCTGCCTTTCGCTGTGGTGCTAGAGATCAGTCCGAAAAAATTCTGTTTCCAAAATCTTGACCGCGCCAGCCGCCTTGCTAATCTTTACATCGTCCGAAACGAAAGGAGAGAAGGGGGACAACATGGCCGATCACGTCCGTGCAATTGACGACAACGTCCGACGGCGATCTACTCGGTTCGATGATTGTGCTTGGAGCGATGTTACTGTGTCTCTTTCTTACCTATATGTGCATGATCTTCACAGATGTCTTGCACCGTCTGCTCAAAGCAACCGGCTCAAACGTCGTTGCCCGGCTTGCAGGCGTAGTTTTGGCTGCTTTGGCTGTTCAATTCATATTCGATGGTATTAGCGGCGCTCGGCTCCTCGGTTAACAGCTCATCCACGAGCAAACGCGCTTTGCGGCAGTTCCGGCGCGCGTTGCTACAGGCTGTGCCGGGGAAATCCTTTGATCTTAACCCTCCTCGCGGTAGCGGCGCCCGTTTAGAACCGGGCGCCGCTAGCAGGTCAACTCTTGCCGTTAATTGCAATGCGTCGCACTTTTTCCTTGGCTTCGCGCGCTTTCGGCATCATCACCGTCAGTACACCATTGTTGAAAGACGCCGAGGCTTTGTCATCCTCGACATCCTCAAGGGGTATTCGGCGTTCGAAGCGACCATAATACCGCTCACTGAAACGGCGAGCCTTGTCTTCCGTTTCCGATTTCTTTTCGCCAGAGATCAAAAGCATACCGTTCGCGATTTCCAAGCTGACGTCCTTTTCCTCCAGGCCCGGCAATTCGGCCGTAACGCGGACGTCCGTCTCCGTTTCGTCGATGTCGATCTTCGGCCAGCTGAGGCTCTCGCTGGCTCGGAAGTCGCCGAACGGGGTCCTATCGAACCCGCGGAATACGTCATCGAATATCCGGTTCATCTCGCGATGCAGAGCAAGGACAGGATGGACGTCGCTGCCGCGCTGCGTAGTCATCTCGCGGCTTCTGTTGTTCCAGGGGATAAGGTCACTGATTGCCATGGTTGCTACTCCTCAACAGGCGGCCCACGCCAGCGGTCGCGGCGGAGGCCGGTTTAGTTGATTGTTGAAGCGATCTGCGGTCAGGCCGCTTTGCCGTCGAGCTGATGGACGTTCGACGGGGTCGCTCCATTGATCGCGATCCGGCGCGGCTTCATGGCCTCTGGAACTTCGCGAGCTAGTTCGATGCGGAGCAAACCATTTTCAAACGTCGCGTTCTTGACCTGAACATAATCAGCCAGGTTGAACTGACGCTTGAAGTGGCGCCCGGAAATACCCCGATAGAGATATTCGCGCTGCTCTTTCTCGGCCTTTTGACCTTCGATCGTCAGAACATTCTGTTCTGCCGTGACGGCAATGTCGTCGGGACCGAAGCCCGCGACCGCCAGTGAAATCTGGTAGCTGTCGTCGCCGAGCCGTTCGATATTGTAAGGCGGGTAATTGTCGTCACTACCAGCTCGTTGGGCCGCATCGACCATGTCGAGGAAGCGGTCAAAGCCGATGGTTGACCTCCAAAGGGGGGTGTAATCGAAAGTAGTGGTCCTCATAACCAAGTCCTCCATAGAGCAAGTTGGGTACGAGCAGGCTTCCGGACACCAGCCGGCGCCCGCATCTCCGAGCCCCGAGGGCGCTCGAAACCGCATATCGCGGCAGCCAAAAAATTAGGAAAAGCCCAAAAAGTTTCAAGCGGTCCCACAAAAATTAAAGGGGACGATCCGGTTTACTCGCAGCTCCATAATCAAATCGCGGCAATCATTGTTCGGTTCTCTCCTCCATGTAGGCGGTGAGCGCAGTACGGGCCCGAGCCAAGTCCTCGCGCGCGACCCCGAGGATCTGCTCAGCAACATCGAGCGCGGCGAAAGCTCTTACCGAAGGATCTGGACGTTCAGCCGTAACTATAACCCAGGCGGCGTCAATCTCAGCGAGCGCCGCGTGCAAATTCGCGATAGCGCGCCCCATTGCGTCGTAAAGCGCAATCTCCTGTTCGGGTATAGCCTTCTTCGACATTATCGACCCTTTCCAATCCTCGACGGGCAGTCTGCCGTACCGACGGGAGGGTTTCAAAACATCTCCGGTCTCAAAGCTCAAGGCAGCGCGCGAACGCAAGCGGCTCACCACAACCCGGTCTCAATTTACCGAAAGTGAGCGGGTTTCAGATTTCTGAACCGCCGCGCCTTCGAGCTGCAGGGCTAGTGATTGTGGCCATTCCACTTAGATATGAGGCAATGAGAAGCTTATGATCCCGTGACTAAGGAGGGCTTACCCCAGCCCCACCAAGTCAAAGATAAGACTAACAAACATCAACGCGCACAACAGGGCGCGGATGTGAGGGCAGATAAATGAGCCCCCAATGGCCCGCCATCCTATCGGCGATCATGCAATGACGGATGCGGAGCGCCAGCGGAAACGCCGCGAGCGTCTGCGACAAGGCAACCCGCCTAATCGCGGCGCCGTCAGAGTGACGAGCTGTGCGGACCGCCAGCGCGACGAGATCTGGCGTCTGGAGCGGCAACTGGCGGATGAGGCTTCTCAGCGGGTCGCCAAGGGCTCGGCAGAGGCGTCGCAGGCGCTGGCCTACGCGAAAGCCGAGATCAAGCGGCTGACACAGGAACTCCGAATCTCCCGAACCGAGATTTTGTTGCGCAGCGACGAGATCGAGAAGCTGAAGGCGAAGATCATTAAGACGGTACCGCTCGATCCTGACAGCGAGGCGGCTCGCCGGATCGATGCGCTTGAGAAAAAGATGAAGACGCTGGTGCCCGCCGAGGTGAAGACCAAGATTGCGAAGGCGCTGACCGAGCAGACGACGAGCCCGCAGAACCGGCTCGACGCGCTTCAGGCATGGAACGGGCTAGGTCTCAACAACATCGGGAAGTAAAATGAACCGACCCTAACCTCGTTGAGCATGTGGTTCGTGGGATCGTCAGCGCCGGTTTCAGTGTAATTCATTCACGTTTTTCGTGACCTGAACGAATAGCATTGGCAATTTCGGTTGCTACTTCCTTTTTCAACATCGTTGTGGCGAGAGGCTCGTCTCCAGCAGTCTTATCGAACTTTTCGACGTGATCATCAGCCACCTTTACGCATGTTTCCCGTTCATCGCAACGAATGGCCGATTCATCATGCACAAGACCAGCTGCGAGGATCGCGTCTGCAGCTTCTGACAAACCCACAATTGTTACAATGCGTGCTACACCATCTTCCATAGGGAGATGTTTCTAATCTGAGTAAACGTAGGGCATCCATGACCACCGCTCGCTTGTTTTCATTGCTGGTCATAGCTCCACCTGTGTTCTGACTTTCATTATTGATCTCCCCATTTTTCCATGTTGACTACTTTCGTTGCAAAGCTCAAGGCCGCGCGCGGACGTACACGGCTCACCGCGGGCAAGTGCGAGGACCGCAAGAGCCATGCCGAGATCAATCCGGAGATGGTGCAGATCGCCAAGGGGCTGCGCCGGCGCAAGCGCGGCAATTCCCTGCGAGCCATCGCTGCCGATCTGGCCGCCCGCGGCTACGTCAATGTCAACGGAAGAGTGTTCTTAGCAGCGTCAGTGGCCTCAATGCTAGGCGACGCCTGAGGCTCAAGCGGCCGCGCCGTATGAACGCACAAGCGGCGCGGAGGTGTTTCACCTTCACGGACGGCTACAGAATTTTGTAGTGAGCCTATATGATCAACCTTATGCGGGCCGCATCAAAACCATAGCCGGACCGCATCGCTCGATTTGAGGAGACTATGTCGAGTGCTCGAGATGATGGCGGGGCGTTAAAGCAGGATTATATCGACGAGCGACTAGAGCGCGTATTGCGCGCTAGCCGCTAAGCATCAGAATGGGCCAAAGGGAGCAAGCCATGTCTCACGCGAACAAAAACTCGCTGTGGTTGCTCACCACGAAGCCGGACACGCCGTGGTCGCACGAGTCCTCGGCCTCAAGGTTAAATCCGTGAACGTTCTGGACGGAAGAGCGTGCGCGGAAATGGAAAGTGCAAGCAATGCCACTCTCGGCCTCGGCATCGAGACGCACATTGCTGGGATCAGTAAGGACATGGCCGTCGCGCTTGCCGGCCCCATGCGCAACAGAGGCATCGCCCACTAAAGGCAAAGAAGCGTCTACCTGACGAGTGGGATGACGACATGCGGGTTGCGGTTTCAGGGATGCGCTGTGCGGCTCTCCTTGCGAGCGGCATCGAGCCAGACGTTATCACTCTCGAGATGTTCAATAACCTCACCCCCGATCAGGAGGGCTACGCAAACCGCCTCTTCCGGGAATGCGACAACCGAGCGAGCGGACTTGTAGCGGACCACTGGCCCTCCATCGTCAAGGTCGCAGAAGCGTTGCTGATCCGTCCCATCCTTGGTGGAGATGAGCTCGACAATTCTCCCTGCCAGCGCCCAGCCACCACGGGACCAGCCACACCTTCATCGTGACCGACAAACAGCTCATCTGCGACCCTTGGTGTACGCTGACCGCTGGGTTCCGGGATTCGGCTGGGATTGCGACCGTGCTACCCGATCCAGTTCATGGCCTTCGGATCTCGCTTTCCTAGCGGGGCAACATCGACATTCGCAGGTGAACTGCACCTGTCGGCACCTGCGAAGGCGGCGTTAATTACCGCTGGTCTCGAATCGCCAAATCAGGGCCTTATAGGCACCGTGCCGGACTTTGTCCGACACCTGACGGCGCTTGTGCCGTCTGATCGTGGGAATTGAACCGCCGCGGTAGTCTGAAAAAGCAACGGCCCCACTGCTGGTAACAGTAGGGCCGGGAAACTCATAGAGCGCGCTTGGCGATCCGATAATCCCAAGCTCGCATGATGCCTATCCGGGAGTCAATCGGAAACCGTCGTTTCCGGTGACGGGATTGCTTTGCCTGATGCCGTGGCCCGAAAGGGCTGTCATGTTTAAGAACGCGCTCAAAAGCGCGATCGATGGCGCACATCCGCGTCAGATTGATCACCTATCTCGCCAGCTCTGGGCGGCTCTTGCTGCCGGCCATATTTCGGACGGCGTGGCCCAGGACCTTGCCGAACTTCTCCACCAGCGCCGTCAGCCGGCTACGGAGGCGCAGGGCGTCCTTTTCCCGATTCCTAGGTCATCGACCGCGTCGGATCGCAAACGCGTCTGGACGGCCTTCCCTGCCCGCGTAGAGCAGCGTTCTCCAGATCGTCAGGCGTCGATCGAGCGCCGGCGTCGGCTTGCCGCTTCCGGACCTCTTCCGCCGGCGATGGCGGCCCGGTTCACGGTATCTGAACTGGCGGTTCTCCGGATCGTCGGCGATGAGGTCCTGCAGCATGGCGTCTGTGATCGGTCCCTTGCCGAGCTGGCGGCCCGTGCTGGGTGCTGCAGGAAGCTGGCGCAGCGGGTTCTCCGGATGGCATCCCGGGATGGACTGGTGACGATCGAGCGGCGCCCCCGTCCCGGCCGGAAGAATCTGACCAACGTCGTCCGGATCGTGTCGGCCGAATGGTCTGCCTGGCTGAAGCGGGGCCAACGATCTCGTCGGGTACAGGGGGAAAAAATTGTCACCCCACGGGCACCAGATTCTAGAAAGAGGCTTAGCAGGGATCAGAGCTCGCGGGTGCAGCGGCATCCGGAAAGCGGGCGAAACCGATTGCTGATGCCCTAGATCATGCGGGATTGAATTATTCTGCATTCCTCTAGCGATCGTCGCGCCGCTGGTTTGAACCTGCCTGAACTGCGATCAGCGTCACTCGCCGCGGTGAAAACCTAACGGGTTGAGCGTCCCCGCGGTTGCTGCGAGAGAACACGATCAGTAGTTGTATGCCGCATAGGCGAATTTTTATTTGGCGCGGATTTTTGCCCGACGTAAAAGAGATTTTTTATTTTATCTTCAATGGAACTTACATGATTTAATACGAGACTGAGCTTCGCAATGCCCTCTAGAGAGTCAAACGGCGCACAACAACTCCGCAGGACGATCGCGCCACATGGCGTTACCGGAGCAGAGATAGATCGCTTCAGCGGCGCCAGTCACTAAATGCAGCGTTATCTACGATCCTGTTCTGATGGCGAGCTCTGGTATCTGACCACGGCGAAGGGGGCACCCCGCGAAACGGTAGCTACAATTCAGAAGCGAATTAACCGTCTTCAGCATGAACGAAATTTTTGGGCCTACAGCGCCTGGGCTTCGAGACGCGGCCACAGCTGCACGCCCATTTCCTGTTCTGTGGCGACAGCGCCATGGTAGAACGTCTGAAGCGCAGTTACGAGAACATCACGATCAAGCCGGTCTATGACTTGTCCCGCCTTCTACGGGGGTACCAGGCAAAGGAACGGACGCCGCAAGCCGGATGGGGTCGGGAGAGGCAGCTCGGTGGGCGCATCAAGGGATCGCAAGGATCAAGGTGGCGGCGACCGCGCCGTCTATCGGCGTCGAGCCGAACGCGATGCCATCAATGGACAATCGAATTAACCCTTGGCAGCACCCGGATGCGAGCGGAAACCAACCGCACCGGCATATCGTAACGGCCCCTTACCGCCGAAGCCCTTCGACTATCCGGCCAGATACCGCTTTCCACGAATTGAAGCTGGTGGCCAGGCTGCGTCTATCCGGTGGGGGATATGTCGCGGCGCAGTCGCTGAGGAGACGTTTCGGCAGGGGCAGCGTGGTCTGACCCAACGCCACTTAGCGAGCTCGTCGGCCGGTCGGTTCCACGGGCAACTACATGCCAAAGCAAACGGACTCCGCGGGTACGTCCGATGCATTCGCGCAGGGCGGCCCCGCTTGGTCCGTGCTGCTGAACAGCGCCAGATCAGCAGGAGCTAAGCAAACAGCTTAGTCCGAAAAATACCTGGGCATGAAACACCTAACCAATTGTTTTGGAATAGGTATTAGGAATTTTGGCGCTACTATTTTCGAGTCATTTTAGAGGTTCCTGGCAGGACCAGCGAGGAGGAGCGATATTGCCACGAAATCTGCAACGGCTTTGTCTCCAGGACGGCATCAGCATCAACCTGAACCGGCTCCTGCAGCGCGGCTCCCTCGTCCGGAATGGTCGTACCGTCGGCGCCGGAATCCAGTGGACAAGCAACGTCTGGGGACTCGTCGGGACTGGCACCATGTCGGCGGACATGACCGGCGAACAGTTGGGATGGTTCTCGATCCGGATGAACGGCGGCGCCGACCAGCACATTCACCTGCGGGCCCAACCCCGCTACTTCGGGGGGAGGCAGTGGTATTTCCTCTGCCCATCGACGCAGGCCCCGGTCTCGGTCCTCTGGCGGCCGAATGGAGCATCCCGGTTCGCGGGACGAGGCGCATGGGGACCGCGAAAGGTGGCCTACCGGTCCCAGTTCATGGATCGGGACAACCGGGCACACCATGCCCAGTGCCGGATCCGGAGAAACCTCTGCGAACGTGGCAACTTCGATCCGGACGAGTGGGACCTGCCGCCGAAACCGAAATGGATGCGCCAGCGGACCTATGAGAGGATCGAGGCCAAGTACGACCACTACGACGCGATCCTGGATGACGGACTGGATGTGCAGCGGCCCGCTTAATGGCCGTGGGCGGATTCTAGCCAGAAAAATAAGCCAATGATTTCAAGCCAAGGAATTAGGTTAGCCTACAGATTTCGAATCCTTGACGCATCAGTGCAGGCCGGCGCCGAATTGACGCTCATCTGTTGGCGAGCGTTGGTTCGGTGCTGGTCGTCCCTCGCCTTCGCAAATCACCCGCGCCCATAAACGAATTGTTAACCAGCTTCCGGTACTGACATCGATACTGATGCCGATGCCGGGACTGAAATCTGTACTGGTATCGACACTGCTACCAGTAGCTCCGAGCGGGAGGGCGATGAATGCCTGTACTTTCAACAGCGATCGGCAAGGGCGGCACCGGCAAGACGACATCGACGCTGATTGTCGGCTGCGAACTGGCGCGCCTGGGCGCGAGCGTCACGCTGATCGACGCCGATCCGAACAAGTCCTTGGCGAACTGGGCAAACAAGCCGGGCGTGCCTGACGGCCTCGAGGTCATCGGCGACGTTCAACGAGGAAACCATCATCGACGTGATCGAGAGGGCGGCCAGCCGCAGCGCCTTCGTGCTGGTCGACTGTGAGGGCATCCAGTCGGCCATGGTCGGCTATGCGATCAGCTATTCCGACCTGGTGCTGATCCCGATGCAGGCCTCGCAGCTCGATGCGCCCAAGGCCGCCAGCATGATCCACATGGTCAAGACGCAGGAGAAGGTGGCGCGCCGAAGCATCCCTTATGTGCTGACGCTGACGCGGACGAGGCCGGCGATCATCACCGGTTCGCAGACGCACATCGAGCGCAGCCTCGTCGAGCAGAAGCTGCCGACGATGCAAAACAAGTTATGTGATCGCGAGGCCTACCGGGCGCTGTTCTCTTCGGCGGCACGCTGGCGAGCCTTCCCGGAAACGTCAGCGGCATCGACAAGGCCCAGCGCGAGGCGGCCGTGTTCACAACAGAACTGATCGAAATGTCTCAGGCCGAAGGAGCAAGTCGCATGACCGCCGATTCACCACAACGCGCCGATCCCGTTTGCGCCAGACACCGGACCGGACCTGTCAGACTTCAAGCCGCGATCGGCACCGCGACCGGCCGTCCCTCGTGAAACCATCCGCAGGGCTTCCGAGGAGAACGGCTTCCCGAGCCGCGAACCCCGCAAGCCGAAGCCGAAAGCGCAACGCCGCCGGATCACCGGAAGGACCTTTCAGATCAACATCAAGGCCACGCAGGAGACGATCGAGCGGCTGAATGCCATCGCCGATCAGCGAGGCTGGGTGCTGGGCGAAGTGCTGGAGCACGCGTTGGCGGCGCTGGAGGAGGGTGACGCGCATCGCACCTTCGCGGATGCGAAGTGATACATGCCCGCCGAGATGAAACGAGGATGAGAAAAGTTTGAACTCCTCCAGCACTGATATGAATTTCTTCGATGTCGGAAGGTTATAGGGAAGCTCCGCAAATGAGCGGCGGTGCTGAAATCTAGTTCAGCCGCGTGGGGGCGACGACGACGGCGAACGTGAAAAAACCATCTGACCTAGGATTCACATTGGCTCGGCGAGGAAGCACGCCGGGCTTTCTCAGGCGGCATTAGGAGAGGCGTTCGGGTTGACCCGCAGCTCTGCTTGCCAATGGGAAAACGGGTTCACGGAGCCTACAGCATCCAACCTTCGCGGGATCGCGGCAAAATGCCGGGTTAACTACGAGTGGCTGGCAACCGGACGCGGCACCATGAGGAATGCTGAGCAAAGCTCTGAGCTGCAAGAAGCCATTCAGATACTTTGCGAAGCCAGCCCGGAAGTTGTGACCGCTGTCCTTACTCTTCTGAAACAGGGCCGGGGAAGTTGGGCGATCAAATTTACACGAACGATTGTTGGCTGTCCGGAAGGCCGCAGGTTATCAAACGGCAACCAATGCTGCCCGTTCTATCGGCACCTCATACCCGACCTATGCTGGTCACGAGAACGGTAGCTCAGGCTTTAGACATAAGACCGCCGCCGTCTATGCACGAAAGTTTGGCGTCTCGCTCGAATGGCTCCTGACGGGACGGGGCGGTATGGGTGCGAAAATCGAGAATTCGGAACTAGCCGAGATTATTGAAATGCTGCGGGACGCTAGCCCCGAGGTGCTGACAGCCGTTCGCACTCTCCTGGAACAGCAACTTGCTCCCGTGTCTTTCGGGTCGGCAGCCTTCGAACGGACGAAGTAGGGAGGGCTACATGGACGAAAAACCCAGCCAGTTTGACAAGGCCGACTCCGCTGTCGCGCGATTGATCGACGTTTTCATGACCCGAACCGAGTTGATGTTTGGGAAATTGGAGCCTGCTTATGCAACGTACATCCTCGAGCGTTTGCTGCTGATACTGTGTCACCGGATGACCAAGCTGCTGGATGACCCCCGTTTCGCGGAGCACATGGCACCGGAGACGATAAGGCTGTCTCATGCGATGGCCGACTACCGGGATTCCCGATGTGTGGATCGTGGCTCTGACGCAGGGGCGGTCTTACAAAATTTCCATAGTGCCTCTGGAAATCGCTGATCTATTCGACAACACGAATAGCGGATTGGAGTTTCGCGTGGCCAACCTCTACGAGATCATGAAGGGGAAGGCATATGGTCTGGCCTGCGTTTTTAGCGGGCGAGACAACACTAGCGCCAAGACTGAAGGTTATAAGGACGTCTTCGATCTAATCATGTCCGATAGCGACCACCCCCGGCAGGCGCAATTCTTGGCAGCGTTGATGTCGACCATGCCCGAGGGTCACCGCCGAGATTCTAGCGGATGGTTTGGCTAGGGAGTACGCCGGCCTTGAAGGCTGGATGCAGTACGTTGAGCGCGGAACTCAATAAAAAACCCGCTTCAACTTTCCGCTGGACATCCGGTTCGATGCCGCGCTCCTTGGCCGCATCAATGCTGATGCCCGGCGGCTTGGTACCGCCTGCACGTTGCCGCCCAGCGGCATGCTCGAACGCGCGAAGTAGGGGAGGGGCCTATTTCGCGGCCCGGAGCGCGCCGGCCGGGAGCAAAAACGC
>CAWEBX010000005.1:0-53472 GCA_963807355.1 uncultured archaeon
ATTTCAACGACAGGCTGATCGAGAACACGGTAAAGCCGATTTGCCTTGCTCCTTCAACCGCCGCCCGGTAAGGCGGCAAACCCTGCTCGAGATTGCGGTACATGTTCTCGATCATGACGATGGCATCATCGACCACGAAGCCGACCGAGATGGCCAGCGCCATCAGGGACAGGTTGTCGATGGAGAAACCTGCCAGCCACATCCCGACGCATGTACCAGCCAGCGCCAATGGAACTGATATGCCGGCCGCGACAGTCGGCGTAAGACGTCGAAGGAACGTAAATACCACCACCATCACCAGAAAGGCGGTGGCCAACAGCGTCCATTCCATGTCCTCAACGCTTGCCCGGATCGTGCCGGTGCGATCAACGATGATGGATACTTCGACACCGCCAGGAATCCACTTCTTGAGTTCGGGGAGCAGCGCCCTCACCCGGTCGACAGTGTCGATGACATTGGCGTCGCCCTGCTTGGTGACCTGGATCAACACCGCGGGCTGCTTGTTGAACCAAGCGATCGAGCGGCTGTTTCGCGTGGCATCCTTGACATCGGCCACGTCCGAGAGCCGAACGAAATTCCCTCCTGAATTCTTTATAATGATGTCGCGAAATTCGGTGGCCGTCCGCATCTGCCGGTTAGTCGACAGCGTCTCGCTCTGGCGGTCGCCATTGAAAATTCCGACTGGGCCAAGCGGATTGGCGTTCACGATCGCGGTCCGGACATCATCGGTCGAGATGCCTGCGTTTGAGAGCGCGACCGGATTGAAAGCGATCCGCACAGCCGGCTGATCAGCTCCACTTACGGAAACCTCACCTACCCCCGGAACCTGCGAAACGCGCTGAACAATCACGGTATCAGCTACGTCATAGATGGCGCTCGTCGACATGGTCTTTGATGTTAGCGCCAGAACGAAGACGGGTGACGCAGCAGGATTGGCCTTGCGGAATTTCGGCAATGTCGGCAGATCCGTCGGCAGATCGGCGAGCGATGCGTTGATCGCCGCTTGCACGTCGCGTGCCGCGTGATCGATGTCGCGCCCGATGGCAAACTGCAATTGAATGCTCGTGGCGCCCAACGCGCTCGTGGACGTGATTTGCTCGACGCCGGCGATCTCACCCAGGCGGCGCTCCAGCGGCGCGGCAACGGTAGCAGCCATCACCGACGGCGACGCGCCCGGCCGGTTCGCCGACACTCTGATCATCGGGAAATCGACATTGGGAACCGAAGCTACCGGAAGGACGGCGTAAGCGACAACGCCAATGAGAAACAGGCCAATGGCGAGCAGCGTGGTACCGACCGGTCTTCGAATGAACGGCTCGGAGATCGAGGCCATTATCTTATGTCCTCGGTCGCACCAGGCGGCGGCTTCGAACCGCCAGTAGGAACGGCTTGCTCAATTCGCTTGTTTAGCCGATCGAGCCGCAGATAGATCACCGGCGTGGTGTAAAGCGTGAGCAACTGACTGAGCAGCAGGCCGCCGATGATCGAGATGCCAAGAGGAAACCGCAACTCCGAGCCGGTGCCGCTCTCGATCGCCAGCGGCAACGCGCCGAACAGCGCTGCCAGTGTGGTCATCATGATTGGTCTGAACCGGAGCAGACACGCCTGCACGATGGCATCGGTCGAAGACATGCCTTGACGGCGTTCTGCCTCGAGCGCGAAGTCGATCATCATGATCGCATTCTTCTTCACGATGCCCATCAGAAGAATGATGCCGATCAGACCGATAACCGACAGATCCTGTCCGAACAGCATCAAGGCGAGAATGGCGCCGATACCCGCCGAAGGCAGTGTTGAGAGGATTGTAATTGGATGAACATAGCTTTCGTACAATACGCCCAGCACGATGTAGATCGTGACCAGTGCGGCCAAGATCAGCCAAGGCTGACCGGCAAGCGCTTTCGAGAATTCCGCCGCATCGCCCGAAAACATGCCGACGATACTAGAGGGCATGCCGATGCGGGTTTCGATGATCTTGACCCGTTCTACGGCGTCGCCCAGCGCTTCGCCCGGGGCGAGATTGAAGCTGAGCGAGAATGCGGGGAATTGCGCCTGATGAGAGATTGCCAGTGGCGCCGTCGTCCTGGTCAGCGTCGCAACTGCAGATAGCGGGACCTGAGCGCCGGCAACACCCGGCAGAAAAAGCTTGGAAAGGATTGAGGGGTCGTTCTGATACTGTGGCAAGGCTTCCAACACGACGCGATACTGGTTGGCCTGTCCATAAACGGTCGATATCTGCCGCTGAGCAAAGGAATCGTTCAAAGTGTCGTTAACAGCTTGAAGGCTAACGCCGAGTTGACCGGCGCGGTCGCGATCGATGTTCAGCGCGGCTCGAAGACCTGCGTCTTGCGCTTCCGACGATACGTCCCGAAATAGCGGATCGCGACGCAGTTCCTCGACCAGCTTTTGGGTCCACTCCGAAACGTGGGCTGCGTCCGTTCCCGTCAGGGTATATTGATAAAGTGAGCGGCTAGCCCGCGTGCTGATCTGAATATCCTGCACCGGTTGAAAATAAACCGCCATACCAGGGATCGAAGCTACGCGCGTCTTCAAACGCGTGATGATTGCAGCGACGTCGTCATGGCGATCGCTCCGCGGCTTCACCGTCATCACCAGACGGCCGACATTCGTGGTCGGATTCACTGAACCGGCACCGATGACGGATACAACGCCCACGACGTCCGGATCCTCCTCGAGGATGCCCGCTACCTCGGCTTGACGCCTTCCCATTTCGGCAAAGGATACGTCTGGACCTGCCTCGGTTACGGCGGTGATCGACGCTGTATCTTGCAGAGGCAGAAAGCCCTTTGGCGCGACGACATAGAGAAACATTGTTGCGACGACCGTCGTAAAGACAACGACCAGTGTCGCGCGCTGATGCCGAAGGACCCATAACAACGTCCAATGATAGAATGCGACAAGCCGATCAATACCGCGGTTGACCGCCGCTAACCCCGGAATCGAAGCTCCTCCCTCCGAGTGTTTTAGCAGCCGGGAGCACATCATCGGGGTCAAAGTCAGCGACACCACGGCGGACGTGACGACCGCGATCGTTAGTGTCAGAGCGAACTCGCGGAACATTCTTCCGACCAGCCCGGACATGAACAAAAGCGGGATAAACACCGCGATTAGCGAAACCGTCAGCGAAATCACGGTGAAGGCGATCTCACTCGCGCCCCGGAGCGAGGCCTCCATGACGCTCTCGCCGTTCTCGATATGTCGAACGATGTTTTCGATCATCACGATGGCGTCGTCGACCACGAATCCGGTGCCGATCGTCAGCGCCATCAGCGACAGGTTGTCGAGGCTGAATCCGGCGAAATACATGATGCCGAAACTGGTGATCAGCGACAACGGCAGCGCCACGCCCGCAATCAACGTCGCCCGGAGCGAGCGCAAGAAAAGCAGCACGACAAGTGTAACGAGGACGATGCTGAGAATGAGCGTGAACTGCACGTCGTGGACTGATGCGCGGATTGTCACGGTCCGGTCGCTGACGACGGTCAGTTTGACACCGGCCGGAATTGCTTTCTGGACCTTCGGAATCTCCTCCCGGATCTGGCGGACCACCTCGATCACATTGGCGCCGGGCTGGCGCTGGATATCGATGATGACCGCCGGCGTTCCGTTATACCAGCCGCCGGTGCGGTCGTTCTCCAGCCCGTCGATGATCCGGGCGACATCGCCAATCGTGACCGGAGAGCCGTTGCGGTAGGCGATAATGATCGGTCTGTATGCGTCGGCCGTCGTGATCTGGTCGTTCGCCGCGATCGTATAAGCTTGCTGTGCACCGTCCAGCGCCCCCTTGGGGCCAGAAACGTTGGCGTTGGCGATCGCGGTCCGTAAGTCCTCCATTGAAATGCCGTAAGCCGCGAGCCGCGCGAGATCGGCCTGGACACGCACCGCGGGCTTCAAACCTCCGAGCACGGAAACGCGGCCAACGCCTGAAATCTGACTGAGGCGTTGGCTCAGAATGGTGTCCCCAATATCGCTCAAGGTGCGCAATGAGACCGTGTCGGAGGTCAGGGCGAGCGTTATCACCGGCGCATCGGCAGGATTCACCTTGGCATAAACGGGCGGGTACGGCAGGTTTTTCGGCAGTACTCCCGCGGCAGCGTTGATGGCCGCCTGCACGTCCTGTGTCGCGCCGTCGATATCCCGATTCAGGTTGAACTGTAAGGAAATCTGACTGAGCCCGAACGAGCTTGTCGATGTCATCGACGACAGCGACGGGATCTGCCCGAGTTGACGTTCCAGCGGCGCTGTCAGTAATGACGCGACCACATCGGGACTGGCGCCTGGGAGCTGAGTCCTCACCTGCACTGACGGGAAATCGACTTGCGGCAGCGCAGAGACCGGCAAGGCCCAATAGCCGAGCGCGCCTCCGATCATCAGCGCGATCCCGAGCAAGGAGGTTGCAATCGGACGACGAATAAACGGTTCCGAGACACCCATGTCTAATCAACTCGTCTGGCAGCGCACTGCCGTGGGTTCGCTTCTCAGTGCCGTGCCTCCGGAATCATGGCCGAGCCTTCGGTCCGCCGCCAGAACTCCGCTTGCCGCGACGCTCACTGTTGTCGCCGCCTCGGCGAGCACCGTGCTCATCGTGCCGCTTCTGCGGCGCGAGATCGGCCGTCGGCGCCTGATCGTTCTGGCTGATCGTCACCTTTGCTCCGTCGGAGAGATTGGCAAATCCCGTCGTGACCACGCGATCAGTAGGACCAACTCCCTTGGCGATCACAGCGTCCTTTTCGTCCTGCTGCTGCACCGTCACTGGTTTGGCCGTTACGATGTCGTCGTCTCCGATCACGTAGCTGAAGGTTCCGAGCGGACCGCGCTGCACCGCCGACGTCGGTATAACCGTCGCCTGTAATAGCGTTTCAACCTTGATCCGCACGTTCACGAATTGGCCTGGCCAGAGCTGAAAATGCTCATTTGGAAATTTGGCTCTCAGCCTCAACGTGCCGGTCGTCGGATCGACCTGATTATCAATACCGATCAGCTCTCCCGTGTCGGCTAGTGTCGTGCCGTCGCTTCCGAATACATCGACTTCGATAGCACCCTTGGCTGCTGCTGCATTCACCCGCGTAATTTGCTGTTGCGGAAGGCTAAACTGGACGGAGATAGGCTGAAGCTGCGTAATAACGACGAGTCCGGTCGTATCCGTGGTGTTGATGATGTTGCCACGATCGACCTGGCGCAGGCCGACGCGACCGGAAATCGGCGCGACGATCTTGGTAAAGCCGAGCATCGCTCCCGCGTTGTCGATCGCGGCCTGATCGGCCTTGACCAGCGCCTCCTGTTGAGCAACGACCGCCCTTTGGGTATCCGCCTGCTGCTTCGAACCGGCATTGGAGACGGCCAGCTGCTGGTAGCGTTTCAGATCGAGGAGCATATTGGCAAGTTGCGCTTCGTCCTGGGCCTTCTTCGCGACTGTCTGATCGTACTGGGCCTGGTAGATCACGGGATCGATTTCGCCCAGCACATCGCCCTTCTGAACATCCTGGCCTTCGGTAAAATTGACGGCGATCAGCTTGCCATTGACCTGAGAGCGTACAGTAACGGTGTTCAGAGCCCGGACCGTTCCGACGCCGTCGAGGTAGACCGGCACGTCCTGGATCCGCGGCGTTGCAGCCAGTACGGGAATTGCGCGATCGGAATGTTCTCGACCTTCATCACGCTTCGTTTGCTCAAACGCGATCCAGCCAAGATAGGCAAGTCCTCCGAGGATCAGAAGCGTAATGACGATCCCCACCGGCCGCCGCCGGCCGCCGGCCGTCGCCTGGCCAGGTATGCTTTCGCCGGCTGCTTTCGCGGTTTCGTCGAGACCCGGTTTAAAGAGCATTGCCCGCCCTCTCAATTCTCGGCTCCCAGCCCCCGCCCAGGGCTTGATAAAGGCTCACGATTGCCTGTAACCGCGCAAGCTGCGCTTGCGCGAGGACGTCTTCCGCCTGAAACAGTGTCAATTGCGTGTTCAGCACGATAATAATATCGGCGGTGCCGGCGCGAAGCTGCTGCTCGGAGAGCTCGAATGCCCTGTGCGCAGTGGCCACGACCTCCCGCTGCAGGCGTAGTCTTTCAGTGGTCTGACGCACGGCAACCAGCGCGTTGTCGACATCGGCGAACGCCGAAACCACTGTCCTACGGTAGGTCTGAAGCAGTTCGTCCTGTTTTGCTCTTGTGAATTCGAAATTGCCCAGGATTCTACCGCCGTCGAAGATCGGCTGCGTCAGTCCGCCGGCGAGATTGAAAAATGCGGCCTGAGGCTGGAATAGCGCGACCAGCGCCGGGCTCTGGTAGCCGCCCTGCGCGGTCAACTGAATGCTCGGAAAAAACTGCGCCCGGGCGCTACCGACGTTTGCGGTAGCCGACGCGAGTTGCGCCTCCTGACGGCGGATGTCCGGGCGCTGGGTCAACAATTCGGATGGCAGCCCCGGCGTCACCCGTGGTGCAGTGATCCGGTTGAGCGAACCGCCCTTGACGTTCACGCTTTCCGGTGGGCGAGCCACCAGCGTCGCGAGAGCGTTGATGTTTTGTGCAAGCGTCTGCAGAAGCGGCGGAACGGTCGCGCGCTGATTCGCCAACACGCTTTCCTGCTGCGCCACGTCGAGGTCGGTTCCGGTACCGGCACTCAGCCGCTGTTTGAGTGCATCCAGGATACGCACAGCGCTGGCGATATTGCGCTCGGCCACGCGAATCCGGTCTTGTGAGGCAAGGACCTGAAAATAGGCATTCGCGACGCTGGCGAGCGTCGTCAGCGCGACCACATCGCGATCAAAGTGGCTGGCGCTGGCCGTCTCCACCGCGGCCAACGCGGCATCGCGGTTTTTGCCCCAGAAATCGATTTCGTAGCTGGCGGCGCTTAACGTGCCTGAGTAGTTCACGATCTCCCGGCCCCGATTTGTCAGGCCGCTTAAGCTCGACCCCGAAGTACGGAAATAGGATTCCTGTCCCCCTATGCTGACGCTCGGCAATAGCGCCGCACCCGCTATCCGGGCTTGCTCGTCGGCCTGGACGATCCTTGCCGCCGCCGCTGCGATATCGAGATTGACGGTCTGGGCTTCCTCCATCAGGTCGGTCAATTCAGGAGAACGAAAACCACGCCACCAGTCGAGCTTCGGCAGAGCGTCGGCCCTTGTCGTCTGCGCGGCCTTGTACCCGCTAGGGATCTCCAGCGCCGGATCCGGAACATCCGCCGTCAGAATGCAGCCAGCCGACAACGCGACCGCCACCAACACAGGGAAGAGCATAGCGGAACGCCAGATCCACATCGCGCATCTCTGAGGATGGCTAAAGGCCGTAGCAGGGGAAAAAGTCACACCGGCCCCCTGGGGGAAGACAGAAACGGCGACAGGTATTGACATGACATCACTGCGCCGCAGTCCCAACCTTTTCTGGAATAAAGCGACGCGGCCACCGGCAGTAATACTTTCTCTGAGATCCTCCCTATTCTAGCTGTCCGAACAGGCGACGGACAGTCCCGCCCAGCCAAGAACATTAGATGCATTCCATAGGCGTCACTGCTCTGATTTATCAGAAAAGGCCCGATTTCATGGCCTTTCTCGAAGGTCAGGCTACATACGTGTCCAACAATCTTACGAAGATTTCATGCGGCGTTGCGAGGTCCCGCTCGTTGGCGGCAGGGATTTTTCGGTCCGAGACCGTCTCTCTGTGGGATGCAATTCTACGCTCCCTTGTACCTCCCTCGCCCCTCAACTAGGGTTGCCTTGAAATCCTCCAACAGCCCAATGAGAATTTTGCATCTCATGAGAATCGATAACGACGTCGTAGAAGCGATCGGAAATACTTCTCTTATCAAGTTAAAGCACGCCTCAAATGCGACCGGATGCACCGTTCTCGGCAAGGCCGAGTTCATGAATCCAGGCCAATCTGTCAAGGATCGCGCCGGGAAACAGATGATCCTGGAAGCTGAAAGGCGCGGCGATCTCAAGCCCGGCGGCCTCGTGGTCGAGGGCACGGCCGGGAATACCGGCATTGGTCTTGCCGTCGTCGCGAGCGCGCGCGGGTATCGCACGATGATCGTGATCCCGGAGACACAAAGCCGCGAAAAGAAGGACATGCTGCGGCTGTGCGGAGCCGAGCTGGTCGAAGTTCCGGCGCTCCCCTACAGCAATCCGAATAATTATCAGCACATCGCAAAGCGTCTCGCTGACGAACTGCGTAAGTCCGAACCCAACGGCGTCCTGTTTGCCGATCAATGGAATAACCTCGACAATCCCAAGGCGCACTACGTTTCAACGGGCCCCGAAATCTGGGAGCAGACCGGTGGCAAGGTCGACGGCTTCATCTGTTCGATCGGCACAGGCGGCACGCTGGCCGGAGTGAGCGCTTTCCTGCGGGAAAAAAAGAAGGATATCGTCATCGGTATTGCGGACCCTCGCGGGGCGGCCATGTATGAGTTGTTCAAGAACGGCGTGGCCAAGCCGACCGCGGGAGGTTCGATTACCGAGGGAATCGGGCTCGGGCGGGTGACGCCGGTGATTGCCGACGCCAAAGTTGACGAAGCTTACCTCATCCCAGACGAGGAGGCCGTGCCCGTCATCTACGATTTGCTTGAACATGAGGGGCTTTGCCTTGGCGGCTCGACTGGTGTCAACGTCGCCGGCGCAATTCGTCTCGCGCGCCAGTTGGGACCCGGCCACACCGTCGTGACGATCCTGTGCAACTCCGGCAACCGTTATCAATCGAAACTTTTCAACCCTGACTTTATGCGCTCCAAGGGCCTTCCCGTACCGCAATGGCTCGAGAGACGAAGCACCGTAAAAATTCCCCTCGCAGCGGTTTAAAGCTGTTCCGGTCTCACCGCAGGATCTGGCTTAGAAAGAGCTGGCTTCGAGGGTGTCGCGGGTTGGCGAAGAAACTTGCCGGGGTATCGGACTCGATGATCTGCCCCTCATCCATGAACACGACGCGGTTAGCTACTTCTTTGGCGAATCCCATTTCGTGCGTGACCACAAGCATGGTCATGCCTTCTCTAGCCAGATCCACCATCGTGTCGAGAACCTCCTTGACCATTTCGGGATCCAGGGCGGACGTGGGTTCATCGAACAGCATGACCTTGGGGTTCATCGTGAGCGCGCGCGCGATCGCCACACGCTGCTGCTGGCCTCCGGACATCTGTCCAGGATATTTATTGGCCTGATCAGGTATCTTGACGCGTTCCAGAAACTTCATTGCCGCAGCCTCGGCATCTTTATTCGGAGTATTGCGGACCCAGATGGGAGCGAGCGTGCAGTTTTCGAGCACTGTGAGGTGCGGAAACAGATTGAAACTCTGGAAGACCATTCCGACCTCGCGCCGCACCTCGTCAACTCGCCGCAAATTGGGTCCTAGCTCAATTCCATCGACCACGATGCGACCCTCCTGAAACTCCTCAAGAGCGTTGATGCAGCGGATCAGCGTCGACTTTCCGGAGCCTGACGGCCCGCAAATGACGATGCGTTCGCCACGGGCCACGTCGAGATCGATGTCCCGCAGCACGTGGAAACTGCCGAACCACTTGTTGAGACCGATGATCGAAACGATGGCGTTCGCATCTGTCATTGATATTTCCAAAGCTCAGGTTCGTCGATGCGCGTTCAGTCGATGCTCCACGAATAGGGAATATCGCGACATGCTGAAGCAGAATGCGAAGTAGATGAGTCCGGTGAACGCGAACCCGGTGAACAGCGTGGTTGGCGTCGCCCACGCGGGATCTGCAAACGAAGCTCGCAAGCTCCCGAGCAGATCGAACAATGCGACGATCGAGACCAGCGAGGTATCCTTGAACAACGCGATAAAGCTGTTGACCAATCCTGGAATGACGTGCCGCACCGCTTGCGGCATTACGATCAGTCCGGTGGTCTTCCAATAGGATAGTCCAAGCGCATGGGCGGCTTCTGCCTGTCCGTTCGGGATCGCCGCGAGACCGCCGCGAATAACCTCGGCATTATACGCCCCGGCGAACAGCGCTATGCCGATTAGGACTCGAACCAGCCCATCGACGGTGAAGTTTCCGGGAAGAAAGAGCGGCAGCATGTAGGTCGCAAAAAACAATACGGTGATCAGGGGAACGCCGCGCCAGAACTCGATGAAAGAAATTGAGAATATCCGGATCAGCGGAAGGGTCGAACGCCGTCCTAGAGCTAGCGCAATTCCGATCGGTATCGACGATACGATGCCTGTCACCGACACCACCAACGTTACCAGCAGGCCACCCCAGAGACGGGTATCGACAACCGGAAGCCCGCCGCGATCGAGACGCATTGCCGCGATAACCAGGCCAATGCCGACAAATGTTGTCAGGCTCGCGAGTAACGCTCCCCAGCCTGCACGGAAGCCGCCGCTGAAAAGGAAAAGCAGCAGCGAAACGATCGCAGCAGTGCAACCAAAATCGTACCAGACCGGCTGACCAGAGCTCTGGAGCCGATCCCGGAGCGAACTCAGCGGCGACGCCAGCCAGTTCAGTGCATCGCCAATCGATGCAACGGCATTTCCCAGCAGTCGCAAGATCGAACCGAATTCGCCTGCTTCCCCTGACGCGGCGAGCATTCGCCCAGCATTACCAACACTGTCAGCCAAGCTGGACAGAAGCTCGACGGTCCAGCTCACGCCAAATCCCGTGATGCCTCCACCATGGAGAAGAAAAAATGCTGCGACCGGGAAAGCGATGAAGAACAGGCTGGCATTGAGACGTTTGGCCGGCAACCGAGGAATGAGAAGCGGCAGCAACAGGATGGCCGCCAGCAGAAACGTCAGATTTACCCGCCACCGTTCGGGTTCTGGATAAAAGCCGTAAATGAATTGGGTGATCTTCGCGTGGACGAACGGCCAGCACGCCCCGATTGATTGACTTGTATCGGTAACCAGACACGACGTTCGATTCTGCCCCTCCCAGACCGCATCAACGAAGAAAAATCGAACTGCTGGAACAAGGAAGAACCATAGCAGCGCAGCTCCAGTCACCGTAAGCAGCGCGTTGCTCGGGGAGCTGAACAGACGGATCCAGAGAACACGGGCCAAGCTCGTAGTCCTGATGGGTGCGTGTCGTTCCGGAACGAGAGCGGCGCGTACAAACGATGGTGCGGGCGGAACGCTCATGCACCCCCGCCCCGTGCAACGCGCCTGGAGTAGACGCTCATGATCCCGCTGGTCACCAGCGAAATCAGCAGATACACGCCCATCGTGATCGCGAGGATCTCGATGGCTTGACCGGTCTGGCTAAGCGTTGTCCCCGCAAACACCGAGAAGAGTTCCGGATAGCCGATAGCGACAGCTAACGAGGAATTTTTGGTGAGGTTGAGGTACTGATTGGTCAGCGGCGGCAGAATGACTCTCATGGCTTGCGGGACCACGATTAATCGCAGCGTCGATCTGCGCGAAAGCCCGAGCGCGGCGCCTGCTTCCATCTGTCCCTTATGCACCGAAAGAATCCCGGCGCGCACGACTTCCGCGATGAAGGCGGCCGTATATGTCGAGAGCGCAATCGCTAGCGCGACAAACTCCGGGATCAGGCGCGCGCCGCCAGAAAAATTGAATCCCTGGAGAGTCGGCATTTCGAACGTGAAGGGAGTACCGAAAATGACCATCGCGGCGGCGGGAAGACCGAGCAGCAGACCAAGGGCGTATGGCCATACGACCAAAGCTCGTCCGCTCCGAAACAACTTGCGACGGGAATGGCTTCGCAGCAGCATGCAGCCGATGATCGCAACCACCACTGCGACGGAAAACGCGATTAGCCCCTCCTGCCCGACAGGCTTGGGAACCACAAGACCGCGATTGCTGAGGAAGATGCCGTCAATGACTGAGACGCTTTGCTTTGGACTCGGAAGCGTCCTCAGCACCGCGAGATACCAGAACAGAATCTGAAACAGTAAGGGCAGGTTTCGAACCAGCTCCACATAGCCGCCGGAAATGCGGGATATCAACCAGTTCGGCGACAACCGGCCGAGCGCTACCATGAAGCCGATAATCGTTGCGAAGAAAATGCTAACTGCGGCGACCACGAGCGTATTCACAAGGCCGACAAGAAAAACGCGCGTGTAACTGTCGGTCTCGGAGTATGGGATCAGGGTCTGGCTAACGCCGAATCCCGCGGTATTCGACATGAAGCCAAGCCCGGATGCGATATTCTGCGCGTCCAGATTTGCTTTTGCGTTGGCCACGATCTCATAGCCGATCCACGCAAGGACGGCGACGAATACAGCCTGCAACGCAAGGGCACCCCAACCAGCCCGCCCGCCAAGCGCACGTCGTAGCCTGAGAAAAAATTGCAGCGGCGGTTTTCGGGGCGCGACGGTCATTCCTGACGCTGACGCTAGCGGATCGGTGGCGCGTACTGAATGCCGCCCTGCGTCCAGAGCCTATTGAGTCCTCGTGTGATGCCAAGCGGGGATCCGGCGCCGACGTTACGATCAAACGCTTCGCCATAGTTGCCGACGGCCTTGATGATGCGCGAGACCCAATCCTTGGTTACGCCGAGCTGCTCGCCGAAATTGCCGTCGGTCCCGAAAATGCGCTTGAGTTCCGGATTCTCCGATTTTGCCATCTCGCCAACATTCTTCTGCGTGATACCGAGTTCTTCCGCGTTGATCATCGCAAACAGCGTCCACTTCACGAGATCGAACCACTGGTCATCGCCCTGACGCACCATCGGCCCGAGCGGCTCCTTCGAGATCACCTCCGGCAGAACCGCATGATCGGCGGGATTAAGGAGCTTCAACCGCTGGGCGTAGAGCTGTGAAATATCCGACGTAAACACATCGCATCGACCGGTTTCGTAGGCCTTTATGGTTTCGTCGGCCGTGCTGAACGCGATAACCTCGTATTTCATCTTATTGCTTTTGAAGTAATCGGCGAGATTCTGTTCGCTCGTGGTGCCGGTCTGAACGCAGACGGATGCGCTATTCAATTCTAGCGCCGAATTAACCTTGAGAGATTTCCTGACCAGAAAACCCTGCCCGTCGTAGTAAGTCACGCCGGTGAAATTTCCTCCAAGCGAGGTATCGCGTGAGAGTGTCCATGACGTATCGCGCGACAGCACATCTATGTCGCCCCACTGTAGAGCGATAAACCGGTCTTTGGCGGATAGCGGGACGAACTTGATCTTGCTCGGATCGTTGAACACGACTGCTGCGATTGCGCGGCAGATGTCTACGTCTAGACCGGTCCAGTTTCCTTTGTCGTCAGGGGTGGAAAACCCTGGCAACCCCTGAGTCACGCCACACGACAGCACGCCTCGTTCCTTGACTGTGTCGAGCGTAGTCTTCGCCTTCGCGGATTCCTGTGCGGATGCCGATTGTAATGAAATACCAGCGGCGATGGCGAAAATGGCAGCAAGTATGCATTTCATGGCAATGCCTTTCAAGAACGTCAATGGATTGTCAGTTCGTGCCGTTTAGTCGCTCGGTTGAGTGCGGCCAATCGATTCGTTTCTCCCACCAGAATCGGGCCAAAGACGGACTGCGTCGATCAACCGATGTTGAGAGCAGATGGAAACTCGCAGCGGCTCTCCACCCTCGGTCGGCAGTGATTGAATTCCATCACGGAACGACTAGCGGTGGACTCTAGCGTCCGCATCCGTTCCGCGATCCGCCTTGCGAAGGTTGGAATCAAGGAGCCACTAGCAAATATATGTTGCTAGTGGGGTTTTAAATTTGACGTTCAGCTCCACGACACGTGGGGGTTGACGAGGGTCTTTCCCTTCCTGTTACTACCCGACCACTCCGGAACCGCCATCCGGAAAGCACAAAATGCCTGGTTCAGCAGCGGGAAGATATGACCTTGTCGAAGGGCGACAGACCCACGGATTCGCTTCGAGCGGAAACCAGATTGGTCGTTTCCGGTCGAGACACGGCGTCCCAGAAAGGGTTCGTCAATCCTCCCATCGTTCGCGGCTCGACCGTGCTTTACCCGACTGCCAGCGATCTTTATGCCCACCGCGGAGAATTCCAGTACGGACGGCACGGCACCCCTTCAACCCGCGCGTTGCAGGATGCGTTGGCGGCGTTGGAAGGCCCGCAATGCGCAGGCATAGGCCTCGTTCCTTCGGGGGTGTCTGCGATTTCTACGGCGCTATTGTCCGTGCTGAAGGCCGGCGATCATGTTCTGGTCTGCGATAACATTTATCGTCCTACGCGACAATTCTGCGATGGGATTCTGACGCGCTATGGAATCGAGACCACCTATTTCGACCCACTGATCGGTTCGGGGATCGCCGCGCTGTTCAGGCCGGAAACCCGCGCGGTAATGGTGGAGGCTCCAGGCTCTCAGTCTTTGGAGATGCCCGACGTTCCGGCGATCGCTGCCGCGGCGCACGCCCACGGTGCGCTTGTGATCGACGACAATACGTGGGCAACCCCCCTCTTCCGCCGCGCACTCGAACAAGGCGTGGACATAAGTATCCAGGCGGCGACCAAGTACATCGGAGGACATTCCGACCTCATGTTTGGTACCATTGCCGCCAATGCCAAGGCCTGGCCGGCGCTCGCCGAAACCATCAAGCTGCTCGGTCTATGCGTCGGTCCTGACGACGTGTTTTTGGCCTTGCGGGGATTACGCACTCTTGCGGTAAGGCTTTATCATCACCAGCAGGCCGCGATCGACATGGCGCGGTGGCTTGCTCGGCGGCCGGAAGTTGTAAGTATTTTGCATCCCGCATTACCGGACGATCCCGGTCATGCGATCTGGAAACGGGACTTCACCGGCGCATCGGGATTGTTCAGCATCGTCCTTAAACCCGCGCCACAACAAGCAGTTGATGCGCTGCTCGATACGCTGAAGCTGTTTGGCATGGGTTACTCGTGGGGTGGCTTTGAGAGCCTCATCATTCCCTTCGATTGCGCTTCGTATCGGACCGCGACGAACTGGACGCCGGGCGGGCCGACGCTACGACTACACATCGGCCTTGAGAATTTGGACGATCTCAAGGCCGATCTCGAACGGGGATTTGCGGCCTTCAACGCCCGGCAATGACCGAGGCTTCTGCCTCGCGCTTTTTGTTGTTTCTCACGTTGATGATTGGCGTCCATTGAGAATGATGAAGTACACGTTGCGAAAATAAACAATGAGACCGAGAGCTTGGCCGGCGATGAACACCGGATCTCGCCGGTAAAGGGCGTAAACCAAAAGAAGAATCCCGCCTCCTATCGAGAAGAACCAGAACGCCACGGGGATCACGCTCTTTCGTGCGCGTTCAGATGCAATCCATTGCACGACGAACCGCATGGTAAAGAAACCCTGCGCAACAAAACCGAGAACGACCCAGCCGTCAAAATTGGCTACGAACACGTCGTAGAAATAGCTCGTCAGCATCTCGAAGATGTCAGTCATGACGCATAACCTCGGTTGCAACGGGTGTCGATTTCTTACGGCGGATCAGCCACCACACACCGGCGAGGTCAATGATTCCGATCCACAAGCGATCGAAGAATCCATAATTCGACACGCCTGAACGTCGCAGCCGGTCGATCACGTCGACATAGGTGATGTCATAGCCCTCTCGCCGCACCAGCGCCGGGAGGAAACGGTGCAAGCCGTCGAAATAAGGGAGGGACAGAAACACCTCCCGCCGAAAGGTCTTCAGCCCGCAACCGGTGTCGCGCGTTCCGTCGCTCAGCACCCAGCTTCGCACCTTGTTGGCGATTCGCGACTGGAATTTCTTGAATCCGGTATCCTTGCGGCCGACGCGTTGGCCGGCGGCGAGACCAATGCGTCCCTCACCCTTCTCGATCGCCATTATGAGTTCCGGCAGAAATTCCGGATTGTTCTGACCGTCGCCATCCAGCGTCGCGACGATCGAACCGCGCGCGGCCCGCACCCCGGTCCGAACCGCCGCCGATTGGCCCGATGACTTTTCGTGACGAATCTGGCGCACATTCTTGCGCCGTGCCATGATCGTAGCCAAACGCTGGGCGGTTGCATCGGTAGAGCCGTCGTCGACATAGACAATCTCGTAGTCCCACCGGCCGTCGAGCGCCGCAGCGATCTCGTCGATCAAGGGTGCGATATTGTCCGCCTCGTTGCGCACAGGCACAACTATGGAAATCGTCGGCGCAGTCGTGCTGGTGGACATGTCGTCGTTCATTGTCCGATTGGTCCGCTAATCAGAGCCCGCGAAAAACTGGCCTATAGCGTTTTCGAGCGAAGCGAAATCCGGTTCGCGTGAAGAAAGCGCGTCATCAAAAAGACAGAGTCTTTCACTGTTTCCGTGAAGCGGTGAAGGACTTTAGCTGCGTCCGTTTCTTATGGCGCGTAAGCGTTGCGGGCAACACTTTTGAGATGAGAAATTTCGGTGCGCGAAGAATTTTATGCTGTCCACACCAATCGTAAGAACAACATCCGGGCATATAAAAAGGCGAAGGTGGTCTATCGCCACATCGTGTGGCCACACTGATATCTAACGCGTTCCCTCAGAGCGGAAGATGGCGATCGAAATCGCCTTGCCCTGTGAGAAATTGAAACCGTCGATGCGCGTTGCAACGTTATAGCGCAAGCCGATCGCCTCGGCGCGCTGCGCGAAGGCTCTTTCGGAACGGGATTCGACAAGCGCGAACCGGCAGCTTCCATAGCTGAGAAAATCGGCGGCCCCGGAGCCGTCGGTCAGCAGCGTCGACGTCCCCGTCATGAACACCAGACTTGGCTCATGGTAGCCAGCCGCCGCTGCTTTCGGTCCAACACACTCGACATTTCGCAGCGCGCGCGCGACTTCGGGACTCGGGAATAATGGTGTCAGCGCAGCGACTATGATTCCGTAGACGGAAGCGCTCAGGAACAGCGCCGCCAAAATCGCATTCAGCAGGGAGCGTTCCGCGTTATAGTCATCGTAGAGCCACCAGGCGAACAGCCCGGAAATCAAAGCCGCCGCGGCGAACGGCCACGCCAGGAAGACCGGCTGACGCGTTAAGGTAATGGTCGCGACGATTGCGAGCACGAGGGTCATCGCAGGGATGGCAAACCACCACGCCGTGCCTTTCGTCAGCCATGATCGGGACAGGACGTGGCGCTCCAGTGCCCAAACCGACAGGATCGCGACCGCGGGGTACAGCGGCAGCACATAGTGCGGCAGCTTCGTCAAAACGAGTTCAAACACGATCCATGACGGAACCAGCCACGCAAGCAGAAACCGCACCTCCGGCTCTCGCCGCGTGCGCCAGACCGCGGGCGCCGCCAGTCCTGCGAGCGGTGCGCCGGGCCAGAAGGTAATCCAGAACAGCAGGAAGTATATGCCTGGCGGTGCGCCATGTGATTCTTGAGCCGCGAATTTGCTCAGCATGTCGCCGCCGATCGACTGCGTGAAAAACGTGTCGCCTGCGCGGAGAAAAATCGCAACAAACCACGGCATGACGAGGACAAGCATCCACATCAGCCCCCAGACTGACCGTAGCCGCCAAAGCCATGACGCAGAGCGATCGAGTATGGCGAGGGTCCCGATCGTCAATCCCACGAACATCAGGATCAACGGACCCTTGAGCAGGATTCCCCCGGCGAGCGCGGTCCAGAAGATCGCCGGATGTATCCAGGACGGATGCTCGGGGTTCTCGCGCCGTTGAGATGACAGATAGATTTGCGCAAGCGCACCCATCGCTGCAACGATTGTCAGCAACAGCATGGCATCAGTCTTAGCGAGTCGCGCTTCCACTCCGAGCAGGACCGAACTGCACATGATCAGTCCGGCCAAAACAGCGCCCCGTCGCGTTATGAAAGCGAGCGCTGCCCAATAGGTCAGAAGCACCGCGCCAATCGCGCCGATCAGGGAGGGCACTCGATAGAGCCAGATGCGGATCTGCGCGCGCGGCAGGCCGAGAGATGACGCCGTCTCGACGGCTGCTGCCTGCAACCAGTAAATGCCGACCGGCTTCTTGTAACGCACCTCGTCCTGAAAGCGGATGTCGACGAAATCGCCGGTCTCCACCATCTGTTTGGTCGCTTGGGCGAAACGGGCCTCGTCGCGATCGATTGGTGGGATGTTGAAGAAACCAGGCAGAAAGAACAGCAGGCCAACGATCGCCAGAAATAATACCGATCTACCCTGACTGGCGGCGACAGAGTTGAGCACGTTCGCCAGACCCCGTCCCCTACCCACCGGGTTCTTCGGCTCGCGCGGTTGTCCAAATTGGGGATGGGGAAGGGTCTTGGCCATGGGATTCCGCATACGCTGAACCCGAGGCAGGGACAACCGCTGAGCCGACTGCTATTGAATTCTAACTGAAACTGTGTCCGCGGTGCCAGCCGCGTCCATCACGGTCAGCCGGACGAAGCCCGGCCCAGGAGGGTCGATCATCCGCTGGCGACGGCCGTCGATCGCTCCGACCGCTTTCCCGTTGACCAGCATGGTCATCGGCAGGCTGCCTCCCGTCACTTTCACCGGCAGCGGCGACAGCGTTCCCTGCCCTGCCCCGGCATCGATCCGCGAGCCATTCAACGGAAACTGGATATGGAGTCGGCGCTCATTGTTGTCCGTCCGGATGAGTTCACCAGCAGAACGAAACCGTCGCAATGGAAGTGGAAGCTTTGCATTATTGGCGGTGGTCAGGGTTCCGCGCGGAGCCTTGGGGAGCGGCGCAAGTAAGCTGCCGGTGCGCGCGAATGCATCGAACAGAATGGGCGCGGCCGCGACACGTCCGATAAGACCGGGAACCGGGGCGCCGTCAGGGCGTCCGACCCAAACGCCGATCGTCATGCGGCCGTCGAAGCCGACGGACCAGGCATCGCGATAGCCGTAACTCGTGCCGGTCTTGAAAGCGATCCGGTTCCGGACCGCGTTTTCCGGTGGGGGTGTTCCCAGCAGGACATTGCCGACCTGCCAGGCGGCAACGGGGTCCAGCAGTCGCAAAGGCTCGCGGACACCAGAGTTGCTGCGCTCGAACTCGCGCAAAGGCATTACATTACCCAGCCGGGGAATGCCGGAATAGACTTGCACCAAGTCATGGAGCGTGACGCCGACGCCGCCCAGTCCCATCGCCAGACCCGGAGCTTCGTCCTTGGGGAGCACCAGACTGGCGCCCGCCTGTTTTAGTCGCGACGACAGGCGGCTGGCGCCGACGCGGTCGAGCAGTTCGATTGCCGGAACGTTGAGCGATAATTGCAGAGCCCGGCGCACCGGAACGGTGCCCTGAAACGTCATATCGAAGTTTTCCGGCGCGTAGCTGCCAAATCGGACCGGATGATCGTCGATCAGGCTATCCGGATGAACAAGCCCGTCTTCGAACGCTAGTCCATAGATAAATGGCTTCAGGGTCGATCCCGGCGAGCGCACCGCCCGTGTCATGTCCACCTGCCCGGCAAGCCGCTCGTCAAAATAGTCCGCAGAGCCGACATGGGCCATCACATCGCCCGTGGCGTTGTCCACTGCGACGATGCCGACCGAAATTTCCGGCCCGAGTGCAGCCGCGCGGTCGTGCGCCAGTGCTTCGAGCTGCTGCTGTAATCCGGACTCCAGCGTCAGCCTGATGAGGTTCGAATTCTTGTTCATGGCCATCGCCTGATCCGCCGAATGTGCCGCCAGCATTGGAAACGGCTGGCGCATCCGCATGACAGGCACCGCCATCGCCCGCTTGGCATCGTCCGCATCGATGCGGGCATCCTCAACCATACGCACGAGCACGCGGTCGCGGGCCGCACGCGCTGCGGCAGGATGTCTGTCGAGGCGTCGCCGTTCCGGCGATTGGGGCAAGGCCACCAGGAGAGCCGATTCCGCCAGCGACAGCCGCTTCGGCTCCTTGCCGAAATAAGCAAGGGATGCCGCGCGAATACCTTCGAGATTGCCTCCGAACGGCGCGAGCGTCAGATACAGGTCGAGTATTTGGCTTTTGGGGAGTTCGTATTCGAGTTGGAGCGCGCGGACCATCTGATGCAGCTTGGCGTATATCGAGCGCCGCTGGCGAGGCTCGATCAGTCTGGCAAGCTGCATGGTGATGGTCGACCCGCCCGAAATGATGTGGCCACGGGTCAAGAGTTGCAGCGCCGCGCGGCCAAGCGCGAGCGGGTCGACGCCAATGTGCGAATAGAACCGCTGATCTTCATAACCTAGCAATAGGTTGAGATATCCGGGATCAACATCGGTGCTGGCATCGACCGGCAATCGCCACCGGCCGTCGGCCATTGCGAACGCGCGCAGCAATTTGCCGTTGCGGTCGAGCACCGTCGTCGAAACCTCGCGCGCGTTCGCCAGCGGCAGAGGTCCCAACGAGACAATCCAGCTCGCGACAGCGCCGGTGATTACCATAGCGACGATGGCGAGGGCTGACGCCGCCAGCTTCACTCGCCGCCAGCGACGCGACTGTACCGCCGTTGCAGGGGTGTCGGGCGCGGTCATTTCGCGGAACGCACCTCCACACGGCTAGTGCCGGTGCGGCCGTAGCGCGATGGATTGTACATGTCTTCCACGTACGCTTCCGGCAGAACGTATTTGCCCGGTGATACAGCGCGCACGACATAGGCCACGGTGAACGCCGCCTTGTCATTAGCAGCGCGATCGACGGCTGCGGTGAACCGATCGTCGCGGAATTCAGTGCTGACCGGTTCCTTGCCGTCCTCGATCCAGTCGAGCGTACCGGTGTCGCCGGACGAAACCAGATGAGGATTGTCGATTTCGAATCCTGCCGGAAGATAGTCGGCCACCATGATGTGGCCGTATTCCGGCTTGGCTTCGGTGATCCTGAGAACAACGGCGAACCGGTCGTTCTGCGTGGCCTGCGCCGGATCCGCGGGCGTTCCGTCGAGATTGAAATAGTTGCGCTCAATCACGAAGCCATTCGAAGCAGCCGGTTCGGGAGTGGCGGGCGCGCCGGCCACGGAAATCACCGCCTGCACCGGCGCCTCGCCCGTGTTGGTGATCTTGATCGGCTTGTCGGCCACCTCGGCTGCCTTGTAGCTGCGATAAAGCGCGGCATTAACAGGCGCGCCGCCGACATCGAGCGACATTGATTCTTTCGCAAGCGCCCGCGCTGCCAGGACCAGCCACGTGTTCTCTTGTGTTGAGGTTGAGGGCGTCAACCCCCGCGCCGCCTCCACCCGTTGCACCGCTTGCGTGACCGTGGCTCGCGGCGCATTGCCCTCACTTGCGAGCGATACCAGTGCGGCAGCATCGCGCAGCGCCGAGCCGTAGTCCGGCCGGCCGAATTCGATAGCCGGTTTGGGCGCCAGACTTTGTACCGCTGCGGCATAAACGCGTTCCGCCCGCGCCCGGTCACCGACCAGCGCAAGCGCCGCGGCGAGTTGCGCCTTGGCGATGGGTGTAGCCAGATTGGTCAATTTGGTATCGGCGAGATAACGCAAATCCCCGATCGGGGCAGCACCGTTTCTGGCGAGAACGTAAAGTCCGTAAGCCAGGTCGCGACCGCCGTCCTTCTCCGGCTCGGCTGCATTCACAACCGAGTTGCGGATGCGGTCGAGCGCGCTCTTGAACGGGGCGTCGGGGACGGAGAAGCCTTTCTCCCGAGCGCGGGTCATGAAGTCCATGACGTAAGCGTCGAGCCAGGAATCCTCTCCGCCGGACGACCATAAGCCGAACGAACCATTGGAGCCTTGCCGGGCCAGCAGGCGCTCGATCGAACTCTTGATGCGATCGTCGACACTGGTATCCATCGCGAGGTGTGCGTTGGCGGCGAGATCGTTGACATAGAGCAGCGGCATCGTCCGGCTTGCGATCTGCTCGGAGCAGCCAAAGGGGTAGCGATCGAGCGCCTTAAGGACACTCGCCGCATCCAGTGCCGACGACAGTCCGACGGACACCGATACTCCTCCCGTCCCCGCCACGAGGTCGGAGAACATGTCCGAGGTCAGCGTCAGGCTCTCGCCTTTTGACAGCGTTCGGACAGAGCGCCGCGCCAGGATCTGGGTCGCCGGCTTGACCTCAAGATCATAGTGCCGCGCGACCGTCAGGCCGTTCGGCCCCTTGATATCGATGTCGAATTGGGTAGCGCCGGAAGAGCCGCCGGCACCAAGCGTCAGCGCCATCGATCTGCGCTGCTTGGCCGCGAGCTTGATCGTGGTCGTGGCGTTGCCCGCTACCTTCACGGGCCCCGAGGTCTTGACGTTGATGGTGTAGTCGCCGGGTGGTCCTTCGACATTGTCGAGGTCGAAAGTCAGGGTTCCCTGATCGCCGGTCAACAGAAAGCGCGGCAGTGTCGCCGTCAGCACCACCGGATCACGCACCGTGACATCGACCGTCGCACGGCCGAGCTTGGTTGCACTCCAGGCGACCGCCATCACTCGCGCAGTGCCAGCGAATTCCGGAATGTCAAAGCTGACCTCAGCCGTGCCGTCTGCTGCCACCGTGACGATGCCGGAATAGAGCGCGAGCGGCTTCTGTGTCGGCGGGCTGCCTTGCAACTCCGCTCCGGCCGAATCGCCGCCGGTCCTGAGTTGGCCGCGCGTCCCCTCCATGCCGTCGATCAGTTGTCCGTAAAGGTCTCGGATTTCAGACGTCATACGACGCTGACCGAGATAATAGTCGTCGGGCGCGGGAGGCTTGTAGTTAGTGAGATTGAGAATACCGACGTCAACCGCGGCAACGACGATCTTTGCGTCTTCGCCGGGGCTTAGGCCACCGATCTTCGCAGGCAGCCTTAGCGTCGTCGACGGCCGTACCAATGTCGGCGGCGAGAGATTGACCGAAAGGGTGCGCGCGGTCCTGTCGATGCCGAACCATTTGATGCCGATCGCGCGTCCGGGCATCCGCTGTGCGGCGACGTCGAGCGGTCGCCGCAGTGTTGCCACCACATAGGCCCCGGTGCCCCAGTCCTTGCCGATCGGGATTTTGACCTGCGACGTGCCTTCCTTGACGTCGGCGGTTTGGGTGGTCAACAGCCGGTCGCCGAGAACATTGATCGTGAGTTTGCCGGCGGTCCGGGCGTTGACCGAAACGATCATGGTGTCGCCGGAGCGGTAGTCCGGCTTGTCGATCGAGGTTTCCAGCAGGTCAGGCGTGTCGGCGCTGCCGTCGGAATACCAGCCGACGTCAAATTGAATGGATGTTAGCGGACCATCGGGATCTGGCGATTTGACGTCGAGCCGGTAGCGTCCCGACTGTGGAGAGAGTTCGATCCGCGCAGGCTTGTCGGCGGCAATCGTCAGATCTCCGTCGGCGACCCGTCTGGTCGACTTCACCGGCTCGTATTCCCAATACGAATTCTGACGATACCACTGATAGCGACTCTCGAGCTTGAGCAATTCGTAGCGGAGACCCTTGCGGGCAAGCGATGTTCCGTCTGGTGCGACAAAGACAACATCGAAGCTGGCCTTGTCTCCCTCTGCGACGTTCTTGTCGGCAAACAGCGGTTTGACGCCAATCATGGCGCCGGACGGTTGCACCGGAAGCACGATTTTCCGCTCGACCGCGCGTCCGCCGGCCTCCGCCATGCGAACGAAAATCTGTGCTTCCTGCTGTCGGCTCGACGAGGACGGTGTTGCGAGGCTGACCGGGAAGGTTGCGACGCCGTTTGCATCGGCTTCGGGCAGGTTCTCGATCGGCGTGCGCTCGTTACTGGTCGCCTCGTCGTCGCCGGGCACGCCAAATTGATATCCGGCATATCCTGGACGGCTTTCGGCAGGTGCCACCAGTAAATCGCCCTCGATCTGCAAGCCGGATGCGGGAGCGCCATAGAGGAAACGGCCGTCGACCTTAAGTTGTACCGGGGTATCAGCGGCAATCTGTTTCGCCTTGGTTGTTAAGTCGAATTCAATCCGGTCTGGGACATAGTCCTCGACCATGAACGTGGTTTCGCCGACTGACGGTCCTTTCGGGTCTGTAAATGCGCGAACCCGCCATGTCCCGGTCGGGACCGCTGAATTGAGCGGCAGGGTCAGGCTTCGTCCGCCCGCGCCTTGATCGGCCAAGACAGCGCGGCGGAACTCGACGCCGTCAGGCCGTTCAACCACCAGCGTCAACGGTCCGCCGGTTACCGCGTTACCCTGCCCGTCTCGCACCAACGCCGTGAGATACACAGTCTCCCCGGAGCGATAGACGCCCCGCTCGGCATAAACGAAGGCATCGGCCCCCGATGGCACGGCGCGGCCCGAAACGCCGCGATCGGTCAAATCGAATGCATTCGACTTCAGGCTGAGGAATGCATAATCGGCCTTGTCGGTGCTGACCGTCAGCAGCGCAGGCGACTGCCCTCCTTCGCCTCGAGCCAACCCAGGCTCAAACAACGCGTGACCTGACTTATCCGTCTTGCGGGTTGCAAGGATTTCATTGTTGCGTGCGACCAGGCGGACTTCCGCTTTGTCCACAGCATCGGTTGTCGCCAGCGAATTGACGAATACGTGGATGCCGTCATTGCCTGAATAGGCGGTCAGGCCAAGGTCCGAGACGATGAACCACTGAGTCGCCAGCGAGCCGGACTCTTCGTCCTCCATCGAGGACGGCCCCTTTGGCGCGGCCGTCATCACATAAACGCCGGGTTGGAGGTTTCCGAGCGCTTCATCGACCGGAAACGCGGTCGTCACATCGGCGTTCAGCGTGGAGGCCGTCGCAACCTCGCCCGACCAGACTTTGATCCCGCGTTCGTTGCCGAGATTAAACAACTGATAGCCGCTGAGCGTCTTCTGAAAATCGCTGTCGACAACGGCATTGATGAGATTGCGGTCGCCGATCCGAAACACCTTGACGGTCACCGTCTGGGTGTTGACGCTGACCAGCGGGATGCCGCGCTGGCCAACGCGCGGCAGCACGTAGGCCCGTCCGGTGAAGCGGACGAAGGGCTTACGGTCGCGCACATAGACGTTGAATTCAGCGGATTTCGGCAGACTCTCCTTCACGGTCGATGGCAGCCCGGAGCGCAGATGGATGTTGTATCGCTCACCGTGCTTGAGGCCCTCGACACAGAGCTGTCTGTCTTCTGAAGACAGCGCCGGCCGGTCGACCCCGGCCAGCGTCACGAATGGTGAAAAGTCCGTCCTCTTGGCAAGATCCTCAGAGAACTGGAAACAGACTCGAGGCGATGCCGAGTCCGAATCCACGGTGTAATCGAGCAGCCGAAAACCATGGTCGTCTCGCATTTTTTCGTACTGCGCGCGAACATCGGCGACCTCGCGCAGATCAAGCGAAAGCCGCAACGTGTCGAGGGCTGGCCGCCACAGCTTTCGATCCGAAAATGCGCGTCCGAGGACCGCTAATGCATCAGCTTCGACAGCAGAATCGTTCGCTCGCTGGTAGGAGAGATAGGCGGCGGTGGACGCTCGCTCGAGCAGGAAGGTCTGTTCCTGACTTGTGGTGGGTCTGATCTGGAAGATTGTCCGTGCCAGGCGCAGCCAGTTGCCGCTGTCGGCTGGTACGACCGTTGCGATCTGGCCGAGTATCTGAAGACCGCTGCGAAAATCGGCTCGTTTGAAGGCCGCGTCGGCATCGGCGCGCAAAGTCGGGGCCGATTTGGTGATAGTGCCCGCTTCGCTCTTGATCTGAGCCTCGAGCTTGATTGCCGCGTCGGCAAGATCATCCCTTTTGAAGGCTTTATCTGCCGCCAGGGCAGCTGATCCAAGCCCGATTAGTAAGGTCGCACAGAGGGCTACGGCGCGAACCATCCTGGTCATAAAAAGCTCCTGCGCGCACAAATGTCGCTGGGGTGTTCCCGGGTCAGAGTTCTGCGCTGTGCGGGATCGAAATCGAATTTGACACTTGCGATCCATGGGCCGCGAGTCCGAAACACGATCACGGCCAAAACTCCACTAACAGGTTATATTTGCTGTTGGTCGTTCGTTTTTAACTTCGCGACACCGGCCTGAACGGGATGCGAATGTCAGAATCGAACCACCCGTGCCAAAAAATGCACGAAAATGTAGTAGATTCATTGCATTATCTCGTGTCGCTACAGTATAAGTTCAGCTCTACCGAATTCCGATTCATCGTCTTCGGCTGCCCGTACGAGGCGTCTGTACGCACTCGAGACGAGCGGATCGCACGTGTTTGTCGCCCGCCCGATTGAAATGGTTCGGATCGGACTTGGCGCGAAGGCGGTTTTTTCATATTGCGGTGAGATGAAGCTTTTGGGAGATGAAGCTTTAAACGGTCCCGTAGCTCAACTGGATAGAGTAGCGGATTTCTACTCCGCGGGTTGCAGGTTCGAATCCTGCCGGGATCGCCATCTCTTGTCTCCGCTGCTTTTAATTCAATGACTTAGATGCCGGTTTGTAAGTCAGGATCGGAAAGGTTTGTAACTGCTTGTTCCGGTTTTGGCCTTCTTGGCTGCCGTCAACTTGGCGAGTGCGACGGAAGGATTCTTCATCGCTGACAACTGGACAGGCTCTTATCGATTTCGAGAACGTTGTTTTCCTTGGTAGTCCGTTCGGTGCGCGTATTCATCCGGAGGTCGGCGGTGACAAAATCCTTATTCGGTTAAAGGACCTGTTCTTCGTGCCTCCATTCGGATACCAACCTTTTTTGTTCACGAACTTAGATGGGCATGTCAACATCTTCGATCCGGCCAAGGGTGGTTTGTGGCACAGTTCTTCGACCATCTTGAGAAACTCGAAACATTCCTGCGCGGTGAGATCCACCTCGACCCCGCTCCTGACGCTGACAGATGAAAATCTCGCCGTGCATATCTTGCTGCATCTGCCATGCCGCCAACATGGCTACAAATCTGGCCTATTCTCACTGATCCCACTTTCCGTCGCTTAGAACAATCGATGTGCAACCTCTATTCGATGACAAAGAACGTTGACGCAATCCGACGGTTGTTCGGGGCGATAAATAGCCCGGTTCGCAACCTGCCATGCCTGCCCGCCATCTTCCCGACTGCCCGGCCCCGATCCTGCGCAACGCGGCCGGCGAGTGCGAGATCGTCATGTGGACTCCGGCATCCCCCGCTTGTTGAACCGAACTTCTGTCCCGTCGGCCCTTCTTTGCAGTGGTGCTGACGAGATTTTCATCATCCCTAGCTGCGCGGCCCGCCGGACTGCGGGCATGTTTGTCGGCACCGCGGAACACTTCGCGAAAACCACTACCGCAGCGGTAGCGCAGGCGACGTTCTGCGATTCCCGTACCGCGCTAGCACCAATTCATAAACTCGCGGTCTACGCCGTTCTGCTTGCAATACTCTTCAATTTCATCCAACGCTTTTTCGTGCCCTGCAAACCGGTCTCGCAATAGTACAAATGCGAGACGCGCCACGGCGTTTGGTCGAATCTCCACCCAAGCTTCGACGGGTGATACGCCTAAGAGGAGGAGGCATACCGGCTCTGGGCGTGGGGCGATCAAGCAACGGAGCAAGTGAGCCACGCCACGGGCAGGAAGACTAATGATGTTTCCGCGCGTGCGACGTGCCCTTTAACTGGTTAACAAGCGACGAGGGGAGCGGCCGCTTTTCAACAATATATCCGTGGCAGCCCTCCTCCCCGCACTTTGGTCCGCTGCAGCAATTGAAGGTGCAAACCTTGCCGCCGCACTTTTGTTCGCATCCAGATGCGTGGGTATCTCCGACGCCTCCGCCTTGAAGCTGGCCACCACAGATCGCAATGACCTGTCTTGCGGTTATTTTTGTTGCTGAGGCTTCGCCTGTAAAAAGCGACAGTGCGATACAGGCTGACATCAGGACGGTTCTTCGCATCAAACGTCTCCTATTGAGCGGTCGAAGGCTGGGATTATTCACTCGCGCGCATTCCAAGCACTAACATCGGTCCACCGGATTCGATGAGAGGCTGCACGATCTGGCGTGCTGGTCGGCGGTAGTGTGCGCTGCTTTTCAATCAAATGATCGTATCGGCTTCAAGTTTTGTTACACGGACAGAGCGGACGGCGCACCTTTCCCGTCGCACGAGCTAGACGCATTACTTTTCACCTCCCCTGAAGGTGACTCGGTCGCTAGAAGCGGTTGGCGGGCGATATCCGCGGCGTCGGCGGTAGCATCACCACTCTCATTATTATCAGCGCTGCTACGTTATCGCGAGGAAGCCGATGCCATCTTGGTGGCGCGGCGCCTCTTTGCATTTGCCGTTCTCGAGGCCGAGCCAGAATATTTTATGGGGCCGATATTGCGCATTTTTAGCTTTATCGACGTCGAGCGCGATCTCTCGTTCGCGGCAGCAGCTGCCTTTGCTGAGGCGCGTGCTGCCTCCGCTTCTCGCTTGGCCCTTTGGACGATACCGCTGATCGCCGGCGCAAGCGATACGGAAACGGCAACATCCGACTGGTTCCGAGACAATCCCTCGGTGCCTTCGCACGATGCCCGGGCAGGAAGCTGTTGTGGCACCTTTAAGGTTTTCGATTGCGTTGCCCAGCTCTCGGCGGGGCTGCCGGTGATTTTCCGGACATAGGTTTGAGTCTCGGCCGGCAACTCTTCTCTGCGCGCAAGCCAACTTCGAACGCGGCCGCTACCCGCATTATAGGCTGCAGCGGCCAGCCCGAGATTGCCGAACTCGTCGCGGAGCCGACGCAAAAAGCGCGCCGATGCCGGCAGCGCCTTTAGCGGATCGAAGGGATTATCGAGACCAACCTCGCTCGCTGTACGCGGCATAAATTGCGCGACCCCCTGGGCCCCCGCAGGGCTGGTTTCGTTGAGCCTGAATTCGCTCTCTTGCCAGATCAACCGGGCAAAGAACGCGATTGGAATATTGCTGGCTTCGGCAGCAGCCGCCAACGTCAGACAGAACTCCTCGATCGACAGTTGGGGTCCGAATGATTTATCTCTTGTGATTTCTGGTGTTGTGATTCCTGGCCGAGGCGCGGACGGAGTGATGTCAGCGAGACCAGCATCAAGCTCGCCACCGTTCGATGGGGACGATTCCAATATGAGCTTCCCAAGGAAAACCGTCGGCAACGGCTGCGGTGACCACGGGAATGTCAGAAGATCCAGCCTCTGAATGTCTGAAGTCTTCACGACCCGCCCAAAACCTGAAAAAGGCTCGAGGCACAGTAATAGAAGGGCGAGACAGCTTGCCGTCGTTCGTCGCATCAGGCGAATTCGCCCCATTTGGTCGCGAGGGCGAATACACCGATAGCCGGGGCAGATTCATGGGCAGTTTGAGGCAGTTTTAGGATTTGTTATCTGGCTTTTGAAGGGGTTTCGTAATTTGCTTATTTCAGACGTTGTAAAACAGTCGTTGGCCGTCACCTCGTAAAGGAACCGATGGGGATATCTGATGTGGGCAGAATAGCCTTGCCTCCGTCACCTTGGATGCAGCGTCACGGCGAGCGTGCTCTGCCTGCAGAAGTTCGATATCTCGGCGCATGTCGGCGATCTGTTCGGGCTTAGCCTTGACGGCCAGATAAACTGTCGAATGATTGCCAATTGAGCCGACGGACACCCGTCAAGGCTGACGTGGCTGTCGCTTGTTCCACGGTCTCAAATGGATCGTTTTAACCCCCGAAGAGAGAAACGACATCCCGGATTGGGAGCGGACAAAATGCTGTCGATACTTGCCAACCGCATCTATCGGCAGCTTTTCGGGGCGCAAGTCATCGCCCCGATCGGCACGGGTCTGATGACCGTGGCACTCGGGATACTGGCTTTCGAAATTGCTGGCGACAGGGCGGGTGCCGTGCTCGGCACCGCCCTTGCCATCAAAATGATCGCTTATGTGGGCATTGCCCCAATCGCCGGCAGCCTTGCAGGTCATGTGCCGCGCCGCTCATTTCTCGTGACCATGGATTTGATCCGCGCATCGGTTGCAATCGCACTACTCTTACGCAGGTCTGGCAGAGTTATCTTTTGATCTTCCTGTTGCAAGCCGCCTCAGCGGCGTTCACGACCACATTCCAGGCTACCGTCCCGGACGTGCTTCCGGCACCCGTGCCCTGTCGCTGTCTCGTCTTGCCTACGGTCTCGAGAATTTTCTCAGTCCGGCGCTGGCCACTGCGATGTTGACGGTAATTCCGTTCAATGCCTTGTTCGCAGGCACCGTCATCGGATTTTTGTTTTCAGCCCTGCTCGTCCTGTCGGTGCGACTCCCCTCTCCTGAGGGTGCAACGAGGGTCGGTCAATCCTTTCGCGACAAAACCACACGCGGCATTCGCATCTATCTGGCGACGCCTCGCTTGCGCGGACTGCTCGCTTTGAACCTGTCGGTGGCTGCGACCGGATCCATGGTCGTCGTCAACACAGTCGTTCTTGTGCGCGGAATGCTGGGGCGGCCGAGGCGATCGTCCTCGAAGCCATGATCCGGATCGGCAAGCGGTCCCTGAAGAACCGCGTTATGAAGGCGTTCGCGGCGGTGGCGTTCGTCGGCATCTTCTTCTTCAACGTGCCGTTTCCAATTATTGTTTTCGGTGCAGCATTAATCGGGTTTCTCGGTGCTGCCTTGGAAGTCAGGACATTCGAGGTTACGGCTAACCACGGGTCAAACAACGACACAGGCAACACCGCGCTCGTTGACAGCGTGCTCGGCGAGAGCCAGCCGGAACATACCCGACCAACCCTCCCGCGCTTTCTGCGCGTAGCCGCAATCTGTTTGGCGTTTTGGCTCATTCCCGTGATTGTGCTGCTCGCATGGCTTGGATCCGAGAACGTCTTCAGCCAGATCGCCGTGTTCTTCAGCAAGATGGCAATGGTGACGTTCGGCGGCGCCTATGCCGTGCTTGCATATGTCGCTCAGCAGGCCGTCGATCACTATGGCTGGTTGAAGCCTGGCGAAATGTTGGATGGCCTCGGCATGGCGGAAACCACTCCCGGTCCCCTCATAATGGTCCTGCAATTCGTAGGGTTTATGGCGGCCTATCGTGATTCCGGTACGCTGTCGCCGATGCTGGCGGGGATGCTCGGTGGATTGCTTGCCACGTGGGTCACCTTCACTCCATGTTTCCTCTGGATCTTCCTTGGCGCGCCATTCATCGAAGTCATAAGGGGAAACAAGGCCCTCGCGTCCGCGCTCTCCGCCATCATAGCCGCAGTTGTGGGGGTGGTTCTCAATCTTGCCGTCTGGTTCGCGATCCACACCATCTTTCGGGAGACTATTCCGGTTCACGGATTGCTGGTGGATTTCGACGCGCCGAAAATGGCAAGCGTCGATCCATGGGCGCTCGGACTATCAGCCGCGGCCGCGATTGCGATCTTCCGGTTCAAAATCGGCATGATACCGACGCTTGGGGCCTGCTGTACCGTCGGCGTCGGTCTGCATCTCGCTGGAGTGTTGAGGTGATGTGACCAAATCAAAGAGGCGCAATACGGATCAGGGTCTAAAAACAGGATTTCCCTTTCAAGATGGAGATGAACATGCGCGCACTTTTGTCGGCTTTCCTGGTGGCCTTGTCCTTGCCTCAACCACATCAGCCAATGCCCAAGACATTGACTGGCAAATGGTGGATTCGACGCTCGGCCGCAAGCCTGCCATATCCGGCGATGTTCATCGTTACGGTTTTCCGAGAAGCGATCTTAAGGTAACCCTCGATGGGGTTTCGATAGCACCCGCCCTTGCACTCGGTGGCTGGCTTGCGTTCAAACCCGATCTCGGCAGCACCATGGTCATGGGCGATCTCGTTCTCCTCGAACCGAGATTAATCCGGTGAGGCCTTCTCGAAGAGCGCGATCAGCGTGAGGCGGTGCGCAAACACGCAATTTCGATACCATTCGCCGGAGACGGCGCCTTCGCTTGATGTGGTCAAGGGCAGATGATTTTTTGGAACTAGGCGCGATTTTCCTGTTTGACCAAATCGACTGGTTCTTCCCCGACCCATTCTCACCAAACTCCGCCGGTGACGGCGAACGCCGGAGGATGATCGTTCGATCGAGCGAATTGTTGACTTGATCGTGCGCGATCAGCGACGCCGGAGGCGCTGAAGCGGGGAAGGTAGCGATCGTCGTCCTTTAGTGGAATTCGCTGGGGCCGGCCGGACGATGTGATCGGTATCGACGGTGCAATCAACGCCTGTCACGGGATCATCGCGACTTCAGCGGCCTTGGCGTTCTCATCGGCGACGGCCATCGCAACTACCGCCGCGAGCGCGTGCTGGAACCGTATTATGCCTCGCGCTGAACAAACAGTTCACGCTGACCGCCGACTATCAGCTTGTTACGAACCCCCCAGTCTTCCCTCGGCAATCGAGAGAAAGTTTTGGACGCCCGGCTTGGCTGGGTCGTCGGTGCGGGTCTTGAATACGCCTTTGCGCCGCATTGGAGCGCGCGGCTGGAATATCTCTACACGGGTTCGAAAGGACGAAGATCATAGCGGCGAACGACCGTAGGACATAGCTCCTCGCTCTTTCAATTTGCCTCACCGGCGACTGCTTGTCGTTCTTCGCAACGGCTGGCCGGGCGCGTTATTTCAGCCGTCATCGGCGGTTCCAATGCAGTTCATATGCAACGGCCTATGAGGGGCCTCTGCATTGGTACTGAAACCGGTCAGCTTGGTTTAGCATCGACGAACGTAGGGCAAGGATCTCCGGAGAGATCACCCACGGGACTTGTGCGGTTCCGTTCGCGTTTGCGCACGTAAAATGATGGTGGCAAACGCCGAAATGTTGCAAGCTGGCTTAAAGAGCCGTGCGGATTCTCCTTCGGCACGTTCCTTAGGAGACTGCCCACGTCGCAGGCTTGCTTTCTCGCGAGGATACTATGAGCTCTTTGTACAAAGATTCCGCTCTGAGCCAAATCGGTCTGGAATTGCAGACTTGGCTATGGATGCTCCTACGGAAAATTCGAGCCTCGGATACAGGCGCAGGAAACGACGGGCTAGTGTCGCACGCATCGCCGCACGCCGTGCTGGTTCCGCTCGAAAGGCTGGGTCTGAACCCTTCAGGTGCCGCAGCGACGGCGTTAGCATTCACTGGCGCTTCGACGGCGGAATCCTCAGGCCTGACATCAGATGCGCTCGTCACGCTAGGCCGCGCCTCGGAGGCGAAGGCGCTGCGCAAGAAATATGGCCTCATATAATCGCCCTGGCGGCGCGGGCCGCGTTGAGCATTAGAGAGCTAGCATTGAGGCCACTGACGCCGCTGAGAAGCTTTTCCGTTGACGTTGACGTAACCGCGGGCTGCCAGCTCGGCAGCGATGGCTCGGAGGGAATTGCCGCGCTTGCGCCGGCGCAGCCCTTAGCGATCTGCACCATCTCGGGATTGATCTCAGCGTGGCTCTTGCGGCCCTCGCACTTGCCGGGTGAGCCGCTTGCGTTCGCGCGCTGCCTTGAGCTTTGAGACTGGAGATGTTTGCAATCCCCCGTCGGTACGGCAGACTACCCGTCGAGGATTGGTCGAATGTCGAAGCATGCTATATTCGAACAGGAGATTGCGCTTTACGACGCAATGGGGCGCGCTATCGCGAATTTGTACGCGGCGCTCGCTGAGATTGACGCCGCCTGGGTTATAGTTTGGGCTGAACGTCCAGTACTGCGCTCACCGCCTTCATGGAGGAGAGAACCCAACAATGATTGCCGCGATTTGATTATGGAGCTGCGAGTAAACCGGGTCCCTGTAATTTTTGTGGGGCCGCTTGAAACTTTTTGGGTTTTTCCTAATTTTTTGGCTGCCGCAATATGCGGTTTCGAGCGCCCTTGGGGCTCGGAGATGCGGGCGCCGGCTGGTGTCCGGAAGCCTGCTCGTACCCAACTTGCTCTATGGAGGATTTGGTTATGAGGACCACTACTTTCGATTACACCCACCTTTGGAGGTCAACCATCGGCTTTGACCGCTTCCTCGACATGGTCGATGCGGCCCAACGAGCTGGTAGTGACAACAATTACCCGCCTTACAATATCGAACGGCTCGGCGACGACAGCTACCAGATTTCACTTGCGGTCGCGGGCTTCGGTCCCGACGACATTGCCGTCACGGCAGAGCAGAATGTTCTGACGATCGAGGGTCAAAAGGCCGAGAAAGAGCAGCGCGAATATCTCTATCGGGGTATTTCCGGGCGCCACTTCAAGCGTCAGTTCAACCTGGCCGATTATGTTCAGGTCAAGAACGCGACGTTTGAAAATGGTTTGCTTCGCATTGAACTAGCTCGCGAAGTTCCAGAGGCCATGAAGCCGCGCCGGATCGCGATCAATGGAGCGACCCCGTCGAACGTCCATCAGCTCGACGGCAAAGCCGCCTGACCGCAGATCGCTTCAACAATCAACTAAACCGGCCTTCGCCGAGACCGCTGGCGTGAGCCGCCTGTTGAGGAGTAGCAACCATGGCAATCAGTGACCTCATCCCCTGGAATAACAGAAGCCGCGAGATGACTACGCAGCGCGGCAACGACGTCCATCCTGTCCTTGCTCTGCATCGCGAGATGAACCGGATATTCGATGACGTATTCCGCGGGTTCGATAGGCAACCGTTCGGCGACTTCCTAGCCTCAGCTGGCCGAAGATCGACATTGACGAAACGGAGACGGACATCCGCGTTACGGCCGAACTGCCGGGCCTGGAGGAAAAGGACGTCAGCTTGGAAATCGCGAACGGTATGCTTTTGATCTCTGGCGAAAAGAAATCGGAAACGGAAGACAAGGCTCGCCGCTTCAGTGAGCGTTATTATGGCCGCTTCGAACGCCGAATACCGCTTGAGGGTGTCGAGGATGAGAATGCCTCGGCGTCGTTCAACAATGGCGTACTGACGGTGACGGTGCCGAAATCGCGCGAATCCAAGGAAAAAGTGCGACGCATTGCAATTAACGGCAAGAGTTGACCTGCTAGCGGCGCCCGATTCCTAAACGGGCGCCGCTACCGCGAGGAGGGGTTAAGATCCAAAGGATTTGCCCGGCACAGTCCTGTAGCAACGCGCGCCGGATCTGGAATATTTTCGAACTGCCGCAAAGGGCGTTGCTCGGGGATGAGCTGTTAACCGAGGAGCCGAGCGCCGCGAATACCATCGAATATGAATTGAACAGCCAAGGCCGCCAAAACTACGCCTGCAAGCCGGGCAACGACGTTTGAGCCGGTTGCTTTGAGCATACGGTGCAAGACATCTGTGAATATCATGCACAAATAGGTGAGAAAGAGACACAGTAACATCGCTCCAAGCACAATCATCGAACCGAGTGGATCGCCGTCGGCTTGGCCCATCAGCAGGACGACAGCCGTCAGGCCGGCCGGTCCTGCGATAACCGGAAACGCCAGTGGGAAAATTGCGATGTCGCCAGGGCCCATAGCCTCACGTCTTTCCAAGTCGGTCAACGAGCTAAGGCCGGCTGGATGGGCAAAGATCATTTGAATGGCCTGCAACAACAGCAGAATTCCTCCCGCGACTCGAAAAGCATCTAGCGAGACCCGTAGCGCGGCAAAGACTTGATTGCCGAACAGTGCAAACCCCAGCAGAACGACCCCCGCGACCATGACGGCTTGCCAGCCAATCGAAACCGCTCCGGCCGGTGAACCCCTGCGGTCAGGCCGCCGAATAGGATTGCCGTATCGATCGGCCCAATAGCCACGAACAGAGTGGCAAAGGCGGTGATGGCAAGTTCGGACATGATCGCTGAGCCTAGTTGGGTCCGGAAATCGCGTCTAACCTCGATCCCGGAACCAGCTCAACAGGTCGATTAGGGTCAGTTCATTTTACTTCCCGATGTTGTTGAGGCCTAGCCCGTTCCATGCCTGAAGCGCGTCGAGCCGGTTCTGCGGGCTCGTCGTCTGCTCTGTCAGCGCCTTCGCAATCTTGGTCTTCACCTCCGCGGGCACTAGCGTCTTCATCTTTTTCTCAAGCTCATCGATCCGGCGAGCCGCCTCGCTGTCCGGATCGAGCGGTACCGTCTTAACGATCTTCGCCTTCAGCTTCTCGATCTCGTCGCTGCGCAACAAAATCTCGGTTCGGGCGATGCGGAGTTCCTGTGTCAGCCGCTTTATCTCGGCTTTCGCGTAGGCCAGCGCCTGCGACGCCTCTGCCGAGCCCTTGGCGGCCCGCTGAGAGGCCTCCTCCGCCAGTTCCCGCTCCAGACGCCAGATCTCGTCGCGCTGGCGGTCCGCACAGCTCGTCACTCTGATGGCGCCGCGATTAGGCGGGGTGCCTTGGCGCAGACGCTCGCGGCGTTTCCGCTGGCGCTCCGCATCCGTCATTGCAGGCTCCCCTTCGCTCGTCCCGGTTGTCTGTGCTGTACTTGCTCAAGGGCTTCTATCTATCCGGCAGCGATCTCATTGCCTCTTATCTAAGTGGAATGGCCACAATCACTAGCCCTGCAGCTCGAAGGCGCGGCGGTTCAGAAATCTGAAACCCGCCCACTTTCGGTAAATTGAGACGGGTTGTGACGCTTAGTTTGCCGCCACACATCTCCGGCGATGGCATCACCAGCCGCGCCTGCCTGTTTGAGCTGACAATTCTTGCGGCTCGGCAGATGGAATGCTGGAGACGCGCATTGGGACGATAGAGATAATCTGGTTAATGCGGCTTTCTCCGAACGCGACTGTATGAAGGCACGCAGCGTAACGGTGCCGCCACTCTCTCAAAAACAACAAGCCTCAGGCGCCTAGCATTGAGGCCACTGACGCCGCTGAGAACGCTCTTCCGTTGACATTGACATACCCGCGGGCGGCCAGATCGGCAGCGATGGCCCGCAGTGAGTTGGCACGCTTGCGCCGACGCAGTCCCTTAGCGATCTGCACCATCTCCGGATTGATCTCAGCATGGCTCTTGCGGCCCTCGCACTTGCCCGTGGTGAGCCGCTTGCGTTCGCGCGCTGCCTTGAGCTTTGCAACGAGCCTGGCCTTTTCGTACTCAGCGAACGAGCCGGCGATCTGCCGCATCATCTTGCGCGAAGGGTCGTTACTGTCGGTCAGGTCGTCGCCGCTGGCAGTGAGAACGCGGACGCCGCGCTTGATCAGCGCCAGGATGCCTAGCTCCTGCGTCACCAGCTCGTGGGCGAAGCGGGACGCATCCTCAACAATGACTGTCCGGACGCCGTTGCCCTCGATGCCGTCCATCAGGGCCGCAAAGCCGGGGCGGGTCTCAATCGGGTCCGCGCCACTCACAGCGGCATCGTTGAACTCGTTGATAAGGACGTACCCTGCCCGCTTGGCGTAACCCTCAATAGCGGCCCGCTGTCGCTTGTCGCTATCCTTATCGGCGCCGACATTTGCCGCCGCTGAGGTGCGGAGATAGGCGACTGCTTCAACTTTTTTCCCTTTGCTGGCCGAGCTTTGCCCCTCGCTTTTGACATACAGAATAAGGACGCCTTGGCAAGCTCCCCGAGTTACTTTCCGTTTGTGGCAGCGGTTCCGAGCGAACCCTGCCGGTGCCAACCTGCGAGCGGCGGATTTCGCCGTTTCGTCAGCGGCCGCCTGTGTGTCTTGAAATGAGATTCCGACAAAACTCTTCGGCCGTGGCCGGAAAATAATGAAAACCGATTCGGTTCATCATTTCCCTTTTATCCTCAAGGGCGTGAAAACCGCTGTCGTCACCTGGCCCCCCTTCAAAAATTTCTTGGTAAGTTGCGAGCACATTTGGATTGATGGCGGCGACCGTTTCAGCCAACTCGTCCAGCATCGCGGCGGCTTTCAGATTTCGACTGTCACTGGGAGGCTCGACTGCTACCGCTCGCCGCCATTCAGCGGCTAATTCGAAATCTTCTTTCAAATCCACCATAGCGTTTTTGCTCCCGGCCGGCGCGCTCCGGGCCACGAAATCGGCCCCCCCTACTTCGCGCGTTCGAGCATGCCGCTGTAAGACCGCCCTGCGTCAGCCACGATCCACACATCTGGAATCCCGGTAGTCTGCCATCGCATTGGACAGCTTCATCGTCGCCGGTCCCATGTGCTCTGCGAAACGGGGATCATCGAGCAGCTTGGTCATCCGGTGACACAGTATCAGCAGCAAACGCTCGAGGATGTACGTTGCATAAACCGGCTCCAATTTCCTAAACATCAACTCGATTTGGGTCATGAAAGCGTCGACCACCCGCGCGACAGCGGAGTCGGCCTTGTCAAACTGGTTGGCTTTGTCGTCCATCTAGCCCTCCCTACTTCGCTCGTTCGAGCATGCCATTGGCACCATGACGTACCCGGTGAGCTCAGGAACCTCTTAACGGCACTCGAAAATAGTTGCGCCACGTTGGCTCCTGAGCCAAGGAAGCCCCTCATGCGATGCGCCAAGCTCTCCCCTCCCCCCTCGAACCCGCGACACTTTCAGACCGCGTTTTTGAGGCCGTAGAGGCACGCTGCAACGTCACTCGGGATAACGTCCTCCGGCTTCAGGATTTGATTTTGCCGCGTGAACCGCTTCCTGCAACGTATCGGCCACGATGGTCATTTATTGCGGACCGCGTGATGGGCCTAGCAGTTGGGCGTACTGTTCTTTGACCGTTTCGTAACACTCACAGGCGCTCTATTTTAGACCTTCAACGTCCAGGTTTTGTATTTTTCCGCGCGTGTACTTTATCATTCCAGCTTGTTGAAGCGTATGCGCGACGGTCGCACACTCGTCCGCCGGACACCAAGCATGTCAGCTAAAAATTCTTGAGTAAACGGCAGGTGATCGCTTCCCGATAGATCGCGCGCGCGAAGTAGCCAGCGGCACAACCTGGCCTCGGCAGCCAATTTAATTTGGGAAGCAACTCTCGGAGTTCGCAAGCCTGCGCGAGTGCGATGAGTGCGCTATATCGGCCATGTCGCACCGGCTTCAGTCATGAGACAATGAAAGTTCTTCACGGCAAGCTCGTCAAGCTAAAAACGTCGAAGTCTCCGTTCACCAGGAAAGTGAAAGATGAGGCGGTGACGTGGGTTGCGACCAGAGTTGTCGCCTCGGCTGATATTGTGGATGCCTGATCTAATCCCGCTTGAAGCGATCGCCGCGTCCGAGCTTGCATCTGCCTCACTGTTGGCGTCGCAATCCCCGCGCTGGTGCAAAATAATTGAATCGGGTTTGCGACCACGATAGAGAACCTCGCCTTCTGGAACAATTTCGCGGTCGGTTCGCGCGTCAGTCACACTGCGCAACCGCATCGAAAGCATCCGACAGTTCCCTTAAGTTCGCGGCAAATGGACCGTGAACACAGTCCCCATCGCTGTGTTTGACGTAACTCCTATCTCGCCGCCATGGGCAGCGATGATCTTCTTTGCGATGTAAAGACCAAGGCCAAGATTGGTGCTTTGCTCATTGTTCGAAGCGGTGCCGCGCTTCATAGGATCGAATATCAACTTCAGCTTTTCGGCGGAGATTGGTTCGCCACCATTTCGAACTGAAAACACCACCTGATCTTCGTGGTCCTCGATGCTAACGTGTACTTCTGTCCCATCCGCGCTGTACTGGATTGCATTGCCAATGAGATTGGAAAACACCTGACCAAGCCGCGCCCCGTCCCATTCACCATTGGTGTCGCCAGTAACCGTGAATTTAATCGGTCGCTGGTCTGCGATGGTCTGCATTTCGGCGACAATTAGTGAGCCCAACTCGGCCAACTTCATTGGCTTTTTGTCGACCGGCATCTCAGTCCCAAAGGACGAGCGCGTAATGTCCAGAAGGTCATCCAGAATTTTTATTGACCGCTCAGTCGAATTGACAATCTGAACGGCGAGTAGCGAATGCTTTGTTTCTACCTGCGAGGTTCTGACCATCATCTGCGCAGCCATCTGGGCCGCTCCTATGGGATTGCGCAAATCGTGTCCGAGCATGCCGAGAAAAAGATTGCGGGAGTGTGTGATCGTCTTCGTATACTCCGCGATCGACTCCGTCATCGCCTGATCGATCGCCTCGTTGAAGCGCGTCAAATCATCAAGGTCGGTATCGGCCAAGACCTTTGTCCGCGACACCCACTGTTTTGTCACGCTAGCGCGCAGAGCTCTGTACTCAGACACCATCTGGTCGATATCGAATCCGTCCCCAAGACGAAGCGCGGCATGCACTTCGGCCGCGCTTTTTATAAACGGCGAGTCCGGTGAACCAAGGCCCTTGGATTTTGCAAACTGTTCTCTTGCCGTCTGACTGGTTTCGATGTCATCCGCAACAAACGTCAAGATTTCCACAATGTGATCTTTGAGCGCGAGGTCGGACATGTTGTCGCTCGCCGGCGTTCGCGTTTGCGCGAACGTAATCCACTCAGCGACAATTCCTTCGACGTTTTGCCGAATAAAATCGGCGAGCCGGAGCGTCCCCTCCGGGGCGGTACTTTGCTCTTTGGGGGCCTCAGTCATTTTCGTCCCACAGCCCGGCTTTGGTTGGTTCAGGTTCCGCATGCCGATGGAGCGACGACTCACCCAAACCGGAACCCTAGCGGCTGCTCTCGGCAGCGACGTCCCAGTACGACGGGCGGTTAACAGTAGACCGTGTCCGACCCCAAGTACACCAACGAAAAAGAGCCCCCTGTCGGGAGCCCTTCGTCGACGCTGAGAGGCAGGATTATGCAGCGGATGCCTTTGCGTTAACGCCCTTGCGCAGGGCGACCGCATTGAGCTTCGTGTTTGCCGCCTTTTCCTCATTCAGGCTAGTGGTGAGAAAGCGGACAACTTCGTCGTGACCGAGCGACTCAGCCCAAGCGATCAGGGTGCCGTACCGGTTGATCTCGTAATGCTCAACGGCCTGACAGCTCGTGACGATTGCGGCGTCGAGCACCGCCTTGTCGGCGATGTCTCCCGTGATCTCATCGCCCTCCTTGAGGATACCGTCGATCGCCGGGCAATTCGTGCCCTTAGGAGTCTCGCCCAGTTTGGTGAACACCTGGTTCAGCCGCTCAATCTGCTTGTTGGTCTCCTCGAGATGGTTCTTGAGACCTGTCGCGAGGTCACGGTTAGTTGCCAGGTCAATCATTTTCGGCAGAGCCTTTGTGATTTGGTGCTCCGCATAATAAATGTCCTGCAAGCCGTGCAGGAACAGGTCATCCATGGTTTTGATGTCTTTCGAGAAAATGCCCATTCCACTTCTCCGGTTTTGTTTCTGGATTTCCCACAAACGCAAAACCGGGTTGCTGGTTCCAAGGCTGCTATTTTAGGGGGGGCGAGCTCGCCGTTCAACTGCGCGAGCATCTTTCGCGTCTGAAAAAACGCTATGAAACGGTCCGTCGTTTACCGGCGGATAATAAATCACTAAGGCAGAGCAGACCGCAGATCCTACCGGAGGCGAAAAGCTGCTCAGCGACCTGCTTGCCATGCGGCTCCCCATCGACTTGCTGCCGATGATGGTCCCTTGGCGCCGAGCGCATCCACGGCAGCGACATATTCGGGTGTCAGCCTCGTCATGATTGCCGCTGTGTTTCTCTCAAACATCAATGGTTCCGATGCGAGTGATCCGTACTGATGCGACAGACTCAGGTCCGGTCTGGCGCCCCTTTGGTGTTGCGGTAGCCTATGGGTCGTATGCCACGCGTTGTTCATCGTCGGCGTCGGCGCCATGATCGTCATGATGTTCTTTGGCATGAGCCGATCTCTGGGCCGTCTTGACACGCCATGGAGCGTCGCCGCAAACCTTGCCCTGCTTCTTCACATTTCGAGTACGAACGTGCGGTGCAGCCGCGGCCGAAGCTGGGGCGATGGGCCGCTGATCTCGACGGATTGCTGGCGTCGAACGCGGCGAAGTCCGCTCGCGAACAGCTGACGCTGATCCGGGTCTTCGAAGAGCTTCGCGGGCGCGGCTATGACGGCGGCTACGATGCTGTGCGACGTTACGCCAGACGGTGGAGCCAGGAGCGCGGAAAATCAACGGCGGCGGCCCATGTCCCGCTGAGCTTTGCACCGGGAGAAGCCTACCAGTTCGACTGGAGCCATGAGGTTGTCCTGCTGCATGGCGTGACGGTGATCGTGAAGGTCGCTCATGTCCGGCTCTGTCACAGCCGGATGCTGTTCGCTCGCGCCTATCCACGCGAGACGCAGGAGATGGTGTTCGACGCCCACCGACAGCTGGCGGTCAATTGGTCCGCGCATCAATCAGCTGTAGCTCTCGCCCTGGTCTTGGGTGCCTGCGGGGCGCTCGTCCTTGTTCTTTTCGTCCTTCTCGTCCTTCTTCGGAATCTTCACGCCGGGCTGCTGGTTGGGCTGCAGGCCGGCCTTCATGTCCGACTTCAGTGGGGCCTTCGAGCTGTGATCTACCTTGTCATTCGGATTCGACATCCAATTCTCCTCGTTTCATCCGCCGGATAATTCGCGGGCGAAGGCAAAGTTTCAGAACTGCAGTCAGCCTTTGGCCTCCGACGCCGTGACGGACTCGTGCAGGATGCGGAACCAGTGCGTGCTCGAAGGCGCCGATCGCCCTGTTGGCGAGCCAGACGGGATGGCGCCTTCCGGTCGACCACTCCTGGTAAATGACTTCGCCGCAGAAGCGTTCGGTGTGAGCGGAAACGCCTGACCATTGCGTTCGAGATGATCCATCGCGATATCGAGCGCGTCCTGTAGCGCGGCGACCTAGGGCATGGGAGCAGATATGGCATGCGGCTCCCCTGATGACGGGGCGAATGAACCGCGGCGCTTCCAAATCGTTCCGTTCCGTTGCACACGTTCGTTTCGCGGAACGCCTGAGCGGCGCGCCCGTTATGCTACTCCAGCAGTATAAAAAGGAGAGCGAGCATGTCAGACGCAACTGGAGTCGGCATTTTCGGGCGGAGCGCTCCACGGTGACGCGAAGAAGAAGACCGGCAAGACGATGCAGGAGCTGACCGACGAGAAGCGCAAAGAGCTCGACAGAAGGTAGAGTACGGCGGCGACGAGAATATCAAGATCAGAACCAACCAGATTCTGCCGTAGGCCTCGCTGTTAAGTGCCGACGAAGACGTCAGCGGCCCGTAGTGGGGCTGGCGGCTTCGTCATGGTGCGGTATTCGGGGTTTGCGTTCCGCCGCCCAGGTTTACGATCTTGCCGGGTTGGCGCGGGTACTTGGAGAAAAAAATCATGCGCGCACTGTGCTGGCACGGAAAAGGCGATGTCCGGGTCGACACTGTTCCGGATCCGAAAATTCAGCATCCACGCGATGCGGTTATAAAGATCACGGCCTGCGCGATTTGCGGTTCCGACCTGCATCTCCTTGACGGTTACCAGCCCACGATGGAGAGCGGCGACATCCTCGGTCATGAGAACATGGGCGAGGTCATCGAGCTCGGGTCCGAAGTCACTAATCTCAAGATCGGTGACCGGATTGTGGTGCCCTTCACCATTAGCTGCGGTCAATGCTGGTTCTGCCAAAAGGGTCTCTTTTCGTGCTGCGACCGCACCAACCCCAATGCCGAGCTGGCTGCTAAGGCGATGGGGCACTCGCCCGCTGGCCTGTTCGGATTCAGCCACATGCTGGGCGGCTATTCCGGTGGCCAGGCGGAGTATCTCCGCGTGCCGATGGCCGATATCGGACCGATCAAGATTCCCGACAATGTTACTGACGAGCAGGCCCTGTTTCTTTCGGACATCTTTCCGACCGGCTACATGGCCGCCGTCAATGCCCAGATTGAAACCAGAGACACCGTGGCGATCTGGGGCTGCGGACCCGTCGGCCAATTCGCGATTCGCTCGGCATTCCTACTCGGCGCGGGCCGTGTGATCGCGATCGATGAGGTACCCGAACGGCTGGCGATGGCAGAATCCGGCGGCGCCGAGACCATCGATTTTTCCAAGACGGACGTCTACGACGAGTTGATGAAGCGAACCGACAAGCGTGGCCCCGATAGCTGCATTGACGCGGTGGGCTGCGAGGCATCCGGCCACGGGACCGCCGACGCCGTAATGGACCGGGTTAAAGCCGCGGCGTTTCTGGCCACCGACCGGGTCCATGTGCTGCGCCAGGCCATCATGTGCTGCCGTAAGGCTGGCACGGTTTCGATACCCGGCGTCTATGTGGGCATGGGCGATAATATCCCCATCGGCGCGGCAATGAACAAGGGCCTTACCATCAAGACCGGCCAGACCCATGTGCAGGCCTATACCAGACCCCTGCTGAAGCTCATCGAAGAGAGGAAGATTGATCCGAGTTTCGTCGTCACGCATCCGGCCAGCCTCGAGGACGCGCCGGCGATGTACAAGAAATTCCGCGACAAGGAGGACGGCGTGATCAAGGTCGTGCTCCGGCCCGGGCGATGAAGGCGCAACATGTTTTTCTTCTTCTCGAACCGGCTGGGTTGTCTTGGGTCACTACTACTTTCGGCGGCGGTCACGGTGGCGCTGCTTTTCATGTTCGGAATACTGCGGTTCTGACAAGTCCGAAAGCACCTGGCAGTTAGCTTCTGCTTCTTGTGATAACGGCGTCCATCCGTTCGACGGCTGGATACGAATCCAATACCACTTGACGGAGCATTCTAGGCGCGATTGACCCCATTCCCCGCTCGCGCGCCCATGGCACCATCACGGAAGCTGGCAGGCCGGTGAAAGACGAGATCGAGGCATTCGAATTCATGGCAACCGTGGGCTGGACCTCCTCGGCGATAAAGATTCCGATGCTCAGGCCTTTAGTTCTCTTGCGCAGCCAAAAAGTGCAAGGAGACAGCATCGATATGCCCACGGCAGACCAATGTTATGTCCACTGGCCGGCCGATGCCGGCATCGGAGGGTATCGGTCATAGAATCTGCTGGAAGTTGCCTAACTCGTTCGTGCGAATCTCTCCGTTCGTCTGAAATTTCAGCGGGAAAATTCGGGCATGTCTTGCGTTTTTTATGAGGCCGCCACTGAAAGCATAACGCCAGCCGAACGAGACCGTCGGGCGCTTGCGAATTCGAATATGAAGAGGTCCATCATGCACGATACGTCGAAAATCAGAGAGCACATGGACGGGATTTCGTCGGACAGGAAGACGGTCGGCAAGGTTGACCATCTCGAAGGAGCCGACAAGATCAAGCTGACGAAACAGAGTTCGCCAAATGGCGAGCATCACCATTTCATTCCGATCGCTTGGATCGATCATATCGACCAGCATGTGCATCTGACCAAATCGGGGGCGGAGGTGACGGCTCATTGGGAGCACGGCACCAAATAGCGGTCGAACTCACGCCGGCTCAATCCAAGGAAATCCGGTAATTTACGCTACCGTCCGCAGCCGCTCGCCCGCGCAGGAACTCGCCCCGCCAGCTTATCGCGTCAGCGATACCGCACGTGGGTTTTGCCGATGCCTCGGCCTGCAAACAGCATGACCAGACCTCGTTCCGGCAGGATCGGCCGAGCACGTTCTTCCGCGTTGGCAAATCCAGCTTGGCGAACTTGGACGCAGATCGCGTCGAGCGTTAGAGCTTGTTCTTCCCCCTCAGCATCGCTGTTGGCGCTGGTCATCGAAATCGACCCGCTCGTCGAAATCGAATGCCGGATCATCGTAATCGAGCGTCGTGGTCGGTCAACCGCGGCGGTTGACGCTCCTCCCCCTCTACTGAGCGCTCGTTTGTATCGCGGTATTGACACAGGGGATGAAAACCCAAGCGACGGGGCGAAGCCAACCTCGAGATTCCCTAGGTCTAGCGAGAGAATGCTAAGACCCGTCCGGCCTTAGGCGCGGCACAATAAGCGGCCCAAGATTCCATAAGCATTCGGCGCTTATCGAACAGATCGCCGCGCCGATGCGCCGCTTCGACCTTGTTCTCTATCACGTGGGCGAGCGCCGCTTCACAAACCTCGTTGGCGAAGTTGGTGCAATTGGGCCGACCAGTCGCGAAACGCCGACCAAAAGCCGTGCACCGTCGCGCTGCTGTTCTCATTACGACGGAGCACCATTTCCAGCGCCATCGCTGACAACGGCCTGCCCGGCTTCTGGCCGGTAAAGATGAAATCGCTCACACGAACCTCTTGAAGCGTCCTGACAAGTTCTGATGCATCTTTCGGTAAAGGGTATCCGATGCTCTCGGCCCGCTTCCATAGGCCCGGCGGGGATGGTCCACACTGCACGCTCAAGATCAATCTCATTCCACCGAGCACCCCAATACTTCGCCAGACCGTTTCGGGCTTTTGGTTCCAGAGCGGCTTCGGAACCGAAAGTACATCATCGGTCGTGATCTGGGATACGGGAAGCCCGCGGATCGGGGCCGCATAGTCGCGCAACGTCATCTTCTACTGCGCAGCGTGCTTGCCGTTGCGCCAACGAGCTGGTGCCTGGGCTGTGGCCGGCGCTCGAGCGCATCAACGCCCTTTGACACATCTTGATCGATCTGCCCTACCTTTCTTTGGGGCCTTTGCTGAAGTCCATCGCTAGGGTAGGAACCTCCCGCTCGGCCCCGCGTCTTCGCCTTATGAGTGTCAACCCGGAGCATGCACGAAATCCCCCGGCCGGCTGGAAAGATATCCTGTACGGGATGTATCGCAGCCTTGATGAAGATCGCGTCCTGGCAGTCGCTGCCGGCGTCACTTTTTATGGTTTGCTCTCTGTGTTTCCGGCGATTGGCGCCGTCGTCTCCCTGTACGGTTTGATTGCGGACAGTGGTACAATCCGCGACAACCTTGATCGGCTCTCAAGCTTCCTGCCGGGTGGAGCTGTTGAGGTAATTGGCGAGCAGGTTGCAAGGGTGGCGGCCGCCGGTAGTGGGGCGCTGGGCCTCAGCTTCATCATAAGCCTTGCCGTAGCGATCTGGGGCGCCAACGCCGGCATCAAGGCCGTCTTCGATGCCATCAACGTCGCCTATGGCGCAAAGGAGGAACGCGGGTTCTTCAAGCTGAACCTGATCTCTCTTGCCTTTACTCTGGCCGCAATTCTCTTCGCGGTGATCGCCCTTCTCGCGATCGTCGTAGTGCCCATTTCAATACACACGCTCGGCCTAGACGCGGTTGCTACCCCGTTTCTCACGTATAGCAGATGGCCGCTCGTATGGCTTCTCGTCGCGCTGGCACTTGCCCTGCTTTACCGTTTTGGCCCGACGGATTCATTGAACCCCAAATGGCACTGGATCACCTGGGGCAGCGCAGCAGCTTCGCTGTTGTGGCTTGTCGCTTCAGCGCTGTTTTCATTGTATGCAGCCAACTTCGGCAGCTACAACGCCACGTATGGATCCTTGGGAGCGGTAATAGGCCTGATGACATGGATGTGGTTATCCGCCACCGTTATCATCATGGGCGCAGAGCTTAACTCAGAGATCGAGAAGGCAGCCGGCGAGGCGCATGCGCAGCGACCGAAGAACGACGAAAAAGTGGCCCGGACGTCCTGACCTATTGCCTATTGAATGACTGATAATATCTGGGTTGTTACTCGCAACCGACATACCGCGATATCCCCCGTACCGCGCTAGCACCAATTCATAAACACGTGGTGTACGCCGTTCTGTTTGCAATACTCTTTAATTTCATCCAACGCATTTTCGTGCCCTGCAAACCGGTCTCGCAATTGTTTTTGTCAGCGACGGCGAGTGGCATAAAAATACGAAAGGAACGATGGAGGGCCACCGCCCTTAATGAATATGGCGCGAAGCGTCGATGGTGATCAACCGCGGACGAAACCTGAAGCTGCAGGTTGTGACGCATGAGGGGCACACCCATTGATACGACATGCCCGGTCTGCAGGCAGACCCACGATAGAACTAAGAAAGTCGCGGAAGGAGCATCTGTCCTCAAGATGGCGACCTGACGCTATGCTTATGCTACGGTCAGTTCTGCGCTTCGACAGCACGGCCATAGGCGGCTTACGCGAGCCGACAAAGAAGGAGCAGCGCAGAATTTCACGCAGCTCTCTTGCGCAAGGCGCATTGACCGCGTGGAAGGCGGCCAAGCGGCAATGACCTTTGACACGGTCTGTCCATTCTGCGGCCAACACCACGACGCCAACACCGCACTGTCGCAGCCTGACTTTCGTTCCGAAGAAACGGTACCATCGCCCTATGCACCGCTTGCGGCCAGTTCGGCGTGTTCGACAGCAAGAAGCGGGGCGGGCTGCGCAAGCCAACGAGAAGGGAACGGCGGACCATTTCAGACGACCCTGACGCCCAAGAAGTGCGCGCAGCCTAGGAGATAGTTAAGCGGCAATTATAATTTAGGTTGCAGCACGCCGTTGATGATGATGGTGATGTTGCTGCCCACCTCGGCCGCAGTACGCCGAGAGCGCGAGGAGCAGGGGCGATAGCCTCGGATTAACAAGCGCGCGCAGTCGAGCGCTCGCTGAACCAGGCGGGAGGACCACCCTTGTCCGAAGATCAAAAGCTTTACCGGGCGGCCTCAGCGAGGTGACAGCGCTCTTGTTTAGACACTGGCCACCTCCTTTCGTTGTTGAGATGCTTCCGCAGCTAGTGAGCCCCCTTCACGAGTCAAGGGATCGCTATCGCCTGCTTCTTTCTTTGAGGAACGACTTTCGAAGACTGTCATTGTCAACCGGAACGGGTGGACCCACAATCCTCATGATCCCCGCTCCCGATCAGGCCCGCTGTGACATCCATCCGGCGGGCCTTTTCTGGAGGGATGCTTCGTCGTCGCAGTCTTCAGACGCCCGCCGGAACGAAGAACAGTCACGTCAAAAGGGCGATCAGCACCAGCAGGCCGAGGCAATTGCATAAATGAAGAGGCTAGGCATGCGCGCCAACGCAGGACGCTGCGCGTAAAGCGTGCCGGCTTTCGTAACGTCTCACTATTTCGGCGGCTGAAATCCCCGCGAGTTCGCCCAAGCTTCAATCTTAGCGTCAACCTCAGCCTGGCGTATTTTCTCCAGCAACTCGTCTCGCTCGGGGGCCGTCCGGCATGCCGGGAGCCTGTTGGCGCGCGTCCGAGTTAAACTCGGTAGGCCGGGAATATTCCGTCAATTTGAAACTTCGCAGCGCCTGCATGACACTTTCTTTTTGGGGCAAGGCGTAAGCGCAGTGGCGTTCTCATCACCGTCGTTCATTACAGCGCGGTGATGTCAGGAGAATGAACCTCAAAAAGACCCAACAGCGAATCAATTATGATGCGGTAGTTCACAGCACCGTGAGGAGCGCCGTATCGGCTGGACCGAGGACCGCTGTCGCCTCCGTGGTAATATTGGTCTCGAAATGATTCGAGGCGAACTATGAGCATTGCACGGCAGCACAAGATCACTCCGCCAGTTTCACATCGTACCCGGCCCGCCTTTCGCACGCTGCATGGCTGGGCGCTGGGGACACTGGTTGATCACGGGGCAGTGGTCGAATGTGGGGATCATGGGCATCGGCTCGACCGTGGCGACCCCGACGCTTGGAACCGCGCCCGGGAAGAGGCTTGGCGAAACCCTTTCACCGGTGCCACTCCTCACACCTGCATCGCTGAGATGAATGCTATCAGGGACGGGCTCGGCGACACTTGCCCTGACTGTTGATCTGTTCCAGACTCCCCTTCTTTCTGCCAGGCTCTATATTCAGGCTCCCTGCAGCAGGAGTTTTGAGTTCATGGCCCCTCGCGCCAATTGGAAGGGTTTCCTGCGGCTGTCCCTCGTGACATGTCCGATTGCGTTGTTTCCCGCGACGTCCGAATCCGAAAAGGTCAGGTTCAACCAGATCAACAAAAAGACCGGCCATCGGGTGAGGTACGTGAAAGTGGACGCCGAAACCGGCGAGGAAGTCGCAAACGAAGACATCGTCAAGGGCTACAAAATCGATACCGATAGCTGTCTCAATTCACAAAAGACGAGCTCGAGAATATTGCTCTTGAGTCCACGCGCACGATCGACATCGATCAATTTGTTCCACGTAGCGAGATCGATGACCTCTACATCGTCAGGCCCTATTATCTGGTGCCGGATGGCAAGGTCGGCCACGATGCCTACGCCGTGATCCGCGACACTATCCAAGCGGCTGACAAAGTGGCGCTGGCGCGGGTGGTGCTGACAAACCGCGAGCACATCATTGCCGTGGAAGCCCGCGACAAAGGCCTCATGGGTATGCTGCTGCGCTATCCCTACGAGGTGCGACAGGCGGCGATTATTTCGACGACATCAAGGACGTGAAGATCACCAAAGAGATGCTCGATTTAGCTAAGCACATCGTCGACCGGAAGAGTGGCCACTTCGACCCGGAACGGTTCGAGGATAACTATGAGAACGCCTTGAATGAATTGCTTGCTCAGAAGCAAAAGGGCCTCTCAATTACCGCCCCTAAAAGACCCCAGGCCAGTAACGTAGTTGACCTGATGGATGCGCTACGTCAAAGCCTGAAGCCTGGCTCGGCGCCGAAAGCGGCAAAGGCGCCTGCCAAGAAGACGTCAGTCAAGAAGACGGCAGCAAAGAAGCGCAAGGCAAGCTGAACTCTTTCAGCACGTCGCCGGCTCAACTTGCTTTATGAAGCTCACCAGCGCGGTCGCTGATCCTCTCGGCCTCGTCATTTCCCACAACCTCAAGCGGCGTCATCTGACGGAGAGCCAGCGCTGTCATAGCAAAGCAGGACAAGGAGCGCAGAAGCGGATTGTTTTCTGGAACGAATATTGCCCGTTCTTTTTGTCTTTCCACGATAAGGAGAATGCAATGCGCGCGCGCTGGGTATTCGCTACGATAGCCTTGAGCTTCTTGCCGGCAGTCGCGGTCGCAGGGACGCAATGGCGCCGATATATAATCCCAAGTACTGGGGTAAGCGTCGACGTCCCTGTAACCATCTTTACGGAGCACGAAGGACCATTGCCGGGCGGGTTAGGACGGCGCTTCCTCTCGAAAGATCGTAAATCGGATTTGACTGTGCGATCAGTTCCCAATCCTAACAACAACTCGCCAGCGACTTTTCTCGCCAAGATGCACCCGCCTCGGGGCATCCAGTATAAGAGAGTGACGCCTCGCTTTTTTGCGGTTTCGAGCGTTCGCAAGGATCGGATTTGGTACAATCGATGCAACCGGGGCAAAGAATATATGAACTGCGTTTTGATCAACTATCCCGCTGCCGAAGAGCGTCAATGGGATGCGGTTGTCACACGGATTAGCCTTTCGCTTGCAAACTAAACGGCTGCCGCATACCGCGGCGTCGTTCTGGTGTGGCTAAATTTGTGTGGCTTCCGCGGCGGATCAGAGAACGGCCTTAGACGCACCATGGCCTCAAGCTTTCAGACTGCATGTAGCTTGCCTTCGCCATCTTGGCGAGCTCGATGCGAGGCCGCTACTTAGCTCGCGGTAAGTCGTCCTTTATGGAGCTCGGCCATGTCAACTCCCCCAGGGTGTCTCGAGCATCGCCTTTATGGCTTCGGAAAGCGTCCGCTTCCATCCTTCCCAGCGCTTCCTGCTCGGCTTGCTTGTGCTCGAGCACCTGACGGCAGAGTTCGGCGTGCTCCTTCATCAACACCATCGCCGTGCCGAGCGTCGCTTCGATGCGGGCCTGGTGGCTTCAAGCATCGCGGTCCAAATGTACTTGTGGCCGATGTGGCACCTGCATTGCAGGAACGCCGGCGCCCGCTCGGCAGGAAACAGGGCACCGCCACACTCCGGGCAGGTCAGCGCGAACGGCTTGTCTAACGTGAAACCTCCTTCCATGCTCAACTCGCAGCTTTCGTTAAGGCGCCTCGTATGCATTCGTCGAGCGTCGCTCCAATATCCCGCAGGGGGACGACAAAGTCCGGCACTATCATACCCATTGCGGCGTCTGGCATTCCCGGCGCCAGCGCATCGTTCGGAGGCCTGTCATCAATAAGGCTATAACCCGATCCGTATGGGCGTGCGCCGCTGACCGGAACATCGGATCGACGGCTGTTCGGCACCAGTTCTTCTTCGGCTCCTGTCCAGATTGATCCGCTCCCTTCCTACGCACAGGTGGAAATCCGGCGGCGCAAGCCACTATGCCCGGCACACGGCCGGGCATGTCCTCTCGTATCCGGATTCGCAAAAGAGACCTTAGCGCGCTAAGGAGATGGAGCTGCTTTATCGGCGGCAGCCTTCGCTGTCATCGTAGCCTCACCTGCCATGGCCTGTAATGGCGGAGGCAACTGCGAAAACGCTCCTGGCCAGAATAAGCCCGGACGCGGTGTCCACGGCGCGCCTGGACCGATCGCCGGCGCGGCTGGCCTACCGGTTTTTGCCGTCGGTTACGGCGTCTACTGGTGAGGCGTCGACGCAATCTAGCTAACATTGCGGAAGCGCCCTAGCGACCGCATTGAAAAACCCCGCTGCGGCGGGGTTTGTTGTCTAGTTAGCCTCTGCGACGTCGGACCAGTCGATAAACGCCATAAGCGACAAGCAGGGGTAGCCCTGCCGCCCCATCAGAGGCCCCGGAGCTCCATGAATGCCGCCAGGCTCCCACCCGGGGGAAGAGCCAAACAAATCGTTTGGTAAACCGCCATTGTAGTACACATAACCAGTTGCGCCTGAGACGATCAGAGCGGCAACAATCCCAAAAAAAGGTTTTGTGCCAAGGAATGCCGGGGTCCACATCTGCATCTCCCAAATGATTTCAACGCACCATAATAGAGAACTTGGAAGCGGCTTCAACTTGGTTGATATATCATTAATTCACATGGCAACATTTAGGTGGTTAGGCGGGCATCCTCTCCGGAGCCATCCGCCGCCTAGTGGAGATCGGGCTCAGGAAGGGCAAATGAAATGAAGCCGCCCGACAAGTTCGAACGACGTAAGCTCCCTTCGAAAGAGGAGAAGCAAGCTCGTCAAGAGCTCCGGGAGGCCGAAGCACGGGTGGCAATGGCTGAGCATGCGAAAGCAGCAGAGGAATTCGCCAGAAATCGCGAGCGCCTAAGGGCGGAGCGGCTCGCGCGTGAGGCTGGCGAGGCAACCGACGAAGCGGGGCTGAATAAAACTGAACCGGGCACGGAGTGAGAGAACATGGGAAAGGCGCAAGATTTTCTCACAGAAAAACAAGCAGGAGGCGGCGCAGTCGCGATCGAAGAAGTGCAGGACGAATTGGCTCGTGGCGATTGGGGGCGGATCGCCACCCAAACGTTTGGTGAACTCACGTCATACTGGTTTGATGACGGATCGCGGCTGGTATCCGGAAGGTTTAATGAAGAGGAATTTATTATTCGAGCAGATCCGGCTTATTCTGAAGAGGATTTTCAGAAGATGACGCCGGATGAAGTAGTAGATCATCGCGCTATGATTAATTCATTGAAAGAATTGAATAATCAGTGAACCCCCTCTAAAATCCTCAACGACCCCCGTCTTGGCTTCGTGAAGGAGCGTGGATCGAAACGAAGGCCGGTGAAGAAGGACTAGCATCCTGCGCCGGCTATTCTAGATTTCCGGCAATGCCCCTCACCCTGCGCCGCGCCAATGACGATCCGCCATCCTACCGCGTGAAATACGACGGCGTGGAAATCGGCTCGATTTCCAAGCGGAATCACCATGTCGAGCACCGCGAATTCTGGGCATGGGAATTAGATACGATGCCCGTGATGAGCCACGGAGGACGGCCGCCATGCGGTGAGGCGCGCAACTTCGATCAGGCCAAAAAGCTGTTTCGGGAAACCTTTGAGAAATGGAAGATGGCCTGCCGCCAGGACAGTTCGAGGAGAACCTGATCTACAAGCGGCGGCAGCCGGCCGGTGGATCACATGAACCGACCGGTCCCGGCGCTTTCAGGATCCGATCACGATGCCGGACTGCAGTACGATACGGACCATCGGCCAAGCGGCGGGAGTATGCGATCAGTCGACCGACGAGGGTCCGCGACACCGAGCCGTGGCAGCGCGCCGCGAGGGTGGATTAACTTCTATCGGGCCGTGTACGGCGACACCCCGCCGCCGATCGGCAACCCTGAAGGCAAGAAGAGACATAAGTGGGGAAAGCGAAAGCTGGCGAGGGATCGTTGAGCCAGCGCGAAGCTCCTGTTCGCATGGGGATCCTTCGGAACGAATCGGAGGACATGTACTTGAATCCCGGTTCTGTTTCGTTGGAGTTC
>CAWEBX010000006.1:0-150387 GCA_963807355.1 uncultured archaeon
ATTTTCGCCATCAGCGCACCTATGCTTGAGCGTGCCGGCAGATCGCGGTGCCGCGTTCGGAGCAATCCAGTAGAAGTCGTGCTGAAACGGATAGGTGGGCAGCGGGATGCGCCGCGTCTCAATGCCGGTCCAAAGTCGTTCCAACGGCACTGAAAGTCCCGTTGCCCAGGCGCGACCGACGGCGCCCATGAAATAGCGCCGGTCGTCGCCAGCTTCGTCGGCGTGCGGCAGGCTGTTGATGACCTGGTTGGCGGTGATCGACCCTTGCGCCTTGACGAGAGACGACATGGTGCGACCGGGTCCGACTTCGATGTAGATCGGCGCCGGATCTTCCGATAAGACCCTCATTCCTTCAGCAGACTTTACTCTCGTCCGCAGATGCGCCCGCCAATATCCGGCATCTCGGCCTGCGCATCTGTGAGCCATGTGCCCGTGAGGTTCGAGACAATCGGGAATTTTGGCTTCGCGAGGAGTGCTCCCTTCAGATACTCTTCGAAGCGTCCGAGAACGGGCTCAACATCCAGGAGTGGGCGGCAATATCGATGGGAACGCGGATACACTCAATGTCGTCTGCGGCCAAAGCGGCCGAAAGCGGTCAAGCATCTCGTTGTTGCTGAGACACAAAGCTCCGTGTATTGACCGATGCGACATCAATATCTGGCGGCAGGCGGGCAAGAAGCTCTTCTTCGGCGAGCGGGACACTGAGGATTCCGCCGGGCGGGATCTCGGTGAACAGTCGGCCGCGCAGATGCACGAGCTCAACGGCACTCTTGAAACTCAACACGCCGGAGACGCAAGCGGCCGCATAGCTACCCATAGAATGACCGATGAGCGCATCAGGCTTGACGCCCCAGCTCATCCAAAGCTGCGCGATGGCGATTTCCGTTATGAGAGTGGCGGGAAGCTGCAGGCGGGTTGAGAAAGCGCTGCGCCGCGTCGGGCGTCGCGTCTTCGAGCCATAGGGCACGAACCTCTTTGGCGACGTCAGCGGGCAGAAAGCCGAGGCCCTCATCGACGGTCGCGCGGAACGCCGCGTCTTGGCGATAGAGCGACCTTGCCATCCCTGGATACTGGGCGCCGCCGCCGGGGAAGAGGAAAACCACGCCCGAAGGTTTCTCGACAAGTGTGTGCGCGGCTGCCGCGTTGCGATCGGTCGTGCGCAATATCGAGACAGCCTGTGCCCGATCGCAAGCGGCGACGACGCGCCTGTGCGCGAAGTGCGTTCGACCGTGGAAAGTGTCGACGCGACATCGGGGAGTGCCGCGTCGATATTGGAATCCAGGAAGTCGGCGAGCCGCCGGCCACCATCGTCCAGCGCTTTCCGGCTCTTGGCCGAAAGCACAAGCAGTTGCGGGCTCTCGCGGTCGGCATCCGCGGCAGCTTGTTGGCGAGTTGGCGCCTGCTCGATCACGGCGTGCGCGTTGGTGCCCCCGACACCGAGCGAGTTGACGCCAGCCCGTCGAGGTCCACTTGTTGCCGGCCAAGGCGTCAGACGATCACAGACCCGGAACGGAACTCGCCGCGAAATTAATGGCGGGGTTTGGCTTCTCATAACCGAGCGTGGGCGGGATCTCGCCGTGCTCGAGCGCCAGCGTCGTCTTGATCAGACTGACAACACCGGCAGCAGTATCGAGATGTCCGATGTTCGATTTCACTGAGCCGACAAGGCAGAAGCCTTTCTTGTCTGTGGAATGTCTGAATGCGTGAGTGAGCGCATCTATCTCGATCGGGTCACCAAGGTTTGTTCCTGTGCCATGGCATTCAACATACTGCAAGGTGTCGGCCGTGACCCCTGCCAAGGTTTGCGCTTCGACAATCGCCTCGGCCTGCCCTGTAACGCTTGGAGCCAAGTAGCCTGCCTTACTCGCGCCGTCATTATTGATCGCCGTGGCCTTGATAACGGCGCGAATGGGATCTCCATCCGCGATCGCATCCGCGAGACGCCGCAGAACAACCACGCCGGCACCGCTTCCAAACACAGTTCCCGCGGCGCGATGGTCGAAAGCGCGGCAGTGGCCATCGGGCGAAAGTATTTCGTTGTCCCGGTATGTGTAACCGAGGCGGTGCGGCAAATCGATCGTGACGCCACCGGCTAACGCCATGTCGCATTCGCGATTGAGCAGGCTCTGACAGGCATAGTGAACGGCTACGAGCGAGGTCGAACATGCGGTCTGCACATTCACGCTCGGACCGTGTAGATCGAACACGTGTGATAGCCGAGTTGCCAGAAAATCCTTGTCGTTACCGGTGTGGCGTAGAAGAAACATTCCTACTTGATCGAGAAGCTTCTGATGGCTGCAAACGTTGAAATAGAAATAGCTGCCCATTCCGCAGCCCGCGAATACGCCGACCGGTCCGCTCAAGGATCTGGGCGGACGTGCAGAACTCTCGATTGCCTCCCATGCGCACTCTAGAAATTGCCTATGCTGGGGGTCCATGATAGCGGCTTCCTGGCGTCCAAAACCGAAGAAATCCGCATCGAACAATTCCATGCCACTGAGTTCAGCCGTCCGGGCGACGTAGTTTTTGTCGCTCAGCTTTGCTAAGGATTCCCCGGCCGCCAGCAGTTCTTCGTGCGTGAGCAAGCGGATGGATTCGACGCCGGTTCTGAGGTTGCGCCAAAATTGATCAATTGTGTTGGCCCCTGGCACGCGAACCGCCATGCCTATAATGGCAATATCGGTCGCCGCGGCATCACTTCGTTCGCTCATGGCAAATCTACAGGTTGTAGAACAAGACCACTTTTGCGGTAATCGGAAATCCCGTAAAAACGTATATGGGGCCAATATCAACAAGCCCATTCTTAGCGCGTCTGCAAATTAGCACAAGATAGACTGTTGCTCCAACTTAAGAAATCACGGTTTCGCAGATGTCCGCCGGGCCGGAAAAAGCGCCGGCAGAACGAGTGGTGAAGGACATTCGGCGTCAGACCCGCCGGCAGTACTCGGCGGAAGTGAAGATCCGCATTGTGCTGGAAGGACTGCGCGGCGAGGAGAACATCTCGGAGCTTTGCCGCCAGGAAGGCACCGCCGCCTCGATGTATGACGGCTGGTCCAAGGAGTTCCTGGAGGCCGGCAAGCGTCGGTTGGCGGGGCACACGGCGCGGGCCGGCGAGGTGAAGGACCGCCGCGCTGTACGTTTCCATGACTGGGCTTCGGATGCGGCGCCGGTTTTCGCGCATCGGGATCGCGCTTGGTTTGTGTCGCTTTTCGGCGGATGGGGTCTGGCGGACGGGTTTGAGCGTTGGAATGACGCGGGTCGCAAGCAGGGACAGGCGCGCTGCATTTTGCAAGCGGATCAGAAGGCAAAGGCCGCGCAAAAAAAAAAGTAAGTCCTAGTTATTCAAAGGTAGGCGCGCCAGGCCTCCTCAGCGATGCGTCTTGCGTTACGGGGCTTGCAAGCGTTTATATTCCGAATCCTTGTGTGAGTAATTTAATCTGGCTTTCAATCCAGTCGAGGCGACGGTTGACGTCGGCGCGCAGGGCCGACAGGTCGGCGTGAATCCGGTTGAGTTCCCAGCTTGATTTCGCGCTTTCTGGTTCGCACCGGGTCTTCGCGTTCTTTTTTCTGGGCGATGTTATGCAGTAGATCGACGCATTCGTTACAGACGAAGATCGAGTCTCCCCTGGCGCTCATGGCTTCAACTTCGGCGTGAAATTTGCCGCAGCCGTTGCAGTAGGTCTTGTCGGTCATGTCAGCGCCGTATCAGTCCTGAGAAATATTGAGCGTACGACGCGCATCGTTCGCGGGTAGCGGTCGCAGAGCCAGTACAATGCGCGGAAGAAACCAACTCCGCCGCCTCCCGAACAACCTGACGTCCCCCAACCGCGCGATCAAAAAACTCAGCCTCATCAAAGTGCTCGTAACGCCAACACACAGCAGCGCAGCAATGCCCAACAATCTATCTCTCATGATGCCGCTGGAAGCCCCATTTGTTGCTCTCGAACAGGCTGCGTCAACGGCCAGTGAAGATGGCGGATTGACCGTTGAGAACCAGCCGCCTGGCCGTGAAATATGCAGCTAACGTTTAAGAAATCAATTCGGTTTGAACTTTCCACTGCGCACCGGGCTTAATTTCGACGGCGCTGCCCGACCCGCTTTGTCGTTCGCGCCACCTTCAGCGTGAGCGGCTGGCGTCGCGGCCCCTTTGTAGGAGCCCCGAACGATCGATCGCCGGGGCTCCTATCAATACCTGAGTTACCCTTGTCGAGCGGTCGGCACCCTCGTTGGGTAGTTCGGCACTGATGGTGGCATTCTTAGGTAAGTATCAAACTGCGAGAGTCTCCATTTGTGACTACGGGCATAATCGTTGCTTTAAGTCGCCAGTAAAGCTGGCGCCTTATCCCCCGTCCTGAAGCAAGCCCAACAGGTGAGCGAGACCGCCCACGCATTGACGACGGAGGCACGGGACGGAGCCGAGGAAGCTAGGAGCGCGCGCTCAAGGTCCTCATCACGGGGGGAAGGAATAGGCTTCCCGGAAGGGGATCCCCCGCGCGCTGGCTGCCGGACGCCGTATGACTTATATATCCCAGATGAGACTGGGCTCGGCCGTGTTGCCGTTGTGAAAAGTGCAGCCAATGACACGCAATAGAGCCCTTCGCCTGCTGGCCCTGATACTGGCCACGCTTCTGGTTCTGCCTGCGACCAGCGATCCCGAGTGTGGCATCGGCGGTCTGCTCATTCCGTGGGGACTGGTAACTGCCCTGCTGGGCATCTTGTTCGTTGCCCTGTGGGGTACTGGTCGAAAAGATCGCCGCAACCCCAGCGGCGGAGACCTGTAACCGAAGTGGTACGCGAAGCCCCAAGAGGCTACTGGCTTCTCCCGAACAATAGATTGAAATAGGATCCGCCCGCGTCGCGTTGTGCGAACCAGTCTTTTCGGAGAAGGCAATATCCGTAAGATGAGATCAAGAATTCGGAAATCTCACTAACCGTGGCGCACCCTTTAAACGATTCGAAATCTGCAGCTTCCATTTTAATGTACTTGAAGTGAGTGATGTCCGCTCCCAAACCGCGCATGATGAGAAGTTCCAATCCTAGAGTATCCATGACTAGGGCATCGTAGTTGCTAATGTCGAGCCCGGCGCGGCTGATTGCTGTCTGCAGGCGAACCGAATTCACTGCAATGTCGCCCACGTAGTGCACGTCGGGCCATATGTCGCGATGTAGAGCGAGATCAAGGATTGATGACGAGATACCGTCATTGCTGGATACATGCAGTATTGTAGAAACGTCATCCCGGTCGGTTATCAACCCTTTGATGGCGATTTGATTGGGGTACACTTTAATGTTTTGTGTTAATTGTTCAAATTGGGCCGGAAGCGGCTCGATCCAGATAACGGGAAGGCGATATCCGGCGTACGTCTCACGCTCTTGCCCGGTATGCGCGCCAACGTGAATTACGCCCGAGCAGGATCGGAGATAGCCATCTAATGGGGGGGAAACCTACGCTTGATCGCCTTGGCCGCTCTATATAGTCGAGGCCTGCGCTTGATAGCGTCGAATAGTCGAGGCCTGCGCTTGATAGCGTCGATTGCTGCATAGAGTAGACCTGTTGGCATCGATTACTCCGGTACGCCGCGGCTTTCACCACTGACACGCGCGCTCATGAGCTGCTCGAAGCGTGCTCATCGTGCGCCGCCTTGGTCCACTTGTAAAGCCTAGGCGAACCGTTTTTGGCGCACGGAGGAGGCCACAGCGGCTGTTCGAGCGGTGTCCGAGACGCTTTTTGCGCGGCGCGATTCAACGCGCCCCATCCGGCCTTCGCCGTCCATCCGCATTCTTTCTTGCAGATCGCTCGCCAGCCGCCCGAACCCAAGCTGAGGGCACAGACTTCGACACCGGAATGCCGAACGAGAGCCGCGCGACAACGGTGGGGCTACTCTGTGTTTGCTCACAAAACTAACTCATAAACATCGAGATATTGCATCGCCCCACGAATTGACCGGACTTGGCAAGCGTTGAGCATATCAAGCCGTCACCGGCTGATCTCACTCAAACAGCTCGCAGGGGAAAAATGAAGTTTGTAAAGTCACAAACCGCGTTCGCCGTCATGTCGCCGCTACTTGGATTTATCTTGGTTTCCCGAGGGGCGACCTCTGCTCATAAGTCCTGCGCGAAGTCATTTGCCGAGCGCGTCGCCAAGACCGATCCCGGGATGGTTGGAGCCCTCCTGACCATGACCACCGACAATCTTCAGCACGTCGAAAGCCACTTGCTGCTTTTGGGGCGCAAGAACTCGCGAGAACGGGTGGCAGCGTTTCTCCTCGAGATGAATGGCCGCTTGACGGCAAGGGGCAAGGCCCTGCCGATGAGCCGCCGTGACATCGCGGACTATCTCGGCCTCACGCTCGAGACGGTGTCGCGCGCCAATTCAAAACGCGTGCCGGCGATCGGGCGCGGGAACCGGGCTCTCATCATTTCGTCCGCGGCGGGATTTACGGGCGTAAATGCCTCAAGATGACAAATGCCGCCGACAAACCGATACACCCCAGCCGAGTAGCCGCGGATTAGCCTGTCGGCGTTGGCCACAATGGCCTTAAACACCGGTTGCACGTCGTCAGGCGAACTTGCGATCACCTTCAGTATCTCGGCCGTCGCCGCTTGTTGCTCGCGGGCTTCCTTCAGGTCTTCGCTCGGACCGAAGACCGAACGACGCTTAACTCGGGTGGCCGCTTGCGCAATGCCGGGCTTGGGCTTGGCGGTCTTGCGGCCCTTTGCTGGGCTTGCGTTGCGGGCTTTCGCCTCGCTTATATTGCCGCCCGTTCTTGATGGCCGCGCCATATCCATCCCCAGGGTCAAGAAGAGCATCTTATCGGGCTAGACCGTCCTTCAGGAAGGGGCAGATTAGGCTGAGTAGCAGGTTGCCAGCAGGCCAAGCTGATTTCCGCTAAGGGTACTTCGCGACCGGGTTGAGCCAGTATCAAGCCCGGCTATGTCCGTCAGCGCCAGAAGTCCTTGAACCTGCCCGGCGACAACTCGGTGTATCGCACCGTGTGCTGGATATTGCGGTGGCCGAGGTAAGCCTGCAACGCCCGGGTATCGTGGCCCTTGTTGGCCAGCGCAAAACCACAGGCGTGGCGCAGCATGTGAGGATGAGCCGGAAAGCCTAGCCTGGCCTCGACACCAGCGCGCTCCACCATGCGCGCAGAGCCTGCCGTCGTGAACGGCGACCCCCGCTCGCTGGTGAACACGAACGGCGACTCGGGATCCTGGTCCCGCTGCAACTTGCGCAGGGCCCGCATTTCATCTCCGACAACGGGATGGGTGGCAGGCGTACCCTTCTTGACCCGCCGGACGTGCAGGACGGCGTGGGCAAAATCGATTTGATCCCAACGCAGGTCTACAAGCTCGGACGACCGCAGACCGTGGCGGAGCGTTTTCATCTCCGGCAACTCAAAAGCCACTGGGCTGTCTTTGCGCGGCGGCAGGATACGATCCAGACAGAGGCGGAGTGCGGCCATGTCGCCGGCCAGGGCGAGATTGATCGCCTTCTGCGTCAGCGCGGAGGCCTGCCCATCAAGCAGAGCTTCCAACGCAAGGGTGGTGGCATTGCAAGACACGCGCCGATGGCGCCGGCGATGATGAACGTCTTCATATTTCATCTCCACGTTGCGGGCGTTCACTCTTCTGCCGCGCTTGCGGCAGCTAGAGTGCCCAAGTCTGCGATGTCGGAAATATCGCACGAGTCCTATTCGTGCGGCGGTGACCTGGATCATAGTTCGCAGCGTGCACGGCTGGAGCGGTGTTGTGTGCTTGGCAGCAATGAACAAAAGTTTGGCGCGGAGTAACAAGACCGCCTCAGGTCGCTCACGTACTACAGGCGCTGGGGGACCAACGCGTAAGCAACGCCGCCCAGCCAGGGTATTCGGCTGGCGCGGCGTTGTGCTTTCTAGGACGGTAAGAAATATGCTGCAGATCAGGCGAGGGGACAGGGTAAAGCTCATCGCACGCGTCGCAGCCGCGTTCAACAACAAGCGCGGGGGCAAGTCTGTCTGGAATGGTCGGGGCGGCGTGGTCCTGCGCATCACCACCAACAAAGCCAACGCAGTCGTGCTGTGGGATGGTCGGATGACGAGGGAATACTTGCCGATCCGCGCTATCGAAATCGAACCAGCAAAGTTGGGATAACTCCCCAAAAAAGATGACCGGCTCTCGTGGACAGTCACGGAGCTGTCATCGAACCTTGGCTATCCCCGGCCATTAATTAGGTGCTGGGGATTTAAGATGTTGCCCAGTGCGTAAGCCAATGCCGCAACAGCCAACATATTCGGCTGAAGGCGGCGTTGTGCGTTGTGCGTTTCTAGGACGGCACAAGTGCTGAAGCTCCGTACGATCGGCCTTAGCGACTATTCGGTGCTCGAAGGCGGACAGCGCATCGGGCGTATTCGTTTGGCCACCGAACGGATGCCCTGCCTCTGGCTCTGGAGCGTCACCGTCCATCTGCCTGGCGGACTTCCCCTAGGTTCATCCAAGGATTTCGACACCGCCAAGGCGGAGTTCGAGGCGGCTTGGAAGGCCCTGAAAGCCAGGACCCCGCCGGAGCAACTCGCGGCGGCGTACAAGGCCATGAACATTCGGGACGACGGCTGAGAGGCACCCGGCCTGCTTAACGTGCGGCGCCTCGGGGCAAGCCGGTTATGGCGCCGCGCTTAGCCTGCGAGGCGGGTGCGAATGTTGATGACAGAGCGCGCCGTCCACTTGCCGCCGCGAGTCGTCTGCACGCCGCGGCGGTTAAGCTCGGCAGCCACAGCGTTGGCGCTAAGTCCGGCGAGCTCATCTTCGAGCAACGGCTGGATCAGTTCGGCGAACCTGTCAGCCGACTGTCGCATGGTAGCACCGCCCTTCAGGCCAGCCGCAGCCGCTCGGGTGCGGTCCAGGAAGCGTGCCGTCTCCGGCTTCGGGTTGCCGAGCTTCGCTCCACGGGCCTTCGCCGCAGCCAGCGCGGCCTTGGTACGCTGGCTGATTGCCTCGCGTTCCTGCTCGGCGACCAATGCCATGACGCCGACGGTCATCCGGTTCGCGTTCGGCAGATCGACCGCAACGAAGTCGATCCCCGCATCTCGCAGGCTCAGCAGGAACACCGGGTCGCGGCTCAAGCGATCCAGCCGGGAGATGATCAGTTTAGCGCCGTAACGGCGGCACGCCTCCAGCGCCCGCGCCAGTTCTGGCCGGTTGCGGTGGCTCTTGCCGCTTTCGATCTCGACGACCTCCTCGACGATCTCCCATTTGCCGCCGTTGAGGAATGCCTCGACCGCGGCGCGCTGCGCTTCGAGTCCAAGCCCGGATTGCTCCTGCTTCGAAGTCGAAACCCTGAGATAACTGATGTACTTACCGGCATGTCTTGCCATCTTCTGCTCCATTTGCAGAAGACAGTAACGAACGTACGTTTCTAGGATTATAGTCATGGTCCTCGTAGAGGGATGCCGCTGTGTGTCTGGCTCTGGCTATTCTAGACCCCAGAAGGAATGGGGTGAGTGCAGCCTCTCTAAGGGGGCGGTGTGGTAAGTCTTGGCCCGTATCGCTACGCAATCGCTCCACGGCCCGCACGCGGTGTCATGGGCGACGTGGCCGAGGGGGCCGGCCAGCGCCAAGCTTCGAGGCCGCCGAGATCAACCGATCATCCGCGCCGCGATCCGCAACGCGTTTCGCTGCCATGAGCTTGTCTAGTAATCGATTGTACGTTGCCCACCGCATCAACCGCGGCCTTTCGGGATAGGGAATATCCATTGGATCGCCACCGAGCCGGCGGCGGAGCTTGCGTTCCTGCCGCATGGCCCGGTCGTGGACGGCTTCGCGCTGCGATGCATAAGCAAGCCGATAGGCGCGTCGTGATCGAAATCGGTGCCCGCCGAGCGGCAGAAAGAGCGTGCGCACATGCCGGGTTCCGGTTGGGCAGACGAACCCGCTCCATCCGCAAGATGACCTCGGGCGGCGACGAGGATTGATGACAATCTGCCCTACAATAGCTGGCGCCAGTTCCCACGCAGGAGCACCTGTGGCGGCATCTCTACCGCCGTGCATCATCATCCCTGCTCGACTCGTCGCATCAGTACCGAGTACTCGCCGTGGTGCGTCCCAGCGAGCGCAGGCAACGGCTCCCAGCCTTCCGCGGCGAACCTCGGGACATCGGCGTGCCGAACGTAGCGAAACACTTCTGCGGGTGCGTGCGTAAGGGTGCGGGCGTAACGCTAAGCCTCTTGTGATGGGCGCGCTGCCTGCACGCTGGCGAACAGAACCGCGAACTGGATCGCTGTTGTTCGTAACGCTTGCCACATTGCTCGCAGACTTTGGTCCGTGGAGGGACCATCTCGCCGTGGCCACGCCCGTGGAAGACCGGGCCGTTCTTATGCCTGATATCAAACCTGTACCATGCGTGGTTGTCCTTACCCGTGTATTTGGAGCCTTCGATTCACTTCACTCGGCCGATTGTCACGATGTCCGAGCAGTGAGGCATGTACTCTGCCGCCTGCTTGGTCGCCGACCAGTCCAGTTCCAGTAACGGCCACGTCGGCGCGATGCGTTGAAAGTGCGAGATCAGCCTGTGCATCAGTTCACGGGTGTAAGGTGGGTTCGTGATGATCGCATCAGCCGCGCCGTAATTGTCTAGCGCAAGCGCGTCTTGGCCGGTGCGGATGTCGCCACTATAGTCGCAGCGCAGGCCATGGGATTCCAGGTGCCGGACCAGCGCGCCACCACCCGCGCACGGCTCGGCAAAGGTTCGGATGCCCCCGCGGCGAAGGTGCGGAACCAGCGGCACCACTGCTGCCCGTGGTGTCGGATAGAAATCAGCCTCGCGGCGCTCGAAGTTGCTTCGCTTGCCCATCAGCCGGCCACCAAGGATTTCCAAACTGCGAACGCGAGTACTATTTCGTGCGTGCAGTTCGTTGATCACCATCGTTGTGCTCGCCTGCGCGACGGCTTTGCAGCCAGGCCGGTAATGACTGCAAGTCGCCCCAAGTCGGCCCGACCTTGGGATCAACGAGGTTCCGGGTCGGCGCGTCCGGGAATACCTCAAGAAAGGCAGCAGTCATTTCTCGTTGAGCGATCGCGCCAATCCGTTCCACGGAAGCAATGTCCTCCGGAACCAACAGAACCGCTTCGTCGTGCACGGTTGCAATAATCTGGACGGGTTCAGTGCGAAGCGCCTGATGGAGCCGGGTCAAGGCGATCTGCTTCACCTCCGCGCTCGAGCCTTGAACCGGATGATTGACGGCGTAAGCGCCGCGGAAGCCACTGATCGCGTCGGCGTAGAAGGGGGCGTCTTCGTCGATGTCCTCTGGATCCTGCGCCTGCCATTTCCAGTGCCAACGCCGGCCTGCTACAGTCTGCGTAAAGCCCTGCTCGCGAGTGTGGCGCGCGTATTCATCCTGCCAGCGCGCCATATCGGGGTAACCGGCGAAGAACTGAGCCCTCAGTTCACAGGCCCGGTCAAAGGTGATGTCGGGGACAAAGTTGGCGCGGAGATAGTTGTAGAAACCATTGTCTCCCATCCTATAGAGCAACCCGAAATTGCACGGCTTTGCCAGTTGCCTCTCATCCTCAGTGACATCCTGCGGGCTGTGCTTGCCGGTCATCGCCATCGCAGTAGCCGTATGGGCGTCTACGCCGTCAGCTAACAACTGACGCAAGATGCTGTCGGTGCCAAACCAGTCGCTGATCAGCTCAGCCACTGCGCGCAGCTCGATCTGGCTGTAATCCAACGCCATCACCAGCTGTCCCTTGGGTGCGGCAAATATTCGGCGGAAGCCTGCCTCGCGACGCTTTGGCATTTGCTGCAGGTTTGGTCCGCGGGCGGCGAAGCGGCCTGTGCAGGCACCGGCGATGAGGAAGCTGGTGTGTAGTCGTCCAGTCACAGGGTTGATGGCGTCGATTAGACTGTCGCCGAATGTTCCGATCAGCTTCTGCAAGGCACGCACCTGCAGCAGCTCATTGAGTGCGGGTAGATGGTTATCGAGTTGCAGCTGCTGACGGTCGGTCGACAGCCCCCTATACGTGCGGGGCCACGCAGCCAGCGTCGGTGCGTCTAGAACCTCCCACAGGTGTGCCTGCAATTCGGCAGGTTTCCGCAAATCGCGCAGGGGTGATGCACGGTGCAGTGCTTTCTCGGCGGCAGCCAATTCGGTATTCCATCGCGCGATCTGTGCGCGGTGTGCACCTACATCAACGGGCATGCCGTGCAATTCCATGCGCGCGATCGCGGGGATAGCCGCATCGGCCACCTGTTGGCATTGCTTGTCGATGTCGTCGAACAGCTCATTCTGCTGTGTATTCCAAAGAAGACGACACAGCACGGCGTCCAGGGCAGCATATTCGAGTTGTTCGGGTGACAAAATGTCAGCGGACCAATCGGAAGCACCAAGGTCCTTCGGTATCTTGAGGCCATAATTGATAGTGACAGCCTCGGCGAGTGAGGGTCGACGGCCATCCGTCAACCATACGGCGGTCATGACATCGTAGATGCGGCCGGTTGGTTCAATTTTGGCTTCGTGGATCAATCGTTTGATCTCAAACACTGCATTGAAAATCGCAAGCGGCAGTTCGAACAGCGGCGCTATATCCGCCCAAGCCACAGACCTCATATCAATTCTTGCACCTGCGTCAGGCTGGGCAGGTTGGAATTGGCCTGCCATTCCGCAATCTTGTCGTTCGCTCCCTTCAGCAGCTCATCGTCATCGCGAGAGCCGCTGTAATTTGGTGTTCCGTCCTGAAACTTTGTGCGCGTTCAAAGTGGATAACATTGTCGGCCTCGGGCGCTGGGCGTCGGGGTTATCTTCCATGGATGCCCCCTGTAGACGACGGAGCAATGAAGGTCATGTCGGACGGCCGATACACGGGGCGCGTGCGCTCGATCATGGAGGCAATCTGGACTTCGGAAATTCCGCTCCATCCGCGGAAATGTTTCTCAAAAAGCTCCCAGACGACATCCTCGCGGATGCCACGTCCGGCGGCTGACGCGATTACGATCCAGGCGGTCTCGTTCCGGCAACCTTCGACGGCTTCGCTCAGAACGATGGCTGCGGCGCGCCTCCAGCTGCCATAAAAAGTGGTCAGCATGTTCAAGCGTTCGCCGATTGTTTGCGGGCCACCCGGCCGGCCCTGTCTCGTCGGTAAGAGCCGCCGCGGCACGACTTTGAATAGTTCGGTGGAGAAGTGATTTAATTGCGACGGCGTCACCAACGGAATGGCGTCGCTGTCGGCACTGATAGTGAGTGGAGAGGCATCCGGCCAAAGGTACGGACGGCCTGCCTTCTCGTGCCAGCCGAAGGCGATGAATTGACCGGTGCCAGCGAAGATTTCGAGCGGGTGTAACTTGCGCGAATGTATGCCGCCGGAATTTCGATAAACGCGGATCTGCTTGGGAGCGAAGCCGATCCTTACCAACGGCGTTCGGCCAAGGATGTTATCGGCCAGCCTGTCGGCGAAGGCTGCGTTTTCGTGATCGACGATGTCGAGATCAATGGCAACTATCTCTGGCTGTGCTGCGAGGCAACAGCAGAACAAATCGTCCGGCTGATAATCGCCAATGGCTGCTACGAGGTCGGCATCGTCCCATTCGGCACCGTTGAGACCAGGCCAGCCCCGCATCGCCGGCGTCTTGCTGGCCTGATAGCCGGGGAAAGGCCGCCACCCTTGCTGAGCCAGCGGCTGCGCGACCGCGGCGAATGTGATTGGTGGGCCCGTCATGGCCCATCGTCCACATATATGTCAGCGAGCGCGTTGTAGGTTCGGCCGGTGCGACCGTCGGGGTCGAGTACGAGGCGCGCATCGAACTCCAGCCCCGCCAATTGCGGAATGAGGTCGCCCACGTTACCCGCAGTTGGCAGCTCACGGAGCGTTAGCAGTTGTGCAATCAGGTGCTGGTTCTTCCCAGCAAGATCGCCCGCGCCGGCGTTCGGCCCGTCCACCCACAAGGGTCGGATGTCGACCCGGCTGCCGCTTTCCATTTCGATGAGGTTCAGAACCACAGAAACGTTCTGATTGTTTTGAATAATGCGGGCGGAGTCGATGCGAAGTCGGTATTCGCCTGGCTCAAACAGGCGGGCGACCTTCGCGCCTGCTGCTCCGAAGTCGAGATTGACGTCGGCGGTCGGCGCATTGTCCGATGTCTGGCGAGTAAATTTCTTCATGACGGTCCTCTTGGCTTGGATTGAGTGACGTCGGATCGGATCGCACCGCATAGCGGATGGGCGTCGTCGCGGCCGGGATATCCGACCGGCATCTGTCGGTGATGGCCGCGCACTGTGACGTTGAACAAAGTGGCCGGGTCAACGACGGCCCGCCCTCGCTTTGACGAACGCGCGAGCAGCGCGGCGCTCCGATCGGTCCGCACTATCGATTGCCGCACAGGCTGGCCGTCATGCGAGCGAGCAGCCGGCGCGCCTCGCGCGTGTCCTCGATCGGTTGATTGTCCGCGGGGTGCTGTTTTGGTAGGATGATGGCGTTCATCGTTAGCAGTCCTCTCTGTTTGACCGGCGCGGCATCTTGGGTTTCCACTCCCCTGCCGCGCCGGCCGCTTCCGCGGTCAGGTTGACCGCAAATTCACTTGGTAGTTGGCGGCACGCGCTGCGACGAGCTGACGATCGTGGCGATCGAGTGCCGCCTCGTACCAATAATGGCGGTTGTTGATTGTTAGATCCGGCGGGGGGATCACGTTTTGCTTCTTCCAGCGGTCGACGGTGCGCGTCGTGACCCCGTAGCGCCGTGCAACAGCGCGCTTTGGAAAAAACCGGCGATCAGATGCTGAAGTAGACATTAGACGCTCCGTGTCGCAGACATTTGCTGACACGAAGATGCGCGCGCGATTTGCGAAAAGATCGGGTCTAATTGGACCTAATTGGACCTAATTGGATCTATTCAATTGCGTCCACAAGGTCAGGTCGCTCTCGTTGAATCTTCTTCCGAACCGTGTCTTCGGTCGGCACAGGAAGCCCTTCTTTAGTCAGCCATTCTATGCCCGTTTGGGCTGCGCTGAGGAAGCTTGAGAATTTTTTCCCGGTACGAAGGGTTTCCCTTTCAAGGTAATCGTACAGCTTCGGCCATAGGTCGTATGGCTTGGGGCCGCGCTTGCGTCCAAGCGGCTTCGATGGAGCGGAGGCAGTCGCGATCGAGAACAAAGCGTCGACGGCGGAACGACCGAGCTCAAGATTGATGGCAACCACATGGCGGGTGCGCTCGGGTCCGCCGTAGAGGGGGACCTTGATCGTGGCGAATATCACCTGCTCGATCTCCGGCTCGAAGTATGCCTTAGTCCACAAACCGGGGTCGACTTCTCCAGGCGCGAACAGCGCTCCACCTTCAGGCCAGTAGTACATCCCGCTATGGCGCGCGCGAATGCGCCCATCTCGCAGGTACGGCCTCAATGCCTCGAACGAGCCGGCGCGCTCCAGCGCTTCTGTGAGAGGCATCCACACGCGCTCAGGCTCGTGTCTCGAGCCTGACGACGTTCTGGCTGCGACGACCCGCAACCAGGTCGGCGACATGCGCCCCCCAGCGCTCGAGCGCGTGGCGTTTTTCGTCGGAAAAGTTGTGGCGTTGATAAACGCCGACGACGCCGGCGAAACTGCCGCAGGTATGGTTGAGGAGCTTTTCGACCACCGGCAATTGGACACCCAGCCTTGCCAATCCGGTCGCAAAGGTGCGTCGGAGATCGTGAATTCGCCACGGTGCGATCGGTGTGCCGCCGTTCAGACTTGCGATCTCCGCGTCGAGTTCTCGCTTGGCCTTGGAGTAACCGGAGATTGAATTCCTGCCGTTTACCGTAAAGGCAAAACCGTCACTGCCCGCGATACGGGGCAGGGTGCCTACGATCGATCGCGCCCACGGGGCAAGCGGGATCGTATGCTCAATGCCGTTTTTGACGCGCTCGCGTGGTATCGTCCAGGTGGTCAGGTCAGGATCAAGTTCACTCCACCGCATGCCGGCGACCTCTTCGCGCCGTGTGCCAGTCAGTATCAGTATCTTGAAGTACGGTCCGAACGGATGGCCGACGATGTCGGCAGCCCGCAGGATCAGCGCCAATTCGGAATCGCTCAGCACGCGATCGCGTGGCGTTTCCGGCACCGGCGCCTTGACGCGATCGGTCGGTGATTGGCTAACCAGGCCGCGCTCGATGCTCCAATTGAACAGCCGACGGATGGCGGCCAGCACGCGGTTGGCTTGGGTGCCCACGCCGCCACGGTCGACGATCGAATCCAGAAGCTCGATCACGTCACGCTGGGTGATCGAGCTGATCGGTCGCTTCCCCCAGTGTGGCAGAACTTCGACATCGAACTTCCGCTGGATCTCCTCCCAGCTTTTGTTTTTGGGCTTGACGTAGCGTTCGATGAATCGCCCGGTCACGACCTCGACGGTTTCCGACTCGGCGCGCTTCGCTTCCCGCCTGGTCTCGCGCGGATCCTGCCCGCCGGAGATCTCCTCCAGCTTACGTCGAGCTTCCTTGCGCGCACTTGCCAGCGCCAGCACCGTGGCCGATCCAATCTTGTGGTTGATCAGCCGGCCGTTGACGCGGGTGAACAGTGCATAGGTCTTCTCACCGGACGGGAACACTACCAAGCGGAGCCCCGGCACCGTTCCGTCAGGCTTGCCGTAGCGCTTAGCCTTGGGCTTCGCCGCCTCGACGCCGCGCTGCGTCAGAACCAGCTGCGTTCGCATTTTCAGGACCTCATAAATTGAAGATTTGTTATCCCAGTGTTATCCCGAGCAGGACCTCGTGATGGACCATCATGAGCCCCTGGGATAACACTTGGGATAACAGAATACGCTGTCTGGGCATGTCCGCCCCTGACCTCGACAATGCTGGACAAAACGACAGAAAGCAAGATGGATCAGATGGTTATATCAAGAGAATGTCCGGCTTTGTCTTGCTCTGGCAGGGGCTGTTAGGTGACTTCCATGAACAAGGTCTTTGCCGACCTTCCGGTCACCGTCTTCGAGGCGATGTCGCAGGCCGCGCGCGACAACAACGCCATCAATCTCGGCCAGGGCTTTCCCGACGATCCCGGGCCGGAGGATATCAGGCAGGCCGCGGCAGACGCGCACGCTGAACGGCTACAACCAGTACCCGTCGATGATGGGCATTCCGGAACTGCGCACGGCGATCGCGGCGCATTACGGCCGCTGGCATAACCTCTCGCTCGATCCGATGACCGAGGTGATGGTGACGTCGGGCGGCACCGAGGCGCTGACGTCGTCCATTCTTGCCGTGGTCGAACCCGGTGACGAGGTTGTCTGCTTCCAGCCGGTCTATGACAGCTACCTGCCGATCATCCGCCAGGCCGGCGGCATTCCGCGGCTGTTGCGCCTCGAACCGCCGGACTGGCGGCTGACCGAGGAGATGCTGGCCAGCGTCTTCAACCACAAGACCAAGGCGGTGCTGTTCAACAATCCGCTCAATCCGGCCGCCGTCGTCTATCCGCGCGAGGACCTCGAATTGCTGGCGCGGTTCTGCCAGCAGTTCGACACCATCGCGATCTGTGACGAGGTCTGGGAGCACGTCATCTTCGACGGCCGCGAGCATATCCCGCTGATCACGATCCCGGGGATGCGCGACCGCACCATCAAGGTCGGCAGCGCCGGCAAGATTTTTTCGCTGACGGGATGGAAGATCGGCTTTGTCTGCGCCGCGCCGCCGCTGCTGCGCGTGGCGGCAAAGGTGCACCAGTTTCTGACCTTCACGACAGCGCCCAACCTGCAGGCCGCCGTGGCCTACGGCCTCAACAAGCCCGCGGAATATTTTTACGACATGCGCAAGGATCTGGCGCGGAGCAGGGACCGTCTGACGAAGGGGCTGGAGAGCATCGGCTTTCCCGTGCTGAAATCGCAGGGGACGTATTTCCTCACCGTCGATCTTTCGCCGCTCGGGCTCAACGAAACCGACGTCGAGTTCTGCAAGCGCATCGTGACCGACTACAAGGTCGCCGCGATCCCGGTGTCGGCTTTCTACGAGCAGGATGCGGTGACCTCGGTGGTGCGGTTCTGTTTTTCCAAGAAGGACGCAACGCTGGATACCGCGCTGGAGCGCCTGTCGGACGCGGTGCACGGTCGCCGCAAGAGGTAGAAGATGCGCGATCCAATCCGAGGCTCGCTCCGCCTGATCGGCGCAATCGCGGTGGCGCTGTCGCTCTCGCCCGCGTAGGCCGAGGAGCGCACGGTGAACTTCTACAACTGGTCGAACTATATGGCGCCGGGGGTGCTGGAGGATTTCACCAGGGAGACCGGCATCAAGGTGGTCTACGACACGTTCGACGCCAACGAGACGCTGGAGACGCGGCTGCTGGCGGGAAAATCGGGCTACGATGTCGTGGTGCCAACAGGCTATTTCCTGCAGCGCCAGATCACCGCAAAAGTCTTTCTCAAGCTCGACAAGTCGAAGCTGCCCAACCTCGCCAACGCCTGGCCTGTCGTGACCAGCCAGCTTGCCATCTACGATCCCGGCAACATCTACGGCGCCAACTACATGTGGGGCACCACGGGCATCGGCTACAACGTCAAGACCGCGCAAAAAATTCTCGGGCCTGACGCGAAGATCGACAGCTGGGACATCGTGTTCAAGCCGGAGAATCTCGCAAAGTTCAAGGATTGCGGCATCCATATGCTGGACTCCGCCGACGACATTCTCCCCGCCGCGCTCAGCTATCTCGGGATCGATCCGAACTCGACCAAGCAGGCCGATCTGGAAAAGGCCGCCGATCTCGTCAGCAAGATCAGGCCCTATGTCCGCAAGTTTCACTCTTCGGAATATCTGGGTGCGCTGGCGTCGGGCGAGATTTGCTTCGTCGTGGGATGGTCGGGCGACATCATGCAGGCGCGCAGCCGCGCGGCGGAAGCCAAGAACGGCATCGAGATCGGCTACACCATCCCCAGGGAAGGCGCGCAGATGTTCTTCGACAATCTCGCGATCCCGGCCGATGCGAAGAACGTCGCGGAGGCCTATGAGCTGATCAACTATCTCTACCGCCCGGATGTCGCGGCGAAGAATTCGGATTTCCTGTCCTACGCCAACGGCAATCTGGCGAGCCAGAAGCTGATCGATCCGAAGATCCTCAACGACAGGAACATCTATCCGGACGAGGCGATGCAGAAAAAGCTGTTCGTGATCAACGCCCGCGATCCGGCCACGCAGCGCATCATCAACCGGCTGTGGACCAGGGTGAAGACGGGGAAGTGATTGCGGCCCCGGCATGCGTCATTGCCGGCGACAAACGCGAAGCGTTTGCGCAAGGGCGGAGCGACGAAGATCGTAGGGTGGGCAAAGCGAAGCGTGCCCACCATCTTTCCGAGATTACCGTCAGGAATGGTGGGAACGCTTCGCTTGCCCACCCTACAAATTGCTCACGACAAACTTCTGTTGCCGGAACCTGACCGAGCACCTATAGCTCTCGCCGGGAGCATCACATGACCAACATCCTCACGTTCTTTTCAACGCGCACGCTGCTGCAGATTGTCTTAGGCCTGGAGCCTCGGCTGATCGGCACGTAGCGGAGGCGAAGCGATATCCGGGCCGGTGTCGCAAAATCCCGATATCGCTTCGCTCATCCAGGTTACGCTCGTGACGCTACCGCCACCGCCTGTGCAGCCACAGCCACTGGTCCGGATACTCCCGCACCCAGCCTTCGATCGACTGACGTCACCGCCTGCATCGTGCCCTGGATGTCGATCTGGCCTGAGGCATCGCGCACCGGCTTGACCTCTTCGGACAGTTCGGCGCGGAAGCGGTGGTTGGGCAGGCGGATGATGCGCACGCCGTGCACGGGGCAATCGACCTGCCGCAACAGCCGAGCCAGGGTCGGATTGGCCTTGGTCTTGCGGCCGAAGAACGTCACCTCGACGCCGTTGCCCATGTACTGATCGACCAGCATCGCGACGTGCTGGCCTTTTTGCAGGGCCTCGGCGAGCTTGAGCGGCGCCTCGCGGCCGGCCGGCACCAGCGTGCCCATCTTGACGGCGCGGATCCGTTCGATGGCGCGGTCGGCGGACTTGATGTTGGGCCGCCGGAACAGGATCGCGCAATCCAGCCCATGGGCGACCGCGCCGAGCGCCGGGATCTCCCAATTGCCGAGATGGCTCGCGAAGATGATCGCCGGCTTGCCGTCGTCGCGCAGTGATCGAAAATCTGCTTGGTCCGCGCGCCGAACTCGACGCGGCTGGGCTTGTCCGGATGATCGACGTCGTAGTCCCAGATGTGATCGAGATGGGCGAACTCGGCGCCGATGCGGCCGAGATTGTCCCAGACGCCGGTCAGAATGGTTTCGATCTCTTCGCGGCGACTTCTCAGGAAAGGCGGCCGTGAGATTTTCGCGGCCGATGCGGTCCTCGCGCAGCCGTCGGCCAATGAAACGGGTGACGCGGCCGAAGAAATTGGCGGTCTTGTCCGGATCGAAATAGCGCGTGGTGCGCAACAGCGCGATCGTCAGCGCGCCGACGGCTGATTCCGCCACGGCTTGGCGGCGTCGCGTACGCGCGCCTTGGTGCGCAGGAGCAGGCGGTTCATTTGTACGCGCTATAGCGTTTTCGAGAGAAGTGGGTACCGGTTCGCGTCAAGAAAACGCGTCAAACAAAAGGCTAGAGCCCGGTTCTGATGCAATCAGAGACCGGCCTCCGCTCGCTAGACCGGTTCGCGCGTCAGGATCAGCGAGGCGTTTTGCCCGCCGAAGCCGAACGAGTTGGACATCACGGCGGTGACGCGGGCGTCGCGCGCCGTGTTGCCGACCACGTCGAACAGGATCGCCGGATCCGGAATTTCGTAATTGATGGTCGGCGGAATCCGCTGATGCTCCAGCGTCAGCAGCGAGAACACGGCTTCGACCGCGCCGGCCGCGGAGATCGTATGCCCGACCATCGACTTGTTCGACGACACCGGAATCTTCGGCAGATGGTCGCCGAACACGACCGCGGTGGTGTTGTACTCCATCTTGTCGTTTTCCGGCGTCGCGGTGCCGTGCGCGTTGATGTGATCGATCTGTTCGGGTTCGAGACCGGCGTCCGCCAGCGTCTTGCGCATGCAGCCGATGATTGGCTTGCCGTCCGGACTGGAGCGGGTGCGGTGGAACGAGTTGGTCAGCTCGCCGCAGCCGGCGACCACGCCGAGGATCGTCGCGCCGCGGGCGATGGCGGATTCATAGCTTTCCAGCACCATCGCGCCGGCGCCTTCCGCCATGACGAAGCCGTCGCGGTTCTTCGAGAATGGCTTTGAGGCGGCCTGCGGCGGATCGTTCTGCGTCGACAGGGCCGACAGCAGCGAGAACCGCACCAGCGCTTCCGGATTGACCGAGCCGTCGGTCCCTACGCACAGCGCCGCGTCGGCGTCGCCGCGGCGGATCGCCTCGACGCCGAGCTGGATCGCGGTCGCGCCGGAGGCGCAGGCGGTGGAGAGCGAGATCGGCGAGCCCTTGGTGCCGAAGGTTTCGGCCAGATGGCTCGCCACCGAACCGAACATGAAACGGTGATGGTAGGCGTGAACCGGCCGCCGCCGCTGACGCGCAGCATGTCGCCATAGCCGAATTCGGTCTTTCCGATCGCGCGCCCGAGTTCGAGCCGTTGCGGCCACTCGACCTCGACCGGTGCCACCGCCAGGAACAGCGGTCCGGGAAAATCGGCCTTGCTGCCGATGGCGGCCTGTTCGAGCGCTTCTTCGGTGGCCATTTCGGCCAGCCGCTCGGTCAATCCCGTCGAGCGTGACGGGATCGACGCTGACGAAATCGACCGTGCCCGCCATGGTCGATTTCAACCCGTCGATCGGGAAACGCGTCACGGTGCGGATGCCGGATTCGCCCGCGGTCAGCTTGCGCCAATTGTCTGTCTTGCCGGCGCCGAGCGACGTCACCACGCCCATGCCGGTGACGACGACGATTGGCCTGCCGAATTTATCTGGTGGTGCTGACATGGTTCCCCCGATGTTGCGCCGTAACTCGCAGGACGACGCTCCTTCGGATCGTCATCCCGCCCGATCTCTCTTTTTGAGCGTATCCACTTTTCCGGATCATGCTCCAAGCGCTCTCGCGCCGATTACTTGACGGCCTCGACCAGGGCCATGCCTTCGCCCTGCCAGTGACCGGCCCCCACCACCACAATCTGGTCCGGGTGACCTGCCTTTTCAACCTCGAGTCCGGTCGGATCGTTGGGCGGAAACAGCGCGCCGCGCGAGAGCGAGAGCGCGGCCAGCGCCAGCCCCAGCGGAAACTGGGTTTCCAGCGTGTGGCCGAACATCGTTCCGGTGGCGCGCACGGCAAATCCGGGGTGCTGGCGCAGGAACGCTTTTTCTTCCGAGGTCACCGGCTCGACGCCGGTCGCGCCCGTGATCAGATTGCCGCTGTCGCCGGCGATACCGAGTTTCGGCCACATCGCTTCCAACGATTTGGTTACCGCGCCCGGCTGCTTGCGCTGCGCGAGGTCGGCGACCACCTTGGTCAGTTTTGCATACGGCTTGGCGCCGCGCGCTTCGGCGTGCTCGCGGGATTCCAGCACCAGGAAACAGCCGGCGGAGCCGAGCGCAAAACCGCTCTTGCCTTCGCGCTGCCAGACCGGCGCGTACGTCTCTTTCAGATTGAAGTCGCCGAATTCGTAGAGGACCAGCAGATCGGAGCGCTCGCCATTATGGGCTGCGCCGACCAGCGCGATGTCGCTTTGGCCCGGACTTCTATCCGCGCCAGCGCGATCCGCGCCGCGTCGATGGAGGCGGCTTCCTCGCCCATGAACGTGCGCGACGTCCCGCACACGCCGTGGACGATGGCGATGTTGCCGGCGAGCAAATTTGCCGCTCTACATGATGCAGATCTTCGATCGCGTCGTGATTTCCAAAAGCCTTGCCTCGCTCGCCTATTTGACGCTAATCGCGATTTGTGCCCTTGCGGTCTACGGCAAATTTGAGATGCTGCGCGGGCGCATTCTCGCCCGAACGAGCGCTTGGATGGAGGACGCGATGGCGCCGCGGCTGCTCCGTCTGAGCATCGAAGGCGCGTTGGTGGGTCATCCGTACCGGAGCGAGGCGCTACGCGATCTCACCACCATGCGCCAGTTTCTCGGCGGTGGCGGCATGCTAGCACTGCTGGATGCGCCTTGGGCTCCACTGTTCCTTATCCTGATCTTCATGCTGAACCCGTTGCTTGGGGTGTTGAGTATTGTCGGTGGCCTTTTGCTGTTTGCGCTTGCTTACTTGACTGAACGATCTTCCCATGGCGATCTTCGCGCGGCGAACCGACTTTCGGTGCAATCCTACCGAACCGTGGATATTGCGATCCGTAATGCCGAAGTAGTCGAAGCCATGGGCATGGCTTCGGCCGTTATTGCTAGGTGGCTCAGATCATCGCGTCAGACTACCGACCTGCAAGCCGCCGCAAGCGACCGAGTTGCCGTAATCCATTCGACCTCGAAAGCGCTACGGCTCATCCTCCAGATCGCCGTGCTCGGGACGGGCAGCTTTCTTGTGGTCACGGGCGATCTTTCCGGCGGCGCCATGATAGCAGCGTCGACTATCATGGCCAGGGCACTCGCGCCTGTAGAAATGGCAATTGGTTCGTGGCGTCAGGCCAGCTCGGCCCTTGAGGCCTACCGACGCTTGCGACAATTCCTGGACCCCGTTCGCGCGCGCAGAACTTCCATCGCGCTCCCGCGTCCGAAAGGATTGCTTACGGTGGAGAACGTCAACTATACCCCGCCGGGAGCACAACAACCGACGGTTCGCGAAGTGTCATTTCGGTTGGAGCCGGGAGTAGCGCTCGGAATTGTTGGGCCTTCAGCGGCAGGCAAGTCTTCTCTCATACGCTTGCTCACCGGCGCAATGCGTCCGATGGCCGGAAGCATTCGACTCGATGGCGCTGAGCTGTATTCCTGGGACCGTGAACTGATTGGCCAGCATGTCGGATATCTTCCTCAGGATATCGAGCTGTTCGAGGGCACCGTAACCGAAAACATCGCGCGGCTTGCGGCCGGGGATCCGCGCTCTGTCGTCGCTGCCGCGATGGCCGCGGGCGCGCACGAGATGATCCTTCGGCTGTCCGAGGGATATGAGACTGATATCGGCGAGGCTGGCGCGCGTTTGTCCGGCGGACAGCGACAACGGATTGGTTTGGCGCGCGCACTCTACGGCTCGCCGGCACTCGTTTTGCTCGACGAGCCAAATTCTAATCTCGACGCTGAAGGCGAGCGGGCGCTGAACGAGGCAATCCAGGCTCTAAAAGAGAAGGGCTCTACGGTCGTTGTTGTAGGTCATAGGCCCAGCGTTATGGTCCACATGGATCAGCTGCTCGTGATGCATGAGGGGCGCATCCAGATGTTTGGGTCCAAGCAAGAGGTGCTTAATCAAATCGCGCGGCAGAGCATCGCGACGGTTCAGCCTATTCGTGCCCCTTTGCAGACCCCTCAGTACGCGAATTGAGGTCTATCATGACGGATCAAAGCTACGTCGCGTCGCACCCCCACATCTCCTATGAGGGGTTGCTGCATCAAGGCCCCAAGATTGGCAGGCCGATCTTCACATTCCTTTGCGTGACCGCGCTGTTCTTCGGCGGCTTGGTTGCGTGGTCCGCATCCGCACCTCTGGCTACCGGCGCGATCGCGCAAGGCATGGTTAGGGTTGACACCAACAAGAAGACGATCCAGCACCTTGAGGGTGGAATTATCAGTGACATCCTCGTGCGCGATGGCGACCGGGTTCGCGCCGGTCAGGTTCTCGTTAGGCTCGATCCAATGGCGGTCAAGGCCGACCGAGCAGTTTTGGAGAACCAATTGTGGACGGCACAGCTAGAGGAAGCGAGGTTACTCGCTGAGCGCGCCGGAGCCGGGGATTTTGAGATACCGGCTGCTTTAGAGCCGTTCGCCTCAAGGCCGGAAATGGCCCAACTCATTTTGGTTCAGCACAACATTTTCGATAGCCAGAGATCAGCGCTGCGCGCGGACATCGAGGTTCAGGCAAAGAAGATCGCCCAGCAACAAGCTCAGGTCGAATCACTGAACGTGCAGATTGGCTCGACACAAGAGCAGATAAGACTGTTCAAGGACGAGCTTGTGACCGCCCAGGACCTCCTTGCAAGAGGCTATGAACGAAAGCCACGCGTGCTCGGCTTGCAGCGCAGCGTGGCTCAGTCCGAAGGCGACTTGAGTTCTCTTAAGGGCAGGATTGAGACGGCTAACCAGATGATCGCCGAAATGCGAGCTCAGATCGAAGTCATCCGGAAACTGCGAGAGAAAACGGTCGCTGACGATCTCGAAAAGGCGCGGTCCAAGAAAGAAGAGGCACAGCAGCAAATTCGCAAGATCACGGACAAGCTGCGGCGCATTGATGTAGTTGCTCCCCAGGACGGGTACGTTTTAGGGCTCAAATTCTTCATGGCTGGGGCTGTTGTCGGCGCTGGCGCGCCGATTCTCGACATCGTACCAGACAACGAACACTTGGTTTTGTACGTCAAAGTGAATCCTCTTGATATCGACGTTGTACATGAAGGTCTCCCCGCTCAGGTGAGATTGGTCGCTTACAAACAAAGGATCGTGCCAACACTTTCCGGACGTGTGACGCAGGTGTCTGCCGATGCCGTGACCGATGATGCCTCCAAGAGCCAATTCTACACAGCTCGCATCGAGGTCGCACCCGAGGAGTTGTCTCGCCAACCGGGTGTCAAGCTATATCCGGGTATGCCGATCGAGGCTGTGATTCTGATTGGCGACCGAACACTGCTCGATTATTTGCTGCGCCCATTGTTGGACAGTTTTAATTACTCGTTCCGTGAGCAGTGATCAAAGGGCGGGAAGTTCAGCGGCAACTCCGCTTCATTAAGCAAAGGACGCGGATTGGAAGCCAAACTAGCTCCTCGCGCTGCGCCTCTCCACGAGCTCGCCAGCGCCTCGCTGCAGATGCCTGACGTCGCTACTCAACGTTGTGCTAGGTCTTGATAATGCTTTTAGCCGCTTGATCGTTTATGTTTTCTCCGGCTGCTCCTTGACCTCAACATGCAGGTGATAACTTGTGTCCCTGGACGACGCGCCTAATCCTGAACTCGCGGATATGCTGCGCCGGTTCTGGATCGGGTTGATCCTCGCGTTGCCTGTGATCGCGTTGGACATGGGTGCGCATATTGCCGGAGCGCATGGCTGGATCGGGCAAACATTATCGAACTGGATTCAGCTCGCGTTCGCGACGCCGGTGGTGGTCTGGGCCGGCTGGCCGTTCTTCTTGCGTGGCTTGCAATCGCTGACGACGCGTAATCTCAACATGTTCACGCTGATCGCGATGGGCACTGGCGTCGCCTATGTCTATAGCCTTGCCGCCACCTTCGCGCCCGCGATATTCCCGCCGGCCTTTCGCGGGCATGACGGCGCGGTCGCGGTCTATTTCGAGGCGGCGGCGGTTATCACTATCCTGGTGCTGCTCGGGCAGGTGCTTGAGTTGCGCGCTCGCGAGGCAACGGCGGGAGCCATCAAGGCGCTGCTCGATCTTGCACCGAAGACCGCGCGCCGCATTGATGAGCTAGGCGCGGATCACGACGTGGCGCTTGACGACGTAGCCGTCGGCGACCGGCTCCGGGTTCGCCCCGGAGAAAAGGTGCCGGTGGACGGTGTTATCGTCGAGGGTCGCTCGTCGCTCGATGAATCTATGGTGACCGGTGAATCCATGCCGGTTGCCAGGGAAGCGGGCGCACGGGTGATCGCTGGCACCATCAACCGGTCTGGCAGCTTCGTCATGCGGACCGAGAAGGTCGGGCGCGACACGCTGTTGTCGCGGATCGTACAGATGGTAGCGCAGGCGCAGCGGTCCCGCGCTCCGATCCAGCGTTTGGCCGATCGGGTGGCCGGCTGGTTCGTGCCCGCCGTCATCGCTGCGGCCGCGGTCGCGTTCGCGGTCTGGGCCTTCGTTGGCCCCGAGCCGCGTCTGGCGTTCGGTCTGGTTGCTGCGGTGAGCGTGCTGATCATCGCCTGTCCATGTGCACTCGGGCTCGCCACGCCAATGTCGATCATGGTGGGCGTGGGACGCGGCGCGCAGGCCGGCGTCCTGATCAAGAACGCCGAAGCGCTCGAGCGCATGGAGAAGGTCGACACGCTGGTGGTCGACAAGACCGGCACCTTAACCGAGGGCAAGCCCAAGGTCGTCGCCATCGAGGTAGCGGAAGGTGTCGAGAAAGACGATCTGCTGCGTCTTGCTGCAAGCGTCGAGCGATCCAGCGAGCATCCGCTGGCGGACGCCATCGTAGCTGCGGCGAAGCACCGCAATCTGGTGCTGAACGACGTGCAGGAATTTGACGCGCCAGCCGGAAAGGGCGTGACTGGAAAGATCGCGGGAAAAACTGTGCTGATCGGCTCAGCCGCGTTTCTCGAATCCCGGAATGTTGCCGTTCACGGCATGGCGGCATTGGCCGAAGATCTGCGCGCCGACGGCGCCACCGTCATCAATATCGCACGTGAGGGCAAGCTGGCGGGGCTGCTCGCGATTGCCGATCCCGTGAAAGCGTCAGCGCCTGCGGCTCTGAAAGCGCTGGCAGAAGACGGCATTAAGGTCATCATGCTGACCGGCGACAATCGCACCACCGCCTATGCGATTGCCAGGCAGCTTGGCATTGCCGATGTCGAGGCGGATGTTCTTCCCGAGCAGAAGAGCGCGGTCGTCGCAAGACTTCGGGATGAGGGGCGTGTCGTGGCGATGGCTGGAGACGGCATCAACGATGCGCCGGCGCTTGCCACCGCCGATGTCGGCATCGCCATGGGCACCGGGACGGACATTGCAATGGAGAGCGCCGGCGTGACGCTGCTCGGGGGCGACCTCATGGGTATCGCTCGCGCCCGCCGTCTCTCTGAGACGACAATGCGCAATATTCGGCAGAACCTGTTCTTCGCCTTCATCTACAATGCGGCAGGCATTCCGATCGCAGCCGGAGTTCTCTATCCGCTTTTTGGCCTGCTGTTGTCCCCGATCGTGGCCGCCGCTGCCATGGCGCTGTCGTCGGTGAGCGTCGTCGGCAACGCGCTGCGGCTGCGCGCTGCGAGGCTTTGAAGGCGAGGGTAGGTCGGTCGTTTGTTCTTCAGCGGTGAGAGCGCGTCCAGACCTCTCCGCTGCACAACGCGCCGACGCAGCCTTCCACGCGCAGCGCGCCGGGACCCGCGACAGAGACGTTGCTGGCATAGGAGTTGCCGTCATCGGCATTATAGATCGTGCCGGACCATTTGTTAGAATCGGTTTGCGACATGCCATGGAACAGTGGCAGTCCGATCATCGGTCGCTTGGACAGCGCGGGGTTGCGATTTTTGTCGTCGACGGCAGGTCTTCCGGTCGCGGGATCGATCGGGTTGCGCAGCCAGACGACAACGCCGCAAATTCCGCCGCGGCATCTGCTGACACGAACTTTGGCATCACCCGCCTGTGTTAACCAGATGCCGGTGGGGTCGGCCGGTGTCTGTGCGCCGGCGACAGATAACATGGCGGCAAAAACTGCAATGACAAAGCCAGATCGCACGAGCATGACAACCTCCAGAGTTTCTTAGGTGGCATAACAAAAAAACCGAGTGATGCAACGTCATACGTGCGGCAAGGTCTTTGAACAGCAGGAGGTGGGTTAGCAGCGAGCTGCGCGTCTCGTGAATATGCGGCCTGCAAGACTGGCATACCCAGCGTTGACCACTCTCAAGTTATGGTATGTAACGGCTATTGTAGTACTGGCGAAGGAAACTCCTGATCGGGGGTTTTCTCTGGTCTCACTTTCAATCTCCCACCAATTCGGACAAATAACCCATGACCTTTACGCTTCCGAACCTGCCGTATTCCCATGACGCGCTTGCGCCTCATATGTCCAAAGAAACCTTGGAATATCATCATGATAAGCACCATCAGGCGTACGTGACCAACGGAAATAACGCAATCAAGGGGACCGAATTCGAGGGCAAATCGCTCGAGGAGATCGTGAAAAGCTCATACGGCAAGAGCGCGGCCGTGGCCGTCTTCAACAACGCCGGTCAGCACTATAACCACCTGCATTTCTGGAACTGGATGAAGCCCAATGGCGGTGGCAATAAACTGCCCGGTCGTCTGGAGAAGAAAATCATCGAGGATTTTGGCAGTCTGGATAAATTCAAGGCTGACTTCGCCGCGGCCGGCGCCGGACAGTTCGGTTCGGGGTGGGCGTGGCTGCAAGTAAAGAATGGCAAGCTCGGAGTGTCCAAGACGCCGAACGCCGAGAATCCGCTGATTCACAACGCGACTCCCATTCTTGGCTGCGACGTTTGGGAGCACTCTTATTACATCGACTACCGCAATCGCCGTCCGGATTATCTCAAGGCGTTCCTCGATCATCTCGTGAATTGGGATTACGTCGACGAACTGTTCTCCAAGGCCACCTGATCTATAGGCGGGAGAATCTCATGAAAGGCGGCATGGCAGTGCCGCCTTTTTTGTTGGTATGCTCGTTCGTTACATTTCTCATCAATGTTTCAGGTTGGACCGCAGCGGGTCTGCTGCGTCACCTTCTTGCATCATCGCTCGATATCGCTGTTGTACGAACACGGCGAGATCGGCTGGCTAGCCATCTACGTGGTCGGGATTGGTCGTTCGGCCTGTTTGCCGGCCTCGCGCTGCTCCGTCCACCTGACATAGGGCGACGACTGCTGGACGCCCCGTTCGCGAAGCCGCCGGCTTGCCTGCTAGCCAACCGTGATGTTATAATATAACGGTCATGGACCTCTCAATTTGGCTCCTTGGTCTCGTCCGGGGCCGGAAAGCGTATCAGGTGCTTCCTCCTCACTCTCACGTCCATGGTCAAGCTCACGAGCATGGACACCCAAAGGGGCACGCCCATGGACCATCCTCGCCGCATCCGGCCCAGGCAGTGCCATGGTCGATCCTGCGGATGGCGCTGGTTGCTCGGCTGGGAACGGCGCTTGCGGTCAGCGTCGGACTTTGGGCGGCCGTACTGCTGACAACCGTGAGATGGTAGCGCAACTGCAATTTCGTGACGTCACGCTGGGCTATGAGCGGCATCCGGCCGTGCATCATCTGAGCGGTGAGATCGCGTCCGGCGCGCTGCTGGCGGTGGTCGGTCCAAACGGTGCGGGTAAATCCACGCTGTTTCGTGGCATCGTCGGCATCCTGAAGCCGCTGGCGGGATCGATCGTCTTCGGCGACCTCGACGTCCGCGACATTGCCTATTTGCCACAAAGCGCTGAGATCGATCGCAGCTTTCCGATTTCGGTGTTCGATTTCACCGGTTCCGGGTTGTGGCGAACCACCGGCGCGTTCGGCGGACTCGGCAGGCGCGAACGTCGGCGGATCGTTGAAGCTCTTGCGGTTGTCGGCCTGAACGGATTTGAAAACCGCCCCATCGGCACGCTGTCGGGTGGGCAGATGCAGCGCATGCTGTTCGCTCGGGTGCTGTTGCAAGATGCCGGCGTGATCGTCCTGGACGAGCCCTTCAACGCCATTGACGCCAAGACTTCGGCCGATTTGCTCGCTCTGGTGCGGCGTTGGCATGAGGAGAAGCGCACGGTGCTCGCGGCGCTGCACGACATGGATCTGGTGCGCGCGAATTTCCCGGAGACCCTGCTGCTTGCGCGCGGCGCGGTGGCATGGGGACCGACGGCGCAGGCGCTGACGGCCGACAACCTGTCGCTGGCCCGGCAGATGTGTGAAGCTTTCGACGATGGCGCTGCTGCCTGCGCAGCGCACGTTCCGCCGCGCGCAGCTTGAGGCATCATGATCTACGACGCGCTGGTCGCTCCCTTCGCTGATTTCGAATTCATGCGCCGAGCGCTAGCGGCGGCGATCGCGCTTGCGCTAGGGGCGGCGCCAATCGGCGTGTTCCTGATGTTGAGGGGGATGAGTCTTGTCGGCGATGCGATGGCGCACGCGATCCTGCCGGGAGCGGCCGTCGGTTTCCTGCTGTCGGGCCTCAATCTGTTCGCGATGACCGTCGGCGGATTAATTGCTGGGTTCGCAGTGGCGATTCTGGCGGGGGTGGTATCGCGCGTCACCGAATTGAAAGAGGATTCTTCGCTGGCAACCTTCTATCTCGCGTCGTTGGCGTTGGGTGTCACCATCGTGTCGGTCAAAGGCACCAACATCGATCTGCTTCATGTGCTCTTCGGCAATATCCTTGCGATGGACAACCAGACGCTCATGGTGATCGCGGTTAATGCCACCGTGACACTTGTGGTGCTCGCGGTGATCTACCGCCCGCTGGTGATCGAATGCGTCGATCCCGTGTTTCTGCGCACGGTGAGCCGCGCCGGTGCGCCGGCGCATCTGGCGTTTCTCGGATTGGTTGTCGTTAACCTTGTCAACGGCTTCCATGCCATGGGCACCCTGCTGGCGGTCGGGCTGATGATTTTGCCGGCGGGCATCGCCCGGTTCTGGTCGCGCGACATTACCGGCATGATGATGATCGCTGTCGTTAGCGCACTGCTGTCCGGTTATGCCGGACTGGTGCTGTCGTTTCACAGCAAGGTGCCTTCGGGACCGGCAATCATCCTGGTGGCGTCGGCGTTTTATGTCGTGTCTGTGCTGTTCGGACGCGTCGGCGGGATTCTGCGACAGCTTTTTCCCGCGCCCCATCTCGAAGCGTGATGGTGGACGTCATGGCGCGGTCTCGTCTCGGAATATGGGTGATCGCGATCGTGTTGGCAGCGCTCGCGCCCGTCCGCGCCCAAGACCGCAGCGATGACCTCCACAGCGATGACCGGATTGCGGTGGTCGCGAGTTTTTCGATTCTGGGCGATTTCGCGCGGGCTGTTGGAGGCGCGCGGACCGGTGTCACAACGCTGGTCGGGACGAGCGGCGACGTGCATGTGTTTACCCCGACGCCGGCAGACGCCAAAAAGGTCGCGGCCGCGAGGCTGGTCATTGTCAACGGCCTCGGCCTCGAAGGCTGGCTGCCGCGGCTGGTGCAGGCCTCCGGCGGCAATGCGGCGATCGTATTCGCGACCACAGGTGTCCCATTGCGCGCGGCCGATGCCGGTCAAACGGTGCATGGTGAGGGTTCGGCAGATCCTCATGCATGGCAGTCCGTTGCCAATGCCAAAATATACGTCGTTAATATTCGAGATGCACTGATTGCGGCCGACCCCGCGGGCGAAGCGGTCTATCGGGACAACGCCGCCGACTATCTCGCGAAATTGGAAGCGCTGGATCAGGAGGTTCGCGAGGCAGTGGCCCGGATTCCGTCAGAGCGTCGCAAAGTGATCTCGGCCCACAATGCCTTCACCTATTTCGAGGCGGCCTATGGCATCGCTTTCATCGCTCCGCAGGGCATATCGACCGACAGTGAGGCGAGCGCGCGCGATATCGCCGCCACGGTCACGCAGATCAGGACCGCAAAAATCCCGGCCGTGTTTCTGGAAAATCTCAGCGATCCGCGGCTGATCAGCCAAATCGCCACTGAGGCCGGGGCACGGGTCGGGGGGACGCTCTATTCTGACAGTTTGAGCGATGAAAAGGGCGACGCCCCCACTTACATTGCCATGGTCCGGCATAATATAAAGGCGTTGATGAGCGCGCTGGCGGAATAGTCGCGGGCTTGCCTTCCCCAGGAAGGATCGCGAAGCGGCTCGTGTGGTCGCCGAGTGTTGCGCGTGCTATTGAACCCCACCTCCCTCCGCAAGGAGAGCGGAACAGCCCCGAGTTCATTAATGTCTGATATAAACGCCTCCGCCTCGACAAAAATTCCCGTAACCGTGCTGACAGGCTATCTCGGCGCCGGCAAAACCACGCTTTTGAACCGTATCCTGTCTGAAAATCACGGCAAGAAATACGCCGTGATCGTCAACGAATTCGGCGAAATCGGCATCGACAACGATCTGATCATCGGTGCCGACGAGGAAGTGTTCGAAATGAACAATGGCTGCGTCTGCTGCACGGTGCGCGGCGACCTGGTGCGTATTCTCGAAGGACTGATGAAACGCAAGGGCAAGTTTGACGCCATCATCGTCGAGACCACGGGTCTTGCCGATCCTGCGCCGGTAGCGCAGACTTTCTTCGTTGACGAGGACGTGCAGAACAATGCGCGCCTTGATGCCGTGGTGACGGTGGCCGACGCCAAGTGGCTGAGCGAGCGGCTGAAGGATGCGCCCGAGGCAAAAAACCAGATCGCCTTCGCCGACGTCATCGTTTTGAACAAGACCGATCTGGTGTCGGCACCGGAGCTGGCCGAGGTGGAAGCGCGGATTCGCGGCATCAACCCCTATGCCAAGTTGCATCGTACCGAGCGCTGCCAGGTGGCGTTGTCGGATGTTCTGGAACGCGGTGCGTTCGATCTCGACCGGATCCTCGAGCTCGAGCCGGATTTCCTCGAGAATGACGGTCACGACCATCATCACCACCACGATCATGACCATCACGATCACGATCATGGCCACGGTTCGAAGCATTATCACGACGAGGAGATGCAGTCGCTGTCGCTGCGTTCGGACAAGCCGCTCGAGCAGGACAAGTTCATGCCTTGGCTGCAGGAGCTCCTGGCGGCGGAGGGACAAAAGATTCTGCGCTCGAAAGGTATTATGGCGTTTAGCGGTGACGACGATCGCTACGTCTTCCAGGGCGTCCACATGATGCTGGAGGGCAGCCGCCAGCGTGCATGGAAGCCTGACGAGAAGCGGGAGAGTCGTCTCGTCTTCATTGGCCGCGAATTGCCGGAAGCCTTGATCCGTGAAGGCTTTCAGAACTGCATCGCAGCGTGATGAAAGACACCGCTCAGCAGCAGCACGCGATGGCCTCAATTGGCGAGCGCGTGCGTCCCGTCACCATCGGTTCACCGGTGGCAGCCCTCTACTTCATCGGTGATCGCGCCGCGTTCGTCGGCGACGAGGAAACAATCACGCTCGTCTCCGGCGACGGCGAGAAGGTCGCGGTGACCGTTCATGGCGGCGCGATCCTGTCGTCGGTTTCGGATGGTAAACGGATCGTCACGGGTGGCGACGACGGCAAGGTTGTCGCGCTCGACATGAATGGCGAGAGTTCGGTTCTCGTGACCGACGCAAAGCGCCGCTGGATCGACAACGTCGCGGTCCACCACGATGGAGCGCTTGCATGGTCCGCTGGCAAGACCGCTTTCTTGCGCGGCCTTAAGGGTGAGGAAAAGTCGATCGAAGCACCTTCGAGTGTTGGAGGACTTGCGTTCGCGCCGAAGGGCTTGCGACTCGCGCTTGCGCACTACAACGGCGTATCACTGTGGTTTCCGAACATGACGGCTGCGCCAGAGCGGCTGGAATGGGCCGGCTCGCATCTCGGCGTCACCTTCAGTCCCGACGGCAGGTTTATCATCACCACCATGCACGAGCCGGCGCTGCATGGTTGGCGGCTGGCCGATGCGCAGCATATGCAAATGACCGGCTATCCCAGCCGCGTCAAATCCATGTCATGGGCCATGGCTGGAAAATTTCTGGCGACATCCGGCGCGGACCGGGTGGTGGTATGGCCCTTTGCCAGCAAAGACGGCCCGATGGACAAGGAGCCGGTTATGCTGGCTCCGTTGCAGGCCCGCGTCACTGCGGTTGCTTGCCATCCGACCCAGGACTTTCTCGCCGCCGGCTACGAGAACGGCATCATCCTGATGGTGCGGCTCACAAACGGCGCCAAGGTTGTCGTCCGCCACGACGGTGATGCAGCTGTCACAGCGCTGGCATGGAATGCGAAGGGCTCGATGCTGGCTTTTGCCCTGCAGAACGGCGACGCGGGGCTGGTCGATCTCTAAGAACCTTCCCACTTCTGATAGGATCAGAAGTGGGGCTATTCTGCTCTGACGCGTTGTCTTGGCGCGAACCGGTAATCCACTTCGCTCGAAAACGCTTTACGCGATAGATTTGTTGAGGCCGGCTCTAAGGTCGGTCTCGAGAGGGAACTTTGCGCGCGGCGAGTTGTTGGTCTTCTGAAAATAGCGGGTGGACCATGGCGGCGAGCGGGCGCAACGGCGATACGAGAAGAGACAACGATGCGAAAGCCGGTCTGGCGACCGTGCTGATCGCCATTATCGGTTTGATGGTGCCCGGTATATCCCTGTCGTTCGCGCAGGGAGAGATTGTGATCGCGCAGGCGTCGCCACCGCAAACCCAGCCTGTGCCTGCAGGTAAAGAGAATGGTCCGGCCGAATCAAAGCCGGGCGGTACCCGTCCGACGACGCCCGCGCCTGAACCTGCACGGCCCGATGCCGATGAGGCGGGGCACGCAAACCCTCAACCGGCGCTGCCTCCCGCGCCGGCAGAGAAGGTCGCTCCACCGATTAACGGACATTAAGAGTTGCAGGACGAAGCCTCTCCTGCCCGCGCATGGGGGTGTATTCTCCCGTGGCTCGTATGGATCACCGAACCAGGACGTTCCTGAACTGCCACGGATCTGCTGTATCGATGTCCTCCGGAAAGAGTCCGGGGCGATCGGTCAGCGGTGTCCAGTCGGTGTAATAGCCCTTTACAGGACCGAGATAGGGGCGCTGGATTTCGAGGCAGCGGCGGAAGTCCATCTCGTCGGCCTCGACGATGCCGGCTTCCGGATTTTCTAGCGCCCAAACCATGCCGGCCAGCACCGCAGATGAGACCTGCATGCCGGTGGCGTTCTGATAAGGCGCAACGCGGCGCGTTTCTTCGATCGAGAGTTGCGAGCCGAACCAATAGGCGTTCTTGCTGTGGCCGTACACCAGCACACCAAGCTCGTCTATGCCGTCAACGATCTCGGTTTCATCGAGGATGTGCCACTTCGGCTGCATCTTGCCTTCCGCACCGAACATCTCGTGCAACGACAGCACCGCGTCGTTCGCCGGGTGATAGGCGTAGTGGCAGGTCGGGCGATAGATCACCTTCTGGCCGTCGCGCACCGTGAAGTAGTCGGTGATCGAGATCGACTCGTTGTGCGTGACCAGAAAACCGTACTGTGCTCCCGGCGTAGGGCACCATGAACGCACGCGCGTGTTGGCGCCGGGTTGCAGCAGATAGATCGCGGCCTGACATCCAGTGTCGTGCTTGCGGCCGTTTTCGGGCATCCACTTTTCATGTGTGCCCCAGCCAAGTTCGGCGGGTTGCATGCCTTCGGAGACGAATCCCTCCACCGACCAGGTATTGACGAACACATTCATCGGCCTCGGCGTCTTCGAGCGCTGGGTGTCGCGCTCGGCGATGTGGATGCCTTTCACGCCGAGCTTGTGCGCGAGCTGGCCCCAGCCTTCGCGGCTCTTCGGTTCGTTGAACGGTGTGTTGGTATCGCGCGCGATGTCGAGCAGCGCCTGCTTGACGAACCACGACACCATGCCGGGGTTGGCGCCGCAGGTGGAAACCGCGGTGGTGCCGCCTTCGCTCTTGCGCTTGGCGGCGAGCAACGTTTCGCGCAGCGCGTAGTTGGAACGCTTTTCGGGGCCGGCGCTCTTGTCGAAATAGAATCCGAGCCACGGCTCGACCACGGTGTCGATGTAAAGTGATCCGATCTCGCGGCACATGGTCATGAGATCGACTGAGCCGGTATCGACCGACAGATTGACGCAGAAGCCCTGGCCGCCGCCTTCCGTCAGCAGGGGAACCAGAACATCATGATAGTTGTCGCGGGTAATGGCCTGCCTGATGAATCTGACGCCGTGTTTTTTTGCCAGCGTGTCGTCCGCATGCGGATCGACGATGACGAATCGCGACTTGTCGAACTCGAAATGCTTCTCGATCAGCGGCAGAGTGCCTTTACCGATCGAACCGAATCCGATCATGATGATCGGCCCGGTGATGCGTGCATGCACGGACGAAGCATTGGACGACATCATATATCTCCAGATTGTCGGGAAATTGCGGGCCCGCAAAAGCGGCCGCTGAGCATCCCTGAAAACGATAAAACGCCGATGAAATCAAGGCCCCGCGCACGGTTCCGCGATGTCATGCCGCGGTCATATGATTATAGATGTCACAATCATACGACATGGTCGGGCGCGAGCGCGCATTCGACGTCGATGGATGTTTCGATTTGCAGCGTAGCATGGCCGATTCCAAATCGATGCTGCAACTCATGGCAGGTCTCGATCAAGAAGGCATCACCTGGGTTTCCAGCCGGCATGACAAGGTGAGCGGTCAGCGCTGTTTCGGTGGTACTCATCGCCCAGATATGAAGGTCGTGAATCGAGGCAACGCCGGAATGTCCGGTGAGGAAGGCGCGCACCGCGGCCGGATCGATGCCCGAAGGTACGGCGGCCAGCGTCATCGCGGTACTTTCGCGCAGAAGGCTCCATGTGCCCGCGACGATGACCGCGACGATGACGAGACTCATTGTCGGATCGAGCCAAAGCCATCCCGTCGCCATGATCGCGGTGGCAGCCAGAACCACGCCGAACGAGACGGCGGCATCCGCCATCATATGCAGATAGGCGCCCCGAATATTGAGATCGGTGTTGCGGCCCGATGCGAACAGCCACGCGGTGATGCCGTTGATGATGATTCCGGTGGCGGCGACGACGATCACGGTCAGGCTCTCAATCGGCTCGGGATGGATCAGGCGCTGGATCGCCTCGAGTAGGATCGCTCCGCATGCGATCAGCAAAAGGATCGCATTCGCGAGCGCCGCCAGGATAGATGTTTTGCGAAGGCCATAGGTCAGACGCGGCGTCGGCGGGCGCCGCGATAGCACGGCTGCGATCCACGCCACCAGCAATCCAAGCACGTCGGACAGATTGTGTCCCGAATCGGCGAGCAGCGCGGTGGAGTTTGCAACGAAGCCGTAGCCGGCCTCAATCAGGACGAAGGCCGCATTCAGACCGATTCCGATCGCGAAGGCGCGACCGAAATTCGCGATCTGACCATGGTCACCATGAGTATGCCCGCCATGACCCTGACAAGCACGATGGGAATGGTCATTATGGTGGCCGCCCGCCATGCGCCAAGTCTATAGCGTTTTGAAGCGAATTGGACAACGCGGCGATCGGAAGCTGGATTCCGAATTTAGTAAAATCAAAGCCGGAGATAACACGAGCCGCCGCTGATGGCTGCGCAGGGTCATCGGGCCTGATTTTGATAACGTAGTGCGCCTGCCCCTAACAGGGTGGAGACAGGCGCATTACTGCTATTTACGGTCCGGCATTGGCCAGTGCGACCAGACAGCGATCACGGTCAGCGAACGCCATCCGCCGGAGGGGTTTTGAAACTCGATGCTCTGTCCCGTAGACAGGCCGATAAGGGCCGCGCCGACAGGTGTGAGAATCGAGATCTTACCGGCATCGACGTCGGCGTCTTCCGGATAAACAAGAACGACTTTACGCTTTTCGCCGCTGATGTCGTCGACGAACGTCACTTCGGATTGCATCGTCACGAGATTGACCTTGCGCCTCAGGCCGCTGGTGTCGTCGATGACGGAGCGATCGGCGGGAATGATTTCGGCGCGGTCGATTTCCCGGGCGAGAAATTCTGCCGTCGTGGGATGTTTCTCCATCGCAGCTTCGGCAAGGTGCCGCAAGCGATCGATATCGTGTGCGCTAATGGCGATGGCGGGGAGGCGTATCTGCAGATTGTCGAGCATGTCTTTCACCGCGAGTTGGTCGTAGTGAATGATCGTCTGTTGATTAGACGATCACCGACGACGACGGCACAACTTGCGATGCAAGGAATCGCTCGATGTGCCTAAGAAACAAATGGTCAGGTGGGAATGCGGTCGAACTTGAATAATCCCGGACGGCACACGTCCGCCCGGGTCACCTTCCTGCGTGAAGGTGACCAGCGCGCAGCAACAAACGATTATTGCAAACGTTCGACATGATCATGCCAACGTAGGGCGATCCGCGTGGAAGTCAATGCTCCAGCTGGACCAGGGCATTGTATCCCTCGGCGAGAGCACGGCGATTGTCGAATTCCGTCCTCGGCGCGAGCGTTGCTTGCACGCGCCCGCTCTTGAAACGAGCATCGTCGGTCCTGATGCGTTCATGCCGCGCACGGCATCGGCCGCGCAATTTCCCGGGCGTGAGCTCGCCGCATTTTCGAAACCCGAGCGCTCGTCGGTACGATCAGGCCAGAAGCGCCATCAAGCGTAGCCTCGCGCAGTTCGACAGCGAGCAGCCGGTCGCGCTCGAACGGGCCGGGTAGGAGAAGGTTGCCAGTTTTGAATGCCGAGAAACCGAAGCGCGCGTAATACGGCGCATCGCCGAGCAGGATCACGGCGCCATGGCCGTGCGCCTGCGCAAGCTCGAGCGCGCGCTCCATCAATGCGGCGCCCACGCCAAGCTTGCGATGGGACGCAGCGACCGCGAGAGGACCGAGCGCCAGCGCGGCGACGCCCCCGGCGCTGACGTGCCACAGCCGCACGGTTCCAATCAGCTTGCCGTTGCTAACCGCCGCTAAAGCGAGGTCCTCGGCCGGTTTCCGTCCGTCACGCAGACGCTGGCAGGTCCGCGCATGGCGGCCGTCGCCGAAGCTTGCGTCGAGCAATGTTTCGCGCGCGGCGACGTCGGAGGGGCGCTCGGCGCGGATCGCGAAGGAAGAAATTTCGCAGTGGGCGGCGATTTTCTTGAGAACAGCATTCATGGCGCGTCATCCCCACTCTGGCGACTCGAATAGCCGCGCGGAGTTTGTCAGCAATCATTGTGATGGGGGGAAGCCGGTGGACCGGCTTCCGGTTTCTCTTTCAGCTCTCCGCGAACGGAGAGGAAGAGCTTGCGCTCAGATGTGATAGGTCTTCAGCGGCGGAAAGCCGTTGAAGGCCACCGAAGAGTAGGTCGACGTATAAGCGCCGGTGCCTTCGATCAGCAGCTTGTCGCCGATCTCGAGCGTCACGGGCAATGGATACGGCTGCTTCTCGTAGAGCACGTCGGCGGAGTCGCAGGTCGGGCCTGCCAGCACGCACGGTGTCATCTCGGCGCCATCATGCGGCGTCCTGATTGCGTAGCGGATCAATTCGTCCATGGTCTCCGCGAGGCCGCCGAACTTGCCGATGTCGAGATAGACCCAGCGGTTCTCGTCACCGACGCTCTTCTTTGAGATCAGAACAACCTCAGCCTCGATCACGCCGGCGTTGCCGACCATGCCGCGGCCCGGCTCGATGATGGTCTCAGGGATCTGATTGCCGAAGTGCTTGCGCAGTGCGCGGAAAATCGACCGGCCGTACTGCACGACCGGCGGAACTTCCTTCAGGTACCTCGTCGGGAAGCCCCCGCCCATGTTGACCATTGTCAGGTTGATGCCACGTTCGCCGCAGTCACGGAACACTTGCGAGGCCATCGTCAGAGCACGATCCCAAGCTTTCACCTTGCGCTGCTGCGAACCGACATGGAACGAAATGCCGACCGGCTCAAGACTTAGGCGTTTGGCGAGATCGAGCACCTCGACCGCCATCTCCGGATCACAGCCGAACTTGCGCGACAGCGGCCACTCGGCACCCGCACAATCATAGAGGATGCGGCAGAACACCTTCGCCCCCGGAGCGGCGCGGGCGATCTTCTCGACCTCCGCATTGCAATCCACCGCGAACAAGCGAATGCCGAGCGCATAGGCGCGCGCGATATCGCGCTCCTTCTTGATGGTGTTGCCAAAGGAGATACGATCCGGCGTCGCGCCGGCAGCAAGCGCCATTTCGATTTCGGCGACGGTCGCGGTGTCGAAGCACGACCCGAGCGAGGCAAGCAGGCTCAACACCTCGGGTGCAGGGTTTGCCTTCACGGCGTAGAACACGCGCGAGTCCGGCAACGCCTTCGCGAAGGTCTGATAGTTGTCGCGCACGATGTCGAGATCGACCACGAGGCAGGGCTCGGTATCGTCTCCTTTGCTGCGACGGTCGCGCAGGAATTCCCGAATGCGTTCGGTCATAGCACCCTCCAAACGGTCCAGCGACGAACTCGTTCAAAATGACGTCGGCCTGAACGTTCCGGCGTCGTCGCACGATGGAGACGCGACAACGCCTTGAGCTCAGATCAACTGTGCTGCCGTGGATTGGTTGGGATGATCCCGCCCGCACACCTGGCAATGAAGGACAAGCCTTTTCAGTAGCCCGCGCCGGCGGTGGAAGGCCGGTAGAGACCAAAAAAGCCCGATCCGTCGTTGCTTTAAGTCGCGTCCCCCGTTGAGAGCGGGGTGCACCGGTTCGCCTCCGGCTGCCAGTCACGGTTGCAAGGAATAAAGCGCCTTCAATGGCATCCCTGGAGAGAGATGCTGGCCTCTCAGTCTCGATCGACTGAGCGACCCTCGGCCACTTCACCCTTGGCGGCTGTCCGGCCTCTTGTCCGGATACCCACCGACTGACACACGACCACAGGCACGTGCGAAATTGGGCAGGAACAGAGATAAGTCTTTTGATCAGGCTTCGCAACAATTTTCTTGGAGCGAAGCTGTTTCTCCACGCCGTCGTCGATAGACGCGTTCGTGCGCCGATGATGAAGAGTTGAAAGTTGTTTAATGAAACGCCGGATGATGCGTACGAAGGATGCAGGTTGACCCTGTGCCGCAGCGGTTTGTCTCAGGCTCGCCGTACGAAGGGCTCGACGCGTTGGGCGGCGCGGATGAAATTGATCATGACGAACACGCCGATCACGAACAGCACCGCTTGCAGGATATGGCCTTCCGTCTCGCTCAGTCCGAACAGGATCGCGAGCGCCCAGCCGCCAGCGAACGCTGCGCCGAACACTTCCGCGCCGATCAGTATCGCAGCCGAAATGACGGTGATGACGCTGGGCCAGATGATCTGGCGTGTGGCGGAAGGGGTTGGTTGTGAGCCCATGTCGGAGAATCCCGTTGCGACCGCAATGTCTCTGAAAATGCCTGCCGCGGCAAGCGCCAAAGGCCCCAAAGAGCCCCATCGCGTGTTATAGTTTTGGTGCCTTTGGATCGCGGCAAAAATGTGCAGCAACGGGCGAAAGCAGGACCGCCATGTCAGACACGTCTCAGTCGTCGCCTATCGTTTCCGCCTCCGGCCCGGACAACCCGCTGCTAAAGGCGTGGCAGACGCCTTTCCAGACCGCGCCGTTCGGCGAGATCGGGCCTGAACACATTTTGCCTGCCTTCGAACAGGCGTTCATTGACCATGCCGCCGAGGTCGCCGCTATCACCCACGATCCGTCTGCACCGGACTTCGCCAACACCATCATCGCGCTGGAACGCTCCGGCAGGCTGCTCGCGAAGGTCTCGGCAATATTTTACAATCTGGTGTCGGCGCACTCCAATCCGGAGCTGCTTGAGATCGACAAGGATGTCTCCTCGCGCATGGCGCGGCATTGGAACCCGATCATGATGAATGCGGTGCTGTTCGGCCGCATCGCGCAACTCCACGAGAATCGCACCGCGCTCGGACTGACGGCCGAACAGTTACGACTGCTGGAACGCACCTACACGCGCTTCCACCGGGCTGGCGCCGGTCTCGACGAGACCGCGAAGACGCGGATGGCCGCGATCAACGAAAGGCAGGCTCATCTCGGCACCACCTTCAGCCACCATCTCCTCCGCGACGAACAAGAGTGGTTCCTCGAACTCGGCGAAGATGATCTAGACGGCCTGCCGGACAGCTTTATTGCAGCGGCGCGCTCCGCGGCGGAGGAACGTGTGCTGCCCGGCAAGGCCATCGTGACCACCTCGCGCTCCTCGGTGGAGACGTTTCTCAAGAGCTCGCGCCGCCGCGATCTGCGTGAGAAAGTCTACAAGGCATTCACCGCCCGCGGCGACAACGGCAACGCCAATGACAACAACGCAACCATCGTGGAGATCCTCGCGCTTCGCGAGGAAGCCGCACAACTCCTGGGCTATCCTAGCTTCGCCGTCTACCGGCTTGAGGATTCGATGGCCAAGACGCCGGAAGCCGCCCGCGGTCTTCTGGAGCGGGTCTGGAAGCCGGCCCGCGCGAGGGCGCTTGCCGACCGCGATGCCTTGCAGGGCTTGATCGCGGAGGAGGGCTGCAACTTCACCCTCGCGCCTTGGGACTGGCGCTACTACGCTGAAAAGCTGCGCCAGATCCGCGCTGATTTCGACGATGCCGCGATCAAGCCCTATCTGACACTGGAGGGCATGATCGCCGCGGCCTTCGATTGCGCGCATCGGCTGTTCGGGCTCTCTTTCTCAGAGCGCAAGGACATTCCGACCTGGCATCCGGACGTCCGAGTTTGGGAAGTGATGGACGCGGCCGGCAAGCATCAGGCGCTGTTCTACGGCGACTACTTGGCACGAGCCTCGAAGCGGTCCGGCGCCTGGATGACGACGCTGCGCGACCAGCAGACGCTCGACGGCGACATCGCGCCGCTGGTGATCAACGTCTGCAATTTCGCCAAGGGTGCGGATGGCCAGCCTGCGCTGCTGTCGCCGGACGATGCGCGCACGCTGTTCCATGAGTTCGGACACGGCCTGCACGGCATGCTTTCAAACGTCACCTATCCCTCGCTGTCGGGCACCAGCGTGTTTACTGATTTCGTCGAACTGCCCTCGCAGCTCTACGAACACTGGCAGGAACAGCCGCAAGTGCTACGACAGTTCGCAAAACACTACCAGACCGGAGAGCCGCTTCCGGACGATCTGCTTGAGCGCTTCCTTGCGGCGCGGCAGTTCAATCAGGGTTTTGCCACCAGCGAATTCGTCGCTTCGGCGCTGATGGATCTGGAGTTTCACAGCCAGCCGGCCTCGACGATTTCCGATGTCGGAGCGTTCGAACGGGCCGGGCTGGAAAAGATCGGGATGCCGGCGGAAATCGCGATGCGGCACCGGCCGACCCAGTTCGGCCATATCTTCTCCGGAGATCACTACGCGGCCGGCTATTACAGCTATATGTGGTCGGAGGTGATGGACGCCGATGCGTTCGGAGCCTTCGAGGAGACCGGCGACATCTTCGATCAGCAGACGGCTAAGCGGCTGCACGATGATATTTATTCGTCGGGCGGTTCCCGCGATCCGGCAGAAGCCTACATCGCCTTCCGCGGCCGCAAACCGGAGCCAGAGGCGCTGTTGCGGCGACGTGGGTTGTTGGAAACGCCGCAGGCGGCGTAGAGAGGCTCGAGCATTTTCGCTTCTGATTGAATCAGAAGCGAAGGTCTAGGTGTTGTTTTGACGCGTTTTCTTCACGCGAACCGGTATCCACTTCGCTCGAAAACCCTATAACTCGATCCGCCTGCGCGCGTGTCATGAAGGCAGCCAGTGCCGGATCGCCGGCAGGAAGAAGATCGCGGTGTTGATGGCAAAGCCGATGCTCCAGAGGATCGACCGCAGCGTCGGACGGTCGCCGATATAGGTCACAACGTAAGCGGCGCGGACGATCAGGAACAGGACCGCCAGTTCATCGACCAGATGCTGAGGCGCGGCGCGAAACTCCGAAAACAGCACGGCTACCGCGAAAAACGGAAAGGTTTCGATGCCGTTGAGGTGCGCCCCGAGCGCTCGGGCACGCAGCGGATCGTCGTAAAATCCCGGATCGCGCGGGCGGCCGTTGTCGAAACCGGGAGAGCCCAGCGCCTTGAACGGTACGATCGTCAGCAGGTACAGAATGACCGCACCGAAGATGCACCATTCGGCGACCGTCATGGCAATCCCCTTCGCGGTCAATTTCGCAACAGTATCGGCAGATGCGCGGGCTTGACAAGAACGGGCAGGCGCGCGAATCCAGACGGTATGACGGTCGTTATTCCTATTGGTAAGGGTCGGACCGCGGCGGGTGCGCCGCGCGAGCGCGTCGGCGTTTTGCTCGTCAATCTCGGTACACCCGACACCGCCGATGCGCGCGGCTTGCGGGTCTATCTGAAGGAATTCCTGTCCGATCCGCGCGTGATCGAGAAGCAAGGCCTGATCTGGAAGCTGGCGCTGAACGGCGTCATTCTGAATACCCGTCCGCGCCGCAAGGCGCGCGACTACCTGAAGATCTGGAATACCGAGCGGAACGAGTCGCCGCTCAAGACCATCACGCGCGCGCAGTCCGACAAGCTCGCGGCTGCGATCACGGATCACGACCACGTCGTCGTCGATTGGGCGATGCGTTATGGTAATCCGTCGATGCACTCGCGCATCGCAGCGCTGACGGCACAGGGCTGCGACAGGTTACTTGTGGTGCCGCTCTATCCGCAGTATTCGGCCGCGACTACGGCTACCGTATGCGACGAGGCGTTTCGCGTGCTCGGCGAGATGCGCGCGCAGCCGACACTGCGGGTGACGCCGCCCTATTATGACGATCCCGACTATGTCGACGCGCTGGCGGTTTCGATCGAGAGGCATCTCGCCTCGCTCTCGTTCACGCCCGAGATCATCATGGCGTCATTCCACGGAATGCCGCAGGCGTATGTCGACAAGGGCGATCCTTATCAGGCGCAATGCGTGGCGACCACCGAGGCCCTGCGTAAACGCATGGGGCTTGATGCGAAAAAGTTGATGCTGACGTTCCAGTCGCGCTTCGGCTTCGATCAATGGCTGCAGCCCTACACCGACAAGACCGTCGAGAAACTGGCGAAGGACGGCGTTAAGCGTATCGCCATCGTCACGCCTGGCTTCTCGGCCGACTGTCTGGAAACGCTGGAGGAAATCGCGCAGGAGAATGCGGAAATCTTCCGTCACAACGGCGGCGAGGAGTTCAGTGCAATTCCATGCCTGAACGACAGCGATCCAGGCATGGACGTTATCCGGAAGCTGGTGCTGCGCGAGCTTCAAGGCTGGATCTAGGCCATATCACTTTTCCTCATTCCGAAGGCACAGAGCGCTGATCTCTGACCGCCGGTATTACCGGTTCTCCGGCAGCCCGATTAGGGAACGACGGTGTTAAGTCTGTAGTCGTTCTAAAGCGTACATCTCCCTTTTTGCGCGCGAACCCAGAAACCATGACTCCATGGTTTCTGTTGTCTCTCGATTTTGCTCAGTCGAACCTTACATCTATCGGTGGCGACTAACCGGGAGTTCACAGCTTTGCATTATGCGGGTGGCGCGGGCGCATTGCGTTCTTGAAGGACGGCGCCTCGCAGGGAGCTTTTCATGACCGGCTTCGATATTTTCGCGATTGTTTTCGTGGCGCTCGTGATCCTGACGCTGTTGGCCGGCGTCAAGACCGTGCCGCAGGGCTACGACTGGACCATCGAACGGTTCGGCAAGTACACGCGGACGCTCGATCCCGGTCTCAATCTCATTGTTCCCTATATCGACCGGGTCGGACGCAAAATGAACATGATGGAGCAGGTGATCGACATTCCCAAGCAGGAGGTCATCACCAAGGACAACGCGACCGTCAGCGTGGACGGCGTCGCATTCTACCAGGTGTTCGATGCCGCCAAGGCGAGCTACGAGGTCGCGAACCTCAACCAGGCCATCGTGACGCTGACAATGACCAATATCCGCTCGGTGATGGGTTCGATGGACCTTGACCAGGTGCTGTCGCATCGTGATGAGATCAACGAGCGGCTGCTTCGCGTTGTGGATGCCGCGGTATCTCCGTGGGGTTTGAAGGTCAACCGCATCGAGATCAAGGACATCGTGCCGCCTGCCGACCTCGTGCAGGCGATGGGCCGCCAGATGAAGGCCGAGCGGGAAAAACGCGCCGACATCCTTCAGGCTGAAGGCCAGCGCCAGTCAGCAATTCTCAAGGCCGAGGGGCAGAAGCAGTCACAGATTCTCGAAGCCGAGGGCCGAAAGGAAGCCGCCTTCCGCGATGCCGAAGCACGCGAACGGTCGGCGGAAGCCGAGGCCAAGGCGACGCGCATGGTGAGCGAGGCGATCGCGAAGGGTGACGTAGCGTCACTCAACTACTTCATCGCTGATAAGTACATCAAGGCGTTCGGCCAGCTTGCAAACTCGCCGAACCAGAAAATTGTGATGTTGCCGATGGAAGCCACCAGCATGCTGGCGTCCCTGGCCGGCATCGGCGAGATCGCCAGGGCCACCTTTGGCGAGAGTGCTGCGCCGGCTACGGGGACTGCACGGAGGGGGGCGGTGCCCAATGCGGGTGCGCCGACTTCGGTCCCTTCGCAGGGATAGGATAAACCGGGCGAAGGAGAGCGTTTATGGGTGACATGTTCGCGTCGCTGGGAACCTGGAACTGGTTGATCTTTGGCCTCGTTCTGATGGGCCTCGAACTGTTGGTGCCGGGCGTATTTCTGTTCTGGCTGGGACTGGCTGCATTTCTGGTTGGTGTGCTGTCGTTCCTGATTGATCCAACGTGGCAAACGCAGCTCTTGATGTTTGCCGTGTTCGCAGTCGCCGCGGTGCCGCTATGGCGTCGGGTGGCGCGCTCGAATTCGAGCGTCGGCGACAGCCCGTTTCTCAACAAGCGTGCTCATGCGCTGGTCGGGCGCGTGTTCACGCTGGAGAAGCCGATCGTAGATGGGACGGGCACGGTGCGGATCGACGATACGATCTGGCGGATCGAAGGACCGGATGCACCGGCCGGTAGCCGGGTGAAAATTGTGAAGGCGAACGGCGCGAGCCTGACAGTGGATGCTACGCCGTAATGTGCATCGGACCCCGCAGAGTGCTCGGAGGGCCCCAAGAAAGTTTCCTTCGCTTGATGATCAAGCCACGCCCGCGCGCAGCAGGTCGTGCAAATGCACGATGCCGACCGGCTTTTTCCCGTCGGTCACGATCAGCGCCGTGATCTTCGACGAGTTGAGGATTTCGAGCGCCTCGCCCGCCAGGAGGTCGCGTCCGATCGTCTTCGGATGGGGCGTCATGACATCGTCGACGCGAGCAGTCATCAGGTCGGGTCCCATGTGACGGCGCAGGTCGCCGTCGGTGACGATCCCGACCAGGTGACTCTGGCTGTCAATGACGCCGACGCAGCCGAACCCTTTTGACGTCATCTCGACCAGAGCATCCGACATCTTTGTGCCGAGCGGTTTCAACGGGAGGGCGTCTCCGCTGTGCATGAGGTCGCGGGTGTATTTCAACAGTGCGCCGAGCTTGCCGCCGGGATGCAGAACGCTGAAGTCGACCGAGGTGAAGCCGCGGCCCTCCAGTAACGCGATGGCGAGCCCATCGCCAAGCGCGAGTTGCATCAGCGAGGACGTCGTCGGCGCCAGGTTATGCGGACAGGCTTCGCGCGCCTTGGGCTGCACCAGCGCGACATCCGCGGCTTTGCCCAGTGTGGAGTCGCGCTCGGCGGTCATGGCGATCAGCGGGATGCGAAAACGTTTGGCATAGGTGATGAGATTCTTCATCTCCGGCTGCTCGCCCGACCAGGACAGCGCCATGATGACATCATCGGGAGTGATCATGCCAAGATCGCCATGACTGGCTTCCGCCGCATGGACGAAGAAGGCAGGCGTCCCGGTCGAGGCAAAAGTCGCCGCGATCTTGCGGCCAATGTGGCCGGACTTACCGAGACCGGTGACGATCAGCCGTCCTTTGGCGTTGCGGATCAGGTCCGTTGCAGCAGCGAACGCGGGACCGAGATCGGATCTGAGCGCCGCGGCAAGCGCCGACACGCCGCCAGCCTCCGCCTCGAAGGTCCGCAATGCGGACTCGATCGCGGCGTTCGCCCGATCGGTCATGGCGGGTGTCACTGTGCGTGATTCAAATGAGGTCATGCTGGTTCCACGCTGAGACACGAAGCAATGTTCTGTCCGATCGTTGTGCTTAGCACGCCTGCTTGGGCGATGCGATGCAGCTTCGCATTCTCAACGGCCCGTTAACCATAATTGTTTTAACTCCATTAACGATAGCACGCCCGCTTCAGGCTTGCTTTGTAAATTTATGTTTTGTTTGGAGTTTTCGGGATCGTGTCTTCCGGTCCAGCGACGGGCTTTTGCCAGCGCGCGCCGACATGGCGTGCGGTTTTGGTCTGCCTCGCGCTCATCGTTCCGGGGTGCGCGACTGTTGAGGCCCAGACACTCACCGGCGATGTCGTCACTCCGCTTCGAGGCGGGCTTTTTCAAGCGCAGGAGCCTTCCTTGCGCCGGACCGGGGATGCCGGCGGCGATGTGGCGTTGGCGCCATCAACAATGGCTCCCTCCCGCATCGGCAGAATTCCCACCTACGACATCCCCGCCGCGGCGGGTGCGGACGACACGGGCTATGATTCGCTCAATCGCCGGCGCAAGAAGCTGAAACTTTATCCCGGCACGCCGAAACCGAAGCAACCGCCGGGGCCGGGCAACTTTGTTCCCGTTCCGCCGCCACCGCCGTTATCGGTCCCGCCGTCATCGACCGCCAATACGACTCCGCTTGCCCCGGCGATGGCCGGGAGGGTCGAGGGGCAGCCCGCGCGCCGCCGCCTGAAGCGCGATGACGATCCGTTCGGCGCCGTGGGCAATTACGTCGGCAGCTTTCTCGTGAAGTCGGCAGTCGAGCTTTGGGGTGGCTACAACACCAATCCCGGTCGCTTCAATAGGCCGGAGGGCTCGGCGTTCTATATGGTGTCGCCCGAATTCGTGGCCGCGTCGAATTGGGAGCGACACTCCGTCCTCGTCGATTTGCGCGGATCGTTCACCGGATTTGGCAGAACTTTCCCGCCGGGGGGCGATAATCCGGCTCAGTCGATCGTGTCGGTGCCAACGAACGTGGATCGGCCGGATTTTATCGGCAGGATCGATGGACGTCTCGATGTCAGGCACGGTACCCGCATAAATTCGGAAGTGCGGTTGCGGGTCGGTACCGACAATCCCGGCAGTCCCAACGTCCAGGCCGGTCTGACAAGGTATCCGATCTTTACGACGACCGGGGGAACGGCCGGCATCGAACACGACTTCAACCGGCTGCAGGTTTTGCTGAATGGAATGGCAGACCGCACCGTGTATCAGAACTCGCAATTGACGGACGGCACATCGGCGTCCAACGATGACCGCAACTTCAACCAATACGGCGCCGTGGCGCGCGCGAGTTACGATCTTCTGCCCGGCTTCAAACCCTTCGGCGAGGTCGAGGCGGACACGCGTATCCGTGACAGGCAGTTTGATCGCAATGGTTTCCAGCGCGATTCCAACGGCGGCTACGCCAAGGTCGGGACCAGCTTTGAACTGACACGTTTGCTGATTGGCGAAGCCTCTGTCGGCTATACCGCCCGGAACTATGCGGACCCGAGTCTCAATCAGTTGACCGGCCTGCTCACCAGCGGGTCGCTGGTTTGGTTCGCGACGCCGCTGACCACGGCGAGGTTCACCACAGTGACCTTCGTCGATGAATCCATGGTGGCAGGTGTCTCCGGCGTACTGACACGCACCTACACTTTCGAGCTCAATCACGATTTCCGCCGCTGGCTGACCGCGATCGGCAGGTTCACCTATGGGACGCAAGAATATCAGGGTTCAGCCCGTTCCGACCAAGTCTACTCGATTTCCGGCGATCTCATTTACAAGCTGAGCCGCGAGTTCCAGATCAGGGCCCAGGTGCGCCGCGACCTGCTGGATTCGAATATTGTCGGCGCAAGTTCGGTGGCGACTGTGGTGATGCTCGGCGTCCGGTTGCAGCGCTAGAGCCTTTCACCGCTTCAATGAGAAGCGGAAGGCTCCTGCATCTTGTTGCCCATCACACGAACTGCGACAATGCCCGGCGATGCTCGTGCATCATTAAGAACGCGCGGTAGCGCCGGTCGAAGAAATCGCGCGCCGCAGGGGCTGGCTGCACGGTTCGACCGACCGGGTCATTGCCGCTGCGGCCGCCGTAACCGATGGATAAAGTCCACAGCCGGCTGCCGCGGCACATGCGGTTCCCCACAGCACGCCGTCTGGTTGTTCGGGCAGGGAAACCGCGACACCTGCGGCATCGGCGTAGAGCTGGACCAGCAGCGGGCTCGCAGCATGGCCTCCCGTCAGCCGGATATGGGCGATGTTATAGCCGGCGTCGTTCAGGGCATCGATGATGTGCCGTGTTCCCAGCGCGATGCCGACAGCGGTCGCGAAATAAAGCTGCGTTAACGACGTGGGTGAGGCGTCAAGGCGCAGTCCGTGGATCACGCCGACTGACTCCGGGTCGGCGAGCGGCGAGCGGTTGCCATGAAAGTCCGGCAGCACATGCAGATCCTCGACAAACGTGAATCCGCTTTCCGTCAGCGCCGCTTCGATTTGTGCCGCCATCACCTCATGTCGGTCCGCTCCAAGCGATCTGCCTTCGGCATGGAGGTCGAGAATGTGATCGAGCAACGAACCGGTGGCGGATTGACCACCTTCATTCAGCCAGTAGCCCGGCAGCATCGCATCGTAATACGGACCCCATACTCCGGGAACTTGCCTCGGGTCGGGCGAGGCCGCCATGTGGCATGAGGATGTGCCGGCGATCATGGCGAGAGTCTCGTTGAGGCCGGGTGCGTCGAGGTTGCCAAGCATGCCGATACCGCCGGCATGGGCATCGATTGCGCCGACGCCGACAACACAGCCGCGGGGCAGGCCAAGCTGGTCGGCGCTTTCGGCGGTCAGTGGACCGGCACTTGTTCCGATCGGCAGCGTCGAGGCGGGAAGCGCCGCTCTATCCTGCAAGTCATCGAGCCCGACTTGCGACAGGAAATCGCTTTGCCAGCCATGCCGCTCGTGGGAGAGGTAAGTCCATTTGCATGTTACGGTGCAGGCGGAGACAGCGACCCGGCCCGTCGCCTTCCAGGTCAGGTAGTCGGTGAGGTCAAGTACAAGCCCGTAGCGGCGCCAGGCATTGGGACAATGTCGTTTCAGCCAAAGCAGCTTCGGAATTTCCATTTCCGGCGACATCACATTGCCGACGTGGTCAAGCACGCGATGGCGAGTGGCGGTGATCTCATCCGCTTCTGCCGCGGCCCGATGGTCGGCCCACATGATCACGTGCCAGCGATCATCGCCGGTGGCGGAGGCTGTAACCGGCCGACCGCCGCGGTCTAGGGTGACGAGCGAGCAGGGCACGCGATCATGCGTGCGGCTTTGAGGAACGAGCAGCCTATTTGATAACTTCACAGACCGTCAAATGGTCCGGTGGACGCAGGTTGCCAGTAGGGGCCGACACGAGTCTCCACCACGCATCCAGCGATTTCCGGTCGCAACGCAGTTTGACGGTCATGCCGCCGGCAAATGTGATCCAGTCCGCAAAATAGTGGCTCGGCACCGCGATCACGACCGGAATGTCGGCGTCGAGCGCGCGCTCGATCAGATGGGCAAGGCCTCCGCCTTTGCGCTCCTGCCGGCCGAATCGGTTGACGATGAGGATGTCCCCGCCTTCGTCGAGAGTCCGTGCAATCCGTTCGCCTGCGTTCGTCAACCGTTCGATGTCCAGCCGGCACCTCGCCGGGTCATGCGCGAGATTCTGATGGAGCCGAAGCTGCTCGCCGGTCGGGATCAGCGTTGCTGACAGGTCGGCATCAATGCGGTGGCGACCAAGCTGAACAATGCCCACCGCGAGGTGGCCGCTCTCGTTCAGATCGGAGGCAAATTCATGGAGGACCATCATCGGGGTTCTCTCCCTCCGTGTAGACCAGAGCGGCGAGGTCGCATTGGGCATCGAACATGATCCGTCTCTTTCTTACGTCGCAGCAGAGCTCGTCAACGATTACCCGGCGGGTCCGAGAGGCCTGCGATCACCTCTCGGGCCGCCTGCTCTTCGTCGTTGTATTTTTTAGTATATCACGTTAGGCGAAATCAGGCCAGAGCGCTGCAAGCGGGGAAGCAGAGGAAATGAGCGCCGAATGCGGCCGGCCGGTGCGGCAAACGTGGGCCGCTCGGCGTTACGGCGCGGCCGGATCAACGAGCCTTGACGTCCCTGTCTCGTTCCGTGCTTTTCTTCGGGTGCCGGATGTCGTTTCGCAGCGCCTCGAGTTCCTTGTGGACCGCGCTGGCGGCATCGCGTTCTATCTTGCGATAGCGAGCGACCAGGGCGACCCCGAAGGGGGTCAGGACCGCGCCGCCGCCGTTCTTGCCGCCGGTCTGCCGCGCGACCGCCGCCTGCCGGCAGATGCGATTTATTTCATCGACGAGATCCCACGCGCGCTTGTAGGACATGTCCATGGCACGTCCGGCGGCTGAAATTGAGCCGCAAGTATGGATGCTTTCGAGCAGTTGAATCTTGCCTGGTCCGATGCGGCCCTTTGGATCCAGATCGATTCGCAAACTCAGTGAGGGTAGTGATCTGTTGGATAAAGCCTGCATTTCACGCTCGGTATTTCACGATCGAAGATACGGAAGCCGAACTATACATCATTCGATGGTGAACGTCAGCTTTCCAATGAACCTATCCGCCGTCCTGACGCCCCGGAGCGTCTGCCGTCAGCCAGGTCGCGCACGAAAGCTTCGATGCGATCGAGGTCGCCAATATACAGGTCCCGTTGAGCGTTCGGAAGCTCGATTCCTTCCTTCCGGAAACGCTTGAGAATCTCAAGTCTGACCTCGTTGGCGGCTCCTGCATCGATGCCTATATGCGCGACGTGAAAAAAGACCGCAAACTCCAGCGCATCGGGACCGAATTTGTTGAGAATTGCAAACGGTTCAGGCGACTTCAGGGCGCGGGGGTGGTGCGCGACGATGTCGAGCAGGATTTCGACAACCTTGTCCGGGTTCGCGTCACAGGAGGTGCTGACCGTTACGGACAGGCGAGCCGAATAACTCCCATGCATCCAGTTGACAACCTGACCGCTAATCAGTTCCGCGTTTGGCACGATCACCGAGACGTTATCATAGGTGGCGATCTCGGTGGCGCGTACGTTGATGCGTTTCACGACGCCCATGCGGGTACCCACTTCGATACGATCTCCGACCTTGATCGGGCGCTCCACAAGTAAAATCAGGCCGGACACGAAGTTGTTGATGATGGATTGCAGTCCGAATCCGATACCGACCGACAGCGCGCCGGCCACGATAGCGACGTTCTGCAAGTTAAGTCCGACATACGACAGCGCGATCAGGGTCGCGAGAATGACCCCCGCATAGCCCGCGCCGGTGCCGATCGAACTGCGAACGCCGACATCGAGATTTGTTTCAGGAAGGAAACGCTCCTCCAGCCATCGCTTGAGCGCGCGTGTGGCTATGACACCGATGGTGAGCACCGCAAGCGCGCCGAGAATCTGGGACGGCGAAATGGTGATGTTGCCGATTTGAAAGCTGAAGAACGCCGACGACATCGACGTGACGACGTCGTCGGAACGAATTCCCCACGTCGTGAGAATAAAAAAGGCGGTAAGTCCGATCAGGCACAGCTGGATGAGGCCGCCGAGCACCGCAGCGATCTGGCGGACGGCGCCGCTCCCAAGGCCAGCGGTTTGCCGCAGAAAACGGCCGATCGCGCCATTAAAAGCGAACGTCGTATTGATGAGAACCGCCGAGAACCGGCTCAGGAGGATGAAACTCATGAGCGCGACGACCATCACGACCATTTCGATCGTGATGAACCGGCCTAATGCGACATATCCTGCGAGGGGCCCGATAATGGCGGCCATGGCCATCATCCAGCCGATCGGAATCAGCAGGCGCCACGCGGATCTTTGGGCGGAGGAGGGTGCGGCGGATTCCTCCTCGGCTTCGGTGGCGGCCGCAACGCGCAGCGCGCCCATGAAGAGAAGCGCTTTCGTGATTGCAAGTATCGCCTGGCTTGCGATCGAAAGCTCGATTGGCGATGCGATCGCCAGACTGAGCGCGTCGAGAACGATGCCGACCGCGGTGACCATGGCGAGCAGCACCGAGTAGGAAATCAGGCCGTCGGCCGCGGCATTGTCCAGTTCGATCAGGCGCCATGATGGGCGGCCAGGTGCGAGGACCGCGCTGGTCAGCCGGATAAAAAAGAACCCGAAGGTGATACCCAGAAACAGGGCCCGAACGATCGGCGTCACGTCGCCGGGGAGAACCTCGAGCGTCAGGAGCGCCTGGTACAGCACAAGCAGTGCGACGGCCGTAAGCGCCGTATCGGTGAACACGATCGCGGCCGCGGAACCCGTCTTCCGCAGCGCGCTGGGATTAGCGATCTCGGGATCGCGCGTCGTCCATCTTGACCACCAGTGCCTGCCCGGTGACAGGAAGAATCCGAGCACGACGATGGCGGCGATAACAAAGCCGGACGCGGCGCGAAGCGGTTGTGACGATAGCACGCGCCCCCACTTGGAGAGCAGATCGACCAGGCGGCCGGCGGCAATCGGAGCTGCGTTCGCGGCCGTGAGCCAGAACGTGGGATTGACGAGGCTGGCGGAGCGCTGCAGCACGGATTCGTTGAATACCGCGCGCCGCCGATCGGAGATCGCGTCGATCGTTTGCTGGGCTCGCACGTTGATGAGCTTGGCCTGTTGAATGACGCCTTGCCTTGCGGCGATCTCAGCCAACAGTTTGGCCCGTTCGAGCTTCACGTCGTCAGGCTGTGGAGCGGTGGCTTCAGGGCTTGGTGCGAGTTCGGCGGCGCGCGCGCTTGCCGCCTCGAGGCGAGGCGTAATTCTCGATATCAGCTCGCGTGCTTCGCGCTGCGCCGTCGCGGATCGATTCCGAAGATCGTTCAACATGGTGTCGTGAATGACTTTGGCGCGCAGCGTCGCCTCGACCTGATCGAGCGTCTGCTTCCACTCGTCGAGTTTCGACTGCGCTCGCGGAAACTCCGGCGCCGGGACGGACGGCAGATCCTCTGCGGGAGCGGGAGGTGCAGCAGCCGGGCTCGCCGGTTTGCCATTCCCCGGTGCCGGTGCCGGCGCCGGCGCGGGTGTCGCGGCATGCAGAGGCATCCAGGATAAAAAGATGATGAAGAAAATTGCCACGCGGATTGTCTTCATGCTCTTTACCTATCGAAACTGCAGAGGATTGACGATGCAGCATTCCAGAAAGGAATGGCGGAGCCGACCATAACGGTTTTCCGCTTCTGGTCCGGCCGTGCAATGCGCGTGAAGGCGCGCAAGTTTGCTTAAGCTACAATAGGCGGAATTCCGCCTATTGTATGTACGACGGTTCAGCCGCGGTTCGCTTGAAATGACTTGGCCTTTTGCGCCTGGTAACGCTTGACGACGTTGTTCGATGAGAGGCGTAGGGATAACTCTCGGGCCACAGGCCAATTTGTCGCAGCCCTTTAATGGCGGTCGCTGTCGGCGCGGGGCGTATCATGTATATTCCGTTGATGTAACTTGCATATTTCTTGAGTCACTCACCTCACGGTCTGTCCAAAGTCCATGGTTCAGGGTACGGCCTCGACAACAGCCGCAGATTAAGGACCAACTCCAGGGCTTCAGATGACCGTCGTTCACGCCGAAACCGTCTGTCAAATCGCCGCGATCCTGGCTGTCGCGACCTCCCTGACCGCGCTGGCGAGCCCGAGCTTTGCATTCACCGCTGAAACGACAGTCCACAGGCGACGCATTCCGCCTCTGCAGCTCCGAATCCCGGACATCGGCCGGATCACCGCCTGCATGCTCAAAAACCGCTCCAGCCTTAGCTCGGGCTGTCGCATCGAACTCGACAAAGGGCTCGTTGCAAAATCTCACAGGGTCGCCGCTCAGTAAACGCCGGATTCGCAGACGCCATCTGTTGTTGATCCTCCTCTTGCTCGCTTGTAGTTAGAAAGGAGTGGTCACGAAGCCCCGCTGCATGGGTGACGTCGATCAGCCGAATTTCAGGGGATTGTCGAATGGCAGGTATCGATCCCGGCACGCCTGCAAATCCGGCAGGGTCTGATGCAGACGATCATGCCTATGCGGCTGTGATGGCGCGGGCGCGAGCGCTGGTGCCGGATCTGCGTGACCGGGCTGCCAGGACCGAGGAGTTGCGGCGCTTGCCTCCGGAGACGGAGAAGGAATTCCACGAGGCCGGATTGTTCAGAATCCTGCAGCCGAAGCGGGTCGGCGGCTCTGAATTCGACTATGTGGCGCTCGTCGACTGCGCCGAGGCGATTGCCATGGCTGACGCATCCGCGGCCTGGACGCTGGCCAACCTTGCGAGCCATCACTGGATGCTCGGCATGTTCGACAGTCGCGCGCAGGATGCCGTTTGGACCAAGGATGCGAACGCGTTGATCGCGTCGTCCTTCGTGTTTCCTTCCGGCCGTGCCAGGAAAGTCGAGGGCGGATATCGCCTGCAAGGCCACTGGCCGTTTTCGTCCGGAGTGGATTGCTGTGCATGGAACATGCTGGCGGGGATCGTTTTATCCGATGATGAAGCCGATGGCATTGAGTACAGGATTTTTCTGATTCCCCGCGAAGATTATCGGATCATCGACATGTGGAACGCCGCCGGCCTGAAGGGAACGGGCTCGAACGACGTTGCTGTCGACGATGTCTTCGTCGAAGGTTGGATGACGCTGTCGGTCGAGGACATCGCCGGTGGTCCGTCGCCCGGAAGTGCTGTCAATGCGAACTCACTTTATGCCCTGCCGGTTTTCGCGCTGTTTCCGTTCGTGCTGTCCGGGGTGGCGCTTGGTAACGCCCAGGGCTGCCTAGAAGACTACATCGAGGTCGCACGGCACCGCGCAACCACCTACAGTCGCGCCATGCTAGGCGATCTTCAGTCCACGCAGATCAAGATTGCCGAAGCATCCGCGAAGATCGACGCCGCTCGTCTGGTCATGCGCTCGGTCTGCATCCGAGCGATGTCCGATGCGCGGCGCGGGCTTGTCCCCGACATGGTGGTGAAAACCGGATGGCGGCGCGATGGCGCTTATGCTGTGACTCTGTGCACCGAGGCGGTGTCGTTGCTGTTTGCGTCGAGCGGCGCGCGCGGGTTGTTCGCCGGCGCTCCGCTGCAGCGCCAGTTCCGCGATGCGAACGCGATCAATTCCCATATCGCATTCAACTTCGATGCTGCGGGCACGGATTACGGCCGGGTCGCCCTTGGGCTGCCGTCGCAGAATCTGACGTTGTGAGGCGTCTGATGACCGACGGTCCTGAGTTTCCCGATACGCCGGATCCGGCCCGTGAGCTGGCGAGTGGGGAGTCAGCGCTCGATCCGCGCGACTTCCGCAACGCGCTCGGGACCTATGCAACGGGAGTCACCATCATCACGGCTGCCGACGAAGAAGGAAAACCGCACGGGTTGACGTGCAACTCGTTCGCGTCGGTCTCGCTGAATCCGCCGTTGGTGCTCTGGAGTCTGGTGATCTATTCACGGAACATGAGGGTATTCCAGAATGCGAGCCACTTCGCGGTCAATGTTCTCGGAACTTCCCAGCATGCGCTTGCGGATAAATTTGCGCAGCCATCAAGCCGCAAGTTCGAGGGGGCCGACTGGAAGCCAGGTCTCGGCGGCGCTCCGCTTCTGGCGGACAGCGTTGCGAACTTTGAATGCCGAACCGTCGATCGTTATTACGGGGGGGATCACGTCATCTTCCTCGGCGCCGTAGAAGCCTATAGCTACAACCGGGATGAAGCGCTGTTGTTTTCCCGCGGAAAGTATGGCCGCTTCGTCGGCGGATGATGGTTTGATTTATCCATCAACGTCTCAAGCCGGCATGGGATCACATGCCGCGAGGTCAGAGGCGAAGACGATCGAAATTCGTTGCGGCAGCGATCCGGCTTCACCTTCCTCGGCCCCCGCGTGAGTCCGCTGTGCGGATCTCACTTTGTCGACGCTGAAATATTTGAGAATGCGATGGCCGATCCGATTCTAGTCGTTGGAATACCCCTCGATTTCATTTTCTTTGCGTGTATTCTTCTCGGCATTGCGGTGTTTCACCGTCATACGCTTCTTATAGCCTTGATCGGTCTTGCAGTGATCGTCGGCTACAAGATCGGTTTTACCGGATTCAAGTTCGGCACGGGAGTGGCCGGCCTTGTCAATCACATGACCCACGAGTGGGTCATGTTGGCCAACTTGTTCCTGCTGCTGATGGGATTTGCCATTCTGTCGCGGCACTTCGAGGAGAGCCGGATTCCCGATGAGATGCCAGCCGTGCTGCCCGATGACTGGAAAGGCGGCGTCGTCCTTCTCATCATAGTCTTCGTTCTGTCGAGCTTTCTCGACAACATCGCGGGTGCGCTGATCGGCGGCACGGTGGCGCGCCATGTCTTTCGGGAAAAGGTTCACATCAGCTATCTGGCCGCGATCGTCGCGGCCTCCAATGCCGGCGGCGCTGGAAGTGTGGTCGGCGACACGACAACGACGATGATGTGGATTGACGGCATCAGCCCGCTCAGTGTGCTGGAGGCATATATCGGGTCCATCGTGGCGCTCGCGATCTTTGCGATTCCGGCCGCGATGCGACAGCATCGCTTTTCGCCGGTCGTGAAAGCTCCGCAGAGCGGCTTGCGCGTGGACGGCGCGAGAGTCGTCATCGTTGCAGTCATCCTCATCGCGGCGCTGGCGGCGAATGTGACCGCCAATCTAAAATTCCCGGCGTTGCTCGATACGCTTCCTGTACTCGGGCTCGCTGTCTGGGCGGCGATTTTTCTGATGACCTTCTTGCGCGCGCCGGATTGGAAGGTCATGCCCGAAACATTCAAGGGCACGATCTTTCTTCTGGCGTTGGTGACCGCCGCCTCCATGATGCCGGTCGAGAAGCTGCCGGTGGCGTCGTGGCCCACGGCGCTCGGCCTCGGCTTTGTTTCGTCGGTGTTCGACAACATCCCGCTTACCGCGCTTGCGCTCAAGCAGGGCGGCTATGACTGGGGGTTTCTCGCCTACGCTGTCGGCTTCGGCGGCTCGATGATCTGGTTTGGCTCCTCTGCAGGCGTGGCGCTGTCGAACATGTATCCCGAGGCGAAATCGGTTGGGCTATGGGTCAGGCACGGGTGGCCCATCGCGGTTGCGTACGTTGTCGGCTTTTTCGTGATGCTGGTCGTACTTGGCTGGAATCCCGACGCGCCCCATTGAAGATGCATCGGCTCACACCTGGTTAGGTTCGCGTCGCTATATCCGTAGTCATCATGCCTCGAACTATACCGCGCGGCGGAAAGGTTCGGCGAACAGGCGAGTTCCGCGTGTGGCAGGGATTTGACAGGACTGGCCCGCTTAACATCTGCTACCTTCCGGCTGTACGGCCGAGAGGTCGCGCGACGTTTCCCAATCTGTTGTCGGCAGGAGACATATGATGCGAAAGCTTTTGACGGTGCTGGCGGCGCTCGCAACTCTGAGCCTGACCAATTGCGGCTACAATGCTATCCAGTCGCAGGACGAGCAGATCAAGTCCGATTGGTCTGAAGTGGTCAATCAATACCAGCGTCGTGCCGACCTGATTCCGAACCTCGTCAATTCCGTGAAGGGTTTTGCGCAACAGGAGAAAGATGTTCTGCTTGGCGTCACCAACGCGCGCGCCAAGGTGGGTAGCATCCAGGCGACGCCAGACGTGCTCAATGATCCCGCGGCGTTCCAGAAATTCCAGGCCGCCCAGGGCGAGCTTTCCAGCGCGTTGTCGCGCCTTTTGGTCGTTACCGAGAATTATCCGCAGCTCAAATCGGATACCCTGTTCCGCGATCTGATGGGCCAGCTCGAGGGCACTGAGAATCGCATCACGGTGGCGCGCAATCGCTACATCAAGGCGGTGCAGGACTATAACGTGACCATTCGCTCGTTCCCCACCAACCTGACCGCCATGGCGTTAGGTTACAAAACGAAGCCGAATTTGACGGTCGATAACGAAAAGGACATCTCGACCGCGCCGAAGGTCGATTTCAATCCGGCGCCGGCCGCGCCGAAGTAGCCGGCGTAGCCGGTGGCGATGATGCGTACCCTGAAGGCAGCGCTGCTGACGCTGATGATGTGTTGGGTCGGCGCAGCGTTCGCCGATGTGGCGGTGCCGCCTTTGACCGGCCGCGTGGTCGATCAGACCGCGACGCTGGGCAGCGATCAGAAGGCGTCGCTCGAACATGATCTGAAAGCGTTCGAGGACCGCAAGGGCAGTCAGGTCGCGGTGCTGATCGTGCCGACCACCGAGCCGGAAACAATCGAGCAATATTCGATCCGCGTTGCCGAACAATGGAAGATCGGCCGCAAGAAGGTTGATGACGGCGCGATCCTCGTCGTCGCCAAGAACGACCGCAAGCTGCGGATCGAGGTGGGTTACGGCCTCGAGGGCGCGCTGACCGACCTTACCTCGAAGCGCATCATCGACGAAGAGATCGTGCCGAAGTTCCGGAACGGCGATTTTGCCGGCGGCATTTCGGCCGGCGTCGATCGCATGTTGCGCGTGATCGACGGCGAGCCGCTACCTGCGCCAAAGCCGCAGGGACAGTACGCGAACAATTTCAGCATCGAGGATATCTTCAATCCTTTTTTCATCGTCGGCGCTCTCGTCCTCGGTGGGATCTTCCGGAGCGTCTTCGGCCGGCTATTCGGCTCGGTGGCGGTCGGGGGAATCGTCGGTTTCCTGGCCTGGCTGTTCATCGGATCGCTCGTTGTCTCCGGCATTGCCGGCGTGCTTGCTTTCATCGTCACGCTGTTCGGCGATGCGATTGTCTCGAGCGCGGGCCGGGGCGGCGGCACCTGGGTCGGAGGCGGCAGGGGAGGCGGATCGTTCTCGGGCGGCGGCGGCTTTAGCGGCGGTGGCGGCGGCTTCGGCGGCGGCGGCGCATCGGGGAGCTGGTAGGCATGGGCATCGAACGCATCGGTAAGCATCTGCTCGGGAGCCGCTGGCGGGTGCGAAAGCATTTCCCGCCGGACGTGATGGCGGTCATCGAGCGGGCTATCCGCGCCGGAGAGGCGACCCATTCGGGTCAGGTGGTGTTCGCCGTTGAAGGCGCGCTTGATGGCATCCCTTTATTTCGCGATCAGTCAGCGCCGGCGCGTGCGTTTGATGTGTTCGCGCATCTGCGGATCTGGGATACCGTGCACAACAACGGCATTCTGATCTATCTGCTGCTTGCCGACCGCGATGTCGAGATCGTTGCCGATCGCGGCATTCACGCCAGGGTCGGCGAAGCGGTGTGGAAGACCATCTGCGCCACGATGGAGGCTGAATTCAAGCAAGGTCGTTTCGAGGCGGGGGCTGTCACGGGCATCGAAGCCATCTCGCGACAACTTGCACACCATTTCCCAAAGCAGGGGACCGGCCCGAATGAGCTTCCTGACGCGCCGGTCGTGATCTGATTTGGCGTCGCCATTGCTCTCGCACCGACGGCGGCCGGGACATTTGCGGACTCAGTTAGCCGCCTTGTCGGTCGGAAAAAATCCTAAAATTTCCGCAATGGTGCCGAAGGTAACAATTCCGCAAGCAATGAAGTTACCAAATGGTCAACCTGTCATGGAGGTTTTTAACGTGAGCGACCATTCGTCTGAGCGGACTACCGGTGAGCACGGTAACGAATTCAGCGAGACAGGGGACGAGTCGTCGCGCGCCGCGCCTTCGAAGCTCGCGCCTGAGCAGGAATTGTCCGTGCCGCCGCCCGACGACACTAAGCCGATAGCACCTCGGATCGAGCCCACGATTGAGACGGAAGCTCCGAGGACGGAAGTCTCTCGGGTCGAACCCGACGTTGAGATGGAAGCTCCGAAGGCCGGCGCTCTGCGAGAAATCGGTAAGACGATGATCGTGGCGCCGTTCCACCGCGAGGCATGGGATCGCGCGGGCAACGATCAGAGCTCAACGGCAGCCGGCGGCGCGCAGACATCGAGCCGGTTCGGCAAACGGCGTTTCACCGCCATTGCAGCGATGGTGGCATTGGCCGTGATTATTGGCGCGATCGGCGGTTCGCTCGCGACATCCGGCCTTGGCCACGGCACCGCGGATCAACGGTCGTCGGCGATTGCGGACCGTACCCAGGCATTGGAGGGCACGATCGAACGGCTCGAATCCGAAATCGCCACGTTAAAAACAGGCATCGATCGTTCGACCAAGGGCGATGGCGGCCAGTTCGCCAAGATCAACGATCGCCTGGGCAAGATCGAGAAGGCGCATGCTGACTCGGCGGCCAGATTGACGAAACTCCAGGAGGCGCTGGACAAGCAGCATTCGGCTGCGGCGCCAGCAGCACCGGCCGCGCCTGCATCCACCGCCGCAGCGAACGTGACAGGCTCGATTCCGGCTGCCGAGCCGGTGCCGCTACCGGTGCCCAAGCCGGGCATCGCGCGTTTGCCCGCAGTCCAGGGCTGGGTGTTGCACGACGTGATGGATGGCAATGCTTTGATAGAAGGCCGAAGCGGCGTCTACGAGGTTCACACCGGCGATCCGGTGCCGGGGCTCGGCCGTGTCGATGCGATCCGCAAGCAGGACGGTCGCTGGGTTGTCGTAACCAGCAGAGGTCTGATCGTAGCGCGCTGACGCGGTCTCCACGCCTTTTGACGAGGCCGTGTCCTCATAAAATCAGGAAGCTTGTGCGGCGCGTTTGATGTCCGTTTGTCCCCCAACAACGGCACAAAAGCGGACATTGTGCGAGGTCCGGGAAGGGCCATAACCTGGCCGGCTTTCTTCCACATGTCCTAAAGTCTATCTTGGTTGAAAAGACACGAGAGGCAGCGAAGTGCTACCGGCACCAATCACTTATTGCTTCTACCTTTGTCGCGGGCTCTGCCTTCACACCTGGGTCGTTGCGACTTTCGCAATCATGATGGCCGCCGCTCCGCTACAGGCTTCAGCAGCACCAAAGGCGTCAGCGTGCGGATACCTCGCTGGTCTGATTGATAAGGCACCGCCGTCGGGGCCGTTGTTCCTGCCCAGCTATCCGACCGTCGAATCGGGGCCTCTGCATGGCGCTGCCTACCTCTATGACAATGCGGTAGCCGCCATCGCATTGGTCGGTTGCGGTGAGCAGGACAAAGCGTATCGGATTGGCTCGGCGGTTCTTTGGGCCATCGATAACGACCGCACCTGGCATGATGGACGGCTCAGGAACGCTTACGCCGCAGGTGTGGTGGCGAATGGCTCCGTCAAACTTCCAGGGTGGTGGGACAATACTCAGAACAAATGGTTAGAGGATCGATATCAGGTGGGCAGCGATGTTGGTAACATCGCATGGGCCATGTTGGCGTTGCTGTCGATTGATGATGCGAACACCGGCTCTCGGTTCCGCGATGGTGCAGCACGGCTTGGCGCCTGGGTCACGCAATGGGCCGATGCGCGCGGTACTGGCGGTTTCACGGGCGGTACGTTTGGGCACGAACCGACGCCGGAAGTGCGGACGTGGAAATCGACCGAACATAATACTGACCTCGCCGCTGCGTTTGGCCTTCTTGCGATCCGTACAGGCGATTCGCGCTGGCGCGATAAGGCAGCGGTTGCTGAGTACTTCGTAAATACGATGTGGAATCCGGCATGCGCCTGTTTCGCCGCAGGGACAGCTGAAGACGGCGTCACGCACAATCCGATTTTGGCTCTGGATGCTCAGATCTGGCCTTTAACAGCGCTTCACGGAGCGGCCGGGAAATTTGCATCGGCAATGACGACCGCCGAACAGCGAATGAGTGTCGGCGGAGGCTTTTCTTACGGTGACGATCGGGACGGTGTGTGGACCGAAGGGACGGGCCAAGTGGCTCTCTTGATGAAATTGCTCGGCAAGACTGAGAGGGCAGAGTCGTTGATCGCTGTCATCGAATCACAGAGGTCGCCCGATGGTGGGTTCTATGCCTCGACTGTCCACGAGTTACCGACCGGGTTCGTGTTGGACACGGACCCGACCAAGCCGCGACTCTATTTCCGTTTGTCACATCTTGGCGCAGCTTCGTGGGCTGCCCTCGCGGAACGTGGGTTCAATCCCTTTACTATGACAAAAGGACTTCCGTAATTGAGCCGCAGCGCTTCTCGTCTCGGCCTTTTCGGTCTTTTTTGATTTCGATATGTCCGCAAAGGATCATTGGCGGAAGAACTCAGGGTGAGCATATCGATTCCGCTTCTGGGAGGATAGCCACCGGAATGCCGTGGCAGAGCCAGTTGAGACCGCTTTCCAGTTCGTGATTCAAAGCCTGGAAAGCTGGGGGTTCGAATCATGCGCTACGATCGTACAGCTTGCGTCGATCCGTCCATGGCTGCGCGTTAACGAGTCCACGTCCTAGTTGTTACCTCCTATCTGATGAACGGATGACGTTCTGATGGCGAGACGTGACCCTGCTGCTGATAATATGACTTTCGGACGTCGAAGGCGTTTTGCGGTTTTCCGCGAACGCCGCCGTGAAGTCTTGAATCGAAGTTAGGTTCAGGTGCGCCGGATCAGTGGTAGCCTCGTCGACCATCCATTCTCCTTCAGGGTCCCGATGATTCAATTCCGGCGAACTTTGACTTCGCTCGTACTAGCTGCGCGCATTCGTCCGGATAGTCGAACTAGCGGAAAAGTTAGGCTTGTTGGAGACACCTCATCATGTCTGGCGCACCCCATGCGACTCGATATGAAATCGAGATAATGCTGGGGTCTAAGCGAACAGTGAGAACGTCGCGCTATCCGCTATCAAGATGTGTGCGGCAATACCTGTGCCACTATAGCGAGGCGGCCGCTGCGCGCGATGGTTGAAACATCCGGTGCAAGAGTCGCTCGGCTCAGTCGTTATATATGTGTAAATATGTCGCTGAGATTTTTACCTCTATCCTCGGTATCGATATTTTTTATAAATATAGCGATTGCTTGGGGTGACCATGATACTATCAATGGATTTCATTGGCAGGGGCGCGCTCCTGTCGTCGGTGGCGATTGTTGCGATGACGGTCGGGGCGGACGCGCAAGATCGTGGCCAAGGTCGTGACGGAGTTTATCAACTCGGCGAGATCTACGTTTCTGGCGCAGCACGCGGCGGAAGCGGGAGTGGGGGCTCGGGCGGGTCGGCGGTTCAACGGCGACGCGCGAGCAGATGTGGACCTTCGAAAAGCAGACACTCGATCAGGCGGTGAACCTGGTGCCGGGTGTTAACGGCATGCTATCGTCCGCCGGCCAGCGTAACGAGATCGACATTTTCGTGCGCGGTTTTGGCCGCTGGCAGGTACCGTTGATGATTGACGGTGTGCGCCTCTATCTTCCAGCCGACAACCGGCTCGATTTTAGCCGTTTCCTCACCGGCGACATTTCCGAGATCCAAATTCAAAAAGGTTATGCTTCGGTGCTGGACGGGCCGGGCGGAATGGGCGGGGCCATCAACCTGGTGTCGCTTAAACCGGTCAAGCCGTTCGAGTCTGAAATCCGCGCTGGCACGATGTTCGACAATCGCGGAGCATTTCAGGGTTGGAACAGCTACGCGAGGATCGGCTCACGCCAGGAGAACTTCTACGTTCAGGGCAGCGTCAACCAACTCGACCAGAATTTCTGGTCGCTATCGCGCGGCTATTCGCCCTATCCAGCGCAGGGTCCTTACCCCGGCTCGCTGGAAGATGGTGGACGGCGCAACGGATCGGACACCCAGGACTGGCGAGTCAACCTCAAGGCTGGTTACACGCCCAACGCCACCGACGAATACAGCATCAACTATACCAAGCAGTCTGGCTCCAAGGGTGCGCCCCTGAATGTCTACAACAACCCGCCATCGAGCCAGAACAGCTTTTGGCTCTGGCCGGCATGGAATGTCGAGAATCTGGCCTTTCTGTCGAACACGCAGATCGGCGACGCCTCCTATCTCAGGACCAAACTTTTCTACAACAAGTTTTACAACGCGCTCTCGGCGTATGACGACATCACCTAAAGGTCGCAATCGAATCCCGACCGCTTCAACAGCCAGTATAACGACAACGCGCGCGGCGGCTCGGTCGAGGCCGGCACCGAGCTGATTCCGATGAACACGTTGAAGGCGGCATTCCACTATAGGCAGGATTTTCACACCGAGCAGAATGACAACCGTCCGACCAGTCCTGTTTTTAATACCACCGAGCCGTGGCAGCATCAGAACCAGACGACGTGGTCGGCGGCGCTGGAAGACACTTTCCACGTCACCCCGGACGTCGATTTGGTGGGGGGTGTCAGCTATGACAAATATCAGATCGACAAAGCTGAAGAGTATGACGACATAAGGGGACTATACGAGTATCCCAAAGGCGGCGCCGATGCCTTGAATTGGCAGACGGCAGCGATCTGGCGTTACAGCGAGGCCAAGCAGATCTATTTCAGCGTATCTGACCGCGCGCGCTTTCCGACTATCTTCGAGCTTTACAGCCAGCGCTTTGGCAATGCGATTCCGAATCCCAACCTGGCCCGGAGCGCGCCACCAATTACGAGCTTGGCTGGAAGGGTCAGATTGTTTCTAACCTGAAGGGAACGGCTGCGATCTTCTACAGCGACGTGCGCGATCTGATTCAAGCGGTCCGTGTCAGCCCGACACAGTCGCAGACGCAGAACATCAACCAAGGCTACTTCTACGGTTTCGAGATGTCGTTGGAAGCGCAACTCTCGGCGCAGTTCATGATCGGCGGCAACTACACCTTTATCGAGCGAAACGTCAGCGACGTATCAATTCCCGGATTCAGGCCGGTCGGGGTGCCGACCCAGAAGGCGTTCGTCTATGCCACATGGCGACCGATCGAGCCGCTTGCCATCACGCCGAATCTGGAGGTCGCGAGCGACCGCTGGAGCGATGTCCTCGTTGGCACCCAGGGACCGAACGCGCCGATCCGCGCCGCCTTTCCCGATCTCTATATCCGCACCGGGGCCTATACGCTCGCCAACATCAACATCAACTATCAGGTCACTGAGAATGTCGAGTTGGCGGGCGGCGTAAGGAATCTGCTCGACCAGAACTACGAGCTGGCGTGGGGACTGCCGCAGCCGGGACGCACATTCTACGCGAAGGTGCGGGCCATATTTTAGCTTGGTGCGGCAGCGCGGCGAGAAGATGCACGCTGGCCCTCCGGCGTGCATCTTCAAATGGCGCTGCGCTGATCGTGTATGCCTGCGGGGCCGCTTTACCCGTTTGGGAAACGAACTTCGAAAGGTCTTTACACGGTCAGCCAGACTTTGGTCCTCGATGTGCTTGGTGCGGGTGTTGCGGATGTCGATACGACATATTCATAAAAATAGATCAGACAATTGTGACGGGAGGCAAGCATGCACGGGAAGATTTCATGGGCTCTGGCGCTAGGCGCGCTTGGCCTTGCCGCCGTTGCAGCCGGGCCGATCGAGGCACAGGAAGCTGCTCCGCCGCCGGCTTGTGCCGCTCCGGTTGCGCCGACAGGTGAACTGGCGCCCTGGACTACGCCGTTCCAACGAAAGGCAGCGGAGACCGAGACGAGTACGTCACGCGCGCGCCTGCCAATCGGCCAGGCCGCGAGTCTTACTTTGCTGCAGACGCCAGATGTGCGTTACCCGCGGCGTCCAGAGAAGCCGGGCGGCTCGGTCAGCTATGGCGGTCTTGTGCTGACCTATGTGCACGAGGCCGGCACCTACCGGGTGGCGCTCGATTCGGCCGCCTGGATCGATCTCGTGCGGGGCGAGCAGGCCGTGAAATCAACCGCGCATGGGCATGGGCCGAACTGCATCGGCATCCGCAAGATGGTGGATTACCCTCTCACCCCCGGCCCTTACATCCTACAAATATCGGCCAATGGCCAGCCGCAGATGACAGTCCTGCTCGCGCGCTTGCCCTGATCCCGTGCAGACCCCGCGCTTCTCACTCCTGTTGCTGTCAGCCGGATTTCTGCTGACAAGTTTGTTGTCAGCCGGATTTCTACCGCGAGAGACTTCAACATGGCGCTGGACGCTGCCTGCCGGCGTTTCGGCGCCGCCAATTCCAGCCGATAATCCCATGACCGCTGTCAAGGTCGAGCTTGGGCGGCGTCTATTCTACGACGCCGATCTCTCGGCTAACGGCACGATGTCCTGTGGTACTTGCCACGAGCAGAAGCGCGCTTTCGCCGATGGCAACCGTACCCATCCTGGAGTGACTGACGAGTCCGGGCGACGCAATGTTCCCGGGCTGGCCAACGTCGCCTGGTTCACACCACTGAACTTCGCGGATCCAGCAGCCACAACGCTTGAGACGCAGGCGGCGACCCCGGTATTCGGCGCTCATCCGGTCGAGATGGGCATGGCAGGGCGCGAGGCGGAGATCGGCAAACGGCTCGGACGCGATAGCTGCTATCAGACGACGTTCGCACGCGCCTTTCCCGAGAACAGCGGTCGCATCGACTTTCCCAACGTGGCGCGTGCGCTGGCGAGCTTCGAACGTACACTCATCTCTTATGGCAGCGCCTGGGACCGGCAGCAGCTCGCTCCGAATGCACAAGCTGGTTCAGCGCTGTTCGCCCGCGATTGCGCGGCCTGTCATTCGGGAGCGAACTTCACGGATTTGTCCATGCACCGGCTTGGCCCGGCCGATCCCGCGCTCCCCGATCAGGGGCTGTTCGAGAAGACCGGGATCGACGCCGACCGTGGCAAATTCCGGACGCCATCGCTGCGCAACGTCGCGCTCACCGGCCCCTGGTGGCACGATGGATCGGCGCGGACGATCGATGAGGCTGTCGCCAAGCACGGCCTGACGTACGACGCAGCCGAGGCGAAACAGTTGATCGCCTTCCTCACGGCTCTGTCCGACACCGAATTCACCCAGCGCCAGTCGCTTGCCATGCCTGAAGAGGCTTGCGGCAAGCGCCTCTAACGCACAGACCGTGCGAAGCGCTTTTTGCCTCCACCGAGCAAGCAGTACAGTTAGCCGGTTTCTTACTGGACATAGTTATGAGCGAGCATTAGGCTTTGTGGCGAGGGCGATCAGAGAACGAGACGAGTAGCATGGCTCCTCAGTTGCAGTATCAGGTCAGGTTCGATGTAAACGATTCGGTCATCGCGGAATCGATACGAAGAAACGTACAAGAACCAGCGCTAACGCGCCTCTTGGATATTCTCGCCAGACATCGCGCGGTGCCAAAATCCCAGTTCGATGCATTTTCCGAGTATGTCGCCGTAGCAGAAGAGCGCGGCATCGAAGGCTATCCACTTTATGAATGGACCAAGGCAACGATTCAGAACCCGACAAAGAAGGAAAAATATCTGAAATCCTTCACGCTCTATGTGGAGGATCAAGAGGTCTATGCGAAGGAGATCGCTGATAGCTTGGAGTCAGATCTGCAACCGCTGGCTACTAGTGGGCTCATTACGCGAATATCCAAGTACGATACGAACCCCGAAAATAATCCTCAGCCACCACAGCGTGACACCGACCAAGGCTAATACGTCGCGGAGTGCGGACCATCCGGGCGTTTTCCGAGGCGGGCTGCCAGCGGCTAAAGCTTGGCGCGGCGCCCAGATCGTCCCAAAAGCTTTGCCGGGCGACTGGCGAGCAGTTCGGCCAGCCGCTGATCGTTGCCGTAGTCGAGTGGCCATTCCTGAACGCCGCCGAACTCATAAGCCACTGAGTCTGGGCGCTGAGCTGATGTTCGCTAAGCGTTTTTTGAGCCAGTCAATCATCGTCATTTGGCGCCTCCATGATCGCGCTCTTCTAACTTTGCGGAGGAGAACATGCGTAGGCTTGAGTTTGTTCCCAAATTTTCGTTGCGAGAAGAGGTTTGCAAGAGAAGGACTTTTAAGCCGATTCTTGCTCTTGGCGCCAATGTGTCGGGTTTGAGACGTCGAGGCCGGAACGGGTGAACCTTGCTTTTTTGGGACGGAGGAACGACTTTAGAATCATGAGATCGCTTGCAGAAAGTTCTACGTCTGCGGACGCGGCAGGGCCCATTCCGTTCGACAACAGCTATGCGCGGTTGCCGGAGGCGTTTTATCAACGCGTGAAACCGTTAGCGGTAGCAGCGCCGAGGCTCTTGCGCGTGAATGACGCGCTGGCTTGCCAACTGCGAATCGATCCAAAGTTTCTCGAGAGCCCGGAAGGCGTCGCTGTCCTCTCTGGCAATGAGATCGCGTCTGGATCCGAACCCATCGCGCAGGCCTACGCAGGGCACCAGTTCGGAGACTTCGTGCCCCAGCTCGGCGACGGGCGGGCCGTTCTGCTTGGCGAAGTCGTGGACGTTGCGGGTAAGCGATTCGACCTTCAGCTGAAGGGCTCTGGCCGAACCCGCTTTTCCCGGGGCGGTGATGGCCGCGCCGCGCTCGGTCCCGTCATCCGCGAATATATCGTCAGCGAGGCCATGGCCGCGCTTGGCATTCCTACAACACGCTCGCTCGCCGCGGTGTTGACAGGCGAAAACGTCATGCGCGAGCGGGCGCTGCCGGGCGGGATCCTGACCCGCGTTGCGTCGAGCCACCTGCGCGTCGGCACGTTTCAGTATTTTGCCGCGCGGGGGGACATCGAAAACCTTCGCGCTCTGGCCGACTATGCGATCGCCCGGCACTACCCGGAAGCGCGCTTGGCTGAGGACCCTTATCGGGCTTTCTACGACGCGGTCGTCGCAGCGTTGGCCCGGTTGTCGGCAAGATGGATGCTTGTTGGATTCATCCATGGTGTTCTGAACACTGACAACACCGCGATTGGAGGCGAGACGATTGACTACGGGCCGTGCGCTTTCATCGACGCCTACCGGCCTGACAAGGTTTTCAGTTACATCGACCAGTTCGGACGCTATGCGTTTGCAAATCAGCCCGCCGCCGTGGGATGGAATTTGGCCCGATTTGGCGAGACATTGCTACCGCTCATAGCGGATGGCGGTGACAAGGCGATTGAAGCTGCAAATGCCTCGATCGCTGGCTTCGATGATCACTTCAATGCCGCATACCTTGCAGGCATGCGTCAGAAGCTCGGCCTCGCGCGCGCGGTGGAAGGCGATCTCGAACTCGCGTCTGATCTCCTGGACCGGATGGCGGAGAATGATGCGGATTTCACGTTGACTTTCCGCGCCCTTTGCGAGGCAGCCGCCCATGCCAAAGGCGATGTGGACGTACGGGGGCTATTCACAGACCCATCCGCTTTCGACGAATGGGCTGGACGATGGCGGGAACGCCTGTCGCTTGAAGAACGGTCGGCCGAAGCGAGGCGCACCGAGATGCTTTCCGTCAATCCGATGTTCATCCCGCGCAATCACCGCATCGAAGCGGTCATTCGGGACGCTGAAGCGGGACGCTTCGAGAAGTTTCACGAACTCGTCGAGGTGCTGGCGCATCCCTTCGACGACCAGCCGAAGTTTGCTGACTATGCGAAGCCGCCCCAACCGGAGGAAGAAGTCCGGCAGACTTTCTGCGGGACATAACCGGTAGGATGCGCGCAGGGACTGCGCCTCCCGTTTCTTTCAGATGTGGGTAACTCTTGCCGGCGCAATTCGCCTAAGCACGACAGACGACTCGGGCTTTGCGTAGGGAACTCTTGCAACATCCAAAAGTTGAAAGAGGCTATGGCAACCTTCGTCGATCAGGTCAACGTACCGGCCCTCTTTTGAGACCCCCAATTGGCGGCGGATATACCGGATGACTCTTGATCGACAGGGCCAGCCTGACCGCAAGCCGATCCCACGCGCCACCTACCGGCTGCAGCTCAACAAGGATTTCGGCTTCGATCAGGCGGCGGCGCTCGCGCCTTATCTCGCCAGGTTGGGAATAAGCCATGTCTACTGCTCACCCTATCTGCGGGCTCGCCCCGGCAGCACGCATGGCTACGACATCGTCAGCCACACCGAACTGAACCCTGAGCTCGGCAATACCTCAGCCTTTGAGCGGATGGTTGCCGCGTTCCGGGAGAACGGTCTCGGCCAGATCCTTGATTTCGTCCCGAACCATATGGGGGTGGGCGGTGCGGACAATCCGTGGTGGCTGGACGTGCTTGAATGGGGTCCGGATTCGCAATTCGCAGGCTGGTTCGACATCGATTGGGAGTCGGATCGCCGCTACCTGCAAGGCAAACTGCTGGTCCCCTTCCTGGGCGAGCAGTACGGTGCTGAACTCCAGTCGGGTGCGCTCCAACTCAGGTTCGATGCGGAAGCCGGCTCGCTGGCCGTGTGGGCATACGACAACCACAAGCTTCCGATCAGCCCGCTTCACTACGAGCGCGTCCTCGGCGATAACCATCCGGACCTGGAGCGCATCGGCGACGCGTTTGCGCACCTCTCGACATGGCGGCCGCATATCGTCCGCCGGGCTTCGGATCTCAAATTGGAGCTGGCCGAGTCAGTCAGGGAAAACCCCGATCTGGCGGTCGCGATCCAGGCCGCAGTGGACCGTTTCAACGGCGAGATTGGCGAACTGCAAAGCTGGTCGCAACTTGACGCGTTGATCCGCGACCAGCACTGGCGCGCAGCCCACTTCCGCGTCGCAGCCGACGACATCAACTACCGCCGCTTCTTCAACATTAATGACCTGGCTGGGATCCGGATGGAGCTCCCTCAGCTTTTCGACCATGCGCACTCGCTGGTGTTCCGCTTGCTCGAACAAGGAGTGCTCGACGGAATCCGGCTGGATCACGTCGATGGTCTTCTCGATCCGAAAGGGTATTGTTTGCGCCTGCGGGAAAAGGCGCCGTGTCCGTTCTATCTCGTTGTCGAGAAGATCCTCGCGCCGCATGAAAACCTGCGTGATGACTGGGATGTCGAAGGGACGACGGGCTACGAGTTCGCTAACCTCGTCACCGGTCTGCTGAACGATCCTGCGGGTCAGGAGGACCTCACGCGCCTTTACGCCGACTTCACCGGTGAACGGGCGTCGTTCAGCGCCATCGTCCGCGATTCGAAGATGCGGATCATGGAGAACGATATGGCGAGCGAACTGAACGTGCTGGCCAGGGAGGCAGCACGGGTGGCGCGCTCGAATCCGCGGACCGCCGACTTCACCAACAACGTCCTTCAACGGGCGCTAAAAGAAATTATCGCCGTCTTTCCCGTCTACCGCACATATGTTGACGGACGGAGCGCGCCCACCCAAGCAGACCGCCGCGATATCGATTGGGCCATGGCTCAGGCCCGCCGCAATGGTGCTGCCTTGGACCCCAGCGTTTTCGATTTCCTCCACCAACTCCTGACTTGCGACCTCGTTGCCGAGCCGCGTAGCGGATTCAGCCGCGTGGAGGTGGTTCGCGTCGCAATGCGCGCACAGCAATATAGCGGCCCGGTTATGGCCAAGGGCCTCGAGGATACCGCCTTCTACCGCTACAACCGGATGCTGGCGCTGAATGAGGTCGGCGGCCACCCTGACCAGTTCAGCGTAAGCGTATCCGCCTTCCATCACGCCAATGCGCAGCGGGCGAAACGAACGCCGCATGCCATGCTGAGTACCGCCACGCATGACACCAAGCGCGGCGAGGATACGCGGGCGCGGCTGGCGGTGCTGTCGGAGATGCCCGACGAATGGGCCCAACACGTTGCACTTTGGAGCCGGATGCTTCGGGCCCGCAACGCAGGAAATCCGGACACAGCGCCGCCAGATCGCAATGACGAGTATGCGTTCTATCAACTCCTGCTCGGGGCATGGCCGGCCCAACTCTCAGCGTGCCAGCTTGATCCGGAGGAAGTGGATGCCTTTCGCCAGCGGATTGAAGGCGCCATAACGAAAGCCATGCGTGAAGCCAAGGTCCATACGACCTGGGCTGCACCGAACGTCGTATACGAAGACGCCGTATTAGAGTTCATTCGCTACGCGCTGGACACGTCGCGAACCAATCCCTTTCTGGAATCTTTTTCCGCGTTTCAGCAGCGCGTGGCTACCTTTGGCGCTCTCAACAGCCTTATTCAGGTCGTGCTGAAATTCACGGCGCCCGGCGTGCCCGATCTCTATCAGGGCGCGGAACTCTGGGACTTCAGCATGGTCGATCCAGATAATCGTCGTCCCGTTGATTACGACATCCGGAAAGCATCACTGGCATCCGTGGAATCGGGCAGGGGTGATCTTCCAGAGCTTCTGGAAAACTGGCGTGACGGCCGTTTAAAGCTCCGCCTCATTGCCGAGACGTTGGCGTTGCGCCGTCGCGAACCGGAACTCTTCATGCACGGTTCGTACGAAGCGCTCCACGGCACAGGTCCGCAGGCAGATCGCCTCTGTGCCTTCATGCGCACCAGCGAAGATGGCGCGCTGGTGACCGCGGTGGCTTTGTACCCGTCCCGTGGGCATGGGGCAGATACATGGGGCGACTGCACTCTGACTCTATCGTCTGAGGTCGTTCCGCAGCGATGGTCAGAGCTGTTCAGCGGACGTGAGTTCATACTGTCGCAGGGGTCGTTTCTAGCACGCGAGCTGTTCGCCAGCTTGCCGGTCGCGCTGCTCACGCCTTCTCAGAATTTGCCGCCCGCCTGAGCCTGTGGGCGTTCGAATTTCGTGTACAGATTGACATGACACATCGCCGCAAGCTGCCGCGTCGGGGAACTTTTTAATTGCACGCCATTGTATCAGCTGCCCGCCTGTTTCTATTTCCCGCAGGAACGGCCAATTCTGATCGACTCCCTTGAGAAGTTCCCATCAGGTGCGTGGAGCGGACGAAAACTCGGAGCAGTATCGCTGCCGCGGTTCGGGAGAGTACAAAAGTACTCGGCACAACGCGCAATTGATAAATCCCAATTGACACACTGTGCAATGTTAAGCTTGAGACTGGCGCAGGAAGCTGAGATCCAAAGCCGCAACGATGATAAGCTGGTTCAAGACTGCGACCAATCCGCGCTGGGAATGGCTTTATTTTCTGATTTTTGCCGCAGCGTACTCCGTACTCTGCATTTTCGGCTTTCGCACGGCAAACGACAATGTCTTGTCGCTGATCTGGCCTGCCAACGCATTCATGCTTGGTATGCTCGTGCGCTTTCCTTTATTGGCGCATCCCCTGGGATGGGTCGCCTGTCTTGTCGGATTTGTTATTGCGGTTCCAGTTATCGATTACGGCCCTATAACGAGTGCGGGGCTGGCTGCATACAATTTCGGTATCGTGGCGGTCGGCCATGTCGTGCTCTCCAGGGTTGATCCGGCTGACCAGCGTTTGAAGCGTCGGACCTCGGTTTTTTACCTTCTTTTTGCGGTGGGCGCCGCATCCATATTCGCTGGAATTGTTGGGTCGATCCTGGTCGGTCCTTTATTCTATGATCCGGCAGCGGTCAGCTCTTTTCGATACTGGTTTTCAGTTGAGCTTATAAACCAGCTCGCCTTTTTGCCGATGATCCTGTCCTACCCGGAGGGCCGTAAATGGGCGCGCCTTCAACTGCCGCATTCGACCTTTCACGATCAAGCGCCGATTATTGTGTTGGTCCTCTCGGCCGTTACGGGACTCTTTTTCGGAGGAATGGGGGCCCTCGCATTCCCTGTACCGGCCCTTCTCTGGTGCGCAATTTCCTATCGCGTGTTCCTGACGGCCTTGCTGACCTTTGTCTTTTGCATATGGGTGATCATAGCGACAACTCTGGGCTATATTGACGTTTCACATGTCGATCAATCGCTCGTGTTGTCGATCAGCATGGGGGCTGCACTTATTTCCCTGGCCCCTCTCGTCATCTCCACGACGACTGCGACACGAAATGAAATGCTGAACCAGCTTAGACACCTCGCGGCTGAGCGTGAGATCGTGGCCAATGAACTCGATCACCGGATCAAAAATCTGTTCACGCTGGTCAACGGGCTAATCAGCTTATCAGTTCGTGACAAACCCGAGATGAAACCGCTGGCAGAGATACTAAGAAGCCGGCTCACGGCATTGCATCATGCGCATGGTCTCGTCCGCACCGCGCCCACAGCGTCGGTTGCACGGGGAGGATCGGTTTCATTAAAGGAACTTATTGGCGCTCTGCTTCGGCCTTATGAGAGTGCGGGAGATAAACATTTCACGGTCGACGGTGATGATGCCCTCGTAAATGGTGGAACCGTTACACCGCTGGCTCTCGTTTTCCACGAACTGGCGACTAACTCCACCAAATATGGTGCGTTGAAGCATGCCGACGGCATTTTGGGAGTCCATATCAGTCGCGATATCGACGGCCTGCGTATCAAGTGGACGGAAAAGGCTCCAGTGCAGACCGGCCATTCTGATGCGGCCGAAAGCGGCTTCGGATCGAAGCTTCTGGATCTAGCGATCAACCAACAATTGCATGGAAACTACGCCCGCGCTCGTACAGAAGGCGGTATGGATATCGAGATCATTCTGCCGAGCAAACTTTTCAGCGACGTCCCATCCAGTTTCTCGGCCTTGTCTTCGTAGATCAATCTGAGTTTCCTTGCTTGTCTTTGCCTGAGTGTGCTCTTGGCAAAGTTCCGCATTCCATTTTGCAAGCTCTCGGGCGAAACTCGTTCTCGCCAGAACCGCTCCGCACAACACATCAGGATATAACGCTGGGAATGTGCAAAGATCGGCCGCCAAGAAGGCAGACGATCCAGAGCATTGAACGAAATCACGGAAGCCGGCTTAGAATCCGGATTTCGTTTTTTAATCGGCAACTCCGACCCGGTGGCGAAAAACCATTTCGCCGCCCTTCCAGCCGGAAAATGCCAGGCCTAGCACGACAAGGCCCGAGAGGACTACGCCGGTTGGAACGATGACAGAGCTGCCGTGATCGAACCGCCAGTACCAATTAAAAGCCGCGATAAACAGAGCGAGGGCATTGCCAATCGCGTGAAGCCGCGTATCCGACAGGTTGCGCACACGATCATCCCCTAGAACTTCGACAAGGCCTGTCACAGCAGCCAACGCCGCGGTAACGAGGCCTATGCCGAGTAACCACAGCGAAGCCGTTGTCCAAAATCCGTTCGAAGTCGCGGCGAAAGCAAGATCGGAAACGAACGCCAACACAAAGCAAGCAATGGGAAAAGCTATTACCATTGGATGGATGGGGTGGCCGGCTATCTGCGCGGTAGAACGTGGGTTGTCTGTTGCCATAGGAAACTCCCTTGTTGGGCGGGCAACAATTTTCCTCGCGGTCCGTTCCTTTTCGAGGGTGTAAATTGCGGCGCCGATGGCAGCGACGCATGATTGCGTGTCACAAGGTTTGCCTTTTTGTCGCCGACAGATTGCAGATGATGAACGCCAAAGGCCCATTCGTGCCGTCCGGCCGAATTATTCGTCACGGGGATGGTCAGGACGCAGGCGAGGGACGCAAGAGCGCACGTCGGGAAGCGAGGGCGTTTTCGTTTGTTCTCGCTCTTTGGCCTTGACTGATGTCGCCGGTCGAAGCTTATAAAATATGTCCATCCGCAATGAGGAGGCCGATGCAATCCGGCTAGCGGCGGAGCCCGTGATGGTCTAAGAAACGATCAATAACAAAAGCAACAGCCTGTCCCGACGAACGGACATCAACTCATCAGCCTTAAGAAATCAAACGCCTTCTAGCGGGCCTCCTTGCTTGTCCTTGTGAACTCATCCCTCCTTTAACAACAACGAACCTAGGCGGTATTCGCTCATCATGCCGATTTTCAGTTACATCATCACAGACCTGGCCGAGCGCAAATCGAAACCCATCAAGGTCCCCTTGCAGACCCATGAGGAGGCCGTCATGTACGGAACACTCTTGGCTCGAGAGATGCTGGGTGACACGCCCGACCTGACCGATAACGGGATGTGCATTACTATTCTTGACGATGTCGGTAAAACCGTCTCCATCCTGCCTTTTGGTTCTGTTAACTGACCGCAAAAGTGCTGAGATTGGTTTGACAAGTCGAGGGATTCTTTGTGTCACTACAAGGAATTTTTCTTGAGTTCCGATAAAGGAACCACCACGACGTATGCACGTTCATCTTGGCTATGGACACCACTACCCTTGTCGGGTTCTTCGCAGCCTTTTGCACCTCGATTTCGTACTTTCCTCAACTGAAGAAGTGCTGGCAAACCGGCAAGGCGGGGGATCTGTCCCTCCTGATGTTCAGCATTCTTACCACCGGCGTGGGGGCGTGGGTGCTTTACGGCGTTCTCAAGCACGACGTCGTTATCGTCATCGCGAACGCCGTGAGCTTCTGCTGCCTGTCCGGCATATTGTGGTTCAAACTCAGAGAGAAGTTGGATCCCGCTTGAACAGCTAGGTGCGGAAGGCTTCCCTGCTGGTTGCGAACCAAAACTGCCCGGCGTGTCGAAGCTGCTGACGGTCGGGGTGAAGCTCTCTTTGGCGCATCCGTCATGTGCCTGGCCTTCGGTGATTGTAAGGACGGCGATCGGCAGCCCGCAGGCGTTCCACCATTGCATGGATTTGGTCGTCAGCCGCCGCGCGAGCGACCAGTCCGAACAAATGCCGCAATCTCGTTTGGAGATGGCCGTAAACCAAGTAGGCTCGCCAGCCCCACCATGTCTATGATGCAAGGGGTCATTCCGGATTTCGTGCTGTTCCAACAGAGGGAACTTGAAGTCCCCGCACTGTTCCTTAAGCAACGTTTGTGACTTTGTTCCTGACACGTGGAAGAAAAGGCTCATCAATGTGCAGGTGGATCGCTTATCGAGGAGAGACTCGGGCATTCGAACAATACGTCACAGAGCCCGTTCATTCTCTCATCGCTCAAAGTCTGCGCTCGCTTGAGGCCACCGCTCGAACGAACGGAGATGGATTCGGTCTCGGCTGGTACGGTATTCATCCGGAACCCGGTCTCTATCGGGAGACGCGGCCGGCGTGGTCGGACGAAAATCTGCGCTACCTCTGTCGCCATCTGCAGTCTCACATGTTCTTCGCTCATGTCAGGGCGGCGACCTGTACGGCGGTGACGCGGCAGAACTGCCACCCGTTCGTGTGCGGCCAATGGATGTTCATGCACAATGGCTTCATCGGGAGCTGGAACCGGCTCCGACGGAGGGTAGAGAGTATGATTTCCGACGAGTTTTATCCTTCGCGGCTCGGTACGACCGACTCCGAGGCAGTATTCCTTGCCATGATGGGCGCGGGGCTTGTCGAAGATCCCGTGGGTGCAACGCGCCGGGTAATGTCCGAACTATGCAAGTTGGTGAACGAAGAGGATTACCGCGAGCCTGTGCGCTTTACATCGGCACTGACCAATGGCCATGACCTGTTCGCGTTCAGGTTTGCGGAGAACGATAGTGCCAACTCGTTGTATTACCGGACCGCCGGCGATGGACTTGTTGTCGCTTCCGAGCCGCTCGATAGGGAATCCGGATGGGAGGAGGTTCCCACCAATCATGTGTTGATCGGAGCCGCGTCAGGCTCAATCGATATCGTTCCATTTCTTCCATCTGAACTAAGGCAGCTCGGGGAGGAAACGCTGGTCGGCTCAAACAGTTGTCGCAGGAGCCGGTAAAGGTAAATAGAGCGCGCTCGCGTTGTGGGAGCGAGATACAGGCCGAGTTCTGTTGGTGCGAGACCGGTTGGGTATAAAGCCGCTCTACTACGCGGAAGGGCCGGGTTTTTCCGCTTTGCCTCGTCACTGCCAGCGCTGCTTGCTGCCGGGGGGTGATACCTGCTGGATCCGATCGCGCTGCATCACTTCTTCAGCTTCCACGGCGCCGTTCCACCGCCACGCACGGTCCTGAGAGGCGTCAAGAAGCTGGAGCCCGCAACTATTCTGACTCTTGAGCCCGATGGTACTTCCGCGACACGCCGTTATTGGAGTTTCGCGGTCGGGCAGCAGCCGGGAGACCTTCGCCTGACGGAACAGGACTGGTCAGATGCTGTTGCTGAGGCGCTGAACGCCGCTGTGAAGCGCCGGCTCGTTTCGGATGTCCCCGTGGGGGTGCTCCTGTCAGGCGGACTCGACAGCTCCCTTATCGTGGCGATGCTATCCGAGTTGGGTCATCAGGACATCCAGACCTTCTCTTTTGGTTTCGAAAGCGCGGCTGGGCATTCGGGCAATGAGTTCGAATATTCTGATCTCATCGCGCAACGGTTCGGGACGAAGCACGAGCAAATCCGGATCGACGCAAACAAAGCGTTGGACACGCTCCTGGCCGCGATCAGGCCCATGTCAGAGCCAATGGTCAGCCACGACGCGGTTGCGTTCTATCTAATTGCCTCTGAAGTGTCCAAACGAGTCAAGGTCATGCAAAGCGGTCAGGGCGCGGACGAGTTGTTCGGTGGCTACAGCTGGTATCCATCCTTCCTCTCCGCCAATGATGCTACCCAGCAGTATCAAACGTCCTATTTCGACTGGAAACATTCAGATCTGACGGAGCTGCTATCGGAGGAGTTCGTTTCGGACGATTTCAGCAGAGACTTCGTTGACGCGTTCTTCACTCAGGCCGAAGCGGTCTCTCCTGTAGACAAGGTGTTGCAGATCGATGGTGAGATCATGCTGGCCGATGATCCCGTCAAGCGCGTCGATAACATGACCATGGCTTTTGGCCTCGAAGCGCGGGTTCCTTACCTCGACCATGAATTGGTGGAGCTTGCGTCGCGCCTCCCTGCGGCACTGAAAGTCAGCGGTGGCGGCAAGCACATCCTCAAAAAGATGGCTCGGCGCTATGTGCCGAACGACGTCATCGACCGATCGAATGGGTACTTTCCACTGCCTTCCCTGCGTTACCTGAACGATCCATTCCTCGACTTCGTCCGCGATACGATGACATCCGCCAAAGCGAGAGAAAGAGGTTTGTATCGGTACGGCTTTATCGATCACATGTTGCAACACCCCGAAGCTGAAATGAGTCCAAAGGGCCACTCGCGCTTATGGCAGGCCGCTGTTCTCGAAGCGTGGTTGCAGGCACATGCAGTTTGATCCGAAAATACTCAAAACGCTGCGTCTCAACCTCAGTCGCGACGGCGGCCACCTCATCATCCGATCGGCGGCTGGGCGTGAGGAAGTCAGCGAGTATTCGTTCGGTATCGAGGAGGAATACTTCCTGGCGGACAGAGAAGCCTTCGAAGTCGCAATGCAGACGCCCAATGAGCTGTTCGAGGCGGCAAATTGGTCCACAGGCGGCCTAGCCACGCGGGAGATGTTGCAGGCTCAGCTCGAAGTCGCCACGAACATCCATGGTGATATCAATGACGCCCGCGAGGAATTGAAGTTTTTGCGTCGCGAGGTTGCGGCCGTTGCATCTCAATATGGGTTCGTCATTATGGCCTCGGCTACGCACCCGACAGCTTCCTGGCGGCTTTCGCAGCCCAGTCCGAAGGTGCGTTATGAAGAGATGATCGAAGATTTCAAAGCGGTTGGACATCGGAACATGTTGTGCGGGATGCACGTTCACGTGCAATTGCCCGACGCGGACCGGCGGTTCGCGGTGATGCGCGCGATGAGATCCCCTACCTCCCGATTTTCATTGCACTCTCGACCTCCTCTCCCTTCTGGAATTCGGCCGACACGGGCCTGAAGGGCTATCGACTGGCCGCTTACGACGAGTTACCCCGCAGCGGCCTTCCTGAACTATTCGAGAACAAGCAGGAATTCGAAGAGTACGTAGCTGCCCTCGTCAAATCGGCGTTATGCCGGACGAAAGCTATGTCTGGTGGGGACTGCGTCCATCTTCACGACACCCGACGCTGGATCTGCGTGCTCCTGACGTGTGCACTTACATTGACGACGCTGTGGCAATCGCGGCGCTATATCGCTCCCTTGCGCGTTACCTCTACGAGCGGCCCGAGCTGTCAAAACGAGTGACGGGCGTCGATCGTGCGATCGCGGTCGAGAACAAGTGGCGAGCCCAACGTTATGGAATAAGCCGCATATTCGTAGGGGAAAAGACGGTCCGGTCGAAATTCACGACGTGCTATCGACGCTGATTGAGCAAATTTCCGAAGATGCGGCGAAGCTTACGTGTCAACGGGAGTTGGAGGACTGCAAGAGAATACTGGAGCGGGGCAGCTCCGCCGATGCCCAGCTACGGATACACCGAGACAACGCACTCAATTTGACTGAGGTTAATCGCTGGATCGCTGAAACGACGACTGCCGGCCAGATGGGAGCGGCGTGCTCGGCGACCGAGAAGGCGGTCATTTAAGGAGCTCGGCATCAAACAGGATCGAAGATGAGCAAACCCTTTCCGCTTCTTGTTTTCGACCGGCGATCAGTGAGTTATTCGACGAATTCACGGACGACAGCGCGTCAAGCGTCGAGAAAAAGCGTGCGGTGCGGGTCACCTGTCTCTTCTCTTGTACACCAGGGTTTTAGTATATTGGAGTGGCTTAAATTACTCTGCCTTCCCGAACGCCAAATTCCAGGTAGTGGCAACCCGCACATATATCACTCAAATGCGCCAGATCAGCATGCTTCTTCTTGTAAGATTTTGCATCGAACCTGTCCGGTAACGCGCCAAGCGAATATGAACTGAAAAAATTGACTCCTGCATCCAGTAGTTCTTTCTCACGACATAGAGAGATGTCCTGGCCGTGGAAGTATATGTCGGCCAAACCTGTCAGGCGCGTCATACCCTCACGGTGAAGATTTTCGACTTGCTTGCCAGGAATTTTCCATCTGACACTTATTCCGAGCGCATCCAACTCTGATGCGGCATAGCGAGCGAAGTCATAGGCCTCGTCTGAGTAGGGATCCGAGTCGTAGTGCTTCCACAAAGCTATCTCGACCTTTCGGATTCCGAACGGGCGACAAGAATTCGACCCATTCACGCCGATAGACCTGATAGTATAGCCGGTCCAGAAGAGATCCGTGGCGGTTTGTCAAAAATTGCAAAAAAACGGGAAACTGAAAGTCCAAAAATTTCGCGTCGATGATTATCTTTGTGTTTGGTAGAATCTCCAACAGTCGTTCGACCATATCGAACGTAACAGGATTGAATCTTTCGAACACCCGCAGGCGCTGGAATTCATCCTGAGTTATTGACGCGAACTTCTTTTCAATCCCGTAGAATCTCCTTTCAGCTTCATCGTGAGCTAACGCGAAGCCGTCAGCCAACTTGACGCAATCGAGTTCGATCTGCCTCTCACCAGATGCGAGCGAAGCAAGGACTGCTTCGATCGAATTGGTTTGTATATGTCCGTCTATCTGGCCTCCGCCGTGGATGATCGTCTTTCCTGCCATCGCCAACCGCCTTTGATTACGCCAACGTTTGATGGATCATGCGCGCGCGAGAAGCCTTCATTTAGGGCCACGAAGCTGGCTGGCATAGTATAGAGCCAGACTCGTGAGGCTATCCGGATCCGTCTCCGGCAAAGCATGTGTTGGACGCGGCGCCCACGATTGAATGATCGCCTGTTGGGGACGAAGCTTATGGTCGTCCTCGAAAAATTTGATATGGCTCTTCGCGTTGTCGACCCACTCTCTGTTGGTGCGGTCAGTCGGTAGTCCATTATAAATTATGCCGACAGCTCCTACCAAGTTCTCTGCACGCAAGACCGGACGGAAGCTTGAGGCGCGATCCAGATCTCGGTTGCTGATAGGATGCCAAACGCTCCTGAGAACAGCAGTAAGAGAATTGAAATTGTTGAACGAACGACGATCAGATCTACGGCAAACCCGGCGCACCCATCGTCCCTGTCCAGGGCGAAGAGCGGCAGTACTTTTATTTCCCGCAGTACTACGATTTCCTCCACCTTTCAGTTGGAGATTGGCGCTCGATCCAGTTCTTTCGTGAATTGATCGAGCGGATCAAGCCAGACGTCATCCACTTCCATCACTACCACCGCGTCGGCGTGGAATCAATTCGTGCGGCCAGGATTGCGGCGCCTGACGCAGTCATCTGTTTTACGTTCCATGAGATGATGGCGATATGCATGGCGGATGGCCAGATGGTGAAGAGAGGCTCGCGCGATCTCTGTCGATTAGCCTCTCCTGTTTCGTGCAACAAATGTTTCCCGGACCTTCGCCCCGAGTTTGTGACGCTGCGAGCCGCTCGTCTAAAAGCCGCTCTCGGGGAATGTGACGTTTTTGTTTTTCCATCCGAGTTCATCGCCGAACGATACGTTGAGTGGAGGCTACCTCAGGAGAAGTGCGTCGTCATACCAAATGGCCAGACAAACCTTGGTACGACATTCGACCGCAGTCAGCATTCGCGGCAGCCGCCGCGGTCCTCGTCCATGTCATGCCGCCGGCGAACGACTTATCTTCGCAGCCGGAAAATTCCGGCCGCGAAAGCAAGGCCAGCGGGTGCACACCAGCTTGGAAGCTTTCCATGGCATGCGACCTTCAGATGTGCTCAGCCCTGCGCTGTGCTGTCGCTGGAATCCAGCAGACGAAATTGACCTTCGCTGAAGCTTCCAAATGTGGCGATGACGATTGATCTGATCGAAGCCTCGGCCTTCAAGAGCATTTCCTCAAATTCTCCCTCGGGGGTGGATTCCGCAACTACTCCGCCTCCCGCACCGATAGAGAACCGTCCATCGTTCAGCACGATGGATCGGATCACGATACTCAGATCAGCAGCGCCATCATCACCCAGCCAGCCAAGCGAGCCAGAATAGATACCTCGGGCGCGTTGCTCCAACTGATCGATAAGCTCAAGAGTGCGGGATTTGGGCGCTCCGGTCATCGACCCGCCCGGAAATGCGCCGCTGCGCAGCACGTCAATGAGCGTATGCTCCGGCTTCAGAACGCCGTGTATCGTACTGACCAGCTGGTGGACGGTCTGATATGTTTCGACGTCAAACAGGCTTGGCACCGATACGGTCCCGGTCTCACAACAACGGGACAGATCGTGACGCAAGAGGTCGACGATCATTCCGTTCTCTGCCCGGTTTTTTCGATCGGTCCGCAGCATTTCGACTAGCTTCTTGTCTTCAAGCGGATCGGTGGCGCGCCGGGTCGTTCCTTTGATCGGCTTTGCTTCGATGTTGCCGTCTGCATCGACGGCAAGAAATCGCTCAGGCGAGGCGCTGAGGACTGCTCCGCCGGGCCATTTGAGGAACGCAGCAAACGGCGCGGGATTGACGCCTCGCATTGCGCGATAAACTCGCAGTGGCTCAACTGTGGCGGTGCTGGAAAGCTCGCTGGTCAAACAGACCTGATAAGTCTCTCCTTGTGCGATCAAATCGAGACAGCGGGCGACCTTGGAGAGATAGCTCGCTCTTCCATCCTTCATGGCGAACGCGAGCGGACTTCGGTCGATCACGTCAGGGAAATGCAGGGGCGGGCGGTTCGCCGATTCGATCCGCTTAAGTGCGGAACGAATCCAATGCTGCGCGCGGTCGGCTTCCCCGGGGCTATCGATCGCACATATATAGGTTTTTTCGTCGAGATGATTTACGGCGATGAACCTGTCGGAACGGATCCACAAGGCGTCGGGTGTTGCAGCCCGCCGCGTGGTCGGCGAGCCGCAATCATGTCGTAGCTCGTAACCAAACCACCCGACATGACCGCCGACGAAAGGACATGGCGGCGGCGATTGCGGCCGGCTCGGATCCTCCTTTTGAAGATACTCGAATATATCGACGTTCTCGGTCCGGCGCCCGCGAGCATCGTCGATAAGGATCGTTCGGTCGATGCTGTTATACTGCACCGTTTCCGCATGTGGCCCCGATGCATCTCCCATATACGACCATTGTGACAGCGGAGACCCCGTAAGATTGCTGTCGAGCCAAAAGGCGAAGGGCTGATCGGCAAAGAGCGAACAGAACGTCGCTTCGGTGTCAATCGCGCGCGGGATTTCGAGCCAGAATGCTTTGCGAGACGTGGCAGTAGGCACCGTCGTGCGCCGCTTGTCCAGCCTTGCGGGCGGTGGCGTTGAGGTTCTTCCCGTGAAACGAAAGGAAAGGTCGCGAAAATTTCGTAGCAAGACCCGGCCGTCTTCTGTGAGAACGATTCCGGATGAAACTGCACGCCCCATTGCGGCCGCCCGCGACGAACGATGCTCATGACGAGGCCATCTTCGGTCCAAGCAATTTCCTCAAGAGTGGACGGGAGTGGACGCTGGACCACAAAAGAATGATAGCGGGCCGCATTGAACAATGGTGGCATGTTCGCGAAGAGACCGGACCCCCGGTGCACGATTCTGGAGGCTCGTCCGTGGACGAGAGATGGAGCCCGCGCCAACGATGCGCCTGACGCGACGGCAATGCCCTGATGTCCCAAACATACGCCAAGCAAGGGAACGGCGGCCGCTTCGATCGCAGCCTTGGATAAGCCGAAATCCGCCGCCCGGTCTGGCCGCCCCGGACCTGGCGAGATAATGATATTATCGAATCGTCTTTGCGAGAGTTCGTGCCATGTCACCGCATCGTTGCGGACGACCAGGGGTTCTTCCTGGTTTATCTCTGCGATCAAGTGCACCAGATTGTAGGTAAACGAATCGTAGTTGTCGATTATCAGCGTCCTCACCACATGACCTCGGCATGCACTGGTTCCCGCACGGAGGGCCGGCGAGGATTGATCGATCCAAAATGATCGCAGGAAGGTTAGAAACGATACATTTATTTTCCGCGAAGTCTCGCCGCTACTGGCGGTGTGCCATACGAACCTCTTATATGCTTATTTTGCTTCCGTCGGGACGATGAACCATATTTCGTCTCGGAAAGATCGATCATGCTTTCGATAGGGCGCCAGGCATCGCGCAAAAACCTTCGAAGGTTTGAGGCTTTGACCTTGCTTTGATGCTCGATATCATAATTCTGCGGGGGGTGGTTCAGATTGGAGAGCGAATTCTATGCCTAAAGACATGATTCTTCATTTGGAGCGCGACCCCTCGCGGGATATCGCCCGTGATTTTGCTGCTTCGATAGCCGAACTTTTCTCCGCCCATTTGACGGCCGTTATATCTAACTTCGAAGCGAACATTCCCGCGGATGCTCTTGGCGATCTATTTGCCGAGAGTGAAGCAGAGGCGCACGGTGCAATAGAGCGTTTTGAACTGGCTATGAAACGCGGCGAACTCTCAGCTGAATCTGCGTCTCGTTTTAGGAACACCTCAGACGTTTTCAGAAGTGGCGCGGTGTTTTGATTTAAGCATCGTCATGCAATCCGATGATCACAAGGGCATCAATAACAGCATTCTAATTGAAACGACGCTTTTTGATTCCGGCCGGCCGCTTATTATCGTTCCCAGCAACCAGCGGGAAGTTCTGAAGCTTGAGAAGGTCGTGTGCTGCTGGGATGGAAGTCGCACCGCGGCGCGTGCCATCAATGATGCGTTGCCGTTTCTGAAAAAAGCCAACGCTGTTGAGCTGCTTATTGTTGAAGATGAAAAGACCGCGAATGAGCAGGTTCTTCGAGGAACTGAAATCGGCCAGCATCTCGCTCGACACGATATCAAGGTCAACGTGAAAACGATACCGGCAGCCGATAGGGACGTCGCGAATGCCATTTTGTCGTATGTTGCTGGCGGTTCGACGACCTTGCTCGTGATGGGCGGCTATGGACACTCTCGCCTGCGTGAATTTGTGTTCGGTGGCGTGACGCGCGGAATGCTCTCGGCGATGACCGTTCCCGTTTTCATGTCGCACTAAAGAGGGCCCCGATGCCCTTGAGAGTTGCGGTCCGGCCCTCAATCACCAGTCCGCTAAACTGGCTTTAATCCTGCGGCGCGAAGGCTTGCCTGCAGGAGGTCATTGAGGACCTCCAGTTAACAAGCTTATGTACAAAAAGGGGCACCCCGCGGGGTGCCCCTTCCATTTGCGATGGTCCATTTGCGAATGGTCATTCGATCCGCCGAATTCTCGCCCTGCGTTCGTTCGCGCAGGTGACTTCTCATCTTGCAGCCTCAGTCTGAAAAGCGGCTGAAGCCTTCATGCCTTTACGGGTGACGACTCACTGGCGAGTCACAAAAATCGAGCATGGCACTCAGGAAAGCTGTACGGAACATGCGTCAGTTTTGTCGAGCAGCAGCAATTCCGAACCGTGGGTTTGCAAGCGCACCGTAGTGGCAGGAGTACAACTCCTCACAACTTTAGATAGTTTCTAGTTCCCGATCCTTTTGTCAGAATTGCTTCTTATGTTACGAGCCGCTGGGGTTTGGATTGCTGACCTGACGGATATTTTGGACCAGCGGGATAGAGACTACTGCATCGCCGCGCTCCGATCCAGACGCAGCGGTGTAGGTGCCGATGTTTGCGGTGCCGGCGGCCGATAGCTCAGAGATGAATGCGGTCGGATCGTGTTGAAGTGCTTGCGCCATTGCTCGATGACGACGGTGGCCTCCTTCAGGCTGTAAAAGATTTCGCCGTTGAGGCACTCGTCGCGCAGCTTGCCGTTGAAGGATTCGCAGTAGCCGTTTTCCCATGGGCTGCCGGGCGCAATGTAGAGCGTCTTTGCTCCGAGTTTTGCGAACCAACCGCGTACGATCTTGGCCGTCATCTCCGCACCGTTGTCGGATCGAATGTGCTCCGGAACCCCTCTGGTGAGCATCACGTCGGCCATCGTCTCGATAACGCCAAAACTGTTGATACGACGAGCTACGCGGATGGCCAGACATTCCCGCGTGAACTCGTCGATTAAAGTCATCAGCCGGAGTTTGCGCCCATCGTGGCTCTGTGATTCCACAAAATCGTAGCTCCAGACATGGTTGCGATGCTGCGGTCGCAACCGGATGCACGATCCGTCGTTCAGCCAGAGCCGGCCACGCGGCCGCTGCTTCCTGGGTACCTTCAGCCCCTCACGACGCCAGATCCGCTGGACCCGATCACATCCCACCTGCCAGCCTGCGTCGACCAGCAGAGATGTGATCCGGCGATAGCCATATCGTCCGTATTGCGATGCTCGGGTGAGAAGCGTTTGAGAGCGTTGGCGATTGCTTGCCAGAGATCTGGCATGGTGCGCGCGGCAGCGGCGCGCAACAGCGCCTTCAATTTAGAGAAGGCCATCTCGATCGGGTTAAAGTCCGGACTGTAGGGCGGGAGATAGACGCAGGCTTGCTCCGGCCGCCTGAATGACCTCTCGAACGCCGTGGACCTTGTGAGCGGGCAAGTTGTCCATGATGACGGTGTCGCCCGGTTGCAACGATGGGGCGAGTAATTGTTCGACGTAGGCCAAGAAGACTTCGCCATCCATGGGACCGTCCAGGACAAGCGGTGCGATCAGGCCGCTGGAACGCAATCCAGCGGTGAATGTCGTGGTCTTCCAATGTCCGTGAGGGACAGCAGCACGACATCGCTCGCCGCGCGGCGAACGTCCGTAAAGTCGCGCCATTTTGGTATTGGCGCTGGTTTCGTCGATGAAGACGAGGCGCTCAGGGTCAAGATCGACTTGCCCTTCGAACCACTCCTCACGCGCGGCATTTATATCGCCGCGCCGTTGCTCGGCGGCGTGCGCTGTCTTTTTTTAAGTGTGATCTTTCTGCGCTGGAAGAAACGCCAGAGCGAAGCGATGCCGGCCGATATTCCACGACGTTTCAACAACTCTTGCAACTCGGCGAGCGTGATATCCGTCTTCACCGTCACCGTGTCCAAAATCAATTGTGAATGTGCTTCGATCCGCTGCGATCTGCGGTCACCGCCAGGTGGTTTAGGAACGACGTCGCCAGCTTCCTTGAGACGACTGCGCCAGCGGATCGCGCTGGCCGCGCTGATACCAAAACGCTCGGCGGCCCGCCGACAGGACAAGCCATCGTCAATCGCGGCGACCACCCTTTGGCGAAGATCAACGGAAAGCGCCCTGGTCATGCATGCTGACCTCCCTCGCCAGCATCCAGCTTGAATTCGATCGCGCCATTCGGGGAATCCGGACCCGATTCATTCCGGTGGATTCTAGAGAGACAATTGCTCTCGTCAGCGCATCTTCATCGGCCCGGACGATGCTGGTGTATCGCTGTGTCCCACGAGGCTGGCTGACGATCCGGCAGGCATGGCGTTCGGAGAGACCGTACTTCCCTCGAATACCTTCTACCGCCTGCCGGCGCCGCTCAGGGCTTATAAGTTTCCCGAGGCAACGTCCTTGAGCACCTGCTTCTCAAGCGACAGATCGGCAACGAGACGCTTGAGGCGGACAGTCTCCCGCTCTAGGTCCTTCATCCGCTTCGCCTGATCGAGCTCAAGGCCGCCGTATTCCTTTCGCCAGCGATAATAACTCTGCTGCGAAATACCGGCTTCCCGGCAGGCCACCGGCGCTGCCTTGCCCTGCGAGCTGTTGCCGCTCAACGAGCCGTTGATCATTGAAGCCAGAGTGAGACCGCAGGATATCGACTCGGTCAAGCATGGTCAGGACGCGATGGTTCGGCTGACAGCGCTCAGCCAGCGGGTCACGCCGATGGTTTCGGGACAGGTTATCTATCTCTCCGCCGATACCGTCGCCGACGAGAAAAAATCACTCCAGACCGGGCCGACCGATATCTATGTAAATTCGGGTGCGGCTCAATATCGCCGAAGTCGCTGCGATTCACGGTTTTCATCCGACGCCAGGCATGCCGGCGGAAGTTTTCGTCAAGACGACCGAACGAACATTCTTCCAGTACATCATGAAGCCGATCGATGACAGCATGTCACGGGCGTTTCGCGAGCGATAGGAGCATAGGAGGGGCGGCAAAAGTAGCGCCGGAAGAACAGCACGAGGACGCAAAGAGGGTTGACATGTATATCGACGTCATTGAGGACATGGATGCTTTCAGCCAGTTGAGAGAAAACTGGGATGAGGTCTATGATGCCGATCCTCATGCGACCCTTTCCTGTCCTGGAATTGGCTTTTTCCATGGCTGGAAAATCTCAGCACGCCATGGATTGTCCTTGCGGCCAAGGAATTTGGATCAGCCTCTCGCTATGTAGCTTTTTTCGCTTCGGCTTGATACAGAATCGACGGAACAGGGCGTCTGTTCAACGATCTTAGAATGGCTGGTAGCCACGCCGCAGACTACACGGGGCTTATTTCGATTCCCGAGTTCGAGGCCGATGCGATTACTGCGTTTGCGCAGCGAATCAAGCGTATGAACTGGGCCGATCTTGTTCTCGATAATTTCTGCGGTTCGGATGTTCGGTTCAGCAAACTCGTTTCCTGCTTCTCTCAATCAAAATTAAATCAGCCAGCGTTTTTGGGAAAGCAAATGCGCCCAGAAAAGGCAAGTTTACGGATCCGCATCGGCGAGCTTGAACGCGGGCTACTCTTGCTGCCTACGCTTTGGCTTGGCGATCGTCCACTTGCCGCTCTCGCGATCCTGATGGACGAGCAGAAAAAATCGCTTCTGTTTTACATAACAGGACGAGACGAAAGTTTTGCGGGGCCGCAGCCCGGGCTTATCCTGCACGGCCATAGTATTCGTTATGCCATTTCCCGTGGAATGAAGCGTTATGATTTTCTTCGTGGAAACGAACGCTACAAATACTCATTCGGCGTCAAGGAGCAACGGCTTCATTGCTACGTTGTCGCGACGCGAAGCGGCTCCAATCTGGGCGGGAGACTTGATGTGCGGACCCTCCCGGACGCATTGAAGAAAGCGACAAATCTTCATCAAGAAGGCAAGATCGATCAAGCGGCACGCGCATACCGTCAGATTCCGGAGACCGATCCGCGAAACGAAAACACGCTCCATCGTTACGGTCAGCTTCTTGCCGGCAAGAGCGATCACGTAGCGGCAAAACGTGTGTTCAAGCTTCTCACCAGGATGAGAACTGATACCTACAAGCCGTGGCTTTTGCTCGGGCAATCCTGCGAAGCCATGGGTCAATACCTCGATGCCGCCAATGCGTATCGTGAGGTGATTCGGTTACAACCGGGCGTACCGGACATTTTCAGCAAGCTGGCGAACGTCTTGTTCAAGGCCGGACGTATTGAAGACGCACGCAAAGCGCTCATGACCAGTTACGGAGTCGGGGTTGCAGGCGGTGAGGGTGATGCGTCGTTCAGTATTCACTGACTCATCGTGAATGATATCCACCCGTGTGCTGATGGATGCTACTGCGCGGACCGACCATCACGTGCGTTCACACACGCTCAACAGAAATCATAAGCAAGATCATAAACAGTGCACTTGCCGTGCCCGGGCGACTTCCGCGAGACGGGTCCGAATGCATAGTCCGGATACCGTCTCGCGCCTTGCCGTGCGGGAAGAGAGTCTATGGTCCTCTTGCCGGATCGGTGTGGAAGCCGACGCCGACCGCGCCCTTGCGGATCGGATAGTTGTGAGAGACCGGGTCGAGCTGCGGGAACAGAGCATCAACCGCCGTCTCACGCTCCATCGGCGGAACCACAAAGCGTTCCTCGAAGGTCGGCATCGAGGTGAGCCGCCAGATCGCTTCGACCTCCGCCGCGGTGGTCTTGCCTTCGGCCAGCGCCCGCTGCACCTCCTCGTCCGGAATGTCCTTGACCTTCCTCGAACGCATGTAGACGCGCACCGCCACCAGCTTCTTGTAGACGCCGCGGATGATGTCCTCATTACCGCCCGCCAGCAAGCTCGCCATATAGCGGAGCGATACGCGTGATCGTTCGAGCGAGCTCATCAACGGTCCCAGCCGCGCTTCGTGAGCAATGTTGTCGTACACGCCGTTCTCCACCTTGGCCAGAACCGGCCCCAGCGGCGGCACATAGAACAGCATCGGCAACGTGCGGAACTCCGGATGCAGCGGCAGCGCGATGCCCCACTTCTTGACGAACTGGAAGACCGGTGATTGTTGCGCAGCCTGGATTTTCGCAGCCGGAATCCCGTTCGCTCTCGCGGCCGCGATGATCTCCGGATCAAACGGATCCTTGATGATGTTGCGCTGCGCCATCACCAGCTGATCCTGCGGCGACTTAGCCGTCTCTTCGATCGCGTCCGCATCGTAAAGCACGAGGCCGATATACCGGATACGTCCCACGCAGGAGTGGAAGCACGCCGGCGGCTGGCCGCTCTCCAGACGCGGATAGCACAGGATGCACTTCTCGGCCTTGCCCGTCGACCAGTTGAAATAGGTCTTCTTGTAGGGGCAGCCGGACACGCACATACGCCAAGCTCGGCAGCGCTCCTGGCTGACCAGCACAACGCCGTCCTCACCGCGCTTGTAGAGCGCGCCCTGCGGACACGCCGCAACGCAGCCCGGATTGAGGCAGTGATTACAGATGCGCGGCAGATAGAAAAAGACCGTGCTGTTGATCTCGTTGATCTGGCGCATCTCCTCATCGGAGGCGCCGTCGAAGTTCGGATCGTTGTTCGCGTAGACCTGCGAACCGCCGAGGTCGTCGTCCCAGTTCGGTCCCGCCTCGATCGTGTCCATGTACTTGCCGGTCACCATCGAAATCGCCCGCGCAGTCGGCTGCTCGTCAGCCAAAGGTGCGTTGATCAGGTTCTGGTAATCGTAGGTCCAGGGCTCGAAATAATCGTCGAGCGTCGGCAGATAGGGGTTGTAGAAGATGTTGGTCAGCGTGCCCCACTTGCCCTGCAGCCGCAGCCGAAGGCTCTTCTGCCTCTGACCGTCAACCACCCAGCCGCCGCGATACTTGGTCTGGTCTTCCCAACGTGTCGGGTAACCCGTACCCGGCTTGGTCTCCACGTTGTTCCAGTACATGTACTCGGTGCCCTTGCGATCGGTCCAAATGTTCTTGCACGCAATGCTGCAGGTGTGGCAACCGATGCACTTGTCCAAGTGAAAGACCATCGAAACTTGAGCTCGGATGTCCATGTGTATACTCCTTCGTTCCTATGCCTCGTTCTTATCGCTCCCCCATGGTTATCGTTTGTGCTTATGGCTTTGGATCGTGCTTGGGATCGTGCTTGTGGTTCTTATTCCGTGCTTGCGTGTTTCTCGTCTTCGCTACTGCTAATGCGAAACTCTTAGTGGCGCCTCTCGCCGCGAGATGCGCCCCTATTCCCGTATGGCCAGCAGGGCGATGGGCTTGCTCTTGCGTTGTTGTTGCCGCGCGAACGACGATTGCTTCGCTGCGGTCCCCTGCAATTGATCGCTGCATGAATATCTTCGGGTCGCAGGCTCACCACGAAGACTTCGTCCGCGCCTCAGTCCGGCTACTTGACGCGGACTAAGCAGAAGACAGCTAAGCAGCAGACTTAACTTTGGTCTTCATGTCCGACATTGGATTTGCGAGTTTCTGCGGTAACGCCACCACGGGCATGCTGCTATGGAGGCCTGCGTCAGGCAATTCCGCCTCGAGATCAGGCTTACGAGCAGTCGCACGCCGGAGTGCTTGCGCCAACACGAGCTGGAGACTGATAGCCGTGCTGCGGACAGCGTCCCACAACGTCGCCACACCCTGGTTCGGCACCAGGATCGACGCCACTCCAAACTCCCGCGGCACCCGGTTCAAAACGAGACGGGTCATATGCGAGGGGACAACAGATCTGGCGTGAGCGTGCTCATGGTCGTTGTCGCTGCGCGGCGAGACGGCCGGCAGTTGTAGGACCGTTGCAGTTTGACCGGCTATCAGGCGGTCGATCTTTACTACCTGCCCGTTGGGGAATTCCAGGGCGTCATGTTGAACGTACGGATCATCCAAGTCGACCTGTCGAAAGCTGGCGACCTTATAGTTCACGCGGACCTTGCCAAAAATTCTCACGCCCAAAACTTTAGGACTGAAAGCGCGATCATGTTCGACGGCAGCGTCAAAGGCGAGTTCCGTTCCGGGAAGTAGGCAGACCGCTACCTGAGGCGCGTCGTCGTGAACAACAAGCTTGGTTCCGAGTTCGCCAACGGCGGCAAAGCCACGCGCCTTTGATCGCGCGAGCTCCATTGTAACCAGTTTGTCAGCTACCTGGGCAGACCGCGATGAGACGTGATGCAGGCTGTAATCGCACATGAAAGGCTCCTCAAATTCGCATCACACATTTGCGGCCTTAACATCAACGAGACATTATAGTTCCTACAGTTTCTCGCGCCGTCGCCATCAATGCCAATCAATTTTCCGGCATGGACCAGATCGGTCATAGGATGATGCGGATTGAAAGCGGAACGGGATTCTGCGGTCGGATACCGTGCGGACGAACACCATCACGGGCAGATGCTGGAACCGACCGCGGACCATGTTGCAGCGCGCTTGCAGAGAACCGTACAGATCGTCCGGACGCGTCCCGGCCAGCGCGCAAAGGAGGGAACGGAAAAAACCGTTCCTCGGACCCGCCCTTCCGTCACGAGACTCGGGTACGAGCGACATTGCCCAAACGCGGGCAAGCATTGGGCAATGCAGGAGCGAGGCATTCCGTCGAGACCGATTGTGAAAGATCTCGCCCGGATGTGCTGAACGAAACGCTACCCCGGCGCGCTTAACGCGGAGACCATCCGTTCAACGGACGATAGGGGATTACAGTTGCTCTGCGACCTGGCTCAGCAGCTTTTTAGCTTCTTGACGGGCCAGCCTTTCATATTGGAGAAAGTTGATCCTTTCGCCGTTATCGAGAAGAACCTCGAGTTGCAGAGTCCGTCTGGTGTCAGTATCGGTATCCACGACCTCGATTAACAGTCTGCCCCACAGCTTCCCCAAAGGGGCGTGATCGTCCAAGGCAAACTTCGTGTCGTCCAGCTTGATCGGCATCCCAGTCCTCATTTTGATTCGAAGGCTCAAAACAATAGGTCTCAACGGACCCTCCGAATAGCTCGGTACTGTGCTGTGATGCAACTGCGGAATCCGGCTTGCGAGGATAGCTTGAATATGCGATGGGCAGAATAGTCCGTCCGACGCCGTTTGTGGTGCATTTTGCGGTGGCTTTAGGTCCTCCCGCCTCCGTTATGACGCGCAACACCGCCCTTAAGTGGACTGACGGAAGCTGCAATTCCGGACACCAAGTCGCCGCTGCAGTGAGCGGCTTGATCGTCGGCTGCCCCATATCCAGATCAGGTGTGACGTGTGTGGTGGCTGATGATACCAGCCAATGTCCCAATCCGAAGTTTGCTACGGAAGGCGCTGCGCCGCGAGGCGAGTTTCGGATTTGAAAGGATGCGTACCCCGGATAGAGTTTCGGGACGATACCAGGAGCAACAGGGAGAAGGATGGATATGACGGTTTCCACGGAACGCGCGGTCCTTGCCGGCGGCTGCTTCTGGGGTATGCAGGCTTTTTTGCGCCGATATAACGGCGTGATTTCGACCCGGGTCGGCTACACTGGCGGCGATGTGCCGAATGCCACATATCGCAACCACGGCGATCATGCCGAGGCCATCGAAATAAACTTCGATCCGAAAGTGATCAGCTACCGGCAGCTGCTGGAGTTCTTTTTCCAGATTCATGATCCCAGCACGGAGGATCGTCAGGGTTACGATCAGGGCGCGAGCTACCGTTCGGCGATCTTCTACACGAGCGACGAGCAGAAGCGGATCGCGGAAGAAACCATCGCCGATGTCGATGCGTCCGGTCTTTGGCCCGGCTATGTTGTCACCGAGGTTGAGCCGGCCGGACCGTTCTGGGAAGCCGAGGCCGAGCATCAGGATTATCTGGAGCGTTTTCCGAACGGCTACACCTGCCATTTCATCCGGCCGAACTGGAAGCTGCCGCACAGGCAGGAGACCGGTCAGGCTCTGGCCCGCGGAGACCGCCGAGGGTGAAAACGTCCGGTTTGCGGCGGGTCTCATGCGGCGGTGGCGTCCAGCGCCACGAGCCGCTCGGCTTCGGCAAGATCGTCGGTGGTATTGATATTGAAGAACGGATCGAACGGCGCGGTCGGCCATGAAACCGCGGCAAGCCGGTAGCGTGCGGTCCAGCGATCGACCTTTCTGACGCCTTCGGATATCAGCGCCTGACGCAGTTCGTCGCGCAGCCTGACATTCCACAGTCCGATCACCGGATGCGCCCGCTCGTCCGAAACGGCGACCGCAAGTTCGGCATCCTGTTCGCCCAGCGCGTTATGTAGCCGAGCCACCAGATCGCGTGGCAGGAACGGGCAATCACCCGGGGTGCTCACGATCCATTGGATGCCCGATCGCTGCTCCGCTGCCCAGTCGAGAGCGGCAAGGATTCCGGCGAGCGGCCCGGGAAAATCCGCCACGCTATCGGCGACCACTGGCAGGCCGAACGCCGCAAACCGAGCGGGATTGCCATTGGCGTTGAGGATGAGACCGCAGCATTGGGGTGCTAGTCGCGCGATGACGCGGTTCAGGATGGTCTGTCCGCCGATTTCGCGCATCGGCTTGTCGCCGCCCCCGATGCGCCGCGCTAACCCGCCCGCGAGAATGACAGCGGGAGTCGGCGGAAAATCTAAGGGAGAGGCTGCGTCGGTACTGGTCATGGGACATCCGGTGCGCATGACAATAAGACGTGATCAGCCGGAAAACATCCCCCGAAGCGGAATAGGATTGGAGCCAATGTAAGACGGACGTGCATTCCCCTGGTTGACGGTCGCATCGGGATTCGCCATGTTTGCCCCATGCTGATATCGAAACTCGATCTGACCGGGCTGAAGTGCCCGATGCCGGCGCTCAAGACCCGTAAGGCGTTGAAATCGTTGACGCCTGGCGAACGGCTGGAGGTACATTGCACCGACCCGCTGTCGGTCATCGATATTCCGAACCTGATCCGGGAGACCGGCGATTCCGTGGAAATCACCGAACGCGCGGAAAGACGGATCGTTTTCCTCATCAAAAAAGCGGGAGCGTCCTCCTCGCTGGAGGACCGCTTCGGATCGTTGTCGCTGCGGTCCTTGTGCCCCTATACTAAGTGACGGCCATTCGGCCGCCTAGCCCACAGCCGACGGGCCAGACGGTTCGGCCCGCGACGAACATTGGCAACGATCTATTGGCGCCCGTCGCTCCCGCGCACCCGACGGATCATCTGTTCGACATGCGGGATTGGCGTTTCCGGTTGAATGCCGTGGCCGAGGTTGAAAATCAGCCGGCCAGCGGCAAAATTCGTCAGCACGTCATCGACCGCGCGATCGAGCGCCGCACCACCGGCGATCAGCGCCAACGGATCGAGATTGCCCTGAACGGCGACGCGGCTTTGGACCTTGTCCCGGATCAATGACGGCTCTGCGGCCCAATCGATGCTGACAGCGTCGACGCCGGTCGTCTCGATATAGGTTGGCAATAGAGCGCCGGCGCCGCGGGGAAAGCCGATAATCTTTGCGTCCGGAACTTGCTTGCGTACCCCTGCGACAATGCGTTTGGTGGGTTCGATCGACCACCGCGCGAATTCGCGCGGCGGCAGCACCCCCGCCCAGGTGTCGAAAATTTGCAGCGCATCCGCGCCGGCCTTGAGCTGGCCGAGCAGATAATGGATCGAGTTATCGACGATGGCGTCGATGATTTTTGCGAAGACGTCGGGGTGGCGATAGGCCATCATCCGCGCCGGCGCCTGATCGGACGTGCCCTGTCCGGCGACCATGTAGGTCGCTACCGTCCACGGTGCGCCGCAGAAACCGATCAGCGCTGTTTTTGAATCGAGCTCGCGCTTGACGCGCCGCAACGCCTCGAACACCGGCTCCAGTTTCGTCATGTCGGCTTCGCGCGAAAGCGCTGCGACCTTGTCCGGCGTATCCAGCGGATCGAGCCGTGGGCCTTCGCCCACCTCGAAGCGCACCGAGCGCCCGAGCGCGTAGGGAATGACGAGAATGTCGGAGAAGATGATCGCCGCGTCGAATGCGAAGCGGCGGATTGGCTGCAACGTCACTTCGGCCGCGAATTCCGGCGTGAAGCAAAGATCGAGAAAGCCGCCGGCTTTGGCGCGCAGCTCGCGATATTCCGGCAGGTAGCGGCCCGCCTGCCGCATCATCCAGATCGGCGGCACGGCCTGACGGCGGCCCGAAAGCACTTCGAGAAATGGCTTGATGGTCGAATTCTGGTCCAAGGCGTGTTCCGTGAGTGGGTTGTGTTTCCGGGGTCTGATACACGACCGGCAGGGTCTTGGCCACGGCAGCCGCAACCCTTCGGCTTGCGGCGATCTCAGCCATGCAGTTTCGTAGCCGTCTCGGCGATCATCCTGCCTTGATAGCGCGCGCCTGCGAGTTCGTTCGCGCTCGGCTGGCGGCTGCCATCGCCGTCGGCGATGGTGGTCGCGCCGTAGGGCGCGCCACCAGTAACCTCCTTGACGCCCATCTGGCCTGCGAAGCCGAATTGAGACCCACGATCGTCATGCCGAAGTGCAGAAGATTGGTGATGATCGAGAACAGCGTGGTTTCCTGGCCGCCATGCTGGGTCGCGCTCGAAGAGAATGCGCCGCCGACCTTGCCGTGCAACGCGCCCTTGGCCCACAGGCCGCCAGCCTGATCGAGAAAGCTCGCCATTTGCGATGACATCCGTCCGAACCGCGTGCCGGTGCCGACGACAATCGCGTCATAATTGATGAGGTCATCGATCCTCGCCAGCGGCGCGGCCTGATCGAGCTTGAAATGTTTTGCCTTCGCAACGGCTTCGGGCACGAGTTCGGGCACCCGCTTGACATCGACGGTGGCTCCAGCCTCCCGGGCGCCGTCCGCGACGGCGTTTGCCATCGCCTCGATATGCCCATAGGCGGAATAGTAGAGAACGAGAACTTTTGCCATTTCGGGTCTCCGCGTTTGAGGGAAGATGCGCGGCGATCAAGCCGTGCATCCGCGTTCGCTGCGTTGGGTGGACGGCTTCAAGCCGCGTCGACCAGCACCACCTCGGAATCCTCTAGCGCGGTGATGTTCACGGTCGCTTCGTCGCGAATGGCGGCGCCATCGCGGGTGTTGACGCGCACACCGTTGACGTCGACCGCGCCCACCGCGGGGACGAGATACAGATTGCGTGTTCTGTCCGCAGGATAGCTTGTGCTCTCACCGGCCTTCAGCGTGGTGGCGAGCACGCGCGCATCGGCTCGGATCGGCAGCGCGTCGCTGTCGGCCTTAAATCCGCTAGCGAGCGTGACCAAGCTGCCTGAGCGATCGCCTTTCGGAAAAGGCTTTGCACCCCAGGCGGGCTCGCCGCCATCTTTCGTTGGCTCGATCCAGATCTGGAACAGTGTGGTTTTCACAGGCTCCAGATTGTATTCGGAGTGCCGCACGCCGGAACCCGCGCTCATCACCTGCACGTCGCCCGCTTCGGTGCGGCCCCGGTTGCCCATGCTGTCCTGATGGGTGATCGCACCTTCGCGAACGTAAGTGATGATCTCCATGTTGGCGTGGGGATGGGGCGGAAATCCGCTGTTCGGCTCGATCTCGTCGTCGTTCCATACGCGCAGGCTGCCGTGCCCCACGTTCTTGGGATCATAGTAGCTGGCGAACGAGAAGTGGTGCTTGGCCTTCAGCCAGCCGTGATCGGCGCCGCCGAGTTTGTTGAAGGGTCTGAGTTCGATCATGACCTGTCCTTTCCAATTATCCGTGTGACCATCGGGCCTTGCGGCTCCCATTGCCGCGCTGCCGACCGGCCTTGCTCGAGGATTGGAATATGCCTTCCGGATGAGTATAAAATAGAAACTACTGAAACTCATTGTTTCTAAAAATTACCATGGTGGGCAGGGCGGTGTGATGGCGAGACTTCCGGATTTCGAGGCGCTGGCGATCTTCGCCAAGGTTGTCGAGCTGCGGTCCTTCGCTGGTGCGGCGGCCGATCTGGGCCTGTCGAAAGCGACGGTTTCCAAGGCCGTCAGTCGGCTTGAAGAGCGGCTCGGCGCCCGCCTTTTCAACAGGACATCGCGCCGTCTGGCGCTGACGGATGCCGGCAAGAATCTGTCGGAACGCGCCGCGCGGCTGCTCGCAGATGGTGAAGCGGCCGAGAGCGAGGCGCTGGCACGATCAACAGTGCCGCGCGGTCTGGTGCGACTGGCGGTGCCCATGACGTTCGGCGTCAAAGTGATCGCACCGCTGCTGCCTGGCTTCCTTGAGATGTATCCCGAGGTTTCGGTGGATCTTCATTTCAGCGACGCGATGGTAGATCTGATCGGGGAGGGGTTCGACTTGGGCGTGCGGATTGCCAGCTTGCCCAATTCGTCACTGCTAGCGCGGCGGCTCTGTCCGATGCCACGTCATACCGTTGCGTCGCCGGCCTATCTCAAGGCGCACGGCAGGCCGACGCATCCGATGCATCTCGCTCAGCATCGCTGCTTCGGCTACGCCTATCTGTCGACGCCCGGAATCTGGCGCTACGTCAATGCGCGCGGCGAAGAGGCAACCGTGCGGCCATCCGGTCAATTGCGCGTCAATAACGGCGAGGCGTTGCTGCCCGCAGTCATCGCCGAACTCGGAATCGCCGACCTGCCGGAATTCATCGTCGGCGATGCCATTGCCGCGAAGAAGGTCGAAGTCCTCCTGAAGGACTGGAAGCAGGTGGAGGGGGCGGTTCATCTGGTGATGCCGCCGGGCGGGCCGCGGCCGGCGCGCGTCGATGCGTTGATCGATTATCTTGCCGATCAACTCGCCCGTCCAAAACGACGCAAGGGAAGTGCGTCTCGTCGCGCGACATAGCGGAGAGTGCTGTGCAGCGACCGAGCGCAAGACGCATTCGACAAAGTCACGCTACCCCCATTTTATTGCCTGAAACGAACCTTTCTGTCGCCTCAAAGGTTTGAGGAGGTGTCGGCGTGTGAAGCATTGGACGAGGTGACACATGCTCAGGCACGGAGTTGTCCTGTTTTCCGGAATTCTGGCGGGCTGCATCGCGGCCGCCGCGCACGCGGAAGAATATCGCGGCACGTTCGCCCAAAGGATGGCCTGCACGCCGGACGTCTTCAGGTTATGCGGCAGCGAGATTCCCGACGTTGGCCGTATTGTCGCCTGCCTGCGGCAGAATCAATCTCAGCTCGCTGGGCCGTGCCGCGCGGTGTTCGAGTCCAATGCCGAGGCGACCGGCGATGATATCGCGGCAAGAGCAACTGGAGGTGTGGTGAAGGCAGGCAGTCACCAATAGTCACTGGCCGTGCTGACAGACACCGACCATACGCGCCACTTCAGGCCACAGGAACGAAGGCCGGACGTTGACGACTGTTGCGTGCGAATTTCCGGGTGGTCATCGGCTTGCCGAACAGAAAACCCTGGATGAAATCGACGCCGATGCCGTGCATCGCCAGGAAATCGTCGCGGGTCTCGACGCCCTCAGCCACCGTCTTGACGCCATGGCTCTTGGCCAGATCGACGATCTGGCGGCAGACAGAACGCTTGAGCCGCGCGGAAGAGCTGCCGTCCACGAATTTGCGATCGAGTTTGATCTCAGCGAATGGAAATTCGTTCAGCGCGGCCAGTGCCGGCCATTCCGTGCCAACATCATCGATCGACAGGCCAATGTTGTGAAACCGCAGCCGATGCGCAGCCTCTACCGCTAGCGGTAAATTCTGCACGACTTCGCTGCCATCAACCTCCACGGTCAGGCCGTCGAAGGCCGGATGATTCGGGAACTGCATGCGCAGGACTTCGACGGCATTGGCGTCCGTGAAGAAGGCAAGGGGCAGGTTGATGGAGATATGGATGCTCCCCGACTTGGCGACGAGATAGCGCCAGTCCTGGAAAACCCGGCCAATGACGAAGTCGGACAGCGCGCGGAAGTGTGGATCATCCGCATCGGGAATGAAATGGCTTGGCGGCACGATCCCCCAGTTCGGGTGGCGCATCCGGATCAGTGCTTCAGCGCCGCCCAGCGAAAGGCTTCGCGCGTTGATCTTGGGTTGATACCAGAGTTCGAGCCAGCCGGCGCCGAGCGCCTCGGCCACATCGACCGGTGGCGATGGGGGTTCGGCCGGCACCAGGGCGGCGACCCGTGCGTGCAGGTCCCTGTCGCTGAAAGGCGTCGGCAGGACCGGCAGCAGGTCGAGCGCCAAATTTTTTCCGAGCTCGCAGGCTGCCTTGACGGCAGGCGCATCCGGCCGGCCGATCAGCAGCACACTTGCGGCGCAGGCTCGCACCGCGAGCAGGTTCAAGATGTCCGAAACCGCCAGGCCGTTCATCGAGAAGCTGATGACAATGGCGTCGGGGAAATCGGAACGCAACGAAGTATCGAGGTCGTCCAGCGTTGCGCAGGCATGCGGAATGAAACCCTGTTCTTCGAGGGCTTCGCTGAGCAGGGATCGTACGTGATGCTTGCTTTCGACAATGCAGGCGCGGGGTTTCATCCTTCGCTTGCCGAAAGGCGTTTCCGCGATTTGGTTGTCCTGCTTGGCTGTGTCGGTCATATTTGAGCCCCCTCGCTGGCGGCCAAAGTGAGACTTTGTGTATGGCCGCACGAGGGATCGTTCCGGCTATGCACCGGAGAATGTCCGCGCATCGTTAACCTTGATAAAGCAATTCAAGATTGAATCGACGGGAACCTGCTGCCGCGAAGGTGTCGGTGGACTTAAGTCATGTTTCGCAGGAAGGTTGCCACCGCGATCGCCAATGCGGCGATTGCCACCACGGCGAAAATCAGTTGCCAAAGGCGCTGCCGCCTCGTTTTGTCCCGGTCGTGGAATGCCAGCCAGTCCCGGACAAATTCCGGCGGGATATCGTATACGACCGCCTGCCTCCTGCTTCGATGTATTTCATGATCGGCGAACATGGTCCTGACCGTGGACACTCCCAGCCGCTCCAGTTCGCAATGCCACTGCCAAGCGCGCTCGCCGTTAGTCCATCTGTTTTCAAAGGGAAGTCGGTGCGATTTCATAACGGACCTCCAAACATGTGTCCGTCGCCGTCTGGCTCTCGCGATGTTCCTTGTCTTCGATACGAGCCATCGGCGCGCGCTTGAAGATGTTACTGCCGAGAAAGTTCTCCGTCCAATCTGGTTTTGCGGCTGCTTGGCTGCCCCGTCTCGCACACGCCGAGCTTGCCCTTGTTGGGGGCCTGACATGAAAATTAGGATCAGGACGCTGGAAATTCAAATGCAGGTGGTTGTTTGGATTGACAGTCCCCGGCACGATGGCCTAGAACCGCGCGTCCCGAGCGGTTTGTCCGCGAGCCTTGCGTTTGCTGTTTTCGGCCTTCGTACACGGACTTTGAAAGATCAGGAACGTTTCCATGAAGGTCCGTAATTCATTGAAATCCCTACGCTCTCGTCATCGCGACAACCGTCTGGTTCGTCGCAAGGGCAGGGTTTATGTGATCAACAAGACACAACGGCGTTTCAAGGCTCGTCAGGGTTGATTCACACACATCCCGTTACGGCACGTCGTCCGTAAATCGTTATCACAGCTCGTTGATGCCCCGGCTTTGCCGGGGTTTATTGTGTCTATAGCGTCCTACGTTGAGGAAAACATCTCGATTGTCCTCACGCCTGGCTTGATCGCGAAGAAGGTCGAGCCCTTCAGCATGACGCCGGAGTGGGATCGATCCGTGGATCGGAGAACCGCTGTAGTGTAGGCTCGACAAGCTCGCGCGATTTCCGGAGCTTGTGAATGCAACAGAGAATCTCCGCGATCGGTTGTGTCCTAACGATGCTTGCCCTCGCTGGGGCTCTGGTGCCGGCCGTCGCGTCCGCTCAAGCCCCACCGCGCAGCTCTCCGCAGGCCACGCCGCCTGAGGCCACTCGGCCAAGCGATCTGTCGCGGCCGCCATCGAGGCTGCCGAAAAGCCCGAAAGAAACGGCTCGCGGACTCGATTTCCTGCTGGGAGCTCTCAAGGCCGCGCCGGACAAGGAGAGCGCCAGACATGTGGAAGCCCAAATCCTGGCGCTGTGGAGTCAGTCTTCAAGCGACACGACGCTGCTTTTGATGCAACGCGTGAAAACGGCGACGGACGCCAAACAACTCGACGTCGCGCTCAAGCTGCTCGACGCGGTTCTGAAGCTGCATCCCGAGTATATTGAGGGATGGAGCCGGCGTGCGACCCTGCACTACATGCGCAACGACTATCAGCGTGCGCTTGAGGATATCGAGCAGGTACTGAGCCGCGAGCCGCGCCACTTCGGAGCGCTTGCAGGTCTCGGCGTGGTCATGCAAGAGCTCGGTGATGACAAGCGTGCGCTTGACGCCTTCCGCAAGGCGATCGCGATCAATCCCTATCTCGAGAGAGTGCAGGAACTGGTCAAGAGCCTGACTGAAAAGGTCGAAGGGCGCGATATCTGATCGCCGGGGGGCGGAAACCCAGGGCGTTTCGCTACGCTCCAGCGCTGGATTTAAACCAAGATCGTCATTGACGATCGCCCGATCGACTAACAGTGCAAGTATGAAGGGTGGCGGTGAGGAAGGCCACTAATGCAGCGTATTGCCTTCGCGGACTGCCGCATAAAGCCGTTGCAGTTCATCCTCAAGTTTCTCGTTAATCATCAGGAGCGCCATCAGCGCGCCGCGCATGTCGCCGTCGCATGACGCCACGATCTCATCTATAACGGCTTCGCCTGCCTCAAAACTCATCTGATTCCACTCCGGTTGAAGTCGCCCCACTTTCCACCAAGAACGTGAATAATTTCTGCAGGCCGATTCGCGTTCCTGTGGATTATGAGGATAAGGGACGAGGTCGAGGTAAGCCGTTTCAATCCTGGCCGATCACGCCAGAATACAAAATTCGGGCATGGGCCCTAAAATTGCAACCGTAGATACTCTACGCGACACTCCTGCAAGTCCGGAGGTCGACAGCTTACCGCGCCCGCGCCTCACAGCATTCCAAGCGCGTGCATATAGGTTTCCAGGATCGTTTCCTGCTCCTGACGCTCGTTGGCGTCTTGCTTGCGCATCCTCACGATCGTTCGCAACGCCTTGACGTCATATCCGTTGCCCTTGGCCTCGGCGTAGACGTCGCGAATGTCGTCGGAAAGGGTCTTTTTTTCTTCCTCCAGCCGCTCGATGCGCTCGATGATGGCCCTGAGCTGGTCCTTCGCGAATCTGGTCGCGGGTTCTTCGGTGGCGGCGACAGCGATGGCCATCCTGTTACTCCTGATATGAACGATGACTGCTATGAAAGATGACTGCTATGAAAGATGACGTTGGGACTGTGAGCTCGGATACGCCGGCCGCCTGTCACATTTGAATGAAACTCGACACTCCCGAGCGGCGTGCTCGGCGTCAAGGCGACATCTCGCTCATCCACAGCGACCCACAGGCCGCTCGCCAACGAATCAGTGACTGCCCGGGTTCTTCTTCATCGCTGCGAGTTGCTCCGGCGTTGCCTCGCCCTGATGTTTTGCCTTCCAGGTCTCGTAGGGCATGCCGTACACCGCCTCACGGCTTTCGTCCTTGGTCATGACAGCGCCATTTGCGTCAGCGGCGTCCTTGAGCCAGTTTGACAGGCAGTTACGGCAGAAACCAGCCAGATTCATCAATTCGATATTCTGAACGTCACTACGGGACTGTAGATGCTTGACCAGCCGACGGAATACCGCAGCTTCCAGTTCGGTTCTCGTTCTGTCATCAATGGTCATGCACTGATCTCGCCATAGCCTGTCTGAGTTGAATTGGAGCGTGTCACGGATTTTACCATATCGCGGCGCAAATAAGAGTTCATAGGCCGGAAAATGAGCACCTTGACGTGAAAAGCCAGCTCAAACCGTTGACAGGCGCAGCAGGTCACGCGAAATCACGGCGAAACGATTTGCCCGGCTAATGACCATATCAGACGACCCCCTCTTTCCCACGTTCTCGCGGCGCGCGAGTATCGCGGGCTTCTTTACCTGCCCTCGGCATCCTCGTCGTCTGTCTGTGGTCGGTGCCCGCAGCTGCAGACTTCCGGCTCTGCAATAATACCTCCAGCCGCGTCGGCATCGCCCTTGGCTACAAGGACGCGGATGGCTGGACCACCGAGGGCTGGTGGAATGTTTCATCGCATGCCTGCGAGACGCTGCTGCGAGGCACGCTCATCGCACGTTATTATTATATTTATGCTCTAGATTACGACCACGGCGGCGAATGGTCGGGACAGGCTTTCATGTGCTCGCGCGATAAAGAATTCACAATCAAAGGCACCGACAATTGTCTCGCCAGAGGCTTCGACCGCACCGGCTTCTTCGAGATAGATACCGGAGACCAGCGCGCGTGGACCGTACAACTGACGGAGTCCGGCGAGCATGGGCCACAGCGCGTGCCTGGGTTGCCACAAGGTGAAATGCCGGGCGCGCCCGATTCCACGGGCGGAACGTCTCCGGGCGCGTCTGGACTGACGCCAGGCGCGTTGCCCGGACGCAAGCCATGAGACGCTTGCGCCGTATCAAGATACTCGCCACCCTCGGGCCTGCCTCATCCGAGAGCGCGATGGTGCGCCGCCTGTTCGAGGCTGGAGCGGACGTTTTCCGCATCAACATGAGCCACACCACGCATGACAAGATGCGCGAACTAGTGGCCACGATCCGCAACGTCGAAGGCAGCTACGGTCGGCCGATCGGCATTCTGGTCGATCTTCAGGGGCCCAAGCTCCGGCTCGGCTCATTCGCGGACGGCCCGATCCAGTTGAGCAACGGCGAAACCTTCGTTCTGGATTCCGACAACGGCCCCGGAGACAGAACCCGGGTTCACCTGCCGCATCCCGAAATCCTGGCGGCGCTGCGCCCCGGTCACACCCTGCTGCTCGACGATGGCAAGGTCCGTCTGATCGCCGAGGAAACTTCGCCCGAGCGTGCAGTGACACGCGTCGTCGTCGGCGGCAGGATGTCTGACCGAAAGGGAGTGAGCCTGCCCGATACCGATTTGCCGGTGTCGGCGATGACCCCCAAGGACCGCTCCGATCTTGATGCGGCGCTGGAAGCCGGCGTTGACTGGATTGCATTGTCCTTCGTGCAGCGAGCAGACGATGTTGCCGAAGCCAAGAAGGTGATCCGCGGCCGTGCGTCAGTGATGGCCAAGATCGAAAAACCGCAAGCGATCGACCGGCTGCCTGAAATCATCGAAATGGCCGATGCGTTGATGGTCGCGCGCGGTGACCTCGGCGTCGAATTGCCGCTCGAGCAGGTTCCCAGCCTGCAAAAGCAGATGACGCGGATGGCGCGCCGTGCCGGTAAGCCAGTGGTGATCGCGACGCAGATGCTGGAATCGATGATCCTGTCGCCGGTGCCCACCCGCGCCGAAGTCTCCGACGTCGCCACGGCGGTTTACGAAGGCGCAGATGCCATCATGCTTTCCGCCGAGTCAGCGGCTGGAAAATACCCCATCGAAGCCATCTCGACCATGAACCGGATCGGCGAAGAGGTGGAACGCGACCCGATCTATCGGGGCGTGCTCAACGCGCAGCGCGCCGAGCCGGAGCCTACCGTTGGCGATGCGATCGCTGACGCCGCCCGGCAGATCGCAGAGACGCTCGATCTCTCCGCGATCATATGCTGGACCAGTTCGGGCTCGACAGCGCTGCGTATGGCACGCGAGCGCCCGAAGCCGCCGGTGGTCGCCATTACCCCGAACCTTGCGACGGGGCGTAAGCTGGCCGTAGCGTGGGGCGTACATTGCGTGGTGGCGGAAGACGCTCACGACCAAGACGACATGGTCAACCGGGCCGGCTCCATCGCTTTCCGCGACGGGTTTGCCAAGGCAGGCCAGCGCATCATCATCGTGGCCGGCGTGCCGCTTGGCACGCCGGGCGCGACGAACATGGTCCGTATCGCCTTCGTCGGTCCGAACGGTGAAACGGGTGTTTAGAGCATGATTGTCTCACGTTGAGGCAGATCCTGCGTTGACGAAGTAGTTGGCGCTGGGGCGGCGGTCAGCAAGGTGACGACGCGCGCTTCCATGTGGCTTCGACGATTCGTTCGTTCAGCTGCTTTTCGGAGCGAGGGCCTAAGCTGGCAAAGAACTGCTCGACCGGATTGGGAGCGGGACTGTAGGGCGGCAGGAAGAACGGCCTGGCGCCGGCCGCTCGGATCGCGCGGCCTTATGGCATTTTCCTATGACTGTGGAGGCTGACGACGATGTCGCCGGGCTCAAGCGCAGCCCCAAAAGAGGTGCGCGAGGGATTTAGGGCTGCGCGTTGTCGTTTCCGGGCAAGTTTGAGCCGCAGCCTAGCGCGGCGAGACCGCTCGCACCACGAGCGCGGTCGTGGTCAACTTGGCAACGGCCGATCCAGTGAATCGATCGCAGACCAGACCCATCTGCGAATCGTCTGAGAAAGCCATTGCGATCATCCGGTCCGGCTTATCAAAATAGACCTGCATCAACGTCATGTCCTGCTCGCCGATGACCGTCGCCAACATTGTGCGGCTCGCGCTCGGGGAAAGGATCATCGCACGCATCCAGGCGTCGCTGTCACGTGCAGTCGCCCGTGCTAAACGGCGGGATATCGATACGGTAGACTTTTGGCCTTGAGCGCCTTTGGCAACGACGGTCGTCACGCTGTCCACCGCCATCGGGTTACGCGCGGGGAGGGTCGCCGGCCGGATGGGCGGGATCGATGCGGTCGCCGCGACTATTCGCGCGCGGCGGACGTCCTTCTCTGACGCATAGGCCAGTGCCTGTAAGGCATCAGAGACACCGTCGGTCGGCTGCCGGTCGGCTGCGGAGACCGCCTGTCGCGCGCTGACGGCGGCCAAAACCTGCTTTGGCGTGACCTGCTCCGAGGCCGACGGGATTTCATCCCAGAACCCGCGGGAATTGATGATGTCGGCGGGGGTCTGAGGTTTGCCGTCCGCCGCCTGTTTCGCGGGCGGCGGCGGAACTGACTGTACGTCGGCGGAGGCCAATTTGAAGGCCCCGGGCTTCGGCCGCGGCACTGGGACCGATGAGGCAGCGAGTGCGACCGGCTGATCTGGCTCCGCCGCAGGGGTGCCGTCAAATTCGTCATCTTCGTCGGCCGACTTGCCGCGGAACAGCGCCATCAGGAAATTCGACGGCTTGCTGGTCGCAGTACCTTCTTCACCCGCGTGCCGGCGCTTTTCGATATCAGCCATCGCCACCTGATAGCCCGGCAGCGGATTGCCGTCCGAGGGAATGTGCACGGTGCGGCCGTTCGGGAAGACACGCACCAGCTGATCGTGGGTCATGCGCGGCCAGTGTCGCACATGTCCGGTATCGAGATGAACGAATGGCGAACCAGATTTGGGATAGAAGCCGACGCCGCCGCGCTGGAGGCGTAATCCGGCGAACCGGATTTTTTCGAGCGACACGCCGGGAACGAAGAAGTCCATCGCGTGGCCCAGCGTGTGCTGACTGAATCGCGCGACGCCGCTGTCTTTGGAGCGGCGGCGAAGCATGGCGTTGGTGGCTGGGGAGCGGTAGGCAGAGATGATGTTGATCGGCTGCCTAGCCTCGACATCGCGATAGACCTCCCAGAGGATGTCGAAGAGATGGCGATCCATGGTGGTCTGCTCCTGGCTGCGCCAGTCGCGGAGAAAGTGATTGAGCTGTTTCAGGGCGCCTTCGTCATAGCGGCCGTCGCGCTTGAAGGTGATGGTCAGGTCTTCGTTGGAATGGGTGTGATGAAAGGACAGCGTGCGCGTTTCATTCAGCGCCGCGGCATCATGCACCGATCCAGCACCTGTAAGTAAAAGAAGCGACGACAGGCCGATGCGGAAGCCCGTCCGTGAAATCGACAACGATTTCAAGCCGCGTGCAAAACCAGAAAGCACGTATGAGCCCACCCGGAAGACGATCAAGTCGGAAAGCCCTTCCACGAAAACCCCATGTGAAAGGACATAAGCCAAGTCGTAGGGCAGGACGGTTAACGCCGATTTACCATACCTTCCTGCTCTAAAGATTAATTAGCTCGCTGACTGTGGCAAAAAAGAGCCATGTCATCGAGAAGGGGTGGATAGTGGTTAACGTTAAAAGGGCGCCATCAGGTGATGACGCCCTTGTTTTTAATCAAGTAATCCGCTTTCGATGGCTCGTGAAAGGCGAGTTAGCGCCCGTATATCCGCCGGCGACGGTCGTCCATCTGCGGAGGCGGGGTCTGGACACCGAACAGCCGCTCGAAGAACGACGGGCCGCTGTTGTCGAAACCACCACCAAACCCGCGGTTTTCATTGAAGGCCACTCCTTGCTGCGGAATACTCCCCCTGGGACGGGAATAACTCGGCTGGGCATGAGCGATGACCGTTTCCAGATCGCGCCCACTGGAGTTTTGGAGCAGCGCCAGTATCTTGGCATCTCGGCCGTAGACATCTGCGCGAAGTTGCAATTTGCCCGCATGATCCACAAACGCGGTCTGATAGGTGATGTGCACCGGAATTGGAGTCGGGAACTTGATGTCAAACTCGTTCCGGCCATACATGCTCCGGACTTTTTCCGGAGTGTAATGCTCCTGCGGAAGGGCGATGTTGAGTAACGTAGCGGCGTATTGGTCGGGATTCTGAACCCGCATGCAGCCGTGGCTGAAGGCGCGCGTCTCTTTTGCAAACAGGTGTTTGTCCGGCGTGTCGTGCTGGTACACCAGAAACTTGTTTGGAAAATTGAAGCGGATGCGGCCCAGCGCATTACGTTCGCCTGGCGGCTGCGAAATGTGAATTCCGCCGTTGCGATCACGCTCCAGCTTGAGACCCATGCGCTCCAGCACGGTCGGGTCCTGCTGCAAGGCGGGAAGGTATTCCTTGTAGATGATCGAGGGCGGCACGTTCCAGGTTGGGTTGACGGTGATGTACTTCATCGTTTCCGTGAGAAGGGGCGTGGCATGGACTCCCGGCTTGCCCACGACGACGCGGGTGGTCCAGATCGGCGCACCATGCTGCATCACCCTGAGCGAATAATCCGGGATATTCAGGATGGCATAGGCGTCACCCAGCGATGGAGCTCCAAGCTCGCGCGGCAGCCAGCGCCAGCGCTCCATGTTGACGATGATGTTGTCGATCTGGCGATCCCGTTTCGGGCTGTTGATCGCCTTGACCGTCCGCTCGTCGAGCACGCCAGTCGCCTTGAGATCAGCATTCGCCTGAAATTTTCGGACGGCGGCCGCGACCTTCGCGTCATAATGCGTGTCATCGGCGTTTTCGGTCACGCCAAGTTTCGCGCGCAGTATTGGCACGCGGGGGTCTTCCATCACCACGGCGGGGTGCTTCTTGCCACGCTCCGGCGTGTATCTAAGTGCAGGGCCGTCCGCAATCTGTGTGACAGGGCCATCGCCCACGCCACGCAACTCGGCCAGTTTCTGCTTCAACTCCCGATAAAGCTTATGCGGTGGGTTGTAGCTGTCGAGCGCTGCGGAGGAATCCTTGGCGGTGGTGACGTTCGCTAAAACCTGCTCGGGATCGACAGGGTGCTCGGGATACTGGATATCAGCGCTGACCTGCGACCAGTGCATTCGGCCGCTCTGGGCCTGACGGGCGTAGTCCATCATGCTCGCGGTCAGCTTCAGGTCGGCTTCTGCCAGCTGGTCGGGCGATGACGCCGCAGTAAAGTTGGGCACCGGATAGTCGGCGAGGTTGAGGCCGTCGGCCGCAGCGTCCCTGAGACGCGCAATCACACCCTTGGCCTGCGCATTCAGTGTGCCGCCCTCGGTCCATAGTGGCGCATAGCTCCGCGCCGCGTAGAATTTCTCGATAGCTGCCCGCTCGGCCTTGCGGTCAAAGAATTTTGTCGCCTCCGTATCGAGCAATGCGCGCAGCTTTTCGGCTGCCGGCTGATCCGCAGGCGGGACATTGTTCGCGGCCTTCACTGGTTCGCTCGGCTGATCGGTGGCCGTCGCGGCGCCGGTCTCTGCGTGAGGCGGCGCGGCCGCGGGGGTGATCGTCGCGGTGGCGTCCTTCTTCGGCTCATCCTTCGTCGCTTCGTTCGTCTTGATGCCGTTTGACGGAGCCGCAGTGACATCATCTGGTTTGGCGGAAGTAGTCTTGGGCTCGTCAAGCTTCGTTTCTGTGGTCTCGGGGTTTGGGCCCGGCTGGACGCTCGAGGGCTTCGCATCGGAAGACGCGGTTGCGTTGGTATTGGTAGATGTATCAGAGTGCGAGGTGGCCGTGTCGGCTGCCGTTAAATCGGCAGGCTTCGGATCGGTTGCGCGCGTCTCGGTCTTTTGGTCGCCGGGCTTCGACTCGCGGACCACCGGTGGTGCAGGCTGCACATCATCCGCCTTGAAATCGGCTGCCGTAGGCGGCGGAACGTTGGCTGGCTCTGGCGTTGGAATCGCTGCGTCGATTGCGAGTTCGGAGGCGCTCTTTTTTGCGACATCCGCCTGGGCAAATGCGGCCGAGGTCGAAACTGCTAAAAAGGTGGCTGCAAGCACTGTCAGGATCCGATCGAATCCTGTCCGGTTAGTCGGGTAGTCTCGCATTCTCGCACCCTCGGGTGAAACTGTCCCCACGGAACAATCTGGTGAATTTTTGTCCTGTGTCCGTCGAGGCTTTGTTTGGCCTTCACGACACCCGGATGCTGCTACTCGCACGCCTGATTCGGGTAGCCAACGCCGCAAACGGCGACTCACGACAAACTGACCTCAAAAGACATCGTTGGCAACGCGATGTGTTGTTTTGACGCGTATTTTCCGTTGGTCTGTCACTACGCCGCAACGGTTCAGTCGCCCGCGCGCACTCTCGCGTGATCAGGTTCGAATGCGCGCGCCGAACTTACCTAAAACGCACTTGAGCTCGTTACTGTTCCTCTTTGGCGACGATGCCATTTTTCGCGGCGATGTCATCGAGCTTGCGGTAAAGCGTGGATCGTCCGATTTTCAATCGGCGCGCCACTTCGGACATTTGTCCGCGGTAATGCGAGATTGCGAAGCGAATGATGTCGGTTTCCAACTCCTCGAGTGGGCGTACTTCGCCGTCTTGAGTGAACAATGGCAGGCTGCCGGGATCTGGCGTAGGTGCAAGGGGTATGTCGTTACCGTTTACGACGTTCGATGCTGTTCGCGGCGAAACCGGCTCCATGATCAGCGGCTCGCCAGCTTCGGCGTGCATATCCGGGTGAATGTCCGTAGCGGGCTGCAAACCGGTTGACGGAAAATCCGACAGGCCAAGATGCGGGCCCTCGCTCATGACGACCGCGCGGTAAACAGCGTTTTCGAGTTGGCGGATGTTGCCGGGCCAGTTGAGCTGCGACAGCCCCGCCATCGCCTCGCCGCTGATGCCGTTGATCGTTCGGTGTTCCTCGGCGCAGAAGCGCGCCAGAAAGTGCCGCAGCAGGTTCGGGATATCGTCGCGCCGCATCCGAAGCGGAGGGATCGTCAGCGGCAGCACGTGCAGGCGATAGAACAGGTCTTCCCTGAACTGTCCGGCCTTGACGCGATCGAGCAGCCGCCGATTGGTGGCTGAGATAATGCGGACGTCGACCTTGACCGGCTTGCGGCCGCCGACCGCTTCGACCGCGCCTTCCTGCAGCGCGCGCAATAGTTTTACTTGCGCGGCTAACGGCAACTCGCTCACTTCATCGAGAAACAGCGTGCCGCCGGAAGCTTCGACGAACTTGCCGGTGTGGCGCTCGGTCGCGCCAGTGAATGACCCCTTTTCGTGACCGAACAGGATCGACTCCACGAGGTTGTCTGGGATCGCGCCGCAGTTCACCGCGACAAACGGCTTGGCGCTGCGGTCACTGGTGCCGTGGATGGCGCGTGCGAATAGCTCCTTACCGACACCGGATTCGCCTTCGATCAGCACCGGGATCGACGAGCCTGCTGCCTTTTTCGCGGCCTTCATCACGTTGGCCATGGTCTCGCTGCGGGTGATGATGTCGGCGAAGGTGAGGCGACCTTCACGGCTGTGACGGACGCGCTGCAATTCGTTCTTCAGTGCGCTGGCGTTGAGCGCATTGCGCAAGCTGACCTGAAGACGCTCGATGCCGACCGGCTTTACGACGAAGTCATGTGCGCCGGCACGCATGGCCGAAACCACATTGTCGATACCCCCATGTGCGGTCTGGACAATGACGGGGATGGCGAGGCCGGCCTCGCGGATTCCCGCGAGCACGCCCATGCCGTCGAGGCCGGGCATCACGAGATCGAGGACAAGAGCATCGATCACCGGTCCGTCGCTAGCCGTCATTACGGCGATAGCGGCGTCGCCGCTTTCGACCACCATCGTCTCATAGCCGCACCGCCGCACCATGTTCTCGACGAGACGACGCTGCACCGCGTCATCGTCGGCGATCAAAATCGTGGCAGTCATGGCATTCCCCGCGCACTACAACTATCTGTACCGAATCGAGGCACACTGGCGGACGGTGATTAATTCGCTCTTAAGGTTTGCCGCCGTGCCATCATGATGTCGTAACTGCTCTCCCGTTGATCGGTATTCATAGAGAAAGTCTGGATCGATAATGGCTGCGCGTACTTCCTCCGCCTCACGCAAATCCGCTACTGCTCGTAAACGCGCCTCCCACCGCAAGCCGGCCAAAAAAGCGGTTGCCGTGAAATCGGGAGGTCTGCCGGAGTGGAATCTCGCGGATCTCTATTTCGGGATTGATGCGCCCGAGGTCGCGCGCGATCTCGGCAGGATCGATGCTGAATGCAAGGCGTTCGAGGCAGACTACAAGGGCAAGCTCGCGACGGAAACGTCGAGCCCTGAAGGCGGCGTATGGCTTGCGGGAGCCGTGCGACGCTATGAGGCGATTGACGATCTCGCGGGCCGGCTCAGTTCCTTTGCAGGCTTGATACACGCCGGCGACAGCGTCGATCCCGCGATCTCGAAATTCTATGGCGACGTCTCGGAGCGTCTGACGGCTGCGTCGCTGCATCTGCTATTTTTCCCGCTGGAGCTCAACCGTATCGACGACGACGTGATAGAGCGCGCCATGCAGGCGCCGGAGCTTGGGCATTATCGCCCCTGGATCGAGGATAGTCGCAAAGACAAGCCGTACCAGCTTGAGGATCGGCTCGAGCAGCTCTTTCATGAGAAGTCGCAGACGGGCTACTCGGCATGGAACAGGTTATTCGACCAGACGATTGCAGGGTTACGATTCAGGGTCGGGAACAAGGAGTTTGCGATCGAACCAACGCTGAACCTGTTGCAGGATCGCTCGCCGGAGAAGCGGAAAGCGGCCGCTCAGGCGCTGGCGAAGACGTTCAAGGCCAACGAGCGAACCTTCGCGCTCATCACCAACACGCTCTCCAAGGATAAGGACATTTCCGACCGCTGGCGCGGCTTTCACGACGTCGCCGATTCGCGCCACCTGAACAACCGCGTCGAGCGCGAGGTGGTGGATGCGCTGGTGGCCTCGGTGCGCGCGGCCTATCCGCGATTGTCGCATCGCTATTATGCGTTGAAGGCGCGCTGGTTCAAAAAGAAGAAGCTCGCCCATTGGGACCGCAACGCGCCGCTGCCGTTCGCCGCCACCGGCGTCATCCCCTGGACCGATGCGCACAAGATGGTTTTGACCGCCTATGGCGAATTTTCGCCAGAGATGGCCGGCATTGCCGAGCGATTCTTTACCGACCGGTGGATCGACGCGCCTGTGCGCCCCGGCAAGGCGCCGGGAGCGTTTTCGCATCCGACCACGCCGTCGGCGCATCCCTACGTGCTGATGAACTACCAGGGCAAGCCGCGCGATGTGATGACGCTGGCGCATGAGCTGGGGCACGGCGTGCATCAGGTGCTGGCTGCGAAGAACGGCGCGCTGATGGCGCCGACGCCGCTGACGCTTGCGGAAACCGCGTCAGTCTTTGGCGAGATGCTGACCTTCAAGCGCCTGCTGGCGCAGACCAAGAACGCGAAGCAACGGCAGGCGCTGCTCGCCGGCAAGGTCGAGGACATGATCAACACCGTGGTGCGCCAGATCGCGTTCTACACCTTTGAGCGCGCAGTTCACACCGAGCGTAAGAGCGGCGAACTCACCGCAGAGCGCATCGGTCAGCTCTGGCTTGGCGTACAGGGTGAGAGCCTCGGTCCCGCGATCGAAATCAAGCCGGGGTACGAGACCTTCTGGATGTACGTTCCTCACTTCATTCATTCGCCGTTCTATGTCTATGCCTACGCGTTCGGCGATTGCCTCGTGAACTCGCTCTATGCAGTGTATGAACACGCGTCCGATGGTTTCGCCGAGCGCTATCTGGCGATGCTCTCGGCCGGCGGCACCAAGCACTATTCCGAACTGCTGAGGCCGTTCGGGCTCGACGCCAGGGATCCACAATTTTGGGATGGCGGATTATCGGTGATAGCCGGCATGATCGATGAGCTTGAGAGGATGGGATAGGTTGGCCCATCGGCCGCCGCGCTGCGCGGCAAAATGGCGCAGCCTTGTCTCAGAAGCCGGTACCGAGCTGAATTACAATCGCAGCGTGTATTTTCTGGCGGGAAGCGGATTCTTTAGGGCGAGAACGGCCCACCGTGACAGATGCGTAAGGCAACCGAAGGGAGGTCTGGTTCCGGACAGGCGGGGTGCTGCCCCTTTATCCGTTGAAATCATCAGGCGAAGGGCGGACCGTAAGCCAGGAAAACTTGGCTTCCGGCGAGTTCGAGGGGCCGGATTTGTATATTTTATACATAAAGGGGCGATGACTTCGCCAAGGTGACCGCCGCACCGTTGCTCTGTCCCTCTGATTGCGCTAATTCCTCCAGTCGCAAGATCAACCCTGGCTGGAGACTTGACGTGTCAGATCATAACGAAATCGTTTACTCGACGGCGGACGGCATGGATTACCCGGCGCACGAGGGAACATATAAGGCTTTCATCAAGATGTGGGACGATCGGCACCGTGGCCGTGATCACCATTGTCTCGTTGATGGCGATTTTCCTCACCTGATTGTCCGGTCGACCTTTCTGACCGTTCTGGATTTCCATTGCTAGCAACGTGGCTGGTGCTTTAGTCGTGCGTGGCCGTTGGCTGCGGGGGGCATCATGAAGATTGCGATTGCGAAGGAAATCGATGAGTCGGAGCCGCGGGTTGCCGCGTCACCCGATACAGTGAAGAAGTTCAAGGCGCTCGGCGCGGATGTCGCAATCGAGCCGGGCGCCGGAACTAAATCGGGTGTGCCGGATTCGGACTTCACCGCCGCCGGAGCGGTGGTAAGTACCGATGCCGTGAAAGACGCCGACCTTATTATTAAGGTGAGGCGGCCCGAGGCATCCGAGCTGGCGCGCTACAAGCGTGGCGCGCTGGTGATCGCGATCATGGATCCCTACGGCAACGAGGCTGCCCTAAAAAAGATCGCGGACGCCGGCGTGTCGGCTTTCGCAATGGAGTTGATGCCGCGTATCACGCGCGCCCAGGTGATGGATGTGCTGTCCAGCCAGGCAAATCTGGCCGGCTATCGGGCCGTGATCGAGGCCGCCGAGGCGTTCGGCCGCGCATTTCCAATGATGATGACGGCCGCCGGCACCGTGCCTGCTGCGAAGGTATTCGTCATGGGCGTCGGCGTTGCCGGCCTTCAGGCGATCGCCACCGCGCGCCGTCTCGGCGCCGTGGTCACCGCGACCGACGTGCGTCCCGCCACCAAGGAACAGGTGGAAAGCCTCGGCGCCAAATTTCTCGCCGTAGAGGACGAGGAGTTCAAGAACGCGCAGACCGCTGGCGGCTATGCCAAGGAAATGTCGAAAGAGTATCAGGCCAAGCAAGCGGCGCTAACCACTGAACATATCAAGAAGCAGGACATCATCATCACGACGGCGTTGATTCCAGGACGCCCGGCGCCGAGGCTCGTGACCGCGGAGATGGTGCGCTCGATGAAGCCTGGCTCGGTGCTGGTCGATCTCGCGGTTGAGCGCGGCGGTAACATTGAGGGCGTCCAGGCGGGTAAGGTCGTCGATCTCAATGGTGTAAAGATCATCGGCTTTACCAACGTCGCTGGCCGCGTCGCCGCCTCGGCGTCCAGCCTGTATGCCCGCAACCTGTTTTCGTTCATTGAGACGCTGGTCGACAAGACGACCAAGGCGCTTGCGGTGAACTGGGACGACGAACTGGTCAAGGCCACCGCGCTGACCCGGAATGGCGCGATCATTCATCCGAATTTCCAGCCGAAAAGCGCATGATGATCATGAGCCCAGCCGGTCAGCGGATTGTTCCGGAGAACACGACGTGCGCGTTCATTTCCGGGTTTGCCATTCACGCCTCTCGCACGCTCGGAAACGGCGAATAGGAATGCCTCCATGGAACATGTCGTGCAGGCCGTCGATCCCTTTGTTTTTCGGCTGTCGATTTTCGTTCTAGCCGTATTCGTCGGCTATTTCGTGGTGTGGTCGGTGACGCCGGCGCTGCATACTCCGCTGATGTCGGTCACCAATGCGATCTCGTCGGTGATCGTGGTCGGCGCGCTGCTCGCCGTCGGCGTCGGCATGATCTCAGAAGGCTCGGGCTGGGCGCGGGCCTTCGGTTTCGTCGCTCTGGTTTTTGCCTGCGTGAATATCTTCGGCGGCTTTCTCGTCACCCAGCGAATGCTGGCGATGTACAAAAAGAAGCAGAAGTAGGCCGATCCGCGATGGAGCGATTGTCGGCAAGCAAAGTCGTGATGATCGGGCGTGAGCGCAAAGCGCGTCTTCGTGCGGATGACCAGAATGTCCGCGTTCTATTGACAAGAAAAAACCGGGATGCCCGACGCAAGACGGGGCATGACGGAATGCCCGGGAGATAGCAGACGCCATGAACGCCAATCTCTCCGCGCTTCTTTATCTCGTCGCCGGCGTTTTGTTCATCCTGTCGCTGCGGGGGTTGTCCAGTCCGGCGTCCAGTCGGAAAGGCAATTTTCTCGGCATGACCGGCATGGCGATCGCGGTCGCGACCACGCTCGCTGCGCATCCGCCCGCCGACGCCGTGGCTTGGGTGCTGGTGATCCTCGGTGTTGCGATCGGCGGCAGCATCGGCGCGGTGATCGCGCGCCGGGTGCCGATGACGTCGATGCCGGAACTGGTCGCGGCGTTCCACTCGCTGGTCGGCATGGCGGCGGTGCTGGTGGCCGCTGGCGCGTTCTATGCGCCTGAGGCTTTCGGAATCGGCACACCCGGCAACATCCATGCGCAGAGTCTGATCGAGATGTCGCTCGGCGTTGCCATCGGCGCATTGACATTCACCGGCTCGGTGATCGCGTTCTTGAAACTGTCGGGCCGCATGAGCGGCGCTCCGATTATCCTGCCGGCACGTCACATCATCAACATCGTGCTCGGACTTGCGCTGGTGTTCTTCATCGTCGGGCTGGTGATGTCCGGCGGCGCGCTCGATTTCTGGCTGATCGTGATTCTGGCGCTTCTGCTCGGCGCGCTCTTGATCATCCCAATCGGCGGCGCCGACATGCCGGTCGTGATTTCGATGCTGAACTCGTATTCCGGCTGGGCTGCGGCCGGCATCGGCTTCACGCTCGGCAACTCGGCGCTGATCATCACGGGCGCGCTGGTCGGCTCCTCCGGCGCGATCCTGTCCTACATCATGTGCCACGCCATGAACCGGTCGTTCATCTCGGTGATCCTGGGCGGCTTCGGCGGCGAGACGGCGGCGGCCGGCGGCGCTGGTGGCGAGCAGAAGCCCGCCAAGCTCGGCTCGGCGGATGACGCCGCCTTCATCATGAAGAACGCACAGAAGGTTATCATCGTGCCGGGCTACGGCATGGCGGTGGCGCAGGCGCAGCACGCGCTGCGCGAGATGGCCGACAACCTCAAGAAGGAGGGTGTCGAGGTGAAGTACGCGATTCATCCGGTGGCAGGCCGGATGCCCGGCCACATGAACGTGCTGCTGGCCGAGGCCAACGTGCCTTACGACGAGGTGTTCGAGCTCGAAGACATCAATTCGGAATTCGCGCAGGCCGACGTGGCCTTCGTCATCGGCGCTAACGACGTCACCAACCCCGCGGCGGAGGAGGATAAGTCTTCGCCGATCTATGGCATGCCGGTGTTGCAGGTCTGGAAAGCTGGCACGGTGATGTTCATCAAGCGCTCGCTGGCATCGGGCTATGCCGGCATCGATAATCCACTGTTCTATCGGGACAACACCATGATGCTGCTTGGCGACGCCAAGAAGATGACGGAGAATATCGTCAAGGGAATGTAATTCGGCGGTATTCAACAGTGGAGGCCGGTACGGCGGATGACAAGGCGAAGCGCGGCGGAAGTGACGGTCGCTTGATCGCGTTGGGTGAGGCCTACGAGGTCCGTTACTGGTCCAGAAAATTCAAAGTCACGTCGTTAAAGCTGAAGGCTGCAGTCAAGGCTGTCGGCCGCTCCGCCAAAACAGTCGAAGCCTACCTCAAGCTGCAAAAACGTGCGACGAACGACCGGGCACTGATCGCGCTGACCCAACCCTATGAAGTCAGCTACTGGTCGAAGAAGTTCAAGGTGACGCCGGCACGGCTTCGCGCCGCGGTTGGGGAGGTCGGACGCTCCTCGAAGAAAGTCGGCGCCCTTCTCGCTGCCAAGAAGACCGTCAGAAAGAAAACTGCCGGCAAAAAGAAGACAACGGCGAAGAAGGTAAGGGTGAAGAAGGCAAAGGCGAAGAAGGCAAAAAAGAGCGCCAGTAAGCGTGCCAGATAACTTTTCCAATGCCGCTGCCGGCGTGGATTTTACCGCGCTGGTGGTTTCGCTTCCGTGCTTGGGTCGGCCGGGTTTCGACATCGCCGTCGTTCCCGAACACCCCAACTCCTCGCAACAGGTCGGCAAATCGCCGGATCAAGCAACACGAAATGGTGAAGGAACACCACTTGCCTCCGATCCGTCGCGATTGATCCCTTAATCGGCCCAAAAACTCTCCCACAGACAGCGCGGGAGAAGCCGATCATGCTGAAATACTTTGTTGAAAAAATATTGCCTTCCATCATTGCGACGGTGACAGCCGCCTACATTGTGAACCATTACATCACCGTCAAGCCGGATACGCCGCCGGCTGCTGCGGCGTCGGCCGCGATTTCCGACAAAGCGGGCGATACCGATTCCGAGGCCATGGTCCGGGCGGAAGATATTTCCGGGAAAGAAAGCGCCAAGGCGCCTGACGAAAAGGTCCAGCCCGCGAAGATTCCATCCGAGGCTGCCGCAGCGAAACCTGCCGAGAAGCGGGCGGCGAGTTTGCCGGCCGACACGAAAAAGCACCAAGCGCCGCAGCGCGAGAAGGCTGCCAAGGTCAGGTCGATGACGGCCGCTCCGGCACAAGCGGCTTCGGCTGCGGATGCCATCGATCTTGCGCGGGCCGCGATCGATCGGCGGCGCAACACGACCGAGGCGTCCTTAGAGGTCGACGTGGTGCGTTCTCGATCAGAGGGGCCTCCTCGAGCGCAGCAGGAGGCCGATCGTCAGTCGGTCGCGCCTTCGCGCCTCCAAGAGGTCACGCATGCCGCACCTCAGGCGGCGGAGTCGCTTCCATCAGCGATCCAGGCGTCTACGCCCAAAGTGGAAACAAGCAGGTCTGATCCGGCCGGAGCTGAGGAGGGGACGCCTTTCGACCAAGCTGACAGTACGCGGCTGCCGGTTCCCCCTGAAAATATCCCGCAAGCATCTCGGCCGTTCGATCTTAAGGCCAACGAGCCAGCGCCGGCGACGCGGGCTCAGACTGTCGCCGACGATATGCTTTCGGCCGCGAAAGCGGTCGTCGAGACAGTGCTGCCGCGGTAATCACAGAAAACCCATCAGCATGCAGCGATCACAACGCGGGCCTGAAGCCCGCGCTTAATTCAATGTCGAACTTGTAGTAATTGTTCAGCGCGGTCCACGAGGGCCAGCGGTTGGACCGCCCCGGCCGACTCCGGGTCCGGCGCCAAAAACCGGCTTCGGTTTCATGGGCAGCAGACCTTCACGCTGCATCTTCTTGCGTGCAAGTTTGCGGGCGCGGCGCACGGCCTCGGCCTTTTCGCGAGCCTTCTTTTCAGAAGGCTTCTCGTAATGGCCGCGGAGCTTCATTTCGCGGAAAATTCCCTCGCGCTGCATCTTTTTCTTCAGCGCCTTGAGGGCTTGATCGACATTATTATCGCGAACGAGAACCTGCACGCGGCATCCTCTTTTCAATTGCAGTGAGAATTTTTCAGACAGCGGAAGGGCCGACAAAGGCCAAGCCCTCAGCGTCAAGGGCGCCGATGTATCAGATCAAGGCACAGATGTCCACCATAGGCGATAATTGGGTGCGGGGGAAAAAGCCGAAAATTCAGGTGGAATTCTCCCAAAGAACAACCATTGGGGTTTTAGGAAGCCTCATATCGGGTTTCTATGGGACCTGTATCCGGGTGGTGTGATCCCCCGCAACCGAGGAGACCGTCATGGATGTCAGGAAATATGCGGCCGAACTGATTGGCACTTTCTGGCTGACGTTTATGGGATGCGGCAGTGCGGTTATCGCGGCCGCGTTTTCGCAAGTCGGCATCGGGCTGCTGGGCGTGGCTTTTTCTTTCGGTCTGAGCGTTGTCACCATGGCCTACGCGATCGGGCATATTTCAGGCTGTCATCTCAATCCAGCGGTCACAGTGGGTTTGGCCGCCGGTGGCCGGTTTCCGGCAGGGCAGGTGGTGCCGTACGTTATTGCGCAGGTGATCGGGGCGGTCGCTGGCGCGGCGCTGCTCTACGTGATCGCCAGCGGTGCGGCAGGATTCGACGTAACCAAAGGTTTCGCATCGAATGGCTACGGCGAGCACTCGCCCGGTCACTATAACCTCATGGTTTGCTTTATCACCGAGGTGACAATGACGGCCATGTTCCTGTTCGTCATCATGGGATCGACCCACGGCAAGGCTCCGGCGGGTTTCGCGCCGCTGGCGATCGGACTTGCGCTGGTAATGATTCACCTTGTCAGCATTCCCGTGACCAACACGTCGGTGAATCCGGCGCGTAGCACCGGTCCCGCACTGTTCGTCGGCGGCTGGGCTTTGGAGCAGCTCTGGCTGTTCTGGGTAGCACCGCTGATCGGCGGCATCATCGGCGGCGTGGTCTATCGCGGGCTGAGCACTGAGCCGGAAGGCGTCGTCGCGGGAAAGTAGCGGGTTATTCCTGAGCGTTATTGCCGGGCTTGGCCCGGCAATCCTCTCCCCGGTGAAGATTCTTCTCCGGGCATGATGAGCGTTTCGGCGTAAGCACCGTTGTCAGTCGCGGCCCTTCACCTCTGTCACATGCCCCATCTTGCGACCGGGGAGCGGGGGGCCCTTGCCGTAGATGTGAACGGCGGTGCCGGGCACGGTGAGCCACCGCCCGTAATCGAGGACGTCCTTGCCGATCAGGTTTGTCATGACGGCGCTACCCTGCCGGACTGGCTTGCCGAGCGGCCAGCCGGCGACTGCGCGAATATGCTGCTCGAATTGCGAGACCGAGGCGCCATCGAGCGTCCAATGACCGGAGTTGTGGACTCGTGGTGCGATCTCGTTGACGAGCAGCGTTGGCCCGCTCGCGCCGGGTACCACAAACATTTCCACGGCCAGCACACCGACATAATCAAGCGAAACGGCAATTTTCTCTGCCGTGTCGCGAGCCTGCGCGGCGAGCGCATCAGGAATCGCGGCCGGCGCGCGCGAATATTTCAAGATGTGATCGTGGTGCTCGTTCTCGGTCACGTCGAAACATTCGACACGCCCATCGACACCGCGCGCGGCGATTACGGAAATCTCACGCTCGAACTGCACGAAGGTCTCGACGATTGCGGACTTGGTGCCGAGATCGTCCCACACCTGATCAAGATCGTCGTCCGCGCGAATGATGGCCTGTCCCTTGCCGTCGTACCCGAAGCGACGGGTCTTGATCACGGCGGGAAGGCCGATAACGTTGATTGCTTCACGAAGCCCCTGCGCCGACGCCACGTCGGCATAGGCGGCAGTACCGATCCCAAGACCCGCGACAAACTTCTTTTCAAGCAAACGGTCCTGCACCGTTTCCAGGATACGATGATCCGGCAGCACCGGCCGGCGTGCGGCGAGGATCATCGCGGTGGCCGCCGGGACGTTTTCGAATTCATAGGTGATCACGTCGACATCGGCTGCGAACAATTCCAGCGCCTCGACGTCGGCGTATTCTGCGCAGGTGGCGTTCTGCACAACGTCGAACGCCGGGGAGTCCGGGTCCGGCGAGAACACCTGACACTTGAGGCCGAGGCGAGCGGCCGCCAAGACCAGCATCCGGCCGAGCTGACCGCCGCCGAGAATTCCGATGGTGCCTCCCGGTTTGAGCGTCGGCCGCCGAGAACCAATCACGCTGTTTCCTCCGGGCGCTCGGCTACCGCATCCGTCTGCCGCTTGCGCCAGGCGGCAAGGCGGCCAGCGAGCGATGGGTCATTGAGCGCCAGCACGCTTGCCGCCAGCAGCGCCGCATTGATGGCGCCGGCTTTGCCGATCGCGAGCGTTCCCACTGGAACGCCGGCCGGCATCTGCACCATGGAATAGAGCGAGTCGACCCCGGCAAGCGCCCTGGACTCGACGGGCACGCCAAGCACCGGAAGTTCCGTCAGCGATGCCGCCATGCCGGGCAGGTGCGCCGCGCCGCCCGCGCCCGCGATGATGACCTTAAACCCCTCGGCCTTGGCGCCCCTGGCGAATGTAAACAGTCTTTCAGGTGTGCGGTGCGCGGAGACGATCCGGCTTTCACTGGTGATGCCGAGCGCGGCCAGCGTTTCCGCGGCATGGCGCATGGTCTCCCAATCCGACTGGCTTCCCATGATGATGGCGACAACGGCGGTCATTTATCTATTTGTTTGTTCGGGAATCCAGAAATCGATCCGAATTATAGGAAGGCGTCTCGCCGAGGCAAGCAGCCGGGAATGAACTATCCTTTCTTGGTGAACGGCGGCAAGCCTTGCGACGATGAAAAAGACACCTAAAGCGGCTCGGTCCCCGACCGTCAAGCGGAAGGCTAGTCATCGCAAGGCAGCGTCTGCCGCGCAGCTGGCAGCGCTCGGTCCCAAGCGCGCCAAATCGCAAAACCTGACCTAGCGGCAGATGCTAGGGCGGCCATCCGCCGCCTCAAATCCCGGCTCGCGGCGGCCCAGGCGCGGATTGCGGATCTCGAGGCTTCTGCGGATACCGATCATCTGTTGGGCGTTCTCAATCGCCGCGGCTTCGAGCGCGAGCTGCGCCGCTCGGTGGGGCCTACATCCGGCGTTATCATGCAAGCGGTGCGCTGTTCGTGCTCGACGTTGATCGCTTGAAGCCCATCAACGACGCCTTCGGTCATGCGGCGGGAGATGCGGTGCTGAAAGCTGTGGTCGGGGCACTGTCGCGAGACGTGCGATCCTCCGACCTGATAGGGCGGCTCGGCGGCGACGAGTTCGCGGTGCTATTGTGGAATCTCAGCGAAACCGACGCCAAAGCCAAGGCGTCGATGCTCGAAGAAACCATCGACCGGCTGACACTGACTTTCCGTGGAGAGGCGATCGCAACCGGAGCCTCGATCGGGGTCGCCATGCTCGGACCGCACATCGACGCGGCGACGCGTGCTGGAGCAGGCCGACTGCGAAATGTATGTTCGCAAGGCCCAGCGGCGCTGTCGTTGAACGGGTCATGCCTTGCGGCCGGTTGGGGAGGCACTGACGTTCATCTCCGACGACCGCGGGGGTCGCTCGGCGTTCAGGCAATAATATCCGGCGTGATCTGGTCTTCGATGAAGGAGATGCGGTCACGCAACTGCAGCTTACGCTTCTTTAGCCGCTGTAGCCGCAGCAAATCGGGTGCAGGCGATTGATGCAGCGCATCTATGGCGGCATCCAGGTCGCGGTGTTCCTGTTGCAGACGGGCGAGCTCGGCTCCGAGTTCACGCTCTTCTTCGTCGGTCATGATGACGTACTGACTTAAATCGCGAAGAGTTTGCGAAGGGTTGGGGGAGTTTCTACTCCGCGAATTATCTCCCGTGCCCGCGCTGCGCGCAAGTCGCCGGGTTCCATGCGGGCGGGTTCATTTTGGAATCTCACAAATATGATCGACGGGCCTTTCTGTCCCATCGACAGTCGTCACCATTCATGTAGACTTTACTGTTCGGAGCGAATCTGGGGGTCTAATCTCACCTAGGAGGTTCGAATGGCAATTCAGGCGCATCTCGCTGAACTGGAACGGAAACATCGAATCCTGGAAGGCGAATTGCACGATGCTCTCAGGCACCTTTCCACCGACGACACGAGGATTGCCGAGTTGAAGCGCCGAAAACTGATGCTCAAGGACGAGATCGAACGACTCAAGTTCTCCACAGCCGGGACCGTCCACTAAACTCTCGACCTCTCCTCTCACTTTTAGGGTCATGGAGTCAGTAGCCGTTTTGCTGCTGCTGCCGGTTTGCGCGGGCGGAGTCCCAAACGATAGTGCCAGCTATCGCCCAAAGGGGACGCTCCGCTCGATAGCTGTTGCCTGTTTTCAATTAGCCTTGTTCGCTATTTCACGGCCAAGGCAGCGACATGCTCGGCAATCGCAAGTGACGAGGTCAGGCCGGGCAACTCAATCCCGAACAGGTTGATCAGCCCGGTCAGGCCGTGGTCTGCGGGTCCCTCGATCATGAAGTCCTGCACCGCAACCGCCGGCGGCACGATCTTAGGACGGATTCCAGAATACGCGGGGATCAGGGCACCGTCGGGCAGGTCAGGCCAGTAGCGCCGGATCGCCGGGTAAAACTGGGTTGCCCGCCCCGGATCGACGTCATAGTTCGGTATCTCGATCCATTCCACATCGGGGCCGAAGCGGGGCTGGCCGGCAAGGTCGAGCGTGAGATGCACGCCAAGGCCGCCGGGCTCCGGGACCGGATAGATCAGGCGTGAAAACGGCGCACGGACGCTGCAACTGAAATAGCTTCCCTTGGCGAGATAAGCGGGTGGAATCCGGTCTACGGGCATGCCTTCGATACGGCGTGCCACCGCCGGAGCGCCCAAGCCAGCGGCATTGATCAGCAGATCGCAGGCGAGTGTCATCGGCAAGTCGCCGCCGGTTTCGATTTCCAGCCCATGAGGCGTCGCCTTGGCGCCCAACAAGGGGGTAAGAAATGCGAACGTCGCACCGTCCCGCTCGGCGTCACCGCGCAAGGCAAGCATAAAGGCGTGACTGTCGATAATGCCTGTCGACGGAGATAGTAACGCGGCCACGCAGTGCAGCGCCGGTTCGAGCGCGCGGGCATCGCCGCCGCTTAGGAACTGTATGTCTTCGACGCTATTGGCCTCCGCGTGAGCTCTGATGGCCCGCAGCCTGTCGACCTCACGTTCGGTGGTCGCAACCACCAGCTTGCCGCAGGTGCGGTGTGGAATCCCGTGTTCCCGGCAGTAAGCGTAGAGGGCGGGGCGTCCGCTGACGCAAGTCCGCGCCATCAGACTGCCGGCGGGATAGTAGATACCGGCGTGGATCACCTCGCTGTTGCGCGACGACGTTTCCGTTCCGATGTTGTCCGCAGCTTCGAGAACGATAACCTCGCGGCCGGATCGCGCGAGCTGCCGCGCGACCGCAAGCCCGATCACGCCTGCGCCCACGACCACGCATTCAACCCTGTCCATTCGTAATCCGGACTGTTTTCTGATCGCCCCGCGTAATTCGCGCCGGTGCGTCGTTTGGAATCCGATTTAACGGAGTTGAATTGAACTCTGTTTTATTCTTTCGATTGAGCATGTTTTGTCCGAAAACCAGTCTCCACGTTTCGGCATCATGCTCTAGCGGGGCCATTAATCATGAGAGATCGGTTGTGGCAATCCAGGGCGCATTTGCCAGCCAATCTCAATCAGGCGCGATGATACAGGTTTGTACCATCGACCAATATTCCGATCTATGGGTTACATCGAGGGGCATTGCTAGAGCAAGTGCAATCTCCGAGCCCGAATGCCGCATCCAAAACCCTGCCGACAACGTGTATTGCCGGTGATCGTTGGATTTCGATATTCGCAAGTAGATGATGCGATCATTGGAATCGGATCACTAGAGCCTCTCCGCTTCTGATGGAATCAGAAGTGGGACTTTATCTTTATGTTTTGATGCGTTTCTTCACGCGAACCGGTATCCACTTCGCTCGAAAACGCTATAGCCTTCAAAGCGAAACGAGACGGGATGGAATGACGAACGAGGCGAGACCTACCTCCGATGCGGCCGCGCCGTCCGACCTGCCGCTGTTGCAGGTCGATGCGGTCGTCAAGCGCTTTGGCGGGTTTACCGCTGTTGATCGCCTGTCACTCGATATCAAGGCGGGAGAGTTTTTTGCGCTACTGGGGCCGAGCGGCTGCGGCAAGACCACGCTGCTCCGGATGCTAGCCGGGTTCGAGACGCCTGACAGCGGGCGCATCCGTCTCGGTGGTCAAGACATATCCGGCGTTCCGCCGCATCGGCGTCCCGTCAACATGATGTTCCAGAACTATGCGCTGTTTCCCCATCTGACTGTGCGAGACAACATCGCATTCGGGCTGAGGCGGGCGAGCCTGTCGCGCGCCGAGATCGATGCCCGCGTCGCGGAGATGGTGGCACTGGTGAGTCTCGATGGCATGGAAAAGCGCAAGCCGGAGCAGCTTTCGGGCGGTCAGAGGCAGCGCGTGGCGCTGGCGCGCGCGCTCGCGCGGCGCCCGCGGCTATTGCTGCTCGATGAACCGCTGGCCGCGCTCGACATGAAACTGCGCGAGAGTACTCAAGCCGAATTGATGCGGCTGCAGCGCCAGCTTGGCATGACCTTCATCATCGTCACTCACGATCAGAAGGAGGCGATGATGATGGCGGATCGCATCGGGGTGATGAATGCGGGGCGTCTGGAACAGGTGGCGACGCCGCGCCAGCTCTATGAAGCGCCGAACTCTCGCTGGATCGCCGAGTTCGTTGGCGGAATCAACATCATCGATGGCGAAGTGGAGTCGCGCGACGCTGGCCGCGTAACGGTCGCAACGCAAGCAGCCGGACAGGTGACGGCTGCGGCGCCCGTGCAGGCGCTGACGACAAATCAGGTCTGCGTTGCAATACGCCCTGAGAAGATTCGCTTGTCGCGAGACGGGACGACACCCGATTGCCATGCGGCTGGGATCAACCGCATGGAGGGCGTCATTGCCGGCATTAGTTATCTTGGCGGTCAGACGCGCTATCAGGTCAGGCTTGATCGCGGCGCGCTGCTGTCCGCGTCGGTTGCTAACAACGTTCGGCGGGAGGTTGACGCCTACGATAAGGCGGAGCGCGTGGTGGCGTGTTTCGCGCCAGACGATTGTATGGTGCTTGACCGATGAACGGGCGACGTCTTTTCTCCGTTCCCGCGCGCAGGGCGGCGATTGCGCCGTTTCTGTGGATGCTGCTGTTTTTCTTGCTGCCGTTTGGCTTCGTGCTCAAGATCAGCCTGTCACACACGGTGATGGCGCAGCCGCCTTATCTGCCCGTGTTTGATCCGGCTGAGGGCATAGGCGCCCTTAAGGCAGCCATCGCGGCACTGTCGTCCGAAAATTTCAAGCTGCTTGCGTCGGACCATTTTTACGTCCTGTCTTACCTGCGAAGCGTTGTCGTCGCCCTGATATCGACGTCGATCTTGCTCGCGGTCGGCTATCCCATCGCCTACGGCATGTCGCGCCTGCCGGCACGCTGGCAACCGATTGCGATGATCCTGGTGATCGTGCCGTTCTGGACCTCGTTTCTGATCCGCGTCTACGCGTGGATCAACATTCTCCAGCACGATGGCATCCTGAACAACGTGCTGATGGCGCTGCACCTCGTCAGCGCTCCAGTCGTGTGGCTGTCCACCGATGCGGCGATGTATATCGGGATCGTCTACTCCTATCTGCCGTTCATGATCCTGCCGCTCTACGCGACATTGGCCAAAATGGATCCCGCGCTTCTTGAGGCTTCCGCTGACCTCGGCGGTTCGCGCCTGACCACGTTCTGGTTGGTGACGGTGCCGTTGTCGATGCCGGGTATCGGCGCGGGCGCGCTGCTGTGCTTCATTCCGATTGTCGGCGAGTTCGTGATTCCGGATCTGCTCGCGGGGTCAACCTCGCCGATGATCGGGCAGACCTTATGGCTGGAATTTTTTACCAACCGCGATTGGCCGGTGGCGTCGGCGATCGCCGTCGTGCTGCTGGTGCTGCTGTTGGCGCCGCTTCTTATTTACGAGCGAGTGCAGCGTCGCCAGCTGGAAGAAAGGCGATGATGGCAAGGCCCGCGCTCGCCAGACTGTCACCTTTCAACATTACCGCGCTCGCGCTCGGGTTGGGGTTTCTGTACCTGCCTATCGTCGTTCTCGTGGTCTATTCGTTCAACGCCTCGCGGCTGGTGACGGTCTGGGGCGGATGGTCCGTGCGCTGGTACGTTGAATTTTTCAACGACGAGGCAATGTTGTCCGCGCTTGCGATGAGCCTGCGGGTTGCCGCAGTGTCGGCCACGGCCGCTACCGTTCTGGGAACGCTGGCTGCGGTCGCCCTGACGCGCGCCGGCGCCTTCCATGGACGCGCGCTGTTCTCGGGAATGCTGTACGCCCCGCTGGTGATGCCCGAGGTGATCACCGGACTGTCCTTGTTGCTGCTGTTCGTTGCGGTCGATGCGCAGCGCGGGTTCTGGACGGTCACGATCGCGCATACGACGCTGACCATGTGCTTCGTTGCCGTGGTGGTGCAGTCGCGAACTCGGATCGCTCGATCGAAGCCTGGAGGAAGCTGCGATGGACCTGGGCTGCGACCCCCTTCGGGCGTTCGTCAAGGTGACGTTGCCGCTGATCCTGCCGTCGGTCATCGCGGGCTGGATGCTTGCCTTTACGCTGTCGATGGACGACGTGGTGATCGCGAGTTTCACCACCGGTCCCGGGTCCACAACGCTCCCGATCCGGATTTATTCAGAGGTGCGTCTTGGCGTGAAGCCGGAGATCAATGCGATCTGCACACTGATCGTCGGATCGATCGCTGCGGTTATCGTGGTCGCGTCGCTGGCTTCGAAACTCTCGAGCCGGCAAGGCGACAGCGCCGCACCCCTGTAGACGTTGGTTGAAGAAGGGCTTGGATTGAGGAAGAGGCTTGCGGACGACGTCAGTTTGTACGCGACGCTCCGGACCCGGTCGGGGTGTCCGGAACGGTCGCCTCGGGAACTGCCTTCTGATCCGTTAGATGCTCGATTACCGAGCGAACCGCGTCGCGGGTTTTGCGGTCCCTGACCGCGTCGAGCAGGGGCGCCGACGCCTTGGACCGCCGTATCAGGCTTTCCGGATCGGGAAAGACCAGCGGATCGTCCCATGGTCCCTGGACCACGAACGGTAACTCGAAATTGTCGGCACCCGCTGACGACGTCAGGCTCGCGACGCCCTTAAGATCGTAGTCTCGCGAAGGCACCGAGGCAGTGCCGGTCAGGGTGAGACGCGCTGCCGGCCCTTCGACGCGCACGTCGGTCGCGACAGCGACCCCGTCGTCGAAATCGAGGGCGATGTTCAGCTTGTCAAATGGTGTCTTTCCGTTGCGGAAATTTCCGCCGCCGGAGAGCGGCCGCCGCTCCAGCCGCTTCAGCAGTTGCTCGACATTGAATCCGCTGATCGCGCCGTCGTGGCCGGTCAGAACCGCCGTCCCGTCGAGCGATTGCGCCAAACCGTACGGACTCGATCCCTTGGCCTCAAGCGAAATATTCAGGTTGCCGCGCCCGGAGAGCCGGCCGGTGCCGAACAGATCGCTGACGCAGGCTTGCAGATCGACGTCGATCAGCTGAAACTGCGCCTTCACATCGGCGGCCGCCTCGGCGTACGAGATGCCGAACGATCCCTTCGCGATACCGTCATAGATTTGCGCTTCGCCGATGCTGAGCGCGAGCGATCCGTTGCGGAGGTTGGCGCCGAGTGCGGTTTTGCCAAGCCTGGTGGAGCCGACGATGACCTTTGCCGCCGAAAGCCGCATGTCGAGGTCGGTGGCGGACAGCGCATGCAGATCGAACAGTTGCCGGTTCCAGTCGCGGGCTCCGCTGGCGAGCAGCCGGATCGTCTTGACATAAGGGGTGAAATCCAGCGTTCCGGCGGCAAGCGTGGCCTGCAGGGTCTGCCGTCCGTTATTGGCGTAGGTCATTACGCCCTCGGCGACATTGCCATCGATTTCGACGTTGACGTTCGTGAGCGCGACCGACGAGCCGATCATGCTGGCGCGCGCCTTGAGCGCGAAGCGATCGAACCCGCCGTCGCCGGGAGGACGCTGTCCGATCCAGCGCAGCGCCTCGCGCAAGGAAGTGCTATCGGCGGAGAGCATACCTTCCATCATCCAACTGATCGGGTTGGCAACCGTACCGTCAAACGCGAATTTCAGCGGTGCGCTGGCGACCTTGATCTTCAGGCCGGATCGCTCGCCCGACAGGGCTGCGAGAAAATCGCTGAGGCTTATGCTGCCGTCGACGCGTTCGCCGCGCCAGTCGAACTGTCCTGTCGCTGCGAACGAGCGGGAAATCGAGGGCCACGCCAGCGACAGATCGAGGTCGCGGAGGTTTTCGGAAATCTCACCGGCCGTATCCTCATAGCTGAGTTCGCCATTCTGGATTTGGATTTCCGAGAACGAGACCGGGCTGTCGGTTCCGGGCTTCATATTTCGCGCAATCGTTTCCACGAAGGGGGTCCAGTTGCTACGGCCGTCGGCAGCGCGCTTAACGCGGATGTGAGGGTGCAGCATCATGACGTCGTCGATCTGGAAATGCTGCATGAGAAGCGGAATCAGGCGCAGGTTGGCGGTCAGCACATCGACGCTGAGTGCGGGAGCCTCGGCGTCGCTACCCTTGATGTGGACACCATGGAAGGAAACATAGCTGCCGGGAAAAACCGAGACGTCGATGCGGCCATCTGCGACGAAGTCGAGTCCCGTCACCGTACGGATCTGACTTTCGACGGCGTCTCGCAAGGCGTCGTGGTCGAGCAGCCGCGACATGGAGATCAGCCCCGACAGGCCGATCACCATAACTCCCAGAATCGCCGCGACCGATATTCCCAGGCGCTTCATTCCTTAGGCCATCGTCAATGACATGTCCGGGGTTGGTTGACGCTTTGCCGGCCGGTCGGACGCCGTCCGGCAGCGCCCGCAACTTGATTGGTTTTCTTGACGCTTTCAAGGCCGCCGGCAGTCCGATTTTGACATTTACATGCCGCTACGGCGAGAGTTTTGCTGCTGCAAACGTGAATAGCGAATGTCAAATTCGCTCCGCTAAGACGGCCATAGCTCCAATTGACGCCCCACGAGGATTTTGCCTAATACTCCCCTTTAACCCTGCCCGCGCGCCGGTAGCGGCGCCTTCCTCCTTGAAGGTCGCAGCTCATGAACAAAGTCTACCCCGACGCCAAATCGGCCCTCGATGGTCTCCTCAGGGACGGCATGATGATCATGTCCGGTGGATTCGGCTTGTGTGGCATCCCGGAAACGTTGTCCGATGCCATTCGTGACTTTGGAGTCAAAAATCTGACCTTCGTGTCCAATAACGCCGGCGTCGATGGCATCGGACTGAGCCGTTTGCTCGAAACATGGCAAATCAAGAAGATGATCTCGTCCTACGTCGGCGAGAACAAGCTTTTCGCCCAGCAGTATCTTGCCGGAGATCTGGAACTTGAATTCAATCCGCAGGGCACGTTGGCTGAGCGCATTCGCGCGGGCGGCGCCGGCATTCCGGCGTTCTACACAAAAACCGGCGTCGGCACCCTCATTGCCGAGGGCAAGGAGGTGAAGGAATTCGACGGCCAGAAATATCTTATGGAGCGAGGGCTATTCGCCGATCTCGCCATCGTCCACGCCTGGAAGGGCGACACCGCTGGCAATCTGGTCTATCGCAAGACCGCGCGGAATTTTAACCCGATCATGGCGACCGCCGCGAAGGTTACCGTTGCAGAAGTCGAACATCTGGTGCCCGCTGGCGAGATCGATCCCGATCACATCCATACCCCCGGCATCTTCATCAAGCGCATCGTCAAGTTGGGGAGCGCCAGGAAGCACATCGAGTTCCGCAACACCCGTCCACGCCCGGCGGCATGATATACGCGATAAGCTCCTTGCAACGACAACAATATGACAGGAGAGCCCCATGGCCTGGACCCGCGAGCAGATGGCAGGGCGTGCCGCCAAGGAATTGCGCGATGGTTATTACGTCAATCTCGGAATCGGTATTCCGACGCTGGTATCAAACTTCATTCCCGACAATATCGACGTTCAGCTTCAGAGCGAGAACGGCATGCTCGGCATGGGTCCATTTCCCTATGAAGGCGAGGAGGATCCCGATCTTATCAACGCGGGCAAGCAGACCGTCACAGAATTGCCGACCTCCAGCTATTTCTCGTCGGCCAACTCGTTCGGCATGGTGCGCGGTGGCCACATCGACCTCTCGATCCTCGGAGCGATGCAAGTGGCGCAGAACGGCGATCTTGCCAACTGGATGATCCCGGGCAAGATGGTCAAGGGCATGGGCGGCGCGATGGATCTCGTCGCCGGTGTCAAGCGTGTCGTCGTCGTGATGGAGCATTCCGCCAAGGATGGCCCCAAGTTGCTCAAGCGGTGCACGCTGCCGCTGACCGGTGAAAGGGTTGTCGATATGGTCGTTACCGATCTTGCGGTGTTCACCATCGACAAGCACGGCAAGGATGGCATGATGCTGATTGAGCTCGCCGACAGCGTCACGCTGGATGAGGTCAGGGCCAAGACCGAAGCCGAATTCGGCGTCGCGCTGCAGAACGCCTGAGGACGATGCGCGACAGCGGCCAGAAGCTGATATTCGATGGGGTGAGATGCTACAGACCCGGCCGCAGGGTTTCAGTCCTAGGATAGCGCGTTTGTTTGCGCGAATACCACTTCGATCAGCGTGCCGGAGTGTGGCCCCGTTTTGATGTGGAACTGGGCACGATTGGCCTCCACCAACGCCTTGGTGAGCGACAGGCTGACGTCTGCGCTCTTCGAAGCCTGATCGCTCGGCGCTGCTGTGCGGAATGGCTCCGTCGCCGCGGCCAACTCGTTTTCGCTGAGGCCGTGTCCGGTATCCCGGACGCGCAACGCCACGTCACCGAAATCATTGATTGTCGTCGACACGATGACCTGCCCGCCGGCATTGGCCAGATGAATCGAATTTCCGATTAGATTAAGCGTGATCTGACGTAGCGCCTGTGCGTCCGCGACAACCGGCGGCAGCGTGTGCGCAAGCGAGGTCCGTATGATGATGCGCTCGCGATTGGCCTGCGGCTGCATCACCGCGACGCATTGCTCGACGATCTCGTTGAGATTCTGATTCACGAAGGCAAGATCGAGTTTGCCGGTCTCGATCCGCGACAGGTCAAGCAGGTCGTCGATGAAGGCGATGATGCGTTCGCCCGAAGCACGGATGTCCTTCATGTACTCGACATAGCGCTCGTTTCCGAGCGAGCCGAATTTTTCATCGATCATCACCTCGGCAAACCCGATAATGGAGTTCAGCGGCGTTCTGATTTCGTGGCTGATCCGCGCTAGCACGTCGGCCTTTGCATTCGCTGCGCGCTCTGCCTGCCGTCGCGCCTGCGACAGCTCGGTCTCGATTTTCTTTGACTGCGACAGGTCGCGGAACACGGCGAAAAAGTTGGGGCCTTCAGTCTGGGTCCGGCCCATCGTCATCGCTAGCGGGATCAGGCTGTCCTCGCGCACGCGGCCCAACACCTCGCGGCCGTGATCGAGCAGTCTTGCCTCGTCGTCCATGAGGCCCTTGAGATAATAGCGCACCGCGCCCTGGCTTTCCGGCGCGAAGAGATCGGCGAGATTGCGCTGCGTGAGACTGTCGCCGGAATGCCCGAACAGCGCTTCAGCGCTGCGGTTGCAAGCAGTGATGTGTCCGCCATCGTCGAACATCAGGATGCCTTCGGCTGCGGTGTCGACGATGGTGGCAAGCTCCTCGGCGCTTGCATGGCCGACGCGAGAGGGCGCCGATGCACCGCCGCATATCAAGGCATGCGCGGGCTCGCCATCCCAGGAGACCACGAAAAGACGGGCGGTGATCGGCTGTTGCGGCGCGCCCGACGGTGGTGTTGCCGAGACCGTGACGGGAGAGCCAGCGGGCGGCATGCTGTCGGCGGCGGGCATGTCGGCTTGGACCAGGAGAGCATCGGGCCCGCCGGCCTCTTGCAGCGCCTGAAGACTGCTGTGGCCGACCTGCGCGAGAAACGCCGGGTTAGCGTACAGTGCGCGGCCGGCTCGGTGGATCATCACGCCGCCTGGAAGCAAGTCGAGGATCAGGCTGTCGCGCGCGATAGTGGCCTGCGGAGTCGGTTTGGGCGGTGACAATCCCTCCACCTGCGTTTGGGCGACTTCGGACGGCTCCTGCACAACCGGCTGCTCGGCGTTAGTTCCAGGCTCGGCGGCGTCGGGCTCGCCCTCCAGCCGGGCCGAGAGCTGGCGCGCCAGTTCGTTGAAGGCATTGTTCTCGACAGGCGTGAGAGGAGGCGGTTTCAGATCGACCGGAGGCCTGAACGGCAGGACATTCTTGGGCGTTTCCACGGTGGTGTCCGGTTCTGTTGGTTGTTGCAAGAATTCGGAGGGCTCGGCGTCGGCAGAACCCGCTGGGTCCGCCGGCGCCGGATGGGAGGTCTCGCTGAACGAAAATTCGTGGCGCCGATTTGCTGCGAGGCGCGCCAAACCCTCCCGATCGCGGCAGACGCCGAAGCCACGATAGCCGACGAAATTGCGTGCGCGGTCGTAGATCGGAAGCCCCGACAATTCGACACGCAAACGTGCATCCGATCCATCGACGGGCCAAAGGAGCGTGATGCCGCTCCAAGTGTCGCGGGTTTCGACCGCTTTCGCAACGCGGCCTTCAGGATCGAATCCGAATACGTCCGTGATCTCGCTCCACAACCGGCCGAATCCTGAGGCTGTTCGCATTCCGATGATGCGGGTAAATTCGTCGGATCCGAACGAGAAGCGGCCTTCGGCATCCATCCGCCACATGAAGCGCAAGGGATGGTGGCGCCTCTGCGGTGGAGAATCATGCGACAGACTATTATCCGGCTCGGGCGGCGACTCGACGGCTTGCATCGGCGGAACGGTCGCGGTGTTCCGCAATGGAAATTCGGCCTCCGGTTCAGGCAACGGTGCCGGGTGAGTCGAAGAGCGATCGGAGACCTTCGGCTCCAGCAGAACGACAAGTCCAATGTCGCCGCCGCTTCCGACACGTTGCAGCACCAACCGCCAAAGTCCGACCGAGGTCTCGGCGCGACCCTCGCGTAGTGCGTTATCGCGCAAGCCATCGAGCCCGCCCTCCGCGAGACTGCCAATGCTGAACAGCGGCCGTCCCCTGTTGCTGGCGGCGACGAACCGGCCGTCGCGCGAGAATGCAGCCACCGGCATATCGACGCCATCCACCAGTCGCTGCAATCGTTCGACAAGCGGCATGCCGCGACCGGCCGGCTCAGCGGCCCTAACGAGGATGGCGCTGCCGACGCCCGGAAATTCGAGCCGCGAGCAGGCGCAGGTGAGAAGGCTTCCTAGCCCGGCATAGCCTCGCATTCGTTCTAGCTGCACTGCGCCCGTGGGCGGCAGACGGCTCGCGAGCTGCGCCACCTGCCGTCGGCGCGGGTCGTCAGGGTCGACGTGTCGTGAAACAAGAGCGGAGGTGTTGGTTGTCCCGACAATAGAGACGCCCACCGGATTGGCCCACAGGATGCAGTCGCCATCCAGCGACCACAGCCACGCGGGCAGGGCGCTCGCCGCATGAACGGCCAACCGTGGGTCGGTCATGCCCTGCAACTCGAAATCGGCGCTATTCATGGGCACCGCGTGTCAAATGTCCTTGGTTTTTGCCTTCGGCGGCTGCGCATATCGGCTTTCATTGACCGCAGTCCTAACAGATCGTCAGTATCGTGTCCGCCATGTCGGAGGTCCACGGCCGCTCTCCTGAAATCCCCGGCAAAGCCGGGATAACCTTAATTTGGCCGTTGTCATGGACCTCCGCGGTCGGTGGCACGTTGAGTGGTGCGGGGACCGGAGGATCGGACCCATGAAAGAGCCACCACAGGGAGCGGCGACCATGAGTAACCAGGGACGGCATTTTGAAGTTTCGAACGAGATGCAGTCGCTAGCGGAGGCAGGTTTCGAGCAGGCACGCAAGGCGCTTGAGAGTTTTCTCGATGGCGCCCAGCAAACCGCCAATTCGATCGAAGGTCGCAACGAGGCGGTTCGCGACAGCGTTCGAGATATCAGCAGCAAGGCAATCTCCTTTGCCCAGCAGAATATGACCGCATCACTGGACTATGCCGAGCAACTTCTCCGCGCGAGGGATCTCGCGGAGGTGATGCGGCTGAATACGGAATATGTGCAGGGTCAAATGAAGGCCTTGACCGAGCAGGCCAGCGAAATAGGGCAGAGCATGGGCCGGGCCGCCTTGGGGACCCGCAAGCCTCAGGTCTAAGGGGCCAAGGCCGCTACTCGAGTTATTATTTCGCGCTGGGCGGGCAAGTTTTGCGTCGCAATATATTGTTGCGTCGCACAAGGAAGCCATGGTAAGAGTGGATCAGATGCTGGCCTGATCAGTTCGCAATTAAGCCGAGTTGCAGGACGATCGTCGTTGGAGGTCACACTGCGTTCCCAACTGCAAAGGACTACTGCCATGGCTAATCCAACCGAGACTTTTGAAGTTCCCGAGGAAGTGCGTGCATTCGCCGAAAAGGGTGTCTTGCAGGCGCGCGATAACTACGCGAAGTTCAAGGAAGCCGCGCAGGACGGCAACGGCGCTGTTGAGGCCGTGTTTAACGCTGCAACTAAAGGGGCGCATGCGTACTCCGCTAAGCTGCTCGATTTCGGTCAGGCCAATACCAACGCCAGCTTCGATTTTTTGCAGGCCCTGGTCGGTGCGAAGTCGTTGTCTGATGCGACCGAACTATGGAGTACCCATACCCGCAATCAATTCGGAACGTTCGCGGTCCAGGCCAAGGAATTGACCGAACTGACCCAGAAAATTGCGGCGGAGACTGCCGAGCCGATCAGGACTGGCGCGTCGAAACTGTTCCAGCCGACCGCCAGATAAACGCCCGTTCGCGCTAAATCTATCAACCCGGGCCCCTCGGTCCGGGTTTGCTATTTTCAGTTTCGCCTCCGCCGCGATCAGATCCGGCCCTGTGCCCACGCCCGACTGCCGGGGAGCCAAAGCTCGCGATAAGATGCAAAGACCCAAAGGATTGCTGTCTGAAACGACCAAGCGGCGCGCGATAACGGATCGTTGTGGCCTTGCCAAAGCGGAGCGTTGCACCTAGTTTCCGCCCCGTTCGCATTGCGTTTTGGGCGCGCGAGCATGATGCAGTTGTAGCTCAGTTGGTTAGAGCGCCTGTCTGTGGAACAGGAGGTCGGTGGTTCGAGCCCACCCAACTGTACCAGCGAAATCAAAAACTTAGACAAATCCTGAAAATCATACAATTCAACGAATTGCCACCGAGTTCGCCACCAAGCGACATTTCGGTTTGGCAATCCCGGATTTTTTTCATTTTTTCCAAAGCTTTTCGCGGCTCGCGTCGTATCTGGAAACTATAGGAATTCAGCGCCACCGCTGGGTTCCCATGGCCGCCGACTGGCACCAACGCCGGGGCGTCGTGTTCCTCCCATACAGGGAGTCCTCCGTGAATCTCATCACTATAGACGAAGCAGCGTCCGCCACCGGCCTCAGCCCCTCCACGCTTGCGAAGCGCCGCTGCACGGGCACGGGGCCGGCGTTTTACAAGATCGGCCGCCAGATCAGGTACGAGCGCGCGGATGTCGATAATTGGATCGCGTCCCGCCGCCGCACATGCACTTGGGCCGCCAATGACAACGGACGCGTGGCGAGACGCCTGGCGAGGAAGTACGCTGTACCCATAGGGATTGTTCGCACGACCGCGTCATCAAAGGCGTTGGCGATAGCGGCCTGCTCTTCGAATTCGCAATAAGAGTTTCTAAACTGCTCCAGAGTCATAGCTCACGCTGCCTCCAACGCAACAATGCAACACGGGTATTCCGCGGTTTCACATAACAGTCTTGCCAAAGTTTGTCGGAGTAGCCCGCGCAAAATCCGAAAGGCAATTCGGGCTTTGATCGAAAACGGGTTTGTATCATACGAAGGGCGCACCGATAACGGTGCTCCCATTTATAAGTGCTGCTGGGAGCGAGCCGAGTTGCATCGTGATTTGGATGAATGCCAATCGCGAAGCGCAACTCACCGCGCTGCGGACGAATGCGAATTCGTGTCTCCCACCTATCCTGAGTGGGAGAATAAGAGTGGCAACAAGGCGGCGTAAACCTTCCGAGGCCGTGCTACGGCGTTTGGCTGATGATTCTGCCGGCGACAGGCGTCTCACTGACTCGGCACGCAAGCTCTACCAAAAGATCATTGCGAGCTATAACTGGTCGCTCGGCTACGCCGAGTGTTCGGATAACTTCGTCACTAAGAACGTTGCCGTATCCCTTCGTTCAGTAAAGAGTGGGCGGAAGCTATTATTAGAAACCGAGCGCGTTTCGATTGTGCGCAAGGGCGGCAAGCGCGGCACCGTGGTGTGGTCCACGAGATATGACCTGCCTTTTGCCTACCGCGGCTCCGACGAATTCCGGGCGCTGAATGGTGGAAAGCACACCCTGGACTGGCTGAAAACGCCCGTGACACTTCCATTCGATCGGCCTCTCCGCAAGGTTCCCAAAGTGCAAGTTTCCCAAGGTGCAGATTGCAGTGAAAACTTCCCAAAGTGCAACCGTTGCACCCAAACCTATTTCTAAAGAAATAGTCGATACCGCCCCCAAGGGAGCGGCGGGGCTTACGCCCGCCGCCGTTGGGGCGGAGAATAAGAAATCAAAATCTGGCCTTCCTCCGGGGTACGCAGTTTGGCGCGTTGCGCGGGCGGCATACGTCGCAGCGCAAGCGCAAGCCTGGGATTACGTACATCGAGGTGAACCTCGTCAGCGAGCGCGGCAGCAAGTTTAATTTTCTGGCTGATCGTGAATCCGAAGCCGCGGGGAGTTTCTCGGAAGCCACTAACATGGACGGCGAACCTAAGACGGTGGCCGGCCTTGAAGTGGCTATGAGCACCAATAGGAAGGGGCCAAAATCGTTTCTTCGGCCGCGCCCGGAAGCTTGGCGTGATTTTACGATCGTATCCGGCGAAACCCCCGAATGTGGCGCGGCGTTACTCACCGTTATCTTTCATGACGAAGGCGAAGAACCTCAACGTTGGCCACTGCCGCAACACCACATCGATGCCATGCTGAAAGTATGTGGCGGCGAGGATCGTGCTGTGGGCGCCCGTATGCGCTTCCGACTGATGCCGGACGACAGCCTTGAGTTTGCAGTTTTGGTTGCGACGCCGGATGATTTGACGGAAGCCGCCAATGACAATGAGCTGCTATCGAGGGCGGCGTGACGAGCTGGCGCACTCCATCATTGTTCAGATTTTCCCGGAGCCGTCCGTCACCGTTGTACTGACCGACTCGCGGCTGCAGTTTGGCCCGGAGCGATCACACACGATGGAGCCTCGCATATTAAGTCATTCAGGGCGAAACACTCCGCGCCATTATTTCCGAACTCCGGAGCCACGGCGCCGGCACCATCACCACGCGCGAAGAGATCGACGCGGCTTTCGGTGGACTGGTTGCTTAGCAGAATTTCGTGAAGTGTCTGCGATCTTTGATGGCGTTACCGGAAAGATCGATGACTTCTTCTTGGCAACGTTGGGGTGAGGGGCGCTGGGCAGGCTGTCTCGATTGTAATTTCGCAACTGACTTCTGCGAATGGCAAGGAGTTGGCGCAGCGATTGGCGCGAGCATCTGGGCTGGGATCAAGAGTCAGATTGGAAATCTAGCCTCGCTGATTTGGAATGGGCCGGCGGGCGGGAATCCAATAGGTAAGGCCATCACGGGCATGAAGAACGGGCCGGGTGGCGCACCTACGGCTGCGAGCACAATGCCAAGCGTTCCCATTTCGAAGCGCACTCTCGGCGGACCCGTGCGAAGCGGTGGCACATACCTTGTCGGTGAACGCGGCCCTGAGCTATTTCGTTCGCCGGCCTCAGGGCACGTCAGTAGTACGCTGGATACGGTGCGGGCTATCAAAGCGAATGAATTGGCTGGTGCTAGTGGTGGTGGATCAATGAACGTCAATGTCGGTGGCATTCACGTACACGCAAGCCCAGGCCAGTCACCCGAAGCAATCGCCGCCGCAGTCGAGCGGCGTATGTCAGAAAAGCTCAACGCTTTGTCGCGTGGTGCATTTAGCGATGGGGTTTATTGATGCCTGTCACGGCCGCGTACAGCCTCGCTGGTGCGCGTTCTGCGCTGCGGTATCGCGGCGACGTGATCGCACGCAATCGCACCGTGCCCCCTCCGTTAGGTTCTTTCGACCCCCACCCCGCCTACTGCGGGTGCGCCGCAGCCCTTAATATCGGCCGCTGCAAGTCTTATCCTGAGCCATTTCCTTCCTTTTAGAATGGAAATCGCTTTGTCGGGCGCTGCTTCAGGGGTGGGTAGTTCAGAGGGAGGGCGGGAAGTATTTAAATGCCGTTGCCGGGACCGTCCGTTGCGATCTCGAACAATATACCGTTCGGCTCCCGGAAGGAGAGGCTCTGGAAATCGAACGGGTCCACCGGCCCGCTGGGCGGCAGACGCAAGCTTTGCAGCCGCTCCGCCCACGCCCCGTAATCCTCGTCGGGGGGATGCGAAGGCAAGATGATGAACGCCCCCAGCGCCAGGCTCGGCGACCGTGAGGTTGGGCTCGACGGCGACGTGGAGCTCCGCCGCAGGGCCGCCCTCGCCCATCTCGTACACGGAGGTGCGGGAGCCCTCGTTACCGGGAGTGACGTAGTTCCGGCCTCCCTCATGCCGAGCGCGCGCGTCGAGACGAGATCAGTCATTTCCCGGTCTGGTACGCTGATCGTGATCGGGGCGAGGCCGCGGATCTGATGCTCGGTGGGCACCGGCTGCGGTCCCACGGATGCGCTTCGGCGGTGCCGCCATCTTCAACTAGACTAAGGCGCATTCCCTGCCGTGGGTCACGCTCTCCTCTTCGAAGCGCTTCTACCACCAGTGCAGGCTCTTCTCGCTCGCCGCAGCCCAGTGCGCGAGACCACACTTCTCCCGCTTGCTGGGCCAGTCGAAGAAGGTAATGTCGCTCCCGGGGTCGCCTTGCCGTCTGCGTAGAACAGGTGGTAGGCCCTGGTTTCGTCTTGGTTCACCGTTTTCTTCACGAGGCGCATGCCGAGCGTTCGCGTGTAGAAGCTGTGGTTGCGCGGCGCGGGGCCCGCGACAGCCGTGAGATGAACGCCGTTGAGCATCTCTGTATACCCACGTCAATCGTTGAGCTTGCAATCGATCCGGATTTCCTTTCGAGTGCTCCCTTGTCAAATCGGATCAGCGATGTTCGTCTTCTGCACGTCGCTGAAGTGCTCCTTGTTTTCGGATTTATCCCGAAAAAGTGCAGCATTGACCAGAACCATCAGGCCGATCGGGGTCGTTGTGAGGACGAGAACAATGATAAGTAGTTCATGCAGGACCGGACCCGTTCCTAGCGCGGAGAAGTAGATCATCGACGCGATTGCGATGAAGGCCGTTCCCAAAGTGGTCCCCAGGGTGGGCGCGTGGACCCGTTCGTAAAAGCTTCGGAGGCGTAGCAGGCCGAGCGAGCCGATCAGCGTGACCGCAGCTCCGCTGACCAGGAAAACCGCCGTCAGGACGGCTGGCAGCGCAGAAAGTTCGCCTGCTGCATTCACTCGATGACCTCCCCGCGAAGCAGGAATTTGGCAAGGGCCACAGTGCTCACGAAACCGAGCAGAGCGATGATCAAGGCCGCTTCGAAGTAAAGCGTACTGCCTGTTCGTATGCCCAAGGTGAGAAGCAGCAGCATCGCGTTCACATACAGGCTGTCGAAACCGACGACGCGATCCTGTGCTCTTGGTCCCCGGAGGATGCGGAAGGCGGCGCATGCCATCGCGCAGCCCAGCAGGATCTGTGCCGTGGTGACCGACCAAGCGAGCATCATGCTCATGTGAATATCTCCATCAGCGGCCGCTCGTAACGTTCCTTTATAATGCCGACCCATTCGGCTTCATCGACCAGATCAAGGACATGGATGGTCAAGATGCCGCTTGCTTCGTTGAAGTCCACCCACAGAGTCCCCGGCGTCGATGTGATGATGCAAGCGAGCGCTGCCAGCCCATAAGGATCGCGAAGTTCAAGCGGGATTTCCACAAAGCCCGCAGTCCTTTCTTTTCGTTTCGTCTCGAGGATGATGCGGGCGACGGCGATATTGGACTTCACGATATCGACGAAGACGAGAGCAGCGAGAAGGAGGATTCTATCCGGTCGCCGTGGATGCGCTTTCGGCGGCTGCAATGCTGCGAGCCCCCATCCGCCGATAAGGGCCACGGCGCTGCCTAAAAGAAAATGCCCCGGCGAAAGCGTCTGATTGAGCAGCAGCCAGAAAGCAAGGAGACCGGCGCTAACTATGGGAAACGGCAGCAGGCGGGTCATGTCGGCCCCCTTGAGTTGTCGGGCTTGATCGGAGAACCCAGAACTCCCCGGACATAGTGGTGAGGAGCATGCAGCGATTGCGCCGTCGCCTGCATGAATTGCATAACCGGACCCGCCTCGACCGTCTGGATTGCGCAAAGCAGCAAGAGGGCCGCAACAGGCGCCATCTCGATAAGGCGGACGCGTGGTATGGTGCGGTCCGGCGAAGCCCAGAATGAACGGATGCCGGCTCGCGTCATGGCGATCAGGGCCGCAAGTCCTGAAACGATCAACAGGAAAAGCAAAATCCATGTGGCCGGGGAGAGGGCGCCGATCGGAGAGTTGAAGGCGGCCGTCAGGATCGCGAATTTAGCGACGAAGCCGGAGAGGGGCGGCAAGCCCGAAATGACCACGGCGCAGCCGATGAAAGCCACACCAAGGATGCCGATCGTCGCCGGGATCGCAATTCCGGTTTCCGGCAAAATCTCCGAATCATCCTCATCGCCATAGAGTTCCCGGGTTACCGCAAGCACGTCAGCACCCGGTTCGCGGCCACGCTCGACCAGTTCGATCAGAAGAAAGAATGCACCCAGGCCGAGCGTCGAACTGATCAGGTAGAACAGGGCAGCGCCGGTCACGCCCACTTGTCCCAAACCGATGGCGGCGAGTATTGTGCCTGACGATACCAGCACCGAAAAGGCGGCGAGCCGCGCCATGTCCTGCGACGCGAGGCTCCCGATCGCGCCGAACGCCACGGTCGCCATGCCGCCCAGCAGCAGCAACTGATCGCCGAATTGCGCCGACGCTCCCGCATCATCACCGAACAACAGCAGCGATAGCCGCAGAACGATGTAGGCGCCGACCTTCGTCAGGACGGCGAAAATCGCCGCCACCGGCGGCGGCGCGGCCGCATAGGTGCTGGGGAGCCAAAAGCACAGCGGCCACATTCCGGCCTTGACGAGAAACGCAATGCCCAGGATGCCCGCTCCTGCCTCCAGCAGCCCGCGGTCCTCCGCGCGGATCGCCGGAATGCGCGTGGCCAGATCCGCCATGTTGAGCGTGCCGGTCACGCCGTAGATCAGGCTGACGCCGATCAGAAACAGCAGCGACGCCGCGAGGTTGACAACGATATAATGTAACCCGGCCTTGACCCTGGCCGATCCCGAGCCGTGCAGCGCCAGACCGTAGGAAGCCGCAAGCAGGACCTCGACGAAAACAAACAGGTTGAAGAGATCGCCAGTGAGGAAAGCACCGTTGATTCCCATCAGCAGGAGCTGAAATAAGGGATGGAATAGCACCCCCGCGCGGTGCCAGCGCGCCAGAGAGAATACAGCCGCCGCTGCTGCGAGGAGACTGGTGAGCAGCAGCATGAGCGTGGCCAGCCGATCCACAACGAGCACGATGGCGAAAGGGGCGGGCCAGTCGCCCAGACGATAGACGCCCGCGACGCCCGTCGGGGCAACATCGGCGGCGCGCAGCAGTATGATGGAAATCGCCACCAGCGCGAACGTCGTCACGATATTAAGTGCGGCGCTGACGTTGCGGCGTTGCTCTCCTCCAAGAGCCAACATGATCGCGGCGGCGAACAGCGGCAGCACGATCGGTGCGATCATCAGATGGTTCACGACTACGGCTCCCGTCCGTCGACGTGGTCGGTTCCCGTCAGACCGCGGGATGCGAGCAGCACGACCAGAAATAGCGCAGTGGTCGCGAAGCTGATGACGATGGCCGTCAGAACGAGTGCTTGCGGTAACGGATCCGGAAGACCCGTCATGTCATAGCCGCATGCGAACCCAGGATCGGAGCGGCGTCGATTTTAAGCCGCCCCATCGCGACAATGAAAAGATTGACCGCGTAAGAGAGTAATGACAGGCCGATGATCACCTGAAACGTGCGCGGTCGAAGCAGCAGCCAAACGCCGGAACCCGCAAGCACGCCGATGCCAATAGCAAGTACGACCTCCACTACCCCACCTCAGCCGTTGGAGAGGCGGGCACCGGATGCACGGCTGGAAGGCGTCCGATGACTGCGCACGGTCTGATGCGCGATCGCGATCAACATCAGGACGGTGGCGCCGACGACCAATGCAAATACGCCAATGTCGAATAGCAGCGCACTCGCCACGGGAATCGAGCCGATCCAGGGAACTTCGAGGTATGAGAACGACGAACTCAGGAAAGGCCGTTCGAACAACCAGGCGGCCGCTCCCACGCAGGCCGTTATGAGTAGGCCCGCGCCCATCCAGTGCACAGGCAGAATGCGCAGATGTGCCTCCGTCCAGGTGGTTCCGCGAGCGATGTACTGGAGAATGAATGCCACGGCCATCGTGATGCCCGCGACAAATCCGCCCCCGGGCAGGTCGTGCCCCCGCAGAAGGAGGAAAATCGCGGTCGTGCAAATCACTGGGAAAAGCATCGCCATCATGAGCCGAGGGACGGCCATCGCGCTCTTGAGCGTGTCACCCTTCTCACGAGTGGGTTGAGCCTCATCGTAGAGATCTTGACTGTGCTGCTGCTCCGGAACGGGAATGCTTTCGGCAGCAGGCCGAAATCGCCGCAGCAAGGCATAGACGGTAAGCGCGACGATGCCGAGCACGGTGATCTCGCCGAACGTGTCGAACGCGCGAAAGTCTACGAGGATGACATTTACAATGTTGGTCCCGCCGCCTAGCGCGTATGCGTTCTCGACAAAGAACAGCGCGATGCTGTCAGGCTCGGCTCGTGTCATGACCGCGTAGGCCAGCGCCCCCAAACCGGCTCCGAACGCGGTCGCGATGCCGATGTCGCGGAAGCGGCGCCAATTGGAATCGCGTTCCGGCGCGTCAGCCGCGGAAAATTTCTCGATGCGTTTCGGCAGCCAACGCAGCCCGAGAAGGAGCAAAACAGTGGTGACGGTCTCGACCACCAGTTGGGTTAGTGCGAGATCGGACGCGGCCAGCCAAACGAAGCTGACGCACGTCACCAGACCGGCGCCGCCGACGAAAATGAGAGCCGCAAAGCGATGGAATTTGCCGTGGTAAGCCGCGGCCAGCGCGCAGGCGCCTCCGATAGCCCAGATCACTGCGAATGCGACATCGAAAGACGTTCGCGGCGTCTCTCCCAAACTCGATTCCATGCGCGAACACCGGCGCCAAGCCGACCAGCAAAGCCGCGCAGAACAGCAGCCGCAACTGGGGCTGCAAGCCGCGCGTGCCAAGCAATTCCTCTAACCGTCTTGCGAACTGCCACGAGACGGCGACGAGCACGCGGTCGAAAATGCGCTGACCTTTGATGTGCCGCAGCAGCGGCGGTCCTTCAGCAACGAGCAGATATGACCGGAACGTCAAGTAGATGGCCACGCCGCCGGAAATCGCGACCAGGCTCATCAGGAACTCGGGAGTAAAGCCGTGCCAGATCGCAAGGCTGTAAGTCGGAATGGCGTCGCCGAGGACAGCGTGGAGCGCGGTTCGGAGCAGGGGGCCGATTGTAAGGCTGGGCACAATGCCGACAAGGAGACACGCGAGGACGAGGAGCCCGGCGGGAAAGCGCATCAGGAACGGCGGTTCATGCGGTGTGCGTGACAGCTCTCGCGGTGGCGGACCGAAAAATACTTCGGCTATGAACCGCAGCGAGTAAGCGACCGTGAACATGCTGGCCATTGTGACGATGTAGGGCAGCGCCTGATCCAGCAACGAGTTGTCGTGAGTTTCGATTGTCTCGGCGAAAAACATCTCCTTGGACAAGAAGCCGTTCAACAACGGGACGCCAGCCATGGCGGCGGCAGCGACCATCGCGAGCGTTGCCGTGATCGGCATGAAGCGCCGCAGGCCGCTCAGGCGGCGCAGGTCGCGGGTGCCGGTTTCGTGGTCGATGATCCCGGCCGCCATGAACAACGACGCCTTGAACGTCGCATGGTTCATGATGTGAAAGATGGCGGCGACCTGTCCGAGCGGTGAGTTGAGGCCGATGAGCAGAGTGATCAGCCCGAGGTGACTGATGGTCGAGTAGGCGAGCAGCCCTTTCATATCCTGCTGGAAAAGAGCAATGAACGCGCCGAGTATGAAACTGATAAGTCCCGCCGAACCCACGAGCCATAGCCACTCGTTTGTGCCGCCCAGTGCAGGCCAGAGCCGCACCAGAAGAAAACCCCGCCTTTGACCATCGTGGCGGAATGAAGATAGGCTGAAACGGGCGTCGGCGCCGCCATCGCCTGTGGCAGCCAGAAATGGAACGGGAACTGCGCGCTTTTCGTCAAGGCTCCGAGGAGAATGAGGACGAGCGTCGGGATGTAGAGCGAATGCGAGCGGATCCGTCGCCGGACGCGAGAACGCGATCGAGGTCGTAGCTGCCGACGATATGTCCAAGGATCAGTATGCCGGCGAACAGGCAAAATCCGCCGGCCGACGTCACGATCAGCGCCATGCGCGCGCCATCCCGCGCCTGCGCTGTCTGGTGCCAATAGCCGATCAGCAGAAAGGAAAAGAGGCTGGTCAACTCCCAGAAGAAGACCAGCTGGATCAGGTTGCCCGAGAGGACGATGCCGAGCATCGCGCCCATGAAGGCGAGCAGGAATGAGAAGAAGCGCGGCACGGGATCGGCGGGGGACATGTAGTAGCGGGCGTACAGCACCACCAGGAACCCGATGCTGGTGATCAGTGCGGCGAGCACCCAGGCGAAGCCGTCCATCCTCAGATAGAAATTGAGACCGAGTTCCGGCACCCATTCGACGGTATGTCGGATGACCCCGCCATTGACGATGCGGGGGTAGCTCGCAACCAGGAGCACCAGACTGATGAGCGCAACCGCACCGGCCAGCCACGCTTCGGCATTGCGGGCGTTGCTCTGAAGGAGCGCGGCAAGACAGCTCCCGACGAAGGGGAGCGCGAGAACGACGATGAGGATCGTTTCATATGGCATCGTCATTCGTGACCTTTTCGGGACGACAACTCCAGACAGTTATGGCGTCCCAAGATATGGTCGATTTGTAGGTGACAAGGCAAGCTGACGTCGAGTTGCGCCGTGCCAAGGCTGGCGAGACGCACCGTCCTGCCGCTCTCATGCAACGTATCGACACTTGCGAAAGGCGTCGGACAGGTTCATCTTTTTCGCTGAAATCACGCGATGTGCCGCCGGCGAGACCCCGATGCGATTGACAAGCTTTTTCGACTACACGCTTCGCTTGCTGATGTATGCGGCCACCCACGGTGATCGGCTGATCACGGTTGAAGAGACCGCGAGCGTGTCGAGACCGGCATCTCGCGGACCCATCTCATGAAAGTGGCAAATCAGCTCACGCGCGCGGGCTATCTCAAAGCCGTGCGTGGCAGGTCGGGCGGGCTCTACGCTTGCCAAACGGCCGAACCGGATCAAGCTCGGCGACGTTTTGTGCGCGACCGAGCCGGATTTCGCGCTTGTGGAATGCTTTTCCGCAGACAACCGCTGTCCGATCTCGTCGCGCTGCCGCGTTGCGAGCACCGTTGAGGGAAGCGCTGGCCGCGTTCACCAGCGACGCTCGACCGCTATACGCTCGCCGATCTCATCCTCAGCCCGAAAGACTTCGGGGTTCCGCCGGC
>CAWEBX010000007.1:0-318428 GCA_963807355.1 uncultured archaeon
TGCCCGCGCCCGCTCGAGCGAAATGTTAGAACGCACACGTCTGAGTTCTCCAAAGCCACTTAAGTCCCTTGGCACCACATCTCTGGCGCTTTGCGCCCATCCGTGACACCCGATCGAAGGGCCCCCGCCGAAGCTGAGACGAAGAATGCCGCCGCTAACCCAGCGGCGCAACGGCGCAACGGCGCTTACCTTAACCGCCCGATTCTGCGATTTGGCGCGCTAGACCGCGACCCGGAAGACCAGGCACTGGGACCTGGAATAAGGCGACAGAAAGAGCGATAGCATGGCGTTCAAGCCTCTGCCTTCGGCTTCCGGAACTTAAGGACGAACTGGTCGGTGTGGCCCCGGATCGACTTGTCGAACACAGTGGCGGTGCGCGGGTCGGCGGGATTGGCCAGCACCGTGCTCTCGCCTTGGAACCGTGGAGCCCGCTGATTCGACTTCGCGGCGCACCGTCGAAGGCTCGATGCGCGCTACGCTCGACGATGGCGCTGGCAACGTACCGCGTATTCCGCCCTAGGACGTCGGTGGCGGATTCACGAGGATGGGAGAGGTCTTCGCGTAGAGACGGTTGGTCCACGTTCGGGACGCGACGAAGAGAGCGACGAACCGTGTGAACCCATCGCGCCAACGGAGTTAGGCTTTCCGCCTCAACTGAACGGAGGTGGACGATGAACGCGGAAACCACGACTAACAACCACGCGCGGAACCTGGTGCTGCTCGCCGGCTTCACGGCCGGTCTCGCGGACTTCCTGTTCGCGTCGATCACACGTTTGATGAATGGTGGATCGTGGATGGATCCGTGGAAAGGTGTGGCCGGCTGCCTCATCGGCGAGGCCGCGCGGGAGGGCGGCTTCGAGATAGTGCTGCTCGGCATCGCGCTCCACTTCTTCATCTGCTTCTCGGCCGCGGCGATGCTGTACTTCATCCTGAAGAAGGCGCCGTTGCTGCCGCGGCAGTGGCTGCTGGTCGCCGTCGTGTACGGCATCGTGTTCATGCTCGTCATGAACTACGTGGTCGCGCCGCTGTCGCGCGCGGGACGGTCCTATCTACCCGGTAGAGACGCTGCCCATCAACGCGTTCTGGCACATCGTGCTGGTGGGGCTCACGTCGGCGTGGTTCGTCACGCGGGCGCTGAAGCCGGCGCCGGCGAGCTGAGCCATTTGGTCGCCGGCCGCGTGCACGTCGGGCCCCTGGCGACCCGAGGAACCTGATGATCGGGTATTGGCACACCGGATTGTTGCGTAACCGGGGCCAAAGTAAATTCCATTGCTATGCACCACTTGATGCGAATCGTCGTACGTAACTGTGGGGCAGGCTGTGTTGTGTTTAAGACTGAGTCGAGCAGTCGGGCGCGAAATTGGGCTGCTTGAGCGAATGGCTTTAAGCAGTGAGCGCGATCGATTCCGTCTTGGGTTCGCGCAGTTTCGATTCTTCAGATCAGCATTCCGCCATCTGCGTTCGCAAATCCGGATAGTGCTGTCGAATAGGCCCTACGATCAGATTCAACCAAATCACCGTTCCGGGAATCCTGCTTCTGCTTGAACTCGAGATACAGATCTTCTTCGCGCTGGAAACGCCGAAGCTCATCAAGGTCCTGCTCCGTTTGCAGCGCGTCGCACATTCGCCTGATGTGCTCTGCCATGCGCTGGTTCCTACCGTCTAACGGTTGAGCTGAGCGGCGCGCACGCCGTCGTTTGTTCTTGGCACTTTATCCATCACGCGTCCGCTCCAGCGATTTGTTAGGCCACACACCGCACACCCTAGTTCTACTGACCAGTCGGTCCGCGCTCATAGAATATTTCGCCGTCGTCAGCGCTGACGTCAAAGAATCCAACGCCATATTTAATGGCTAGAGATCGCATGGTGCCACAAGTCTTCCCTCGGCCAGTGACCATGCGAACGTGACGTACACCACGCATTTACCTATGCAGTAGTCCGTAACGTGGGGATCATCGGCGTCGGACCTGTAAGGCCCGTTGATTGCCGGAAGTACTGCCGCATGTCATGGAACCACTTTTGAAGCGACGGGGTTGAGATGGTTGGATCGTCATAGGCGTGCCCCTCTCGACCACTCGGTTTGCCGGTGGTACCACGTCATGAATTCCTGCCGGATCGCGTGGTGCGGCCGCCTGGTTCAAAGACCATCAGGTCGTAGCTCATGAGCTAGCTCTGTCGCCTAACGGTTGAGCTGAGCGGCGCGCACGCCGACGTTTGGGCTTGGCACTTTATCCCTCACGCGTCCGCTCCAGCGAGGTGTTAGGCGTCACTCGCTACTCGCTATTCGCAACTCGAGCCAGCCGCTTCGTCCCAAAGGCGTCACTCGACGAGCTTAGGACATCTGCCATCTCAGCGTTGTGGCCTTCGTGGTCGACAAATGCGGCGACGTTGAGATGCGGATCGTAATGCCCACGAGCAGCGACGATCTCGAGGCCTGACAGAGTCGGCTCCTGCCCTGATGCATGGGGACTTGGCGATGCCGCCGGAGTCGACTGGCTGACGGTCCGGCTTTAGTGAGAGCTGCCGCAATTGCCTGGGCGATCACGCATCGACATCGATGCTGGGCAATGCGCACGCTGGTATCGCTTGATCGCGGCCTGATCGATCATCGCTCATGGACGTTCCCGCGACAACGCAAGCGCAGGCTCGAGGACCGAGCATAGTCGCGAGAAGCGGTACGTCTCAGTGACGCCTAACGGTTGAGCTGAGCGGCGCGCACGCCGGCGTATGAGCTTGGCACTTTATCTTTCACGCGTCCGCTCCAGCGATTTGTTAGGCGGCATCTCGGGCATAATCGTCACTACCAGGGGAGGGTGCGGACGTGCGTTGCGGCGAGTCCCTCCGAACGACAAGCGGCGAGTGTCCGACAAGGTCCCGACAGGCAGCGTTGTTCGGCGCCACGGGCACGATGCCGCGATCCCAGCGAGAACGGCGCAACACCGCCCCACGAGTCTTGGGGATGAGCCAACGGCTCGCGCACCGACGGAGTTCGGCAGCGCGCGATTCCCCAGTCGGCCGCCCGCAAACGCGAGGGGTCGCCATCGCCGAGTAGCAACTCGGCGCGCCCGATCTTCGATGCACAGCCATGATTCGAGCAGGCCATTCGGCGCGGAGACGTCTCTGGCGCGTACACGCGGCGCAAAGAGGCGACTGCTCGGCCTGCTCGATGTAGCTGCAACTGCGGTGCCATTCAGCGCGCCTAACGGTTGAGCTGAGCGGCGCGCACGCCGACGTATGAGCTTGGCACTTTATCTTTCACGCGTCCGCTCCAGCGATTTGTTAGGCTGTCAGCTCGCATTATCGCGACCTCAAGGGCCGCCGCGATCGTGCTGACGCGAGAATCCGCACTCTGCATGCTCATTTGCCTCCGCAGCTGCAGCGCTTCGCATACGAGAATTTCGATCCGCAGAGTAGTCGACGTAATCCATGCGACAGGACGCACAGAGCCTGCCATCGCACGCGAGCGCCACGATCTCGGCGTAGCGACATTGCCACGAGTAATCGTCCTGGGCTAGACGCGCATGATCAACGCCAGCGTCTGAAGAGCAGCTCCGGCTCACTCGCGGCCAGATAGGGCCTAGGGGGAATGCCAGTCGAGCGTCGACTCGAGATCGCGGAGCACGGTCCCAGACTGGCGCACGCGACAGCGATGCGCGGTGCGTCTTGCGGTCAGTAGCGCTCATGACGCCTAACGGTTGAGCTGAGCGGCGCGCACGCCGACGTTTGAGCTTGGCACTTTATCTTTCACGCGTCCGCTCCAGCGAGGTGTTAGGCGTCACTGGCGTCAGCATGGCGTTCAGCCCTGAACAGTTGCCTGCGAGGATCGCCTGCCAATTCGCCGCATCGATTCGAAGGCATGCCGACTGCTCTCGAGGCTTGCCAGCGATCTGAGCACGGCTGACGTCCACCACGCTCGAAGACGCAGAGCCACATCGCTGACGCCATGTGAGTGCGCACTCCCGGAAGGTGCTGACCGCTGCCGGCAAGAACTGCCATGCGAACCCGCATCGAGCTCAGTCGCAGTCCGCCAATGCTGGCGAACCGAGCGCTTGCCGTCTCCGAGCATCAGATAGCGACGCAGCGCGCTCGAGGCTGAGCTCGGCAATGCCATCCGCGCGCGTCGATCACGTCGAGCGTGCTCGACGTGCAGGACTCAGTCAGGCAGCGCAGCGATCGATCGCAACCGACGGCGGATTGGACTGTCGAGGCACTCACGTGACGCCTAACGGTTGAGCTGAGCGGCGCGCACGCCGACGTATGAGCTTGGCACTTTATCCCTCACGCGTCCGCTCCAGCGATTTGTTAGGCGTCAAGACGGCGCATCGACAGCGTCAACGACCACCAAGTCGAGCATGCCTAGCCACTTGCGATTCAGCTCGAGTACGCATGATCGTCGCGAGCCGAAGCCTCACGAGCGTACCTGCATACGAGCACACCGCGAACTATCGCACGCTGCAGATTCTTCGCGACGCCAGCGAGATATGCAACTAGGCCGACAGCGTCGGCGACTCGACGATCGGCACCCGTTGTGACCGCGCAGCCAGGCGACGCGATGCTGCTCCGAGCCATGCCGAGTGCTTCTGCGTCTGCGAGCGCAGTGCATGGCTTGCGATGCCATGACGCCTAACGGTTGAGCTGAGCGGCGCGCACGCCGATGTCTGAGCTTGGCACTTTATCTCTCACGCGTCCGCTCCAGCGATTTGTTAGGCGGCATCCGCGACGCTCTCGGCCGATCAGGTCAACCGATCCACCAGCCGAGTGCGCTACTCCACGCCGAACGAGCGTAACGAACGTTCCAAGCGGAACGAATCTCGATGCCAGGCGCGCACGACTCGTGCGATGCTGAACAGCCGAATAGAGGTTCGCCGCTTCCAGACCGCGGGCAATCGCTAGCGCACCTGCCGATCCGCGTGTCGGTCGCTTGAAGAGCGAACGAGCTACGATGCACCGGCAATCTAGGAGCAGACGCCGAATGCCACGTCAGCCGACGCGAAGCCGACAGGACTCGTCCAACTGTGAACTGCGGAGCACTGACTGCGGAAGGAGCATCGGAGACATTGGCGTGACGCGCTCATGCCGCCTAACGGTTGAGCTGAGCGGCGCGCACGCCGACGTATGAGCTTGGCACTTTATCTTTCACGCGTCCGCTCCAGCGATTTGTTAGGCGCGTCACTCGCGACAGCGCAACTCCGAGTCGAATCTCTGCATCGAAGTCACGTCCCGACCATGCACGCGAGTCGTCGAAGCGTATCACTCTGCATAGCTGACAGCCTCGCGTCAGCGATCCACGAACCGGCATCGAGATTCGATACATACGCTCAGTACAAAGCCAATGACGGCGAACCGCTTGCCACGGCAATCGGCCTGCAATGCCGATGCTCGTCGACCATCGCTGACGGCACTACGACCTGCATCACGCTTCGCAGCGCGATCGAACATTGCTATGTACGAATGTGATGCGACGTTGCACCGAAGCTGCTCAGCCGAAGCAGTCACAACTCAATCCGATCCAGAGCTGGAGCATCGGCGCTCACGCCGCAACTCGCTGAATGCCGAGATTGCAGCGGCCAGCGCCAAGTACTGCAGTGCGTAACTGCGGCCGAGAGAACGCGCGATCGACAATGCACTGCTCGCATGCCGCCTAACGGTTGAGCTGAGCGGCGCGCGCGCCGACGTATGAGCTTGGCACTTTATCCCTCACGCGTCCGCTCCAGCGATTTGTTAGGCGGCATCGGCGCGTCGACAGAGTCCGAGCACTCGCCAGACTATGCAACGCGCAGCTGGCCAGAATGCAATCGCCAGCATGTCGATCGGCAATGACGCAGTCATGGCGCCTCGATGAAATCGGCTGCGACCAGCGACATTGCCACAGCCGATTGGCATAGCGCTCAATCAGAGCTGCGCCTGAGCGACTGATGCGGTGGCCAGCATGCCTGCGAGACGTCGCAACGCGCGCCGTGATGAAGCCGTCGACGCAAGCGACCTCGCACGTCAAGATGCGACTCGTCTGAGTCGACATAGCCGCAACGACGCAATGCGGCCGTACTGACGTCGCCGATAGCGCGAGCGCCAATGCGAAGGCTGCACGCGTGAGTCACGTGCATGCCGCCTAACGGTTGAGCTGAGCGGCGCGCACGCCGACGTATGAGCTTGGCACTTTATCTCTCACGCGTCCGCTCCAGCGATTTGTTAGGCGGCATCAGCGATCTGACGCTGCTCGACCGTTTCGAGCGCCAGAAGCCTTGCAAGTACTCAGCGACGCCGATGCCGTCGTACTGTCATCGGACAGTGCCATGCGAGTCGCATGCTCGCCAGACGGCAGGCATCTGTGCGTACAGCACGTGTCGAACGTCCAAGCGAGTGCTCGCATGGAGCTCGCGCGAACTCAGCGTCGTGCCGCGTACCACGCGCAGTCGTGCCATCGCTGAGCTCATACTAGCAGAGACCGCAATCCGAACTCTGCGCGAACGCACGATGTCACGAGCTCGAGCTGACGTCGGCCATGCGTTCACTGCCGCCTAACGGTTGAGCTGAGCGGCGCGCACGCCGACGTTTGAGCTTGGCACTTTATCTTTCACGCGTCCGCTCCAGCGATTTGTTAGGCGCACGTCAGCTCGCGATGTCGATGCGCCACTGACCTCGCTGGCGTTCGCAGCTCACGTGACAGCAGATCGAAGCGCACTCGCCGAAGCTCGAGCGCAGATGCCGACCGCGAACTCAGCGTCGCAGACCACAGCTTGCCGTAGCCGCTTCGGCGAGCTGACGAGTGCTAGCCAGACGCTGCGATCGATGCCAGACTTGCGAACGACCGCTCGCTCGCCAGTGCTGATCGAACAGCTGAGTCGGTGCAGCACTCGACGACTGCGAGCGATGCCGTCGGCAACGAAGTGCGATCGCGCAGCTGATCGTGCGCATGCGACTGATCATGCGCGCCTAACGGTTGAGCTGAGCGGCGCGCACGCCGACGTATGAGCTTGGCACTTTATCTCTCACGCGTCCGCTCCAGCGATTTGTTAGGCGCGCACCACTGCGCCGTGACCGACGAGCGCTCACGACTGACGCGTCCAGTTGACGCGACACAAGCTGTCGATACGCTGCACGCCACCAACGTCTGCGCGAATGTCGACAGCATCACCGCTGAGCGCTGCCACTGACGCGTCGAGAGCTGCGATCACGCGTCAGCAGCGTCGTACGCGTGAGCCGCGCAGCTCAGATCGCCAGCGCGATGCCACCGCTGCTTGCGACATCGCGGATCAGCCGCTCGTCGATTCGAGCGAGCCATGGCGAGCAGTCGACTGCAGCGCACCAGGACCAGTACGCAACTCGCAGCGCTGGCCGCTCGGAATCGCATCGAGCTGCAACTGCCAGTCGACCGCGACAGCTCGCGCATAAGTGCGAAGCATGATGCGCATCGCATGCCGCCTAACGGTTGAGCTGAGCGGCGCGCACGCCGACGTATGGGCTTGGCACTTTATCTTTCACGCGTCCGCTCCAGCGAGGTGTTAGAACGCACACGTCTGGGTTCTCCGAAGCCGATTCAGTCTCTTGGCACTACCTATCTGGCGCTTCGCGCCCATCCGTGACACCCGATCGAAGGGCTCTCGCCGAAGCTGATGCGCAGGATGCCGCCGAGGACGCAGCGGCGCAACACCGCTTACCTTAACCGCCAGAAACTCCACGTTCGGCGAGCCGAGACCGCGAATCATGGATCGGCCAGGCACGTGATAGCTGGACCGGACTTGCGATTGATCTCGGGGGCTCGGTCGAGCAGCGCGTTGACCTGCTGACGTTGGTCGCTGCTAACTTGCGAGGTGCGGCTCACTCGATGCGCCGCGATCGAAGCAAGACTGCGTCGATCTTCGCTCTGAATGATTTGTGCGTTCTAACGGTTGAGCTGAGCGGCGCGCACGCCGACGTATGAGCTTGGCACTTTATCCCTCACGCGTCCGCTCCAGCGAGGTGTTAGGCGGCATTTGGCGCGACACCGACGGCCACTTTCCCTGGCGCTCGCGCCATCTGGCGGCTTCGCAGCCCGATTCGTTGCACGCACGGATCGAGCGGGAAGCGCTCTCACCGAAGCTGCCGAATCGACGACGTAGGGCGCGTAGCTTACATACCGCGCGGGCATCACGATCGCCAGGTTGATCCACCTACCAGGCCCCATCCGACGTAGGATCTCTTCGCCAATGCGGATGCTCTGCCATGGACGCTCGCTCTTGCGAGCTTGTCGATGACAGCTGCTCGCATCGGACATGTCGTCTAACGGTTGAGCTGAGCGGCGCGCGCGCCGCTGTATGAGCTTGGCACTTTATCTCTCACGCGTCCGCTCCAGCGATTTGTTAGGCGGCACTGAGACTAGAGCGCTGCCTGTCGAGATAGCGAACGTATTCGACTGCGCCACTCGGTCGTAAGGCGGGCCGTATCCGACTCTGTGACCGCCGATGCACCGGCGCAATGGCATTGAGCCCGCATGGACTACCGGTGAGACCACTATCAAGCGTCAGCTCAGATCGAATTTGCGCATGGCAACCGTCCGACTTATCAGCCCTTCGAAGAGCTTGCGTGGCTGCATGGTATGCTGCATGACGCCTAACTATAAGTAGACCGCAATAATGCGGCTTTTGTTTGCGTCAATAGTGACGGATAACACCGATCAGCTCCTTGCAACCTTCTGATTTCACTCCATCACGCGACGTATAACAGGTCAATGGCCCGCTTGCGATCGGTTTGAGTTCGTCCTTGCTTCCCCTGACTCTTATGTCTACTGGACCAAGCATCTCATCCCTGCCGCGCCGCCCTGGAGCGGCATGCTTGCCCTTCAGATCCTCTCGAGCGCCTGCTCCAGATCCGCGATCAGGTCGTCTGCGTTCTCGATGCCCACCGAGATGCGGATCATGCGCGTCGGTGATGCCGAGCCGGTCGCGCGTCTCCTTGGGCACGCCCGAATGCGTGGTCGATGCCGGATGCGAGATCAACGTCTCGGTGCCACCCAGGCTCACGGCGAGCTTCATGACCTGCAGCGCATCCAGCATGCGGAATGCCTCGGCTTCGCCGCCGCGGATCGAAAACGAAAACGTCGAGCCGGCGCTCTTGCACTGGCGCTCGAACACCTCGGCGCGCGGATCGCCGGGCTTGAGGTGCCCGAGGTAGTTGACGCTCGCCATCTTGGGATGCTGCGCGAGGTACCCGGCCACGCGCCCGGCGTTGTCGGACGGCGGCACGCATGCGCAGCGCCAGCGTCTCCATCGAACGCATGATCATCCACGAGGTGTTCGGGTCGAGCTGCGTGCCCAAACTACTGCGCAGACGAGCGCACCGGTGTCATGAGCTGCTTCGGGCCCGACGACGCCGCCGGCGACCAGGTCCGAGTGTCCGCCGACGTACTTGGTCAGCGAATACATCACCAGGTCCGCGCCATGTTCGAGCGGCTTCTGGTACACCGGCCCCAGGTAGGTGTTGTCGACGGCGACTGGCGGACGATGCCCGCCCTGCTGCCCGGCGATCCACTCCGAGGCCTCGCGCCACAGTTCGAGGTCCACGAGTCCATTGGTCGGGATTGGCCGGCGTCTCGGTCACGAGCAACCCGACCTTGCCGCCGCGCGCCTTGGCCTTTTCCACCGCGGAACGCGCGCCTGCCATGACGGCCTCGCGCGAGATCGCGTCCGGCTACGGCGCACCGCGCCGATGCCGAATGCCGGCAACGTGCGGTCGATCAGCGTTTCGGTGCCGCCGTACAGCGGCTGGCTCATGAGCAGATAGTCGTTGGGCTTGAGGAAGGCCCACAGCGTGGTCGAGATCGCCGACATGCCGCTCGAGAACACCGCAGGCGGTTTCGCCGCCTTCCCACAACGCGAGCCGGTCTTCGAGCACCTCGAGATTCGGATTGTTGAAGCGCGAATACACCAGGCCCGCGGCCTGGCCGGGCGGCGGCGTGCGTTGCGCCCGGAGGTGTAGTCGAAGAAGTCCTTGCCGTCCTGCGCGCTGCGGAACACGAAGGTGGAAGTCAGGAAGATCGGCGGCTTCAGCGAGCCTTCGGACAGTGCGGGATCGAAGCCGTAACCCATCATCTGGGTCTCGGGCTGCAAGCACGCGGTTGCCCACCTTGCGCTTGTGGTAGGAATCGGCGCTCATGAGCGCTCCTTAGAAATTCAAGATGCCCGATCCTATCTCGATCACGTCACCGCCGACGAATACTTCGTTGTCGGTGTTGACCTCGAGCTGCAGGATGGAAGGCCGACCGACGAGCTCACCCTGCGACACTTCGAAGGCCAGCGGCGGACGACGTCCCATGGCGATGAACCAGCCGCCGAGGTTCGCGCAGGCGGAACCCGTGGCAGGATCCTCGAGGATCGCGGGGCCGTCGGGAAAGAAGAACCGGCTCATGATCTTCTTGGCGCCGGTCGAGGCGAACACTAGCGCCTGCCCCGCACCGTCCACGCTGTGCAACTTCTCGAACATCTCCGGCTTCGGCCGTGCGCGACGCACGGCGGCTTCGCTGGTCAGCGGGATGATCAGTTGCTCGCGGCCGGCCTTGACCCACAGCGGCTGAAAGCCGATGTCGCCGGGCTCGAGCCCTAACAAGCGCGCGATCTCCGCCGGCGAGGCTTCCACCAGCCGCGAGGTGACGGCCGCGGCGCGCAGCGTCCAGTGATCGCCGTTGCGAAGTCACCGGGAATGATGCCGGCGCGCATCTCGAGTCCCAGCTGGTCGCCACCGAGGCCCAGCGCGCGGCAGACATGCGCCGTGCCCAGGGTCGGATGGCCGGCAAACGGCATTTCGTAGGCGGGCGTGAAGATGCGCACCAGCGCCGCGGCGCGCTTGGACGGCAGGATGAAGGTCGATCTCGGACAGGTTCATCTGCCGCGCCAGCGCCTGCATGGCGTGGCGTCGAGCTGACTGCCGTCTTCGAACACGCATAGGGGATTACCCGACAGCCGCGCGCCGCCGGCGGTGAATACGTTGAGGATCCGGTACTTCAATTGCGATCGTCATAAGTCCATATATATGAGTATTGGCCCGACGCAAGGGCCAGTTGAATCCGCATAGCGCGCGCTGTCATTGCGCTCGCGGATGTTAGTCCACGGGGGATGTGGATGACCCTGATCGAGGGCTTCCGGGCGGAACTCGGAACTCAGGCAGCGATTTCGGCGAACCCTGCGGTTGCGTGCGCGCCCGAACCTCGGGCCAGGACCACAACGCGAGCCGGCCGTTCATGTCCTCGACCAGCGCGGTGCAGCTCTCCACCCAATCGCCGTCGTTGCAGTACTGCACGCCGTCGATGTCGCGGATCTCCGGCGCGGTGGATGTGACCGCACACCACGCCGTCGACGCCGCGCTTGCGCGCCGCGTGCGCCACGGCCTGCTCGAAGCTGTCGATGTACTGCACGGCGTTCCTGGCCTTGTGCTTGAGGTAGCTCGCCAGCGACCAGTACGGCATGTCCGAACAGGCGGCGCACCGCGTTCACGTGCGCGATTGAGGCCGAGCAGGAAGTCGTAGACAGTTGCTGCCGAGCTTGCGCGAGCCACGGACTGCACTTGACCACGGTGTCGAATTCGTCGCCGTGCATCACCAGCAGCTCGCGGCCGTCTGCCGTGACGTGCACGAACTCGCGGCGGATCTCGAGATTGCCGAACACCGAGCCGCAGAACTCGCGCAGATCGTCGTCGTGATTGCCGGGAATGTAGATGACGCGCGTGCCGTCCTTGGCCTTGCCGAGGATGGTGCGCACCACGTTGTTGTGTTCCTGCGGCCAGAAGAAGTTCTTGCGCATCGCCCACAGGTCGACGATGTCACCGACCAGGAACAGGTAGTCGACTTCGACGGACTTCAGGAACTCGAGCAGCAGGTCCGGCGCGGCAACCCTTCGATCCGAGGTGTACGTCGGAAATGAAAACGCTCGCGCCAGCTGTCATCTCGACCGTGCGCCTCGCGGTAGCTGGTCGAAGTTTGCCCGACCGGGCATTTCAGCTTTATGAAACCGGGACTTGGGCGACTTGTCTTAACGTCGACGCCTGAGAGGTCGACCAGCATGCGGAATCCGCCGTACACCATGCGCTTGCTGTCGAAGGGCATGGCCTTCGTGTCCATCATGTTCGCGAGGCGCGGATCCTTCATGGCGCGGGCGTTCACGCGGTCGCGATCCTTGCGCGAGCGGTACACGATCCACGAGAACCACACTTCCTCGCCCTTCTTGAGCTTCACGCCCTGCGGAAAGGAAGTTTGTTTGCCGACCTTCACGTCGTCGGCCACGCACTCGTGGTAGCCGAGCGCGCCGTGGTCCATCCAGACCTTGCCGGCCTGCGTGGACATCTTGCGGTACTTGTCGCGGTTGCGCTTGGGCACGGGAATCAGGAATCCATCCACGTAGGGCATGTCGGGCTCTCCTCAATTCATGCGGCGTCGGATCGTTCGCCGAATTGTAGCTCCGCGAGTCGCGCGTACAAGCGCGTTGTCGCGCATCAGCTGCTCGTGCCGCCCGACGCCGACGATGCGGCCCCGGTCGATGACGACGATCCGGTCTGAATTGATGGCGGTGGCCAGGCGATGCGCGATCACCAGCGTGGTGCGGCCGCGCATGAGTTTCTCCAGCGCGTCCTGCATCAGCCGCTCGCTCTCGGAGTCCAGCGAACTCGTGGCCTCGTCGAGCAGCAGGATGGGGGGATTCTTGAGGATGGCGCGCGCGATCGCGATGCGCTGCTTCTGGCCGCCCGAGAGCCGCGCGCCGCGTTCGCCGAGGTAGGTGTCGTAGCCTTCCGGCAGCTTGCGGATGAAGTCGTCCGCGGCGGCGGCGCTGCGCCGCGGCTTCGATGTCGGTGTCGCTGGCGCCGGGCCGGCCATAACGGATGTTTTCGCGCGCGCTGGCGCCGAAGATCATGGTCTCCTGCGGCACGAGCCCGATGCGCGCGCGTACCGCCTGCGGATCCGCGAGCGCGATGTCGACGCCGTCGATGAGGATGCGCCCGGCGGCCGGGTCGTAGAAACGCAGCAGCAGCGAGAACACCGTGCTCTTGCCGGCGCCCGAGGGCCCGACGAAGGCCACCGTTTCGCCGGATGCGATTTCGAGGTCGAAATCGCTGAGCGCACGCGTGTTCGGCCGCGAGGGATAGCTGAAGCGACAGATGCTCGAAGGAGATCGGCCCCTGCTGCGGCGGGATTCAGCGCCACCGGGTGCGCGGGGATCATGATGCGACGGCCGCGAACCGCAGCAGCTCGACGGTGCGTTCCATGGCGCCCGAAGCGCGCTGCAGTTCGCCCCACATCTCCGACAGCGCCGCCACCGACGTGCCCATGAAGATGGCGTAGCTCAGGAATTTGGCGAGATCGCCGCCGGTCATCGTGCCGTGCAGGACGGCGCGCGCGCCCAGCCACAGCACCAGCGTGACCGCGGAGAACGTGGTCATGATGGCCGCGGCGATCAGCCAGGCGCGCACGCGCGTGCGCCGCACCGCGGTGTCGAAGCTCTTCTCCACCATGTCGTCGTAGCGGCGGCCGTGCAGTTCCTCGAGCGTGAAGGCCTGCACGGTCTGGATGGCGTTCAAGCGTCTCGCCGGCCAGTCCCGAGGTGTCGGCGATGCGGTCCTGCGAGTCGCGCGACAGGCGGCGCACGCGCCGCCCGAACAGCAGCATGGGCGCCAGCACCGTGGGGATCAGCGCGAAGATGATCAGCGCCAGCTTGAGGCTGGTGAGCAGCAGCAGCACCAGCGAGCCGATGAACGATCACGGTCGAGCGCAGCAGGATCGACAGGCCGATGCCCGACAGCGACTGGATCAGCGTGGTGTCGGTAGTTAGCCGCGAGAGCACCTCGCCGGTCTTGGTGACCTCGAAGAACGCCGGGTCCATGCGGATGACGCGCCGGTACACCGCGCTGCGCAGGTCGGCGACCACGCGCTCGCCGATCCAGTTCACCAGGTACATGCGCAGGGAGGCGAAGGCCGCGAACACGGCCGCCGCGACCAGCAGCAGCAGGAAGTACCGATCGATGGCCGCCGCGCTGGAGGCGGTGAAGCCCTTGTCGATGACGTTCTTGAGCGCCTGCGGCAGCGCCAGCATCGCCGCGGCGGCGATGAACAGCGCAATCAATGCGATCAGCATCCTCCCGCGGTACGGCGCGAGGAACGGCAACAGCGCGCGCAGCGGCCGCAGCGAACTCGCCTTGGGACGCTCGTGTACGGGTGGCGTGTTCACGGAACTTGAGCCTGCCCAAGTTCAGTTCCCACCACATGCGAAAGTCGCTGGCGAAGCTGTAGAAAGGATGCCGGAACGTGGCTGGACGGTTGTGCTCGAAAGGAAATGGCCGACCCACGCAAAGGTGTAACCGCAGGCCAGCCCGGCCAGCAGCCACCACGACTCGCCGGTGGCGATGAGCGCCAGCAGGCTCAACACCGATCCCCAGGTGCCCACGTAATGCAGCACGCGCGACACGGGGTGGCGATGCTCGCTGAGATAGAAAGGGTAGAACTCCGCCAGACTGCGGAAGCCCGAATCCTTTGGGCTGCTGAAGGGTGAGTCCATTGGCACGCATCATCCGGTACTTTGCAGGCCTTCGGCAATGCCCGCAGTACAGGCCAGCAGCGCTTCGAACAATTCGCGATCCTGGCGGCCGCTTTCCCTCCATCTCCTTAGTAGATCGACCTGCAGAAGGTTGATGGGATCCACGTACGGATTGCGCAGCTCGATGGCCCGCTGCAGCGTCGGGTCCCGGTCCAGCAGCGCGGTAGTTTGTTTGATTTCAAGCACCTGCTGGCGCACCAGCTCGAATTCCTGGCGCACTTGCGCGCCGTAGGCGTGATGGCGCGTTTCCCCAGCGCTTCGTAGGCAGCGGCGATCTCGAGATCGGCGCGCGCCAGGGAAGCCTCCAGATCGTCGATGAGCGTGGAGAAGAACGTCCATTCCTTGTATGCCGTGCGCGCGATGCCGATGCCGAGTTCGTCGATGGAGGTCTTGAGTCCGACCCCGGCGCCGAACCAGGCCGGCAGCATGTGGCGCGACTGGGTCCACGCGAACACCCAGGGCACCGCGCGCAACGCCTCGAAGCCTTCCTTGCCCGGCCGCACCGCCGGCCGTGAGCCGATCTGCATGCGCGCGATCACATCGATGGGCGTGACCGACTGGAACCAGCCGTAGAAATCGGGATCGGCGACGATGAAGCGCCGGTAATGCTGGCGGCTCAAGGTCGCCAGGCGCGCGGCGAACTGCTGCTGCTCGGGGCTGGGCGTGTTGCCGTCCGCGGCGCCACCGATCTCGGTGAGCAACGCGTGGAACGCACGCTCCAGGGTGCGCATGGCGATGGGCCGCAACCCGTAACCCTGGTTGATGACTTCGCCCTGCTCCGTGAGCCGCAGGACTCCATTGACCGTGCCCGCGGGCGCGGTGCGCACCAGCGAGTCCACGCGGCCACCGCCGCGCGCAATGCTGCCGCCACGCGCGTGGAAGATGACGTGTTGTTCATTGGCCGCGGCCAGCGCGGCCGACAGCTCGGCCTGCGCGTGATACGCGGCGTGCCGCGAGGCGCAGATGCCGCCTTCCTTGTTGGCGTCCGAGTAGCCGATGACGGCGCACTGCGTGCGGCCGCGCGATTCGAGGTGCCGCCGGTAGAGCGGATCGCCTAACAAGGTGCGCATGACCTCGCCGCAGTGCTCGAGCGCATCGCAGGCTTCGAACATCGGCGCGATGTCCACGGCCACTTCGCCCGAGGTACGGTCGTAGGCCTCGGCCCAGCGCGCCAGCAGCAGCGGCGCGAGTACGTCGTCGGCACCCTGCGTGCCGCTGACCACGTAGTAGCCGATGGCGTCGCGGCCATAACGATGCCGCGCCTGCAGGATGGCTTCGAACACGCCCAGTGTGCGTTTGCCGAGCGCGTCCAGCTCCACCTTGAAGCCGGTGTCGCGTTCGATGGCCTGCACCAGCAGGTCGTGCCGCTCGGCGGGGGTGCGTGCCATCCAGTGCGGATCGTCGAGTCCCTGGCAGATCACGAGGTGGTGGACTTCGGCCTGCTGTCGCAGGTCGAGCGTGGCCAGGTGGAAGCCGAAGGTTTCCACGCGGCGGATCAGCCGCTGCACGTTGCCCCAGCCGGCATGGAAGCCGCGGTTGGCGCGCAGCGAGGTGGCGATCAGTTTCAGGTCGCGCAGGAACTGCTGCGGGCCCTCGTAACCGTTGGGCCGGCCGTCGTAGGTGAGCCGCAGCCGCTCGCCGATCTGCCCGAGGAATACCCGGTACGGGCATCCGGTCGTGGCGCATCGGCGTGATGCCCTGCGCGCCCGGGATCAGCGTGGCGTACATCGCTGATGGCGAGCGGTTCAAGATCGGCAACATGGATGTGGAGGTGCTGTTCACCCCCGGCCACACCCTGGCGTCCATAGCCTACTTGGTCGGCGACGCTGCCTTCATCCACGATACCATCTTCATGCCCGACGGCGGAACGGCACGCGCCGATTTCCCGGCGGCAGCGCTCGTGCGCTCTGGAAGAGCATAGAGCACATCATGACCTTGCCTGACGAGACGCGCCTGTTCACCGGCCATGATTACTGCCCCGGCGGCAGGAAGCCCGCTTGGGAAAGCACCGTGGCCCAGCAGAGGGCAGAGAACAGTCATCTAACGGAGGTAAGGAATGAGGAGGAGTTCGTTGCGCTCCGCTTCAGCGCAAATCGTTCCTGATTGATCTCTTCAGCGGTACGGAACCCCATGCGCCGGAGAATAGGTTGGGGTGGGCACCAACCCTGCACCGCGTGTTGGAATAGGAACGCTGTAACAAGGGCCGGTAAGGCGAGCCAACGTCGGTCAATGGTAGAACCCAGCAGAACTCCGGCGAGGGCCAGGGTGGACGCATTGGCCTCAAGAGTGCGCTCGATATCCCACTCCCGGTTCAGGTCGGCCAACCGCTCCGGAATCTCGTCCTTATGCGTTTCAAAAAAAGCGAGGCGCCGCTCTGTTTCCGCACGGATTTGGCGGTTGATTTCTTCATCAGTATGGGCGGGAACGCGGTTTAGCGTGCTGGTGCTGCTCATGGCTCTCAACGCTTGTTTTAAGCGGCGTTCGTCAGACTGTTGCGCGTGCGCGCGGCCACATGCGCACGTTAACAACGCCGCCCCGACGCCAACGAACCCTCGACTGTCTAAGTCGGAATACGAAGGGCCATCCGGTTGTCTTTGCGGAGAATCACGAACTCTAGCGAGCCTCGAAGGTTCCAACTGCGCGAACGCTCGTTCAGCCGCTTCCCGACCCAAGAGGCGGCGCGGCTGTTGGAGACCTTGGGAGTCGAGACGCGCATATGTGCTCTTCCTCGCGCTTGAAGACAATAAGCGCAGCATGCAGCGCCGGTTGACGAAGTTGCTCGGCATCAACAAGGCGGATTGGCCGCGCATTTCCTGTGCTCATACTTGGCCGCGCGCGATGGCGGGATTGATCGCATCCGCCAGTGGATCGAACAACACCAGAAGACGGCTCGCCTGGTCGTGATCGAATTCGCAAGCTCGCGCCGCCCGGCAAGCAGAGTTACGATCTCGACTACGAGGCCATCGCCGAGATGCAGAAAGTCGCAATTGTCGCGGCGCCGGCGCCCCCGGGTGGGATGCGTGGGGCAACGAAGTCGAGGCCGCCGCCTGATGCTCACCCGCCCGCCAGCCGACGCCGATCGCAAGCTCGCAGAAGCGGCATAGGATCGCTGAGGCCCGACGTCGTGCCCAAGAGCGCAAGCGCGTTAAGCTCCGCAAGTTCGCATAGGCGAGACCGTTCACGAGGCGCTGAAATTTCGAAATGTCGACTCCGGGATGACGCTGGAGACCGCTGAACGCGCCACCCGCAATCGCAGGAAGGTCGATGCCGATCTCACAGAGATCGTGTTGCAGTGGGCGCGGACCTAAGCGCGCACTCGGCGGGCCATTTCCTGCCCTCAGATGTTCCGCTGCTCAGTGCCTACGCCAAGGCCATCGCGGCGAGCGGGTCGCGGCCAGCAATTCAACTCGATCTTCGGCAAGGTCGGGAAATAGGCCTCGATCATCTGATAAATCGCGCCAGGCTTTTCGGAATGACGACCCACCGTCATCTCGATCACCGATTCCCACTGCTCGCCGGGAGCTGGACACGGAACATCGCCGCAGCGTTCCGCCCGCTTCCTAATTGCCTTCGCGTGTGCAATCACCGTCCTTGGCTTGCTTGGCGTACACCGACAACGGGACCGCCTTGGCGCGGATATCTTTGACCTCGTGCGATCCACCCGATACGACCCACTCGGATCGTCATCCAAGAAGAAAAGGTACAGTAGGCGTCTTGCATTGCAGTTCTATCAATTGCGCTCTGCCACCTGAGTTGCAGCACGATGGCGGTAGGGTAGCAGCATGAGCACCATAGAGAGCATATGCGATACGGGCCGGGCCCGTGATGCAAACGGCGAGCTCCAGCCATGCGAATGCTACCATCGCGAGGCCGCTGCAATTCGATAGGGAGGGCGTTTTGTCACAGCTACGAGAGCTTTGAAGGCGAGAGACGCAGCGATCAGCATTCCGTCGAAGAGACATTCCCGTTATCCGGCAGCGCAAATCGGGTTGCGCCGTACAGAGCAACGTCTAGCGCCCCTATAAACTATTGATTTCATTGGCAGCTGCGGCCCGACCGCGAATTTTGTGCCCCTTGATGCCCCTGTGCCGCGATGCTTTGTGTAAATCTGTGCCGCCGTAGGTGGCTAGCAAGAAAAACGTGGCTGATGCCCGCTGTCTCGGCCTGGAGTTTTGGGCAACGTAGGCTGCTGCGAATGTCGTGGTCATTCGGTTTCGCTATCCCGCATCGAGGGAGCTACAGCGCGCCCAGGCACGGTACCCTATCCCGACATCGGCCTTCGAAGGCCCGGCTGCGGTCTCCGTTCGATTCATCTGCCACATGCTCGACGCACCCGGCCACGCTGACCTAGCGACCGTACTTCCCGACGCCTCGGTGGCGCTAAAGCTCGGCGGCGCGAAAATCTTGCGCTGAGACTCGCGCGCGCGATTCGATAGTCGAGGACGAGACAGATATCGATGCTTCCCAACTCGGTCGTGACAGCCTCCAAGAACTTGCTGCGCTCCTGCGGCGTCGAGGATGTGAACAATGCCGCGCATCCAAACGGGTGAACCGTTTCGGCTTGCTTACCCAACGCTTACCTAAAAAGACTTTTTGCTTTAGCAAATTTAGATAAGCCATTGACATGGCGGGGCCAAGAACTACGCCGACGAAAGGTGCTTAATACAGTCGGAATGGTGCGACCTGCAGGGCATCGCGGAAAGGCTATGGGCATTCCAGCCACGACCATTGCTCGAGGCGCCAACCGATCCGGAAGCGAAAGTATCGTGATTGGCATTCCCGCATTGCAACCCCGGCAACCTCGACTCATAAAGGCGGGATGGCGTCTTCTGTTACCCCAGGCGTTACCCTGCCACCGTCGTCCTCTCTTCATCGCCAGCTAAGCTATTGATTTAATTGGCGCGCCAGAACAGATTTCGAACTCCTGACCCCCAGATTCGTAGTCTGATGCTAAAAGAAGCTGACTAAGAGACGACGCCGAAATCAATACTGGGAACCGCATGGCTCTCGCGCGGTCACCCGAGAGTCGACGTTTCACATCTGTCTGCGATCGACTTCGAAACACTTTGTACTGACTGAGTCATTCGCAAGGGGGATTGGCGATACCCATGTCAACTTGTCCACTCTCGTGCGCGCCCGCCCTCGTGCCCGTTTATTGGACATTCGTTGGACACCGATGGCTGGGGCGGCGCTGCTCGCCCAGATATCGCAAAGTGAGCGATCGGAAGTCCGGCGCATCATCCACGCTGGCGTCAGAGTTTGCTACCTATGTGTATCCTGCGATACCGCAGGCTAAACTGAAAGAACATAAGTGATTGTAGCTACGACCAAATTGTCGAGAAAGCGATGCTAACCCTCTCCCGCAAGGGGAGGGGGAAAAAAGTAGTCACGGTTTCCATTCCATGGCTTCACCGGCCGCCCCGACGTGGGATTGACGTCATCGCCTGCCATGCACAAATCCGTTGCGCTCGTAGAAGCGGATGGCGCGGGCGTTGTCGGTGTTGACCAGCAGCGTAATTCCTGCCGGCGACAGCCGTTTCGCCTCATCCATCAGCGCGCCGGCGATGTCGCCGCCCCAATGCGCGGGGCTGACCACGAGCTGGTCGAGATAGCCCGCCGCATCGATGGTGACGAAGCCGGCGAGTTCGCCGGATTGCTCGGCGACGATGATTTTGGCGTTCGGTACGAGCTCGTTGCGCCAGCGTTCGCGCCACCACGGCACGCGCGCCGCGAAATCGATCGCGGGATAGGCCTGCTGCCAGGTCGCGTGCCACAGCGCGATCGCGGCGTCTTCGTCGGCGGGCGCGTAGGGACGAAGTTTGAACGTCTCGGTCTCTTGTTTGGGCATGATCTTATCCGACAACCGGAAGCTCCACTTTTCGGGATCATGCCCTCACCGCTCGGTCAGCTTCAGTTCGATGCGGCGGTTGCGCTTGAAGGCCTCTTCGGTCGTGCCGGGATCGAGCGGCTGGAATTCGCCGAAGCCGGCGGCGACCAGGCGCTGCGGCGGCACGCCGAGCGACACCAGATACTGCACCACCGAGATCGCGCGCGCCGACGACAAGTCCCAGTTCGACTTGAAGACCGGGCTGTTGATCGGCCGGACGTCGGTGTGGCCGTCGACGCGCAGCACCCAGGCGATCTCGCTCGGGATCTGCTTGTCGAGATCGGTCAGCGCGCCGGCCACCTTGTCGAGTTCGGATTTTCCTTCCGGCAGCAGCGTCGCCTGTCGCGGTATCGAAGAAGACTTCCGACTGGAACACGAAACGGTCGCCGACAATTCGAATATCCGGCCGGTTGCCGAGAATGGTCCGCAGGCGTCCGAAGAATTCCGAACGGTAGCGCGACAGTTCCTGCACCCGCTTCGCCAGCGCGACGTTCAGCCGCTGTCCGAGATCGGCGATGCGGTTCTGCGACTCCTTGTCCTTTTTCTCGGAGGCATCGAGCGCGTTCTCCAGCGCCGCCAGTTGCCGGCGCAGCGCGCTGATCTGTTGTGTCAGCACCTCGACCTGCGCCAGCGCGCGGGCCGAAATCTGCTTTTCGGAATCCAGCGCCTTGTTCAGTTCGGCTGTTGCGGCCGGCGGCATCGTTACCCGCGCCGGCGAGGCCGTCATAGAGTCCCTTGACCCGGTCGCGCTCGGCCTCTGCCGATACGAGGCCCGCGCGCAACTGGCCGACCTCGTCGCTGAGGCTGATCTTGCCGAGTTTTTCCAGCGACAGCAGATCGTTCAATTGCGCGATCCTGGCATTGAGTTGCTCCAGCACCTTGTCCTTGCCCGAGTCACTTCCTGCGACAGGAAGAACTGCACCACCAGAAACACCGACAGCAGGAACACGATCGCGAGCACCAGCGTCGAGAGGGCATCGACGAATCCCGGCCAGTAGTTGAATCCGCTCTCGTTCCGGCGCCCGCGTGCTAGGGCCATGATGTTTCTCTTAAGATTGTGCCCCTCCCTCTGCGGAGGAAGGCGCCGGTCGCGAAGCGGCGGTCGGGGTAAACGGGACGGTCAGCTGGTCGTCTCCGGCGGCTGTGCAAGGTACTGAAGCAGCTTCTTGATCTCGCGGTTTTGCTCGCCCTGTTCGTCCGCCCATTCGCGGATCAACTGCTGTTCGGTCCGCATATGAGCTGACGAGCTCCTGAATGGCTTCCGCAAGGCTCGCCATTGCGGAGGTGGTGTCATGGTCGGATCCCGTCTTCTCGACGGTGACGCGAAGCCGTTCAATCGCGGTCTTTATTTCGGCGGCTGGATCAGCCCGGAGTTTCGCCGCCATATTCGCGAACGGTGGTGGCGAGCCAGTCCTCTAGATCGGTATAGAAGCGGTTCTGCGCTTGGCTGGATTGCAGGTCGAGAAAGCCGAGAATCAGCGATCCGGCGAGGCCGAACAGCGACGACGAAAACGAAATGCCCATGCCGCCGAGCGGCGCGGCGAGACCTTCTTTCAGCGTGTCGAACAGCGACCCGGCATCGCCGCCGATCTTCAGGCCGTCGATCACCTTGCCGACCGAGCCGACGGTTTCGATCAGGCCCCAGAACGTGCCGAGCAGGCCGAGGAAGACCAAAAGGCCCGTCATGTAGCGGGAGATGTCGCGGGCTTCGTCGAGCCGGGTGGCGATGGAATCGAGCAGATGCCGCATGGTCTGCTGCGAGATCGACATCTCGCCCGGTGCGCTCGCCGCCGAGAATCGCGGCCATCGGTGCCAGCAGTCGCGGCCTCTGGTCAGTGGCCGAGGCCCGGATTGGCGATGCGGAAATTGTTGACCCATGCGATCTCGGGATAAAGCCGGATCACTTGCCGGAATGCAAAAATGATTCCGATCGTCAGCACGCCTGCGATCAGCGCGTTGAGACCGGGGTTGGCGAAGAAGGCGGAAATGATCTGCTTGTAGAGAACGATCAGCACCAGCGCGCACAGCACGATAAACACCAGCATGCGCACCAGGAATATCCGGGGCGGCGACAGCTTGGTCAGTTCGATCTCCAGTGCGGAGCGGGGGGCGCTTGCCTTGCGCCATGAGTGAGCTTGCTTAACCCATCAAGGAGAGGCGAGGAAGTCCAGACAAGCCGCATTATGGCACAGCGTTGCCGGGAAAAAATAGCTTGTTCGACCAGTTTTGCCCTACCGATACAGAGCCTGAATGCGAAACCGGGTTTGAATCATGGCATATTTGTTTGGCCACAGAGCATTTCGGGCCACCAAGGAGCTTGCATGGACGCTTATCCAAGTCTTGATGACGATGGCACGGTCGATCGCAGATGGCTTGGGCGGCTTGAGCACGGACGTGCTGACGAGTGTTCGGGCACATGTGCGGACCGGCCGCGATTTCGACGCGCGCATCACGTTTATCGAATTATCCGCCCACGGCGGACGGCAGCGGGTCGGGCCGTCAGCCACGATCGGATGACGACGGCTGTCGTCAGATCCGCGTCCGGCTTGCACGCGATCTGGCGATGCAAACGCACGTCGAGAGACGCAACGCGCGTTACCATTTTCTTTCAATTTGAATGGAACCTGACTCACGACTGTGTGACTCCGCAGAAATCGGAGTGACTTCAAGATCGATAGCGTCGTGTGACATTGCGCCGCCGCAAATCGTATTGCGTCGCAGTCGTTGTCGTTTAATCTGAACTGCATCAGGGATATCGACACGGATTCGCGCATCAGCTCTGCGAAGCATCACGCTTCGCGGAATGCGAGTTCGTATTGCGCCTTGCGAATCATGAGGTTTCCAGGTTCCAATGCCAAGATTTAATTCACGACTGACGTCCGTCGCTCTTTTGATCGCCGGATTGTCGCCGCTCCTGGCGGCTGCGACGAGCCCGCCACGGCCGAAGCTTCGGTCACAAGCGGTCACACCGGAGGTCAGCGTCGTCACGGTGGTTCCGAAGCCGCATGCGATGGTGCGCGAATTGCCGGGCCGCATCGCGCCGTTACGCGCGTTGCCGAGGTGCGCCCACGCGTCTCCGGCATTATCACCGAGCGCCTGTTCAAGCAGGGCAGCGAGGTCAAGGCCGGCGATCTCGCTGTATCAGATCGATCCGAAACCGTTCGAGGTCGAATTGCAGGCGGCGGAGGCGTCGCTGGCAAAGGCCAATGCCGTATTCGAGCAGGCGTCGCATCATGCGAGGCGTATCGCGCAACTGACGGCCCGGCACGCCACCTCCGAGGCCGAAAACGAGAAGGCGATCGCCAACATGCGCCAGGCAGAGGCCGATGTCGCTGGCCGCAAGGCGGACTTCGCGCGGGCGCGGCTCAATCTCGACTACACCACCATCCGTCGCACCGATCGGTGGCGTGGTCGGCGCGGCTCAGGTGACCGAGGGCGCGCTCGTCGTCCAGAACGAGACGGCCAGTCTCGCGACGGTGCAGCAACTCGACACGATCTACGCCGACTTCACCCAGTCGGTGACGCGAGCTCAATAATCTGCGCCGCGCATTCGAGAGCGGCGAACTGGAGCGCATCGCACCGGGCGCGGCGAAAGTCCGCCTCGTGCTGGACGATGGAACGCTCTATCCGCTGCCTGGAAAATTCCTGTTTTCCGAAGCCAAGGTCGATGCCTCGACCGGCCAGGTGACGCTGCGTGGCGAATTTCCGAATCCGAACCGCGAGCTGCTGCCGGGCATGTACGTCCGCGTGCTGCTGGAGCAGGGCGTCGACAGCGATGCGATCGCCGTTCCCCAGCAGGCGGTGCAGCGCGACTCCAGCGGCGGCAGCGAGGTCTTTGTCGTCAGGGACGACAACCACGTGATTGTGCGTCCGATCCGGACGCGCGCCGTCCATGACGGCCACTCGATGGTCAGCCACGGTCTCGAAGGCGGGCGACCGCGTCGTGGTCGAAGGTTTCCAGAAGTTCACGGCCGGCGACAAGGTTCGGCCCGTGATGTGGGCGGAAGCCGATGCTTCGGAGGCAGACCGGAGCGCTGCCAGGCAAGACCGCGGACGCGCGGCGGTAGCTCGTCATGCCGGGTTTCTTCATCGACCGGCCCATTTTCGCGTGGGTCATCGCGCTGTTCATCTGTCTGATCGGCGCGATCTCGATTCCGTTTCTGGCGGTGGCGCAGTATCCGATCATCGCGCCGCCCTCGATCTCGGTCTCGACCGCGTATCCCGGCGCCTCGCCGCAGAACCTTTACAACAGCGTCACGCGCCTGATCGAGGAACAGCTCAACGGCGCCTCGGGCATTCTCAATTTCGAATCCACCAGCGACTCTCTGGGTCAGGTCGAGATCACCGCGTATCTTCGTTCCCGGCACCGCAACTCGATATGGCGTCGGTGGACGTGCAGAACCGCATCAAGCGCATCGAGGCGCGCCTGCCCGCTGTCGTGCTGAAGGAAGGCATCCTGGTCGAGGAAGCGTCCAGCGACGTGCTGCAGATCGTCACGCTGCGTTCGACCGACGACAGTCTCGACGAGGTCGGCCTCGGCGATTTCATGATGCGCAACATCATCGGGGAGATCCGGCGCATTCCCGGCGTCGGCCGCGCCACGCTGTTTTCCACCGAACGCTCGCTGCGGGTCTGGCTCGATCCCGACAAGCTCGTCGGCTACGACCTGACGTCGGACGACGTCACCAAGGCGATTGCGGCGCAGAACGCGCAGGTGGCCTCGGGCAGCATCGGCGCGACCGCCGAGCCGGGACGGGCAGAAAACCGCGGCGCTGGTCTGGTGCGGGGGCAGCTCACCACGCCCGAGGAATTCGGCTCCATCTTGCTGCGCGCCAACCGCGACGGCTCCACGGTGCGACTGCGCGACGTGGCGCGGATCGAGGTCGGCGGCATGGATTACCGGTTCACCACCCGCCTCAACGGCAAGCCGACCGCAGGTCTTTCGGTGATGCTTGCGCCGGGCGCCAATGCGCTTGCCACCGCGAGCGCGGTGGAAGCCAAGATGAAGGAACTTGTCGAAGTTCTTCCCGGCGAACCATCGCCTACGATATCCCTTACAACATCACGCCGGTGGTGAAGGCCTCGATCGAAAAGGTCGTGCATACGCTGATCGAGGCGGTGGTGCTGGTGTTCCTGGTGATGTTCCTGTTTCTGCAGAACATCCGCTACACCATCATTCCGACCATCGTGGTGCCGGTGGCGCTGCTCGGCACCTGTTCGGTACTGCTGCTGATGCGGCTACTCCATCAACATGCTGACGATGTTCGGCATGGTGCTGGCGATCGGCATTCTGGTCGACGACGCCATCGTCGTGGTCGAGAATGTCGAACGCATCATGGCGGAGGAAGGACTGCCGCCGAAGGAGGCCGCGCGCAAGGCGATGTCGCAGATCACGAGCGCCATCATCGGCATCACGCTGGTGCTGATGGCGGTGTTCGTGCCGATGGCGTTCTTTCCGGGCTCTGTCGGCATCATCTACAGGCAGTTCTCCGTCACCGTGGTCGCCGCGATCGCCTTCTCCGCCCTGATGGCGCTGTCGCTGACGCCGGCGCTGTGCGCCACGCTGCTGAAACCGGTGAAGGCCGGACACGGCCACGCGCGCAAGGGCTTGTTCGGCTGGTTCAATCGCGCGCTGGAGGGCGTGCGTGGCCGCTATGTCTCGACCGTCGGCTGGTCGCTGAGGCGGACCGGACGCCTGATGCTGATTTACGCTGTGCTGGTTGGTGGTCTCGTCTGGGCCTTCGTTCGCCTGCCCGCCGGCTTCGTGCCGGTGGACGATCAGGGCTTCATCACGACCGACGTGCAGACGCCGTCGGATTCGTCCCATGGCCGGACCGAAGCGGCAGTCGAGGCGGTCGAGAAATATCTGGCCAAACGGCCGGGGATTGCGGATGTCACGTTCCTCACCGGTTTCGCCTATTCGGGGCAGGGCATGAACACGGCGCAAGCGTTCATCACCCTGAAGGACTGGTCGGAACGGCCTGAGAAAGATTCCGCCGCCAATATCGTGGCTGACACCAACCGCGATCTGTCCTCGCTGCGCGACGCCAAGATCACCGCGCTGCAGCCGCCGCCGATCGACAACCTCGGCAATTCCTCGGGCTTCAGCTTCCGCCTGCAGGATCGCGGCCAGAAAGGCTACGAGGCGCTGATGCAGGCGACCGATCAGTTGATCGCGGAAGCCAATGCCAGTCCGGTCTTGAAGAATGTCTATGTCGAGGGTTTGCCGTCGGCGCCGCAGGTCAATCTCGTGATCGATCGCGAGAAGGCCAGCGCCCTCGGCGTCACCTTCCAGGACATCAACGATACCATGTCGACCAATCTCGGCTCGACCTATGTCAACGACTTCCCCAACCGTGGGCGGATGCAGCGCGTGATCGTGCAGGCGGACCGTGACGGCCGCACCAACGTGCGCACGACATCCTCAACTACAACGTCAAGAACAGCAGCGGCCGGCTGGTCCCGTTCTCGTCGTTCGCCTCGATCGAATGGTCGAAGGGACCGACCCAGATCGTCGGCTTCAACTACTATCCGTCCATCCGCATCAGCGGTGAGGCGCGGCCGGGCTTCACCTCCGGCGACGCGATCGCCGAGATGGAGCGGCTGGCGGGCCGTCTGCCGCGCGGCTTCGGCTATGAATGGACCGGCCAGTCGTTGCAGGAAAAGCTGTCGGGATCGCAGGCGCCGTTCCTGCTCGCGCTCTCGGCGCTGGTGGTGTTCCTCTGCCTTGCCGCGCTCTATGAAAGCTGGACCATTCCGCTCGCCGTGCTGCTGACGGTGCCGCTCGGGATCTGCGGCGCGGTGCTGGCGGCGACCATGCGCGGCCTTGCCAACGACGTCTATTTCACCGTCGGACTCGTTACGATCATCGGTCTGGCCGCCAAAGGACGCCATCCTCATCATCGAATTCGCCAAGGATTTGCGCGCGCAGGGCAAGCCGCTCATCGAAGTCGACGGTCGAGGCGTGCGCGCTGCGGTTCCGCCCGATTTTGATGACCGGCCTTGCCTTCGTCTGCGGCGTGCTGCCGATGGTCGTCGCACAGCGGCGCAGGCGGAGCGAGCCAGCAGGCGCTCGGCACCAGCGTGATGGGCGGCATGATCGCGGTGGTGGTGCTGGCGCTGCTGATGGTGCCGGTGTTCTTCGTCGTCGTGATGCGCGTGCTCGGGCGCGACAAGAGCGGATTGGAGCCGGTGGGCGAGCCGGAAATCCACGGGCCGCCGGCACCGCTGCATCCAGCGGAATAACCAGCGGAGTTTCCGTGCGTCACGGCAGCGGTTAACGACTCTTAAGTTTCCAGCGGGTGCGGTATGCGTGAGATATTTCCGTCGTCGCGCTAACAATCGTCAGCCATGACCATTGTCCTCGCTGACTCAGTTTTTGCAGCGCAGGCGTCAGAACCGCTTTGTGTCGAGCAAACGCCTTCATTGGCCTGGGCTATTATCCCAGCGACTTGAGGATTTTCACGAGTTCGGCGTGGACGAACTCGTTGCCGCAGATCACATCGCCGGTCGTGAGCGGATCGTCGTCGCCCTGGATGCCGCTGACGATACCGCCTGCCTCGCGCACGATGATTTGTCCGCCCGCAATATCCCACGGCTGCAGGTTGCGCTCCCAGTAGCCGTCGAGGCGGCCCGCCGCGACGAACGACGAGATCGAGCGAGGCCGCGCCGAAGCGGCGCAGGCCCGCGACCTTCGGCTGTAGGGCCGCCATCTCCCGTCGCGACAGTTCATGATCGCCGCGCCCGATGTGCGGCAGGCCGCAGGCGATGACGCAGTCGTTCATCTGGCGCCGTCCCGGACACGCGCAGCCGTTGATCGTTGAGAAAGGCACCCTTGCCGCGCTCGGCGGTGTAGAGCTCGTCGTTGGCGGGATTGTAGATCGAGGCCGGCGATCAGCACGCCGTCACGCTGCAGGCCGATCGATATTCGCGAAATGCGGAATGCCGTGCAGGAAGTTGGTGGTGCCGTCGAGCGGATCGACGATCCAGGTGTGGCTCTTGTCGGCGCCCTCGCGGTTGCCGCCTTCCTCGCCGAAAAAGCCGTAACCGGGACGTGCCTTGCTGAGCTCGTCGTACAGCATGTCCTCCGCGCGCTTGTCCGCGAGGCTCACGAAGTTCGCAGGTCCCTTCAGTGACACCTGAAGATTCTCGATCTCGCCGAGATCGCGTTTCAGGCTCCGGCCGGCGCGGCGCGCAGCCTTGACCATGACGTTCATGAGAGCGGATTGCAGCATGATTGAGCTCGGGTGAATGATGAGGTCTGGGTGCCCTGCGGGAAGGTTCCCGTCAAGGCGGTTCATTGGATTCCAAGCCATTTGCGGGCGGCGTCTCTCCGCCTTGGCGCGTTCTTCGGGCGTTGCCTGCGCCATCGCTTCGTCGAGCATCAGATCGCCCTTGCCGGCGGTCTTCGCCACGATATGCCATTTCAGGCCTTCGATCTTGTCCGTCGGCACGCCCATGTCCGTGACGAGAACGCGGGCGAGACGATTTTGAGCGATCGCGCTGTTTTGTCTGGCGGCTTTGCGCAGCAGCGATACCGCGGCGACCTCGTTCTTCTCGGTGCCGCTGCCGTTGAACAGCGCGATCGCATACTCGACTTCGGCATCGACGTTGCCTGCGAGCGAGGCCGCCTGCAACAGCCGCACTGACTTGTAGAGATTCTTTTCGAGGCCGTTGCCCTCCTTGTAGAACGTCGCCAGCGCATATTGCGCCTCCGGGGTGCCGGCGTCGGCGGCGGATCGCAGCAGTTCGGCGGCGCGCTTGAAATCCTGCGGCAGCGTTTGCCCGTCCATGTAGAGAAGGGCCAAGTTGTAGGCGGCTTTGGGCTGGCCTAGCTTGGCGGACGAAGCTAGCCATTTTACAGCGCTCGCCCTGTCGGGCGGTCCGCCGCGTCCGCTGATGCGAAGCATCGCGAGTGCGAACATTGCTTCGCGATCCCCGAGATCGGCCGCACGCTGGTGCCACTCGATTGCCTTGCCGTAGTCGCGCTTGACCCCGAGCCCATTGGCGTAGAGCTCGCCGAGCATGGTCATGGCGGCGGGAGCCTTGTTTTCCTGTGCCTGTTTCAATGCGAGATCAAACGCGGTCTTGTAGAGACCGCGCTGATAGGCGCCGTAGACCAGATCCGCATTCGGGTCGTCAGGGGTTTGCGCGTTCGCCTTGTTGTCCGGTTCGGGCCTGGTTGGTGGCGTTGGCGGGACCGACTTGATGGTCTTCGTCTTCACGTTCTTGCTGGCGGATGGCGGGTCGGCCGCCGGCGCTGACTGGAGCTGCGCCAGGGCGCTTTCCCCGAGCATGAGAATGCTGGCGACGATGGCAGCAGGACGCAGGAAGGTCATCCGGCGTCCCCTTAGGATGGTCCGCACGTTGCGCGCTTCCTTGCGATCCGTGACCTTGGCTGATTGCGGTTGCGACATCCGTGAGCGCCAGCGCCGCGCCGCGGGGGTCGTTCCAGACGATGTCGTCGACCAGCACGAAATCCGCTCCCGATGCTGCGAAAACCTGTGCTTCATTGAGGTTCGCGGCGTGGGCGACGCAGGGCGGCTCGAACAGTTCGGCCCACCATGCCAGCCGATCAGCAATCGCTTCCGCGGACGGCCGATCACCGGTCTTATCCGGCTCGCCGAACAGCACGTAGTCGGCGCCGGTCTCGCCAGCGACCATGGCGTCATGGCGTGTCGACAGGCCGCCAACGCCGACGATGCGGTCGGGTTTCAGTGGCGGCATTGCCTCCTGCAGCGCCTCGATACCGGTGAGATGTGCGCCGTCGGCGCCGGACCGCGCGACCAGATCGGCATGGCCATCGAGCAAAACCGCGGCGCCGCTGTTCTGGATCAACGGCGCGAGAACCTTGATGCGCGACATCATTGTGCGGGGATCGGAGGGCGCGAGCCGCATCAGCACTGCGGCGACATCCGCGGACGCCAGCGCATCGGCCAGTGGCGTCATGATCCTTGCCGGATCGTCGATCTCCGGCGTCGCCAGATAAAGACGCGGCGCGGGCCGGAGGGGGGCTGATTTCGCGAGCATCGGAAGGGCCTCGGGTAGCCGGACAGGTGAAAGTGAGGGGCTCAATGTCAGGACATTTTCGTCGAATTTAGCGTGAGCAGCAGGGGAAAGTTTTAGCGGCGTTCGACCTGCTGGTAGATCACGTTCATCATTCGGATCGATCTGATCCAAAATCATCGCGATATCAGGGCGCAACACCTTCTCCGCGCCCGTGATCCAGGCATCGACCCTCAAAAACAGTTGCGGCGTCGCACCGCAAGGGCAAATCATGAACAGGCGGTTGGGCGGCAATCCCTCACGCAGCTTTCTCCTCGAGGTCGGCTCTCCACTCTCCTTTGCTTGCGAGCGAATTCATCCGCGCCCGGTGAATGAGCGCCCGTTGCCCGGCTGCGACGTTCTCGGACTTGCCGGACCACGCCTTCTGCGGCGCCGCCTGTAACGCGCGGCCGTAGGAGAAGGTGAGCCTCCACGGCAGGTTGTCTATCCGATTCATGGCATCGAGATGGGCTGTGGCCTCCTCGTCGGACTGTCCGCCGGACAGAAACGCGATACCGGGGACGGCGGCCGGCACGCAGGCCTTCAGCATGCGCACCGTCCTTTCCGCGACCTCTTCGACCGATGCATTTTCCCCGCTCTTTTTGCCCGGGACCGCCATATTTGGCTTCAAAATCATACCTTCCAGCGCGACGCGTTGCTTGCGCAATTCCTGGAACGTCACGTTGAGTACGCGCGTCGTGACCTCAAAGCAGCGATCGATGTCGTGATCGCCGTCCATCAACACTTCCGGTTCGACGATAGGTACGATTTGGGCAGCCTGGCACAGCGCGGAGTAGCGCCCCAGGGCATGAGCGTTGACGCCGATCGCCGTCATGCTCGGGATACGACCTGCCGTGTTGATGTCGATCACCGCGCGCCATTTCGCGAAGCGTGCGCCCTGGGCGTAGTATTTTTTTAGCCGCTCCGCGAGCCGGTCCAGTCCAACGGTCACGAGTTCGCCGGGACATGCGGGTAAGGGTTGCGTTCCTTCATCGACCTTGATGCCGGGAATGGCGCCTGCCTGCTCGATCAGCTTGATCAGCGGCGTGCCGTCCTTCGCGTTCTGCCAGATCGTTTCGTCATAAAGGATAACGCCGGAGATGTATTTCGTCATGGCGTCGGTGGCGCGGAACATCATCTCGCGATAGTCGCGCCGGCTTTCATCGGTGGATGTCACGCCGATGGCATTGAACCGTTTGGTGATGGTGGGAGACGATTCGTCGGCGGCGAGAATGCCCTTGCCCGGCGCGACCATGGCCTGCGCCACTTCGTTGAGGTCAGCGAGATTCATCAGCGGCTCCTCCTGCATACCTCATCCGACTTCCGATGAGGATGTCGGAACTTGAGGATCATGCAGGCATGAGAGTTGCGGTTTTCTGACACCGCAACTCATTTTGCCGCGAGGAGCAGCGTCATTTTGCCCTTAGCACCTCAACGCCGGGCAGCGGCTTGCCTTCCATCCACTCCAGGAACGCGCCGCCGGCCGTTGAAACATAGGTGAAGTCACCGGCTACGCCAGCCTGGTTCAACGCCGCGACCGTATCGCCGCCCCCGGCGACCGACACCAGCTTTCCAGTCTTGGTGCGGGCTGCCGCGTGTTTTGCCGCGACGACGGTGCCGTGATCGAAAGGGGTCAGTTCGAACGCGCCGAGCGGGCCGTTCCAGACCAGCGTTGCGGCGTCGTCGATGGCCGAATGAACGCGCTCCACCGACTGCGGTCCAACATCGAGAATCATGCCCTCCGCAGGAATAGCGTCGAGCCCGTAGGCTTGGGACGGCGCGTTGGCGGCGAAATGGAATGCCACGGTCGCATCCACCGGCAGGATGATGGCGCAGTTGGCGGCTTCGGCCTTTTCCATAATGCGAAGCGCGGTCGCCGCGAGATCTTTTTCCGCCAGCGATTTGCCGATGTTGATGCCCTGCGCGTGCAGGAAGGTGTTGGCCATGCCGCCGCCGATCACCAGCGCATCGACCTTGCTGACGAGGTTTTCCAGGAGGTCGATTTTGGTCGAGACCTTTGCGCCGCCGATCACGGCGATGACGGGTTTGGTCGGTGCTTCGAGCGCTTTGTTGAGCGCTTCAAGCTCGGCCTGCATGGTGCGTCCGGCATAACCCGGCAGCTTGTGGCCGAGACCTTCGGTCGAGACGTGGGCGCGATGAGCGGCTGAGAAGGCGTCATTGACCCAGATATCGCCGAGCTTGGCGAGTTCGGCGACGAACGCCGGATCGTTCTTTTCCTCTTCCTTGTGGAAGCGGGTATTTTCCAGGCACAGGATGTCGCCATCCTTCATCGCGGCGATCGCCTGTTGCGCCGGCTCGCCGACGCAGTCATCGGCGAACGCGACCGGTTTGCCGAGTACTTTGGCAAGTTCCGCCGCGACCGGCCGCAACGAGTTTTTGGGATCGGGACCCTTGGGCCGGCCGAAATGCGCCAGCAGGATCGCTTTGCCGCCCTTGTCCGCTATTTCCGTGATCGTCGGCGCCACCCGCTCCAACCGCGTGGTGTCGGTAACGCGCCCCTGCTCCATGGGGACGTTGAGGTCGACGCGTAGCAGGACACGCTTTCCTCTAACATCAACGTCGTCGAGGGTACGGAAGGATTTTGTCATGGTCTGGATGTCCCGAACACGGTGCCGCGTCAACGGTGCGCCGCAAATCGGGACCGCCACGCAGGAAAAGTTGCGGTATTGAATGGCGCCGGTTTCCGCATCGCGGCGCGTGCGCCGCGATGCGCCCGGACACGTGGTCTCAGATCAGCTTCGCCATTGCTACGGCGGTGTCGGTCATGCGGTTGGAGAAGCCCCATTCGTTGTCGTACCACGACAACACGCGCACCAGCGTGCCGTTCTGCACTTTGGTCTGGTCGATGTGGAGCGTCGAGGAGTGCGAATCGTGGTTGAAGTCGATCGAGACATTGGGCTGGTCCGTGGTGCCGAGGATGCCCTTCAGCTCCTGTGATGCAGCCCGCTTCATCGCCTCGTTGATTTCGTTGGTGGTGGTCTCCTTCTTGGCGATCACCTTGAGATCGACCACCGAGACGTTCGGCGTCGGCACGCGGATCGCAACGCCGTCAAGCTTGCCCTTGAGTTCTGGCAATACAAGACCGATCGCCCTCGCGGCGCCGGTCGATGTCGGAACCATCGAGAGAGCCGCGGCGCGGCCGCGATAGAGGTCCTTGTGCATGGTGTCGAGCGTCGGCTGGTCGCCGGTGTAGGCGTGGATCGTGGTCATGAACCCGGTTTCGATGCCGACCAGATCGTTGAGGACCTTCGCCACCGGAGCGAGACAGTTGGTGGTGCAGGAACCGTTCGAAACGACCAGATGGTCCTTCGTCAGCTTGTCGTGGTTGACGCCGTAGACCACGGTCATGTCGGCGCCTTCGGCCGGAGCCGATACCAGCACACGCTTGGCGCCGGCAGTGAGATGTGCGGAGGCTTTTTCTTTCGCGGTGAAGAGGCCTGTGCACTCCATCGCGATGTCGATGCCGAGTTCCTTCCAGGGCAGTTTCGATGGATCACGCTCGGCGATCACCTTGATCTTTTTCTTGCCGATCACGATGCTGTCGCCTTCGACCTTCACCTCGAAAGGGAAGCGGCCGTGCACCGAGTCGAAGCGCAACAGGTGCGCGTTGGTTTCCACCGGGCCGAGATCGTTGATGGCGACGATCTCGATCTCGTCGCGGCCGGCCTCGTAAACGGCGCGCAAAACATTGCGGCCAATGCGGCCAAACCCGTTGATTGCGACCCGGACTGCCATATCTTCATTCTCCTTCAAATGGGTGACGTTCCCTGCGCGCAACCACACTTTGCGCGCGCAGCGTCGACGCCTTTTCGCCCGGTTCTGCCAGGCCGTGACCATTGGTAATGTCTAGCGGTCCGATTTTAACATTCGAATGCCCATTTCAGCGAGCATCTTTCCGAATGTTGAAATCACAAGGACCGCCAGCAAATGTAAGTTGCCAGCGGAATTTTAGCTTCTCCATTCGCATCCAGGCCCATGATTGGCCGAGCAGCGAATGCCAAATCCATTCCACGGTTTTTAGCTAGCGCCTTTTTGATATTGAGGCAATCTCAACCTCAACCAAGGCGCGTCTCCACCGCTTTGACCACGGCTTCGGCGGTAATGCCGAAATGCTTGTAGAGGTCCTTGGCAGGAGCGCTGTGACCGAAACTGTGCATGCCGACGAAAAGCCCGTCCGCCCCGATCACAGCGTCCCACCCGAAGCGCACAGCCGCTTCCACGGCAATCTTGACAGGCGCCTTGCCAATAATGGCTTGCCGGCGATCCTCGGGCTGCTCGAGCAATAGCTCCAGCGAGGGCACCGAAACCACCCGCGACGCGATGCCGCGCTGGGACAGTTGCTGTTGTGCGGCGACGGCGATCTCAACTTCGGATCCGGTCGCGAAAATCGACACCTTCGCCTCGCCATTGGCCGCGACCAGCTCATAGGCACCGTGCGCGCAGCGATTGTCCGCATGCGCGGTCTTGCGCACCGGCGTGAGGTTCTGGCGGGACAGCGCCAGAACCGTCGGTCCCTTCGGCCGCTCCAGAGCGAGCTGCCAACACTCGGCGGTCTCGACCGCATCGGCGGGGCGGAACACGCGCATGTTTGGCATCGCGCGCAAGCTCGCCAGATGCTCGACCGGCTGATGGGTCGGGCCATCCTCGCCGAGTCCGATCGAGTCGTGGGTCATGATGTAGATTGTGGGTATATGCGCCAGCGCTGAAACACGCATCGCCGGGCGAGCGTAGTCGGTGAAGCACATGAAGGTGCCGCCGGCCGGCGCGTATCCGCCATGCAGTGCGATGCCGTTCATGGCCGCGGCCATGCCGAGTTCGCGGATGCCGTAGTGGATGTAGCGGCCGTCGTAGTGACCAGGCTGCACTTCTTTCAGACCCTTGGTGCGGGTGTTGTTGGAGGGCGTGAGGTCGGCGGAGCCGAGCAGCAGTTCCGGCATCGCCGGAACCAGCACCTCGAGCGCCAGTTCGCTGGCTTTGCGGGTGGCGACCGTCGGCGGCTCGGCGACCAGTTTGTCCTTGAGCTTGCGGATCACTTCGTCGAGGTTTTGCGACGGCTTGCGGTCGATGACGCGGCGCTTGAATTCGCCGCGCTCCGCCTCGGGCTTCGCCTGCGAACCGCGCGCGCCACTCCTTGTTGTGCCGCTTGCCCTTGCGTCCCGCGCTTCGCCAGACCTTGAGGACGTCGTCGGGAATTTCGAAGGGGCCGTAATCCCAGCCGAGCGCTTTCTTCGCGCCTGCGAGTTCTTCCGCGCCGAGCGCTTCGCCGTGCGCCTTGGACGTGCCGGCCCTGGTGGGGGCGCCGAAGCCGATAATGGTCTTGCAGGCGATCAGCGACGGCTTGTCGGACTTCTGCGCCCGGCGGATTGCAGCGGCGATCGCCTTGGGATCGTGGCCGTCGATCCGTTTTGCGTCCCAGCCGCACGCCTTGAAACGCGCCACCTGATCGACGTCGTCGGCCAGCGAGATCGGGCCGTCGATGGTGATGCCGTTGTCGTCGTAAAGGAAAATCAGCTTGTTGAGCTTGAGATGACCAGCCAGCGCGATCGCCTCATGGCTGATGCCTTCCATCAGGTCGCCGTCGGAGCACAGCACATAGGTGTAGTGGTCGACCACTTCACTGCCGAACTCCGCGGCCAGCAGGCGTTCCGCCAGCGCAAAGCCGACCGAGGTGGCGACGCCCTGGCCGAGCGGGCCGGTGGTGGTCTCGACGCCGTCGGTGATGAAGTTCTCGGGATGGCCCGGCGTCTTGGAGTTGAGTTGCCGGAAATTCTTGAGCTGATCGAGCGTCATCTCCTTGTAGCCGGTCAGGTACAACAGCGCGTAGAGCAGCATCGAGCCGTGGCCGGCGGAGAGGATGAAGCGGTCGCGGTCCGGCCAGTGCGGATCGGCGGCGTCGTATTTCAGGAACTTGGTGAACAGCACCGTGGCGACGTCGGCCATGCCCATCGGCAGGCCGGGATGGCCCGATTTTGCTTTTTCAACACCATCCATCGCGAGCGCGCGGATTGCATTCGCCATACGGGAGGAATCGACGGTCGGCATGGGAGATATCCGGTCCAGATAGGGAGGAGGGCTAACGGTTTGCATGGGAATTCGATGGTGTCCAAGGGGGTAGAAACTAGCTTGCCGGGGGCATAGCACCTGCGTCGGCGGAGTCCAAGGGGCGGGAGGCCCTCCTGTACGGGCGAGAATGTTTTGCGGTGCATAGCTTTGCGGCGGCGTTGCGCTGGCCTCGTCCGCCACGTAAATTTCGGTCTCTAAAGGCTTGCCGAGCCGTAGCTTTGTAGTCCGGCCGGCGTCCGGCCGAAAGGCGCGCAGGACGAACATGAACGACCAACCGGCCAATCGTTCCGGCAGTGCCGAACCGGCCAATAGTGGCGCGAGCCGATATCGACGCTGCGACTCGGCGGCTGACGGCCGCGCTCGATGCGCTGGAAAGAGCGGTGGAACAACGGCGCGAGGCGGATCGCAACGAGGACGAGCTAGCGAGCCGCATTCAGGCTCTGGGCGCGGACCGTTCGCGGCTTGCGGATGAGCTCGACGGATCGCTGGTGCGCACGCGCAAGCTCGAGCGCACCAATCGCGAGATCGCCGAAAAGCTCGACGCGGCGATCGGCACCATCAAGTCCGTGCTCGAGGCGGCGGGAGAGAAGCCATGAGCCACGTCAACGTCACCATCAACGGCCGCCAGTACCGGATGGCCTGCGAGGATGGCCAGGAAGACCGGTTGCTGAAGCTTGCAGGCGATCTGGAAAGCCGTATCGGCGAGTTGCGCGGCAAGTTCGGCGAGATCGGCGATCAGCGGCTCGAGGTCATGGCAGCGCTGACGACCTCCGACGAACTGCTGGATGCGCAACCAGCGCATCCGCGCGCTGGAGGAAGAGCTCAAGGCATTGCGCGATGTGCGCGCTGCGGCCGCCGAGCGCGCGCGCGCCACGCAGACGCGGTTGTCGGCCGCGCTGAACATGGCGGCCCAGCGGATCGAGAAGACGACGCAGGTGTTGAACCGCACCGTCGGCGGCGGCATCGCTATCGGGTAAGTTATCCTGACTCTCGATCGGTTCGCGGTACTACAAGTATCTCGCTTCAACACTGATCTGGTCGAGGTGTGCGCGTTTGCTAGATCTTTTACAGCAACCATGAAAGTTCGTGCCTGATAGCGTGTCGCAGCTGGCATTCGCTGCCCATCGCGCCTACATTCCGCAATGCGAGGCTGCATCGCGCGTCAGGAGCCACATATCCCCGGGGCCTTATCGATCCTTAAGGGAACTGTCCCTGGCCGGGTCCGTGGATCCGGTCATATGGTGCCCACCTACTTTCGTAGGGAACTCCGGGATCGAGCGCTCCAACGGCCATTGCGGCTTCGCACTTTTCCTTTGCGCTATTCGATTGTTATGCCCGCCATAGCAGTCGCAGACTATGTAAACTTGTCTGCATTGCCGGGTTTCTAGTTCCATGTCGCTCGCTTTGAACTGTTAGCGGCTCTGCTTCTGACGGGACCAGGACGCTGGCTCCGTGATTTTTGTCTTGACGCTTTCGTCGAACGAACCGGGCCCCTTTGCTACAAAACGCTATAAACATTCTGCATGTCGATTTCCTCTGACGCTCCGATCAAGGACGAATCTGCGCGCCGCCGCACTGGCTCGGCGCGATGCCTTGGATCCGTGCAGGAGCGCGCCGGTGCGGCGCGTCGCGATCGCGGCACGGATGCCGCCGCTCGATGTCACGCCGTCAACGAGTCGTCGCCGGCTATGCGCCGATCCGCAGCGAGATCGATCCCGTGCAACTGATGCAGAGCGTTTGCCGCGCGTGGCGCGGCGCTTGCGATGCCGGCGATTTCAGCGCGCAACGCCGCGCTGTCGTTCCGCGGTGGACGCCAGGCGACGCGCTGGTGCCCGGCGCCTTCGGGATTTCCGAGCCGTCCGCCACTGCGTCCGAGGTCGTCCCGGATATCGTGCTGGTGCCGCTCGTCGCGTTCGACCGCGCCGGCCATCGTATCGGCTATGGCGCCGGCTATTACGACCGCACGCTTGGCGCATCTGCGCGCGACATAAGACCGTCATCGCCATCGGTCTTGCTTTCGCGGTGCAGGAAATTCCGCAGGTGCCGGCATTGTCCCACGACGTCCGGCTCGATTATGTGCTAACCGAAACCGATCTGTTCGACTTCCGGAGTTTATAAGGTTGCGGATTCTTTTTATCGGCGACGTCGTCGGCAAGACCGGGCGCACCGCGGTCAACGAACATCTGCCGGCGCTCATCGCGCGACTGGAAACTCGATCTCGTCGTCGTCAACGGCGAGAATGCCGCCGGCGGCTTCGGTATCACCGAGGCGATCTATCAGGAATTCCTCGACGCCGGTGCCGACGCTGTCACGCTCGGCAATCACGCCTGGAATCAGAAAGAGGCGCTGGTGTTCATCGAACGCGCGCCGCGGCTCATTCGTCCGCTGAATTTCCCGCGTCATACGCCGGGACGCGGCGCCGCGCTGATCGACACCAAGGACGGCCGCCGCGCGCTCGTCATCAACGCCATGGCGCGCGTCTTCATGGAGCCGTTCAACGATCCCTTCCGCGCCATCGATCGCGAGCTCGATGCCTGTCCGCTGCGCGAGACGGCGGACGCGATCGTCGTGGATTTTCACGGCGAGGCGACCAGCGAGAAGCAAGGCATGGGTTTCTTCTGCGACGGTCGCGTCAGCCTCGTGGTCGGAACGCATACCCATGTGCCGACGGCGGATCACCAGATCCTTTCCGGCGGCACCGCCTATATGAGCGATGCCGGCATGACCGGCGATTATGATTCCGTGATCGGGATGCAGAAGGAGGAGCCGCTGCGCCGCTTCACCACGGGCATTCCGAGCGGCCGGTTCGAGCCGGCGAGCGGCGTCGCCACCCTGAGCGGCGTCGCGGTCGAGACCGACGACGCGACGGGGCTCGCGCTGAAAATCGGCGCCGGTGCGGCTCGGCGGACGGCTCGAGCAGGCGGTGCCGTCGTTCTGGACGTGAGTGGCGCTTTCGAAGGATTTTCGATGTGCGATTCACCCTATGAGCGCGGTCTCGACCGCGATTTCGATGGTGTCGCGAGCACGTCTTTGATTCCGCGCGATCCCGGCTTATAACGCCGCGCCGCTTACACCTTTTTGCCGATGGCGCCCGGTGCGCCGCCGCCGGGCTCGCCCCGGAATTTAGAGAGACCTGCCCGATGGCCGGACATTCCCAATTCAAGAACATCATGCACCGCAAGGGCAGGCAGGATGCCCAGAAGTCGAAGCTGTTCAGCAAGCTGGCGCGCGAAATCACGGTCGCGGCCAAGCTGGGGGCGCCCGATCCGGCGATGAATGCGCGGCTGCGCGCCGCCATGATCGCGGCGCGGGCGGAAAATATGCCCAAGGACAACATCGAGCGCGCGATCAAGAAGGCCAGCGGCAACGACGCCGAGAGCTATGACGAACTGCGTTACGAAGGCTACGGTCCCGGCGGCGTCGCGGTTATCATCGAAGTGCTGACCGACAATCGCAACCGCGCCGCCTCCGATATCCGCTCGTACTTCACCAAGTCCGGCGGCAATCTCGGCGAAACCGGCTCGGTGTCGTTCATGTTCGACCGGCTCGGCGTTATTGAATACGACGCGGGCAAGGCCTCGGCCGACGACATGCTGGAAGCTGCCATTGAGGCCGGCGCCGACGACGTGGTGTCGGGCGAGGGCGGCCACGAAATCTATGCCTCGCAGGACACCTTCCGCGAGGTCGCCAAGGCGCTGGAAGCCAGGTTCGGCGAGGCGCGCAAGGTCGCCTTGATCTGGAAACCGCAGAACACGGTCGCCGTCGATGACGACACCGGCGAGAAGTTGCTCAAGCTGATCGACCTTCTGAACGAGCACGACGACGTGCAGAACGTCTATGCCAACTTCGAGGTGTCGGACGCGCTGATGGCGAAGCTGGGGGGGTGAGCGCGGTCTCGCATGGCTCCCTGCGTCTGCGCCCCGCGGCGCGGCTGCTGTTGCTCGACCCCGACGAGCGCCTGCTGCTGTTTCGTTTCGCCCATAAGGACAGCGCGTCAGCGGACAGAAGCTTTTGGGCGACCCCGGGGGGCGCTGTCGACGATGGCGAGACCTTCGAACAGGCAGCGATCAGGGAGTTATGGGAGGAGACCGGCCTGCGTGTCGCCAGCGTCGGACCGGAAATCGCGCAGCGCCAATTCGTTCTCGAACTCATCGGCGGCGAGCGTGTGATGGCCGACGAGCGGTTCTTTCTGGTGAGAACCGGCTATCATGCCGTGTCCAGCGGGGCGTGGACCGAGCTTGAACGCGAGGTGATGGCGGAATATCGCTGGTGGTCGCGCGCCGAACTCGCGAGGCCTACCGAACAGGTCTTCCCGGAGGATATTCTGGACATGCTTGCGACGACGGCTTCTTGAGGCGCGCGCCTTGCCGTCGCGCAGGGTCACATCAATTTTCCGAACCTGAGTGATCGCGCTTTTTTCTTGACGCCGTCCGGCTGAAGGATCATGTCAGCCAAGCGGGATGCTTGCGGCCTCGGTCGCACGCCCATCACTGGAACACCACACAAATGCCAAGCGACAGTCCGGGTACCTTGCAAGGTACCTCGCCACGTACCTCGCCGACAGCGGCGCCGGTCTGAGAGCTTGATGAGCTCACCAGGCCTGCCGTTGCCGGCAGACCACGAAGGTGAGCTATGACGGATACCCACACCGCCACAACGGACGGCGACCTCGATGTGTTCGCGCTGGCCTCGCGCCTGAGCGACGGCCATGTCGCCGACAACGTCGAAATTCTCAACCAGCTCGAGCCGCAGGACGCCGCCGCGGTGCTGGTGCTGTTGCCGGTCGATATTTCGGTCGAGATCCTCGACAAGCCGGAACTGAATTTCGGCCCCGAGATCGTCGAGGCGCTGCCGCGGCAGCACCGCCATCATCCTGCTGGCTGACATGTCGGCGGACATCGCCGCCGATATCGTGCAGCAGCTCGATGAGCCGGCCCGCACCGAACTGATGCAGGGGCTCGACGCGGCGACGCGCACGACCATCGAGGGCCTGCTCGCCTACCCGGAGAACACCGCGGGCGCGATGATGACGACCGAGTTCGTCAGCGTGCCCGCGACCTGGACCGTGGAGCGCACCCTGCAGCATATCCGTCAGGTCGAGCGCACCCGCGAGACGGTCTATGCCATCTATGTGCTGGATGCCTTCACCCGCCGGCTGGTCGGCGCGGTGTCGCTGCGGCGGCTGATCGCCGGCGAGCCTTCGGCCAAGATCGCCGATCTGGCGCGCTCGCCGATCACCACCTCGCCCGCTGACGGATCGCGAAGAGGTCGCGCGTCTGATCTCGCGGCACGACCTGCTGGCGGTGCCTGTCGATCGACAAGGCCGGGCATGTGCTCGGCATCGTCACGGTCGACGACATCATCGACGCCATCATCGAGGAAAACACCGAGGACGTGCAGAAGTTCGGCGGCATGGCAGGCAACCGACGAACCGTATCTGCAGGTTGGGCTGCCGGGCATGATCCGCAAGCGCGGCGGCTGGCTCTGCGTGCTGTTCCTCGGCGAGCTGCTGACCGCCAGCGCCATGCAGCACTTCGAGGGCGAGCTGGAAAAGGCCATGGTGCTGACGCTGTTCATCCCGCTGATCATGAGTTCCGGCGGCAATTCCGGCTCGCAGGCGACCTCGCTCCTGATCCGCGCGCTGGCGCTGCGCGAGGTCAGGCTCGGCGACTGGTGGCGCGTGGCCTTGCGCGAACTGCCGACGGGACTGATCCTCGGCGCCATGCTGGGCGTCATCGGACTGGTCCGCGTGGTGGCCTGGCAGAAGCTCGGCATTTACGACTATGGCGAGCACTGGATGCTGATCGGGCTGACCGTCGCGGCCGCGCTGATCGGCGTCGTGACCTTCGGCTCGGTGTCCGGATCGATGCTTCCGTTCATCCTGCAACGGGCCGGCTTCGATCCCGCGAGCGCTTCGGCGCCGCTGGTGGCAACGCTGGTCGATGTCACCGGGCTGATGATCTATTTCAGCGTGGCGCTGCTGATCTTGAGTGGCACGCTGCTGTAGGGCATTTCCGGTGAAGTGGATGCGACCACCAAATAGCTTGGAGCGCCCGTTCTGATTTCATCAGAACGGTGAGCGCATAGGTCACAATTCACCATAAGCGGCGTCATTGCGACGCGTCGACGCAAGCTCCTGGAACCTTTCCACTCCACTTCGCTCGAAACCACCATAGTAGCGGGGCGCTACGCGTTCGCTGAAGGCGCATGCCTAATCATTTACGCCAACCTCCGTAAGAAGGAATCCGGTTGGCGTTCTGGTGAAGGTAAAAATGCTCTCGCCGCAGATGACAAAGTAGTTGTCGTTGTTCTCGCCATCTCGACCGTATTCCGCTTTCTTCCGCTGGATGCACGCACGATCTTTCGCGGGGAACAGTTCCGGATAGGCCTTCGCCCGAAACTGTGCGGCATCCGCGTACGCCTTGTCACCCATGAAAGGCAGCTTGGTCATGCTGGCGACGGCAGCCGGATCGTTCGCTTTCAAAGCCGCCCGGAACTTGACGATAAAGGCATTGAATTCCGCCTCCAAGGCAGGAGACGCGGCGGTTTTTTTCGGCGCTTGCGCGAGTGCAAGCGCAGGGCTCGTGAGGACGGACGCAAGGACGATTCTGAACAGTATGCTCATTGTGGTGAAAACCCCGTCAGAATGCGGTTGAAGGTAGCTCGACGCGCGACCTGACTGACCGCCTCAATTCTTCTTGGCGAGTACTCTTTTCGTCCGTGCTTCAGCACCGGCGGTTTATGCTTGTCGGTTCATCATTCAGCGATGCCTTGCACAATCTCTTCCGCGGCCTTGGTTCTCATTCCGCCGATCGTCGGCTTGTCTTTGCCGCATACGAACGATGCCGCTGCGTCGGCGAGCGCATGCGCAGCTTCATTGGCATTCGGGTTCGTTCCGGTGTCAACAGCTCCCATGACGCAGGCGGTACCCTGTGCGACCCGGATCACGGCGAGGACCTGGTCGCCCGCAACCGGTAAATCCTGTTTCTGGAATTTCATCCTGACGATCGCGGCATAAGGCTCGAACTCCTCGCCCTTGCCAGATCCGCGCCAGTCGACGGTCAATCCGGCGGACCATGCTTCCACCGCCCAGATGATCTTTTGCGGGTGAGCCCCCTTCGGCCAGCGGAAGCCTATCCGCAGACGAGTTCCCAGGGCGTTGACCAGCACCTGCGCGCCACCGACGCCAGGACATGTCTTGAGCTGGTCTTCCTCGTCGCCCGGCTCGTCGCCGATCGGAGCGAAGGTGCAGTCCTTGTTGGCAATGGAGGTGAACCGGTTTTGCGCGGCGGTTGGCGAATCGGCCGAAACAGCGGTGCCGGAGATCGTCATGAAGAGGAAGAAAACGGCAACTGCTATCCGCATGACGCTTGAGATTCCTCTTCGGCTCGGTCTTGGAGACGGATCTGCCGCCCTTACGACGTGGCTATCCCGTCCTCGAGCGGACCATGTTCAGCCGAACATGGATCAATCGGTCGGGACGGCGGATACAGCTTTGTCGTTACCGGAACGGGCAAGGTTCGACAAACCAGGATTGGCCGCAACGTTGCTCATCATGGCCCCGCCTCGGGAGACTGTCTTGGCCGTGCGATTGCGTTGAAACGAATAGAGCCGGAGCCCTTGGGGGACGCAGCGGGATGCTTTGCGCTAACATGGGCCATGACCTCCTCACCGATTCGCATTCTGGGCATTGACCCCGGCCTGCGCCGCACCGGCTGGGGCGTGCTCGACATCGAGGGCAACCGGCTGATCTTCGTCGGCTGCGGCTCGGTGGAGACGCGCGAACAGCATGGCGCTGGCGAGCCGGCTGCTGGCGATCCATGAAGGGCTCGGCCGGGTGCTCGACCAGTTCCGCCCGGCGGAGGCTGCGATCGAGCAGACCTTCGTCAACAAGGACGGCGTGGCCACGCTGAAGCTCGGGCAGGCGCGCGGCGTCGCGATGCTGGCGCCGGCGATGTTCGGCATCGCGGTGGCGGAATACGCGCCCAATCAGGTGAAGAAGACCGTGGTCGGCGCGGGCCACGCCGACAAGGCCCAGATCCAGGCGATGCTGAAAATCCTGCTGCCGAAGGCCGATCCGAAGAGCGCCGACGCCGCCGATGCGCTCGCCATCGCCATCACCCACGCGCATCACCGGGGTGCATGCGGCGCTGCGGATGAAGGTGGCGGGCGCATGATCGGCAAGCTGAAAGGCCTCATCGATTCCTACGGCGAGGATTATCGTGATCCTCGATGTCGGCGGCGTCGGCTATCAGGTGCATTGCGCCTCGCGCACGCTGCAGGCGCTGCCGTCGCCGGGCGAGGCGGCGATGCTGTCGATCGAGACCTATGTGCGCGAGGACCAGATCAAGCTGTTCGGCTTCCGCACCGACAACGAGCGCGAGTGGTTCCGTCTGCTGCAGACGGTGCAGGGCGTCGGTGCGCAGGTGGCGCTCGCGGTGCTCGGTACGCTATCGCCGGCCGATCTCGCTAACGCCATTGCCTTGCGCGACAAGGCGTGCGGTGGCGCGTACGCCAGGTGTCGGACCGAAGGTGGCCGAGCGCATCGTCACCGAACTGAAGGACAAGGCGCCGGCGTTCGCCAACGTCGATCCGGCCATTGTGCATCTCGCAGGCGCCATCGATGATCAGCGCGCGCCGCGTCCGGTGACGGATGCGATCTCGGCGCTGGTCAATCTCGGCTACGGCCAGCCGCAGGCGGCCGCGGCCATCGCGAGCCGCTTCGCGCAGCGCGGGCGAGAATGCCGAGACCGCGCAACTGATCCGGCTCGGCTTGAAGGAGCTGGCGAGGTGACTGACGTCTCCCGCATCGTCACGCCTGAGCGCCGCGCCGACGACGTCGGCGACACCGCGCTGCGGCCGCAGAAGCTGTCCGAGTTCGTCGGACAGGCGCAGGCGCGCGCCAACCTGCAGATCTTCATCGATGCCGCGCGCAAGCGGAAAGAGGCGCTCGATCACGTGCTGTTCGTCGGCCCGCCCGGTCTCGGCAAGACCACGCTGGCGCAGATCGTCGCGCGTGAACTCGGCGTCGGCTTTCGCGCCACGTCCGGCCCCGTGATCGCCAAGGCCGGCGATCTCGCAGCACTTCTGACCAACCTCGAAGAACGCGACGTTTTGTTCATCGACGAGATTCATCGTCTCTCGCCAGCGGTGGAGGAGGTGCTCTATCCGGCGATGGAGGATTTCCAGCTCGATCTCATCATCGGCGAGGGACCAGCGGCCCGCTCGGTCAAGATCGAACTTTCGAAGTTCACGCTGGTCGGCGCCACCACGCGCGCGGGGCTCCTGACCAATCCGCTGCGCGACCGCTTCGGGATTCCGGTGCGGTTGAATTTCTACACCGAGGATGAGCTGGAGAAGATCGTCAGCCGCGGCGCCCGTGTTCTCAATGTCGGCATGACGGCGGACGGCGCCAACGAGATCGCCCGCCGCGCCCGCGGCACGCCGCGGATCGCGGGACGGCTGTTGCGGCGGGTGCGCGATTTCGCCTCCGCCGCCGATGCGACGTCGATCGACCGGGGAATCGCCGATCATGCGCTGGGCGCGCTGGAAGTCGATGCGGCCGGTCTCGATGCGATGGACCGCCGCTATCTCACGACCATTGCGATGAACTACGGCGGCGGACCGGTCGGCGTGGAAACCATGGCGGCGGCGCTGTCGGAGCCGCGCGACGCCATCGAGGACATCATCGAGCCATTCCTGATCCAGTGCGGCTACCTGCAGCGCACACCGCGCGGACGGCTGCTCACCTCGCACGCGTTCCGTCATCTCGGCCTCGCCGAACCCTCGCGCGATCCGTCGCAGTTCGGCCTGTTCGGGCGGTGAGGACGAATGAATCGTCGCCGCAGCCCCGACGGAACATCTCGACGGTGCGATCCGCGACGGCAGGCATCACATGCAAGATCCGCGTCTATTACGAGGACACGGATTTTTCCGGCCTCGTCTATCACGCCAACTATCTGCGCTTCATGGAGCGCGGGCGCAGCAACTATCTGCGGCTGCTCGGCGCCGACCAGCGCGCGCTGTTCGCGGAGGCCGAAAGCGAGGCGCCGGGTTTTGCCTTCGTGGTGCGCTCGATGCAGCTCGAGTTTCTGAAACCCGCGCGGATGGACGACGTGCTCGACATCGTGACGCGGCCGCTGGAGGTCCGCGGCGCCTCGATCACGCTGCATCAGGAGGTGCGGCGCGGCGAGGTGCTGTTGCTGGACGCCAGGGTGAAGGTGGCCTTCATTTCCGACGGGCAGGCGAAGCCGATTCCCAAGCCGCTGCGGATGGCGATGAAGGCGGATCAAATCTGATCATCGGCGATTTGATTGCAAGCCGTGAAAAAGTCGCGGATGACCGCAATGATCCGGCCATGACGGACCCAGAAAAATCTTCTTCCCGATGTCGATCGCGGCCGGGCCGTTCGTCCTCGGGTCACATTCCGTTGCGCAACCTGCACGTTTGCTGGCGGGACCTCGCATCAACCGGGCACATCAACTGGAGCACGCAATGCCCAACATCACCCCGTTCCTTTTGTTCGACACGCAGGCCGAGGAGGCAGCGAAGTTCTACGTCTCGGTGTTCAGAATTCGAAAATCATCGAAACGATCATATTATGGCGAAGGCGGCTCCATGCCTGCCCGGCACCGTGCTGATGGTCGGCTTCGAGCTCGAACGGGAACGCGATTCAGGCGCTCAACTGCGGTACGCATTTCCAGTTCAGCGAGGCGATCTCGCTCAGTATCGACTGCAAGTCGCAGGACGAGGTTGATTATTTCTGGGACAAGCTGACGGCGGACGGCGGCGCGCCCGTCCAGTGCGGCTGGCTCAAGGACAGGTTTGGCGTGTCGTGGCAGGTGGTGCCCGATATGATGCCGCGCCTGTTGACAGGATCCGGATCGCGCCAAGGCCAGCCGCGCCATGAAGGCCATGATGAAGATGAAGAAGATCGTCATCGCCGATATCGAGGCGGCGGCGCGGGGGTAACTTCTTTTCGCGAACAAACACGGAACTCCGTCATCGCCGGTTGTGAGCCGGAAGATCCAGTAAACGGAGTCGCGTTTCCGTAACATCAATCGTCGCGTCGGCAATGCAAGAATGTCTGGACCTGTGCGGCTTGCTGCCGTCGAAAACATCTGCCGGCCACAATGGGAATTTATTGGGCCATCGTGTCGGCTCCGGGCATACTGGTTCGTCCTGGAGAGCAAGAGAGGACACCTTCGGCATGCTCTACGCTATTCTTTGCTACCACAATGAGGACGTCGTCGGCTCCTGGAGCAAGGAGCAGGACGCCGCCGTCATGCAGAAACTTGCGGTCGTGCAGGACAAGCTGAAGAAGCAGGGCCGGCTCGGCCCGGTGGCACGGCTGCTGCCGACGACCGCAGCGACCACGCTTGCGCAAGGAAGATCCGCCGCTGATCGTCGACGGTCCGTTCGCTGAAACCAAGGAGCAGTTGCTCGGCTTCTACCTGATCGACTGCAAGAACCTCGACGAGGCGCTGGAGACGGCGCAGGAACTCGGCAAGGCCAATCCGGGCGGTTCCTATGAAATCCGTCCCGTCGGCCTGTTCGATGCCGGAGGGGCCCTGACATGACCGACGTCGCCTGGATCGATGCGGCCCTGACGGCGGCGCGACCCCAGGCGCTCGGCGCGCTCTTGCGCTATTTCCGCGATCTCGACACAGCCGAGGAGGCGTACCAGAATGCCTGCTTGCGGGCGCTTGAGGAACTGGCCGGAAAACGGCCCGCCGCGCGATCCGGCGGCGTGGCTGATTCTGGTCGGCCGCAACGCCGCGCTCGACGAGGTGCGGCGGCGGAGCAAGCAGCAGAAATTACCGGACGACGACTGTGATCTCCGACCTCGGCGACGCCGAGAGCGAAATCGCCGAGCGGCTCGACGGCTCGCACTACCGCGACGATATTTTGCGTTTGCTGTTCATCTGCTGCCATCCTGATTTGCCTGCGACGCAGCAGATCGCGCTGGCGCTGCGTATCGTCTCTGGTCTGACGGTGAAGCAGATCGCGCGTGCATTTCTCGTCAGCGAAGCCGCGATGGAGCAGCGCATCACCCGTGCCAAGGCGGCGGTGGCGAAGGCCGGCGTCGCCTTCGAGACGCCTGGCGCGGTCGAGCGCAGCGAGCGGCTCGGCGTGGTTGCCGCCATGATCTACCTCGTCTTTAACGAAGGTTATTCGGCAAGCGGCGACACTTCCGGGATCCGTGCGCCGCTGTGCGAGGAGGCGATTCGGCTGGCGCGGCTGCTGCTGCGGCTGTTCCAGAACGAGCCGGAGATCATGGGGCTGACGGCATTGTTGCTGTTGCAGCATGCCCGCGCCGCCGCACGCTTCGATTCCGACGGCGAGGTGATCCTGCTCGACGATCAGGACCGCAGTCTGTGGAACCGAAAGATGATCGCGGAAGGCACGGCGCTGATCGACAAGGCGATGCGTCATCGTCGCGCCGGCCCCTATCAGGTGCAGGCGGCAATCGCGGCGCTTCATGCGAGCGCGCCAAAGCCGGAGGATACCGACTGGCGCCAGATCGATCTTCTTTACGCGACGCTGGAGCAATTGCAGCCGTCGCCGGTGGTGACGCTCAATCGCAGCGTGGCCGTCTCCAAGGTGAAGGGGCCGGAAGCGGCGCTGGCGCTGATCTCGCCGCTGGAGCAGCGGCTGTCAGGCTATTTTCACTTCTTCGGCGTGAAGGGCGCATACCTGATGCAACTCGGCCGCGACGAGGAAGCCCGCGTTGCATTCGACCGCGCCATCGCGCTCGCCAATACCTCGGCGGAGGCGGCGCATATCCGCATGCATCTGGATCGATTGGTGAAAGACAGCGCGCCGCGCGCGCAGGCGGCGAAGTAGATCTGGCGTAAGAAATTGACTCAAGCCCGCTTATGGCGTGGGACTCCTCTCGGAGATTTCCAAATCGTAAAAGCCGCATCGAAAAATGAATTGGCTCTCCAATGTGCTGATTAATCAGCTCTTGGTACGAAGACAGCATGGGCGCTTGTGAACGAGGTTCTGCTGACAATGCGCAGGCGTTGGCTGCGAAAGCAGTCCGTTGGCGGATCGACCATGCCGGGCGGACAATCTACTATCCATTCGGCCCAGCGCGACAGGGCTACGTTGTTGATGCGCAGCATGTAAGGACACTGAGGGAAGTCGATCAACGATACAGTGATAAATCCAACCGCTTACGTCCCTTCGGGGTTCTCCTTGGCTTGGCGCTGACTTATCCGGCGAAGTTATTGTACGGAACACAGCCGTTTTTCGCGCTCTCCTATCTCGTGCTGATCGTGGTGCTCCTTGTTCTGACGGAGTGGACGTGTCGCTATTTTTCGGTCAAATCCGCCCTACAAGGTTTGCCAATCGCTCCTGCGGAGACGGGGCCAAGACAAAAGCTGTACGGCTTGATTGTGCTGGTCTCGATCTCCTTCGCTGCGGGCTGGTATGTTCCGTTTCTTTAAGAGAAGCGGCTCGCCGTCTTGCCGTCATCAATCGGTACTACAAGTTTTTACCCGAGCGTGTCCGGCTTACTCCTTCTGGTGGTCATTACCTCATGGATTGTTTTTGCGGTTCTCACCAGACACAGGCAGCATGCTCCCAACAAAAGAGTAGCCTTGACTGCGTTGACGGCAATGGTTTTCCAGGTGCTAGCGATCGCAATTCTGATCTTGCGCTTCTATGATCCGAAACCGCGCATCATTATAACAGATTCAAGTCTATGGTGCGGGAAACGTCTGTCGTGGTCCGACGTTACCAGTCTAGATCTGCAGACAGGCAGTCGCGGTAAAGAGTACGTTCGACTAGAACTCAAGAAATCTGCCAATGATGCGTTTGGAATGACGCATGAGAATTGCGAGATCGACGGTCTGAACGTTGAGTACAACGAGGTATATCGGTCGATCGGTGCAACGTTGCGTAATACAAGACAGACGCCCTAGACGGCCAGTTTGTGTCATCGGGCATGATTTCACGATCCGTGCTCCTCCCGGTAGAAGAAGATTGCTTCCGTCAGACGGCCGCTTATTTCACGTAGAAGACGCAGGCTGCAATCACCAGCAGCGCCGTCACCGCCATGACATGCGCGAACATATCTGCGAGCGTGCCGGAAGCCGTTCGCTTTGTGGCATCGGTCATGATGTCCTCCCCCATTTGGTTTTGGCCAGTGTGGTTCGGGCATGACTCATCACGGCTTGCGCGCGAGCCAAAATTGAATCGATGTTTACGCGGAACACCCCTTGGAATTGCTGCGCCCGCATCTTGTCCCCGCGGCCGAAGCAATGACGCAAGCGTGATCAAGCAATGCGGCGGGAATTTGTTGCGACGGAAAACGCGCGATACGCGCTCATGTGCGCTTGACGACGCGTGATGGTTTCGTCTTGCGTCATCACATGCAGCGCTGCAAAGCGCTCGCTTACCGGGAGAACATCATGCCGCTGACGCTGTACATGCATCCGCTGTCGTCCTATTGCCACAAGGCGCTAATCGCGTTCCATGAGAACGCGACGCCGTTCACGGCCGTGTCGGTCGATCTCGGCGATCCGGACGAGCGCGCGGTGCTGCTGAAGCTGTGGGGTGTCGGCAAATTTCCGGTGTTGCAGGATGCCGCCCGCGGCGAGGTGGTGCCGGAATCCAGTATCATCATCGAGTATCTCGACAGGCATTATCCGGGCGTGACGCAGTTCATCCCGCAGGATCGGGACGCGGAGCGCGAGGTGCGGCTGAAGGACCGCTTTTACGATCTGCACATTCACAACCATATGCAAAAGGTGGTCGGCGACCGGCTACGGCCTGCCGGTAGCAAGGACCCGCACGGCGTTGAGGATGCGAAAACGCGGATGCGCGCGGCTTATGACATCGCCGAGCGCGAGATGGCATCGCGCAACTGGGCAGCCGGCGACGATTTCTCGATGGCGGATTGCGCCGCCGCGCCGGCGTTGTTCTATGCCGCCAGGGTGCTGCCATATGCTGACAGCCATCCACATCTTGCCGCCTATCTGGAACGTCTCAAGGCGCGACCGTCCTATGCCCGCGTGCTGAAGGACGCCGAGCCGTATTTCCACATGTTCCCGCAGGGCGACTGAGGAATCAGCGCACACGCCGAAAAATTTCTACCGGACATGTCGGAGAGGCCGCAGTCCGCCCGTCTTCATTGCGGGGCCGCCAAGAAACGGCCTGGATCACTGGATCGAAGGAGAATCGCGATGCGTTTCATGGTGATTGTGAAGGCGACGAAGGAAACCGAAGCGGGCGAGATGCCGAGCACCGAAATGCTGACCGCGATGGGTCGGTTCAACGAAGAGATGGTGAAGGCCGGTGTGATGCAGGCGGGCGAGGGGTTGCATCCGACCTCGAAAGGCGCGCGCATCAAATATTCAGGCGCTGCACCTGTGGTGACACAGGGCCCATTCCCGGTGACCAGTGATCTCGTCTGCGGATTCTGGCTGATCGAGGTCGGTTCAAAAGACGAGGCGATCCAGTGGATGAAACGCGCGCCTTTCGCGTCCGGAGATGAACTCGAACTGCGTCAGGTGTTCGACGCGGAGGATTTCGGCGAGGCGTTCACGCCGGAACTGCGCGAACAGGAAGAACGGCTGCGCGCAGAGGTCGCGCGCCGATAGGCTCCGCATCAAGCCGCCACGGCCATTGGCCGACTTCCGGCGGCGAGCCGGCCTCGTTTGACCGGAGGTCGGGGTTCGCCACAACGGTTTGCGCTTCTTCATGCTGGATTTCGCCCTGCTTCTCGAATGGAAGCAGGACGAAACGAGTGGTGTTTCCCGCGTGCTCATGTAAAAACCATTCACATGAGTTGGCGCAAGGACCATCGCCGCCCGGAGCGGGGCTACCATCACGGCAATCTGAAGGAGGCCCTGCTGGAGGCGGCACTCGGCCTGATCGCCGAGAAAGGCGCGGCGGGTTTCACCTTCGCCGATGCGGCGCGTTCCGCAGGCGTCAGTCCGGCGGCGCCGTATCGGCACTTCCGTGATCGCGATGAACTGCTGGCGAGCATCGCGCAACGCGGCTTCGAGCAGTTCGAGGCGGTGTTGACCAAGGCATGGGATGACGGACGCCCGGATACCGTCAGCGCGTTCGAGCGCGTCGGCCGCGCCTATCTCGCCTTCGCCCGCAACGAACCGGCTTATTACTCGGCGATGTTCGAATCCGGGCTGCCGACCGATGTCAATCCGATGCTGTCAGCCGCGAGCGAGCGCGCCTTTAGCATCATTCGTGCTGCGGCGGAACGGCTTGCAGCGCTGACACCGCCGGGCGTCGCGCGACCGCCGGCTTTGATGATGGCGCTGCATATCTGGTCGTTGGCGCACGGCATAGCCTCTCTGTTCGGCCGCGGCGACGCGGCGCGGCGCAAGCTGCCGATGTCCGCCGAAGATCTGCTCGAAGCCGGCGTGCTGATTTATCTGCGAGGGCTCGGCTTTCCGACCGAACGCAGGTCGCCTGAGGACCCGAACGCCCCGGCCAAGCCGCCGCGAGGGCCGTGGGATCACAAGTCCGCGACCTGACCAGCCGATTCGAGCTGTGCGTATCCCGGGGACTGGATTTTATCCTGCGCTCGCGGCAATCGGCCAAGAGCCTCTCATGGATAGGCTTTTTTCGATCTGCTCGCCAATATTTGCCGCTTTCAATGTGACGAGACCTTACAACGGAGGGAAACCGGGGCACCGCCAAAACCCGGCATTTCCAGGCAAAGTCGCGCTTGACAAAAGCCTTTAGTGGGTTACGCTATGTAAATGTTATTTACATTCACGCGGCATGACGCCGTTCATGGAGAAGGCCTATGGCCCACACCGCTGACTACGATCGCTGGAATGGCCCCAACAATGCGCGGGGCCAAGGTCAGCCCCCGTATTCCCGCTGTTTCACGGACGCGCCCTGGCATCCATTCCGGATTGTCCTGATCGTGCTGGGCTTTATGGTGTGGTGGCCGATCGGTCTCGCAATTCTCTTCTTCACTCTAGGGAGCAGGAAAATGGGCTGCTGGAGCAACGACCGGTTTGAGAGCAAAATGCAACGGATGCAGTACAAGATGGACCGGATGCGGGACCATATGGAGCGCCGCGGTTTTGGCTTCCGCGGTTTTGGCGCGCCGTCCAGCGGTAACCGCGCCTTCGACGAGTATCGCATGGAGACGCTGCGGCGGCTCGAGGACGAGCAGAAGGAGTTCAAGGACTTTCTCGAACGGCTTCGTCACGCCAAGGACAAGGAAGAGTTCGATGCCTTCATGGCGCAGCATCGCACCCATCCGACGCCGCCGAACGATAGGCCGCAAGACCAGTAGTCACTAATCGGACGCTGCGACCGGCGCTGGTTTTGATGTTGCCCGGCTTCCACCAACCGATAGGAAAGCCCGCCTGTTCCGACAGGCGGGCTTTTTCTCATCTGCGGGTCTGAAGCCTCTCTCGATTTCAGGCGTCGGATCATCGCCACACGCCCGCCGAGCCTGGACTTCCGTCCTGGGAGGATAACCGGACAGGCGACCACGTCCACCCGCTCTCCGCCGGATACTGGCTCACGGTGAGCAAGGGTTGGAATATAAGGCGGATTTCAGAGCCTCAATCCTCTTTGGTAACCTGGTCTTAACCATGATTAGCGTTTGGTTACAGCCGTAAAGGCGCGCCGTTAGCCCTCGTTTTGACACGTTGGCAGGGGATGCAGGCTCCGGCATTGGACAGACCCCCCAAGTGACTCAACCGGCTTGTTGCGCGGCGCTTTTACGCTGCGCGCGCTTCGTGGTCGCGAAACTGGCGGCTGAGGTCGCGCCTCGCGTCGAAGGGATATCTTGCGTTGAGAGGAAACTGCTCATGAATCCGGCCGACGTGGCGCAGTCAGCCTTGCCCCTAGCTTCGACCGACGTGTCGCTGATTACGCTTTTTTTTCACGCTCACTGGATCGTGAAAGCGGTGATGTTGGGCCTGTTGGCCTGCTCGGTGTGGGTGTGGGCGATCGCGATCGACAAGATCTTTCTTTACGCCCGCACCAAGCGCGCGATGGACCGTTTCGAGCAGGCCTTCTGGTCGGGGGAGTCGATCGAGGACCTGTACCGGGCGTTGTCGGCCAAGCCGACACAGTCGATGGCGGCGTGTTTCGTTGCAGCGATGCGCGAGTGGAAACGTTCTTTCGAAAGTCAGGCGCGCTCGATTGCCGGGCTTCAGATGCGGATCGAGAAAGTGATGAACGTTTCGATCGCGCGGGAGATCGAGCGGCTTGAACGGCGGTTGCTGGTGTTAGCGACCGTAGGCTCTGCTGGTCCTTTCGTCGGCCTGTTTGGCACCGTGTGGGGCATTATGTCGAGTTTCCAGTCGATCGCCGCATCGAAGAATACCTCGCTCGCGGTGGTGGCGCCGGGCATCGCCGAGGCGCTGTTCGCAACGGCAATCGGCCTTATCGCCGCCATCCCCGCGACTATTTTCTACAATAAGTTCACCGCGGAAGTGAATCGTCAGGCCCAGCGCCTTGAGGGTTTCGCCGACGAGTTTTCCGCGATCCTCTCACGTCAGATCGACGAGCGGGCGTGAGGTCAAGACGGCATGGAAACGGGCGGTCCATCATGGCAATGAATCCGGCAGCGGCCTCCTCCAGCGGTGGTGGACGGCGAGGGCGGCGGCGGTCACAGCCGATGGCCGAGATCAACGTCACGCCGATGGTCGACGTCATGCTGGTGCTTCTGATCATCTTCATGGTGTCGGCGCCGCTTTTGACCGTGGGCGTTCCGCTCGATCTGCCGCAGACCCAGGCCAAGAGCCTCGAGCAGGACAAGACGCCGCTGCAGTTGTCGGTTGACGCTCAGGGACGGATTTTCATCAACGACACCGAAGTCACGATGGACGATCTGGTGCCGAAGTTGACAGCGATCACGGATGCACGCGGCGGTCATGGACGAGCGCATCTTCATGCGGGCCGACAAGAAGGCCGATTACGGCACGGTGGCGCGAGTGATGGGTCGGCTGTCGGGCGCCGGGTTCAAGCGCCTCGCGCTGGTGACGGAAGTGGAGCAGGGAACGTAGGTTGAAGGTCAAGGTCGACAAGACACTGGCGGCGTCGATTGCCCTGCACGTCCTCGTGATCGGGTGGGGACTGGTGTCGTTTTCGTCGAAGGCCTTCGAATCGGTGCCGGAGGAATCCTTGCCGGTCGACATCATTTCCGCCGATCAGCTTGCCCAGGTCACGGCGGGCATGAAGACCGGCAAGAAGGAAAAGCCGAAGCCGCTGGTCGAGAAGGTCGCCGAGGCCACACCGCCGCCGGACGACACTGTCGGCAAGATCGACGACAAGAAGCCGCCGGTCGTGACCGACGTGGCCCCAAAGAACAACCAAAACCAGATGACAAGGCCGGTCGAGGCGCCGCCAAAGCAGCCGACGCAAAGGCCAAGGCGGATGCGAAAGCCAAAGCAGAGGCCGCGAAGGCCGAGGCGGAAGCCGTAGCGAGGCAAAGGCGGAGGCTCAAGCCAAGGCCAAGGCGAAGGCCGAAGCGCAGGCGAAAGCAAAAGCCGAGGCGAAAGCGAAGGGGAAGCCAAAGCCAAAGCCGAGGCAAAGGCCAAGGCAGAAGCCGAGGCGAAAGCCCAGGCAGACGGCCGAAGAGGGCCGAGCGCGTGTTCGACCAATCAAAGATTGCGGCGCTGCTCGACAAGCGCGAGCCCACCCGCCGCTCGGTCACCGGAGACACGCTGAATTCGAACGCCGCGCTCGGCCTCGCCCACGGCAAGGCCGCGGACAATTCCGCGACCTGGGGGTGCGATGTTCAAGTCCCAGGTCGAGCGCTGCTGGAAGAAGCCCTATGGCGGGATCGAAGCGCAGATGACCGAAGCAATCTTCAGCATCAAGCTGAAGCGCGACGGCACGCTGGAGACCACGCCGACCGCGGTCAGCAACCCGTCGACCCCGTACTTCCGCGTTTATCAGGAGAGCGCGCTGCGCGCGATCATCGAATGCCAGCCGTACAATCTGCCTGCGCAGTATTTCGACGAATGGAAATTCTTCGAGCCCGTATTCACTGAACGAAAGTCATAAAGCGCGCGGCCGCGAACGCGCTGAGATGGAAGAAGTCCAACCGATGATCGATCAGAGATGATTGCCGAAGATGCCGTTCCGCCTGAGCCGCCGTCAGATGATGTCCGGAATGGCATCGGCTGGCGTGCTGCTGGGCGGCCGATGCGCACGCCTTCGGCCAGGCGCGGGTCCAGATCGACCAGGGCAACGTCGCGCCGCTCCCGATCGCCATTCCGAATTTCGTTGCCGGATCGCCGTCGGATGGCGAGGTCGGTGTCGGCGTCGCCAAGGTCATCACCAACAATCTCAAGCGCAGCGGGTTGTTCGCGCCGATCGACCAGGCCGCGTATATCGAGAAGATCACCAATATCGACGTGCCGCCGCAGTTCGCCGAACTGGAAGACCATCAACGCGCAGGCGCTGGTGACCGGACGTATGACGCGCCAGGGCGACGGGCGGCTCAAGGCCGAGTTTCGTTTGTGGGATGTCGCGACCGGCCAGCAGCTCGCAGGCCAGCAATATTTCACCTCGCCGGAATACTGGCGGCGGATCGCGCACATCATCTCGGATCAGATTTACGAGCGTCTGACCGGCGAGAAAGGCTATTTCGACAGCCGCGTGGTGTTCGTCGATGAGTCCGGAGCAGCGCAGCACCGCGTCAAGCGCCTGGCCTTGATGGATCAGGACGGCGCCAACGTGCGCTACCTCACGCGCGGCGCCGACCTCGTGATCACGCCGCGCTTTTCGCCCTCGACCCAGGAAATCACCTACATGGAATTCGGGCAGGGCGATCCGCGGGTCTATCTGTTCAACATCGAAACCGGACAGCGCGAAATCGTCGGCAACTTCCCCGGCATGTCGTTCTCGCCGCGTTTTGCGCCCGATGGCCAGCGCATCATCATGAGTCTGCAGCAAGGCGGCAACTCGAACCTGTTCGTGATGGACCTTCGCTCGAAGTCGACGACGCGTCTGACCGACACGCCGGCGATCGACACGTCGCCGTCCTATTCGCCCGACGGCGCCCGCATCTGTTTCGAGTCGGATCGCGGCGGCAAGCCGCAAATTTATGTGATGGCGAGCGACCGGCGGCGGGCGCGCAGCGCATCTCGTTCGGAGAGGGCTCCTACTCGACTCCGGTCTGGTCACCACGCGGCGATTACATCGCCTTCACCAAGCAAGGCGGCGGACAGTTTTCCATCGGCATTATCAAGCCGGACGGTTCCGGCGAGCGGATCCTGACGTCGGGATTTCACAACGAGGGTCCGACCTTCGCGCCGAACGGCCGGGTCCTGATGTTCTTCCGCGACCCCGGCGGCAACGCTGGACCATCGCTTTATACGATCGACGTCTCCGGCCGCAACGAGTTGAAGGTTCCGACGCCTGGTTTCGCGTCCGATCCGGCATGGTCGCCCCTGCTCTCATAAGCCGGTCCCCGGAGCCGAAACCGGATCGGCGTCGTTTGGATATTGATCTTCTAACATTCTGATTTAGCGAGGCTAAATTCGACTTTTCAGATGATCGGCTCAAACGTCTCGCTAACGATGTTCGCTCAGAAAGGCTTCATCTGCAGCCGGTAACACTGTGCGCGCGGAAAAGGATGCGCGCGCAGCCGATGCAGTTGGCCGATCACCATCGCGATACCGATGAACGATGTCGCCAGCGATATACGCGGCGCTTGTGGGTTCGCTATTCCAGAATCCGGCGCCGATGTTGGCTGGCGCGGTCTGCGCTGCGATTGCGGCGGTCATGACCGCATTGAAGACCGGCAATCATCTGCTGTGGCCATGCGCGGTGCTTCTGGTCCTGATCGGCGTGCTCCGCACTTTCGACATGGCGAAATACAAGAACCGCCGTTCGGATCTGACCGCAGGCGAGGCAACGCGCTGGGAGGCCCGCTATCAGATCGGAGCGGTGCTCTACGCGATTGTCCTTGGCGCATGGTGCGCCATCGCGCTTTTGATGACCGACGATGCCGTCGCGCACATGATCTGCATCTCGGTCACCACGGGATATGTGGCGGCCGGCGCCGGCCGCGCCTACGGACGCCCATGGATTTTCCATCTGCAGATTCTGCTGACCTGCGGACCGATGGCTGGGGCGATGGCGCTGACAAGGCAGTCCTTACTACCTTGGGATGGCGCTTCTCACCCTGCTGTATTTCCTTGGTCTCGAGAGGATCACGACCAGACTACAGCAGATTTTTCTCCGCGCCTTGATCGCGCGCGAACGCGAAGCCGCGCTCGCCGGCCAGTTCGACACCGCGCTGAACAACATGCCGCATGGCCTGTGCATGTTCGGCGCAGACGGTCGCCTTGGCGTGATGAACTATCGTTTCAGCGAAATGATGCATCTCGCCGACGATTTCGTGCATCGCAGCGTCGGCGCAGCGGATGTCATCGCCGCATGCGTGGCCGCCGGAACGATGTCGTCCGAAAACGGACAGGACGATTATCTCGGAGATCGAGAATTCGCAGGCCGGCGCAATCGTGACCACCGACGTGGATATGGAGCAGGGGCGGGCGCTGTCGTGGACGTTCCAGCCGATGGCCGTCGGCGGCACGGTCGTGCTGGTCGAGGACATCACGGAGCGGCGCAAGGCGGAAGCGAGAATCAACCATCTCGCTCGCTTCGATCCGCTTACCGAATTGCCCAACAGGCTCAGCTTCCGCGACGAAATCGAACGCCTGCTGGCGATTTCCAATAGTGCGCCGAGGCTATCGGCGCTGCTGTTCATCGATCTCGATCAGTTCAAGCAGATCAATGATACGCTCGGTCATCCCTGCGGGCGATCGCCTGTTATGCATTGTCGCCGACCGACTCCGTGGAATGCTTCGCCCGGAGGACTTCGTCGCGCGATTCGGCGGCGACGAATTCGTTGTGTTTCAGCAAAACATCCAGTCGGCGGAGGAGGCGGCCGCGCTATCCCGCCGTATCGTCGAACGGCTCACCGAGCGATATGAAATTGATCGCCATCTTGTCGAGATCGGCGCGAGTATCGGTATCGCAATGACATCACCTGGCATCACGGCCGACAACATTCTGAAGCACGCCGACATGGCGCTCTACCGTGCCAAGGCCGATGGCCGCGGAACCTTCTGCTTCTTCCGCAACGAGATGGCTGAAACGGTCGAATCGCGCCGCGTCCTCGAACTCGATCTACGCAAGGCACTGGCCAAGGAAGAGTTCGAACTGTTCTATCAGCCGCTGGTCAATCTGAAGTCGGGACGGATCACCGCCTGCGAGGCACTGCTGCGCTGGAATCATCCCTCGCGCGGTACAGTGTCGCCGATGGACATCATTCCGGTGGCGGAGGAGATGGGGATCATCATCGATCTCGGCCGCTGGATTTTGCGCAAGGCCTGCATGGAATGCATGACGTGGCCGGAGGTTGTCAGCGTCGCCGTCAACTTCTCGTCGCAGCAATTCCATCAGCGCGACATCCTGAGCGAAGTCCGCTATGCCTTGGAGGTTTCCGGTCTTCCGGCGCACCGCCTCGAAATCGAGATTACAGAATCGTCGTTGCTGCGCAACACGCAGTGGACGCACGATGCGCTGACCCAATTGCGCTCTGCGGGCGTGAGGATTTCACTCGACGACTTTGGCACAGGGTATTCGAGCCTCAGTTATTTGCACAATTTCCCGCTCCAGAAGGTCAAGATCGATCGCTCGTTTCTGGAGGGGATCGATACGGACCGGCCCCTGATGCTATTGCGTGGTGTGGCTCGGCTGAGCGCCGATCTCGGCATGTCCGTTGTCGTCGAAGGCATTGAAACCAACGAGCAGCTCGAGCTCATCAGCGTCGACGGCACGGTGACGGAAGCGCAAGGCTATCTGTTCAGCCGACCGGTATCGGCGGCTCGCATTCGTCAGCTGCTCGATGCCTCTCATAGACGTCATCTGTGTGATGGCAATGTGAAGGGTGTCCGGTCGATCGCTTAGATTTCTCCCTAGGGGCCCGCCATCTTCGAAGTTGAGGGTCCCCGTTGAAAGAATGCGAGGATACACTAACATTAATTTCGTTATCTTTTCATTTCATTAACAAATCGTTAACTTTCGATTGTCTGCTGGAATGCAGGCTGGTTCGAGGGTGCTCCCAATGAGTTCGGCTCTAACAGTCGCCAAGCCTGCAGATCGAAGTATCGAGCTTCTGGATCGGGTTGATTATCGCTTGGTGGAAACTCCGGCGGATAGGGATATCATCTACCGCCTTCGATATCGCGCCTACCTGAATGAGGGCGCGATCGAGACCAACCGCGACCATAAAATCTTCGATCGTTTCGACGATATGCCGAATTCCTGGATTTTCGGCGTCTACCTGGATGGCACGCTCGCGAGTTCCATCCGTCTCAGCATCTCATCGCCGGAGCATGCGCTTTGCCCTTCGGTGGATGTGTTTCAGCGATTATCTTCAGCCGGAGGTCGATCGGCGCAAGGTCATGGTCGATCCGACCCGCTTTGTCGCGGATCCGGAGCTCGCGGGTCGATTTCCTGAATTGCCCTACATCACGCTCCGTCTCTGCTTCGTCGCCTGCAGTTTCTTCAATGCGGACCTCGGTCTGGCCACCGTTCGCGCCGAACACCGGTCGTTCTACCGGCGTTTGTTTGATCACCAGCCGTTGAGCCCGCCACGCCGGTATCCTGGTCTCATCAAGCCGATCTGTCTGATGGCGGTCGATTTTCCGGCGTCGCGCGAAAAGGTCTTCGCCCGCTATCCGTATCTCCGTTCGAGCTATTTCGAACGTCGAATGTTATTCGAGCGCAGAGCTGGCACCGCAACTCTGGTGCCCACCGATTCTCCGTTTTCGTTCGCGCGACCCTCGATCGTCCCGAGGTCCTGATATCCGACCTGTTGTTGTGATATGGGTTCAGGGGCGGGACTGCCGCGGACCGCCGCGGTTGTGAAATCGCTGTCGGTTCACCCTCGCGCCACATTTGCGGCTTATTAACCATCGCGGGCGCTTCTTTCGCAAACATGGCATTTGATGCAATCGAGCAACCTCTCATCAAGGTTGACGGAACGTTCGCTTAACCATCACCCTGTAGACGCGAATAACAGTGGAAAAACGCGAGCGTGGAGGCTCCGGAATGTTAAATCAGAAGCGATTCCTCCGGGGATTGAAGCTCGCCGCCGTGGTTGCGGCGGCGCTGTCGATGGGTGCTTGCGCTAATAAAAATCCGATGGACGGGAGGGGCGGCGGGATGGCCGACGCTGCGACCCCGGGCAGCCAGCAGGATTTCGTGGTCAATGTCGGCGACCGCGTTTTCTTCGAGAGCGACCAGACCAGCCTGTCGCCACAGGCGATAACGACGCTGGAGAAACAGGCGCGTTGGCTGCAGACCTACAATCGCTATTCCTTCACCGTCGAAGGCCATGCGGATGAACGAGGCACCCGCGAGTACAACATTGCGCTCGGCGCCCGCCGCGCGCAGACGGTTCGTTCTTTCCTTGCGTCGCGCGGCATCGATCCGGGCCGGATGCGGACCATTTCCTATGGCAAAGAGCGCCCGGTCGCGGTCTGCAACGACATTTCCTGCTGGTCCCAGAACCGCCGCGCTGTCACGGTGCTCAACGCCAGTTCCTGAGGCGTCCCTTATCTTATTTTGTTTTCAGCCGGCGCTCTTGGGGCGCCGGTTTTTTTGCGCCAGGACGATCGATGAAATAAAAGCCGGCTTCTGCCTTCTGTCTTGACGATGCAAACTGGCTGTTATCTGCAGCTCAAGCCAGAGGGCGCCGTTTTCACGCTTAACGCCACGAAAATATTTAAGGAGAAGACTGACCGGCAAGATCGTCGTAAAGTGATTGTTGTTGTTGGACCAAGTCACATTTTCGGCGTACTCAAGTTTTCAATGGGTGCGCTTTCGATGTGACGTTTATTCAGTCGACAGGCCAAAATGTCATCCATACCTCCGAGGCTTGCACGCGCAATGGCCGTTGCCACGATGCTCGTGCTTTCGTCACATGTCTCCGCGCAATACGACGTCGATCCTGAACTCCGCATCCAGCAACTGGAACAGCAGCTGCGAACCCTGACCGGGCAGAACGAAGAGTTGCAGCACCGGAATCGGATGCTCGAACAACAGCTGCAGCAGTTGCAGCCTGGAACGGCATCACCTGGCGTCGCGGCGACTGCGCCGTCAAATCCAAACGCCGGTTCGCCTCAGCCGAATTACGATCAGCGAGGAGGTCAGCCACCCCTCGTGCAGGAGCAGGTCGTGCCCGTGCCTGGGCAAGGTCATCGGGGTGATGCCTTCAACCCCAGTCAGAACCCTAACGCCCCGGGTGCGCCGCGCGCGCTCGGCGGCGGACAGATGCCGATCCCGGCGGCGGCCGTAGGCTCGCCCGGCGGCCGCGAAGCCGGCGCTCCGCTCGATCTCGCCAACGTCGGTCCTCGCTCTTCGGGGAACTATCCGACGACCGGCAACGCTCCGCTCAATTCGGGCGGCCTGACAACACTGCCGCCATCGGCGACGCCGCGGGACGAATTCGATCTTGGCATTGGCTACATGCAGCGCAAGGACTACGCGCTTGCCGAGGAAACCATGCGCAATTTCACCCAGAAATACCCTTCCGATGCTCTGACGGGCGATGCGCAGTACTGGCTCGGAGAAAGCCTGTTTCAGCGCCAGAAATATCGCGAGGCTGCTGAGGCTTTTCTGGGCGTGACCACAAAGTACGACAGTTCGGCAAAGGCGGCCGATGCGTTGCTTCGGCTGGGTCAATCGTTGGCCGCCCTGAAAGAAAAGGAAGCCGCCTGCGCCGCGCTTGGTGAGGTCACGCGCAAATATCCCCGCGCCTCCGCTGGAGTGAAACAGGCCGTGGACCGTGAGCAGAGGCGGGTAAAGTGCTAGCGCATGATCCGCCAAAGTGTGAGCGGTTTGGCGAAAGATCATGCGCATTCTCAATATTTAGAGCGCGATCGGACGCAAAACCGGAATCCACTTTTGCTGATCGCGCTCTAGAGAACATGCGCCGGATCGCGTAAATTCGGGCGGGTCTCCGACTATAAGGAGCGTGTCCGATGAGCCTTCATGCCCCGCAATTTTGTTCGGCCGCGACCCTGTTCGTGGTCCAGGACGTCCCCAAAGCCGTTGCCCATTATCGCGACGTCCTCGGCTTCAAGGTCGGCTTCACCTACGGTGATCCGGTTTTCTACGGCGGCGTCGAGCGGGGCGACGTTACAATTCATTTCCAGGCCGCGAACAAGACGCCACGCGAATCCGGCCAAGGCGCCGTCAACGTGTTTGTGATCGAGGTCGACGCGCTGCACGATGAGCTGAAGTCGCGCGGGGCGACTATAGTGCATCCGCCGGGCGATCGTCCCTACGGCATGCGTGATTTCGATATCGACGATCTGGACGGCAACCGCCTGACGTTTGGGATGGGCATCGGTGGTTCGGACTAGATCGACCGCGCAAGCGATGAAGCCACCGAAAACGGGCTCCGCTTTGCCGATTTCGGCAACGGAAGCGAAAACACTGTTCGCGGACTGGAAAGCGGCCCGCGCACTCGTCCTCGCCGTATCCGGCGGCCCCAATTCCATGGCGCTGATGTGGCTCGCGGCACGTTGGCGGCGCGCCATGACAGGCGGTCCCGACCTCATTGCCGTCACCATCGATCATGGCCTGCGGCGTGGCTCCGCGCGCGAGGCGCGACACGTCAAGCTGCTCGCAACCTCGCTCGGCGTGACACACCGCATCGTGCGCTGGAGCGGCGCCAAACCGGTATCCGGGTTGCCGGCGGCGGCGCGAGACGCCCGCTACCGCCTGCTGGCGAGAACAGCCCGCGCCCACGGCGCATTGCATATCCTCACCGCTCACACCTGTGATGATCAGGCGGAAACCGTTCTGATGCGATTATCGCGCGGCAGCGGCATTGCGGGCCTCTCCGCAATGGCACGTGAAACGATGCGTGACGGGTTCATCCTTGCCCGGCCGTTTCTGAATGTTCCGAAGTCGAGGCTGATTGCGACGCTGAAGAAGGCAAAGATCGACTACGTGGAGGATCCGACCAATCGCGACCTCAATTTCACGCGTCCGCGTTTGCGTGCTCTGATGCCGGCGTTGGCGGAGGAAGGATGCGATGCCCATAACCTGACACGGCTCGCATCGCGTCTGGCGCGAGCTAATACAGCGCTGGAGCTCCTCGTCGACGGCGCGGAGCGTTATCTGGCTCTGCAGGATGACGACGCGCAGCGTCTGGGCTTTCGAACGGAGGCGTTTGCGGTCCTCTCGGAGGAGATCAAGGTTCGATTGTTGTTGCGGGTGATCGATCGTATCGGCTGCGAGGGGCGGGCTGAATTGGGTAAGGTTGAGGCTCTGCTCTTGGCACTCGAAAGCGCCGCAAATCATGCGGATTTCGGTCGACGCGTTTTGCTCAGAAGGACGTTGGCGGGGGCGCTGGTGACGCTTACCTCCGAGCGGATCAGCGTCGAGCCGGCACCGCCCCGGCGTCGGACCAACTAATGCGGCGGCTTGGTTAATCGCCGCGCAGAGGACCCTAGGCTGTAATCCAAGGCGGGTCTCATATCCGCCCCGCGTCAAGTTCCGTCAAGCGCCACCATGCTTTCAAAAATATGAAGCGACCGCAGACTCCGCCGGGCACAAGCTTGAAAGATGAAGCGGATCAAAGAGGTGATAAGCAGAAATATTGGAAATGCGAAACCTTGTGTCAACTGCCAGGGCCGAATAGGTTTTATTTAATAAGAGTTTCACCCGGTTCCCTTGGCAGGGGCAACCTCCGCGCCTAGATTGTATACGTCTCGGCAACCCCCATCTATTAAGTCGATGCAGGGATATCCGGCTGCGATCCGCGCGGCCTCGAAGGAAGATCGATGAACGCCAATATGCGCAACTTCGCCCTCTGGGTCATCATTGTCTTGCTCCTGTTGGCATTGTTCACATTGTTCCAGAGTCCTGGTCACCACACGACCGCGCAGGATATTTCGTTCTCGCAGTTGCTGACGGAAGTCGATCAGAACAATGTTCGCGATGTCGTGATCCAAGGGCAGGAGATTCACGGCACCTTCACCAACGGTTCCAATTTCCAGACCTATGCGCCAACCGATCCGGGGCTGGTGAAAAAGCTCTATGACGCCAAGGTGCAGATCACAGCCAAACCCCCCGGCGACAGCGTCCCATGGTTCGTCTCGCTACTGGTCTCGTGGCTGCCGTTCATCGCGCTCATCGGCGTGTGGATTTTTCTGTCGCGCCAGATGCAGGGCGGCGCCGGCAAGGCGATGGGTTTCGGCAAGTCTCGCGCCAAGATGCTGACGGAGGCTCACGGCCGCGTCACCTTCGAGGACGTCGCGGGCGTCGATGAGGCCAAGCAGGACCTACAGGAGATCGTCGAGTTCCTGCGCGACCCCGGCAAATTCCAACGCCTCGGCGGGCGTATTCCGCGCGGCGTGCTCCTGGTCGGCCCGCCCGGCACCGGCAAGACGCTGATCGCGCGCGCTGTCGCGGGCGAGGCCAACGTGCCGTTCTTCACCATTTCGGGCTCGGACTTCGTCGAGATGTTCGTCGGCGTCGGCGCCAGCCGCGTCCGCGACATGTTCGAGCAGGCCAAGAAGAACGCGCCCTGCATCATCTTCATCGACGAAATCGATGCGGTCGGCCGTCACCGCGGCGCCGGTCTCGGCGGCGGCAATGATGAGCGAGAGCAGACGCTGAACCAGTTGCTGGTCGAAATGGACGGCTTCGAGGCCAATGAGGGCGTCATCCTCATTGCGGCGACCAACCGCCCCGACGTGCTTGACCCCGCGCTACTGCGCCCTGGCCGCTTCGATCGTCAGGTCGTGGTGCCGAACCCGGACGTCGTCGGCCGCGAACAGATTCTCAAGGTTCACGTTCGCAAGGTGCCGCTGGCACCCGATGTCAACCTCAAGACCGTCGCCCGCGGCACGCCCGGTTTCTCTGGCGCGGATCTAATGAATCTCGTCAACGAGGCGGCGCTGACGGCCGCCCGCCGCAACAAGCGCATGGTGACGCAGGCCGAGTTCGAGGAAGCCAAAGACAAGGTGATGATGGGCGCCGAACGCAAGTCGCTCGTCATGACTGAGGAAGAAAAAATGCTGACGGCCTATCACGAGGGCGGTCACGCCATCGTCGGCCTTAATGTCATCGCCACCGATCCGATTCACAAGGCGACCATTATTCCGCGGGGCCGGGCGTTGGGCATGGTGATGCAACTTCCCGAACGCGACAAGCTGTCGATGTCGCTGGAGCAGATGACCTCGCGACTTGCGATCATGATGGGCGGCCGCGTGGCAGAGGAAATGATTTTCGGCCACGAGAAGGTGACCTCCGGTGCTGCGTCCGACATCGATCAGGCGACGCGTCTTGCGCGCATGATGGTGACGCGCTGGGGCCTCTCGAAAGAACTCGGCACCGTGTCCTATGGCGAGAACAATGACGAGGTGTTTCTAGGCATGCAGGTCAACCGCCAGCAGAACGTGTCCGAGGCGACCGCCCAGAAGATCGACTCCGAAGTCAGGCGTTTGGTCGAGACCGGTTACAAGGACGCGACCCGCATTCTTGCCGAGAAGCGGGCCGATCTGGAGACGCTGGCCAAGGGCTTGCTTGAGTTCGAAACCTTGACCGGCGACGAGATCACCGATCTGCTCAACGGCAAGAAGCCGAACCGGGAATCGGTGCTGGAGCCTGCGACACCGCGCACGTCGGCGGTGCCGCCTGCCGGCAAAACACGTCCGCGCCCGGAACCCGATCCAGGTCTCGAACCACAGCCGCAGGCCTGAGCACCGAACGTTCGGTGCTATCCATCGGCGTCTAAAATCAAAACAGCCCGGCGTAAGCCGGGCTGTTTTGCGTTGTGCTCCGAACTTGAATTGTACGTCGATATCACTTCAGGACAAGGCAGTTCGCGTAGCTTGCGCGGCGTTGTCGAAACGTGGTGTAAGGCGCGCACGATTTCCCTTACGAGGAATGGTTTCAAACCATGGCCAAAGCTGCCTCGAAGTCGAAAAAGCCTGCAACGAAATCAAAACCATCTACAAAATCCCGGGCGAAAAAGCGAAATTCCGCCGGCACGGGGAAGGCGACAAATAGCGCAACGCCACCGGCGAGGGGCAAGTGGGTCTATACGTTTGGAGACGGCAAGGCGGAGGGCAAAGCAGAACTGAAGGAGCTGCTCGGCGGCAAGGGTGCCAATCTCGCCGAGATGGCCAATCTCGGTTTGCCAGTGCCTCCCGGCTTCACGATTACGACCTCGGTATGCGCGGTTTTCTATGCGCATGACGAATCCTATCCAAAGGAGCTGAAGCCACAGGTCGAAAAAGCACTGCAGCACGTCGCAAAAATAACCGGCAAGGTGTTCGGTGATGCGACCAATCCGCTTTTGGTCTCGGTGCGATCGGGAGCGCGCGCCTCGATGCCCGGCATGATGGATACGGTGCTCAATCTTGGTCTCAATGACAAGACCGCCGAAGCTATGGCCGCGCTCTCTGGAGATCGGCGATTTGCTTATGATAGCTATCGCCGCTTCATCACTATGTATTCGGATGTCGTGCTTGGCTTCGCGCATCATCACTTCGAAGACATTCTGGATACGTTCAAGGATGGCAGGGGCTATTCGCTTGACACGGACCTGACCGGCGACGACTGGATCGAGGTGGTGGGCAAGTACAAGACGGCTGTTGCGCGCGAGACCGGCAAGGATTTTCCGCAAGATCCTTATGAGCAGCTGTGGGGCGCGATCGGCGCAGTGTTCTCGTCCTGGATGAATGCGCGGGCGGTCACTTATCGCAGCCTGCACAATATTCCGGAGTTGTGGGGCACCGCCGTCAACGTGCAGGCCATGGTGTTTGGCAATCTGGGTGAGACATCGGCAACCGGCGTGGCGTTCACGCGCAATCCGTCCACCGGCGAAAGCCGGCTCTATGGTGAGTTTCTCATCAACGCTCAGGGCGAGGACGTGGTGGCAGGCATCCGCACGCCGCAGGACCTCACCGAGGCGGCGCGCAAGGAGTCCGGGTCCGACAAACCGTCGATGGAAACGGCAATGCCCGAATCCTTCAAGGAGTTGACGCGCATCTACAGGTTGCTCGAAAAGCACTATCGCGACATGCAGGACATGGAGTTCACGGTCGAGGATGGCAAGCTGTGGATGCTCCAGACCCGAAGCGGCAAGCGTACCGCGCGCGCCGCGTTGCGCATCGCGGTCGAACTCGCCAATGAGGGCCTGATCTCCAGGAAAGATGCGGTGGTCCGTATCGATCCGGCCTCGCTCGATCAGTTGCTGCATCCGACCATCGATCCCAGCGCACAGCGCGACGTGGTTGCCACCGGCTTGCCGGCGTCGCCCGGCGCGGCTGCGGGCGAGATCGTGTTTTCTTCGGAGGAGGCAACCAAGCTGCAGGCCGACGGCCGCAAGGTTATTCTGGTACGGATCGAGACCAGTCCGGAAGACATCCACGGTATGCACGCCGCCGAGGGCATTTTGACCACGCGCGGCGGCATGACCTCGCACGCGGCGGTGGTCGCGCGCGGCATGGGCAAGCCCTGCGTTTCCGGCTGCGGCAGCATCCGCGTCGACTATGGACGCGGCACCATGGCAGTCGGAGATCGCACCTTCAAGGTCGGTGACGTCATCACCATCGACGGTTCGCTCGGCGAGGTGCTGGCGGGACGGATGCCGATGATCGAGCCGGAGCTGTCCGGTGAGTTCGGCACGCTGATGGGCTGGGCCGACGAGATTCGCAAGCTCGGCATCCGGGTCAATGGCGACACGTCAGCCGACGCGCGAACGGCGGTGAGGTTTGGTGCCGAGGGAATCGGCCTGTGCCGCACCGAGCACATGTTCTTCGAGGAGACTCGCATCCGCACGGTGCGAGAAATGATTCTGGCCGAAGACGAGCAGGCGCGCCGCGCCGCGCTGTCGAAGCTGTTACCGATGCAGCGCGCCGATTTCGTCGAGTTGTTCGAGATCATGAAGGGCCTGCCGGTCACGATCCGGTTGCTTGATCCTCCGCTCCATGAATTTTTGCCGCATACGCAGGCCGAGATCGAGGAAGTCGCGCGTGCGATGAACACCGATCCGCGCAAGCTGGCTGACCGTGCCCGCAATCTCGCCGAATTCAATCCAATGCTTGGCTTTCGTGGGTGCCGCCTTGCCATTGTTTATCCCGAGATCGCGGAAATGCAGGCGCGGGCGATCTTCGAGGCGGCGATCGAGGCCGAAAAGCGCACCGGCAAGGCCGTCGCCGTTGAAGTCATGGTGCCGCTGATCGCGACCAAGGCGGAGTTCGATCTGATCAAGACGCGGATCGATATGACCGCGCAATCGGTGATACGCGAAACCGGCGGCAAGCCGGCCTATCAGGTCGGTACCATGATCGAATTGCCGCGCGCCTGTCTGGCGGCAGGAGAGATCGCTGAAACGGCGGAGTTCTTTTCGTTCGGCACCAACGACCTCACACAGACCACGTTTGGTATCAGCCGCGACGACGCGGCGAGCTTCCTTGGCACCTATATCGCGAAGGGAATTTTGGAGATCGATCCATTCATCTCGGTGGATCGCGGCGGTGTCGGAGAACTGGTGAAGATTGGCGTCGCGCGTGGCCGCAAGACCCGCCCGAATCTCAAGGTGGGCATCTGCGGCGAACACGGCGGCGATCCCGTTTCGGTGGCATTCTGTCACGAGATCGGATTGAACTATGTGTCGTGCTCGCCATACCGCGTGCCGATCGCGCGTCTAGCCGCCGCTCATGCGGCGCTCGGCAAGACCGTCGCGAGCCGAGTGGATGATGGACGGTCATGATCGGAAGGCCTGCCGGCCGCCTAAATCAGGTCCCGAAAGCAGAAGCAGGTTTTCAGATAAGATCATGCTCTGCCGGTGAACCGCCTGCGCGTCACCCGCGGCGAATCAAGCGTTGACCGTATCTTTACTATTTCGCTCGAGGCGTTGTTTACCAACGCTCCCGATATTCGCGCGCGCTTTCGGATGCCTCTTGCCTGTTGTGCGCTTGCATCGCCGATTAACGCCCTCGCAACTTTAATTGGATATTACCGAGATCGATCGAAATGGACTAAACGTGCAAATCGATCACGTGTGTGGCGTTGCGTGAGCGTGTCGATGTCTGTGTTGCGTAACCAACCGAAGAGCGCGCGTCTTGCGCTCTTCGGTTTCGGTCTCTGCGTCTTCGCATTGATCCCGAACGAAATCGGATATCAGGATATTGCGTCCTTGCTTGCGAGGCAGCCAGGTGTCGCCGAACGCTGGCAAAGGCGTGTTTCCGCCAACGCGGTCAGCTCCATTCAGGTCGCGACCTTCAATTTCGGGCGTCCGGTCGGCACATCGGTACCGCGCGCGGCCACACTCCTGCTTGCGAGTCTCGATGATGGCGTTGGTGCTGCCGCGCGCAACCGGCTGACGCGGCCGCCGCCACGCTATAGCGCCTCGGATTTCCCCAAGGTCAATCGAACGCTGAAGGGCGACCGTTTAACCCTCGTTGCGCCAGAGCCGCCGCCCGTTGCGCCGACGGATGCTGCACCGCAGGACCCCTCAACGTCCAATGCGTCGGTGTTCGGGGCAAAGACGGCGACGACCCGTCATGACGGGGAACCCTCGGGGCTCGATCCCGAACTGGCGGAAGCCCTGAACGCACCTCCTTTGCCGCAATATGATATTCCGCTCGATGTGCAGCCGTCAGACGATCTTGGGGCGGTGGAGAGGCCGCAACCTTCCACTGACGAGTTCTCGATCAAGACGGCAAGCCTGTACTTCGGTAGTTCGGCGCTGGGTGTCGCAAGTGAAGGTCTGGAACACTGGCGCCCCGGCGAAGAACCCATGATCGTGATGCCGGCCCTGGCAGCGGATCCCGACATGAAGGCATCCCGGCCGCCGCAGCGGGATTCTGCAAAAGCTGGCGAAACCGTGGTCGGCAAGGGCGAGGTCAAAACGCCGGCCGAGCGGCTCGGTCTTCTGGATGACAAGAAGCGCGCCAAGCAGGAAAAATGCCTCGCGGAGGCGGTTTATTTCGAAGCGCGCGGCGAAGCGGTTCGCGGTCAGATCGCGGTTGCGCAGGTGGTTATGAACCGCGTGTTCTCGGGTTACTATCCGACCACGGTGTGCGGCGCAGTCTACCAGAACGCAAAGCGTCGTTTGGCCTGCCAATTCACGTTTGCCTGCGACGGCATTCGCGACGTCGTCACCGAGCCGGACATGTGGGATCGCGCCCGGAGGATAGCGAAGGCCACTCTTGATGGACGGCTGTGGCTGTCGGAAGTCGGCAAGTCGACGCACTATCACGCCTATTGGGTGCATCCTTCCTGGGTGCGCGAAATGAAGAAAATGTACCGCACCGGTGTTCATTCCTTCTACCGTCCGCGCGCGTGGGGCGACGGCAGGGATGCGCCGAGTTGGGGCACAACGGCTCAGACCGCCGAAATCTCCGCCAGAACTCGCCGAGGCAGCTCACAGTTCGGCTGAATTTGGTGGCTCCGCCCGGCGGTAGAGTCGCCGGCGCAATTGCCGACAGACGGCACGGTCATTTTTGATCCTATGCGGAGAAAAGCGCGGATCAAGGGCGACTGGCTGGCGGCTTGCGAATGATCTCTATTGTTAGAAATATCTGAAATAACTCATGAAATTCGTCTGGAAGCGTTGATCCAGCCGTCACCAGGATTTCTCGCGGGCGAAGTTCGCGGGCGCCTCGTGGTGAAAGTTTCCTAGGATATTCAGACTTTACCAACCAAGCTGCTCCAATGTTGCCACGGTTAGTATGGTAAGGAGCGGGTAAAGGTCAGCCATCGGCGCCATCCCGCGATCAAGTTGTCGGAGTTGCAGTATGCTCGCGCGTTTCGTGTCAGGAGTCCTGGTTGCAGGTGCGATCGCCGCACCGGCAATGGCCGGTCACCTCATGAATGCCAACGAGGCTAAACGGTTCGTAGCCGGCAAGGTTTTCGCGTTCACCTGCTTCGACGGTACGCGTGGCGCCGGCCGGGTGTTCGAGGACGGGGGCGCGGCCGGCGCGGTGCAGTTCAGCGGCGAAGGTCCGGTTCGCCACATGAGGCTGCCGGGCAATACATTACAGGTGCGCGGCCAGGCGGTTTGCGCGTCGATCAAGGGTCTTCCGTTTGAACCGTGCTTCAACCTCGACAAGAAGAGCGAAGCCAGCTTCCGCGGTTCGGTATCGGGCATGGGCTTTGCGTATTGCGACTTCGACCATCAGGGGGGCAGGCAGATGCTGCTGGCGCGCGCCGCTGCACACCCGTATGCCCGCCGCAGGGTTTCGCGCACGGCCGATGCGTCGAACACGGAAGTGACCGCGCGTGTCGAAACCCCGAGGGTCGAGAGCGCCAGGCTTGAGCCCGTCAAGCCGGAAGCCAGGCCGGCCAAGGTCGAAGGCCCTTTGGAACTACGCCGTTCCACCGATTAGTTTCTAGACACACCGATTGCGCTGGGTCGCGAGCCGCTTTTCCGCGAAAGCGTAATACGGATTATTCGAGATCGATGCGGAACGGTCGGCCTTCGATCGTCATATCGCCGGGACCCATTTCGTCGACCGCGCGCAGCATCCGTCCTCCACGTCCAAGAGCTTTGTCTGCCAGTGCCACGATCAGGCGATTCGGCTGCGCGATTGGCGAGGCCGCTCGGATCTGACGTGCGATGGAGATCTCGTCGCGATGCGGGTTGAGCGCGCAGGCGGCGGTGAAAGCGCTCGCGGTCGACCGGCTGATCCCGGCGTAGCAATGCACCACCAGCGGCGCCTTGCGATCCCAGCTACGGATGAACGTCAGAACCTGCATGATATGATCGTCGTTCGGCGCGACGAAACCATCCACGGGCTCGTTGATGTCGTCCATCGACACCTTCAGATGATTAGCCTCGAGAATCGAGTGCGGCCGCCGCACCTGATCGACGTTCGCCATGACGGTGAGGACATGGCTGGCGCCGCTGGTTTTCACGGTTTGCGCAAGCGCGGCAAGCGAGCAGACGTGGATCATGGCGTTCCCGAGTTTTCGGGAGATTATAGGCCGGAGCGCCTTGGGACAAAAGGCGGTTCGCGAAGATGATGCGGTTCCGATATTTTTGGGCGGGACGCAGGCGGAAAACCGCCAAATACTTATCCTGATCCCACTCTAACCGCACAGGCTCTGGAATCGCGCCAGGAACCGGTTCTCGGCCTCGCTCGCCGGCCACGGCGTCAGATAATCGTCGATCATCGCCTCCGGAAGGCCCGGATCGCTGCCGAACAGCCGCTTCGCCTCGGGCTCCGAGAAGCCCGCGAGATGGGTCGCTTCGAGATAGGCCGCGCCCATGTCGGCATCCTTGATCTGCTGCTCGATGTCGGCGGGCAATGCTGGTTGCAGTCCGAAGCGGATGCGGATCGCCGACAGCAGCCGCTTCTCCACCGCCTTGTAGGAACCGCCGATCACCGCCTTGAATGGTGAGATCATGTCGCCGATGACATATTCCGGCGCGTCATGCAGCAGCGCCGCCAGCCGCACGCGGATATCGACGCGTGGCGTGTGCTCGCGCATCACGGCCTCGACCAGTAGCGTGTGCTGCGCGACCGAGAAAATATGCGCGCCGTGGGTCTGGCCGTTCCATCGCGCGACGCGGGCGAGGCCATGCGCAATATCGGCGATCTCGATGTCGAGCGGCGAGGGATCGAGCAGGTCGAGCCGCCGCCCGGACAGCATCCGCTGCCACGCGCGCGTGGCGGTTTTCGGAACCCGTGCCGTCATTGCGTTGCGGGACGTGGCTTGCGCGTCTGCTTGCCGCATGTCTCATGGCAATGGCATGTGACCAGATGGTCGTTGACCATGCCTGTTGCCTGCATGAAGGCATACACGATCGTCGGCCCAACGAATTTGAATCCGCGGGAAGCCAGTTCCTTAGATATCCTGACCGAGAGTGGTGTCGAGGCCGGTACGGTCGCGGTGGTCTTGAACCGATTGACCTTCGGTTGGCCGTCCATGAAATTCCACAGCAGCGCGGAAAAGCCCGGACCCTGCTCCATGATCGTCAGGTAGCACTTCGCGCTGGTAATGGCGCCCTCGATTTTCGCCCGATTGCGTACGATGCCGGCGTCGTCCATCAGCGCGTGGACCTTCTTCTCGTCGTAGCGGGCGATTGTCTCAGGGTTGAAATCCTCGAAGGCGCGGCGGAAGTTGTCGCGCTTGCGCAAAATCGTGATCCACGACAGACCGGCTTGAAAGCCGTCGAGGATCAACTTTTCAAACAGCGCGCGGTCGTCATATTCGGGTATGCCCCATTCAGTATCGTGATAGGCGAGGTAGATCGGGTCGTCGCCGGGCCACGGACAGCGGGCGAGGCCGTCGGCATGCATACGCGCGGATTGCGTCATGCGACGGTATTCTTCGCCGATAGCTTTAGGTCGTCCGGTTCGGCGACATGGATCGGAACGCCGCCCGCCGTCAACGGGATTCCGGCCTCGATCGCGTCGGCGGCGCGATCCAGCCGCAGCAGCGCAAGACCCTGGTCCGCTGCCGACGAGCCCATGGTGCCTACGGACTTCTCCCCCGCGACCACGGCCGCTCCTGGCTCGGGGGCGCCATTGTCCAGGCGCACTCGCACAATCCGGCTGCGCACAGTGCCGCGATGCTCCATGCGTGAAACTACTTCCTGACCGACATAGCAGCCCTTGTCGAAATCGACCCCGTGCAGCCGGTCCATATTGGCTTCATGCGGAAAGGCATCGCCGAACGTGAAATCTAGTCCGCCGCTCGGCACGCCCGCGGCGATCCGGTGAGCCTCATAGTCGGCGCTTTCGATGAGTTCGGCGCCGATCACATTGGCTGCTCGGGCCGCGAGTTCTTCCGGCGCGAGAATGCGCCAGCCGAGCTTGTCGCTGCGCGGGTCCGCGAAGGTCAGGTCGGGGTGCATGGCGGGTTCGCCGTCCCAGGCCGCCAGCACGCCGAGCTTGCCCGAAAGGTTTTCGACCGTGACCTTGGCGCGCAGCTTGTAAAAACCCAGCTTGGTCGCGAGCGGCTGAGCTAGCGGCAACGGGCAATCGATAAGAAAGCCGCCGCCGTGACCGGCCTGCGCTTCCGTAATGAGGAAATCGAAGGTGATCTTGCCTTGCGGCGTCAGTAGCGCGCCAAATCGCCCAAGCCCCGGCTCAACCTTGGTCACGTCCGTGGTCACCAGACCGTTGAGAAAATTGCGGGCGTCGTCGCCGCTGACCTTCACCACGCCCCGGTCGGGAAGAAACGCTGCTTTCATGACACTTCTCTTGGTTCGGGCGTTGTTCTCTTGGCGGTTTTCCCGCGCAGTACCCCCGGGGAAACCTGCGTGCCGGATTTCGCTTTCGGAACGTAAGCCGCTAAGGTGCGGGCAACAAGGTCCGCGCGGCCGCGCGGAAAGCTTTTGGGAACGATGACCAAGACATTTGACGTGATTCTGAGATCGGGCACCATCGTCAATCAGGACGGCGAGGGCGTCGGTGACATCGCCGTTTCAAACGGCCGCATCGCGGCGATCGGCGGACTTGGCCAAGTCGACGCGGGCGAGGTCATCGACTGCCGGGGGCTGCATGTCCTGCCCGGCGTGATCGACACCCAGGTGCATTTCCGCGAGCCGGGACTGACGCACAAGGAAGACCTCGAAACCGGCTCGCGCAGTGCGGTGATGGGCGGCGTGACTGCGGTGTTCGAGATGCCGAACACCAATCCTCTGACAGTCACGGCGGAGACCTTCACCGCGAAGATGAAGGCGGCGCATCATCGGATGCATTGCGACTTCGCATTCTTCATAGGCGGCACCCGCGAGAATGTGCAGGATCTGCCTGAACTGGAACGCGCTCCCGGCTGCGCCGGCGTCAAGGTGTTTGTCGGATCATCCACCGGTGCGCTGCTGGTCGAGGATGACGACAGTCTGCGGAAAATCTTCAACGTGATCCGCCGCCGTGCCGCGTTTCACGCCGAGGACGAGTACCGTCTGAACGAGCGCAAGAATTTGCGCGTCGACGGTGATCCGCGCTCGCATCCGGTGTGGCGCGACGAGACCGCCGCGCTACTGGCGACGCAGCGGCTCGTTACTCTCGCCCGCGAGACTGGAAAGCGCATTCATGTGCTGCATATCTCGACCAAGGAAGAGATCGAGTATTTGCGCGACCACAAGGATGTGGCCTCCTGCGAGGCGACACCACATCACCTGACCATGGCCGCCCCCGGATGCTATGAGCAGCTTGGCACGCTGGCGCAGATGAATCCGCCGGTGCGCGATGCGGCTCATCGCTCAGGGATATGGAAGGGCATCGAGCAAGGTATCATCGACGTGCTCGGCTCCGATCACGCACCGCACACGCTGGAAGAGAAGCAGAAGACCTATCCGGCCTCGCCGTCGGGCATGACCGGCGTGCAAACGCTGGTGCCTTTGATGCTGGATCACGTCAATGCGGGCCGCCTGTCGCTGGCGCGCTTTGTGGATCTCACCAGCGCCGGTCCGGCGCGGCTGTTCAACATCGCTTGCAAGGGACGGATCGCGGCCGGCTACGATGCCGACTTCACTGTGGTTGATCTCAGCCGGACCGAGACCATTACGAACAAATGGGTGGCGTCGCGCGTAGGCTGGACGCCCTATGACGGTGTCGACGTGACGGGCTGGCCGGTCGGCACTTTCGTGCGCGGCCGCCGCGTGATGTGGCAGGGGGAACTGGCGACCGCATCCACGGGCGAGCCGGTGCGTTTTCTGGAGACGCTGAAGCCCTAGAGCATGATCCTGAAAAGTGGATGCCGGTTTTCGGATAAGATCATCTCAATCAAAAGGATGGCCGGAGCTGGGCTTATTGCTTCGCCAGCGCGATCGAGAACTCGCCGTTGCGAACGCGACCCGCAAGACCTTCGACAAACGTCGCCACGGCATCCTCGCCATAGGTGCCGACGAGTTCGGCGAAGGCAGCAAACAGACTGGCCTGCGCCAGACAATCGCCATCGACACCGTCGTGCCGCGCCTCGGCCCACGCTTCATTGAGGTAGCTCAGCGCAGCCTGCTTCTGCTCATGATCGGGCAGATCGCGGGCCGGGCTGAATGCAAATGGATAGCGCATGAAAATTCCGGAGCGTCTGACGAGATGAAGCGCTTAACGGCCGTGGTTTAGCACGCGATTCGGGCCCGGACAGCCAGTTCTTTAGGAAAGGTTAACGCGCCTTGGCGCATTTGACGCGAAATCCGGGCGGCAGGATCAGTTTGCGTATCTGGCGGTCAGGTCGCGGGAAATTTTTGCACCTTCCTCGACATACCGACGGATGGCGACATTCGCGGCTGGCGTGCATACCCGGTAGGTCTGCTGGAACCAGTTATAGCCGCGGTTGAAGGCCGCGATCATCCTGGAGCGGCGTTCGCCCGAGGGCGTTTCGGCGTCGATCAAGGCCTGCATTTCGCTGCGCCATTTCGCGCCGTCGTTGGCGGCGCAGATGTCGCGAAGATAGTGCAACGTGCCGAGGATTTCGGCCAGACGTTGTAGATCGGCGTCAAAGGGCGCGGCTCCGTCCTGAGCGCACGCGGGCATCGCGCCACAGATCGCAGCCACCAAAACAACCGCTAAAACCGATTTACGCATGAAGAGGCCCGAATCCGTCGTGATATGCCCCTTCAATGCGATGGAAGCAAGGCGGGGACGATCTGCACAGGGCTTCCAACCCCCGGTTCAAACCCCGACGAGCCGCCGTGCGGAATCGATGATGGTTTGCAGACCTTCGGTGAGCCGCAATTCGCCCGGCAACTCGGGGGCGACCCAACTGAAGGCGTCGAGTTCGTCGTTCAGGATGGGTTCGCCTGCGATCCAATGGGCCGCGAATGACATCACAATGTAATGCCCGTCGCCAGGTTGGGTCGGCATTATCTCCCGCCAGCCCACGAGACCGACGATCTCGACCGTGAGCCCGGTTTCCTCCACCACCTCGCGATGTAGTGCGCCAGCGACGGTCTCGCCGAATTCGATTCGTCCGCCGGGTAGTGAGTGCAAGCCCTTGCCGGGCGGCCGGGCGCGGCGCACCAGCAGAATTTTGCCGTCGCGGAAGATCGCGGCGCTGACGGCGAGTTGCGGAAACTGACGCGCGGGAGGCATCAGTGGCTCATAATGTAATCGACATCGGTTTCGCCACCCTGACCGTTGATGATGCCGCCGGCCCGTATGACCATCGGCTTGATCCAGCCGACCGCCTGGGTCGCAAGCGCGGCGCGTGTCTCGTGCTGGCGAACCTCCTTCATCGCGGAAGCCACCGCGGTCAGGATTGAGGTCATGGTGGCAGTCAGCTTATCGAATTTGGCGCGAATGTCGGGGTTGGCGTTTTCATAAGCCTGGATCGCTTGCTCGCGTGCCTTGAAATTCGAGGCCATGAAATGCTCCCGGTAGGTCAAGGGTCGCCAATTTAGGAAATCCTCCACGCAATCGGGCATGTCTGGTATCATTTCCAGCAGCATGATGGCTTCGTTGAAGTGATTGAGATAGTCAGTCGCAAGGCCGCTTTGCGGGTTGATATTGGCGGCCGCCAGCGCGGCCGCGCTGCCCGCCCCGTTCTGGTCGGTTTGCGTCGCGATCGCTGGAGAGAAGGGTGATTCGTTGGCCGTCGATGTCATTCGTCCCAGTGTTAGACTCCGATATTAAAACGGATTGAATGTCGCATCTGTTGGGACAATGAAATGTGCGGGCGCTATGTGATCTTGTCGCCGCCGGAGGCGATGCGTCAGGTTTTTGGGTACGCCGAACAGCCGATTTTCCCGCCGCGGTACAATATTGCGCCGACCCAGCCGGTTCCTGTCGTCATTCTTGAGAATGACGCCCGGCGTTTCCGTCTCATGCGGTGGGGTCTGATTCCGGCCTGGGTCAAGGACCCCAGGCAGTTCGCGCTTGTCATTAATGCCCGCGCCGAGACGGTACTGGCCAAGCCCGCTTTCAAGAACGCGATGAAACGGCGCCGCTGCCTGCTTCCGGCCGACGGCTACTACGAATGGCATCAATCGGAAAAGCGAAAGCGGCCGTTCTTCATCCGGCCGGGCAATGGCAGGCTGATTGCGTTCGCGGGCCTTGCAGAGACCTGGGTCGGGCCGAACGGTGAAGAGCTTGATACGGTCGCCATCGTCACCGTGGCGGCGCGCGGCGATCTCGCGACCTTGCATCCGCGCGTGCCGGTGACGATCGCTCCCGAGGATCACACGCGCTGGCTCGACGGCGCCGCTATCGAATCCGAAGAGGCTTCGCTGTTGCTGCGCGCGCCGGAAAACGGCGAATTCGTCTGGCATGAGGTGTCGGCGCGCGTGAACCGTGTCGTCCACGACGATGAGCAACTGATTATGCCGATCTCAGCAGAGCAACTGGAAAGCCAGACGAAGCAGGCCGCAAAGAAGCCAGCGGCTCGCAAGGCTGCGTCCGCAGCCTTAAGCGACGATGGTCAGGGCTCGCTGTTCTGACGTGGAAAGCAACATTTCGTGGCCATTGCGCCATTTCAAAAAAGCTGCCGTTTTCCAACCCCTACAGCACCTTGCCCGGATTCATGATGCCGAGAGGGTCGAATAGCGCCTTGATGCCGCGCATCACTTCGATTGCCGTCTTGTCCTTCACGCCGGGCAGATCATCGCGCTTCAGCACGCCGATACCGTGTTCAGCGGAAATCGAGCCGCCCATCCGCAGCGCGATCTTGAAGACGACGGCATTGACCTCCTGCCACCGGGCGAGAAATTCCTGTGTCGTCATCCCGCTCACGGGTTGGCTGACATTGTAGTGGATGTTGCCATCTCCAAGATGGCCGAACGGGACCGGGCGCGCGTCCGGAATGAGCTTTGCCACGGCGATATTGGCCTCGGCGATGAAGGCAGGTACGGCGGCGACGGGCACAGAGATATCGTGCTTGATCGAGCCGCCCTCACGTTTCTGTGCCGGCGGGATCGTCTCGCGCAGCTTCCAGAACGCCGCGCGCTGCTGAAGGCTGGCCGCAAGAACCGCATCGCCGACGAAGCCGTTCCTTACGCCCCGTTCGAGAACGGCCTCAACGATCGCTGCCGCATCGTTGCGAGACGACGAGATTTCCATCAGCACATACCAGGGATGGCGGTAAGCGAGCGGATCGCGGATGTCGGTGCCGTGCTTGATGCACATATCGACGCAGATCTCTGCAAGCAGTTCGAAACTTGTCAGGCTCCCGGCGGCTTCGGCTTGAGAGATGGCCAGCAGTTTCAGAGCGTCGGCCGGCGATTTCAGGCCAACAAAAGCGGTTTGCACCGAGCGCGGTTTCGAGAACAGCTTCACGACCGCGGCGGTGACGATGCCGAGGGTGCCTTCGGCGCCGATGAACAGGTTGCGCAGATCGTAGCCGGTATTGTCCTTTTTCAGCTTGGACAAACCGTTGAGGATGCGCCCGTCGGCCAGCACCACCTCGAGGCCGAGCGCCATGTCGCGAGCCACGCCATACGCCAGCGCGCCGGTGCCGCCGGCATTGGTCGAGAGATTGCCGCCGATGGTGCAGCTTCCTTCAGCGCCGAGCGACAAGGGGAAGAAACGGTCGGCCTCGTCGGCGCGCCGCTGGATTGTCTGCAGGATAACGCCGGCCTCGACCGTCATTGTGTTGGAGGCGGTATCGACTTCGCGGATTCTGTCCATCCGCCGCATCGACACCACGACCTCGCCGCTGTGGGGGGTCTGTCCGCCGACGAGACCGGTGTTGCCGCCCTGCGGGACCAGCGCGATCCGATGTTCACTCGCGAGCTTGCAGATCGCCGATACCTCTGCCGTCGATGAGGGACGCAGCACCAGCGGGGAGCGGCCATGAAACAGGTTGCGCGCCTCCGTGAGATATTGCGCCAGTTCCTCGGCCTCGGTCACCGCATATTTGTCGCCGACGATGGCCGTGAGGCGCGCAATCAGATCGGGCGACAACGGCGGCTGCGGGAATTCTGGCCTGACGATCGGCACGTCCATCAGCCTTTCGGGGCGGCGGCGCGGCGCAACCGGTCGTTGATGGCTTCCCCGAGCCCCTCGTCGGGAATCGGCATCACCGCGATGGTCCGCGCACCGCTGGTGTCTAAAGCGCGAAGACAGCCGAAAAGATTGGCCGCAGCCTCCTTCAGATCTCTGCGTTCGGACAGATTTATCACAGCGGCCGCGGTGTCGACACCGGACAGATCGGCTCGACCAAAGGCCAGTAGCGCCTCGCCGCGCATAAGGTTCGCTGCATTGAGCCGCATCCGGGCGCGTGGTGCGTAGTGCGAGTCCAGCATCCCTGACGCCAGCGGCCGTCCAGCGGCCGCGCCGGGATCTGGCGAGGCCAAAGTGTGGCCCAGCACGCGCTCGATGTCGGCGCGCGGAATTCCGCCCGGACGCAGCAACGTCGGCCGATCGAAACAGCCGATGATGGTTGACTCAATGCCGACCTCCACCGGTCCGCCGTCGACGATGAGGTCGATCCGTCCCGCGAGATCGCTTTGTACATGCGCCGCCGTCGTCGGTGAGACGTGGCCCGACAGGTTGGCGGAGGGCGCGACAACCGCGCCGCCGAAATCGCGCAGGATAGCGCGCGCCACTGGATGGGCGGGAACCCGCAGGGCGACGGTGTCGAGGCCCGCGGTGGCAAGATAGGCCACCGGGCAGCGCGGGCCCTTCGGCAGCACCAGCGTCAGCGGACCCGGCCAGAACGCATCGGCGAGCGCGAGGGCGGTGGCATTGAACCGGGCGGTCCGTTTCGCGGCCGCAAGGTCTCCGACATGGACGATTAGCGGATTGAATGCGGGCCTGCCCTTGGCCCGGTAGAGCCGTGCGATCGCTTCCGCGTTGGCGGCGTCAGCGCCGAGCCCGTAGACCGTCTCAGTGGGGAACGCGACAAGCCCGCCGTCGCGCAGCGTCCGCGCGGCTGCGGCTGTCGCGGTCTCCCCGGCCGGTCGAATCTGCGTTGTCAGGTCCACGGTCATAGCGGTTTCGGTTCTCAATTCAGCTTCTTGCGGTGCGCGAAACCCAAGGCTATAAGCCGCGTCTTGTCGGAGTGTGGCTCAGCCCGGTAGAGCACTGCGTTCGGGACGCAGGGGTCGCAGGTTCAAATCCTGCCACTCCGACCAGCTTTCTCGCTACATCAGCACCTTACCGGGACAGTTATCGGGACAGAAACGATCCCAGCGCTAATACTGATACCGGATTACACCCGGCCGCCCCCCTAGTCCAGAAATCCAAATTCTCCCGCAAATCCGCGGCGATTGAGAAGCGCCCACCTCCAAGATCATCAACGACCTCGCCGTGTATCACGGCCGCCAACTCCTCGGGCACATCCTCGAAACCGACGACGGCTCGCATCAGGCGTTGACCGCCGATGGCGAGGTCATCGGCACATATCAAAAACGACAGGATGCGTCCCGCGCTATCGGCGAGTTGCCAAAATGACCCGCGTCGCCAGAGCTCGGGTCAGCAGCAGCGCGGCGGGCCTCGGCGCCACCATGGCGTCCCTATACTCGGCCGGCTTCCATCTGATCCCCTGGGCGGTGACGACGGCAAGAAGCCCTTGCTGCGCTCCTGGCACGAGAGCAAACGCCTGCCGCTTCCCATTACTGAGGAGAGGATGCGCCGGGCGGGATCACTGACCTACGGCGTCCGGCTTGATGGCCTGATGGTGGTCGACCTCGATACCGACAACGACGCCACGCGCGCATACTTCGCCAACCGGTTCGAGCCATCGCCGATCATCGTTGCAACGGGCCGAGGCAGCCATCACTATTATCGATACCGCGGTCCCGCGGTCAGCGCCGTGCGCGAACCGGAAATCGCCATCGACTTCAAATCCGGAAAATCGGCCTTCGTGGTCGGCCCCGGCAGCCTGCGTCCCGATGGCAAGAGCTATCAGGTTCTATCCGACGACTTCGCGGTGCCAGCACCGTGGTTTGTAGACCGAGGGCCGATCATTCGGCCAGCCAAGAACCCTGCACTCGCGATCCCCGTCGGCTCAAGGCATCCGGAGCTGCTCAAGAAGGCGGTCGAATATTGCCACTGCGTCGACACGTTCGATGAACTGCTCGCCGACCTGCAAGCCCTCTCGTTGCTGCTCAATCCGGACAGTCCCCCCCCCCCCCCCCCCGGGGGGGGCAGCGCTCACGCATTCTGCAGAGCCAGCGCGCCACGGTGGCGGAAGGGCTGGTGTTCCACACGCATCGTCAAGGGACCGTGTCGGCTTGGCCGTGGGGTGCGCCGCTAGGCCGGCCCGAGATTTCGAGGATATTTCGCCGTTTCAAAATCTCACTTTCCTTTCGTTTGGTGGCCTCATGAAGATTGACGCAAAAACGGAAGTTCCCGCTTCTGTGTTGGCGATGGCGCTAGGGGTGTCGCGAATGCGCATCGGGCAACTCGCGGCGGATGCCGTGATCCCGCGGAGCGGCTCAGGCGGACGAGATTGTCGCAACACATTTGTCGCGGTTGGGATCGATCGGTGTGTTCACCGGCCATATCGACGTCAGAAAATGATGGAGCGGATGGGCGTGAAGGTCTCGCTCGTTGCTGCCGGTGCGCACAAAGTCGACGCCAATCCCTACGAAGCACTGCCGGACGACGTTCGCGCCGAGATGCAGGCGGAAGTCGAAGATTTGAGATTGGGCCTGGCGCGGGATATCGCCGCTGGGCGCGGCGACCGGCTGACCGCCGAAGCGGCGCTTAAGACCGAAGCACGGATGTACCGGGGTCGGGTCAATTCCAGCGGCCGGTCCGAGGCGATCGACCACGGCCTGGCCGACCGGATCGGCAGCTTGCGCGACCTGCTCGCCAGCTCATCCCGTTCTCATATTCCCGCTCCTCGAAAGGAACACCACATCGATACCGTCACTCGCGCCGAACATGAAGCAGCCGTCACGGCAGCCCGCACTGAAAGGTGCTACCGGTGAACGAGCGCGTATCGCGTCCGTCATGGCGCTCGAGGAGGCGAAGGGCAGGGAGGCCTCGGCCCTCGGCCTGGCGATGGCCGCCGGCATCACGGCCGACACGGCAAAGTCGATCCTCGCCGGATTGCCAAAGGCGACGGTGCAGACGCTGCCGTCAGATGCGCCCGGCGGCTTAGCTGTGGTCGATAGCGCACCGTCTGCCAATGACTTGCCGGCGGCGAGCACGGATTTCGAGCGAGGCCGGGCCGCTGCAAAACGGTTCTCGCACATTCAGCCGTGACGGACGACGCTGAAGAACCGGACCTGATCGCCGTCTATGAACGCGGGGCCGCGCTACGCGAGCGGTTGCGGATCGCTGAGATTATCGAGTTCGGAAAGACAACCGATCGACTGACAAGTGCGCTTGGCCTCGCCCTTCGAACCGAAGCGCCGGCCTGGCTGGCGATTGAGCTGCTGCAGCTTCAGGTCACGGACGTGGTTGCTTCGTCAGCGGGTGCAGAGTTCAGAAGGCAAATTCTTGCGGGTGGTGAAAGCAGGACAACGATGAAGCAGCTGTTAGCGCGGCAGGAGAGCACGCAGCGTGAGTTCGAAGCCGCTCGGGACGCCGCTGAGACGATTGCCAACCAAGAGAATCAAGCTCTGGCGAGCGACAACGATTACGCCTCCTGGTTACGGCGCAAGAAGCTTGCAGACTTGGACTTCGCCCGCCTCGAGGGTGAGCTCGCGTCGGTCGCAGATGAGATCCAGGCCGAGGAAGGGCGCCAGCAACGAGATGCATTGCTGAAGCGCTACAACGGCGTCAAGGCACGTAACGAAGCATTGCAGGCGCGCGTCAGCGAGTTTCGCGAAAAGATTGCTCCGGTCTTGCTGCAACTGGTTCACGATCTTGCGCAAGACGAGGTTGAGGTTGAAGCTATCAACCGTCGCGTGCCGTGGGGTGAACGACTTCGATCCGCTGATGCGACGGCAGCGTTGCTGCCCGTCTGAACAGATTAGCGAGACCAATCCCTACTTCCGCCCCGCTGACGATGTCCCACCGCTTTGGAAAACACTCGTGATCCCTCGGCTTGGTCGCTACGGCGGGGCAGGTTTTGATGGAACACAGTTTAACGCGCCGGAGCGCGTGCTCCAGTTCTTGGAACGAGACTAGGGAGATGATCGTGAAAACCAAAACCGTGAAGCTGGCCGTTACCGTGCTGCACGAAGGCGAGTATCGCGAACCAGGAACGCCGATCACCCTGGCGGTTGAAGAGGCGAATGATCTCCTGGCCCGGTTTGGCAGCTTCGAGGACATCCTGGGAGATAGCGCTAGCCCCAAGCAGCGCGAAGCCGACACGGAATCCGTGGCAACGCTCAATCGTTTTCACCGACAACTGGTGAAGTGACAACACCGCCGGCTTCGCCTTTCGCCGGTCCCGCCGGCCCGGGTTTGATAGCCCGGGCCGGCACATCCCCAAATCCGGAACGACCGCAGGAAAACACCCATGACAGAAACCAAGATCACACTGCTCGAACCCATCCGCGATCATGCCGGCGAGGTCAAAGAGCTCGTCCTTCGGGCGCCAAAATTTTCAGACATCATGGCCCTGGGTGAGCCGACAACCTACGCCAGAAGCGAGGGCGGCATGATCTGCACCGCCGAACGCGACGGAGTTGTTGAAAATTACATCAGGCGCTTAATGGTCGAGCCCAAGGATACCGGTCTGCTCGCCCAACTGTCCATCGCGGATACCCTGAAGTTGAAGGATGTGGTGACCGGTTTTTTTCACACCGCGCGCGAGGCGATTTACACCTCATAGCGCGGCGTCTTGTTTTTGATCTCCGCGTTGTAACGGCAGACGCCTGCGCGAGTTTGGAGCTTGAAGAGCTCGAATTCTGGCATGACATGTCGGTGCAGGGACGGAAGTAATGTCGAAGGTCATCGAAGCAAAAGCCGTCATCACCGCGCAGGATAAGACCGGCGCCGTCTTCGATAAACTTGCCAAGAAGGTCGAAGGCGTTCCCAAAGCTGGCAAGGCGTTCGAAGGCCTCAAGCCTCCAGCGTTCGGTAACGCGGGATGGGGTCAGTCTTTTCAGGGCGATATCGACGCTTTGAAAGTGTCTTCGAAGGAGCTCGCTTCCATCCAGAAAGACTGGGCTTCTTTCAACACCGCGATGTCCCGGAATGGTCCGATGCGCGCATCGCATTATTTCGGCGCGGTCGATCAGTGGAAAACGAAAACTCTTTCGAACCTGCGTGAGGTTCGTTTGGGTATGGACGAGACCGAAAAGGCCCACAAACGCTTCCTCTCCGGAGCAAGCCACTATGCCCGGCACACAGCCGGGCATGTCCTTGGCGGGTTCGGCGCTGCCTACGCTACTGGCCATGCCATCAAGTCTGGCGCGAAGGCCGCGGCCGCGCGCAATCGCGAAGAGATACGTGAGGAAATCGCGGGCTTCACGCCTGAGCAACAGCAGGATGCAAATCGGGTCGCCGATGAGGTTTCGCGCCGTTATCCGTCACTGTCCCGCACCGACGTTCTGGAGGATCTGCGCAAGAATACAGCGCGGCTTGGGACGTTCGATCGCGCCAAGGAGATGGCCGAGATCTACGCCAAGGCCCGCATCTCCAACCAAATCGCCGGCGGTGATGCTCACGAGCTCGAGCAGGTCGTAAGAGCAGCGGAAGGCGTTGGTGCGGCAAACACCCCGGATCAGTTCAAGACGTTCCTGAATGCCTGGTCGAAAGCGCGCGCGACAAACGCGCTGTAACCCAGATCTTTTAGAGCCTCTGTCGAAAGTGCTCGGACACGGGCATCATCTTCGACGACCAAGATCACCTCGCTGTGCAAACCGCCGTGAATGGTAGCGATCTGCGTTATCTCCTTAATCTCATCTATCTCCTGGTAGTGACGGGGCAGATATATTTTGACTGAGGTGCCTATGCCAACTTCGGAATATATTTTGACGTGGCCACCCGACTGACGAACGAAACCGTAGACTTGGCTGAGGCCAAGGCCGGTTCCCTTTCCGACGGCCTTCGTCGTAAAAAAGGGATCGAACGCTTTTGCTATAACGTCGGACGCCATACCAGCGCCGGCATCGGCGACGGCAATGAGCACATATTGGCCGGGATCGATGGCATATTCTCGGGCGTAGGCATCGTCCACGAATGAATTCTGCGTCTCGATAGTCAGCTTTCCGCCGCCCGGCATGGCGTCTCGCGCATTCACCGCCAAATTGAGGATCGCATTTTCGAGCTGCGCGGGATCAGCTCTAACCTGCCAGAGGCCGGCAGCCAAAACAGTCTCCACCTTCACTTGCTCGCCGAGGGATCGCGTCAGCAATTCGCTCATGCCCGCGACCAGTTTGTTGACTGCAAACGTCTCGGGAGACAATGGTTGCTGGCGAGAAAATGCCAGTAGTCGTTGAGTTAGCGTGGACGCTCGTTGCGCACCGTCCATGGCAGCATCAACAAATCGGTCGATGTCGCTCTCGCCGCGAGACAGCTTGCGTTGCATGAGATTGAGCGCGCTCATGATGACAGCAAGCATGTTGTTGAAGTCGTGGGCGATGCCGCCGGTGAGCTGACCGACAGCCTCCATTTTTTGCACCTGACGCAACTGCTCTTCGACCTTCGAGCGTTCATAGACTTCTTCGAAAACGCGTTGCTCCAGCGTGTTGTTCAGCGTCTGCAGCGCCTCCTCAGCTCGCCGACGTTCAGTGAGTTCGCGTTCAGCAGACTGAAAGAGGCGAGCATTGTCGATGGCGGTGGCATGCAAGGCTCTGGCTTGAGCCGGAAGAACGAGATGCCGGCGGCAGGCTTGTCCGCCGCAGTACATGGGTCATCCGAGACGGATCGCGTAAAGTCCGCACAGGCTGCGTTGCAACGAACCGCGAAGGGGCTGAGCAAGCGCTCGCCGAATACATCGCCGCCAAATATCAAGTCCCGCGCGATCCCGGACGTCATCCCTCTCAAATCCTAGTGCTCGACGTGCTGAACATCTATCTCGCCGATGTCGTTGCCAAGCAGAACGACCCGTCCATCGCAACAGGGCGGATCATGACGCTGGCGGACTGGTGGGCAGGCAAGACGCTCGCCGAGGTCAACGGAGAATCCTGTCGAACCTACGTCGCGCACCGCATCAATCAGCCACGCAAGGCATCTCGCCCAGACAAGACCGGCAACACCCCGCGCATGGTGACGGCGGCTGGAGCACGGCGCGAGCTGGAGGACATGCGTTCTGCGATCAATCACCATCGCCGCGAAGGACTGTGCTCAGAAATCGTCTCGGTGGCGCTGCCGAATTGCGGACTCCCCGGGAGGACTGGTTAACCCGCAGCGAAGCAGCGGCGCTTCTCTGGGGTGCTTGGAGAGCGAAACAGAGGTTCAATGGCTCGGACACGAAGCGCGACGTGGGCAAGCATACTGCTCGTTTCATCCTCGTCGGACTCTACACGGGCACACGACATGCCGCGATCTGCGGAGCCGCACTGAAACCGGCGATTGGCCGCGGCCATGTCGATTTGGATCGAGGCATCTTCTACAGGCGCGCTCAGGGAGCCAAAGAGACGAAGAAGCGGCAGCCACCGGCTCGCCTTGCCGACCGATTACTGGCGCATCTGCGGCGATGGGAGCGCCTTGGGATAGCGCGGCACGCAATCGTGGAATGGAACGGAAAACCCGTGGGGAGCGTCAGGAAGGGTTTTGCAGCCGCTGTGGCGGCTGCGGGTATAGAGCCGGCGCGGAACGTCACTCCGCACATCTTGCGCCACACGGCGGCGACGTGGGCGACGCAGAACGGCGCCGATGTGTACAGCGGCGGCCGGATTCCTCGGAATGACGGTCGAAGTTCTTCAGCGGGTCTACGGCCACCACCATCCCGACTTTCAGGCTGACGTTGCACAGAAGGTGGCGGGACAGAAACGGGACAGATATTCCGTGAACAAAAGCGGACAGAGCAAAACAAACGCGACGAAAATAATCAATATTTCAAAGGTGAAATGATGAGACGCAGCGTTCGGGACGCAGGGGTCGCAGGTTCAAATCCTGCCACTCCGACCATCATTTCAATGACTTATAATTTCGATGCGCCAGCCGCGCAACGCGGCGCGCGACGAATTGACCCCTCATGCGTGCGGTGGCCGTATGCTAGGCGCTAGTGCTTGTTTACGTCGGACGCTTGTCACGCGGCCGCGAGATCGTTTGGCATGCATTTTCCCGTTTCAGTATCCTGTTATGCGTCGACTTCGATCTTGCGATGCGGAAGATCAAAAGCGTTGACCCGACGCATTTTGCGTCAAGATCGCGCGGTGGTTGCTCACGCGCGAGCCTTCCAGGGCGGTTCACCTGGCCGGCGCAGGCCCCGGATCAGTGCCGCCGCGGCCGAGCGGCGCCTGCGGCAGGAACTGCTTGCCGTTCTCGACCAGGAAATCGAGCATTTCCTGCGCCGGAGGAAGCAACACCTTGTCTTTTCTCCTGACGACGAACCATTGCCGAATAATAGGAAGACCAGTGATATCGAGCGTGATCATCCGGCCTTCCTTAAGTTCCACGGCCACGGTGTGCGCCGAGATGAAAGCGATCCCGAGACCGGCGATGACCGCCTGCTTGATGGTCTCATTGCTGCTCATCTCCATGCCGATCTGCGGTTCAAGATTGCTGTTCTCAAAAAACTGTTCCATGAGGAATTGTGTACCCGAGCCCGGCTTGCGGGAAACGAACCTTTCGTGCGCCAAATCGACCGCCGAAAGTCCGGACGCGTTTGCAAGCCGGTGTCCTGTCGGCGCGATGACGACATGCGGATGGTCGCCGATCAAATGCCTGTCCAGTTCGATATCGGGAGGCGGGTGGCCCATGATTGCAAAATCGAGCGCATAGCTGCGCAGAGCCTGACGTATGTCCTGGCGATTGACGATCGTCAGACTGATGTCCATCCCCGGATGAAGCTTCGAAAACGCGGAAATCGCAAATGGGACAAAATATTTTGCCGTACTGACAGCGCCGATCGATATGCGCCCGCCGGTTCGACCGGTAATCATGTCGAGCGACGTTGCGCAACTTTCGATCGCAGCTTCGATGCGCTCGAAAAGCGTGTACAACTCCTGTCCAGCAGGCGTGAGAACCATGCCGTCGCTGGTTCGCTGGAGCAGAGGCAGTCCGCAGAGTTGCTGAAGATTCCGCAATTGCAGCGTGACCGCAGGTTGAGTCAAATGCAATTTGTTGGCGGCGGCAGTGACGCTACCTCCTACCGCAACCGATGCCAAAGCACGAAGCTGCCGAATTGTAACGTCGCGAAGCTTCGTGATCATATAAGAAAATTTTTGCCTCGATGAAGGATATTGAAATTGTACTTATTACATGCAACGAGTCAATTCTCGCGATGCTCTGGAAAGCGGCAAATCGGCTGTTTGGAGATTGCGGCCGAGGGGGAGTCTGAATGAGCCAAGAGCTGACACTGCAGCAAAGGATGGATGGCGAGGCGGGATCGGATCCGCTCCGCCAGGCAGTGAAGGAAGCAGTAGCTGCGCTTGCGCGGGCTGCGGTCGATATTTCCGATCTGACCTGCCGCGGAGCGTTGGCCGGGATCACCGGACAGGCACAAGGTCGCAACACCGACGGGGACATTCAAAAGGATCTTGATGTTCGCGCCGATCAAATTATTCGCGACGCTCTCGGCAAGCTGCCGATCGCAGCGCTTGCCTCCGAGGAAATGGCGGATCTGGATATTTTGAATCCGGGCGCGCCGATCTGCGTTGCATTCGATCCGTTGGACGGTTCGTCGAACATCAACACGAACATGTCGGTAGGTACGATTTTTTCAATCATGCCGACGCCTTCCGATGTCAATGCGGCCTTCAGGCAAGCAGGAAGTGCGCAGCTTGCGGCCGGTTTCGTTGTCTATGGCCCGCAGACCTCTCTCGTTCTCACGCTCGGGCGGGGTGTCGACATCTTCACGCTTGACCGAGCCGACAGGGTGTTCAAGCTCACCGGATCGTCAGTGCAAATTCCGACGGACGCAAACGAGTTCGCGATCAATGCATCGAACAGGCGGCACTGGGACCTGCCGGTTCGCGCCTATATCGATGAGTGCCTTGCGGGAGCCGATGGCCCCTGCGGCAAGAATTTCAACATGCGCTGGATCGGCTCGCTCGTCGCGGAGGCTTTCCGCATTCTTATTCGCGGCGGTATTTTCCTCTATCCCGGAGACGCTCGGGACGGCTATGAGGAAGGGCGCCTGCGCCTGGTTTACGAGGCGCACCCGATGGCTTTCATCGTCGAGCAGGCAGGCGGTGGCGCTTCGACCGGACGAAAGCGGGTTCTCGATATCGTACCCGACAGCCTTCATCAGCGAGTGCCGCTGATTATGGGTTCGATCAAGAACGTCCAGCGGCTCGAACATATGCATACGGTCCCCGACGTCGCTCTGGAAGCGAATGCGCCATTGTTCGGGAACCGCGGTCTGTTTCGCGTTTGAGGGGCTGATATCGTGTCAAGGAAGCATCCCATCATATCAATTACGGGTTCGTCGGGCGCCGGTACGACGTCCGTCAAGCGAACCTTCGAGCAGATTTTCCGCCGCGAGAATGTCGTCGCGGCCTACATCGAAGGCGACGCCTTCCACCGTTACAATCGCGTTGAAATGCGCACCCGCATGGCCGAGGAATCGGACAAGGGCAACAAGCACTTCAGTCACTTCAGTCCTGAAACCAACTTGTTCACCGAACTTGAGGGTGTGTTCCGCAGCTATGGCGAGACCGGAACGGGCACCACGCGATACTATGTTCACGACGATGCGGAATCGGCGCTGCACGGTGTTCCTCCCGGAACGTTTACGGACTGGCAGCCTCTGCCCGACGCTTCGGATTTGTTGTTCTACGAGGGTCTTCACGGGGCCGTTGTGACCGACAAGGTGAATGTCGCTCAGTACGCGGATCTCAAGATCGGTGTCGTTCCCGTCATCAATCTCGAATGGATCCAGAAGCTGCACCGCGACCGAAATGCGCGCGGCTATTCCACCGAGGCGGTCACCGACACCATCCTCCGGCGTATGCCGGATTACGTCAATTATATCTGTCCTCAATTCGCTGAGACGGACATCAATTTCCAACGCGTGCCGACGGTGGATACTTCGAACCCGTTCATCTCCCGGTGGATACCGACGCCCGACGAGTCGATGGTCGTCATCCGCCTCAAGAATCCGCGCGGGATCGATTTTCCATATCTGCTGTCGATGATTCCGAGCAGCTTTATGTCGCGCGCCAACTCTATCGTCATCCACGGGTCCAAGCTGGACCTCGCGATGCAGTTGATCCTGACGCCGCTCATCCTTCAGCTCATCGAGCGAAAGAAACGCGCATGAGTGAAATCGCATGTCCGAAATCGCCAGCCCCGGCGGCGTCAAGACGGGGCGTGGCCAACAATACGATCGCGCTAAACGCGACATCTTTTCACGATAGCCAGATGGGGAGGGAACCGACATGGCGCGCATAACTTTGAGACAGTTGCTGGATCACGCTGCAGAGCACGGCTACGGCGTGCCAGCGTTCAACATCAACAATATGGAGCAGGGGCTTGCCATCATGGAGGCTGCGGCCGCCGTCGACGCGCCGGTCATCATGCAGGCTTCGCGGGGCGCGCGCTCTTACGCCAACGACATCATGCTGGCGAACATGATCGACGCGCTGGACCAGATGTATCCGCACATTCCACTGTGCATGCATCAGGATCACGGCAATGAAGAAGCGACCTGCGCCACCGCGATCAAGTACGGCTTCACCTCGGTCATGATGGACGGTTCGCTCAAGGCCGACGCCAAGACCGCAGCGGATTATGAGTATAACGTCGACATCACCCGCCGCGTCGTCGACATAGCGCACTGGGTCGGCGCCTCGGTGGAAGGCGAACTGGGAGTGCTTGGCTCGCTCGAGCACGGCGGCGGCGAGCAGGAAGACGGGCACGGCATCGAAGGCCCGGTCAGCCACGATCAATTGCTGACCGATCCGGATCAGGCCGTCGATTTCGTCCGCGCGACCAAGGTCGACGCTCTGGCGATCGCGATGGGCACCTCGCACGGCGCCTACAAATTCTCGCGCAAGCCGGACGGCGACATTCTCGCCATGAAGGTGGTCGAGGAAATCCACCGCCGCCTTCCCAATACCCATCTGGTGATGCATGGCTCGTCTTCGGTGCCGCAGCATCTGCAGGATGAGTTCAACAAGTTCGGCGGCGAGATGCCGCAGACCTGGGGCGTGCCGGTCGAGGAAATCGTTCGCGGCATCAAGCATGGCGTTCGCAAGGTCAATATCGACACCGACTGCCGTCTGGCCATGACTGCGGTATTCCGGAAAGTCGCGGCCAGCAACAAGAGCGAATTCGATCCACGCAAGTTCCTGAAACCCGCGATGGATGCAATGCGCGACCTCTGCCGCGAGCGTTTCGAGCAGTTCGGCACTGCCGGGAATGCCTCGAAGATCAAGGTGATCCCATTGGCTGAAATGGCCAAGCTTTACCGCACCGGTAAACTTGATCCGCGTATCGGTGAAACAGCCGTCGCGGCCGAGTGATACGATCCTGGCTGGCGCGGCCCGGCCTCCGGCTTGACCGCCGGAAGGCCGATTGCCGCAACATCGCTACACCACCGTCTCCCATGCGGTGACCGCACGTCCCGAGGGCCAGTCTAGCACCTCGTGACATGCCTCCATCCGGTTCCAACTAGGACGGTTCATCCTCCCGATCGTCCAGCCCCGGATGTACTGCTCCGTCGTCTTGCATGGCGACGGAGCCTTTCTCCCGGAAGTGCCCTGAATATCCAGGAGAAAATACGAGGGTAAGCCGATCGGCACGCCCATGCCGCCGCATCTGGCGCGTGATCTCACATCACAACGTGGGGGCGTTCTTTCACTGTGCCGACCGGGTTTCGCGCCATCGAAAAGGAGTACGATCGGTCTGGTTCCGAGATTCAGGGAGCACTGAAAAACAGGATGTGATCGCTGCCGAAATATTCGATGGACTTACAATCCCCGCAATCGGGTTCAAACAGTCGCTTCAGTCTCATTCAATCGCATTGTATCAGGCTGAAGCGTTCCTTTCATTTGACCATGATCTTATCGATCTTATCGAAAGTGGTTCTCACCTTTCGGGATTATGCTCCAAGCTCTGGCAGTCGGGGGACGATCATGGGAGGACGAATGACATCCACGCGCCACGCGGCCATCGTCCTGGCCGCACTGTCACTGGGCGGATGCGCTAATCTTGAGCGCCACAATTCGAACGCGCTGTCCCAGACCGATGACGATGGCTATTGCCAGGCGCAGGGCGGACCGCAGGGATCCGCAGCCTACACTGCCTGCCGCAAAAATCGTGACGTCGCCGCTACGCGATCGGATCGGATGGAACGCACCCATCGCGATCTTGCCGAGCGGATGCTGAACGGGCAGTAATGGCCATTCAGCGACGCGCCTGTCCGTTGGCCGTCTTAGCCATGGAAGCGATATCCGGTAGGTTGCAGTGTTCGGATTGGATCGCTGACATTTCCCGCTTACGGAACTCGCGTGCGCCGAGAAACGACAAGGTCTTGAGCTGCTTTATTCTTTTTCCTCCTCCTCGGTCTTCTTGCCGCCGATCGTCTTCAGCTTGGCGAATATGGCATCGACGTTGAGATCGTCCTGCTGCTTTTCGGTAGGTTCGAATTCGCCGTCCTGACGGGTGGTCTCGGACGCCGGCAGCAGGGTAGCGCCGCCATACTGCTGATCGGCCGGCTTCTCCTTGGCCGCGCGTTGCACCTCGAAATCGAGTTCGATCTGCGAGCAAAGCCCCAGCGTCACCGGATCCATCGGAGTCAGAAGTCGAGGCGTTCCAGTGGGTGCGGTCGCGCACCGCGGCAATCGTGGTTTTGGTCGTGCCTACCAGACGCATGATTTGAGCGTCCTTCAATTCCGGATGATTGCGCACGAGCCAGAGGATCGCGCTTGGCCGCTCGTGGCGGCGTGACACTGGGGTGTAGCGGGGACCCTTTTTCTTGGCTGCCGGTGGCAGCACCACCCGGCTTTCGCTCAGCTTCAGCCGGTAGTCCGGGTCCTTTTCGCCCTTCTCGATCTCGTCGCGGGTGAGTTGGCCGGTGGAGATCGGGTCCATGCCCTTGATGCCCTGGGCGGCATCGCCGTCAGCGATGGCGCGGACCTCCAGGGGATGCATCTTGGTGAAGTCGGCGACCTGATCGAACGACAGCGCGGTATTGTCGACGAGCCACACGGCAGTCGCTTTCGGCATCAGCGGTGCATTGCTCATGGCAAATCTCCTTTGCGCTTTGCCCACCCCTCAGGGCAAAGCCTTTTGGTCATCGACGATGACGGGAATTGGAGTCTATATATGCTGCCGGAGGTCGGCCGCGCAATGGTTTGCTCTGTCGATCCCTGGTTTGCGGAACCTGCCTTGACAGCGCCCGAAAGCCGTCCAAAGTCATCACTTAAGTATTGGCCGTTCCCGCCCTGCCGGTGTGGGGTGATTCGGCCCGGATCGCCTCATGAATGCTAAACCAAAACTTAAAATCGTGCTTTGTTCGCCCCGCGGCTTCTGCGCCGGGGTGGTCAGGGCGATCGATACCGTGGAACGTGCGCTGACGCTGTATGGCGCGCCGGTCTATGTGCGTCACGAAATCGTCCACAATCGCTATGTTGTCGATAGCCTTCGCGCCAAGGGAGCGATCTTCGTTGAGGAACTGGCTGAGATCCCCGACGACACCAAGGCGCCGGTGGTCTTTTCCGCCCATGGCGTGCCGAAGTCGGTTCCTGCAGACGCTCAGAGGCGTAATTTCTTTTCGCTCGATGCCACCTGTCCTCTCGTGACCAAGGTTCATCGTGAGGCGGCGATCCATTTCAAGCGCGGTCACGAGATTCTGCTGATCGGGCATTCCCATCACCCGGAAGTCGTCGGCACCGTCGGGCAATTGCCGGCGGGTGCGGTGACTCTGATCGAAACCGCCGAGGACGCCGAGAAATTCACGCCGAAAGATGCCGGTAATCTTGCTTTCGTGACTCAAACCACGCTGTCCATCGACGACACCGCCGAGATCGTGGCGGTGCTGAAGCAACGCTTCCCCGACATCCATGGTCCGCACAAGGAAGACATCTGCTACGCCACTACCAACCGCCAGTTGGCCGTCAAGAAGGTCGCGCCGGTGGTCGACGCGCTGATCGTGGTCGGAGCGCCGAACTCCTCCAATTCGCAACGGCTGCGCGAGGTTGCCGAGCGCGAGGGTTGCAAAGTATCCGTGCTTGCGCAGCGCGCCAGCGATCTCGACTGGAACATGTTCGAGGGGATCAGAAGTCTTGGCATCACCGCGGGCGCGTCGGCACCCGAAGTCATCGTCGAGGAAATCATGGACGCATTCGCTGCGTGCTATGAACTCGAGGTGGAAACAGTTTCGGCTGCGGAAGAAAACGAGTTTTTCCCGCTGCCCCGCTCGCTGCGGCCTGACGCCGCCTAGGGCCTTTCCGCTTCTGATGGAATCAGAAGCGAGGCTCTATGATTCTGATTTGACGCGTTTTCTTCACGCCTACCGGTACCCACCTCGTTTGAAAACGCTATAGCACGACCGGGACCGGAACGGGGATACGAGATGGCGGTCTACACCGACGTCGCCGCCGAGGAGCTTGCAGATTTTCTGAAAGCCTACGATATCGGCGAGGTACTGTCCTACAAGGGCATCGCCGAAGGCGTCGAGAACTCCAACTATCTGCTGCACACCACCTCCGGATCGTTTTTCCTGACGCTCTATGAAAAGCGCGTCGCCATCGACGACCTGCCGTTCTTTCTCGGTTTGATGGGTCATCTTGCGACCCACGGCATCGTGTGTCCGCAGCCGGTCAAGGCGCGCGGCGGCGAAACGCTTGGCCGCCTCGCGGGGCGTCCTGCCGCCATCATCGATTTTCTCGAGGGCGTGTGGCCACGGAAGCCAAACGTCGCTCATTGCGCCGCGACTGGCGCTGCGCTAGCGAAGCTGCATCTCGCCGGCGGTGATTTCCCCATGAGCCGCGCTAATGCGCTGTCGGTGTCCAGTTGGCGGCCGCTGTTCGAACAGGCCGGAGCTTGCATCGATACCGTGCAACAGGGTTTGCACGATTTTCTCAAGGCTGAACTCGACCACCTTGAAGCACACTGGCCGGAGAAGCTGCCGGCTGGCGTGATCCATGCCGACCTGTTTCCTGATAACGTGCTGTTTCTCGGCGAGAGGTTGTCGGGGCTGATCGATTTCTATTTCGCTTGCAATGATTTCTTGGCCTATGACGTCGCGATCTGCCTCAACGCTTGGTGTTTCGAGCCGGATCATTCCTTCAACGTCACCAAGGCTCGGGCGCTGCTTGCCGCCTACAATTGCGAGCGCGCGCTGTCGGAGGCCGAACAGGCGGCGTTGCCTTTGCTCGCGCGGGGCGCCGCGTTGCGGTTTCTGCTGACGCGGCTGGTCGATTTTCTCAACGTGCCCGCCGGCGCGCTGGTGAAACCGAAAGACCCGCTCGAATACGTCCGCAAGCTGCGTTTCCAGCAGCGTGTCGGCAGCGTCCGCGACTACGGCGTCGCGATCTCGGGGCTGGTGGCGTGAATTCGCCCGCGCTTCCGCATGTCACGATTTTCACGGACGGCGCCTGCTCAGGCAACCCGGGTCCTGGCGGCTGGGGCGCGATCCTGCGGTTCGGTGAAATCGAAAAAGAACTGAAAGGTGGCGAACCGCATACCACCAACAACCGGATGGAGTTGCTGGCGGCGATCTCGGCGCTGGAGGCGCTGAAGCGTCCGGCGCTTGTCGATCTCACCACCGACAGCCAGTACGTACGGCAAGGCATCACCGGCTCGGATTCACAACTGGAAGCGGAACGGCTGGCGTACCGCCGATAAGAAGCCAGTGAAGAACGCTGACCTCTGGCAGCGGCTCGACGATGCGCTGAAGCCTCATGACGTGCGCTGGCACTGGATCAAAGGCCACGCCGGCCATGACGAGAACGAGCGCGCCGATCAGCTTGCGCGCGAAGGCGTGGCGATGGCCAGGTTGAAATAGTCAGCTTGGTTCAAATGCCGTGACGCCGCTTAAGCATAAGCCAGACGACAACGGTGGCGATGAATAGTGCGATGACCGTGAACCAAAGGCCACCATCGATGTGAGCTGGCCGCGGGCTCGCCAATATATATATGCTGAACCCGAGGGTCGTCAGGCTCAGTGTGTTGCCGACCCAGTACAAAGGTTCGCGCAAACCGCCACTTGCTGCCCGTTCTGCCGCATGTTCCTTTGCGCGTTTCACCCGCCAGAAGAGAAATGCAATCCAGGCGCAGGCTAGCAAAATTTTAGTCATGCCGCTTTCGACCCATCGTTTCTTAATTCATAGGGTTGATAGCTTGCTGGCATTGCCGTTTGATCGCTAAAGTTCTAGGTGTTCTGGAAAGCAAAAAGCCCGCGCATTGGCGCGGGCTTTCTGCTTCGGGAGGCCAAACAGGCGGATCAAAGCTGCCCGACCAAAGTGTCTCCGCCGGAGACCTCGACCTTGCCGGGCGAGTCTTCGACATTCAGCTTCTTCACCACGCCGTCTTCGACCAGCATGGAATAGCGCTTCGAGCGGATGCCGAGACCCTTCTCGGAGCCGTCGAACTCCAGGCCGATCGCCTTCGCGAACTCGGCGTTGCCGTCCGCAAGGAACACCGCCTCGTTACGCTGGTCGGTATCGCGCTTCCAGGCGCTCAGGACGAACACGTCGTTGACCGAGACGATGGCGATCTCGTTCACGCCCTTGTCCTTGATGGCGTGAGCGCTGGCGAAAATACTCGGCAGATGCTGTTTATGACAGGTACCTGTGTAGGCGCCGGGCACGGCGAACAACGCTACTTTCCTTCCTTTGAATATGTCGCCGGTGCTTTTGGTCTGGACCCCGTCCTCGGTCATGATACGAAACGTCGCATCGGGCAGGCGGTCGCCAACTTTGATGGTCATCGTCAAATCTCCATGGAATGGCAGCGTGGGGAGGAGGAATGGAGGTACAATATTCCAACAGCGAAACAGCAACGGCTACCCGTTCACCGTACCTCCATAACGCGCTTTCGGGGTTACATCCCGAAAACGTCTCAAGTATAACGCTAACGCCCAGGCCTTGATCCATCAAAGTCAAAACAGCGCTAGCCTGCAAACCCCGCCCGCGTCGAGAAACGTCTGCTCTTCCGCGCTCGTCGTGCGCCCGAGCACAAGATTGCGATGCGGAAAACGGCCGAACCGGCGAATGATGTCGGCATGGATTTCCGCGAATTTGAGGTTGTCCGGTCGGCCGCGGGCGCGAAACAGCTCAATGCAACGGTCTTGATCCGCGAGCCGCTCGGAATGCATGAGGGGTATATAAAGGAACTCGACAAGGTCGAGCTCTATGCGCGTGTTGGTACCGCCTGCAATGGCACGAACGGCGACGGCTAGCGCTTGATCGTCGGTCGAGAAGGTCCGGGCATCGCCGCGGAACATGTTGCGCGGAAACTGATCGAGCACGATGACGAGCGCCAGCGCGCCGTCGTCGGTCTTCTCCCATCCCGTGAGTTCGCCATCCCGAGCGGCTTCCCAAAGCCTTTGAAAGCGACGGCGTACCTCGGCGTCGAACGGGTCGCTCTTGATATGCCATTTGGACATGCCGGCCTCTCGCCAGAAGGCGAGGATATCAGCGGGAGAGGGGAGATTTGCGTCATTCATGATCGAACAGGCGTTTTCCTGAACCCTGTCCTCCGGGAGAGGTGATTGCTAAGCCGAGCCTTTGGCTTCGTCGCGCAATGCGCGGCGGAGAATCTTGCCGACATTGGTTTTCGGCAGAGTGTCGCGGAATTCGATTCGCCTCGGCACCTTGTAGCTCGTGAGCTGCGTCCGCGCGAACTTGATGAGATCCTCGGATGTGAGATTGCGATCCTTTTTCACTACGAAAGCCTTCACCGCCTCACCCGATTTCTCGTTCTTGACGCCGACCACCGCGCATTCCAGCACGCCTGGATGACTCGCGATCACGTCCTCAATCTCGTTCGGATAGACATTGAACCCGGAGACCAGGATCATGTCCTTCTTGCGGTCGACGATCCGGGTGTAACCGTCCGCGGACATGATGCCGATGTCGCCGGTACGGAAGAAGCCGTCCGCCGTCATCACCTTTGCGGTCTCGTCCGGCCTGTTCCAGTAGCCGGGCATCAGTTGTGGACCATTGACGCAGATTTCGCCTGGCTCGCCGAGCGGCGCTTCTAGGCCGTTATCGTCCCGGATGGAGACGTATGTCGAGGGCATGGGAAGCCCGATCGAGCCGGAGAATTTGGTGCTGTCGGCGGGATTGCAGGTCAGCGTCGGCGAGGTTTCCGAAAGGCCGTAGCCTTCCAGCAACGGGCATGCCGTCGTTTTGAACCACCTCTCCGCCACGACCTTCTGGACGGCCATGCCGCCGCCGATCGACACCTTGAGTTTCGAGAAGTCGACATGGTCGAAGCCGGGTGCGTTGAGAAGGGCGTTGTAGAGCGTATTCACCGCCGGGAAGACGTTGATCTGATACTTCATCAATTCCTTGACGAGGCCCGGCAAGTCGCGCGGATTCGGGATCAGCAGATTGACGCCGCCCGCGCGCATCCCCAGCATGAAGCACGCCGTCAGCGCGAAGATATGATAGAGCGGCAGAGCACAGACGATGAAGACCTGATCGATCATCGGCGGCTTCGTCAGCGCCGGCTGCAGCCAGGCATCGTTCTGCAGCACGTTGGCGAGAATGTTGCGATGGAGCAGCGTCGCGCCCTTCGAGACGCCGGTTGTGCCACCGGTATATTGCAGGAAGGCCACATCGTCAGCCGCGAGTTCGGGCCGGGCAGGCGTCATGCCGCGCCCCGCGGCAAGGGCGTCGTTGAACTTGACCGCGCCCGGGATTGATGACGGCGGCACCATCTTTCTGACGTGGCGAACAACGAAGTTGACGATCACGCCCTTGAAACCGAGCAGATCGCCCATGCTGCCGACAATGACGTGCCTGACGTCGGTTTTACCGATCACCTGCTGCACCGTCGACGCGAAGTTCTCCAGCACGATGATCGCTTCCGCGCCGGAGTCCTTAAGCTGATGTTCAAGCTCGTGCGGCGTGTAGAGTGGGTTGACGTTGACCACGACATAGCCGGCGCGCAGCACGGCCACTGTCGAAATCGGATATTGCAGGACGTTCGGCATCATCAGCGCGACGCGAGCGCCCTTTTTCAGTCCCCGGCCTTGCAGGTAAGCGCCGAGGGCAAGCGACGTCTCGTCGAGCTCGCGATAGGTTATCGCCTTGTCCATGCAGATGAAGGCCTTGCGGTCGCTGAACTTGGCGAAGCTCTCCTCCAGCAACTTGATCAACGAAGCGTACTGCGACGCGTCGATGTCAGCGGGCACGCCTGCGGGATATTGCCCAAGCCAGATGCGATCCATGTGACGCCCCCGGTGATCCTTGTTCAAAGGGAGAGAAAAATGTCGTGGTCAGGGAATATCGGGCAAGGCGGCTGTCCAAGGCAAGCAGTTGCGCGATAACGACGCATGGGTGCCGCCGCAGCAGGCTCGAGGGGCTTATCTTGGCGTGGTTGGCCCGCGATGGTTTGGTGGCCAGCGCCTGGCGGCGGTTTACGGCTTGGACTTGCCTTCGGCTGTTTTCGGCTTGGCGGAAGCTGGCCGGGCACCGGTGCGCTTCGCATCAGGCTTTTTGCTGGCGGCCGGCTTCGTATTGGCTGCAGGTTTTGTGGAGTTGATGGTTACCGAGACCTGGTTCTTCGATTTTTCATTAGCTTTGGCTTCCGGCGCGGCGTTGTCGTCGCGTTTGCTGTGGGCAGTCTTGCTGCGCTTACCGGCTTTTGGCGGAGCATCGCGTGCAGCATCGGCTTCTGCTGCTGCGGCGATGGCAGCACCGGTTCGCGTCGGCCCGGTATAGACAACGACCGGATCCGAGGGCGCCGGGGCTGCAGCCATCATGTCCACCGGCCGCAGCGCTGGCGGTTGCGTGCCGGTCGCGAAGAACGACATCACGGCGGCGCTTGTCGTCGACGTGTTGGCGACAACATCGTTATCCTCATCGCTAGCAGGATGCGCGCGTTTCGATCCGCACATTTCATCGCGCAGATTGGGAGGCGCGGCCGCGATCGGCGCCAGCCCGTCAACAGTGCCGAGCGCCGGACGCAGCCACGACATCGTGTTGTTGGCGAAGCCGCGTTCCAGCATTTGCGCGGCGCGCACAGCGCGCATCGTGCCCGACGATGCGCCGAGCACCACCGCGATCAAGCGTTTGCCGTTCTGTGTAGCGGATGCAACGAGATTATACCCGGAGGCGCATATGAACCCGGTTTTAAAGCCATCGGCGCCCGGAAAACGCCCGATCAGCTTGTTGAAATTGTGCGTCACCCTCCGGCCGTAGCGTATCGAGGGGATGTGCACGAAATACTCGTATTCAGGCAAATCGTGAATGATGGCGCGCGCGAGAATAGCCATGTCGCGCGCCGAGGAAATCTGGCCGTCGGCAGGCAAGCCGTTCGGGTTGACATAGCTCGTCTGCGTCATGCCAAGCCGCTGCGCGGCCGCGTTCATTTCGGCCGAGAAACCGTCGATCGAGCCGCCGACGCCTTCCGCAAGCACCACGGCCATGTCGTTGGCCGACTTCACCAGCATCATCTTCAACGCGTTGTCGACGGTCACCTGCGTACCCGGCCGAAAGCCCATCTTCGAAGGCGATTGTGCGGTGGCAGTCGGCGATACCGTAAACAGCGTGTCGAGCGTGATGCGTCCGTGCTTGACCGCCATCAACGTGACGTAAGCGGTCATGAGCTTGGTGACTGAGGCCGGATACCAGGGAAAGGTGGCATTCTCGGCTTCCAGCACCTTTCCGCTGTCCGCCTCGATCAGCAGATGCGCTTCGGTGGCATGAGCTGCGCGCAGTGGCGCGACCGCAACCAGCAATACGGCAGCGAGGACCATCCAGATCGGCAGCCATTTGCGAAACAGGACGAAGCAAGAATGCACGGTCGTTCCGGTCCTTTGAGACCTCACTTTGGCAAGGAGGCCTGCTTCTCGAGTATTTTCCGGCTAAGGGGAGTCCGACTTAACCGTAAGAAATGCTCTCAATGAGTAACTGCGCGTATTCTGATCGCAAAACCGGTATCCACTTTTGCGGAATGCGCGCTAGGTTTCAAGCGTGTCCGGGCGCCGTCGACGCGGCGGCTCCAATCTATACCGGCCTGGCAAGCCAGAACAGATGGCTCGCAGCCTAATTCCCCAACGAAAGGGGCCGAATTTCGACGGTCGGGCTGGTTCGCGACGATGGCTAGCCTGCTGGGGTACTCTCCTGCGTCATGAATTGCGCTTTCGCAAGTTGAGCGAAGTGGCCGCCGTTCGCCACCAGTTCGTCAAAGGTTCCGTTTTCGATCACACGCCCGTTCTCGAAAACCAGAATACGCGTGGCGTTGCGGATGGTGGACAGCCGGTGCGCGATGACGAATGTCGTGCGTCCCTTCATCACCTCGTCGAGCGCGGCATTGACCTTGGCCTCGGTCACGGCGTCGAGCGCGCTGGTTGCCTCGTCGAGGATCAAGATCGGCGGGTCCTTCAGCAACGCGCGGGCAATCGACAGCCGCTGCCGCTCGCCGCCGGACAGCATTCGCCCGCGCTCGCCGGCATGGGTGTCGAATTTTTTCTCGCCGCGTTCGATGAAGTCGAGCGCCTGGGCCCGCTCGGCGGCGAACCGCATCTCCTTCTCGGTGGCGTCAGGCTTGCCGACGCGCAGGTTCTCCGCGATCGAGCGGTCGAACAGCAGCGCCTCCTGGAACACCACGCCGATGTTTCGCCGCAACGAGGTCAGCGTCAGGCCGCGGATGTCCATGCCATCGATCTTGATGCTGCCGGACTGCGGATCGAACGCGCGATGCAGCAGCGCGGCGGCGGTGGACTTGCCGGCGCCGGTCGGGCCGACCAATGCGATGGTCTCGCCGGGCAACGCGACGAACGACAGATCCTCCACCGCGGGCCGCTTGCCGTCATAGGAGAACGACACGTCATGGAATTCGATGAGTCCCTGCAATCGCCCGGCGTCGACGGCGTCGCGACGGTCGCGCACTGCCGGAACGGCGTCGAGCACGTTGAAGAACTCCTTGAGCCGCGGCGCCTCCATGAACAGGCTGTTGATGAAGGCTACCACTTGCTCGAGCCTCTGGATCAGCATAGTGGCGAAGCTCACGAACATCACGATCTCGCCGACAGATGTCATCCCCTGCTGGTTCAGCACGATGCCGACGGCGAAGATCGCCAGGATGGTGATAGTGGTCGAGGCGCGCGTCATCACGGTGACGACGGCCCACCACGACAGCACCGGCATCTGCGCCGCCAGCAGCTTGTCGACGACGAACCGCAGACCCTGAACCTCGGCATCGACGCGCACAAAGCTCTGCACCAGTGCGACGTTACCGAGGGCGTCGGAGGCGCGCGCAGAGAGGTCGCTGAAATGCGCCTCCACCTCGTTCTGCATATCGAAGGTTCTGCGAACCACCAGCGTCGTCAGCATCGTGAATACGATGCAAAGCGCGAACAACAGGATCGCCAGCCGCCAGTTGATATAGAGCGATAGCGGCAGCAGCACCACGAGCGACATCATCGCCGCGAAATGCTCGCGGAAGAATCCGAGCCACAGCCGCCACAGGGCGTCCGTGCCTTGCAGCATTACCTTCATCAGCCGTCCCGAATGGGTGCCGGCATGGTAGGTGAGCGGCAACTGCATGATGTGCTCGAAATAGCCCGTCAGCACGGCCTGGCGCTGGCGATGCGAAAGACGGTCGGCCTGCAAGGCCACGATCACGCCGCACAGGATCGTGAAGAGGCCGAAGGCCACCCAAACCGCCAGCAGCGGCCACGGCGAAGTCGAAGTTGTCCCGAAAGGACCCGCGGCGGGATTGCCGGAGAGCACGTCGACGATGCGGCCGAACAGCACCGGCTCGGCGAACTGCGCGCCGGCCAGCAGCAGATTGGCGCCGGCTAAAATCCAGCCAAGCCGCGCTTCTCTGCCAAGCAATTCAAGAACGCGCGTATAAAGGCGGATCGACATTGGAAGAGGCTCTTGCGGATCGCAACACTATAGCGGTTTCGAGCGAAGAGGATACCGGTTCGCTCGAAACGCTATAGCCGGGTCGGCAGCGGAATACAGCTTCCTCGTGCCGTCTACTCGGCCTGCGTGATCTTGCGGTCGCTGGCCGGTGGTAAAAAGCTGCTGTCAAAAATATCCGTGGCCGCCGGACGATTTCGGAACTTGAAATTTTCGGCGATCTGGTCGAGCAACGTCTCGAACCGGACCGGGTCGATACCGCCGATGCCTCTGTGTCTCACCTCGCTAGTCAGAATGTTGTCGCTCAGGACCGCATGCAGGCGTTCCAGTTCGACGGCTCGTGATCCGCTAGCCATCTTGACCCAGCACGTCATCGACAGCCTGCGCGGGGTCTCTGATGGTAAGTCGCAGACCGGCGATCACCGCGCGCACAAACGCCTTCACCGCTTCCGGCTTGTCGGCTGCGAATTCCGGGTTGACGATCAGGGCCTTGCCATAGGCGGCGCAGCCGTAGTCGGAAAATCGCAGCACGGCGATATCGTCGGCCGGAATACCGCGATTGCGCAGGTCGATCGCCGACAGGTACGATAAACCGGATATGGCGTCGAGCTGGCCCGCCGACAGCATCGGTTCACGAACGGCGGGACCGATCTGCTGCAGCTTCACGGCCTTGAGTTTCAATCCGTTCCGCCGCGCGAGCGCTGGCCATAGTCTGATGGAAAGATCGCCATCGGTGACGCCGACCGTTTTGCCCTCGATGTCGGCAAGCGTGTTGATGCCACGGCTCTTGCGCGCAATGAAGGCGTAGGCCGTTTTGTCGAACAGCACGAACACCGCCTTGATTGCCTGCACGCCTGACTGATCGCGAAAGCGGATCAGGGCGTTGAGGTCGGCGAGCGCCAGTTCGCTCGTTCCGACCGCGACGCGCGCGATGGCGTCCGCCGTGTCGGTGGCGGCCATCGTCGTGACATTCAGGCCTTCCGCGCTGAATAGCCCCCTGGTCGATGCCAGAACGACCGGAGCCACGGCGGCATCGATCGGGCGGTCGAGCGAGAATTTGATCTCGGTTAGCGCGCCGGCGTCGGCCCGGCCGCCCGCAACGCCGAGGTATGCAACGCCGACCGCGCTCACGAGCACAAGGAGGGCGTACCAGAGACGGATAGAACGCACTTGCATGGAAGATACTGCGGCGGATCGATTGTGGCGGCCGCAACGCGCGACCGTAACTCGGTTGCAGTCTATCAGAGGCAATTTAAATGCGCGATGACCGCTGCAATATGTCGCGCTTTCAGGTTGCCTTTTACACTCCGTCGGGAACCGATGGGTGAGTTGACCGTCGGCTCCAGTTCGCTGTGCAAGCACCGCTGAATCTTCGCATCAGCCATGGACAAATCGGCTCTGCGATGGTTGATCGCGCCATGCTGAGACGGACCTACAACTGGTGCACCGCCGCCGCTGACAAGCCCTATGCGCTCTGGATTTTGGCAGCAGTGGCTTTCGCTGAAAGCTCATTCTTTCCAGTGCCGCCCGATGTCATGTTGCTGCCGATGGCGCTGGCGCGGCCACAACGGGCCTGGCTGTTTGCGACCGTGTGCACGATCGCGTCGGTTGCCGGCGGCGTGCTTGGCTATGCGATCGGCGCATTGCTCTACGACTCGGTCGGCCAATGGCTCATTCATCTGTATGGACTTGGCGACAAGGTCGAAGCGTTTCGCGCGTCGTATGCGCATTGGGGCGCGTGGATCATCATCGGCAAGGGCCTGACGCCGATTCCCTACAAGCTCGTCACCATCACATCGGGTTTCGCCGGATACGATGTCTGGCTGTTCATCCTGTGCTCGATCATCGCCCGGGGTGGCCGCTTCTTCATCGTCGCGATCCTGCTCGATCGCTTCGGCGACGCCATTCGCCACGAAATCGAAAAGCGGCTCGGTCTTTGGGTGTCCATCGGTGCTGCCGTTATCGTCCTGGGATTCGTGATCGCATTCCGCTTGATCTGAAGCATCATCCCGACCCAAAGGGCCGCGCAGCGCATGCGCGCGAAGCGTTTGCGTTGATGAACAGGGCAGAGTTGGAATAGATGGAGGCCGCAATTTCGGGCGAGATCGCCTGTTAACGGCGGAGGAGGGAGGCCATAAGATGACGGTCAATGATGACCTGGAAAAATTCAGGCAGGCGAGGGCGATGGCCTTCAAACGTGGCTTTGTTGTTCGAAGGGCGGACGACCCGGATGATTCCAAGCCCTACACGCTGGTTCGCCAAGCCGTGGAAACGCATCTTGCGACCATCGATGAGGTGCTGGAGGAACTCAAACGGACCAAGTAATTGTGCCGGACGGCATCGCCAGCCTCGTGAACTCGTCGTGGGGAGTGTTCCACCGGCGTTCGTTCCAAGTCCGCTCGGAGTGCGGCGGAGTCGTTTTCAGAGCGGAACCAGAGGACTCCTGGGGGGCGGTTCCGTTGTTAACACCTCATTAACCACTATCAGACACCTTGTCCGAGACCGGTATGTATCGGCCGAAAGAGGCCAGATACCGTTCGGGGGGCATAAGGCCGATGGAACGCGACATCGCGTCGGTAAGAACACCGGCGACCATCCAGGAATTGCAGGCGCGGGTGACCGCGGCGTTCGGCAGGCATCCATTGTGCCGCGAGGTGCAGTTCGACATCGTCAGCACGCCGCAGACCCGCAGAGGCGCCAACTGGACGGTCAGCATGAACGCCATCCCGCCAAATGCAATCTGGGAAGTATCCGAACTCGTCGCCGACATCCAGGACGCCTATATTCTGGCGGCCTGACTGCGGGCCATCGCGTCCCAAGATTCGGATTGCGTGTGAATATCGGCCGCCCAGCCCCGTCTTGCACAGGCAAGCCTTGATTCATATCGAGTTGTGAGGATCAATCGGCTGCGCTCGTGAACTGAACCGGAGGTCTTTTTGACGCGGACGATGACGATTCTGGCGCTTGCGTGCTGCGTTGTCACGGGGGTGGCGCTGGCGGCGATATTCGGCCGCGGCAACGTTCTGATGGTCCGGTTTGTTGCAACGCCGTCTCCAGTGTCCGTGGAATCAGAACCGACGGAGCTGGCAGCCAATCGCGAGAGCAAAGCAGACAGGCTTCCGGTCCAGGCCGCGGCGCCTGACGCTGGCGCCGATCTGACGTTGTCAGGATCGCTGCGGCCGGCGGTTGCAACCGAGCTTCCCCTCGACACCGAGATTGCGCCGTCGACGCCACCGATCGAGGAACCGCCGCTGCCACGTCCCCGACCTAAACTCGCAAACCAGTCCGTTCAGAAGGACTACTCGCTGCTTAGCGATATGCAGATCGCTGCGTTGAAAGGAAGGCTGCGACTGACGCCCGGGCAAGAGCCCTACTGGCCAGCCGTGGAAAGCGCATTGCGCGATGCCGCCCATAAAATCCACGAGCGGCGTTCGGCACCGGGCAAGAACGCTTCGCTCGGAGCCGGTGAGATCGAGCAGATCAAGGTCGCGGCCCAGCCGTTGTTGACCAGGCTGCGAGAGGACCAGAAGCAGGAGGTGCGTGCGCTGGCGCGCATCATCGGGCTGGAGGCGGTGGCTTCGCTGATCTGAGGCTGTTCGCCATTTGACGTCCCGGCCGGCGTCGAATTGGCTTGCCGAGTACCACTCGTAAGTCCGACGACCGTTATGTCGTTCTTACCAACGTCTCGCACATAAAAGGCCGAGGTCACTGAGGTCCGGACCCTTCGGGATGATCCTTGGACTGGACCGGTTGCCAGTCCGATGTCCATTTTCCATTCACCAGCATATTGGAGCCTCCAAAAATGGTGGACAAACAAGCGGAGAGGCTCAGATCATGGCCGCCGTTCGCGTACCGTTGCAAGCGCGCGGGTTTCGGCGCGAATGCGGATACTGAGCACCAGCGCGTTCAGGACAGTGAAGACAAGCGCCAGCAGATACAGATGAAGCGCGAGCGGTAACACTGCGATTTCCGCGACAACGATCGCATAGTTCGGATGCGACAAGTATCTGTAAGGTCCCGATGTCACCATCGGCGCATCAGGTAAGACGATGATGCGCGTGGTCCATCGTGGTCCGAGGGTTGCGAGTACCCAAAAGCGAAACACCTGGAGCAGAATGAAAACCGAAAGGGCGACGAAGTTGACATCCTGATCGCGGCCCCACGCCCACAATGCGATCAGCCATGCGGCATGGGTCGCGACGATCAGCGGATAATGACTAGGCGCGATCTCGATCGCGCCCCGCGCCAATCGTTTCGCGGTATTGTAACGGGAGAGGATGAGTTCGCCTAGCCGCTGCACTGTAACCAGCGCGAGAATGAAAGCGGCGAGAGTCACGCGGCGTGACGCAGCGTGACGCAGCTAGCGGTGAAGCCCGGGCCCAGCGAGGTCACAAGCGACCGCGAGGGCAGGCCCTGTGCGCGGGCGCGTTCGAGTACAAACAAGACGGTGGCCGCTGACATGTTACCGTAATCGGCGATAACGCTTCGTTCGTGATCGAGGGTTCCCTGATCGAGGGAGAAAGCGCGCTCGATCGCGACGATGACCTTTGCACCCCCGGGATGGCAGATGAAGCGGTCGATGTCTCCGATCGAGAGACCCAGCCCGGACAGAACTGCGGTGACGCCCGGCTTCATGTGCGCGAGCACAAAGTCCGGAATTGTCCGCTCGAAGATCACGCCGAATCCTTCAGGGTCTACGCGCCATCCCATAATATCGAGCGTGTTCGGCCAGAGGTACTCGCCGGTCGCCTCGATACGTGTTGCACCTCCATCTCCGGCGCGCAGCACGACGGCCGCAGCCCCATCGCCGAACAGGCTGGCGGCAACGATATTGGCCTTCGTCAGTTCGTCGTGGCGAACGGCGAGCGTGCAAAGTTCGAGGACCACGAGGAGTACGTTGGTGCCTGGCCGGGCTTGCGCCAATCGCGATGCAATGGATAGTCCCGCGACGCCGCCGGCGCAGCCAAGCCCAAACACCGGCACGCGCGACACATCCGTTCGGAAGCCAAGCCTGCCGGCGACGCGGGCCTCAAGCGTCGGGGTGGCGATGCCGGTCGAACACACCGTAACGACGGTGTCGATGTCAGTTGCGCCAAGATCGGCCCGCTCCATGGCCTTTTGCGCGACGTCGACGAATAGTGCTTCCGCGCCGTCCAGAAAGGCTTGAGTTCGCTCCGGCCAGCCCCGCGGCTCGCAATACCATTCAATCGGTTTAACGCCGTAGCGGTGCTGGATGCCTGTGTTGGCGAAAAGAGCGGATAACGTTTCGAACTGCGGATATCGTGAGCCTAAGATGAAACGCGCCGCATCGAGGATTTGCGACTGATGAAACACATTGGGCGGAACCCCGGTCGCCATTGAAAGCAAAGCGGCCGTGTGTTTCATATCTCGCTCCTGCTCCTATTGTCTCCTCATACACGCAGCCGCCGCGAAAAGCTTTCGCAGCTGACGTCTCTATGCGCGTGCGGATGGGTTCAAGTTTCAATTCAGGTCTCAGTCCGCCTAGGCGAGCGAACGGGGTTGTGGCGGGAACGCTGTTCTGGGGTGTTGATCATGGAGCAGCACGGCCAGGCGGCGCCGAACTTCAGGGTCAACTGATGCGGCCTCGAAGATCTGTTCCTGAACATCCCGCTTAAGTTCAGGCCAGAGCTGCAAAACCGCACGGCCAAGCAATTGTTCAGACTCGTTCATTCATATCGCCCTTGAAGCTGTGGATGAGACGGGCAGATGACAGAGGCTGCGGGCTCCTATGTCCTTCTAGAAACTGGCGGCATAGTAGTCGTCGACCGTCTTGGTTCGCGCCGGCTCGGCCCAATCCCAGCCGCTCCCAACCCGATATTTCGGGGCACTTTGGAGTTGTTCGATGGTCACGCCGGTCCGATAGCCGCCGAGTAGAATGTCATATTTCAGGGTATGCCAAGGCAAAGGATAATGCTCGTCGCCGATTCCAAGGAATCCGCCAAAACTCAGGACGGCATACGAAACACGGCCGCTTGTCTTTTCGATCATAACCCGCTCGATCGAACCGATCTTTTCGTTGTCGGGGCCAAAGACGGCCGTCCCTTCGACTTTGTCGCTGCAGATCAAGTTGCTGGTTTCGTTTTCTTTCAAGATCATGGCATCCTCCCAGGATAGAAAGCAGAAGCGTCGAACGCACCAAAAGTTCCCGAGCGGCGTGTTCCGGAAGGACTAAACAAAACCGGGTAGCTCGACAGAGAGCCTGCTTTCGACCGGGACCAAAGGCATTTGAGGAGTCTCCGCCCTGCGGGCTACAGTTTTTCAAGCGAAGCGGATGCCGTTCGCGGGAGCAGGGCCCGGCGACCATTCCATCGGTTCTGTCGTCATCGGTTGCGCGAGCGTCTGACCGAACTGCCTGATAGGCCATTCATCATCGTGATCAGGCGATGAGCGTGACCCTTGATTGGGCCTTTTCGGAAAATCGATAGACGCGAAGCTTGCCGCGAGTTACTATGTCAATCAGTTGACATAACGACGCCAAGAGTCCCCATTTGGCGTCGCCCGGTAAGTTGGCGTCGCGCCGGCGATACAGAAGTTATGATGAGGAGCGACCGTGGAAAATTTAAATGTCGGGGCTAACCAGGCGGCAGAGCCGTCAGGTAACCCGAGGGTGTTGTGGATCTCAACCTTGGCATTCTCCCTCGGTTTCGCAATTTGGGGAATGTTTTCCGCACTCGCTCCCTTTCTGATCGAGTGGTATCATTTTACAAGCACCCAGGTACTGATCCTCGCTGCGATGGAGCCGCTTTTTGCGGCCGCTATCAGCATTCCGCTCGGCATCTGGGCTGACAAGTACGGCGGCCGGACGGTTTTCACGCTTTTGCTTGTGGCTCTCTCTGTGGTCCTGATTTTGGGAACCTTCGCCGAGAGCTATTACGGCTTCCTGTTTCTGGGAACGATGCTCGGACTTGGCGGCGCAAGTTTCGTGGTCGGCAATGCCCATGTGTCGTCCTGGTACCCTAAATCGAAACAAGGGACCGCCCTTGGCCTTTTTGCTATGGGCAATGTCGGGATTACGGTCGGCATGATGGCCGTCACGTTTCTGATTACGAACGTTTTTGACGCAAATGATCCGGACGGATGGCGTATGATATTCCCGATATTCGCCATTCCCACGTTGTTCATGGCGGCGATCTATATGTTCTTTACGTCGGATCCGCCGAACCGGGTGTTCAAGAATACGTCGATGAGCGAGATCTTCGCCGTCTACCGCTCGGGCATCGTCGTATGGCTCGTTCCCGGTCTTTACTGGGTTGCGTTTGGCACATTGGTTTTCTTCGCGTCAACGATGCCGACTTATCTGGTTGATCATTGGCGCGTGGATCCAACGACTGCGGTCGCGGTCTATACGCCGATTCTGGTGGTCTGCGTTGCCATTACTCGACCATTGGGTGGCTGGCTCGCCGATCGTTACGATGTTCTCAGCATCTTAAGCGTAATGTTCGGATTGATGTCCGCGCTGGCGGTGCTCCTGGCCTTGCAGATCTCGCTGACCATCGAGCTGTTCGCTATTTACGGGCTTGCGCTACTGTCCGGTGCAGCTGCGGCGGCAGTCATCAAACTGATCCCGATGTACTTCGTGCACGTCGGTGCGGTTAGCGGACTGGCCAAGGCTGCCGGCGCAGCATGCGGTTTCACCATGACCGCGATCCTCGCCGGCAGCAAATTTCTCATGGGCGGTTACACTTTGGGTTTCTTCATCTGGGCGCTCATGAATATCGCCGCGTTCTATGTCTCCTTCTCGCGCGTGGGTTTCAAGAACGTCAAACCTATTCACGCGATTGCGGAGTCCGCGCCCGCTCACTGAGGTGAGGTTCGGAAAGGATGAAACGCGATTAGGCCCGGCTCTGTCCTTTGGACACGCCGGGCCTTCAACTTGAATACGGACAGAATCGTTTGACATAGGAGAGGAAGCGCTCAGCCATCGTTGATTTGCGACCGCTTCCCAACCTGGACCCGCGATCGTTGCGTTGTGCGTCGGCCATCGGTATCTCCAGATGCGAGATGAATGGCATAGAACGCTAAGGCAGAGCGTCTGTTCCTAAGGTTTTTGGCACATCCGCTGCTCCGCATGCCGACGGGTCAGGTATTTTGGTACGATCGGTGTGAAAGTCCTCACTTGCTCTGGAAAATCCGCGGGCGCCTTTTAAGGTTCGGCTCTACGGCCACCTTCGATACAGGCTGTTCAGCCAGAGGCGTGAGCGACGTTCAGCCGCCTCGTGATTGACCTGCGCCGACCGCACGTGAACGGGCCGCTGCGTCAAGTTTGATATCTTCCGCGATAGCAGAACGGAGGAGGGGGCAACTCGAAACAGGCCGGTCGACAGTCCGTCGATGTGGCGATTTGAGGCAAACCGGATCGGTCGCGGAGGCATCGCCGACAAGCGCCATGGCCTGACATCTGCACCCGCCAAAGTCGATGTCCTTGCGCTCACAGCTTTTGCAGAGCTCCGGCATCCAACCGTCGCCACGAAAGGCGTTGAAGGCGCTGCCATCGTGCCAAATCTCGCCGAGGGGGCGTGTCCGGACGTTATCAAAGGCGAGGTGCTTAATATTCCGCGGCGTGGCAGGATCTAACCCTACGGCTTCCGCCAGTTTCAACCATCGCCCCGCAGTCCTCCGCCTTCATTGAGGTCACCGTCATGATCCCCGATGCGCCTGCGCCAGGCGTGGCGTAGTCCCGGATCATCCACCCGCGACATAAAGGCGGCATCCTTCATCGGAATGCGGCTCTGATAATAGTAGCGGTTGATCACCCAGGCCCGGATCTGCGTCATGGTGCATCGTGTACCATGCAGAATTCGGTGATTCGCGGACTTTTTCTTCGCGTCGGCCGGCCATGGCCTCTGCGTCGACCGGCTAGCGTTGGATGAAGCGCTGCGTACGAAAGCGGTCGCGGCTGGTGCGACCTTGCTCAAGGATGTCTGTTTCCAGTCCTGCACGCGGATTGAAGGCTGCAATTTCAATTGGCAACTGACGCTCACCTCGCGCAACGGCACTCGGCACGATCGCGCCCGTTATCTCGTCGACTGTTCGGGTCGCCAAGCGGTCGTGGCCCGCATACTTGGTGTCCCGACACTGAGTCATAGCGATCGGCTGTTCGCCTATGCGCAATGGTTTTCCTGCTCGGGCGGTGATGATGACCGTTATACCCGCATTGAGGCCGCGCCATACGGCTGGTGGTACAGCAATCGCTTGCCCGGCTTCGAAGACAATGAAACCCGACGGCTGGTGGTTTTGCACACCGATAAGGATTTGCCGGCGGCGAGGCTGGCGGCGTCGCGGCAAGGCTTCGATCAACTGCTGGACGGTTCGACGCATATTGCGCCTCTGCTCAAAGCCCGAGAATATCACCCTTGCGGGATCATCCGGGGAGCGCCGGCCAATAGCCAGCGACTACGAAACTTTTGCGGCGACGCCTGGATGGCGGTGGGTGATGCGGCACAAGCCTATGATCCGCTGTCGTCGCAAGGCATCGACAAGGCGCTCAGGACGGCGAGCCATGCCGGGCACATGATTCACTACGCGCTGACGGACTTTCCGCAGGGTGCTGCGGGATTGGACGGCCGCAATAGCTATATCCATCGATACGATCAACAGCAGCGCCAACTCTGGCAGACGTACGTGTCGCAACACGATTTCTACTATGGCATCCAGTCCCGCTGGTTCGATCAGCTGTTCTGGCGACGTCGGCGGCAGCTGGCGAATGAAGCCGGTCGCTAGATCTCGTGCCCAGGCGACTTTTTTCTTTTGGAACCGACCTTAAAATCTTGCAACGGCGGCGCACATCAGAAGGAGCAATGCGCAGTGGCCGCATCTGGGTCAGAAGGTTGAGTGATATGAAAAGCGAGATGAAAATTGAGGTGCTATTGGCCGCAATTCTAGTCGCTGCAGCTTTGGTTAGCGTCAACGCGCTGGTTTCGGCGGTTCAGAAGGCGGAGCGCGGGGCGGTTGATCCGGCGGCGATAGATAGCACCAGCAACAGAAATTGAAATTGACGTCGCTGTAGATCTGCCGTCTTTACTGTAGGTCATGCTCATTGGCGCAAGTCAGGACGCGTTTGATCAGTCCGATGTGCTGGCGTCCCCCTTGCCTTTCCGGAACGGAGCGCTAGTGGCCGCGTTGATGTTCCGCAGCTTCTCAATTCAGAGGCCACGATGGCAGATTGAGAAACTCTTATCGGCAGCGACAAGGTGGAAGGCACCGCCGTCTACGGCCGTGACGGGCAAAAAATCGGCAGCGTCGAGCGCGTGAGGGCTTGTAGCTATAAGAGGTGTCTCCATGAGCAGGAAAAACGACATCGAACGGATCTGGGACATCATTGAAAAAGTTGGCGTTTGCATGCTGACGACGCAGTTTGCTGATGGATTGCGCGCGCGACCGCTTGAAGCAAGGCCTGACCGCGGCGCTGGCCTGATTTTCTTCGTAACCGATATTCACAGCCCGAAGGAAGAAGAGATTGAGGTACGGCCCGACGTCGGCCTCGTGTTCATCGATTCGAGCGATAAAGCCTATCTGTCAATCACCGGGCGCGCCTGCATCATCCACGATGCCGACCTGACGAAGGCGGCGTGGCGAAAGACAGACGAATTATGGTGGCCGGGAGGACCGAGCGACCCCAACGTATGCCTGTTGCAGATTGAACCTTCTAGTGCGGAATTATGGGACGGGCCGGCAAGCAGCGTCGCGACTGTATTCGAGTTCGCCAAGGCGAGGTTGACTGGCAAGAAGCCGAACCTGGGCGAGAACCGGAAGGTGACGGTCAAGATGTAGGTTTGATATGCAAACGCATGGACCGTTTGAAGCCGGTCGCCGAAGAGGGGGGCGGCGGATACAACTAGGTTGGAAGCGGCAGCGTTAAGACCTACGTGACCAGAAAAGGAATGGCGTTCACGATGGTCGACCTTTCGTCCATGACGGACGAGACGGCGACGGACATTCCAAGAGCACCGATGCTGGATATCCAGAACCTGACCAAAACTTATCGTTCGGCGCAGGAACAGATCGCTGTTCTTCGCGGGGTCTGCGTGCACGTTAGCGCCGGCGAAAGCGTCGCGCTGACCGGGGAATCGGGAAGCGGCAAAAGCACCTTGCTGCACCTGATTGCGGGTCTCGATGAGGCGGACGGTGGCTCAATCCGGCTCGATGCCACGGAGGTGACTGCACTGGCGGACCGGGGCCGTGCGGCGATCCGCCGGGACCGGCTCGGATTGATTTTTCAGCAGTTCAACCTGATTCCTTCTCTAACCGTCGCCGATAACCTAGCTTTTCAGTCGCGTCTCGCCGGTCGCCATGACAGCCAATGGCAAAACGAACTTGTCGATCGGTTGGGCCTCGGCAATCTGCTGAAACGATATCCCGAACAACTCTCAGGCGGCCAACAACAGCGGGTTGCAATCGGGCGCGCGCTTGCGGTCAGGCCGTCTCTGCTTCTTGCTGACGAACCGACCGGAAACCTCGATGAGGCGACGGCCGACGATGTCACGGATATCGCGCTTGATCTCGTCAAACGGACCGGATGCGCTTTTCTCATGGCGACGCACAGCACACGGCTTGCCGCGAAGCTGGACCGGACAGTTCGACTGAGCGCTGGACTGATTTCGTGAAGCAAGGGTATTGGATCCTTGCGGTTCTGCTCAGCCATTGGCGCCGGCATCCGCTGCAACTGACGACACTCATGGTAGGTCTGATCTCCGCGACGGCACTGTGGAGTGGCGTGGAGGCATTGAACCAGCAGGCTCGCACCAGCTACGATCGGGCCGCGGCGGTCTTTGGCGGTTCTCGACCCGCGATGCTGGTCGGGCAGCGTGATTCCCCCTTTTCTCAGCAGCTTTTCGTCGATCTTCGGCGGGCGGGATGGCAAGTCTCACCTGTCGTCGAAGGACGAATTCGCATTCAGGGAAGGCCATTGCGTCTGTTGGGAATCGAGCCGGTAACGTTTCCAGCGCAGGCAGGGTCGATCCCGGCGATCGGCGCGGCGGATCTGAAATCGTTCATCGGGCCTCCCGGTGAGACTTTAGTCGCGCCGGAGACATTGATCGTGCTGGCCGGGACGGAAGGAACGGTCCTTCTCACGGATGACGGGGCGTTACTGCCGCCGCTCAAGGTTCACGCGCAGCTCGCACCGGGTGTCGTGATCGTCGATATCGGATTGGCGCAAAGCATTCTTCACCTGCAAGGCCGGCTCTCGCGTCTGTTGATTGGCAACACGGGCAGCCAGCCGCCGCCGCTTGATGCTGTCACTGGCGACATGCTCAGGTATGTCGCGGCGGACGCCGAAACCGATCTTGAACGTCTGACCGACAGCTTTCATCTCAACCTGTCGGCCTTCGGGCTGCTATCGTTTCTTGTTGGACTCTTTATCGTCTATTCGGCGGTCGGCTTGGTCTTCGAGCAGCGTATGCCGATGCTCCGGACCCTGCGCGCTTGCGGAGTATCGTCCCGGAAGTTGAACGGTGTGGTGCTGATCGAGCTGTTGGTCCTGGCTATCGCCGGCGGCCTGGTCGGATTGGTCTGCGGATATCTGATCGCCGCGGCGTTGCTGCCCAATGTCGCGGCGAGCTTGAACGGGCTGTATGGCGCGCGGGTTTCCGGGGCGCTGGCTCTCAGACCCGAATGGTGGATCGCAGGCTTGGCAATGAGCGCCGTCGGTACATTGGCTGCGTCGTCGACAAGCCTCTTGAAAGTCGTCCGTCTTTCGGTTCTCGCGATGGCGCAACCTTATGCATGGCAGCAATCACAGCGGCGATGGCTGGGATATCAAGGCGCCACGGCCGTCGCACTGCTTGTCGCGGCAATCACCGTCTTGATGGTAGGAGGCTCGCTGATCTCGGGATTCGCGGTGCTGGCGGCGCTGCTGCTAGGTGCGGCGCTTGCGCTCCCTGTGCTGCTCGAAGTCGTCCTGCGCATCGGGGAGCGAAGCTCACGGCAGCCGCTTGTGATGTGGTTCTGGGCGGACAGCCGTCAACAACTTCCCGGACTGTCGCTGGCACTGATGGCCTTGTTGCTCGCGCTCGCGGTTAACGTCGGCGTCGGAACCATGGTGGAGAGTTTCAGTAAGACCTTCGCCGCATGGTTGGACGGCCGGCTCGCTGCGGACGTCTATGTGAACGCCTTCAATGATGCCCAGGCTCGCGATATTGAAGCAAGGCTGCGCTCGCGGCCGGAGGTCACAGCCATCCTGCCGAGCGGCCGCGCCGAGATCGAGATCGGGGGCTGGCCGGTGGAGGTTCTTGGCCTCGCCGATCACGCCACCTATCGCGACCGTTGGCCATTGTTGGAGTCGCGGCCGAATGCGTGGGATGATGTCAAGTCAGGCGAGGGCGCCCTCGTGAGTGAGCAGTTGGCACGGAGGCTGAAACTACGGCTTGGTGACCGACTCGGCGTCAGTACGCCCACCGGCATCTGGTCCCTGCGTATCGCAGCTATCTATGCCGATTACGGTAATGCTAAGGGGCAGATCGCCGTCAATATCGACGCCTTCACAGGCCGATTTCCAGATCTGCCGCGGACCCGGTTCGGCTTGCGCATGACCCCCGGCAAGATCGGGCCGCTGATCGATGACATGCGCAAGGCATTTCATCTCGACGAAAGCCGCCTCTCCGATCAATCGGCGCTGAAGATGGAATCGACAGGGATTTTCAACCGCACCTTCGCGGTGACCGCTGCACTGAACATGTTTACGCTGGGTGTCGCCGGAGTTGCGTTGCTCACTAGCCTGCTGACCCTCAGCAGTTCCCGTCTTCCGCAATTGGCGCCGTTGTGGGCGCTTGGGGTGACAAGGCGGCAGCTGGCCGGCATTGAGCTTCTCAAGACGATGTCCATTGCGTTCATCACCGCGATGTTGGCGCTGCCGCTCGGCTTGCTGGTGGCGTGGTGCCTGATCGCGGTGGTCAACGTCAGAGCATTTGGCTGGCGCCTGCCGTTCCATGTCTTTCCGCTGCATCTCGCCGAGCTTGTCGGCGTGGCGATGTTTGCGTCGCTGCTGGCGACGCTGATTCCGGTCGTCCGGCTGATGCGGATGCCCCCGGCGGTGCTGATCAAGATCTTTGCCAATGAGCGCTAATGCAAAAATCTCGCGCCGTGCGTTTGCGACGGGGCTTGCCGTTCTCGGTTTCGGACGAAGAACCTCGCTGGCTCAGAACTTCGCTGGACTTGGCGGTGATGCTTCCGGATTCGCTTCGGTGATACCCGGCAGGAGTTTCGAATTTCCCTACGATCACGGTCCGCATCCGGATTACCGCATCGAATGGTGGTATCTCACCGCCAATCTCAAAGACAGCGCCGGCCATGCGCTCGGTGTGCAGTGGACGTTGTTTCGCCAGGCGATTCAGCCAGGACCGCAACGCGAAGGTTGGGCGAACCAGCAAGTCTGGATGGGCCATACCGCCGTAACCCGCGCCGATACGCATCGCTATAGCGAAGCGTTTGCACGCGGCGGCGTGGGCCAGGCCGGCGTGGAAGCGGCCCCCTTTCACGGCTGGATCAATTCATGGCAAATGCGCGGGATCGATCGTATGTCGGCGATGAACGTCGCGCCGCTTGAGGTCAACGCATCGAGTGCAGAGTTCAGTTATGCGCTGAGGCTTGAGGCAGACAGAGCTCTCGTGCTCCAGGGCGAGGCCGGCTACAGCGTGAAATCCGAACGCGGGCAGGCGTCCTACTATTACAGTCAGCCGCATTTCACGGCGGCGGGGACCGTCACGATCGACGGCAAGCCCGTCAATGTTACCGGACAGGCCTGGATGGACCGCGAATGGAGCAGCCAGCCGCTGGCCTCCGATCAGACAGGATGGGACTGGTTCTCGCTGCACCTTGAGACCGGCGAAAAAGCTGATGCTGTATCGCCTGCGACAAGCCCAAGGTCAGCCCTACCTTACGGGTAACTGGATCGGCTTGGACGGGCAGTCGGTTGCGCTCGCTTCCAGGTCCATTGAAATGGTCCCGACAGTCACAACCGAAGTCGCGGATCGCATGCTGCCGACAAGCTGGCGTATCGTCGTTCGCGATCGGGCGCTGACGATCGAAACGGTCCCGCTGAATCCAAAGAGCTGGATGGGAACGCGTTTTTCCTACTGGGAAGGCCCGGTGAGCTTCACGGGCACCCACCATGGTGTCGGGTATCTGGAAATGACAGGTTATTGATCGAAGTTGTCAGCCATTCGATCACGAGAGGTCGTTGTTCGACGGGGAGTAACTCGCCGTCCGCGTGGAACAGATTCGGATATGCCTAATCCAATTTTGCTCGCCCGTGCCACGACGAAAGGGACCATTCAGAATTTTACTGGCGGACTAGCGCAGATGCTCGCGGAAAAGTCCATCCGCGTGAATGCCGTCGCGCCTGGCCCGATCTGGACCCTGTTGATTCCCTCGACCATGCCGGAGGAGGTCGTGACCGACTTTGGCAAGCAGGTTCCGATGAAGTGCCCGGGGCAGCCCGCGGAACTGGCAACTGCCTATGTCATGCTGGCTGATCCGCTCTCGAGTTATACGTCCGGCACCACCGTGGCGGTGACCGGGGGTAGACCTTTCATCTGAAAGTGAATGAGGCGACGGCGGTGCGAGGAGACGATTTTCCTTCCTCAACGTTGTTAGTTCGCAGGAGAGAGGGAAAGAACAATGGCATACGCTTTATTCTATCAGGATCAACGCATCGGTGCAGCCGCGCCCACCGAGCTTGAGGCATGGAGGCGAGCGCTGCACTCAGGTCTCATTACGAATATCCCCGTCTCGGATCACCGGAAAGTTCAGGTGTTGCAGCGTGGTCTTTACGTCAAGCAGGTGAACGAAGACCTTGAGCACCGGTCCGACCGGGAACTTTCGACCGAAATCTCCTAGGCTGCCGACGCGGGATGCCCTGCATCCTTTTATATGCTCACTCCGCGCGGGGCTCTTGCTGCGCTCCCGTTGTCCAACAACGGACCAGCGATGCCGTCTTTTGCATTTCGTTGAAGCGCTCAGTCGTTTTCGGATTTATCCCGAAAAAGTGCAGCATTGACCAGAATCATCAGGCCGATCGGGGTCGTTGTGAGGACGAGAACAATGATAAGGAGCTCATGCAGGACCGGACCCGTTCCTAGCGCGGAGAAGTAGATCATCGACGCGATGGCGATGAAGGCTGTTCCCAAAGTGGTCCCCAGGGTGGGCGCGTGGACCCGTTCGTAAAAGGTCCGGAGGCGTAGCAGGCCGAGCGAGCCGACCAACGTGCCCGCAGCTCCGCTGACCAGGAAAACCGCCGTCAGGACGGCTGGCAGCGCAGAAAGTTCGCCTGCTGCACTCACTCGATGACCTCCCCGCGAAGCAGGAATTTGGCAAGGACCACAGTGCTCACGAAACCAAGCAGAGCGATGATCAAGGCTGCTTCGAAGTAAAGCGTGCTGCCTGTTCTTATGCCCAAGGTGAGAAGCAGCAACATCGCATTCACATACAGGCTGTCGAAGCCTACGACGCGATCCTGTGCTCTTGGTCCCCGGAGGATGCGGAAGGCGGCGCATGCCATCGCGCAGCCGAGCAGGATCTGTGCCGTGGTGACCGACCAAGCGAGCATCATGCTCATGTGAAGATCTCCATCAGCCGCCGCTCGTAACGTTCCTTTATAAGGCCGACCCATTCGGATTCATTGACCAGATCAAGGACATGGATGGTCAAGATGCCGCTTGCTTCGTTGAAGTCCACCCACAGAGTCCCCGGCGTCGATGTGATGATGCAAGCGAGCGCTGCCAGCCCATAAGGGTCGCGAAGGTCAAGCGGGATTTCCACAAAGCCTGCAGTCCTTTCTTTTCGTTTCGTCTCGAGGATGATGCGGGCGACGGCGATATTGGACTTCACGATATCGACGAAGACGAGAGCAGCGAGAAGGAGGATTCGATCCGGTCGCCGTGGATACGCTTTCGGCGGCTGCAATGCTGCGAGCCCCCATCCGCCGATAAGGGCCACGGCGCTGCCTAAAAGAAAATGCCCCGGCGAAAGCGTCTGATTGAGCAGCAGCCAGAAAGCAAGGAGACTGGCGCTAACTATGGGAAACGGCAGCACGCGGGTCATGTCGGCCCCCTTGAGTCGTCGGGCTTGACAGGAGAATCCAGAACTCGCCGGACATAGTGGTGAGGAGCATGCAGCGATTGCGCCGTCGCCTGCATGAATCGCATAACCGGACCCGCCTTAACCGTCTGAATTGCGCAAAGCAGCAAGAGGGCCGCAACGGGCGCCATCTCGATAAGGCGGACGCGTGGTATGGTGCGGTCCGGCGAAGCCCAGAACGAACGGATGCCGGCGCGCGTCATGGCGATCAGCGCCGCAAGTCCTGAAACGATCAACAGGAAAAGCAAAATCCATGTGGCCGGGGAGAGGGCGCCGGTCGGAGAGTGGAAGGCGGCCGTCAGGATCGCGAATTTAGCGACGAAGCCGGAGAGGGGCGGCAAGCCCGAAATGACCACGGCGCAGCCGATGAAAGCCACACCAAGGATGCCGATCGTCGCCGGGATCGCAATTCCGGTTTCCGGCAAAATCTCGGAATCATCCTCATCGCCATAGAGTTCCCGGGTTACCGCAAGCACGTCAGCACCCGGTTCGCGGCCACGCTCGACCAGTTCGATCAGAAGAAAAAAAGCACCCAGGCCGAGTGTCGAACTGATGAGGTAGAACAGGGCGGCGCCGGTCACGCTCACTTGTCCCAAGCCGATGGCGGCCAGTATTGTGCCCGACGATACCAGCACCGAAAAGGCGGCGAGTCGCGCCATGTCCTGCGACGCGAGGCTCCCGATCGCACCGAACGCCACTGTCGCCATGCCGCCCAGCAGCAGCAACTGATCGCCGAATTGCGCCGACGCTCCCGCATCATCACCGAACAACAGCAGCGATAGCCGCAGCACGAGGTAGGCGCCGACCTTCGTCAGGACGGCAAAAATCGCCGCCACCGGCGGCGGCGCGGCCGAATAGGTGCTTGGGAGCCAAAAGCACAGCGGCCACATTCCAGCCTTGACGAGAAACGCAATGCCAAGGATGCCCGCTCCTGCCTCCAGCAGTCCGCGGTCCGCCGCGCTGACCGCCGGAATGCGCGTGGCCAGATCCGCCATGTTGAGCGTGCCGGTCACGCCGTAGATCAGGCTGACGCCGATCAAAAACAGCAGCGACGCCGCGAGGTTGACAACGATATAATGTAACCCGGCCTTGACCCTGGCCGTTCCCGAGCCGTGCAGCGCCAGACCGTAGGACGCCGCAAGCAGAACCTCGACGAAAACAAACAGGTTGAAGAGATCGCCAGTGAGGAAAGCACCGTTGATTCCCATCAGCAGGAGCTGAAACAAGGGATGGAACAGCACCCCCGCGCGGTGCCAGCGCGCCAGAGAGAATACAGCCGCCGCCGCTGCGAGGAGACTGGTTAGCAGCAGCATGAGCGTGGCCAGCCGATCCACAACGAGTACGATGGCGAAGGGGGCGGGCCAGTCGCCCAGGCGATAGACGCCCGCGACGCCCGTCAGAGCAACGTCGGCGGCGCGCAGGAGTATGATGGAAATCGCCACCAGCGCGAACGTCGTCACGATATTAAGTGCGGCGCTGACGTTGCGGCGTTGCTCTCCTCCAAAAGCCAACATGATCGCGGCGGCGAACAGCGGCAGCACGATCGGTGCGATCATCAGATGGTTCACGACTACGGCTCCCGTCCGTCGACGTGGTCGGTCCCTGTCAGACCGCGTGATGCGAGCAGCACGACCAGAAATAGCGCAGTGGTCGCGAAGCTGATGACGATGGCCGTGAGAACGAGGGCTTGTGGTAACGGATCCGAAAGGCTGGTGATGTCATCAGATGCATGCGCCCCCAGGATCGGAGCGGCGTCGATTTTAAGCCGCCCCATCGCGATAATGAAAAGATTGACCGCATAAGAGAGCAATGACAGGCCGATGATCACCTGAAACGTGCGCGGTCGAAGCAGCAACCAAACGCCGGAACCCGCAAGCACGCCGATGCCAATAGCAAGTACGATCTCCACTACCCCACCTCAGCCGTTGGAGAGGCGACGGATGCACGGCTGGAAGGTGTCCGATGACTGCGCACGGTCTGATGCGCGATCGCGATCAACATCAGGACGGTGGCGCCGACGACCAATGCAAATACGCCGATGTCGAACAGCAGTGCGCTCGCCACGGGAATCGAGCCGATCCAGGGAACTTCGAGGTATGAGAACGACGAACTCAGGAAAGGCCGTTCGAACAACCATGCGGCCGCTCCCACGCAGGCCGTTATGAGTAGGCCCGCGCCCATCCAGTGCACAGGCAGAATGCGCAGATGTGCCTCCGTCCAGGTGGTTCCGCGAGCGACGTACTGGAGAATGAATGCCACGGCCATCGTGATGCCCGCGACAAATCCCCCCCCGGGCAGATCGTGCCCCCGCAGAAGGAGGAAAATCGCGGTCGTGCAAGTCACTGGGAAAAGCATGGCCATCATGAGCCGAGGGATGGTCATCGCGCTCTTGAGCGTGTCACCCTTCTCACGAGTGGGTTGAGCCTCATCGTAGAGATCTTGACTGTGCTGCTGCTCTGGCACGGAAATACTCTCGGCAGCAGGCCGAAATCGCCGCAGCAATGCATAGACGGTCAGCGCGACGATGCCGAGCACGGTGATCTCGCCGAACGTGTCGAACGCGCGAAAGTCTACGAGGATGACATTTACAATGTTGGTCCCACCGCCTAGCGCGTATGCGTTCTCGACAAAGAACCTCGCGATGCTGTCAGGCTCGGCTCGTGTCATGACCGCGTAGGCCAGCGCCCCCAAACCGGCTCCGAATGCGGTCGCGATGCCGATGTCGCGGAAGCGGCGCCAATTGGAATCGCGTTCCGGCGCGTCGGCCGCGGAAAATTTCTCGATGCGTTTCGGTAGCCAACGCAGTCCGAGAAGGAGCAATACAGTGGTGACGGTCTCGACCACCAGCTGGGTCAGTGCGAGATCAGGCGCGGCCAGCCAAACGAAGCTGACACACGTCACCAGACCCGCGCCGCCCACGAAAATGAGAGCCGCAAAGCGATGGAATTTGCCCTGGTAAGCCGCGGCCAGCGCGCAGGCGCCTCCGATAGCCCAGATCAGCGCGAATGCGACATCGAAAGACGTTCGCGCCTCTCTCCCAAACTCGATGCCGTGAGCGAACATCGGCGCCAGGCCAACCAGCAAAGCCGCGCAGAACAGCAGTCGCAACTGTGGCTGCAAGCCGCGCGTGCCAAGCAACTCCTCTAACCGTCTTGCGAACTGCCACGAGACGGCGACGAGCACGCGGTCGAAAATGCGCTGACCTTGGATATACCGCAGCAGTGGCGGTCCTTTAGCAACGAGCAGATATGACCTGAACGTCAAATAGATAGCCACGCCGCCGGAAATCGCGACCAGGCTCATCAGGAACTCGGGAGTAAAGCCGTGCCAGATTGCAAGGCTGTAAGTGGGAATGGCGTCGCCAAGGACAGCGTGGAGCGCGGTTCGGAGCAGGGGGCCGATTGTAAGGCTGGGCACAATGCCGACAAGGAGACAGGCAAGAACGAGGAGCCCGACGGGAAGGCGCATCAGGAACGGCGGTTCATGCGGTGTGGTTGACAACTCTCGCGGTGGGGGACCGAAAAATACTTCGGCTATGAACCGCAGCGAGTAAGCGACCGTGAACATGCTTGCCATTGTGACGATGTAGGGCAGCGCCTGATCGAGCAACGAGTTGTCGTGAGTCTCGATTGTCTCGGCGAAAAACATCTCCTTGGACAAGAAGCCGTTCAACAACGGGACGCCAGCCATGGCGGCGGCAGCGACCATCGCGAGCGTTGCCGTGATCGGCATGAAGCGCCGTAGGCCGCTTAGGCGGCGCAGGTCGCGGGTGCCTGTTTCGTGGTCGATGATCCCGGCCGCCATGAACAACGACGCCTTGAACGTCGCATGGTTCATGAGGTGAAAGATGGCGGCGACCTGTGCGAGCGGTGAGTCGAGGCCGATGAGCAGCGTGATGAGCCCGAGGTGACTGATGGTCGAGTAGGCGAGCAGCCCTTTCATATCCTGCTGGAAAAGAGCAATGAACGCTCCAAGTATGAAACTGATAAGTCCCGCCGAACCCACGAGCCACAGCCACTCGTTTGTGCCGCCCAGCGCAGGCCAAAGCCGCACCAGAAGAAATACCCCGCCTTTGACCATCGTGGCGGAGTGAAGATAGGCTGAAACGGGCGTCGGTGCCGCCATCGCCTGTGGCAGCCAGAAATGGAATGGGAACTGTGCGCTTTTCGTCAAGGCTCCGAGGAGAATGAGGACAAGCGCCGGGATGTAGAGCGAATGCGCGCGGATCTTGTCGCCGGACGCGAGAACGCGATCGAGGTCGTAACTGCCGACGATATGTCCGAGGATCAGTATGCCGGCGAACAGGCAAAATCCGCCGGCCGACGTCACAATCAGAGCCATGCGCGCGCCATCCCGCGCCTGCGCTGTCTGGTACCAATAGCCGATCAGCAGAAAGGAAAAGAGGCTGGTCAGCTCCCAGAAGAAAGCCAGTTGGATCAGGTTGCCAGAGAGGACGATGCCGAGCATCGCCCCCATGAAGGCGAGCAGGAACGAGAAAAAACGCGGCACGGGATCTTGGGGAGACAAGTAGTAGCGGGCGTAAAGTACTACCAGGAACCCGATGCTGGCGATCAGTGCGGCGAGCATCCAGGCGAAACCGTCCATCCTCAGATAGAAATTGAGACCGAGTTCGGGTACCCATTCAACGGTATGTCGGATGACTCCTCCGTTGACGATATGGGGGTAGCTCACGACCAGAAGCATCAGACAGATGAGCGAAACCGCACCGGCCAGCCACGCTTCGGCGTTGCGCGCGTTGCTCTGAAGGAACGCTGCAAAACAGCTCCCGGCGAAAGGGAGCGCGAGAACGACGATGAGGATCGTTTCATATGGCATCGTCATTCGTGACCTTTTCGGGACGAGAACTCCAGACAGTGATGTCGGCCGTGGACAAGATATGGTCGATTTGCAGGTGCGAAGGCAAGCTGGCGTCGAGTCGCGGGGCTCCAAGGCTGGCGAGACGCTCCGTCCTGCCGCTCTCATGCAACGTATCGACACTTGCGAAAGGCGTCGGACAGGTTCATCTTTTTTCGCTGAATCACGCGATGTGCCGCCGGCGAGACCCCGATGAGATTGACAAGCTTTTTCGACTACACTCTTCGACTGCTGATGTATGCGGCCACCCATGGTGATCGGCTGGTCACGATTGAAGAGACCGCAAGCGTTTACGGAATCTCCCGCACCCATCTCATGAAAGTGGCAAATCAGCTCACGCGCGCGGGCTATCTCAAAGCCGTACGTGGCAGATCTGGCGGGCTTATGCTTGCTAAACGGCCGAACCGGATCAAGCTCGGCGACGTTTTATGCGCCACCGAACCGGATTTCGCGCTTGTGGAATGCTTTTCCTCAAACAACCGCTGTCCAATCACGTCGAGCTGCCGTTTGCGAGCACCGTTGAGGGAAGCGCTGACAGCGTTCACCACGACGCTCGATCGCTATACGCTTGCCGATCTCATTCTCAGCCCGAAAGACTTCGGGGTCCCACCGGCTGCTTGAGCGGCGCGCGATCCATTATTGCCCTGGGATATCGACAACAGCCCGTCGCATGACGGCTCAGCTCCGCGCCCTGAGTGTTGAAGCGATATCACCTCATTTGAAGCAAAGTCGGACACCGCCGATCGCCGTGCATCGGCCTGCTACCGTCTGTCGCTGTTGCACATGAATTTTGGGACTATACAAACATACATTATATGTGCATGTTTATTCCACATTGCACGAGAGTCAGAAGATTGGATCTATCCGCGGCCCGGGGCATGAGGAAAGCACCTGCAATTCAAACGCAGAATTCCAGGGGCTGGTTAAAGCTATACATTGCGTCCTCAGTTTTCGGAGCTGCGACCGGTATAGCTGCCGCAGTCTGGTTCACGCATCAATCACCTCTCACCACACACCACATAACCGTTCCGCTGAACAGTGCGGCCACGACGTTGCCGATGCCGCTTGAAGGCTTGCTCGACTTGCCGAAGCTCCTGGCTGCGGAGCATGCGAGCCAACCCTGGGCGATCATGGGTGGTGCATTGCTGCAGCTAGGTCTTCCTCGTTTCAGCATTCCGGTGCTCGAGCGCGCGATCCGGAGTGATCCCGATAACAGCGTGCTTCATGTTGCATTGGGGGAAGCGCTCGCGCTGGCGGATGGCATGATTTCAGATCGAGCCAAGTCGGAATTTGAGTTCGCGCTCAGAGGTGATCCAAACGATCTGATCGCACGATTCTATATCGGGCAGTGGCTGCTGCAAAACGGCAAGGCAAAGCCGGCATTGGTCAAATGGGTAGGCTTGATGCGGACGGTGGGAAACGATCAGACCTGGAATGATCGACTATGGACGGTGATGCCGAGAGCGGCGGAGGAGGTCGGCATCAGCCAACTCACGCTGCAAGCTCTTTGCACCTCGGGGATGTAGTCGTTGTGCAGCGGATCGACGATCCGACCGCCGGTCGAGAAAGGAAGTCACCAAAAGATTTACATGCATGATGTTTATCCAGTTGGGCGTCAGCCTGGGCGAAGAACCGGCATGGCGGCGTTCCTGGTGATGTGCCGGATTTCTTCACCATCAATGGCAAGGCTTACCCGGACACTCAACCGTTGCGGATCAAGGAGGGTGATGTCGTTCGCATCCGCTTGATCGGCGCCGGCGACGAACTGCATTCCATTCACATCCACGGTCATCTCTTCGAGGTTTACGCCAAGGATGGCCGGCCCCTCGCCAATCCCTACCTCGCCGACACGATCCTGTTCGGTCCGGGTGAGCGCTATGACCTGATTCTGCGCGCCGACAATCCCGGCATCTGGATGGTGCACGATCACATCGACAAGCACACTACGAATGGCAGTTCTCCGATGGGCGGCATGATGACCACTATCGAGTATGAGGAAATCCCGTTGAAGGATCAGTCTTTCTACAAATGGAAGAACAAGGACTTCGTGCCCGATTTTTACTACGAGGAATCGATGAAGAAGCCGCTCGACATGCACGAGAGCCCTGCCTTCAAAGGCGATCCCGCGCCCTGAATTCAATCGAAAGGAGAGTCGACATGAAAGGGCTTTTGCTCGCCGTCGCGGGCTTGACCGCGGCATTACTGAGCAGCGCAAGCGCCGCCGACAAACTTGATCAGAGCTGTTCCGGTTGTCATGCGCTGGTTAAACCGAGCGATGCTTCGCTTGACAGGCTTGCTGACGCGCAAAGGTCCCGACCTTTGGTTTGCGGGTAGCAAGTTCAAGAAGGAATGGCTGGTTTCCTGGTTGCAGGATCCCAAGCCGATACGTCCCGCCGGTTACCCGTATTTCAACATGGTCAAGAAGGGCGACAAGAACGATGTGCCCGATCCGTCCAAGATCATTGCTCACCCGAAGCTAAAGAAGGCCGATGCCGAGGCTGCCGCGGAAGCACTGATGGCTTTGAAGGCTCCCGCAGATCTCGTTCCGGCAGGCATTTTCAAGGGTGAGATGAAAGGTGCACGGATGGGTGCGCTTGCGTTCGTCAAGTTTCGCGGCTGCGTCGCCTGCCACCAGGGCGAAAAAGGAGAAGGGGGCCTCTCCGGGCCGCGATTGACCGATGCCGGCGCACGACTGCAAGCGGATTTCATTGCCGCCTATACCGCAGATCCGCAGCGTTTCGATCCGCATATCTGGATGCCGACGTCGAATCTGAAGGATCAGGATATCCAGCGACTGACCGCGTTCCTGGTTCAATTGAGCCAAGGAGACAAGTGATGAAAACGCAAACGTTGGCGGCTTTCGCCGGTCTGGTCCTGCTGCTCGTGTCATCGACAAGCCATGCCGATCAGTCGATCGAGCAGATTTATGGGATCTATTGCGTGCAATGTCACGGCCTCCAGCGCAACGGGACGGGAATCAACGTGCCCGCTCTTTCCGTGAAGCCGCGGGATCACACCGACGCAAAAAGTATGGGCGACACACCAGATGATGAACTGTTCAAAGCCATCAAAGAAGGCGGGCTTGCCGTCAACAAGTCGGTACTGATGCCAACCTGGGGTCACGTCCTGTCCGAAGAGCAGATCACAGGCTTAGTCAAGTATCTGCGGCAGGTCTGCAAATGCGGCAAATAGATTCAACAAGAAAGCCATACCAAATCATGAAGGGGAGAACGATTTCAATGACCACTGCACGTTTGAAGAACAGCGCCATCGTGGGGAGCATGGCAGCCGGCCATGGTTCTTTTCGGCGCCGCGATCACCGCGGCGCAGGCCAAGACCGTCAAGATCGAATTGGTAGCCAAGGAAACGACGGTCCCGCTTGATAACCAGGGCAACACCGTAGCCGCCTGGACCTTCAACGGTCAGGTTCCCGGCCCGGTGATCCGGGCCACAGAAGGCGACACCATCGAGTTCACTTTGAAAAACGATGCCGCGAACAAGAAATCGCATTCGATCGACATGCACTCCGCGCGCTCGGATGTTCTGACGGATTTTGCATCGATCAAACCCGGCGAGACCAAGACCTTTTCGTACGTTCCGGAACATCCAGGTGTGTTCTTCTATCATTGCGGATCTGATCCGATGATTCAGCACATCGCCCGGGGCATGTTCGGCGTGGTCATCATCGATCCGAAAGACCCTAATGCGATGCCCAAAGCGGACCGTGAATATGTCCTGATCGAGCATCAGATTTTCGATAATCCCGAAGACGTCGACAGCATGATGGCGAACAAGTGGAAGCGTAACGCCTTCAACGCCGTGCCGTTCCAGTATGACCCGGTGCATGATGAACATGCGACGCAAACTCTCGAGGCCAAGCCGGGCGAGCGTGTGCGCGTCTATATGGTCAATGCTGGTCCCAACGAGTTTTCCGGATTTCATCCGATCGCAGGCATCTGGGACAGGGTCTATCCCTCGGGCAACCCGAAGAACGTGATGGTTGGGATGCAGAATTATACCTTGGCGCCGGGTGACGCGGCGACCTTCGATCTCATTTCACCGAAGGAAGGCGCGTATGCGCTGGTGGATCACTCTATGCGCGCCGCGCTTACTGGCGGCATCGCGATCCTCATGATCAGCAATAAGGCTGATCCCTCAATGGGTCGGGGAGACAAGATCCTCGTGCGCTGATGTTTGGCTTTGACGTGGAGCGTCATCGGCGCTCCACGTCAAGGTTTTTCAGGACGAAAAATCAGGCGAAACCTGGTAAAGTATTTGTTTGAGCTGTATCTGTTCAATAGCTCAGTACATCCAGCCCGTGGCGCCAATTCTTCTCTGATTATCGCGAGCGCAGAGCTAGGTCTTCGGAACGGAGAATTTAGTACCCCGGTTCATGCATTGGTAACAATATAACGAAGCTGATATGAGCGGCGCTGCATTTGGTGTGGAAAGTGCGGCCGTGTTTATGCGTCGGATTTAACTAAACCTACAACGTGGCGGAGTATTCCTTCTTGTGAAGGCAGAAGGTGACGCGCTGTATTTGACCGCGACCACCGTTGCTGCCCGCAAGAGCCTGAAAGTCCGGTAGTTTCCCCTTTCAGACGCGGTGAAGGTTGGGAAGTTCATGTCCGGTGCGCCTGAGCGAAACGAATTTTCTGTTGTCGCCAGTGAGAGTGGACCGAGACCTCCCGATGGGCCGGAGGCCAGCCGAAATGACTTCCCGCTCGAGATAAGGGATTCCTCGCGACTGAATTTCCTGAATGAAGTTGTTAGATCGCTTCCGACAGCCGTGACGGTTCAGGACGAGCAGGGAAACTTCGTGTTCGTGAACGCGGCCGCCGTGGCCCAGTTCAATGTGCCGGCGCGGGACATCGTCGGAACGGTGTCAGGTGCGCCGCTCCCTTCAAAAGAGTTGAATGATCGCATAAATCTCGCTCGCGGGGTTCTGCAGTCGGGCGGGAGCAGGATATCCGAAGAGTACATTCGAACGGATCATGCGACGAAGATCTTTCTGACGACGCATGAGCCTGTCGTGATTTCGAACAGAAAGCTTGTGTTGTCGAGCTCGGTTGATATCAGCCGTCAAAAGGCCGTTGAGGAAGAGCTTTTTCGTTGTGCGTACTATGACGAGCTGACGGGCTTGCCGACCCGGCGCGTCATCGAACAGCACGCCAACAGCCTCATCCGTGAGGGTGAACATTCCGTTAGATTTGCGGTGGCGTTTCTCGACATCGACAACTTCAAACACATCAACGACTACTACGGCCATGCATCCGGTGACGGGCTTCTGATCGAAGTTGCCAGACGCTTGGACCTCGGCCTACGTGCCACCGATATGCTCTCCCGGATCAGCGGTGACGAGTTTCTGCTCCTGCTCAACCCGGTCCAAAGCGACGTCGAGCTCGCCGAATACATTGAATTTCTATTGCAGCGGCTTAAGGCGCCATTTTTCATCGACGGATCGGAACTGTTCGCGTCCGCATCGATCGGAGTGAGCATCTATCCGGATCACGGCGACACCTATGAGGTTCTGCGGCAGAACGCCGACACCGCGATGTATCAGATCAAGAACGACACAAAGGGCGGAGCCGCCATCTTTGATTCCGGAATGCAGCACGAGGCATTGACCCGAATGAAAATCGAGCAATCGTTGCGGCTCGCGATTCTCGACAAGCGGTTCTGTTGCGCGTTCCAGCCCAAGGTGGACATCAGAACCGAGCAGATCAAAGGCATTGAGGCGCTGGTTCGGTTGCGCAATGATGACGGTATCATTCAGGCGCCTGGAACGTTCGTTGATCTCGCGATTGAACTCGGCTTGATCGATGAGTTAACGCATCTGGTTCTGGCCGAAATCATGAGGTCAATCGATCTCATCGACGATGCGTTCGGCACCGACGTTAGCATTAGCATCAACGTCGCCGCCAAGCAGGCTGGCAACGTGGTATTCATGACATCCTTCGCACGGGCGCTGGAGAAGACCGGTTGCGCAACGCGATTCATCGTCGAGGTCACCGAAGATGCGTTCGTGGCGAAAACCCGTTTCCAGACGGAGATTCTGCCAGTCCTGCGAAGGCTAGGCGTCAAAATCTCGATCGATGATTTCGGGATCGGATATTCGTCTCTGTCGGCCCTCGCCGATATCACCGCTGATGAAATCAAGATTGACCGGTCGTTCATCGTCGATATCCACAAGCGTCCGCGCAGCCAGGGTATCCTTAAGGCGATTGAATCTCTCGGCGATGCCTTGGGAATGGTGGTGATCGCGGAAGGCGTCGAGAAATTCGAGGAGCTCGCTTATTTGCAGGCAGCGACGCGGATAAAATATGCGCAGGGCTTCTATTTTTCTGAACCCGTCTTTCTCGAAGATATCGAACCGGGCAAACCCGCGGTGAGTAAACGAGGCACCAGCTCGGGCAGTCGGTCCGTGCAGGAAAACCGTCCGGCTTATTCCCGCGCCAACGGCTATAGCCGCTAGGTTCTGATTCAACGCCGTAGAACCAAATTCTGACTTACCTTTTGAGCATGATCGCCTATGCCGGCCATGTATGATGCGGAGAAACCGGGGATGCTTCATAAGGCGAGGCATGAGCCGAACCTTATGCCGAAAATTTGGCGAGCAACTGCCCTAAGCGGCGGATCGCAATGGGTACCCGCGCGTTCGCATCCAGTCGTTCGTTCTCCATTCACATGACATTCTTTTCCAGAAAGTTCACCAGGCGGGATGGCCAACCACCCGGCGATGAATAATATTGACGTTCCGTCATTTTGTTTTCAGCTCACCTGCCGAGTTCTGCAAATTGCCCAGCAATATCGAAGACTATGAAATCATCGGCGACGGCGAGACCGTCGCGCTCGTCGACCGGACGGGGTCACTCGACTGGCTTTGCTGGCCGTGCTTCGATTCCGATGCCTGCTTTGCCGCCCTCCTGGGCGATGAGCGTAACGGCCATTGGCGGATCGCTCCTTCGGAAAAGATCGAGCGATCGAGTCATCAATATCGCGGAGACGGCCTTATCCTCGAAACCCGGTTTGAAACCGCCGGCGGCGCTGTCACTTTGATTGATTTCATGCCGCCGCGCGGCACGGTGTCCGACATCGTTCGCCTCGTCCGGGGGGACCGCGGCCGCGTGAAGATGCACATGGATCTGGTGATCCGGTTCGGCTTCGGTAAGAACGCGCCATGGGTCCGCCGCACGGAGGACAGGGCGCTGCTCGCCATTTGCGGGCCGGACATGCTGGTGTTGCGCACGCCGGTCGAGACGCACGGCGAGAACATGACCACCGTCGCGGACTTCGAGGTCAGCGCCGGGCAGACGGTTCCGTTTGTCATGGCGTACGGCGCATCGCATTTTGCCGTTCCACCGCCGATCGATCCTGCGAAAGCGCTGCGGGACACGGAGGCGTTCTGGAGCGAGTGGTGCGGAAAGTTTGACTATGACGGTCCGTATCGTGATCTCGCAATGCGCTCGCTGGTTGCCCTGAAAGCCATGATCTATGCGCCTTCCGGCGGCATTGTCGCGGCGCCGACAACCTCGCTTCCCGAAAAGCTTGGCGGCGCACGTAACTGGGATTACCGGTTCTGCTGGCTGCGCGACGCGACCTTCACGCTGCTCGCGCTGATGAACAGCGGCTATTACGATGAGGCGTCGGAGTGGCATGACTGGCTGCTGAGATCGGTCGCAGGCTCGCCCTCCGACATGCAGATCATGTATGGCATCCTCGGACAACGTCGCCTGACGGAATGGGAGGCAGACTGGCTGCCTGGTTATGAGGGCGCGCGGCCGGTCAGGATCGGAAATGCGGCGCATGCCCAGCTCCAGCTTGATGTCTACGGCGAGCTGATGGACGTGTTTCACCAGTCGAGGGAGGCGAACCTCAAGCTGAGTGAGCCAACCTGGGCGCTGGAATGCGAGCTACTCGAGCATCTCGGTCGGATTTGGAATGAAACAGACTCAGGTATCTGGGAGCTAAGGGGACCTGGCAAGCACTACGTCTCGTCGAAGGTGCTTGTCTGGGTGGCGTTCGACCGCGGCGTCAAGAGCGTGGAGCATTTCGGCTTCGAAGCGCCGGTCGAGCGTTGGCGTGAACTGCGCGATACGATCCATCGCGACGTCTGCGAAAAGGGTTTTGATCGCGAACAAAATACCTTCGTCGTATCCTACGGCTCGAAGCTGCTTGATGCCAGCACGCTTCTCATCCCGTCGGTCGGCTTCCTGCCGGCGTCTGATCCGCGTGTTGTGGGAACGCTGGCAGCGGTGGAGAAGCATCTGATGCCGGACGGCTTCGTGCTCAGGCACGATCCGCGCGCGGTGTCAGACGAACAGCCGCCGATCGAGGGAGCCTTTCTGGCCTGCACGCTCTGGCTCGCCGATGCCTATGTCCTGAGCGGCGATATCGAGCGGGCCGAGATGCTGCTGAAGCGGGTTGCGGGGGTGGCGAACGACCTTGGCCTGCTGTCGGAGGAGTATGATACGGTTGCCCGTCGCATGACGGGAAATTTTCCGCAGGCACTGACCCACATTGCGCTGGTCAACACCATCCACAATCTCAACGCGGCACGCAAACCGGCGATGCAGCGGGCAAGGGCATAGCGGCTAGTCGAGGGCCATGATCTGATCGATCGCCTTGGCGAAACCGTCGTTTTCATTGCTATCGGTGACACGAGTGGCTTGCGCCTTCACGTTGTCTTCGGCATTTCCCATGGCAAATGACAGGCCGCTTTTGGCAAACATGGCCAGATCGTTCTGCATGTCTCCGATGGTCGCGATGTTGCGCGTTGAAATGTTGAGGCGCTTCGCTAACGCCTCCACGAATGTGCCCTTGTCCTCTCCGGCAGGTGTGATGTCGAGATAATAGCTCTGCGACCGGACAACCTTCGCCTGGCCGGCGAGGGCCACCTGCATCGCCATCTCGCAACGGGCGAGCTTCTCGGGATCGGCGCTGACGCCAACGATCTTGGAGGCGTCGTCTGTGAATTCCTCAAAATCGGAAACCATAACCGGAGCCATTCGGATTGTGTGCTGCTCATGCGGAACGTAGCGGCCATCGTCGCGCGTGATAAGCCAACGGTCCGCGGTGAACAGCCAAATGTCGGTTTCGGAAGTTTTCAGCGCGTCGATCGCTCGTCGTGCGGCCGACGCTGAAATGGCAGTCCTTCGAAGCATCTTGAGGGCGGGATCGATCATCAGACTGCCGTTGAATGCGCCGAGCGGCAGTTGGATATTGAGTGGCTCGATCAGCATTCGCATACCCAAGGGAGGGCGGCTGCTGGTGATCGTGAAGCCGATATCTCTTTCGGCAAGTCGTTTCACCGCCTGGATTGCAGCTTCCGTCAGACGTTTGTCGGGCGTTAGCAGACTTCCGTCAACGTCCGAAATCACGAGGGAAATGCTGTTCATGAGAGTATCTAGCCCGCGTCGAGCATGGTGACGATTCGATCGGTAATTTCGTCCACGCTCGCATCGATGTCGACAACGATCGGCCGCTCATCCTCGGTAGGCTCCTCCAGTGTTGCGAGCTGGCTCTCGAGCAACGCCTGCGGCATGAAATGATCGCCTCTCGCCTTGAGACGGCTCATGATCAGGCTTCTGTCGCCGCGCAGGTAGACGATGCTGGTGTCGCTATGACCTTGCACGAAAATGTCGCGATAGGCGCGCTTGAGCGCGGAGCAGGCGATGATCACGCTCGTGCCGTTCGCACGCCTGCGGCCGATCTCCGCGACGATGGCGCGCAGCCACGGCCGCCTGTCGTCGTCGTTCAATGCGATGCCGGCGCGCATTTTATCGATATTGCTTTCCGCATGAAACCGGTCGGCATCCTCAACTATCCATCCCAGCCGTTGTCCCAGCGCAACCGCAATGGTGCTTTTTCCAGATCCCGACACGCCCATGATAATCAGCGCGCAAAAGGCGGCATCTCCGCCCGCATTCATGCCGGCGATCCTGCGGCCGCAGCATCGGTCAGCCACGTTGTGATGCCGCTGGAATGTGCGCGTGTACCGGGCAGATCGGCGCCCGCCATGACTTTCGAGAGGATGCCTTGCTTGGCTTTACCGCTGACGAGAAACAGCATCTCGCGTGAGGAGGCCAGCGCCGGGAGCGTCAGGGTGATGCGGGGAACAAAAGGCTCGACGTGCGCGTGGTCCACGCCGACGACCCATCGTTCAGTCTCGTCGAGCGCTCGATCTTCCGGAAACAACGAGGCAGTGTGACCATCCGGTCCAAGCCCCATCAAAACGACATCGAAAAGCGGTTTGGCTGCATCGAGACGACGCGCGTTGTAAAAGATTTGGAGTTCGCGCTCGTAAAGCCGCGCCGCCGTATCCGGATCGTGAGCGTCCGTCGGCATGGGGTGGATATTTCCCGGCGGGGCGCAACGGTTCAGAAAAAGGTCCTTGGCCATCGCCATATTGTTGCGCTTGTCGTCTGCGCTCACGAAACGCTCGTCCCCAATGAACCAGTGAACGCGGTCCCAGGCGATCCGCGAACGATAGTCCGGGCTTCCCAGCAGCGTGTAGAGCGCTTTTGGGCCGGAGCCGCCGGTCAGGCAAATTGCCGGCCGCGTTGCATTTTCCGCAATCCGGGAGATCATTCGTTCCGCGGCCTCGCCAGCGACTGCTTCCGCATCCGGGAGCACCTGAAACCTGCGGTCCGCCGCGTCAGCGGATGTCATGTCAGCTCGCGCCACTGGTTGCCGTCCCGCGCCAGCAGCTCGTCGGCCTCACGGGGGCCTTCGCTTCCCGCCTTATAGCCGACCAGCCCGTCGGCGCCCGCCTTCTTCCAGGCGTCGAGGAACGGCTGCACCGCCTGCCAGCCGGCCTCCACGCCGTCAGCGCGCTGAAACAGGATGTTGTCGCCGGTCATGCAATCGTAGATCAGGGTTTCGTAACCGGTACTCGGCGCAGCGTGGAAGTAATCCTTGTAGCGGAATTTCATCTCGACGCCGTTGATCGAGATCGTGGGGCCGGGTACTTTGGTATTGAATTGCAGCGTGATGCCTTCGGCCGGCTCGATGCCGATGACCAAATAGTTTTGCGACAGCTGGTCCACCGGCGTGCAGCGAAACATCGCGAACGGCGCCTGTTTGAACTTGATGGCCACCTCGGTGCGCTTGAGGCCGAGCGCCTTACCGGTCCGCAGGTAGAACGGAACGCCGGCCCATCGCCAGTTGTCAATGGTCAGCTTGAGCGCCGCATAGGTCTCGGTGGTGCTGTTGGGCTTGACGTCGGGGGTGTCGCAATAATCGACGACCGCCTCGTCGCCGACTTGCCCCGCGTGATATTGTCCGCGCACCGAATTTCTCAGCGCCTCCTCCGGCGTTTGCGTCTGGATTGCGGCCAGTACTTCCGCCTTCTCTGAACGCACCGCGTGAGCTTCGAATCGCCTCGGCGGCTCCATGGTTACCAGCGACAGCAACTGGAACAGATGGTTCGGCACCATGTCTCTCAGTGCTCCGGTAGCGTCGTAGAAGCTGCCGCGATGTCCGACCGACAGCTTTTCGTCGACGGTGATCTGGATATGATCGATGTGGTTGCGATTCCAGATCGGCTCGAACATGCCGTTGGCGAAACGAAGAACAAGGATGTTCTGGACGGTCTCCTTGCCGAGATAGTGGTCAATCCGATAGATCTGATGTTCGTTGGCGATCTTTAGCAGCCTGGCGTTGAGCGCTCTGGCAGACGCAAGATCGGTGCCGAAAGGCTTTTCGACCACCAGGCGACGCCACGTGCCGTTTGTCTCTCGCAGTAGACCGACGCGGCCAAGTTGTTCTGCGATCGGTGCAAAGGCTGTCGGCGGCACGGCAAGATAGAACAGACGATTGCCGCACGTCCCCGTTCTTGTCTCAAGCCTTTCACAGGCCTTACTCAGCGTATCGAATGAGGACGGATCGGAGGGGTCGGCTTCGATGCACGTCAGGCAGTTAAGCACCTTGTCGGCAATTTCGGTTTTGACCGGCCGCGTGGCATGCTTTTTCAAACCCTCCATCAGGCTTTGCCGAAGATCGTCTTCCGACATCTGCTTGCGGACGATACCGACGAGGCAAAACTGCTCCGGCAGCAAGCCGGATTCGGCAAGATTGTAGAGTGCCGGAATGACCAGGCGATGGGTGAGGTCTCCGGTGACACCAAAAATGACGAAGCAGCATGGCTCCGGGTTGCGCGGCTTGTTGCTTGCGACCGTCATCAACTCGCGGTCCTCCCCTTTGTGGATGGATCGGTTTCTCCTGGCTCCTTGTGCCCCCCAAATCCCTCTCTCATCGCCGAGAGGATCTTCTCTGCGAACGTATGTTGCTGACGCGAGCGAAAGCGCGCGAACAGTGCGGCCGTTAGAACTTCGGCCGGAACGGCTTCATCAATGGCGGCGTTAACCGTCCAGCGACCCTCGCCGGAATCTGCGACAAATCCCGAGTAAGCCTCGAGAGTCTCGCTGCGGGCTAACGCAGAAGCGGTGAGATCGAGCAGCCAGGATGAAATCACACTGCCGCGGCGCCACACCTCGGCAATATCTGCGAGGTCAAGCTTGAACCGATGATGCTCTGGCAGCGCATTGGTGTTCGCGTTTTTGAGAATGTCGAAGCCTTCGGCAAAGGCCTGCATAAGGCCGTATTCGATCCCGTTATGAACCATCTTAACGAAATGGCCGGAGCCAACGGGTCCCGTGTGGAGGTAGCCTTGCTCGACGCGCGGATCGCGGCCGTCGCGGCTCGGCGTTCCCGGAATGCCGCCGCGGCCGGGCGCCAGCGACGCGAAAATCGGGTCGAGACGATCAACGACGACCTTGTCGCCGCCGATCATCATGCAATAGCCGCGTTCCAGGCCCCAAACTCCGCCGCTGGTGCCCACATCGACATAGTAGATGCCCTTGTCGCGCAGTGTTCTCGCGCGCCGGATATCGTCCTGCCAGAAGGTATTGCCGCCATCGATGATGACATCATCTTTATCGAGCAGTCCGGCGATCGTCGCGATGGTGGATTCCGTAATCGCTCCGGCGGGCAGCATGATCCAAACGGCGCGCGGCTTTTCGAGCTTGCGGACGAAGTCTTGCAGGTCAATCGCGCCTGAAGCTCCCTCTGCGGCAATCGCGGCGACGGTCTGGTCGCTGATGTCATAGACGACGGCCTGATGGCCTCCCTTTTTCATCAGACGGCGAACGATGTTGGCCCCCATTCGCCCCAGCCCGATCATACCTATCTGCATTGGTCCGATCCCTCCTCCGAGAGCAGGCTCGTGGTCTGGACATTCCACGGGCGGTCCGATGGTTCAATGATGCGTGCGGTTCACGGTGTGGTCCAACACCTCGGATGTTTCAGGAAGATTGGCGAACGTGGATCGCGATGAACGACGGCGAGGGGCAATATCCCAGCTTTACGCGGCTGGCGAACGTTTGTTTCCTGACGCAGCGTCACAACCTGGCGCGTCATGGCTATGGTCACATGAGAGCTCGGTTGATCGCCTCGTCGAGCCGCGACAAGCCGGATTGAAGATCTCCCTTGAGATGCACGCGAAGCGCTCGCCGTCCCCGCAGGGTGAGCACATCGAAATCGCCGCGCGCCTGCGCAGCCTTGATAATACTGAAGCTCGTTTTCCGGCCGGGGATCTTCAAATCCCGTGGGTCGTCGGCGGTGATCTGAAGAAAAACGCCGCTGTCGGGACCGCCTTTGTAGGCCTGACCAGTCGAATGCAGGAAACGTGGGCCGAACTCGGCACAGGTGGCGACTTTCTTCCGGTCGCGAACGGCGAGGCGCATCCGCTGTAGGTCACCGATGTGTTCGTCATCGCGCGCGACGTAAGCCAGAAAGGCGACATAGTCGCCGGGCTCTGCGCGCGCGAGATGCGCCTTGAGCCACGAGGATAGCTCACCGTCGCCACCCTTCTCGCGTAACGCGCGCGCATTCTCAGCGTCGGTGTAAAGATCGAAGCCGGCGGCGGAAATCGCCGGTTCTTCCTTGGGAAGCCTGCCCGTTTTCTCGAAGGCTGACGTCAATTCGCGAGTCCTGACCTTCGCAGCTTCGACGTCAGGCTGATCGAACGGATTGATGCCGAGAACCGAGCCGGCGACCGCGACGGCCATCTCGAACCGGAAAAATTCCTGACCGATCTGATCGACCGAGTTCATCACGATCCGGACTACCGGATGTCCGGCGCTCTCGAGCGCGCGCAATTTCTCATCATGAGCGGCATCCTCTTCGTCTGCCGTGCGGATATCGATGAAGAAGCGGTCATTACCGTAAAGGTTCGCATCGGCAAGTGGTTCGCCGTCGATCGGGATCAGGCCCTTGCTCTCCTTGCCGGTCAATTCGGCGATCAGTTGCTCGGCCCATGCGCCAAAATCAGCGATTTTCGGAGACGCCAGAATAGTGACCTTGTCACGGCCTTCGCGCCCCGCGAGACCCATGGCTAATCCGAGCTGGACGCCAGGATTGTCATGCGGTGGGACCTGGGCGCCACAGGATCGCACCATGACGAGTGCATTCTCGAGCAATCCTGTCACATCAATTCCCGCTGTTGCCGCCGGGACCAGGCCGAAAGGAGACAGGATCGAATAGCGGCCGCCGATTGCAGGATCGCCGTGGAAGGTGCGCGCGTAGCCGAGCTTCGCCGCTTCCTCGTCAAGCGAGGAACCCGGATCGGTGATCGCGATGAAGCGGTGGCCGGCTTTGTCGGCGCCGATGGCCTTGGCCACCCGCGCATGAAAATAGTCTTTCAGTGCATTTGGTTCTGTCGTTCCGCCGGACTTGCTGGACACGATGAAGACAGTCCTGGCGACGTCGATCGCGGTTTCAAGCGAGCGAATCTGGGCGGGATCGGTTGAAGTCCAGCACATGTAGTTTCGGGAAACCTGCTGCCTTCGGAAAGGTCTTCGCCAGCACCTCCGGACCCAGGCTTGATCCGCCCATGCCGAGGACGACCGCGTCGGTGAATTTTTGCTTCTTCACTCGCCGCGCGTAGTCCTCGTAGTCAGCCGCCCGATTAAACTCGGCGGCAGGAACTCGTCAGCCAGGCCAGCCATTTGTCTTCGTCCGCGCCGGTCCACACCGACTTATCCTGCTGCCATAGCTTGCGGACGGTGCCGGCGGCTCGCCAGTCATCCGCCTCTGCTTCGACGGATTTCGCCATGGCGGGGTCCAGCGACAAGGTCTGTCGGTCGATGGCAGAACCGAGAATCTTTTCCCGCTTCCGGGCGACGGCGCCGAGCAATTTGTCGGCCGCGTCCGCGAACAGCCGCACGCCCTCTTTCACGAGGTCCCGGGTGATCGCATCGAGCGAGATTCCGGCTTCCGCGAGCGCGGTGAGCACTTGCCGTGCGTCATCCAAACTTTCCTCGAGGCTATCGCGCAGCTTGCCGTGATCGCGGAAGGCCTCAAGGGTCGCCGGCGGCACGGTATTGACAGTGTCTGGACCGATCAACTCCTCAACGTAGAGGACGTCGCGGTAGTCCTTGTTCTTGGTCCCGGTCGAAGCCCATAGCAGCCGCTGCGGTCTGGCGCCCTTGGCTTCCAGCTTTTGCCAGTCTTCGCCGGCAAACAGCCGCTTGTAATCCTGATAGGCGAGCTTGGCATTGGCAATCGCGACCCGGCCCTTGAGCGCGGCAAGACGCGCTTTCTCCGCAGGATCGTTGGCTTGCGCGATCTTTTCGTCGAACTGCTTGTCGGCGGCGCTATCGATCCGGCTGACGAAGAAGCTGGCGACGCTTGCAACATGCGCGGGATCCCCGCCATTTCGGACATATTCTCGAAGTCCGGCCTGATACGCCTCAGCCACCTCGACGTAGACCTTTTGGGAGAACAACAACGTGATGTTGATGCTGATGCCCTCGGAAATCAGGTGACGGATCGCGGGCAGGCCGTTCGGCGTCGCCGGCACCTTGATCATCAGGTTTTTGCGGTCGACGGCCTTCCACAGCCTCTTAGCTTCGGCAATCGTCGCCTTGGTATCGTTCGCAAGATACGGCGAAACCTCAAGACTGACGAAACCATCCGCGCCATGGAGCCGATCGTAGACCGGACGCAACACGTCGGCGGCGTGCTGGATGTCCTCTACGGCGAGCCGCTCGTAGAGATCGGCGACCGATCGGTCGCCGTTTTTCAGCAGGCTGACTATAGCGCTGTCATATTCGTCCGAACTCCCGATTGCCTTCTCGAAAATTGAGGGATTGGAGGTAACCCCGCGTATTCCGTCGTTCTCGACAAGATGCTTCAAATCACCCTTGTTTATGAAACCGCGCGCAAGGAAATCGAGCCAGATGGCCTGGCCGTGGTTCTGGAGTTCACTGACAGGGTTCATGACGTTCTTCTTTGTTCGAGGACGCGCGCCGTTTAGGAAAATTCCCATAACCCGCTGCAAGCCGCAAGCCAGGTTATGTCAACATGACGAAGAAAAGATGGCTGATCAAGAGCGGGACTCGGTGCTAACGTTTGAGGCGGAATATTGATCCGCGTATGGATTACTAGGAGCTTGAAACGGGACGGACGCAATTTTGCGACAAATAAAGCCTATTGCAGTGCAGGCTTGTCGTTCGATAAAAAACTTGTGAGAACGGCGGACTCAAGGCCCACCCCGTTATGGATTGTTCATGCCCCGATATTTTTTTAACACCCGCATCGGAAGCGACCTGATTCCGGATCCGGAAGGCGAGGATTTGCGCGATCCCGACCAAGCCTGGCGTGCCGCCCGAACGACGATCCGCGAAATTCTCAAGTCGGACGGCGAACAGAAGGCGATCCTCAATGCAGTGCTGGAAGTGACCGACGCCGCCGGTGAAATCGTCCTCGAATTTCCGTTCACCGAAGCCATCCTGGACCAGGTCAGCCGGTCTTCCACGCGGCATTGACCGGCACGGAACGGTCGGCCGGTCGTAGCTTGATCGAAAGGTTGTTGAATGGCCAGCGTCCTTGATTTCTGCGCGAACACGCTGGCCGGCGAGCCCTGCGCGTTGAGACAGTTCGAAGGCCGCGTCCTTTTGATCGTGAACACTGCGAGCGCCTGCGGCTTCACGCCGCAATACAAGGACCTAGAGGAATTATATCGCGCGATGAACCCGCGAGGATTTTCCGTTCTTGGCTTCCCCTGCAATCAGTTTGGCAAGCAGGAACCGGGGTCGTCCACTGACATCCAGCAGTTCTGCGACAGCAAGTACGGCGTGACTTTTCCGATGTTTGAAAAGATAAATGTCAACGGGGCGGACGCGCATCCGTTGTTCAAGCATCTGAAGAACGAGAAGCCGGGTCTGCTGGGCGAGTCAATCAAGTGGAATTTCACAAAGTTTCTCGTGGACCGGCAGGGGAGGGTGGTCGCTCGCCACGCTCCGACCACCAAACCCAAAAAACTAACGGAAGAAATCGAGGCCCTGCTTTGACCGACCAGACCGCGAATGACCGGCTGCCCGACCGTTTGTCGACCGATCCGCGCAGCGCCTATTACAATGCTGAGATTCTGTCGCGCGATATCGGTATCCGTTTCAAGGGTGTCGAAAAGACTAACGTCGAGGAGTATTGTGTCAGCGAAGGCTGGATACGTGTTGCCGCCGGCAGTGCCAAGGATCGCCACGGCAATCCGCTGACCATCAAGCTCAGCGGCACGGTTGAACCCTACTTTCGGACCGGGGACTGAGATTTGTCGGCCGCTGACAGCACGGCTTCGGGAGCACGTGCAGCGCAGTTTTTCCTCGCTTCCCGCGCATTCAGGCTATAAAGCAGGCCTCGCCTTCCTCCGGTCGTTTCCGAAAGTTCAGCCATGCCGGTCACGATGCAGTCGTCGGCTTTTGCCGATCCTGATGCTGTGCTGTTCGAACATTTTCATGACCTTCGCCTGGTACGGCCATCTGAAATTCAAGGACAGCCCGCTCGGTCTTGTCGTTGTGGTCAGCTGGGGAATAGCGTTCTTCGAATATTGGCTCGCGGTGCCAGCCAATCGCTGGGGCAGCTCGGTCTATTCGGCGGCCGAGCTCAAAACCATTCAGGAAGTAATTACACTTGTCGTTTTCGCCGGCTTCTCCGTGCTGTATTTGAAACAGCCGTTGGGCTGGAATCACGGTCTGGGCTTTGCGTTCGTTGCCCTCGGCGCGTTTTTCATTTTCCACAAGTGGTGATTGCGCACTGTGGCGCGGCTAGATTAGCTGTGTCCGCTGCAATTCATTGATTTCCTGACGCTCGATCGCTGCTTGATCGGCAAAGCCGCGCACTCGCTGCTCGCAGCGCCAGGCGTTTCCGTCGCGTGTGATCGAAAAAAGGTTGTAGGCGGCAGGTGGATAATGCCGATGCGGCATCGCGGATGCCGACGGTACACCGATGGCGGGAATGCGGCCGTGTGGTCCCTCGAACCACATGGTCGAATGGATATGATCATGGCCGTGCAGGATCAGGTCCACGCCGCGCCGCTTCAGAAGAGTCAGAAGCGCGTCCGCATCGGTCAGCCGTTTGTGCGAGGCTTTTGAAGATAACGGATGATGGATCAGCAGCACGCGAAAGTTCGGATCGCTTTCAAGTTGCGCGAGCCCGCGATCCAGCGCATCGAGCTGGTCGGACCCCAGCCGCCCTGTGGCCATGAAGGGACCGGTCGGTACCGACGAAGACACGCCGATCAGCGTCAGCGGCCCTCTGCGTCGCAGGAACGGAAAGGAAAGCGGCGTCCCTTCGCGGACGCTATCGCCGCGCATATATTCCTTCCATTCGGAAATCTGTTTTTTCGTCGGGCGAACGTAGGCATCGTGATTGCCGGGCACGAGGGTGACGTCGTGCGGAGTGCCGACGTTGCCCAGCCATACGCGCGCCTGCGTGAATTCATCCGGAAGTGCGAGATTGATGAGATCGCCGGTGATCGCGATGTGATCGGGCGATTGCGCCTTGATATCGGCGACCACAGCGTCCAGCACATCGCGCCGATGGATGGCGTGACGGCCGCGTTTCCAGTTTAGATAGCCGATCGCGCGCTTGCCTATGAGCTGATGCAGCCGCGGCGGAGGCAGTGGTCCAAGGTGCGGATCGGACAGGTGCGCGAGTGTGATGGTCGTCATCAGGGGTTGCCGATCAAAGCGCCGGCGAGGAGTGCCATCGCGCCGCCGCCTGCGATCTTGAATGTTGCCCGCCGCGATGGCGAACCTCTGTCCCTGGCATGAAGCTGCTTCACTTTTACCTCGTACCCGGTATCTCGTACCCGGGAATATTCTGAAGTTTTGGCAAGAGCACCGCTAGGATGCAAGCGATCATGCAAAGAGCGAGTCGTCGCGTCGCGGATTCGGGGGCTAAGCGTCATGAATTTCCACCGTCTGCGGTGCTTTTGCGAGCCCGCGTTACGCCGGCTATTTCACCTGTACTTCCGGTTCGCCCGCGGCATGACGCTCGGCGTGCGCGGCGTGGTGCTCGACGCCGACAACAGGGTCTTTCTGGTCAAGCATGGCTATGTGGCGGGCTGGCATCTGCCCGGCGGCGGCGTCGAGGTCGGCGAGACGTCGCGTATGGCGCTGCAACGCGAACTCATTGAAGAAGGGCGAATCGAAATACACGGCGAACCGGCGTTGCACGGCATTTTTTTCAACAGCCACGTTTCGCGGCGCGATCACGTCGCTGTCTATGTCGTCAGGGACTTCCGGCAGGATCGCAAGCCCGAACCAAATCGGGAGATCATCGATTGCGGTTTTTTCGCCGTCGATGCCCTGCCGGCCGAGACCACGGTCGGCACGCGGCTCCGAATCGCGGAAGTCCTTCATCATGAGCCGCCGGTACTCACCTGGCGCAGGTGATCGGCCCGGCCGCAATCGGCGGCAGGCGATGGACCGCGCCCGTGACAGATGCTATCCGCCTCCTCATGTCCGATCTCTCCCTCACTCTCCTGACCGAAACCGTCAATGACGCGCAGGCTATCGAGCGTCTGCACGAACGCACCTTCGGTCCCGGTCGTTTCGTGCTCAGCGCTTACCGCCTGCGCGAGCATGTTGATCATTTGCTAGACCTCTCCCTGACCGCCCACATCGGCACTCTGCTGGTCGGCTCGGTTCGATTGTTGCCGGTCTGCATCGGCGACACGCCGGCGCTGCTCCTCGGCCCGCTGACGGTCGAGCCGCCGTTCCGTGGCCGCGGCATTGGCCGCGCGATGCTTGAGCGCGCGCTCGGCGACACGAAAGCGAAAGGGCACCGTCTCATCGTGCTTGTCGGCGACGAATCTTATTACGGTCGCGTCGGTTTCAAGATGATCCCGAAAGGACAGGTCGACATGCCAGGTCCGGTGGACCGGGCCCGCCTGTTGGTATGCGAGCTGTCTCCTGGTGCGTTTGACGGAGTTTCGGGCATGATCCGGCCTGACTGGAGGTTCGCGCGGGAGGGGGCGGACCAGAGCAAATGAATTGAAATCAAATTCAAGCATCATGGCCGGAACAATCCGGCCATGATGAAAGCCTGCTTAATACTTCACATTTGCAAATAGCCGCACGTTCAGCCCCGGCAGCAACACCTGGTCCTTGTTGTAGGCGACGGCATTGCGAATTTGCTCGTTCAGCAGATTGTCGCCGACGAGACCGACGGTCACCGGTTGCCCGCCCAACCAGTTGTTCACGGGTAGCGTGGTCGTATAGCTGACCTCGGCTCGCAGCCGGTTGTAGCCGGGGGTAGGCGTTTCGACGCCGCTCACGTCGTTCTGCGCGAAGGCATGGAGCAGGTTGATGCGAGTCAGCCAGTTGGCGTCGTGGTAGTAGATACCTCCGCCCAGACGCTGCGGCGGAATTCGCGGTACGTTGGAGCCGTCCGTGAAGGTCGCGCGAACAATGTCGTACTGTCCCTCGATGCCGAAGATGCCGTTCCACAATGGAAGCACGTCGTACTGAAACTGCAGTTCGCCGCCGCGGAAAACGGCATCGGTCTGGGAGTAGATGGCCTGATTCAATTCCAGACCCGGCCCGGCCACGCACGCCGTTTCGTCGCAGGTGTTACCGGTCAGATGCCGGTAGATGAAGCCGTTGAACCGTGTGTAATAGCCGGTCAGTTCGAACCGCAGCGGCCCCGTCGCTCGGCGTAATCCGGCCTCTATCGACTTCGCGGTCTCGATGCCGAGATTCGGATTGCCGATGTCATAGGTTATCGTTGCATCATGCACGCCGCGGGAGAATAGCTCCGCTGGCTTCGGCGCGCGTTCGACGTATTGTCCGGTCAGGCTCGCCACAAGATTCCAGGGCAGATTCTGAATCAGACCGACACTGGTGCTTTTTGGCGTGAAGTTCAGGGCCCGCGGCGTTGCGGCACCGATCGCGCCCGGATCGACGGTGAGGTCGAACAGTTCGGGGATGGCGCTCGGAGTTGAGCCGTTGAGGTTCACGTGTTCGATCCGACCGGCGACCTGTGCCTTGGTCGTGTCGCTGAACGCGAACTCGTTGAAGATATAGCCAGCGAACCTTCCATTGCTGTTCGGATCCCACAGGCCGTTGAGCGGGCTAAACGGATCGTCGGGACTCGGTGCGGTCAGTTCCTGGTGCGACCCCTGGACGCCGATCGCGGTTGTCAGGGCAGCGAAGCGCAGGTTGGATGGAGCGAACTGCACTTCCATCCGGCCTTCTTGCTCCTTGTTGGCGAACGTCTGGCGAACGCCGTCGCTGGCCGGATCAGCTGCGTCGGCAAGGGCGAGTTCATTGTGCTTGTAATCGGTCGCGCCGACCCAGAACCGAATGGCATCGATTGCCGCCGCATCGGGCCGATATTCGCCTTTTGCGGTGAATTTGGTCTGATGCGCGTCGATCCGGGTGCCGAGCTCTTCGCCCTCCTGACCTGGAATGTGATACAGGCTGTTGTTTTGCGTGATCGCGGCCCCGACGAATCCGCCGTCGAACAAATATGAGCCGCCGACTGAAGCTCCATTGGAGTCGGTTGCGGTGTTTTTCTGCACGCCGCCGGGGATCGCATAGTCCTCGGTCCGCCGCGCGAAGGCGTCGGCGTGAATCGCCACGTTGTTGCTGCCGGCATCGAGCAAAACCGCGCCTTCACGACCGTTGTTCACGCTCGAGACCGCTCCTCGTGTCTCTACGTTCACGCAGCCAGGGGGAGTCGGCAGTTGCGGCGCCTTGACGGCATAATCGTAGGTTTGCGTTGTCAACGGCGCTGCGCATGGCGTGGTTTCGGGAATGCGATTGTTGCTGGCGCTGACCATCCCGCCGATGGCCGTCGAACCGTAACGCAGCGCCGCCGGGCCACGAATGACCTCGACCTGATTGGTCGAGAGCGGGTCAATCGGCACGAAATGGTCCTCGCCGAGATCGGACGCACCGTTGCTTCCGATACCGTTCTCCACGATGCCGACGCGATTGACGTCGAGGCCGCGGATGATGGGCCGGCTTGATGCGCCGGGGGCGAAGGATGAGCCGGTGATGCCCGGCTTGTTGTTGAGCAGGTCGCCCAGCGTCGCGGCCCCGTTACGCCGAATCTCCTCGTTGGGGACGACGGTCACGGTCGCGAACTGATCGGTCACGATGGGCAACGTGCCCTGCAGATTGGCGGGAGTTGCCGGCGCCGCGGTGCGGGCTACCTCCGGTTGCCGGGGCGTAGAAGTCCTGGTCGTGCCGCGGTGGGCCCTGCGTACGGGTGTCGTCTGCGTTGGCCGTGCGTGGCGTACGATCGGACTGGGCGCGTTGACCACAATTCCGGGCAAGGCTGTCTGGGCGAAAACGTCATCGGGGATCGCCATGGCAAGGGCCGGAAGCGACGCTGCGCCGAGGCGCGCCAGTGTGAGAAAACGACTGGGAGAAAGGGACATCCTGCGGATCCTGATACGGCCGACTTCCGCTCATCGGCGTTCGTATGGCCGTCAAAGTCGATAAACTTGCGAAGCTCGTCGGCAATGGGTCGCGCAGCGCGCTATTGCCGGATCGACATCAGGACGAAGGAGGGGCGCGTGGCTGGAAGGCGATAGGCCGTGATTCGAGGTGATTGAACTCGGCTTCGATCACAAGATGAAGGAAATTACAGGCGTCGGGCAACAGCAAAACAGGAGGCCCGGTGAACAGCATCGTGCCCGCGAGCGCCATAATGGCGCAAACGGCGCATCGGTCGCGGTCCTGATCGTCACCTGTCGGTCCAGCCGGACTCGTGACGAACGTTTTGGCGGAATTGGTTAGAGCTGCATGTTGCAAGTCTACGGTTGCGCCGGGTCGGGCAGCGGCCGGGTCGCTGGCTGGCACGGATGCGCTGGTTTGCACCGAGATGGTCGGTGCCTCAAGGGCGGCAGCACCGTGATGATGTCCGAACGACAGAACAAACTGGATCGCAAGCGCGAACAGCGCAAGCCGCGATCCGTGTTTGATGTTCGACCGGAACCACTTCATTGCAACGTGTCCACGCCTTCGCGGTATCTCAGACGTTACAATATAACATCCGGGTTCCGGCCGGATGTCAACGGCGACCTACTGGGAGGGCCCAAAGATGTGGTCGCCAAATGCGAGACTGTGTGGTTTGTGCAACGGATCACAAGAGTGGATTGGAGGTCAGCGTCCTTCCCGAAGCCAGGTTGCGGCAAAGGCGCCGAGCAGCAAGAGCAGGCCGATCACTCCGGCGAACACCGGCAGCACGCCGACGCCGCGGACCACGCTGGCATCACAAATCCGCACGCCCAACCAGCCCTCGCTGCGAAACACGCTGGAGGCGCGCACCGGAACGATGCGCGGAACGTCGATGCTCGAGCCGTCCGCGATCCGCCGGGCGTCGCCACCGCTGGCTTGCGCGAGCGGTTTAATCTCGTCCACGGTTGACGTAACCGCCGAGAATTCCTTCGGATTGGCCGGGCCGACATTGACCAGAGCTTTCAGCGTGCCGTCGGTCGCCTGCCATAATCCGAGTTCGTCCGCCATCAATCCCGCTTCCCACAAGCCGGGTTCGGCGGCCTTCAGCAACAGTTCGCGAGTCTTGCCGGAGGGCGAGGTCACGGTGACCGGAGTGACGGTGTCGGCCATGGTCTGGCGCTGCACGATGAGATCCTTGCCGTGAACTTTAAGTCGCAGCGTCTCTTCCTCGAGTTCGGGCTGCTTCATCAGCCAGTGCGACATCCGCCTGAGCAGATCGAGATACGGGCCGCCGCCCTCATAGCCCCGTGCCCACAGCCAGATATGATCCGACAAGAGCAGTGCCACCCGGCCTTCGTCATACCGCGACAGCAATAGCAAGGGCTGGCCGTCGGCACCGGTCATAACTGGCGGCACCGAAACGTTGCGGGTGTCGACTTCGCGGAAAAATCGGCTCCAATGCGGCGGATCACTCGCGGAGCCTTCGAGCCCCCGGGTGACAGGATGACGCTTGCCGGCGTCGCTCAGCCGAGCATGGAACGGCTTTTCAGTGACGCCGACCGGTTCGGCGGGCAGCACGGTGTCCAGCGGCGTCCGCCAGATGCTGGTGGTCGAGGCATAGTCGGGGCCGGCCGAAACCAGCACCGCGCCCCCCGCGCGCACGTAACGCGCGATGTTGTCGAAATAGGCGGTCGGCAGCACGCCCTGGCGCGCGTAGCGGTCGAAGATGATGAGCTGAAATTCGTTGATCTTCTCCTGAAACAGCTCGCGCGTTGGAAAAGCGATCAGCGACAGTTCGTGGATGGGCGTGCCGTCCTGCTTCTCGGGCGGACGCAGAATCGTGAAGTGAACCAGATCGACGCTGGGGTCCGACTTCAAAAGGTTGCGCCATGTGCGTTCGCCCGAATGCGGCTCGCCCGATACCAGCAGCACTCGCAGCTTGTCGCGGACGCCGTCGATCGGCACCACGGCGCGATTGTTAACCGGCGTCAGTTCGTCCGTTAGCGGCGAGACTTCGATCTCGACGATGTTCTGACCGGCATGTTTGATGTCGACATCGACGTTGACGGTTTCCCCGCTCAGAACGGTACGCTCGCTGATGACTTCGCCGTCGCGGCGCACCACTGCTTTCGCGTGCTCGCCGGTGACCCCCTGGTCGTCGAGTCGATAGGTGACGGTCTGAGTTTGTCCGACAATGCCGAAACGCGGCGCGGCAACGATCGCGACGCGGCGGTCGCGTTCGTCCGTGTGGCCGGTGATCAGGGCATGGACCGGCGCCTTAAATCCCAGGGCAGAGACGTTGCCCGGAATGTCGTGAACGCGCCCGTCGGTGATCAGGAAGGCGCCGGCGACGCGGTCGGTCGGCACATCGGACAGGGTCGAGGAAAGTGCCGAGAACAGCTTGGTGCCGTCGGTCTCGCCGTTCGCCTGGCCTGCATCGACGACGCGGACTTCAAGTCCCTTGATCTGCTTGAGGCGATCGACCAGCGCTTCGCGCGTCTTCGCGGCCTGATCGGCGCGGTCGCCGAAATTCTGGCTTGGGCTTTTGTCGACGATGACAGCGGCCACCGAGGACAGCGGTTCGCGCTCCTCCCGGGTAAACGATGGATTGGCGAGCGCGAGCAGGATCAGCGCCAGCGCCGCCACCCGTACCGCCGCGCCGCGCGCGCGGCCAACCAAGAGCAGCACCGTGATCACGACAATCGCGGCGAAGGCGCTCCACAGCACGATCATGGGAACAAGGGGGGTGAAGGCGATGCCGTACTGCATGCTGCGGTCCTATTGCCCCAACCGTTCGATCAGCGCGGGAGCATGAACCTGATCGGCCTTGTAGTTGCCGGTCAGCGTATACATCACGATGTTGACCCCGGCGCGGAACGCGAATTCGCGCTGACGCGGCTCGCCCGGCGAGAGCGGCAGCATCGGTTGGCCGTCGGGACGCATGGCCCAGGCGCCCGCGAGATCGTTCGAGGTGATGATGATCGGCGAAACGCCGTCGCCGCCGCGCGCCGGCCGTGAGCCCGCTTCGTCATCCTCATTGCGCGGCAGGGCCTCGACCCAGGTCTGGCCGGTGGTGAAGCGGCCCGGAAAATCGTGCAGAAGATAGAACGTCTTGGCCAGCACATGCTCGTGCGGCACGGGTTCGAGCTCGGGTATGTCGAGCGACGTCAGGATGATGCGCAGTTGTTGCATTCCAGGCGTCCGGGATTCGCTGTCCGGCCCCGGCAGCGCATCGATCGCGTCTCGGGTGTCGAATAGAATGGTGCCGCCCTGCTTCATGTAGGCGTCGATCTTATCGAGAGCGTTTTGCGGCGGCTTCGGCGCGCCCGGCACGACCGGCCAGTATATCAGCGGGAAGAATGCCAGTTCGTCGCGCGCCGGATCGACGCCGACCGGATCGCCGGCTTCAAGTGCCGTGCGTTGCGCCAGAAACAATGTAAGTCCGCTCATCCCGGCCTTGACGATGGCGTCGACCTCGGCGTTGCCGGTCACGACATAGGCGAGCCGGGTCTGGGAGGTGGCCTTCGTGGCAAACTCGTCGCTGGCGCTGTCGGCGCGCGAAAGTGAAGGCGCCATCGCCATCGTCGGCAGAGCAAGCGCGACGACCAGCGCCGCTTGAGCCGCGCGGCGACGCAGCAGCATGGCCATGCCGCCGCCAAGCAGCGCCACGATGACGGCGTCGGCCAGAAACAGCGCGAGCGCCGAGGACAGCAGGATACCTCGCAGATCATGCGGTTCGGCGTTGGTGAAACTCGCCCGTCGCGCCGTCAGGTTCGAAGTGTCGAGCGGCACGATCCGGTCGGTTGCCGCCAGCGTGTTGACAACAATCGGCCCATCAGCCGGGCCGTAGAACCCCGGTGGATGCTCGATGGTGCCGCGGCCGCGATAGTCGGCCCGCAAGGGTTTGACGGTGGCGGGCGGGGGTCCGAAAGCGCCGAAACCGTCGAGCGTCCGCAGCGGCGCGACGGTTTCCGCCTTGGCATTGGCGTCTGCGGTTCTGCCTGTGTTTGCGGTGTAGCCGGAAGCATCCACGATACGCCGCAGCATCTCGACGAAAGTGCCGGACATCGGCAGATCGGACCAGCGCATGTCGGCGCTGATGTGGAATAGCGCCAGCAGACCTTTGCCGCGGCGCTCGCCGGTCACCAGCGGCGTTCCGTCGACGAGAGAGGCCCAGCTCTTGGCCGCCAGCCTCGCATCCGGTTCGGCGAGCACCTGCCGGTTGACGGTCACGTCGTTCGGTACCGGAAGCGCCGCGAACGGTCCGTCCGCGGCGAAGGCAGCGAGATGCTGCGGGTTTTCCCAGGTCATGCTGCCACCGAGGCTGCGGCCGCCGTGCCGCAATTTTACGGGGACCAGATCGTCGTCTGCCTGCGCCAGGCGCGGCCCCGCGAACCGCACCAGCACGCCGCCATGTTTGATCCAATCGTCGATCCGATGGCGCAGTTCCGGGGACAGCGCTCCAACGTCGGCCATTACGATCATTGACAGCTTCTGATCCAGAAATTGGGTGATGATCTGCTGCGGGGCTCCTTTGTCGCCGAGCCGGACATCGGCGAACGGCGCTAGCGCGCGGCTCAGGTAGAAAGTCGATGCAAGCAACGGCTGCGCCCTCTCGGTGCTCGATCCGCTGACCACGCCGATGGCGCGTCGGCGCCAGCGCTTGTCGAGCAATTGCACCGCGCCCGCCGATCGCTCCCCCGCGATCTCCAGCCGGGCGATATCGTTGCGCAACTCCAGCGGCAGGTCGAACGCAGCTTCCGTTTCGCGATCCTGAGGCGCAAATGCATATTGCGTCTCGCCGATCGGCGCCCCTTTCTGGTCGAGCGCACGGACGACCCCGGCGACCGGGCCGTTCGCGTTGGCGCGTAGCACCTTCACGGTCATCCGGGCCGCGGCATTTTCCGCCGCGGTCAGCGCACGGGCGGGCAGCGTGCCGCCTTCGACGATGGTGAGGGAACGGTCGCCGATCACCTCGCGAAGTCCGTCGACGAATTCCGTCCCGCGCCCGCTGTCGATCCCGTCGGTCAGCCACGCGATATCGCTGTCGCCCGTCGCGTTCAGGAAGCGTTTAAGCGCCGGCAGCGTTTCGACGCGGTCGACCGCGAACGGCTTCGGAGCAAGCTGCCGCAGCGTGACGCGTGCGGTTCCGGCGGGCATCAGCGTGATGTCCTGCGCCGGGTCCGACAAGGGCACGATAGCAACGCCCCGCCGGTTGCTGTCGGCCTCAGTGATCAGTTGATCCGCCGCCTTGATCCGCATCTCCCAGCTCGATGCGGCGCTCCAGCCATCGTCGAGCAGGATCGTTAAGGGCGCGGTGCTACGGGCTGCGCCGGTATTCGGATTCCACACGGGACCGGCGGCAGCGAGAATCACCAGCGCCGCCGCCGCAAGCCGCAATGCCGTCAGCCACCACGGCGTGCGCGAAGGCGTGTCTTCCTTCGGTGCGATATCGAACAGCAGTCGTGTCGGCGGAAAATCGATGCGACGCGGGCGCGGCGGCATCACACGAAGCAGCCACCATAGAAGCGGCAGGCTGAGCAGGCCGAGCAGCATCAGCGGTTGCAGGAATGACAGCGGAAGCGCCGGCATCATGCGGTGCGCCCCGCTTTGGCCGCGATGACGCCGCTTCCCCTGCTCGCCATCATGCCGCCGTGGAGGAACAACAGCAGGTCCGCGGCGGACCGGTCGGTGGTGTGGGTCGAGAACAGCCAGTCGAGCGTTCTGGTTTCGGCGCGGATCTGGTCGCGATGCAGCGCCACGCGCGCGACGTAGTCGCCGGCCCATCGTTCGGCGCGGCCGGCAGTGATGGCCCGCCCGTCCTCGGGTTCGACGAATTCGACGCGCCCCGAATAGGGAAATGTCTCCTCGGCGGGGTCGACGACCTGTAGCAGCGTGCCGTGCGCCCCGGAAGCCGACAGTTCGGCCAGCATGGTCCGGATATCGGCGATCGGTGACCAGAAGTCCGACAGCACCACGATCTCCGACCGGGCCGATGGCACGAACGAGGGCGGCAGACTGGCGCGCGCGAGATCGTCATGGAGCATCGCCTGGGCTATTCGGTCGATGACGTTGCGGTTCGCGGTTGGACTTATCAGCCCCGGAACGCCGACGCGTTCACCGCCGGCCACCAGCAATTCAGCCAGTGCGAAGGTTACGATCAAAGCGCGCTCGAGCTTGCTGTCGCGCGCATTTCGGGAGGCAAAGGCCATCGACGCCGAACGATCGGGCCACACCCACACGGTGTGCGCGGCCTCCCACTCGTGCTCGCGGACGGAGAGATGATCATCGCGCGCGGAGCGACGCCAGTCGACGTTCTGCGACGGCTCGCCAGAGACGAAACGGCGGTATTGCCAGAAGCTTTCACCCGAACCGGCGCGGCGGCGGCCGTGCAGGCCGTGAATCACATTGGCGGCGATGCGACGGGCTTCCAGCACGAGACGCGGCAGCGACGCCGCCAGCGTGCGGCTTTCACCATCGGCACGTCTGACTGCTTCGATTTCCTGCCTGACGTGCCCGGCTGCTGCGACCATCAACCGATCCGCGTTTTAAGTTGTTTAATGACATCGGAAATCGTGCGACCTTCGGCACGGGCCGTGAAGGTCAGCGCCATGCGATGCTTGAGCACCGGCTCGGCAAGGTCGAGCACGTCGTCAATCGACGGTGCAAGACGTCCGTCGAGCAGCGCGCGAGCGCGCACGGCCAGCATCAGCGACTGGCTGGCGCGCGGTCCCGGTCCCCACGCGATCAGTTTTCCGATTTCGCCGCTCTCCGGTCCGGGGCGCGCCGAGCGCACCAGCGACAGGATTGCTTCGACCACGCTGTCGCCGACCGGCAGCCGCCGCACCAGCCGTTGCGCTGTGAGCAGGACATCGGCGTCCATCGCGGCTTTCGCCAGGGCCTCCTCGGCGCCGGTGGTCTCGAACAGGATGCGGCGTTCCGCGTCGCGATCCGGATAGTCGACATCGATCTCCATCAGGAAGCGGTCGAGTTGCGCTTCCGGCAGCGGATAGGTGCCTTCCTGCTCCAGCGGATTCTGCGTCGCCAGCACATGAAAGGGCTTCGGCAGGTCGTGGCGCACGCCGGCGACGGTGATGTGCTGCTCCTGCATCGCCTGCAACAGCGCTGATTGCGTGCGCGGGCTGGCGCGGTTGATTTCGTCCGCCATCAAAAGCTGTGCGAATACCGGTCCGGCAATGAAGCGGAACGAACGCTTGCCGATGCTGCTTTCGTCCAGCACCTCGGCGCCGAGGATGTCCGACGGCATCAGGTCCGGCGTGAACTGGACGCGCTTGGCGTCGAGTCCGAGCGTCACGCCGAGCGTCTCCACGAGCTTGGTCTTGGCAAGGCCGGGAACGCCGATCAGAAGCGCATGCCCCCCGGAGAGGATGGTCACCAGCGTGTTTTCGATCACCCGGTCCTGACCGAAGATGACGGTGGAAATCGCATCCCGCGCCGCGCGAATTTGTCCGGCGACTTGCTCGGCCGAACGGACGATCACGTCTTCGAGTTTCTCGACACTCTTGTCCGAGTCCATAGCCATCCGTCACTCCTTGCGCGAGGCTACGCTATTTGCGTCGTCGCGCCATGAACTGTTAAACATACGCAAACGGCATGTATTCATTGAACTAAACTATTCCCACAATATCTGGTCTCTCGAGCTATGAGCGGCATCACGAAGCGGCGAATGATCGCGTTGATTTCGATGCCCGATCCGCACCTAGTGCCTCTGATTCCGAAGTTCGTATGTTCTTGCAGCGACCTTAATCCGAACTTCGGAATCAAAGGGGCACTAGCAACCTTATGATTCTAGTGTGGTTTGGGTTCAGAAGTTCGCTTGACGGACTTGCCGGGAGAATGAAGCGAACTTCTGAACCACCACACTAGTGGGTTGATGTTCCCCTTTGTGACAGAAGAGGCGACCAGCGTCGGGGTAAACCATGGCGAAGCAAGGGCGGCCCGCTACTCGGACACTGGATGGCCTGAAGGCCTCAGCGCGCGATGCCGCGGGCTCGCCCGGCAGCGGTTTGCCGCCAGTCCATCTGTGGAATCCGCCGTTTTGCGGCGATCTGGACATGCGAATCGGCGGCGACGGCACATGGTATTATACGGGAACGCCAATCGGCCGGCCTGCGCTGGTGCGTCTGTTCTCCACGATCTTGAAACACGAGGATGGCAAATACTTTTTGGTGACTCCGGTAGAGAAAGTGGGCATCAGCGTCGATGACGCACCGTTTCTGGCCGTCGAAATGATCGGGAATCGGGACGAAAATGGCCGCCTGCTGAGATTCCGTACCAATGTCGGCGATTGGGTGCCATGCGATTTTGAGCACCGGCTGCGCTTCGAGTGCTCGGAGGGCGGCGGATTGAAGCCTTATCTGCACGTTCGGGCCGGTCTCTGGGCCAAAGTGACAAGGGCGTTGTATTACGATCTTGTTGACATGGGTGAGCAACGGATGGTCGATGGTCAAATGATGTTCGGAGTCGAATCGGGCGGTGAGTTCTTCGCGATGGCGGATGCGGAGCAGGTGAGGGACGCAGGTTGAACGTTCCGATGGTGAAGACAGGCGTCGCGTCCCCCGATGTCGGCACTGAGGCGTTTTTCGACCGCGCACGGGCACGGTTGCGTTTCGATATCCCGCCGGGGCTGACGGACGCCGGAATCGTTCCGTTGACCGGTGACCATGACAATGATGCCGTGCTCCGGACGATCGCTCAGGAAAAGCCGATCCGGCCGGCGGCGGTGCTGATCCCGGTGATCGCGCGCGAGCAGCCGACCGTGCTGCTGACGCAGCGGGCGGCTCATCTTAGTGAGCACGCTGGCCAGATCGCGTTTCCCGGCGGCAAGATCGACGCGACCGACGCCTCGCCGGTCGATGCGGCGCTGCGCGAGGCGTGGGAAGAAGTCGGGCTGACCCGCGACTTTGTGGAGCCGATTGGGTATCTTGATCTTTACGGCACGAGTTTCGGGTTCCGTATCCTGCCGACGGTGGCGCGCGTGAGACCCGGATTTGATCTTTGTATGAATACGGATGAAGTGGCCGACGCATTCGAGGTGCCGCTGTCGTTTCTGATGAACCCTGTCAATCACAAACTCGGCCGGAAGCAATTCCGCGGCACAACGCGCTCGTTCTACGAGATGCCGTTCGCCGAACGAAATATCTGGGGCGCAACTGCCGGGATCCTGCGCGTACTGTACGAGCGAGTCTATTTGAAATGATCCGTCCAGTTTTAATGGAACTCGGAATCTTCCTGATTCCGTTCGCGATCTACGCGGCATATCTGATCGCCCACCGTGTGGACTTCATGATCGCCGCCTCATGGCCGCCGCATATCGTCGTAAGGCTCTCGCTAGCGGCGCTGGCGCTGGTTGTCGTCAGCTTCGTTCTGTTGGCGAATTTCTCGGGCTCGCCGCCGGATTCGACCTATGTTCCGGCGCATCTTGAGAACGGCAAACTTGTGCCCGGAGTTCGAGAGGTGAACCCGGCCCGCTCGCTATGCGATGCGGGCTGGCTGAAATCAGGTCCGGCGGTGCGCGTTCTGGCGCTGCTCAGTGGAAACGGCGAGGAAGCGCGGATCGTCGGCGGCGCGGTTCGCAACGCCTTGATGGGTCTGCCCGTGGGCGAGATCGACGTGGCCACCACGGCGCTGCCCGAAGAAGTCATGCGCCGCGCGGCCGCGGCTCGCATCAAGAGTATTCCGACCGGCGTTGAGCATGGCACCGTCACGCTGGTGGTCGAGGGCCGGCCGTTCGAAGTCACGACGCTGCGCGAGGATATTGAAACCTTCGGTCGCAAGGCCAGGGTTGCATTCGGCCGGGATTGGGCGCGCGATGCCGAGCGCCGCGATTTTACCATCAACGGTCTGTCCGTCGAGAGCGATGGCACAGTGCACGATCATGTCGGCGGACTCGACGACATCGCCGCTAAGCGGGTGCGCTTTATCGGCGATCCGGATCGGCGTATCGCGGAGGATTACCTGCGCATACTCCGCTTTTTCCGGATCCATGCCGCCTATGGTGGAGGCGAACCCGATCGGGATAGCCATCTCGCCTGCATCCGCGGTCGCGCCGGACTTACCACGCTGTCGGCCGAACGCATGCGGGCGGAGATACTGAAGCTGCTAGTCGCGGAGGGCTCCGTGGAGGCGCTGGTGGCGATGGAGGACGGCGGCTTGCTGCTGACCATTCTCGGCGGCGTGGCGTATCGCGGTCCGCTCGCGGCGATGATCGTGGCAGAGCGCGCGCTGGAACTTGCGCCGGATCCGATCCGCCGGCTCGCGGCGCTTGCGGTATCGGTTACCGAAGATGCGCGGCGGGTTGCGCAGCGATTGCGGCTCTCCAATGCCGAGGCGAAACAACTGGACTCGATGGGCCATCGGTGGTGGCGGCTGGGCAGCATGGACGAGGCAACCGCGCGGCGGCGAATCTACCGGCTTGGGGCGCCGCGCTTCCGCGATCGGCTGATGCAGGCCTGGTCGCGGGCTGGCCTCGGCGCCGATCCGGCGCCGTGGCTAAACGTCGCAACCCTGCCACAGCGCTGGCAGCCGCCGGCCTTCCCTTTGAAGGCCGAGGATTTCGTCGGACGCGGAATCGCGGAAGGTCCGGCGCTCGGACACGTTCTCGCGATCGCGGAAGATGCCTGGCTTGCAGAGGATTTCCCGCTCGATTCCGCGCGACTTTCGGCGATTGCCGATCAGACCGTCGCGCGGTTCACGCGCGATCACCGGCTGTGAGGGCGGCAATATTCCGCTAGAGCGGGATGGGGAAAAGTGGATAGCGGTTTTCCGCCCGCATCTCGCTTCTCGTTCGTGATTTTGAATTGGTTCGCGGTCCAACCGGATCTAAGGCCATTTCACCTCGGGAGGCATCGACGAGAGGATCGACTCGACGTTGCCTCCGGTTTTCAGCCCGAAAATGGTGCCGCGGTCGTAGAGAAGATTGAATTCGGCGTAACGTCCGCGTCGGATCAACTGTTCCTCGCGATCGGCCGCGGTCCACGGCGTGCTGAAGTTGCGACGCACGAGCTCGGGATAAACCTTGAGCAGCGCTCGCCCAACATCCTGCGTGAAGGCAAGGTCGGCATCCCAGTCGCCGCTGTCATGCCAATCATAGAAGATGCCGCCGATCCCACGCGCTTCCTTGCGGTGTGGCAGATAGAAATACTCATCGCACCAGGTTTTGTATTTGTCGTATGCGGCGATGTCGGCATGGGCATCGCAGGCGGACTTCATCGCCGCGTGAAACGCGAGGCTGTCGGCATCCTCCTGCGTGCGCCGCCGCATCAGCACCGGCGTCAGGTCGCCGCCGCCGCCGAACCATGCTTTCGTGGTCACCACGAAGCGCGTGTTCATGTGAACGGCGGGAATATGCGGATTGCGCATATGGGCGATCAACGAGATGCCCGACGCCCAGAAGTTCGGATCATCCGCCGCCCCGGGAATCTGCGCACGAAACTCCGGCGCGAATTCGCCATGTACGGTCGAGCAGTGCACGCCGACCTTCTCGAATAGCCGCCCGTGCATCATCGACATGACGCCGCCGCCCCCGGGTTGGCCGGTGTGGTCGGTACGCTCCCACGGCGTGCGGACGAAGCGTCCTATGTTACCGGGATAGAGCGAAGCGGGCGCGTCGTCTTCCAGCTTTTCGAAAGCCGAGCAGATATTGTCGCGCAACTGCTCGAACCAGGATCGCGCGCGGGCCTTGCGGGTCTCGAGCAGGGAGGCGTCCATCGGATATTCCTTGAGAGACTCTGTCATTGCGAGGAGCGTAGGCAACGAAGCAATCTAATCTCGCTGGTTTTAAATCTGGATTGCTTCGCTGCGCTCGAAATGACAAGTGAGGGTTTCAACTTTCGGGTCCGAAATAGGTGCAGCTTTCGCCGCAACTGTCGCGATGTACGCTGACGCGTGTCACGTGTCCTGCGTGCTGGACATGATCCCAGATGAAACGCGCCAGATTTTCCAGCGTCGGCGGGCCGAGTCCTTCGACGTTGTTGAGGAGCTTATGATCAAGCTTGCTCCGGACCTCGCCCATACCGCGCTCGAGCAGGCCGAGATCGAGCACCATTCCGCTCGCGGGATCAGGCTTGCCGCGGACGCTCACCTCGGCGCGGAAAGAATGGCCGTGGATTTCCATGCTCGCGGTGCCCAATGTCGTTCCCGGCAGCGAATGCGCGGCCTCGAAGCGGAATGATTTCGTCAACTCCCACATTCCTGAAAACTGCCTCTCATCCAAGTGTGCTCCGTCGGGCGCGATCCTTCAGTCCATCCGTTTTCGACGTCGATGGGCGGCCTGCAACGAACGCATTTATTCATTCTGTTAGGGATTCATTCTACCTTATTCCGATCGTCTTGTGTGTCTGCAGGCTGAGCCGCCACTGGGGATGCCGCAGGCAATAGTCGATGGCGCGCACCGTGTTGTCTGCCGCATCCGGCCCATCCATCGGCTGCAAAGAAAACCGTTCGAAGGTGAGATCCTTGAAATCCTCGGGCCGGATATTGGTTTGTGGATAGACGAGCTTGAGTTCGTGCCCCTTGGTAACCAGCAAATCGGCGCCAGCCTTGGGGCTGACGCACAGCCAGTCAATGCCGTCGGGCGGCGCGATGGTGCCGTTGGTCTCGATTCCGATTTCGAAGCCGCGGGCGTGCAGCGCATCGACGAGTGCCTTGTCAACCTGCAACAGCGGCTCGCCTCCGGTCAACACGGTGTAGCGATGGGCGGCCAGTCCGATCCATTGCGCGGTAATGGTTTCCGCCAGCGCATCAGCAGTATCGTAGCGGCCGCCTAGCGTTCCGTCGGTGCCCACAAAATCAGTGTCGCAAAACCGGCAGGTGGCCGAGGCGCGGTCTTTTTCGCGGCCGCTCCAAAGGTTGCAGCCAGAGAAGCGACAGAATACCGCAGCCCTGCCGGCATGAGCGCCTTCGCCCTGCAGCGTCAGAAAAATCTCCTTAACCGCGTAACTCACGAAGACCTTCCCGTTGCGGCCGACCTCGTCTGCCGCAAGGCCTCGCCCACTGCCATAGCCGCCGCCATGGCGACGTTCAGCGAGCGCAGGCCGGACCTGACCGGTATTACCAGGGTTGCATCCGCGGCCGCCGCAACAGCATCCGGAACCCCGGCGCTCTCACGTCCAAATAGCAAAATATCTGTATCGGCAAAGCGATGGTCCAGATAGGGGCGTGCACCCTTGGTCGTAAATAACACCAACCGGCCGCCGTCTTCGGTGCGCCATTGATTGAATTTTGGCCATGAATCGTGGCGCACAATGGTGACCTCGTCGAGGTAGTCCATGCCCGCACGACGGAAATGCCGGTCCGAGACCAGAAACCCGGCCGGTTCGATGATATGGGCTTCGACGTTGAGGCACGCACACAGACGGAGGATTGTCCCGGTGTTCTGCGGTATATCAGGTTGGAAGAGCGCGACCCGCATGAGCTCAATGCTTTCCGAGATGGCTTCGTGGCTATGGGCGGATTTGTGCACTGCACGAGTGACGGATAGCGCACTTGCGCTGATCCGGCGAGGGTGCCAATAAAACGGCCGCTCGAAAGACGTATCTCTCTGGGGAGTGGGGTACACCGATAGCAACAAGACCGGCAGCGGGTAAGAAAGGGTTGAAATCGTGACGACATCGTCTTCGGCAGGACAAAGCCGCCGTGATTTCCTTTTCGTAGCAACCGGCGCCGTCGCCGCCGTCGGCGCTGCGGCCGTGGCCTGGCCGCTAGTGGCCCAGCTTAACCCGGATGCGTCTACGGTCGCCGCCGGCGCCCCCATCGAGGTCGATCTCGCTCCGATCGCCGATGGACAAGACATCAAGGTGTTCTGGCGCGGTAAGCCGATCTACATCATGCACCGCACCAAGAAGCAGATCGAGGAAGCCCGCGACGTCAATGTCGCGAGCCTGCCTGATCCGCAGCCGGATTCCGCGCGCGTCAAGGAAGGCCATGACCAGTGGCTCGTCGTAATCGGCATCTGCACCCATCTCGGCTGCATTCCGATTGCGCATGAAGGGAACTACGACGGATTTTTCTGTCCGTGCCATGGTTCGCAGTACGATTCCTCAGGCCGTATCCGCCAGGGGCCGGCGCCGCTCAATCTTGCTATTCCGCCTTACGCCTTTATTTCCGACAGCAAGATCAAGATCGGATAAGGCCGAAAAGCCCCGAACCGAACGCGTCGTTTCATTCTTCAGGATCGCATCATGAGCGGACCATCCAGCTTCCAGCCGCAAAATTCCGTCCTCAAGTGGATCGAGCGGCGTTTGCCGATCTTCGGCCTCGTCCATTCCTCGTTCGTCGCCTATCCGACGCCGCGCAACCTAAACTACTGGTGGACGTTCGGCGGCATCCTCTCGTTCATGCTCGGGGTGCAGATCATCACCGGCGTCATCCTGGCAATGCACTATACGCCGCACGCCGACCTCGCTTTTAACTCCGTCGAAGCCATTGTGCGCGATGTCGACTACGGCTGGCTGCTGCGTTACCTTCATTCGAACGGCGCCTCGATGTTCTTCATCGCCGTTTATATCCACATGCTTCGCGGCCTGTATTACGGCTCCTACAAAGAACCGCGCGAGATCCTCTGGATCCTCGGCGTCATCATCTACCTCCTGATGATGGCGACCGGCTTCATGGGCTACGTGCTGCCGTGGGGTCAGATGAGCTTCTGGGGCGCGACCGTCATCACCAATCTATTTTCCGCCATTCCCTATTTCGGCGAAAGCATCGTGACGCTGCTATGGGGCGGCTACTCGGTCGGCAATCCGACGCTGAACCGCTTTTTCTCGCTGCACTACCTCCTGCCTTTCGTGATCGCCGGGGTGGTCGTGCTGCACGTTTGGGCGCTGCACGTCGCCGGTCAGAACAATCCGGCCGGGGTCGAGCCCAAGACCGCGAAGGATACGGTGCCGTTTACGCCTTACGCGACCATCAAGGACGGGTTCGGTCTTTCCTGCTTCATCCTGTTCTACTGCTGGTTCATCTTCTATATCCCGAATTATCTCGGCGATCCCGACAACTACATCCCGGCCAACCCGGGCGTGACGCCCGCGCATATCGTGCCGGAATGGTACTATCTGCCGTTCTACGCGATCCTGCGCTCGATCCCGGACAAGCTTGCAGGCGTGGTGGCGATGTTCAGCGCTATTCTGATCCTGGCCTTTCTGCCCTGGCTCGATTCCGCAAAGACCCGCTCGGTGCGTTATCGTCCTCTCGCCAAGCAGTTTTTCTGGATCTTCGTCGGTGTTTGTCTCGGCCTTGGTTATCTCGGCGCGAAGCCGCCGGAAGGCGTCTACGTGGTTGCCGGACGTATCCTGACGGCGTGCTATTTCGCCTATTTCCTGATTGTGCTGCCGATCCTGAGCCGTATCGAAAAGCCGCGCGCCGTTCCCAATTCGATCGCCGATGACGTGCTGGGAAAGAAAAAAGTCGTGGCTTCGGCCTTGGCGGTGTTCGGCGCTGTCGGGCTGCTGGCGCTGGATAGCGGCTCGAAAGTGAGGGCGGCCGACCATGGTTCGACTCCGCCGTCGATGAGCTGGTCGTTCGCTGGCCCGTTTGGAAAATTCGACCAAGGCCAGTTGCAGCGCGGCTACAAAGTCTACAAGGAAGTCTGCTCGGCCTGCCACTCCATGAATCTCGTGCACTATCGTAACCTGACGGACCCTGGCGGTCCGGGCTTCTCCGTCGCCCAGGCCGAGGCGCTGGCTTCCGAAATCCAGGTGAAGGACGGCCCCAACGATGCCGGCGACATGTTCGAGCGGCCAGGCCGGGTCGCCGACAAATTTCCGTCGCCGTTTCCGAATGAGAACGCCGCTCGCGCAGCCAATGGCGGCGCGGCTCCGCCCGATCTTTCCCTGATGGCCAAGGCGCGCGGATATGAACGCGGCTTTCCTCAGTTCATCTTCGATGCCTTCACGCAGTTTCAGGAAAAAGGCCCGAACTATATCCACGCCCTCCTGACCGGTTTCGAGAACAGCCCGCCGGAAGGGTTCACGCTGCCGGAAGGATCGACCTACAATAAGTACTTCCCCGGTCATGCCATGAAGATGCCGAACCCGCTGGCGGACGATCAGGTTACCTATGACGACGGAACCCCGCAGAAGGTCGATCAGTATGCGAAGGACGTGTCCGCTTTTCTGATGTGGGCCGCCGAGCCAAAGCTCGAGGAGCGCAAGCGGATTGGCCTTCAGGTCATGATTTTCATGGTCATCCTTGCCGGGCTGCTCTATTTCACCAGGACGGCGGTCTGGGCCGACGCGCATTGAATGACGCGCAGACTCTTCGCATCAAAAAGGCTCCCTCGCGGGAGTCTTTTTTGATTGATGCCGATGCAGGTGACGGCGGGAAATTAAACGCTGCCATTGCGATGTCTTGTATCGTGTCACCGCTTGAACAGACCCATCACCGCCGATTTCGCCAGTGTGTTGAAATGAAGCTGGAAACCGATCACCGCCGCTGATGTGTCGGCATTGGCGTTGATGTTGCCTCCGACCGCGTACACGGTGAAGAAATAGCGATGCGGATGATCGCCTTCAGGCGGGCAAGGGCCGCCGTAACCGGCTGTGCCGAAATCGGTGCGGGTCTGTAGCGCGCCATTGGGAAGCTTGCCGCTCCCGGGATTGCCGGCGTCGAGCACAAGCTCCGTCACCGAGGCCGGAATATTGATGACGACCCAATGCCAGAAGCCGCTGCCGGTTGGTGCGTCCGGATCAAAGCAGGTTACGGCGAAGCTCTTCGTGCCTGCCGGCGCGCCGCTCCAGCGCAGATGCGGTGATCGGTTGCCGCCCGCGCAGCCGAAACCGAAATCCGCCGACAGGATATGATCCTTGTCGAGGTAGTCGCCATCCTTGAAACTATTGCTCACGACTTTGAACGTCATGATGTTCTCCCGGTGTCGAGTCAGGCCAATCTAGCGCGCGTTGTTGGGGGCGCAACCGCCATGGCGGCGGACCTGATCGCGGCAATGCGGCCCGAGTCCGGCCGTGAACGCTCTTGACATCGCACCACCGGAATGATGATTTCGTGGCATGAATCCTGCCATCCGCCCGTTCCGTCTCTGGTGGGCCACCTTCTGAAGGTGGCCGGTGCGATTTTGCTTCAATTCTAATCGTCGAAGGCCGTCATGCAGAGCGACGGCCTTTTTTGTTTGTCCTGTGTGGCGCACTCTCCGCAAGTCTCGTAAGAGGACTGCATGAACAGGACCGTCTTTTCCCTTCCCGCGCAAAGCGAGTACCTGACCGCCAGCGGTCTCTCGATCAGCCGTTCTATCGAGCACTTTACCGGCGGCAGCAGGCTCGACGACCTGATCGGTCTGCTCGATAGCCGTCGCGGCGTCGTGCTGTCGTCCGGTACGACGGTGCCGGGCCGTTATGAGAGTTTCGACCTTGGCTTTGCCGATCCGCCGCTCAAGATCGAAACCACAGGATTCAATTTTGTCATCGAAGCCACCAATGTTCGCGGCGAGGTGCTGATCGCTTTCCTTGGTGAAACCCTGAGCGTACCCTGTGCGGTCGTCACCGAAAAAACTGCCTGCCGGATCGCTGGCCATATTGTGCGCGGCGATGCGCCTGTGGAGGAAGATCAGCGCACCCGGCGCGCAAGCGTGATGTCGCTGGTGCGGGCGCTGGTGACGGCTTTCGCGTCGACGGCAGATCCCATGCTCGGGCTGTACGGCGCGTTCGCCTATGACCTCGTGTTCCAGATGGAAGATCTGGTGCAGAAACGCGCGCGTGAAGGCGATCAGCGCGACATCGTGTTGTTTATCCCGGACCGCCTGCTCGCTTATGATCGCGCCACCGGTCGCGGCGTCGTACTGTCCTACGATTTCGCATGGAAGGGTCGCTCCACCGAAAAGCACCCGCACGATACGCCTGACAGCGTTTATGCGAAAACACCGCGCCAGGGTTTTACCGATCACGCCCCGGGTGAATATCAGGCCACGGTGGAAACCGCGCGCGCCGCGTTTGCGCGTGGCGACCTGTTCGAGGCGGTGCCCGGACAGTTGTTCGCCGAGTCCTGCGAGCGCTCACCGGCCGAGGTGTTTCAGCGGCTGTGCCGGATCAATCCGTCGCCCTATGGCGGGTTGGTCAATCTCGGAGACGGCGAGTTTCTAGTCTCTGCCTCGCCCGAAATGTTCGTGCGCAGCGACGGCCGCCGCATCGAGACCTGCCCGATTTCCGGGACCATTGCGCGCGGCGCCGATGCCATCGGCGACGCCGAGCAGATCCGCGAGTTGCTCAACTCGGAGAAGGACGAGTTCGAGCTCAACATGTGCACCGACGTCGATCGCAACGACAAGGCGCGCATCTGCATGCCGGGAACGATCAAAGTGCTCGCGCGCCGCCAGATCGAGACCTATTCAAAGCTGTTTCATACTGTCGATCATGTCGAAGGCATTTTGCGGCCCGGCTTCGATGCGCTCGATGGGTTCCTCACCCACGCATGGGCGGTGACGGTGACGGGCGCGCCGAAGAAGTGGGCGATCCAGTTCGTTGAGGACAACGAACGCTCGACGCGGCGCTGGTACGCCGGCGCATTCGGTGTCGTCGGCTTCGATGGCTCGATCAACACCGGCCTGACCATCCGCACCATCCGCATGAAAGACGGCCTCGCGGAAGTGCGCGTCGGCGCGACCTGCTTGTTCGACAGCAAGCCGGAGCTCGAAGATCGCGAGTGCCAGACCAAGGCGGCGGCGCTGTTCCAGGCGCTACGCGGCGATTCGCCAAAGTCGCTTTCGGCGGTGGCGCCGGACGCAACCGGCTCCGGAAAACGCGTGTTGCTGATCGACCACGACGACAGTTTCGTACACATGCTGGCGGATTATTTCCGGCAAGTCGGCGCGCGCGTCAGCGTCGTGCGCTATGTCCACGCGCAAGATATGCTCGACAAGCAAAGCTATGACCTGCTGGTGCTGTCGCCTGGACCCGGCCGGCCTGATGATTTCGGCATGGCCCGAACCATCGGTACGGCGCTGGAGAAGAACCTGCCGGTGTTCGGCGTCTGTCTCGGCTTGCAGGGGATTGGTGAATATTTTGGCGGCCGTCTCGGCCAGCTGGCGCAGCCGGCGCATGGGAGACCATCGCGTGTGCAGAATCGCGGCGGACGGCTGATGTGCAACCTGCCAAACGAGATCGTGATCGGCCGTTATCATTCGCTCTATGTCGAGCGCGACCGTTTGCCCGACGTGCTGGAGGTGACAGCGACCACCGACGACGGGGTACCGATGGCGATCGAGCACAAATCGCTACCGGTCGGCGGCGTGCAATTCCATCCCGAATCGCTGATGTCGCTTGGCGGCGAGGTCGGCTTGCGGATCGTGGAGAACGCGTTCCGGATGGGGAGGGCGCGAACCGCAACGACGTGAAAGAGCCCCATGCGCGGGCTTGACCCCTGCAACCGTCATCCGCAAAAGGATGGATTGCCGGATCATAGGCGAGCGAAGCGACGCCGTTCTTCGAACGGCTATGCTCAGGAATGACGAAGGCAAAGCGCCGCTCCAAATTTGTTCTGCGAAAGAGATTCGATGACCTTCGAAGATGATCTGCAGGCCTCCGTCCGTACCATTCCGGATTACCCCAAGCCGGGGGTCATGTTTCGGGACATCACCACGCTCCTCGGCGATGCGCGCGCGTTCCGCCGCGCCGTCGATCAGCTCGTGCATCCGTGGGCCGGCTCGAAGATCGACAAGGTCGCCGGCATCGAGGCGCGGGGCTTTATCCTCGGTGGCGCGGTGGCGCATCAGGTGTCCGCAGGCTTTGTGCCGATCCGCAAGAAGGGCAAGCTGCCGCACCAGACCGTACGGATAGCCTATGCGCTCGAATACGGCATGGACGAAATGGAAATGCACGTCGACGCCATCGCCAGGGGCGAGCGCGTCATTTTGGTGGATGATCTGATCGCCACCGGCGGCACAGCCGAGGGCGCGGTGAAGCTGTTGCGCCAGATCGGCGCTGACGTCGTTGCTGCCTGCTTCATCATCGATCTGCCGGATCTCGGCGGCGCCGCCAAGCTACGCGCGATGGATGTCCCCGTGCGGACGCTGATGGCGTTCGGCGGACATTGAATCCTCCTTCGAGGGGGAAGGAAATGAATCTCATCCCCCCTGTTGCATCAGTTGTCGTTCGATCTCACGAAAGCCGAAATAGTTGTTGCGGATCCACTGGTGGAGCTCGGTTGAAGAATCCGTCTCCGTTCTTAGATATTCGGTGAACGAGAAGGTCAGCCGGTCGATGTAGGTCTTGAGAAACGCGGGAAGTTCTGCGATGCGCATCACCCGATTGTGCATGAAAGCTTCGGGCAGCCTTCCGCGCATAACGAATTCATTTTCGACCGTAACGATAGCGTTGGGCGGCAGCGTTGCCCGTAGGGTCTGATAGCCGCGTGCGGAAACACGGTCGCTATCGGCGATGAATAGGACAACCGGCGCCACCTCGCTCCGCGCGGATTCCTTGATGAATCCGATTTCCTCGATCATCCCGAAAAATTCGTCGAAGGAGGGGTAACCGAGGTCGATCACCTTGGCGAGACCGTCATTGACGATCAACTGATCCATCAGCGCCATCTTGCCGAACGTGTCATCGATTTCCGCGGTCTCTGTGAGACGCGGCAGATAGTCGACCAGAGACGGCTCCTTCAGGTTGACGTCAAAGGCGAGAACATCGCCTCGCTGCAAACGAAGAAACTCGCTGAGCTGCCGCGCTATCAGCGTCTTGCCGACCTGCGGACGTGGCGAACAGATAATGTAGACAGGAGTACGAGGCATAGGAGCTACATCGGAGCGACGATCCCGATCTAGCAGGACGCCGACAAACTCTCCACCGACATTCTAGAGCATCCTCGTTTCTGATCGAATTAGAAGCGAGGCTCTAGATTGTTGTTTGACGCGTTTTCTTCGCGCGAACCGGTATCCACTTCGCTCGAAAACGCTATGGATGCGCCACTGCGCAAATGAGGACGCGGCTTGGTCGCGATCAGGAGTTCCAAGCTAAGCGGCAGTCGAGTTGACACGTTGTGCAGATGCACAGCCGAGGTCTGCGCTGCCGTTGTAAACGCAAGTCCTTATCAACTGATAGGTTCCGGAATGACGGAAAGATCAGTCACTTGTTCGATGCGCGGGAACCGCTCTTCTCCTTTGAGGCGACGATGTCGGTGAGCTTGATGCGGTCGTATTCGCTCCACACATTGGCGAGCCAGTGGCGAACATAGCCGCGCAGAACGAACGAGTAGTTCGCGGCTTCGTTCTTCGGTCCCTTATTGGCCACGAACCTGAGGAAGGGCACCGATGACACCTCGACCTGCTCGTACGCCATCTCGTTGAGCTTCGGGATGGTGATTTCGGTCGCATCCTTGATCTTGCGGAAGTAGGCGTTGTAGGTCGCCTGGTCCCATTCGAAGAAGCTCGTGTTGTTGATGAAGTTTTTCACCAGAAAATATTTGGCGCCGGACATGAATCTGGCAGTTTCCGCGATCTCATCCAGGGAGGCGATGGAGGGACCAAGAATGTGGAATACCGCGAAGGTAATCTGCCCCGTTTTCGCCGCGTCGAGAAAACCGATGTCGCGAAGCGAGGCCAGAGCCGAGGACATGAGTCCGGCACGGACGTCAATCACGGTGACGCTAGCCTTGGCCGTGTTGAGCGTATCGAAGATCTTCATCTGATCCGCGGTCGACGTCATGTCGACGATCTCAGTGACATCTGGATGAAAACGCCTCAGCGTGCCGCGAGGCAATTCTGTGTCGAAGGCTCTGGTCGGTACGTTGTTGGCGCTGAAATAGTCGAGAATGGTGCGGGAAACGGTCGTTTTGCCGACGCCGCCTTTGTCCGCGCCAACCACAATCACTGCCGGCTTCGCCATGAGACCCCTTTGAGCAAGCTGAAATCGGCGACCGCGTATGGTGCGCGCGACCGGGCTGTCCCCCCCAGTCGTTGCTTGGAGCGGGACCATGGCAGAAACGAGGGAGAATTCAATTCGATATGTCAAATCTGGCAAAATTCGTTGAGCCGTTGAGCATTCGTGGCGGCAAATATTGCGTTTTCGAGCGAAGTGGATACCGGTTCGCGTGAAGAAAACGCGTCAAATCAAAAGGCTCGCTTCGACATCAGAAGCGGAAAGCCTCGTGTCTGCCTGCAAGCCGGAAACAGGCTTAGGAAACGGCAAAGATAACGATCAGGAGCGATGGCTCGGCGGGCCGGGAACGGGCGGCGCCGGCTCGCTCCAGGGTCCCGGCGGAAGCTCGGGCAATTTCTGATCGGTCGCGGCGCGCTCGGTGTGCGACCGCATCGGTCCAGGATCGCGGCCGCCGGCATACGTCACCAGCGCGCGCACCCGCGTTTCGATGGAAGGATGGGTGGCAAAAAGGTCGGCGAAACCTTGACGCGGGTTGTCGACACACATTTCCATCACGGCCGAGGTTGCGCCCGGCAGTTCGCCACGGTTCTCGATTTTGCGCAACGCCGAGATCATGGCGTCGGGATCCTTGGTCAGTTCAACCGAGCCCGCGTCAGCTATCAGTTCGCGCGAGCGTGACAGCGCCATCCGTATCGCTTGCGATAAAAACCAGGAGAGCGCGATCAGCACCATCGCCAGGATCACGGCGATGACGGCGCCGCCGCCCTTGCTGTCGCCGTTGCGGGAGGAGGATGAGCGCGACGAACCGCCGCCGATCCGCGCGCCGCTGTTGAAGAAGATGCGGAAGCACAATTCCGCGACGAAGCCGACCACGCCCGCGATGATGACAGCGACCACCATCAACTGAACGTCGCCGTTGCGAATGTGGGTCAGTTCGTGACCGAGCACCGCTTCCATCTCCCGATCGTTAAGCTGGTTCATCAGGCCTGTGGTGACGGTGATCGCATATTGACGGCGGTTGAGTCCGGTGGCGAAAGCGTTGATCGCGTCGCTATTGATCACCTTCAGCTTCGGCATCGGGATGCCGCGCGAGATGCAAAGGTTTTCCAGCAAGTTGTAGAGCTGCGGCTGTTCCTTGCGGGTGACATCATGGCCATCGGTGACCGCGTCAATGATCGACTGATGGAAGAAATAGGCGATCACGATCCACAGCGCCGAACCTGCTGTTGCCCAGGGGAGGGCGGCGATCAGGTCATGCCAGGCGATGGTGATGTAGAACGCCGCCGGGTAGTCTGCGCCGCGTCGAAACACTTCGGCAATCAGCGCGCCGGCGAACACCATCACATAAATCAGGACGAACAGCCCGGCGAGCAGAAACATCGAACAAATCTTGTTCGACGCGATGTGGGTGTAGAGACCGTAGGCTGCCATTAGGCGAATCCGTTTGCAGCGCTTGTCGCGGAGACGATCCGCTTCCTTCTCTCAGGTGACAGTGGGTGAAGGACGGAGAGGGGGATGTAACAAAATCGGAAAGGGATCGAGCCAACGACAAAATCGATCTCGGTGGTTGGATAGCCGTCTCCATCTCCGAAGAACGGAAAGGAGAGTCCGTTCTGCCCGCTTCGATCCATGGCAAAAGCCTCAGAATTTCACCTGAGGCGTCTGTTCTACGGTCGCGCGGCTGGCACCGAGATCGAAAAACTCCTTGTGCGTGAAGCCGAACGTGCCCGCGAACAACGCTGCCGGTAGCTGCTGGATTGCGGTGTTGTATTCCTGAACAGCGTTATTGAAGAAACGACGGCTTGCGGCGACCTTATTTTCGATGTCGGACAGTTCGCCGGCAAGCTGTTGGAAATTGGCATTGGCCTTGAGATCCGGATAAGCCTCCGACAACGCGATGAGCCGGCCAAGCGCGCCGCTCAACTGGTTTTCGGCGGCGCCGACCTGCGCCGGCCCCTGCGCCGACATCGCTACGTTGCGAGCCTTGATGACGTCATCCAGTGTCCCGCGCTCATGCGCGGCATAGCCTTTCACGGTTTCGACAAGGTTCGGGATCAGGTCGTGACGCTGCTTGAGCTGCACATCGATGTCGGCGAAGGCCTGGCTGACGCGCTGGCTGAGTGCGACCAGTCGGTTATAGGCGACAAGCGCGAACACAGCGACGGCGACGATGACGCCGAGAACAATCAAGCCGGTCGACATGAGAAAAGCTCCTGATGAGAGGACGCGAACGCGGTCACCGTAGACGATATTCCGCGCGAACGGCAGGTTCCGCCGGGAGACGGCGCCTTTTGGTCGGGAAAACTCTTAGAAAAGTTCAAGTTGTTCGGTATTTTGTTCTGTGTGAAGCAGATGTAGGGTGTGGATGTGGCGGATCAGGACGACGAGCGCATGATCGTGGACGAGCAATCTTTCGGCGCGGGCGTGGCCAGTGCCGTCGATCCGCGCACTAGCACGTCGCGAATGATGCGCGGCATTTTTCTGGTGCTGGGTATCTGTTTCGTCGCGCTCGGCTTTATCGGCGCGTTCCTGCCGGTGTTGCCGACGACGCCGTTTCTGATTTTGGCTGCCGCCTGTTTCGCCCGCTCTTCGCCCCGGCTTGAAAACTGGCTATTGCAGCACCCGCGTTTTGGCTCGCTGCTGCGTGGCTGGCGCGAGCGCGGCGCGATCCCCGTAAAGGCCAAGCTGATGGCGCTTGGCGGTATGGCGATCGGCTTTGCGGGATTCTGGTTTGGCAGCCATCCCGGCCCTTGGCTCACGGCGGCGGTGGTGCTTCTGATGCTGACCGGACTGATCTACGTCTTCTCGCGGCCGTCCTAGTTTTCAAATAATTACGTCTCGGTCAGGTTGACGGCGTCGCCCCAGCCGACCCGGCGCATACGGGAATAGCCGGCCTTGTCACGACGGGGAAATGTCGCGACGCCGGCGCTCCCATCGGGCTGACACAGCTTGATCCGCATTGCGGCCTTGGTGACCAGCGGCGGCGCCAGCACCCGCGCCGGACGTTGTCGGGCGGGCGTTCGGGCCAAGCGCGACATAGCTGAATTTCTCGTCCTCGAAAGGAAGCTCCACGCCCTTGATCTGCTTATGCGCGCGGGACCGCGGCAGCCGCTGCACGAAATGGCACCAGTCGGGCACAGCTTTTTGTTTTGATGCATTGTCTTCACGCGAAATGCCTGCCTCGCTTGACAACAACATGAGCGGACATTCGCCGTCATGCGGGCAGGGCGCGATGACATGCGCGCCGCGCGCGACCAGCTGGCGCCGCAGATCGAGGATTCGCCGGTAGCCGGCAGGCGTGCCGGGTTCGACAACCAATAGCGTGTCGCGCGTCGCCGCCCACATCAAATCAGCGAGCGCGGCTTGCCGGTCGGCGCTGAGTTCGCCGATGACATAGCTCGCGAGCACAAGATCGGCGCTCTCGGCCGCATTGTGAAGCCCGGCCGACGCTTCGTGTTGCACATAGCTGAGGCCGTTCAGTCGCACCTCATCGGCAGCGAGGTCCAGTGCGAGCGACCGCAGCGCCGGATTGGCGTCGATCGCCGAGAATGCGTCGAGGGATTCGAATGCCTGCGCAGCAGCCCATGTCGCCGTTCCGGGTCCGGCTCCGACATCGAGCAGGCTGATCGGTGTGAACTGTGGACGTATCTCGCGAAGCGCATTGAGGCTGGCCACCACGGCCGCATAGGTCGCGGGCATTCGCGCCAGCGCATAGGCCAGTGCGTCAGTTTCGTCTCGGATCGTGCTTGAACCGCCGCCGCTCCGATACGTTTGCGATATCGCGGCCGCGCGAGCTGCGGCATCGCTGCGGGTCAGGCCCTGCGCTTTCCGCTGTAAGGCAGCCTTCAGTTCGGCAGGAAGATCGGGCGGGATCATGGCGGTCTTTGTTCCCTCTCCCGCGACGGGGGAATTTGCGTGCCATACGCTTCCATGCGCTCCCATAACCCACCCGGTAACCCAATGATATCCCTAGAACTATGTCCCCACGGGTATATACTGGCCTATAGGGGTTCACACCCATCATTGGGACACAACCGGGGACACACATGGCCCGTAAGGTTCGCAACAGCCTTCTCGAAAGCCGCAGCTCCCGATTAAAGCTCGCGGTTCGCCGCAGGACCTACAGCGGCTCATCGCTGGGGCGTGGCATAAGCCTGTTATACCGGCGCAACAAGACCAACGGTTCGTGGGTCGTCAAGGTGAGTGATGGTCACGGCCAATACTGGACCAAAGCCTTCGCCGAAGCTGACGATTTCGATGCCAGCGAAGGCAAATGCATCTTGGATTTCTATCAGGCGCAGGATGTGGCCAAGCAGCTTGCGCGGCGGCAGCCCGGCGAGGTCGGCGACGACAGCCGCCCGGTGACCGTCGCCGAGGCGCTCGACGCCTATGAGGCCGATCTGATCACGCGCGGCGGTTCCGTCCACAACGCGAGGAGGACCGCGCAAGCATTTAACCTCCGTGCTCAAGTCGAAACCGGTCCAGTTGCTCGACGCCAAGGAACTCAATCAGTGGCGCAACAGCCTGCTCGACAGGGGCCTGCAGCCATCGAGTGTGGTTCGCTACTGCAAGGGGCTGCGCGCTGCACTCAGCTTGGCCGCCTCGCACGACGCCCGCATCCTGAACAAGTCGGCATGGCAGGTGGGACTGGAGGCGCTGCCGGATGCGACAGTCGCCCGCAACGTTATCCTCGACGATAGGACCGTTGGCCGGTTCATCAACGCCGCCTACGCCCATGATCCCGCGCTTGGCCTGTTGGTTCATCTTCTGGCAGAGACCGGAGCAAGGCCATCGCAGGCGGCGCGGCTTCTGGTCGAGGACCTGCACGGCGGCGCGCGCCCCCGACTGGCGATGCCCCGAAGCGCAAAGGGCGGCAGCAAGAACCGGGTTGCCCGCAAGGCCGAGCGCATCAACGTGCCGATCAGCGAGGCGCTGGCGGCGAGCCTGAAGGCAGCCGCCAATGGCCGAGCCGCCGATGCGCCGTGCTTCTTCGGGCCGATGGCCAGCCGTGGAGCAAGTCGCCGTCCGAGGACTACCGCCCGCACATCGTGTCGGTCGTCAAGGCGATTGGCTGCGATCCCGAAACGGTAACGATCTATGCGCTGCGGCATTCGAGCATCGTCCGCGCGCTCCTGCGCCATGTGCCGATCCGAGTGATAGCCGCTGGCCACGACACATCAGTGGCACAGATCGAACGATGCTACAGCAAGAACATCGTCGACCACTCCGACGACGTTTCGCGCGCGGCGCTGCTGCAGCTTGAGCCGTTAGCGCCCGCCGCTGGCAACGTGGTTCCATTGCGATGATAGCGATCGGGCCGTGGCGTTGGTAGCGCCGCCGACCCGATCTAACCAACCCTGTGGATCAGCACATGGGCAAAGGCTCCGTCGATCTTACACCCGAACAGCGCGCAGCAGCAGCCGCGCGCGCTCGGCTGCTCAAGTCGCCACGCCGGGAGGCCGAGCAGGAGCGCCTGCGGCTGCTTGGTGAAAAGCTCGGATGGCCAGCATGGCCGAGAGCTTGCGCCGGATCGGTACAAAGCTCCCCAAGGTCGAGACCAACCCGGCAGAGCCGACGCCACGACAGCCGAAACGACGCAAGGACGGCGGCGGCAATAAGCCATTGTTATCGGAAAAACAGATCAAGGACGGGAAAGCTGTCTACCGCCGCATGCTCGACGAAGACGCAGCGTGGGCTGAGAACAAGACGGCGTCGGCAACGCGGGTGATTGAGCTGCTGAAGCTCGGCAACAGCGTGAGCGTGTGGACGGTCAAGCGCTGGATTGTTGCGCCGGTTCTGGAAGAGCGTGAACAAAATAAGCAGCGGCGTTGAGCAGAATAAGCGCGCCATTCTTATTCTGCTCGCGGTTCTCTTAATTTGCTCGCGGTTTCTATTTCACTGATCGCTCGTTGGTCTCATCCTCCCGTGCATCGAAGGGCAGCACAGCGGCGGTTCGGGAGCCGCATCATGAGAGCCAAAGCTCGCCCCGACACCAGCATCAACCAGCCGATTGATCCAGCCGCGCTTGGTTGGGCGCTGGGAGACGGGCCATGAGCGCCGACCAGCCGATCTCAGGGCACAAGGGCCGCGACCACTGGCTCCGCGCGATCCTCACTCGGGACGTTCTTAAGCTGCTTGAGGTTCGGGTCGCAGTACTGCTCAGCATCCATTTCAACTGCACAAACGGTCGGTGCGATCCCGGCTACAAGAAGCTGATGAGTGAACTTCGGATTTCGCGGCGAACGCTCTTCCGGGGCCTCGCCCGGCTCAAAGCCGATGGCTGGATTGAAGTTCGTCGGCTTGGTGAAGAGAATGCCCAGTTCTCCCTGTTCATACCAGCGGGTGCCAACATGGTGATACCTGCTGGAGGTGCCAACATGGTGACACCTCCGAAAGTGCCGGTGGAGGTGCCAGAAAACGAAGGTGCAGGTGTCAAAAACGTTGGGGTAGAGGTGCCACACAGGCTGGCAGCGCATAAAAACCCGATAACCCGTGAACCTGTGCGAGACGCCGAAGGCGTCGTCTCGCATGCCTCCCCCGGTGTTAGTTACAGTGCCACGGACAGCACTGCAGATGACGCAGCACACAATCGCGCTTTTGGCACTGTTGATGACGCACCAATTCCCGCAACCGATGGACCTGTTCCGCGCGCTGACGCGCGAACAGAGCCGGTCGAACAATCTTCCCGCGTCAAATCAGAAAAAGAAATGGGGCGTGCCGCGACGAACGGCGGCGCTGCATCTGTCCCCACGCCGTTCGCACAGGTTCTGAGCGTGTATCCTGAAGATCGGGTCGGGGACGAAGCGAAAGCCTACTTCGCGTTCAAGCGCGCTTTGGATGCCCGTGGCACCCTTAGTGCTGTCCTCGACGACCTCGCCAGCTTGATGATGGACATGACGGCGCTGTGCCATGCCTCAGCGAGGCAATGCAGGCCATCGAGCGCCTGCACAACGACGAGGGAAAACTTTGATGAGAACCCGCAAGCCGCTGCCGGGCTACCAACATCGTCTGATCATGGCCGCTCCCGAGCTAGCCGCCATGGCGGGCATCTCGAACTGCATGATCCAGCACAATGGCACCTGCGCGGTTTTCCAGCGCCGTCCTTACGACTGTGTGCCCGACATAACGGTCCTGAACGGCGACACCCTGCTGCTGATCGATGAGCAGGGCGCGGTCAGCAGTACCAGAAAGCAATGACAAGCAAGCAGAGGAGCGACCATGAACCACTTGATGAGCGGACCCCATCCTCGCGCAGAATGCCGAACTCGGCAACCGGCCGTCGCTGATTGCGACGTTCCCGGTCAGCGCCGTATCAAAAATCTGTCAGCGTGGGAATGGCAAGCGTGTGGGTCTCAACGATCTTAACCGTGCCAGCAATGCTCAGCCATCACTACCTCACCCTTCACCGCCGACATCTCCATGACCTCCCTCCGCGCGTGATCACCTTGTGCATGCCGTGCCGGGTGCAGATGTCGTGGTACTTGCGCCCGTGATCATGGGATCGGCGCGCGACGCTTGCAGTCGCCCGGACAGTCTGATGCACCTCGGTTCGCTCAACCGCCATAGGTTCAACCGTCACCTGCATCAACTCAATCACTGCGGGCTGTATCGGCAAGCGATCACCCTTGCGCAGCACCGCAGGCGGCTCGTCGACCCAGCGCGCCGCTACCGGACCAGCAGGCAACAGACGTGGTGGATCGTGTTCGCCGACCAGTAGATACAGCATGGGCCATATCCCCGCTGAGCCGATCAGCACCATCTTGAGCATGGTCACGGCGGCGACCTCTCACTGGGCTTACCAACCCTGTGGTTTTGCTGTCCTTGAACATCTCTGCTTCGCTCACCGGGATCAAGCCGGGGATGCAATCCATCCACATCTCTTGACTTCACCGCGCAGCATCCCGGTGATGGCTTGCGAAGAAGACCGAGACCACATCCGCGAGTGCCGCTTGAAGTTTTTGATGCTGTTGAAACGCGACGCGATTTTTGAACGCTCGTTTTACAATGCCCATTGCGGGTCCACAGAGGCTCGCTGATACGTTTAAACACGCCAGAGCTATCGAGGTGTACTGATGAGCAATCGCCACCAGCGCCGCAGTAATCTCGCTCACTTCAAGCGCGAGGCGCATCGCGAGCATCTGATGCTGACGTACTTGATTGACGCCGATGACGATGCCGCGCTCGACCGTATGCCGCTGCTGCGCCGCGCCGTGGTGTTCTGGCGCGGCAACATCGAGCAGCGAAAACCTGTTTGCCCGACATGCAAGTCAGGCTTTGCCGATGGCGCGCAGCCGGGCGCGTTTCTGTTCTCCGTAATAGCCGTCGCACCGACAAACGCCAGCGTGACGGCATTCTGCCGCGCGTGTTGGAATGATCAGTCGCCCGAGGTGATCGAGCGCGAGGCAGCGCGTGTGCTTTCGGTGTTTGCTCCCCGGCGGCAAGTTTCTGGACCCGCGATGAAGCCGGATCGGCATCCGATGGTGCCCGGTGCCGGTCATCGCAAAGCTGGTGCAGGTGATGTGGATGATCTTGAAAACAAAGGATGTCGTGGTGTCCGAGAGGACGATCCGTCGGGCGCTGTCACCACCCCCTATTCGTGGCCCCACAATCGATATGTGATTGCTCGATCATCACCGACGATGGAGCGAGGCCATGGCCACCGACAGTTGGCAACAGCACGTACTGCAGCAGCTTCCGCGAATGGAAGCGAGCAGCACGACGTTCGAACCCGGACCCGTAAACCCGCAGCCGATCTCCGCTGGCATGCACCTCCAACCGCAGTTCGACGTGATCGAATTGCTGGAGGCCAACGCCCCCGCTGCTGCCGAAAGGCTGAAAACGCTTCGCGAACGGAGCAGCGAACGGCGCGATGCCATGATCCCGCACATTGAGGTGCAAGAGGCGATTGCCGAACGCACTCGCGCCCAGCAACATCTTCGCCGATTGCAAGCACATCCACAGGATGGCGGCTTCAACTTGCCGCCAACGGATGCTCGCGTCATCGAAGCTGAGCGGCAGGTCGAGCGGACCAGCTGACGAATGCCCGCAGGCTGACTGAGCGCAGCGAAAGGTTGGCGGCGGCATGGCGGGCTGCAGCGCAACCGTTGTCGAACACCGAGAATTTGCTTCGCCACGGGATGCCGTCTGGTGTGCTGCTGCAGGACCATGAAACCGAAATGCCGAAGCTGCTCAAGAGCGAGGCCGTTGTTGATGGCATCGAAAGGCTGCGCAGGCGTTGCCGCGAATTGAAGGCCGATCAGCATCGCATCGCGAGCGCACCGTACCCGTCGAGCTACGCCAAGGCGCAGATGCGTGCGCAGATCGAGGCACTGGCGATGCAGGGTGCGCCATCGGTGTCGCGTCTCGTGGAGTTGGACGGCCCGGTTGATTTTCAGACGCAGCGCCTGCGGTCGGAGGCGTTCGGCGCGGAGACGCCAGTATTGGTCTTTGGCGAGGTGCCGGACACCATCGCGCTGGTCGCATGGTTGCATCGTGACCTGCTGATCAAGCGGCTCGATGCTGAAATCGACGCCGAGGCTGACGATGCCAGCTCCATTGATCGTGAAGTCCGCGCCGCAGAAGCTGAGGCGGATTTGCTCGCCACGGAGCGGGACATTTGTTCGTTGATCTGGCGCGGACAGGCGGAGGGGCTTCCGGTGGAATTCCCTGCCGACACTAACCCGGTCGCGCTGCTCTGGATCACCCTCATCACGCCACCGCGCGCGGACGGGCTGCCGCCGACATCGGCGGGGCATTCATGCGGCCTGCGGCGGCATGATCCGAACCGCGACGGGGCCATCCGGCCAGTTTCGATCCGTCGCGTCAGGGCCGGGATGTCTGCTGACGCGGCGTCCCAGCCCGCCCCAACGGGAGTGAATGAAAGTGCGCACCATTCAGCGCAAGCCGATCAAGCCTGAGTACGCGACATGGGTTGCGATCCAGAAGCGCGGCCCGATCTGCCGCAGGTGGCGTTGCTACGCGAACTTCCGCAGGGATGTTGGCCCGAAGCCGATCATGGGCGCACCTCGTCATCCGCGATGATGTCGCCGCCGAATTTTCACCGGACAACTGCCGCTGGCAGGTGGCGCGACCGTATCGATCACCGCGCTCGACTGCGCGCGCCAGTTGATCCCAAGGCTATCGCCACTGCTCCTCGCGCTCTCGGCGTACTGCGGCCGAGGTGCGCAGCAACATCACCATCATCATCAACGGCGTGCCTGTAGCCGAAATACAATTGCCGCTTAACTATCTCCCACGCTGCGCGCACTTCTTGGGCATCGGGTCGTTTGAAATGATCCGCCGTTCCTGTCTCGTTGGCTTGCGCAGCCCGCCCCGCTTCTTGCTGTCGAACACGCCGAACCGCCGCAAGCGGTGCATAGGGCAATGGCACCGTCTTCGGAACGAAAGTCAGGCGGCGACAGTGCGGTGTTGGCGTCGTGGTGTTGGCCGCAGAATGGACAGGTTGTGTCAACGGCTCATTGGCCCACGAAGTCAGCACGTCTTTCGCGAGAGAGCACGATTCTGTCGAGAAAGCCGCTATGGCCTCGCTGTCGAAGACGCAGAACTGGCCGCAACAGAAGCATAGCGTCAGCTCCGCCATCTTGAGGCGAATGCCTCTTCCGCAACTTTCCTTTGTTCTGATGTAGGTCTGCCCGCAGAACGGGCATTTTGTATCAATGGGAGTGCCGCTCAAGGCGTCACAACCTGCAGGTCCAATTTGTCCACCACCGTTGATCACCATCGATGCTTCGCCCCCAAAGCGCCCGTTCGATATTCAGCAACGAGTGTTGGCTCTCCATCGTTCCTTTCGTATTTCCATGACACTCGCCATCGCTGGCAGAAACATGTCAGCACGTCGGATGAGTTGTACGCGCACCATTGTCGACCCTCCTTCCCCTGCCGCACGGTCGCAAATAGCGCGAAAGGCGGTGCGCGATGCGCGTTAGGGTAGTGCGGTCGATCCAGACCATGCTGACCTTGTGGCTGTCACGTTGGCATGATGTCGACTACGTAGCGCGGCCTGTCAGGTCGTGGCTATTAGCGGTGTCATCGCCAGCGGCAATTCCAGAGCGCGCACTCAGGGGCAAGCTCGGCCTGTGCTAGACGGTGCATTCCTTCGATGTGTTTTTCCGCAGCTTGTGCAGCTCACGCCTGATGATGCGCAGGGCCAGCACCATGATCGCTCAGGAGCGATGCCGCCTTGATGCGGCTGGCAGCGTCTGCGATGGCCGGGAAGCGGTCGGCCCCAGTCATGACCACCGCGCGTGAAGCAGTGCACCCGCTCGCCATCCCGACGCACCAGATGGCGGCGGCATGCCCCAGCGCATCATCACCAGCTCAGCCTCGTCGCTGCCTTCGGTGTTGCGAATGACGGGAGCCGGGTAGTCAGGAAAAACGCCGGGCATCGGCGCAAGGCTGCCGACGTAGTGGTTCACCTTGCGAAACAGCGCGCGGATCGCTTCTTGGTTTGTCGTGACGCTGAAGAGGTTGCACATGGCCGAAGCTGAACGCCAGTTTGTCTGGCCGTGGTTCACCCTTCCCAGCACCGCTTAGCTTCCGCAAGTAGTAGCCTTGCCTCTGAACTGCGGACCTAATCTCGTCGCTCACATTGAGAACGACCCTCTTCTTCCGCCATTTTCCTGACGCGCCGACAAGCGGTACTGGAGTTCCTTTTTCCAGCACGAGCAGATCACGCCTCTCGTTTAAGTAAACCTGGAACATGTGGCCCGCGAACAAAAGAAATGTCTTAGAGCAGAAAGGCGTTGTTAGGCTGTTACCAAATTGTGGCTACGGTCAGACTGCCGGTTCGGAAAACAACAAATGAAGCGGCAGGTTTGCGCCAAGCGCCAGCTTGTGGATAGCGGGGAATAGTGTGGCGCGTTACTGGCATGACAACGGTCTCTGCTAGGCTGTTGCTTGCATGTTACGCAACGACACAAACCGACATGTTACGCAACGACACAAACCGATTTATGGATGAATACGAGCAGGACGTGGACGAGATTATCGCCGCCTGTCGCGGTGACCTGCGCGGCGCGGTCAAGGCTCTAATGTTGATCAACGAGCAGTTAGAGCGAACACTTCGACAGCTAAGCGCCGTATTGGTCGAGAAGGCAGGGGAGGATGAGCCTCCGCGCCGGCTTCATTGATCCACCTGAAGCTCGCGATCCAAAACGAACTTCGGGGTACTCCTTTTATCGTTCCCCCGGCCACCACGTCGACGGCGGATCGCTCGCGCTGATCTTTGCGACACCCAGCGTTCATGCCCATGCGACGAGGATTGCCGGGTCACGATGCTGAGGCAAGCCGCTACAGATTGCGGTGGATAGCCCGCCGGGCACAACCGGACGCGAAACGGCCACGACCCGAAGGCATTCATTCTGTCGAGCATGACGGCAGGCCAGCGCGCGACGGCGTTGTGCAAATTCCGAAATACGGTTTCGCGCCCCATGCGGTTTAGGGTAGCAACCTAACCGATATGCCCGCAGAAATTCCCCCAGGCGACGAGCCGGATGATCTTGTCGACGAACATTTTCGCCCCTTCGTCCGTGCGCTCGGCAATCTAGTGATCACCTTCGCGTTGTGCGAAGCGGCACTGCTGGATTTGGTGTCAGAAATGCTAGGCGGTGATGAGATAAAGGCGGTCGCCGTTTTGAAGGCGCAGGATGCGAAGGAGGAGGTCTTGTCTTTGGTGCCCTCGCTGGGACTTAGCGGGTTTGATCTCGACGAATTGCTGACCGGCGTCGGCACGTTTTGGGACGATAGAGCCGCTCGCAATCGTCTAGTGCACGACGAATGGTATCCAAGCCTCTTGGAGATCGGAACGGTCGGGATCAGAGGGATAACTCGCGCCAAGACGCCTCAAGAGGTCTTTGGGATAGTATACCTACCCGGACTTTGGCAGCTAGCTCTGCGCTTTCGCGACCATGCTGGACTATTCTCACATTGGGCGTGGTTCTTCGTCGGCAACGGGACGCGACCAAGGGCGTCTGAGGTTTTGGGGAGACGACGAACTCCCGAAATGGCTGTGCCCTTTTCGGGTCCTCCTGGGGGCGTGGTTTAATGCGGGGACCGCGCGACCGCACCACTTCAGCATATTTGCAATTTTTGGTTTTCGTGTTTCCTTTGCCTGATCCGCTTTTCAAGGGCTGGCGACGTGCGGCGCATTGATTTGGTTTCGGCAACTATGGAAGGCTGGGCGCGGCTTAATCCGCAGCAGCGGGAGCGGTTTTTGGAAGCTGGCCTAAAGGCGGCGCTGCGGCTCGACAGGCAAGGTTTCCGCTCTTGGTTGCTGCGGCGGGTCAGGTCGCCGCCCCTCGCCCCGATCAATCTGGCGGCCTATGCGATTTCGGACGGCGACATGGCGGCGCTGCTGGGCGCGCTGACCGACGCGCGACCGACACGCCCGCAAGGGGTGCAGGGTAGGCCGTCGTCTCAATCACTCCAGCGATGAAGGTGCGCAGCTGACCTGTCGCCGCCTCGGCTTTATCGAAGATCGCGTTGGGTGCGAGGTTGGTTTCTGGCGGAGAGGGCGCAGCGAGGCGAGCTAGGTTTGCCACGCCGGATTTGGAATAACGCACGGGCGACGCGCGGAGACAGCTAGGCTATGAGCAACATCAGTCAATTGGAAAATGCGAAGGCCGCCGTCGTGCAGGTCGGCGGCGGTGGCCGGGGGTTCATTGTCGGCGCAGGCATTGATCGTTTCGTTGTGACCGCCGCGCACTGCGTGCCAAGCGATCGCATTCCGACGCCCCATCTGTCGAACGGCGCTTCTGAACTGACGTTCCCGAACATCATCGGCCCACTAGGCGGAACACCAACCATCTGTGGCGAGCTTTGCGTCTACAGTCTGACCGATGACATCGCGGCCTTTTGCGAACCGGAAGGCGGCCTCGAAGACGAATACATGCAATATGTAGATTTCACCGATGCTGCGGCGATGAAGATTGGCAAATTGCCCGATCGTGCCACACCCCCGCGCCCTGATCTTGATGCCGGCCAAGCGGCTTTCAATTCACGGCTGGAGGAAAGAGAGCAGGATGACGCCCATACGGAGGCGGCTTTCATTTTGTCGCTGGACGGGGAATGGCAACCCTGCACCGTGCACAATGGCGGCAGGTATTTGACGATCTGCGACGGGGCCGATCAGATCAGAGGCGGGATGTCAGGATCGCCAATTATCGATACCAACGGCGATGCTATCGGTCTCGTTTCGACAGGTGGCGAGGACAGCAACTTAAACCCAAGCCTCGACTGCCTGCCAGCATGGCTGCTGCGGAAACTGGACCGGACGGAGTACTGACGGTCGGCCATCACGCCGCGTCATCGTCTGGCGGCTTCTGCGCATTCGTTCCGGTTTCTTGGGGCAGGCTCCAATTTTTGCTCTCACCTTCGATTTAATTTCGTTTCCCACGACACTGTGGGAAACGGCATAATGCGGCGGCAGTTTTTCCCGGCGGCAACTTCCACCTCCGATGCCTTGGCTGTCACGCAAGTGCTTGATCGTCTGGCTCGCCTGCTTCGTCCGCCTTCCGCTGCGCGACGTGGGACATCTCGGTGCGTATCTCGGACACGGCGCGCTCGATGTTGCGGCGGGTCGCAAGATCGCCACGCGGCGCACACCGTGCGGGCAAACCCGCCAGCGCTGGCAGGATCACGCCCATCACGCTGTCGATCAGTTCGTCCACATCGCTCTGCAGCACCAACACGCGCTTCTTTTCAGCAATTCTGATCCTGATCAGCTCGGCCTTGGCCGCCGTGAACTCGGTATCAGCCGCCGACTTCGGTGACCGCTGCCGCTCCTCGCGAAGGTGCGCAAAGTACTTCGACCGGCAGGCGTCCTGATCGAAGCGACCATCCGACCGCCGCTCGATGACGCCCTGCTCAACCAGCTTGCGGATATAGGACGGCACGCAATCGAAATGCTTCGCCAGCGCTGCCGATGACACAACGGTCCCGGCTTGTGGTTCGGTTGCCATCGCATTTCCCTCGTTGGCGGCCCCGTCACAAATCTGCCGCCGATTACAGAAAGCCAAAGCACCGGCACCACGTATTCACGGAATTGGAATACGCTCAACCTTCGCGGTCGCGCGGTCCCCGCGGGAACTCATGCTCTCGGAAGGACCCGTGCGTCCCTCTTGCGAAGGGACAGCCAGCGCTCCACCATCGAGCCCGTCACGATCGCGACGGGCATCACGGGCGCGGACAGGCAACCGATCGCGGAGGGCAACCAACGGAGCATGGATGATGATAGATAAAATCCAACGCGCCATTCTAGAAAATCAAGTCCTCCTTGCCGAGGCCCTGTGGATGCTCCTGCATTCGCAAGGTATCAGTTCGGCCGCAACACTTCAGAACGTCTCCGCCCGCATCAAGGCTACGCGGGAGCTGCTCGAAGAACACAGCGAGGAGGAGAAGCCTTAGCGCGGCATCGCGTCATCAGCAGCAGCAGCACGTCACCCCATGCGACTGTAGGCAGCGGCAGGCCAGTGTGGCCCCCTTGAGCAACAGATGTTGACAAGCCACTGTTGAAGAAGGTCGATCCTGTGGCCCTCCTCGCGAACAGAGAGCAGCGTAAGGACCTTAGCAGCACCAACGACTATATCCGACATACGCGGCGGGATTTAGAGGGGTAATGTGACTGCTAGCAGCCGTAGTTGTTATGGCGGCATCTCGCTGACCGCATCTCGTGACGGCGGGCGACGCGGCGGCCATCACCCCGAGGCCGCAGGAAGTCGCTCAGCGCGCCGCCAGCGCTGGGCCACAGGAACAGCGGCCAGGCCCGCGCCAGCGCACAGGCGGGCCAAGGGCCAGCACAGGCGGGGGGGCTAGGGGCGGTTTAGGCCGTGTGGTAGGGATCAGTCGCGGCGAACCGGACGGCCACTCAGCGGGCTTCCGTAGCCCCCCTGCGGATCGGGACACAACGGGAGACACAACAGTTTTTTGCCATTGATTTAATTATGTAATTTATGAGTTTCCGGTCCCCGCGACGGGAGAAGGAAGAGGTCACGCGACGTTCTGGTCGAGAATTTTCACCGCGTTTTCGAGATCGACCGACACCAGTTGCGAGACGCCACGCTCGGCCATGGTGACGCCGAACAGCCTGTTCATCCGCGCCATGGTGATCGGATTGTGGGTGATGATGATGAAGCGCGTCTCCGTGGACGACGTCATCTCGTGCAGGAGATTGCAGAACCGTTCGACGTTGTGGTCGTCGAGCGGCGCGTCGACTTCGTCCAGCACACAGATCGGTGACGGATTGGTGAGGAACACTGCGAAGATCAGCGCCAGTGCTGTCAGCGCCTGTTCACCGCCCGAGAGCAGCGACAACGTCTGCGGCTTCTTGCCCGGCGGCTTGGCGATGATCTCAAGGCCGGCTTCCAGCGGATCGTCGCTCTCGATCAGATGCAGTGCCGCCTCGCCGCCGCCAAACAGTTCGGTGAACAGCCGCTTGAAATGGGTGTTGACGGTCTCGAACGAGGTCAGAAGCCGCTCCCGCGCCTCGCGGTTGAGGCTCTGGATGCCGGTGCGCAGCTTCTTGATGGCCTCGACGAGGTCGTCGCGCTCGGTGGCGAGCGAGGTATGCTGGGTTTCGACCTCGCGCAATTCCTCCTCGGCGCGCAAGTTGACGGCGCCGAGACGGTCGCGGTCGCGGCGCAGCTTTTCGAGATCCGCCTCGATCTCCGGCAGCGGCGGCAGGTCGACGCCGGACTGAATTTCGGCCAGTGAAGCCACCGCGTCGGGTTCGACCTCGAGCATGTCGCGGATTTCGCGTTCGGTATCCTCGAGCCGCCGCTTGCTTCCGTCCATCCGCTCTTCGGCGCGCGCCGTAGCCTCGCGTGCGCTTGACAGCGACTCAAGCGAGATTTTCGCGGCGCGGTCGGTTTCTGCCATCACGGCTTCAGCGGCGGCGAGGGTATCGGCCGCGTCGCGGCGATCCTTTTGGGCGTGCTCGATCTCGCTGATGATTGCACTACGCTTTTCTGCAAACAGCGCAGGCGCGTTGTCGAGGTCCGCGCGCTCGGCTCTGACCTCGGTCACGCGCGCTTCGATGGTCGCGATCTGCGAAGCCGCACTTTGCTTACGGGTTTGCCATTCGTTACGTTCGGCCGATATCGCCTGCAGGCGGCGATCCGCGAGTTCGGCTTCGCGTGCGAGCGCTTGCGCCTCGGCGCGCACTTGCGCGGCGGCTCGTCGATGGCCGTCGATTTCTGTCCGTACCTCGCCGAGCTTGGTCTCGGTGTCGAGGCTCGGCGGCAATTCGCCGAGTGCGGATGTCGCCGTCTCATGAGCGGCGGCGGCTTCCATGCGGTCGGCAGTCAGGCGATTTTGCGCTTCGGTCAGCGCAGAGAGGCGCGCCGCGTGGCGGTTGATCTCGCGCTCGGCGCCCGCATGACGTTCGCGCGCGCCGTCGACCCCGCGCTGCGCCGCGCGCCAGGCATTGCGTGCCTCGCTCTCGGCCGATGCGGCGGCGGTGACGGCCTGGCCCGCGTCGGCGACGGCCTGCTGCGCCGTTTCCAGCGCCTGGCGCCGTTCAGAGACCTCGGTGCGTGCGCGCTCGATCTCGCTCTCAATATCGGCCAGCCGCGCGCGCTCGGCGAGGCGGCGCGCCGCGCCGGTTGGTGCATGGGCCGCAGTCACGAAGCCGTCCCAGCGCCAGACGTCGCCTTCGAGCGAGACCAGCCGCTGGCCGGTCTTCAGATGGGCAACCAGTTCCGCACCACGCTCTTTGGCGATGATGCCGATTTGCTTAAGACGCCGGGCCAATTCGGGCGGAGCCTGCACATGGGCCGCAAGCGATTCCACGCCTTCGGGCAGCGCCGGATCGTCCGCCGTGACGGCCACCCCGGTCCAGCGCATCGGCGCGGACTGATCCACCGGTGCGTCGAGGTCGTCGCCGAGCACGGCGCCGATCGCCTTCTCGTAGCCTTTGTCGACATTGATACCGTCGATGATCGGCGGCCACAGGTTTTTGCTTTCGCCGTTGAGAATCTTGGCGATGGTCTTGGCTTCGGTCTCGAGCCGCTGCGCGCGCTTGTCAGCGTCCTGCAGCGGTCCGCGCGCCGCTTCCACGCCGGAGCGGGCGGCCTCGAGCTGGCTGCGTGCGGCGGTATGTTCGGCCTCGCGCTCGCGAGTCAGGGTTTCCGATTGCGCCAGCGCTTCCTGCGCGCCCTGGATCGCCGCGGTGAGGGCATCGAGATCGCCGAACCCGCTGGTCTGCTGCGCCAACGCTTCGGTCTCGCGCTGCACGTCTGCGATCTGCTGATCGACGCGAGCGAGGCGATCGCGATGAGTCCGCACGTTCGATTCAAGCTGGGTGCGCTTGGCGGTGAGGTCGGCCAGTACCCGTGTCAAATCAGCAAACGTGGCTTCGGCCGCAGCAAGCGTCGTTTCCGCTTGTGCCGCCCGTTCGTCGACGCCGCTGCGCGTCTCGACACGCGACTTGATCTCGTCCTTCAGCTCGGCGTCCTCGACATCGAGCCGCTGCAAGGCGGCGTCGGCGTCGGATGACTGTCGCTGCTCGCGCTCGACATCGGATGCAAACTGTATCAGCCGCCGATCGAGTTCTGCGGCGCGCTCCTTCGCGCGTTCCTCTTCGCGATCCAGAGTCTCGCGCGCGCTGGTAAGGCGCTGCAGACCGGCAGCGGCGCGGGCTTCCGCCTCGCGCAGCGCCGGAAGTTCGGCGGCGCGTTCCGCCTGGAGGCGGGCGGCTTCGGCCTGCTCGCGGGTGCGTTCGGCCAACTCGCGGACATTGAGGTCGTGGGTTCTGGCGGCTTCCGCCACCTCGGCCTGAGCTTCGAGCCAGCGCAGGTGGAACAGCATCGCTTCCGCCTTGCGCACTTTCGCGGCGACGTCCCGATAACGGATCGCCTGCCGCGCCTGCTTCTTGAGCCCCTCCATCTGGCCGGCGAGTTGGCCAATCACGTCCTCGACGCGAGTGAGGTTGGTTTCGGCGGCCTTCAGCCGCAACTCGGCCTCGTGACGGCGAGCATGCAAGCCGGCCACGCCGGCGGCGTCTTCCAGCACGCGGCGGCGCTGTTCGGGCTTGGCCTGGATGATCTCGCCGATCTTACCCTGGTGGACCAGCGCCGGAGAGCGCGCGCCGGTGGCTGCGTCGGCAAACAGAATTTGCACATCGCGGGCGCGCACGTCCTTACCGTTGATACGGTAGACCGAGCCGGCCTCGCGCTCAATCCGGCGCGAAATCTCTAGCGCTTCGGAATCGTTGAGGGCGGAGGGCGCAGAGTGATCCGAATTGTCGATCGACATCACCACCTCGGCGTGGTTACGCGCCGGACGGTTGCCGCTACCTGCGAAGATCACCGCGTCCATGTCGGCGGCGCGCAGCGATTTGTACGAGGTCTCGCCCATGGCCCAGCGCAGCGCCTCGACCAGATTGGACTTGCCGCAACCGTTCGGCCCGACCACGCCAGTGAGACCTGGCTCGATCACGAAATCGGTGGGTTCAACGAACGACTTGAAGCCGTGAAGGCGAAGGCGCGTGAGTTTCATGGACACTCTACTGTGCTTGCAAGACGCGAATCAGCCCACAGCCACAATACCACACGTACTGTCAGCAGCCCTGAGTCGCGCGCCTCGCGAGGTTCGACAATGGCGATAGCGACGTACCAGAGCAACCGCGCAGACAAGCTTTTCCAAAGGCTTTTGCAGGGGTTATGCGTTTTCGAGCGAAGCGGATATCAGTTCGCGTGAAGAAAACGCATCAGATCAAACCATAGAGTTCCGCTTCTGATTCCCCAGAAGTGAAAAGACCCTGGAACCTCAGCCGGTGTCCGCCAACGTTTGTTGCTACCCTCAGTTTTTCAACAAGGGATCGATCTTCTTCTTGAAGTCCTCGAATGCGATCTCGCCCTTCACCATGTCGCCGTTGATGAAGAACGTCGGTGTCGAATTCACCTTCAAAACCTCATTGGCGTATTTCTGGTCGGCCGCGATCTTGTCGAGCAGGGCCTGATCCTTCAGGCAGCTTTCAACCTCATCTCCCATAAGTCCGGTCTGCTTGCCGATCAGTTTCAGCGATTCCGTGGTATTTGATCCGGCCCATGCGTCCTGCGACTTGAACAGCGTGTCGATCACGGCGAAATATTTTCCCGCGTCGTCCTTGGCGATGCAGCGGGCCAGCATCGCGCCGGCGGCGGCCTTGATGTCGAGCGGAAACTCGCGGAACACATAGCGGATCTTGTTGGTGTCGATGTAGTCCGTCTTGATCTTCGGAAACACGTCTTCCGCGAACCGCGAGCAATGCGGACACGTCATCGAGGCATATTCGGTGATGGTGACGACGGCGTCCTTGGGGCCGAGCGCCATGTCCGGCAGCGAAACGGGTTTGGCCACGTCTGTGGCGGTGGCGCTCTGGGCCATGGCCTCACCGATCAGGCGCAATGGCGAAAGACCTACGAAGGCGGCGAGTCCGCCCAATGCGAGGGCGGCATTAACGGCGCGGCGCGTAATGATCAACGGTCTTCTCCCGAAAATGGCGCAAGCGCCCTGACGACAATTGTTCGCTAGCTTGAAACCAGAATTGTGGCAATGGCGCGCTGTCGGTGTGCTCCACCATCGCGTCAATTCCGCTTGATCGAGGCGCCGAGTTGCGCCAGCGCCGTACGCAGATCGTTGTCCTCGATCGAGGACAGCGTTTCCGCCACCTGTGCCACGTCCGTCGCGTCGGGCAGCCGTGAGGCATTCCGCACGGAGTTGCGCGACAAAGGGGCCTGGCGCAAGGCCAGCCGGCCGACCGCGTTCCAGCCGAAGAACCGATTGACCCTTTGCAGAATGACATCGGAGGAATGCTGGATTTCCAGTGCGACAGGACCTTCGACCCGCAATACCAGCGTCGCCGGTTCCTGCTTCTGCCCCTCGATCGGACGAGGCCACTGGATCTTCATCGGTTCGGAATGCGCGGCGATCTCGGGTCCGGCGATTTCCGCCCAGCGGGTCACCAGTTCGCGTGAGGCGAATCCCTGCCGCGCATAGGCATCGGAGAAGACATCACCGAGCAATGCCGACAACGGCTTGGCTGAGATCGGGCCGGGCTTGGACATCACCGCTTTTATAGCATGTCGGTTCTCATTTGGGATGCGGTTGAAAAATATGCCGTCATGGCTAGGCTTGTTCCAGCCGTCCACGTACGGAACGAATAAAGACGTGAATGTCCGCGACAGGCGCGGGCATGACGGTGAGAGAATTTCGTCGAACGCCTCGAGTTGGTAAATGGCGCTATCCGTGGAAAACAACGAGCGAAGGGAAGGTCCTGCGCCAGCGGGCCGTCCCACGCGGCTGCTGGCCTGGTACGACCGCAACCGCCGCCGGCTGCCGTGGCGCGCGCTGCCCGGCGAGACTATCGATCCCTATCGGATCTGGCTGTCCGAGATCATGCTGCAGCAGACGACCGTGAAGGCGGTCGGGCCTTACTTCGAAAAGTTTCTGGCGCGCTGGCCGGACGTTGAGGCGATGGGGCGCGCGTCGCTCGACGATATCTTACGGATGTGGGCCGGGCTCGGTTACTATTCGCGCGCGCGCAATCTTCATGCCTGCGCTGTTGCGGTGCTGCGCGATCACGGCGGTCGATTTCCCGATACGGAAGAGGACTTACGGGCGCTGCCGGGGATCGGTCCCTATACCGCGGCGGCGATCGCCGCCATCGCCTTCAATCGCCGCACCATGCCGGTCGACGGCAATATCGAACGGGTCGTGACACGGCTGTTCGCTGTGGACGAGCCGTTGCCGAAGGCGAAGCGGCGCATTCAAACGCTTGCCGCGACGTTGCTCGGACCCTCGCGAGTTGGGCGCGACGGAAAGAACTGCGCTGGTCGCGACGTGAAAACACGCGCTGGTCGCGACGGCGAGAGCCGCGCTGGAGATATCGCGCAGGCGCTGATGGATCTTGGCGCCGCCATTTGCACGCCGAAGAAGCCTGCCTGCGTGCTGTGTCCGCTGAACGATGATTGTGCCGCGCGAGCTCGCGGCGATCAGGAGACCTTCCCTCGCAAGATACCAAAGAAGGCGGGCGAGTTGCGGCGCGGCGCGGCCTTCGTTGTGAGGCGTGGCAACGACGTGCTGGTCCGCACGCGGCCGGCAAAAGGCCTGCTTGGCGGCATGACCGAAGTTCCGACATCGACGTGGCTTGCCGCGCAGGATGATGTGGCTGCTCTGAAGCAGGCGCCGTGCCTTGAAAGCGCTCCGCGCTGGCGGCGCAAGGCCGGCACGGTCACGCATGTTTTCACGCATTTTCCGCTGGAGCTTGCTGTCTATACCGCAACCGTTACCGCGCGGATCACGATGCCTGACGGCATGCGCTGGGTGCCGATCGCTCGACTGAAAGATGAGGCGTTGCCCAATCTGATGCGCAAGGTCATCGCGCATGGGTTGGGTGAGGATAAGGAATTCAGTGTAGCTGCAAACCGCAGCAAGCAGAATAAAGACCCTCCGGCGTGAGCCGAAGGGTCTTTTTCCTCACGAAGCGACGGATCAGGCCACCTTCGTCTTCATGTGGCGATACAGGAAGCCCAAAGCGTCCTCGTCGTTCTCTGTCTTGAAGGTGAACTTGTCTTTCAGCGCGATCGCTCTCGTTGCGGCCGGACGTGCCGAGACCTCGTCCAGCAGTCGTTTGAAGTTCGGATATTTGGCAACGCCACTGTCGCCGATCACGCGGGGCGCCATGCGGGCCCAGCCCCAGAACGCCATATCGACAATCGTATAGGTGTTTCCGACCATGTAGCGGCTGTTGGCAAGATGGTCGTCAAGGACCTTGTAGTGACGATGCGCCTCGAACTGATAGCGGTTAAGTGCGTAGTCCAGACCTTTTGGTGCGTAATCCTTGAAATGCACGGCCTGTCCGGAATACGGTCCGAGGCCGCTCGCGATGAACATCATCCACGACAGCAGTTGCGCGCGATTGGCCGGCGTGTTGTCCGGCATGAACTTGCCCGTCTTTTCGCCGAGGTAAAGAAGGATGGCATTGCTGTCGAATACGACCACACCGTCGTCGTCGATCGCCGGTACTTTGCCGTTCGGATTCACTTTCAGGAATTCCGGCTTGAACTGGTCGCCCTTGCGGGTGTCGATCGGCACCAGTTCGAAGGGGAGGCCGGCTTCTTCCAGAAAAAGCGCAACCTTGTTCGGATTCGGCGCGCCATTGAAATAGAACTTGAGCATCATAAGCCCCTTTTGTTCTTGGCATGAGTTGGGGACGCGGCTGGCTGTCCGCGAGCGGTCATTCCATGCTAGGATTTTTCGACCAAATGCAACCGAGGATTTGGCGCTTACCGCGCGGCTGTTCGATGCGTGGACGGAACGCGCTCGGAACGCCTCAGCCTGCCGCCATCTGGTTGCGGATTTCGGCCCGTAGCTCGTCGATCAGCCGGAGACCTTCGCTGGTTTCGATGTGCCAGAAGGTCCAGCCGTTGCACGCGCCTGCACCTTGCGCCATCGCTCCGATCCGATGAATCGAGCCGACCTTGTCACCGAGCATGATGGCCCCGTCGGCGCGTACCAGAGCGCCGTGGCGCTTCTTTGCATCGACGAGTTTTGCGCCGGGCGAGATCATGCCGCGCTCGATCAATTCGGAAAAAGCCACGCGCGGTGCCTCGCGCGCCGTCATGAAAGGGGCAAGGGTAGCTTCGGGAAGCGGTTCGATCGCCGCAATGCGTTTCTCGGCGGCGGCCGCGTAGGTTCGGTCGCGTTCGAAACCGATATAGTTGCGGCCGAGACGTCTGGCGACCGCGCCCGTGGTACCGGTGCCGTTGAACGGATCGATGACGAGATCGCCAGGCTTCGACGACGAGAGCAGCACCCGTGCCAGCAGACCCTCGGGCTTCTGGGTCGGATGAACCTTTCGGCCGTCCTTGTCTTTCAATCGCTCGTTACCGGTGCACAGCGGAATCAGCCAATCCGAGCGCGCCTGCACGTCCTCGTTGGCGGCTTTCAACGCCTCGTAGTTGAACGTGTAGCCTTTGGCGTTTTCATCGCGCGCAGCCCAGATCATGGTTTCATGGGCGTTGGTGAAGCGGCGGCCGCGGAAATTCGGCATCGGATTGGTCTTGCGCCAGACGATATCGTTCAGCACCCAGAAGCCGAGATCCTGCATGATCGCGCCGACGCGGAAGATGTTGTGATATGATCCGATCACCCAGATGGTGGCCGATGGTTTCATGACGCGGCGGCAGGCGAGCAGCCATGCGCGGGTGAAATCGTCATATGCGGAGAAGGACGAGAACTTGTCCCAATCGCTGTTCACCGCGTCGACGTGCGATTCGTCGGGACGCTTCAGTTCACCCTTGAGTTGCAGATTGTAGGGCGGATCCGCAAATATCAGATCGGCCGATCCGGCTGGAAGTTTCGACATCCCGGCGACGCAGTCGCCAATGATGATGCGCGATGCGGGAGAGTCAAATTTGGTGCGGGGCGCCCTTGCAGACGCCCCGCGACGCGACACACCCATGACTTAAATACTCTGACTCAGGCGACGCTGTCGGCGACGCGGGACCAAACAACCGACTGGCGCTACAGTGACCGGCCAAAGTAAAAATCGACTTAATTGTAGAAAGCTTTCGTTCGGCGGGATGCAAGTTTGGTAATGATGCGCAGGTTTCATAAGCTGGTGCGCGCAACCATTATTTGGTCCGCCCGCGATGGCGGGTCGTGGTTTCATCGTCGGCGCGGATAGAAAGAATTTCGTTTGTGGTATTTTGCAAGTCGCTAGGTCAGTTTTTCTGAACCTGAACCACGCTTAAATTATAGAGCCATTGGTGCCCGCCTGGAATCCGAAGTTCGCATCAGATTGTCGTCGCGAACTTCGGATTAGCGGTACTATCTTTTTGATTAGACGCGTTTTCTTCACGCGAACCGGATGTCACTTCGCTCGAAAACGCTATAGGCAATTGTTGCCGGGCAGGCTATTGAATAACGAGATCACTATTTGAGTTGGGTGCCGCCACTTGCGGCTAGGTTAGCGATCGATCGGACACGAGGACGGACCTCATGCGTGATGACGATTTTCGCCAGAGCGACAACATCGACGACCGTCGCGAGGATGGCGGATTCGGCGGAGGAGGCGGTGGATTTGGCCGACGCGGCGGCCTCGGCATCGGCACTATTCTCATCCTCGGCCTGGTCGGCTATGCATTCGGCATCGATCCGCGTCTCCTCATCGGGGGTGCGGAGATCCTGACCGGCGGCGGCCAGTCGCCGAGCTATCAGACGGACGACCGCCCGTCACCGGGCAAGTCCGGTGCGCCGACCGACGATATGGGCAAGATGATCTCCGGCGTGTTGGGTGAGATCGACGATCGCTGGCACGAAATCTTTCAGGCCAGCGGGCAAAATTATTCCGGCCCCCGTATCGTGCTGTTCCGCAATGCCACAAATGGCGGTCGTTGCGGTATGGCGCAGTCCGCGATGGGACCGTTCTATTGCCCGCCGGACAAGCAGATCTTCCTCGACACTAATTTCTTCAAACAGGTGGAAACGCGCTTCCGTGGCTGCTCGGGCAGCGCCTGCAGGTTCACCGCTGCTTATATCATTGCGCACGAGGCTGGGCATCACATTCAGAACCTGCTCGGCATTCTTCCGAAAGTGACGCGACTGCAGCAGCAGGCCGGCAGCAAGGCAGAGGCGAACGAGCTGCAGGTCAGGGTCGAACTGCAGGCGGATTGCCTTTCCGGCGTTTGGGTCAATCGCGAGGCGAAGAAGCGTCCGAACTTCCTCGAACCGGGCGATATCGACGCTGCGCTGACCACGGCAACGGCGATCGGCGACGATACGTTGCAGCGGCAGGCGACCGGCCATGTGGTGCCGGACTCGTTCACGCATGGTTCCGCGGCGCAGCGCAAGCGCTGGTTCATGATCGGCTACCAGCAGGGCAGCGTGCAAGCCTGCAACACCTTCGCGACGGATGATTTGTAATGGTGTTGGCAGCGCTCGATTCCTTTTACCTCTCCCCGTTGTTACGGGGAGAGCTCGAACTTCTCGGCAGCGCAATTGCGCGCCTGAGCAGTTCGGGTGAGGGGCTCTTTGCAACGTCGGCAGCCCCTAACCCTCCTCCCGCGAGCGGGGAGAGGGAGCGCGCTGTGCGTTGATCACGGGACCGCCATGCCGTCCATCGACGAGACAAAGCCCTTCGTCCCCCTGAACATCGCGGTGCTGACCGTCTCTGACACGCGCTCGCTCGAAGAGGACAAGTCGGGTGCAACGCTGTCCGAACGGCTGACCGTCGCCGGTCACAAGCTCGGCGCGCGCGAGATCGTCATCGACGATGTCGAGGCGATCCGCACCCTGATGAAAAGATGGATCGCTGACCCCGGCATCGACGTCATCATCACCACCGGCGGCACCGGCTTCACGGGGCGCGACGTCACCCCGGAGGCCGTCGAGCCGCTATTCGACAAGCGGATGGACGGCTTCTCGATTGCTTTCCACATGCTGAGTCACGCCAAAATCGGCACCTCGACGATCCAGAGCCGCGCAACCGCCGGCACCGCAGGTTTCACCTTCATCTTCTGCTTGCCGGGATCCCCGGGTGCCTGCCGGGACGGCTGGGACGGCATCCTCGCGCACCAGCTTGATTACCGCACCCGTCCCTGCAACTTCGTCGAGATCATGCCGCGGTTGGATGAACATCTTCGCCGGCCGAAGGCGAGAGGAGCGTCGGCCTGATAGCTGCTCGATTGGGGACAGAACATAATGTTCTTGATTTGTTCCAGTTGGATGCTATGTTCTCACCATGAGCAGCGCCTCTCTCGCCCGCAGGTATCCGCCCAGTCACGCCGTCCCCCGCATTGGCGGCTGCCTCGCCCTTTGACGAGATTGAGGTCGCAATCGATCACGAGCGGCGGAGGGGGCGCGGCGCCCAATCCAACCTCAGCGGTCGATACGAGACGGAGGCGCGAACGGCGTTCGACGATGGCTGGCAGAGCCTCGACGATCTGCCGCCGTTCAAAACCACGGTTGCTGTTGACGCCGCGCGGAAAGTCATCACCCGCAACGACTCGCCTGACATCAGTTTCGACCGCTCGATCAACCCTTATCGGGGCTGCGAGCACGGCTGCGTCTATTGTTTCGCAAGGCCGACCCACGCTTATCTTGGCCTGTCGCCGGGGCTGGATTTCGAATCGAAGCTGTTCGCGAAGCCGGACGCACCGGCATTGCTGGAGAAGGAACTGGCCGCGGAGGGCTACGAGCCGAAGATGATCGCGATCGGAACCAATACCGATCCCTATCAGCCGATCGAGCGTGACCGGAAAATCATGCGCGGCATTCTCGAAGTGCTCGAGCGCGCCTCGCATCCGGTCGGTATCGTCACGAAATCGGCGTTGGTGACACGCGACATCGATATCCTTGCGCGAATGGCGAAACGCAATCTCGCCAAGGTGGCGATTTCTGTGACGTCGCTCGATTCCCGGCTCGCGCGCTCGATGGAGCCGCGGGCATCGACGCCAATGAGGCGATTGGAAGCACTGCGCAAACTGTCGGAAGCGGGCATTCCGTCCACGGTGATGGTGGCCCCCGTAATTCCGGCGCTGAATGACTGCGAGATCGAGCGGATTCTCGATGCTGCTGCATATGCCGGCGTCAGGGAAGCCAACTATGTGCTGCTGCGCCTTCCGCGGGAAGTGCGCGACCTGTTCCGCGAATGGCTAATGGCGAGCTATCCGGATCGCTACCGTCATGTGTTCACGCTGATCCGCGATATGCGCAATGGCCGCGATTACGATTCACAATGGGGTACACGGATGAAGGGCGCGGGACCGATCGCTTGGATGATCGGCCGCCGCTTCGAGATCGCTTGCGAGAAACTTGGGCTCAATAAGAAGCGCTCAAAGCTGACGATGGACCATTTCGCCAAGCCGAAATGCAGCAGCGGGCAGCAGCTGAGCCTGTTCTGAGCAGAGCTGAGGCCGTTGCGGGACGAGCAAACCGGTAACCATTTTGACTTGAAAGACGCTTCAGGAGAGCGGGCATAAATCCGTTTCGGCATTGTCTCCGGGTTTCCCCACCCGCACTATCTCCGAGTGATTCGGGGTCAATCCAGGGACCAGCCGGGGAAATCGCCGGCCGTCGTGCAGCCGAGCTTCCGGCGCGAGCGTGGGCTGATGCAGCGTGGCGTTTGGCCGGTCGCGGGTTGCGACGAGGTCGGGCGCGGGCCATTGGCAGGACCGGTGGTTGCCGCCGCGGTCGTGCTGGATCCGAAGCGTATTCCCAAAGGCATCGACGATTCCAAGCGACTGACCGCTGCGCGCCGCGAGGAGTTGTTCGAGGAAATTGTGGCGACCGCATCTTTCGCGGTTGCCTGCGCGTCGATCGCGCGGATTGACCGCGACAATATCCTGCGCGCATCGCTGTGGGCGCTCGCACGCGCGGTCCATGCGCTGCCCGACGCGCCGAAGCACGTCTTCGTTGACGGTCGCGACAGAATCGAGATCGCTTGCGAGTGCGAGCCGGTGATCGGCGGCGACGGGCTCGTGCTGTCGATTGCCGCCGCCTCGATCGTTGCCAAGGTCACGCGCGACCGGCTGATGTGCAAGCTAGCGCAGGACTGCCCCGGCTACGGCTTCGAGACACATAAGGGTTACGCGGTCCCCGGGCATCTCGAGGCGCTCGGCCGCCTCGGGCCAAGCCCTCATCATCGCAGCTTCTTTGCGCCGGTTGCTGCGGCGCGCGAACGTCACCGCGCGTCGCCCACCTGGGTAAGCGTCTCCGCGAGCGAAACGTCGACCCGAGGAGCGGTCGAGGCGGCAATCTGACCTGGCGGGCTGGTTGCTTCGCCGGTTCATGCGCCGTATCACTCGCAGCCGCCTCACTCCCGCGCACTTCGGAACTCCGCAAGACCCGCCGCCATCAGGTCCTTCATGCGCTTCACATCGCTGGTTGTCGAACTGATCCGCGCCAGACCGCTTTTGGTATTCTGGATCGTGGTGCTGTTTCAGGCAGCGATGTGGCTGCTGGTGCCGTTGCTGCTGTATCCGGGTCCGCCAGGAGACCTTGCGACCGCGCTGGCGTTTGGCCGGGAATATCGGGTCGGAACGGATCTCGGGCCGCCTCTCGCGTTCTGGCTCGCGGACATCGCCTATCGCGCAGCCGGCAACCACATTTTCGGCGTCTACCTGCTGTCGCAGCTTTGCTTCATCGTTGCATTCCGGGTTCTGTTCGAACTGGCCCGGATTATCGTCGGTAGCCAGCAGGCTGTTCTGGCGGTTTTGCTGACCGTGACGGTCACCGCGTGCGGGGCGCCCGGCCTGACGTTCGGTCCGTCGGTGCTCGCTCTGCCGTTGTGGTCGCTGCTGCTGCTGCATGGCTGGCGGATCGTCGGGCAGGGCCGCAATGCATGGTTCGCGCTATCGATCGAAGCCGGTCTGCTGATGCTGACCACGCCGGCTGCCGCCGGATTGTTGCTGGCCGTCACCGTGTTCGCCTTGGCGACGGAACGGGGCCGAAATGCCCTGGGTTCGGTCGATCCGCTGTTTGCGCTGCTGGTGATCGCGGTGCTCGCGTTGCCCTACCTGATCTGGTTGGTGCGCGCGGACGCACTCGGCGCGCCGCCTTGGCCCGATATTTTCGAACTGCATTTGCGGCTGTTGCGCTGGAGCGAACTGCTCCTCGCGCTCGTGTTCGCGACGGCTGGCCTTTTGCTGGTGATTGTCCTCAATTCCAGTTTCGTCAATCGGAAGCCTGAGGACGCGCCGGTGATCGTGCGGCCGCCAGTGGATCCGTTGGCGCAGACATTCGTCTATGCCTTCGCCCTCGCGCCGGCTCTCGGCGGAAGTCTGGTGGCGGCCCTGTTCGGGGTCGATCACGTCATCGGAGGCGCACCGATTGCGCTGTCGATGTCTGGTCTGGCGGTCGTCCTGCTTTCCGGCGATCTCATTCATCTACGCCGCCTGCGTGTGCTTCGCGCGGCGTGGCTCGCTGCCGTCGTGGCTCCGGCGCTGGCTGTGATCGCGACGGTCATTGTTCAGCCGTGGTTCGCCAACACCGAGGTTGCGACATCGATCCCGGCATCTGCCATCGGCGCTTTCTTTGGCGAGAATTTCGAGCGTCGCACCAATCGCCCGCTGCCGGCTGTCGCGGGCGATCCGCTGCTTGCGGCCCTCGTCGCGCTCGGTCCCTCGCGACCTCATCTCCTGCTCGATGCGAGTCCCGAGCGCACGCCGTGGATAACGCCGGCAAAGTTCAACGAACTCGGCGGGGTCGTGGTCTGGCGAGCGTCCGACACCGCGGGTACGCCGCCCGAAGCCATTGCCAAGCGGTTTCCGGGCATTGTGCCGGAGATTCCGCGCACGTTTGGGCGTCTCGTCAACGGCCGACTGCCTTTATTGCGGATCGGTTGGGCCATCGTCCGGCCGAAAGCGCTGTGACGCCTTTCTTCAGGTGGATGCCGATTGCTCCGGCGTCTTATCTTCCAGTGCCCTGGCGACGGCGCGGAAGTCCAGCCACCCCATCCGCTTGTAGGATGGGGAGCGCAGGAGGTATGCCGGATGGAACGTCGCCATCGCACGGATCGTTCGCATGCCGGTATCGTAGTCGAACCATTTGCCGCGGGTCCTCATGATTCCCTCACGGGTCTGCAGCAGCGTCTGCGTTGAGGGATTGCCGAGGGTGACCAGAACGTCAGGGTTCACCAGTTCGACCTGGCGTCGGATGAACGGCAGGCAAATCTGAGTTTCCTGCGGCGTCGGCGTCCGGTTGCCGGGCGGGCGCCATGGAATGACGTTGGCGATGTAGACGTCGCTGCGCTTGAGGCCGATCGCCCCTATCATCCGGTTGAGAAGTTGCCCTGAGCGGCCGACGAACGGCAGGCCCTCGATGTCCTCGTCGCGTCCCGGCGCCTCGCCGACGAACATCAGCCGCGCCTGCGGGTTGCCGTCGGCGAAGACCAGCTGCGAAGCGGTGAATTTCAGCGCGCAGCCCTCGAAGCTCTCGAGCAGGGCGCGCAGGGCCTCGAGTGAGGGGGCGGTGCGGGCGGCCTCGCGCGCGGATTCGATCGCAATGTCTGGCGGCGGGGCAATTCCGGCGCGAGGTGCTGCCGTGGCGGTCTGGCGAGGCGGCTGCCGTGCCGCGACGGGAGCGGTTCCGGCCTCAGCGGCGGCTGGCCGGTCGGGAGGTGTCAGATCGGGCGTGGAGAGGCGGTCGATCGGTTCATCCCCCAGCGCACAGTCGACCCCCGCTTCGAGATAGAAGGTCAGGAGTTCCCGCACAGTGGTCGCTTGATCTGATGTCATGTGGGATCCACGATTTGCCGGACACTAACCTGCAAGGGGGTCTGCGTGGAACGCAGGGCGGGTGCTTTCCCTGGTTGTTCTCGAGTAAAAAATCGGAAACAACAAGCCGTAGAAGCATTACAAACGCGAAGGTCGCCGGTTGCGGAAGCAGAACATGAGCAGCGACGAATTGCCACCGCGCGAGTCGATGGATTTCGATGTCGTTATCGTTGGCGCGGGACCATCCGGCCTGTCGGCGGCGATCCGGCTCAAGCAGCTCGACTCCGATCTTAGTATCGTCATCGTTGAAAAAGGGTCGGAGGTCGGCGCCCATATCCTGTCCGGCGCGGTGATCGATCCTGCCGGGCTCGACAAGCTGGTGCCGGACTGGCGGAACGATCTCGATTGCCCCCTCAAGACGCAGGTCAAAGACGACCGGTTCTATTGGATGACGCGGGGTAGCGCGATCCGGCTTCCCGGCTTCCTCATGCCGCCGCTGATGAACAATCATCACTGCTACATCGGCTCGCTCGGCAACGTCTGCCGCTGGCTTGCGCGGAAAGCGGAAGTGCTCGGTATCGAAATCTATCCCGGCTTCGCGGCAACGGAAGTGCTCTACAACGACGATGGCGCGGTGCGCGGCATTGCGACTGGCGACATGGGCGTCGCGCGGGACGGCTCGCGAAAGAGTTCCTACACACGCGGCATGGAACTGCTCGGCAAGTATACGCTGTTCGCGGAAGGCGCCCGGGGCAGCTTGTCGAAGCAGTTGAACGCGAGATTTGCTCTTGACAAGACCAGTGAACCGCCAGAATTCGGTATCGGCTTCAAGGAGGTCTGGCAGGTCGACCCCGCCCGGCACCGCAACGGGCTGATCCAGCACTCATTCGGTTGGCCGCTGAACAATTCCACCGGCGGCGGCTCGTTTCTCTATCACTATGACGACGATCGCGTCGCCGTCGGATTCGTGGTTCACCTCAACTATGACGACCCGTACCTGTCACCGTTCGATGAGTTCCAGCAGTTCAAGACCCATCCCGCGATCCGGAGCGTGTTCGAAGGCGGCAAACGGCTCGCCTACGGTGCGCGCGCCATCACCGAGGGCGGCTACCAGTCGGTGCCGCGCCTAACCTTCCCGGGCGGCGCGCTGATCGGCTGCGCGGCGGGATTCGTTAACGTTCCGCGCATCAAGGGCGTTCACAACGCAATGGGCAGCGGAATGCTGGCTGCGGAGCACGTCGCTGCGGCGCTCGGCAGCGGGCGCGCCAACGACGAGATCGCCGAGTACGAGAATGCCTGGCGCGGTTCCGCGGTCGGCAGGGATCTGTTCAAGGTCCGTAACGTCAAGCCGTTATGGTCGAAGTTCGGCACCCTCGCCGGGGTGGCGTTGGGCGGCCTTGACATGTGGACCAACACTTTGTTCGGTTTCTCGTTGTTGGGAACTTGGCCGCACGCAAAGCCGGACGGTCAGACGCTCGACCCAGCCAGAGCCCATGTGCGGATCGTCTATCCGAAGCCGGACGGCAAACTGACCTTCGACAAACTTTCGTCGGTGTTCCTCTCCAACACCAATCACGAGGAGGATCAGCCGGTTCATTTGAAGGTCGCCGATATGACCCTGCAGAAGACCTCGGAACACGACGTGTATGCCGGTCCGTCGAACCGTTATTGTCCTGCCGGCGTTTATGAATGGGTGGAGGAAGGCTCGACCGTGCGTTATCAGATCAACGCGCAGAACTGCGTCCACTGCAAGACCTGTGATGTGAAAGACCCAAATGGCAACATCACCTGGGTGCCGCCCGAAGGGGGCGGTGGACCCAATTACGAGGCGATGTGAATCTCCGGACGCCTGCGATTATGAGCGCGGCCCTGATAACGCCATACTTGGCGATGCAAGCGGTTGGGTCGCCGCCGATCCTTGCCGCGGGAGGTCAAACGCGGCATTGTCGCGCGGCTGGTTGAGGTCAGTGGTGAATACCCAAGACAACAAATGTCAATCCAGCCCCGATCCGGGCTTGCGAGCGTTCCTTGATTTCGCATTTGCAAAGACACTCGCTGAAACGCGGCGCGAATGTTAGAAGCGGATCATGCAATGGTGCCGGCCGGGTTGCATATTGAAAACCCTGATGTTCGTGCCGTGAAATCTGGAGCTACGCGAATCCCGATGTTGTCCATTCGTTTCAATCGCCTGGCGATGATTGTCGCTGCTGCGACATTGTTGGCTCCGTCCGGTCCGGTGGCGGCTCAGACGCCGGACCATCCGACCGAAACCGCGCAATTTCCGAGTGCCAAGGATCTGCGCACCATGACGACGTCGGGCAGCTATCTCGCTGCGCGCCATGCCAGCGTTGAGCGCGATGCCATGTCTGCGGCGACGTTCTATCGTTCGGCGTTGCGTACCGATCCAAAAAACAACGAGCTTCTGGATCGCGCGTTCATTTCGTCGCTGGCCGAAGGCGATATCGCCATCGCCGTGAAGCTGGCCGACCGCATTCTCGCCATCGATAAATCCAACCGGGTCGCGCGGCTGGTTGTCGGCGTCCATAATCTCAAGTTGAAGAAGTACGCGGTCGCCCAAAAAAATATCAAACAGTCCATCCGTGGACCGATCACCGATCTCGTGGCGACGCTGCTGGCGGGCTGGGCCGACTATGGCGCAGACGACACTAAACAGGCCGTCGCCAACATTGACGCGCTGACCGGTCCGGAATGGTACCCGATCTTCAAGGATCTGCATTCGGGGATGTTGCTCGATCTTGCGGGCCGGAACAAAGAAGCCGGCGCTCGTCTCGAGCGCGCTTACAAACTCGACGATTCGGCGCTCCGCGTGGCCGATGCCTATGCGCGGTGGCTGTCGCGCAACAAGGACGGCGCTGCGGCGTTGGCCGTGTATGAGGCGTTCGACAAAAAACTGGCGCGGCATCCGTTGATTCAGGAAGGCATCAAAGAGATCAAGGCCGGCAAGAAGCTGCCGCAACTCGTCAGCTCGCCGCAAACCGGCGCCGCCGAGGCCCTTTACGGCATCGGCGCATCCTTGACCCGGCGCGGCGGCGAGGACCTGGCTTTGGTCTATTTGCAGCTCGCACTTTATCTCTCGCCCGATCATTCAATGGCGCTGTTGTCACTCGCCGATCTCTATGAATCAGTGAAGAAGCCGGAGATGGCGATCGGCGTCTATCAGCGTGTACCGGTCGATTCCCCGCTGAAGCGCAATGCCCAGATTCAACTTGCTACCAATCTCGATGCCGTTGATCGCAGCGACGAGGCGATCAAAATTCTCAGGGGTGTCACGGAGCAGGATTCGAGCGACCTGGAAGCCATCATGGCGCTCGGCAACGTCGAGCGGGGCCGCAAGAAGTTCGCCGATTGCGCAAAGACCTACGGCAAAGGCATCGATGTTATCGCCGAGACCAAGGGTAAGCCTAATTGGGTCTACTACTATTTCCGCGGTATCTGCGAAGAACGGTCAAAGAACTGGGACAAGGCGGAAGCCGATATGAAGAAGGCACTCGAGATTCAGCCCGAGCAGCCGCATGTGCTGAACTATCTCGGTTACTCCTGGATCGATCGCGGCCTCAATCTCGATGAAGCCATGAAGATGATCAAGCACGCCGTCGATCAGCGGCCGGACGACGGCTATATCGTCGACAGCCTCGGCTGGGCCTATTACCGCATCGGCAATTACGAGGAGGCGGTCAAGACGCTGGAGCGCGCCATCAACCTCAAGCCCGAGGATCCGACGGTGAACGATCACCTTGGCGACGCTTACTGGCGCGTCGGCCGGACGCTGGAAGCAAAATTTCAGTGGGCGCACGCGCGCGACCTGAAGCCGGAAGCCGAAGAGTTGCCGAAAATCGAGGCGAAGATCGAAAAAGGCTTGCCGGCGGACGAAACTCCGTCAGCAGCCTCGGCGGACAAAAAGAAGGATGACGGCAAGGGCGGCTAAGAAGGGCGGCGGCGCACCCCGGCCGTCGTGGCGGCGTCGCTTGCGGAATTTACACCTCCGTCGCGAACCATGCTCGCCTAGCGCAATCGCAAAAATCATTTGATTCATGCGCCGTTTTTGGATTTGACATCCGCTATGATCGTCACCGGCGCTACCGATCTGGAAACGGCCACACCGGCGCTGAGTGAGACGGCGCGCGCCAAGGTCAATCTGACGCTGCGGGTCGTGGGCCGGCGCGCCGACGGTTTTCACGATCTTGAAAGCGTGGTGGCATTTGCCGACTGCGTCGATCGTCTCACGCTGACACAGGGCGCGGATCTATCGCTGGTTGCTGGCGGCCCGCGGGCGCAGGAGTGCGGCCAGACAGCCGATAATCTCATTCTCAAGGCGGCGCGGCTATTCAGCGAACGGGTCGCAAATCTGAAGGCAGGCACCTTTGCGCTGGACAAGCATTTGCCGGTCGCAGCCGGCATCGGCGGCGGATCAGCTGATGCGGCTGCGGCGTTGCGGCTTCTGGCGAGGGTCAACGGCATTGCGATGGACGATCCGCGATTGATCGAGACGGCGCGACTGACCGGCGCCGACGTGCCGGTTTGTGTCCGCTCGGCAAGCTGCGTCATGACGGGCGTCGGCGAATCGTTGCTGCCGCTGGATCTGCCGCCGATGCCCGCTGTCCTGGTCAACCCCCGCGTTCCCGTCGCCACAAAGGAGGTCTTCGCCGCACTCGGCCTTCGCAAAGGTGAACTGAATGTCGGCGTCAACGATGTGATCGAGGCTATCATGTGGCCAAAGGCCGGTGCTCCGATGGACGATTGGCTCACCATGCTGTCGGACGGCACCAATGATCTCGAAGCACCGGCGATCCGCATTCAGCCGGTGATCGGTGAGGTGCTGGCGAGATTGCGGGCAACCGGCGCGCGGCTGTCACGGATGTCGGGCTCGGGAGCGACGTGCTTTGCGATCTTCAGCGACGAGGCGGATGCGCATCACGCCGCGCAGACTATCCGGCTCGATCGCCCGCAATGGTGGGTTCATGCGGGGATGCTGGGGGAGGCTCGTGACGGAGTTTGACGGTTCTCATTCCGCGGCACCGGCGGACATCATCGCTCCGGATCGTCAGTGCGATCGTGCCAGGCAGAACACGACGACCTGTTCCAGCGCGCTCTTCATCGGCGATGGCGGAAACAGCGCTAGCGCATCGACCGCCATCGCGCCGTAGTGCTGAGCGCGATTGAGGGTATCCTCCAGCGCGCGATGCTTGGTCATCAGCCCGATGGCGTAATTGAGGTCGGAGTCGCCGATCTTGCCTTCCTCGAGCGCCCGCACCCAGAATTCGCGCTCGACATCGTTGCCGCGCCGGAACGCCAGCACGACCGGCAAGGTGATCTTGCCCTCGCGGAAATCATCGCCGACATTCTTGCCGAGCTTCGCCGACTTCCCTCCGTAATCAAGCACGTCATCGACAAGCTGGAAGGCGATCCCGAGGTTCATGCCGAAGCTTGCAGCAGCCGTTTCCTCAGCCTTTGGACGGCCGCCGAGCACCGGACCGACCTCGCAGGCGGCGGCGAATAGCTCGGCTGTCTTGCCGCGGATGACCGCGAGGTATTCGTCCTCCGTTGTGGCAGTGTTCTTCGCCGCCGCAAGCTGCATGACTTCCCCCTCGGCGATGGTGGCCGCCGCCGAAGACAGGATGTCGAGCGCGCGTAGAGAGCCGACCTCGACCATCATTCGGAACGCTTGCCCAAGCAGGAAGTCGCCGACGAGAACGCTGGCCTCGTTGCCCCACACCATGCGGGCCGAGAGCTTGCCGCGGCGCAGCTCGCTTTCGTCGACCACGTCGTCGTGCAGCAGTGTCGCGGTGTGCATGAATTCCACCGAAGCCGCGAGCTTGACGTGACCTTCACCGGAATAGCCGGCGAGATTGGCCATCGCCAGTGTCAGCATCGGGCGCAGCCGCTTGCCGCCGGACGAGATCAGGTGGTTGGCGACATCGGGGATCATCGTGACTTCGGACCCGGTCCGCGACAGGATGGTGGCGTTGACGCGCTCCATGTCGGTGGCGACGAGTTCGACGAGTTGGTCAATGGAGCCTGTCGAGTGACTTTCGAAGGGGACGATGACCGCCAAGCATGGATCTCCGGGTTGCTAAATTCGTCTCATTCCAATCGCAGCACCATAGAAAGTGCCGGTCGACCCGGCAAGCGCAGGTAGTGGTTGACATGGAGGTGTTGACATGGGCCACAGGGGCGTGAAGCTGGTTACGCCGGAGAACGTGACGTTGCGGGAATTGGTTCGAACCAACGATCTGGTGTTGGTGTCGGCGATCGGAGCGTTGCTGGACGGTGCCGGGATTTTTCACCTGGTGCTGGATCAGAACATGAGCGTGATCGAGGGGTCGCTCGGGGTGCTGCCCCGCCGCATTCTGGTGAATGAGGATGACAATCGCGCGGCGCGACAGCTTCTCACCGAGGCCGGGCTTGCTCACGAATTACGCCCCGATGACCGACAGTCGACCTGAAGTTGGTGAGGATGCGTTTCTCGGCGGACGGCTGCGGTTGTATCAGCCTTCGTCAGGCCATCGCGCCGGCCACGACGCCATGCTGCTCGCCGCCGCGACGCCGGGCAGGCCCGGCGATCGTATCGTCGATTTCGGAGCGGGTGTGGGCGCTGCCGGGCTCGCGGTGGCGACGCGGATCGACAACGTCGATCTGGTGCTGGTTGAGCGTGACGAAACCCTTGCCGTTCTGGCGCGCCGAAACGCGGTTCTCAACAGCCTCGCGGCACGGGTCTGCATCCTCGATATCACAGCGGAGGCGGAGACGTTCGCACGTGTCGGTCTGGGTCCCGACACCGCCGACGTGGTATTGATGAATCCTCCCTTCAACGATGCCGTACGGCATCGGCCGTCGCCGGACCAAGGCCGTCGCGCGGCGCATGTCGCGGAACCATCGGGTCTGGGCATTTGGACTCACGCCGCGCGGCGTATGCTGAAATCCGGAGGCGTGCTCAGTCTGATCTGGCGCAGCGACGGTCTGGCCGAGGTGCTTAGCGCGCTCGACCGCGGCTTCGGGGATATCGCGATCCGGCCCGTGCATCCGGACCCGCGCAAGCCGGCGATCCGCGTTCTGGTTCGCGCGGTCAAGGGGAGCCGATCACCGCTCAGACTTTGCCCGGATTTGATGCTCAGCAATGAGATGGGCTGTCCCACCAGAGAGGCTCAGGATGCTCTCGTGGGCGGTCAGGCTCTTGCCCCCACGGGGCTCCGGTGAAATGGCGGTGCTGAAAAGCGCGGTGTCCCTCCGCCCGCCCATTGCAGAGGAGCGCCGGGTGCCTCGCGCGGACCTGACGCGAATTGTCGCAAGAAGGCTACCGGTGAGTGCCTCCGGTAGATAGATGCTATTTCATCTTAATCAGGCGATTGGATGATGACGAATTGCCGAGGGAAACGCGATGAGCGGACGGATAAAAGCAGCGCTGATGAAACTGGTTCCCAAGCGATGGCAGCGCGGGACGGCGGTGGTGCCGGTGGTGCGTTTGTCCGGCGTGATCGGCGCGGTCACGCCGCTCAAGCCCGGCATGACGCTCGCCGGCGTCGCCAAAACGCTGGAGCGAGCGTTTGCGGTGGACAACGCCAAAGCGGTGGCGCTGGTGGTCAATTCGCCGGGCGGTTCGCCGGTGCAGTCGCGCCAGATTTACCTGCGTATCCGGCAGCTCGCGCAGGAGAAAGAGCTTCCGGTGCTGGTCTTCGTCGAGGACGTCGCCGCCTCGGGCGGTTACATGATCGCCTGTGCGGGCGACGAGATTTTTTGCGATCCCTCTTCGATCCTGGGTTCGATCGGTGTGGTCGGCAGCAGCTTCGGCTTCACCGAACTGATCAGGAAAATCGGGGTCGAGCGAAGATTGTATACGGCAGGCGAACACAAGGCGACGCTCGATCCCTTTCTTCCGGAAAACCCCGACGACGTGGGGCGGCTGAAGGCGATCCAGCGCGAGATTCACGCGACCTTCATCGAACTGGTGAAGGCAAGCCGCGGGGAGCGGCTGAAGGGAACGGACGACCTTTTGTTCACCGGAGAATACTGGGCCGGCGAGCGATCGGTCGCGCTCGGCCTTGCGGACGCGGTCGGCGATCTCCGCTCGACGCTGCGGGATCGGTTCGGCGATAAGGTCAGCACGCCGCTGATAGCGCCTTCGACCGGTCTGCTATCGGGGCTGTTTGGCCGCAAGGCGGGAGCTGGTACGCTGACCTCGTTCGATGGCATCGCGGGGCTGCCAGACGGGTTGATTTCCGCCCTCGAGACTCGGGCGATCTGGGCCAGGTTCGGATTTTAGGCCGCCGGGGGCATGCCGAACTCCCGTGTCATCAGTTTGAAAACAGCGATTGCGGGAACGATCAGGTTGCGTAAGAATATGGGCAATTGAGGGCCGACAACGTAAGGAAGAGGATCGACCGATGCCACCGCTGATTGCACTTGCAGCTATTTTGGGTGGACTAGTCGCGGTTCGCTGGTTCTACAACACCGCCAAGCGGATCAATCAGGAGCTCGAGGAAGCACGGATGGCCCGCGTTGCCGAGCCGGTGCGCCGTGATATTCCGACGCTGCGGCGAGATCGCAATGGCGCCTACCGGCCTGACTAGGTTTGTGCGGCACGCTTGAGGTCGCCGGGCTCGTGCCGATCCCGGGCAGATCCCGTTAACCCTTAGCGGTAAGCGCTCGCCGTCGCCTTGATTTGAGGAACGCGCGCCGATACGGTCGCGTCGCGTCGACCCATTTCGCGAATTCCCAAAAGACGATGGACTCCTTGCCCCCGCATATGCGCCCGGAACGCTCGTTCCAGGGCCTGATCCTGACCTTGCAACGCTATTGGGCGGATCACGGTTGCGTCATCTTGCAGCCCTACGACATGGAAGTGGGGGCGGGCACCTTTCATCCGGCGACCACGCTTCGCGCGCTCGGTCCGAAACGCTGGAACGCGGCCTATGTGCAGCCCTCGCGCCGCCCCAAGGACGGCCGCTACGGCGAGAACCCCAACCGCCTGCAGCACTATTACCAGTTCCAGGTCATCCTCAAGCCGTCGCCGTCTGACATTCAGGACCTCTATCTGAAATCGCTGGCCGCGATCGGCGTCGACAGCGCGCTGCACGACATTCGCTTTGTCGAGGACGACTGGGAAAGCCCGACGCTGGGGGCGTGGGGGCTCGGCTGGGAGTGCTGGTGCGACGGCATGGAAGTCAGTCAGTTCACCTATTTCCAGCAGGTGGCCGGCGTCGAATGCGCGCCGGTGGCGGGCGAACTCACCTACGGGCTTGAACGGCTGGCGATGTACGTGCAGGGCGTCGACCGCGTCTACGATCTCAATTTCAATGGCCGCGATGGCGCGGAGAAAGTCACTTACGGCGACGTATTCCTTCAGGCCGAGCAGGAATATTCGCGGCACAATTTCGAGCATTCCGATGCCGAGATGTTGTTCAAGCAGTTCTCGATGGCGGAAGAGGCGTGCAAAAAATATCTCCAGGCCGGGTGGCAGGACAATCCGAAACAGCCCGGCGGGCGCGAGACGCATCTGATGGCGCTGCCCGCCTATGACCAGTGCATCAAGGCGAGCCACGTCTTCAACCTGCTCGACGCGCGCGGCGTGATCTCGGTGACCGAGCGGCAAAGCTATATCCTGCGCGTACGCGAACTGGCGAAAGCCTGCGGCGAGGCATGGCTCCATACTGACGCGGGCGGCGTCTGAACAATGCCCGATCTTCTGCTCGAACTTTTTTCCGAGGAAATTCCCGCGCGCATGCAGGCGAAGGCGGCGGACGATCTGCGCAGGATGGTCACCGACAAGCTCGTGGCCGAGGGTCTCGTCTATGAGGGCGCGAAAGCCTTCGTCACGCCGCGTCGCCTCGCACTCACCGTGCACGGCATTCCGGCGCGCCAGCCCGATCTCAAGGACGAGCGCAAGGGACCGAAGGTCGGCGCGCCCGACGCCGCGGTGCAGGGATTTCTGAAAGCCGCCGGGCTGAAATCGCTGGAGGAAGCCAAAATCCAGCGCGATCCGAAGAAGGGCGATTTCTACGTCGCGCTGATCGAAAGGCAAGGCCGGCCTGCGATCGATGTGCTGGCGGAATTCCTGCCCGTGATCGTGCGCACCTTCCCATGGCCGAAGCAGATGCGCTGGGGCGAGCGTTCGGCGAAGCCCGGCGCGCTGACGTGGGTGCGGCCGCTGCATTCCATCATCGCGACCTTCGGCATGGAGACCGAAGAGCCCGACATCGTCCGGTTCGACGTTGCCGGCATCGAAGCTGGACAGACCACGCGCGGTCACAGATTCATGGCGCCGGGCGAATTCGGCGTGCGTCGCTTCGAGGATTACGAAGCGAAGCTGCACGATGCGAAGGTCGTGCTCGATCCGCAGCGCCGCAAGGACATCATCCTCGCCGACGCGAAAGAACTGGCGTTCGCGCAAGGCTATGAGCTGGTCGAGGATCAGGTGCTGCTCGATGAGGTGTCCGGCCTCGTCGAATGGCCTGTGGTGCTGATGGGCTCGTTCGATAAGGAATTTCTGTCGATACCGGGCGAAGTGATCCGCGCCACCATCCGCAACAACCAGAAGTGTTTTGTGGTGCGCGATGCGAAATCTGGAAAACTCGCCAATAAGTTCATTCTCGTCGCCAACATCGAGGCATCGGACGGCGGCAAGGCCATCGTCGCCGGCAACGAACGCGTGATCCGCGCGCGGCTGTCGGACGCGAAGTTCTTCTACGAGACCGATCTCAAGACCAAACTCGAAGACCGGTCTGCCGAAGTTCGATCAGATCGTGTTTCACGAAAAGCTCGGCACGCAGGCGGAACGCATCGCGCGGATCGAGCGCTTAGCTGCCGAGGTCGCGCCGCTGGTCGGTGCGGATGTTACGAAGGCGAAGCGCGCGGCGCGGCTGTGCAAGACAGACCTGCTCACTGAGGTCGTCGGCGAATTCCCCGAGTTGCAGGGGCTGATGGGGAAATACTACGCGCAGGCCGCTGGCGAGGATGCTTCGGTCGCGGCCGCGTGTGAAGAGCACTACAAGCCGCAGGGGCCGAACGATCGCGTGCCGAACGATCCGGTTTCGATCGCGGTGGCGCTCGCCGATAAGATCGACACGCTGGTCGGCTTCTGGGCGATCGACGAGAAGCCGACGGGAAGCAAAGACCCGTATGCGCTGCGAAGGGCTGCATTGGGTGTGATTAGGCTGGTCCTGGACAATAGTCGCCGTACTGCGTTGGCGAGCATAATCCGGCGGTCGTTGAATGCATTCGAAGACCCGAGACATCTAGGCGAGATGGTGATTGATCGGGTCTCAATTGGCAACGGAAAAAGGGCAACACTTTCAAATTGAAGGCAGCAGAATATCGCTGACGCGAATTTCAGATGTTCAAAAGCGGGTTGTGCCCGACCTCCTCTCCTTCTTCGCGGACCGCTTAAAGGTCCAACTGCGCGAGCAGGGCGCACGGCACGATTTGGTGGACGCGGTGTTTGCTCTGGAAGGACAGGACGACCTCCTTATGGTCGTCCGCCGCGTCGAGGCGCTCGGAAAGTTTCTCGATACCGACGACGGCAAGAATCTGCTCGCGGGCACCAAGCGCGCGTCCAATATTCTGGCCATCGAGGAGAAGAAGGACAAGCGCAGCTTCGACGGCGCGCCGGATGCCTCGCTCTACAAGCTCGAAGAAGAGAAGGCGCTCGCCGTGGCCATCGACGATGTGAAACGTGAGGCGAGCGCCGCTGTTGCGAACGAAGACTTTGCCGCCGCTATGTCCGCGATGGCGAAACTGCGGCCCGCGGTCGATGCCTTTTTCGAGAAGGTGAAAGTCAACGACGACGACGCGAAGATCCGTGAGAACCGCCTCAAGTTGCTCAATGAGATTCGTGCTGCCACGCGCACGGTTGCTGATTTCTCGCGGATACAGGATTGACGCGGAGCATCCGGTCGTCACGATAAACCGAAGGCCCGTCCCAAGGGTAGCGGACGGGGCCTCCGATTGCATGAGTGGCGGCTACGATCCGTTGTCGCGGATCCATACCTCGCGCTACTCACTTTTCGTTATCTGCTTAGCGGATTAATCGATCACCTGCATGATGCGCCGCGTGCGCGGCTCGATCAGCACGGTTTCGCCATTCACCACGGTGTAGCGATAAGGCGTTGCGCCGAAACGCTGCGGTACGTCGTAAAGGGTCACGCCTTCTTCGGCCAGGACGCGTGCCGACTGCGATGCGTTGGGAAACGGTATAAGATGGCACGCGCTCGGTTACGACGTATTCGCGAAACGCCGGGCGTTGCTCGATTGTAATTCCCCCGTCGGCGCTCACTTCGACCGGCTGGGTGACGACCACATCGGTCGAGGGCGCAGCGCCGATCGTGGTGCCTTGCGCATGAGCGCTGTATCCTGCGCCGAGCGCAGTTATCAGCGTGGCAAAAGCCAGAGCGGTATTCCGCATGGTAGCCTCCATTGAGGTCGGACGCGCTTTTTTTACGCCGTCCGTTCGATGTCATGCCAATTCAGTTCGCCAGCGATCGTTCCGCGCGCAAGTTGGCATTTCGGGGGCGGTTTGTGGCGCGGCAAAAGCCGAAAATGAGGTGAAACTCGCCGTAATCTCAGACCACGTTGTCATGAAGCGCCAGCGGCGGATAGAGTTTCTGCAATTCGCAAACAGCATCGGTGGAGGTTTCTTAATGGTCATCACGGCAGCGCATATCCAGCCTATCGTGGCGTTGGTCGCGGGCGTCTTGATTCTGTTGATGCCGCGTTTTCTCAATCTGCTGGTTGCCGTCTATCTCATCTTCGTCGGCCTTTCCGGCCTTGGCGTGTTCAAGATGCTGCATTTCTAACTTCTTCGAATACCCACCCAATCGATGCCCTTCGCTGCGGTGAACGCGCGCAATCGTCGCCACGTCAGCGACGTTGAGGTCGGCCGGCTGCGAAGGTGAAAGGCTTTGAGGGGAGGCTGTACGGATGCCGATCGATGCGGCGTGCCGCAGAGCCAGCGCGCTCTCGGTATCGCCGAACAGAACCCAAAGCGATCACTGCGCTCCCAAAAAACCCAAGGAAGGGCTTGTCGTGCAAAGCCGCTTGCCTTGCCTTCTGAATGGGTGTTCAGTTTTTCAGCGAGCATGTTTGCGGACTTCGCGCAACGGTTTGAAGATGCTGATCTGTCTCGCGCCGCTCTTGATCGCGGGGCGAGGGACTTGGAACACGCATGGTGTATCGGCGGACCCAGCAGGTCATGAAGCGTCTCGCGGCGCGCCGCCGCGCTATTCTGACGGCCGCGCGGGATATAGCCAGCACGGGCGGCATGGCGGCGGTGCAGATCGCGCCGGTCGCGTTCGTGCCGATGTCGCGGCCGGGACGGTCTATCGTTACTTCCCGTCGAAGGCCGATCTGATTTCCGAACTGATCGCGGAGATAGCGCGAGGATGAACTGACGGCAATACGCGGTGCCGCTGATGCCGCGCCGGGGCCATCCTCGGCGCTTGCGGCCGCCGTCGCCACCGTCTGCCGTGCACATGGTCTCGCACAGAAAGCTGGCCTGGGGCATTCTGGCTGAACCGGTCGATGTGGATGTGGCCGCGACCCGGTTGGCGAGCCGTCGCGAAATCGCTGGCGAGATTGAAGTGCGCATCATCGCTGCGGTGCGTGCCGGACATCTGCCGGCGCAGGATACGTCGCTCGCCGCGACCGCGCTGCTTGGCGCGCTGCATGAAGCCCTGGTCGGTCCGCTCGCGCCCGACAACTCTCGATGATCACGCGACGCTGCGTGATGTGGTGCAGACTGCGACCTTGCTGGCGTTGCGTGCGGTCGGCGTGACGGATGCGCGCGCGCGCGGTCTTGTGGTGCAGGCGGCCCTGCCGGCAAGGATGCCGGCAGGGGAGTACGGCGGACTGAAGCGTGCGTTACTTCGCCTTGATCTTGCCGTCCTTGTCGAACTGCGACACGTAGGCCCAGAGGTTGTCGAGTTCGCTTTCCTTCTTGATGCCGGCGAACGTCATCTTGGTGCCCGGAACCTTGGCCTTCGGGATTCTTGATGTATTCCTTGAACTGCGTCTCATTCCAGGTGATGCCAGAATTCTTGTTGGCATCCGAATAGGCATAGCCTTCAACGGAGCCGGACTGGCGTCCGTCCAGGCCGTTGAGTTCCGGTCCGACCTTGTTCTTTGCACCTTCGCCAATGGCATGACATGCCATGCACTTGTTGAAGGCTGCCTTTCCGGCTTCCACGTCTCCAGCGGACGAGGTGCCCACGCTTGCAAGCGTAATGCCGAGGACGGTCAGTGCGGAGATGGCGAAGGTTTTCATGGAGACCTCTGAGTCCTTGTGGGGGGCTTCAGGCTGAAGCTGATGGGATTGGTCACCTCCCCGGAAAGGGAGAGGGGTGTTGATGGCTCTGTGGCTTCGCAGATCATTAAACCTATGATTACGAGCCTCAGAGATCGGACGATAACACCGAATCTTGAACGATTCGAGTATGATTTGGTTCCAAACGTGCTTGCCGTGCCACAGTCTGCCTACAATACGATGGTACCATCGATTTAAGCTATCAGGTCCGGGTTTGAGTTAGCCTACACAACACGGGCAAAATATGTTTGATTTAGAAGGTCTTGTGGCGATCGGCGCAGCCCGGTCGCGCGATAGCCGGAGCGCTTGCCGATGACCATCATGATGCCCGCCTCGGATCAGATGGTCCTCGATCGCCGCGACGCCATTGTCGCGGGATTTCCGTGAGATCGTGCCGGGCGAGGGCGTCATTTCCAGCGCAGCGGAAATGCTGCCGTATGAATCGGATGCTTTGACCGCTTATCGTCAGCCGCCGATGGTGGTGGTATTGCCGGAAACCACGGAGCAGGTGTCGCGCGTTCTGAAATACTGCTTCGATCATGGCATCAAGGTGGTACCGCGCGGCTCCGGCACCTCGCTGTCGGGTGGAGCGTTGCCGTTGGCCGACGCGGTGCTCCTCGGCCTCAGCAAGTTCAAGCGCATCCGTGAGATCGATTTCGACAACCGCGTTGTCGTCACTGAACCCGGCGTCACCAACCTCGCGATCAGCCAAGCGGTGGCCCATGCCGGGTTCTACTACGCGCCGGATCCCTCGTCGCAGATCGCCTGCTCGATCGGCGGCAACATCGCGGAGAATTCCGGCGGTGTTCACTGCCTGAAATACGGCATGACGACGAACAACGTGCTCGGCTGCGAGCTTGTGCTGATGTCTGGCGAAGTCTTGCGCATCGGCGGCAAGACGCCCGAGCAGGCGGGTTATGACCTGATGGGCATCATCACGGGATCCGAAGGTTTGCTCGGCGTCGTCACCGAAGTCACCGTCCGCATTCTGCGGAAGCCGGAAACCGCGCGGGCGTTGATGGTCGGATTCTCGCAGGTCGAAGCGGCGGGGGAATGCGTGGCGCGGATCATCGGCGCCGGCATCATTCCCGGCGGCATGGAGATGATGGACAGGCCGGCGATCCACGCCGCCGAAGCCTTCGTCAATGCCGGCTATCCGCTCGACGTCGAGGCGCTGCTGATCATCGAGCTTGACGGTTCTGTCAATCGAGGTCGACGAACTCATCAAGCGGGTCGAGGCTATCGCGCTGAGTTGCGGATCGACGACCTGCCGGATTTCCGGTTCGGAAGCGGAGCGCGACCTGTTCTGGGCCGGCCGCAAGGCGGCGTTTCCGGCGGTTGGCCGCATCTCGCCCGACTATCTCTGCATGGACGGCACCATTCCGCGCGGCGCGCTGCCGCGGGCGCTGGCGCGCATTCGCGATCTCGGCGAGAAGTACGGCCTCGGCGTCGCCAACGTCTTCCATGCCGGCGACGGCAATCTTCATCCGCTCATCCTGTACGATGCCAACAAGCCCGGTGAGATGGACAAGGCGGAGGCGTTCGGCGCAGACATTCTGCGCTGCTGCGTCGAACTCGGCGGCGTTCTGACCGGCGAGCATGGCGTCGGCATCGAGAAGCGAGACCTGATGCCGCACATGTTCAGCGAGGTCGATCTCAACCAGCAGCAGCGGCTGAAATGCGCGTTCGACGCCCGGGGTCTTCTCAATCCAGGCAAGGTGTTTCCGACGCTGCACCGCTGCGCCGAACTCGGCCGCGTTCATGTGCACGGCGGCAAGCTGCCGTTTCCGGATCTGCCGAGATTTTGATGATAAGGCGACGTCCTATCCGCATGCTCCGTCATGCCCGGCACTCGGGTCCGGCTTCGCCGGCCCGAGCACAGGCCCATTGTGCCGGGCATCCACGTTTTCCAGCGGACCAAGACGGGGATGGCTGGGAGGAGCCCGGGCATGCCGGCCATGAAGGCTCCGCCGCATTGAGGCAGCCGTGAACATCCTGCATATACGCGACGCCGCCGACGTCGAGGCCGCGGTGCGCAGCCGCCATCGCCGGCGAGCAGCCGCTTGAGATCATCGGGCACGGCATCAAGCGGTCGATCGGCCAGTGATGACGACCAATGCGGTGCTCGATGTGTCGGCGCTGAACGCGGTGACCTGCTACGAGCCGAGCGAACTCATCATTACGGTGCAGGCCGGCGCACCGCTGGATGAGGTGCTGTCGCTGATCGATTCCAAAAATCAGGAGTTTGCGTTTGAGCCGATGGATCCTGCCGCGTTGCTCGGCACTCTCGGTCTGGACGAGGCACCATCGGCGGCATGATCGGCGCCGGGTTAGCCGGACCGCGCCGTATCAAGGCCGGTGGCGTGCGGGACCATCTGCTCGGCGCTCACGCGGTTTCCGGCTTCGGCGACAGTTTCAAGGCCGGGGGCAGGGTGGTGAAGAACGTCACCGGCTACGATCTCTGCAAGTTGCTGGCCGGATCGTGGGGTACGCTGGCGGTTATGACCGAGGTGACGCTGAAGGTGATGCCGAAGGCGGAGGCCGAGCGCACGTTGGTGTTGCGCGGGCTTGATGACCTCACCGCCAACCGAGCGATGACGGCCGCGCTGGGTTCGCCGTATGACGTTTCGGGAGCGGCGCATGTGCCGCACTCAGCTCTCAAGGCAGCGCAAGGCGCGCTCGCCGGTCTCGGATCACTGGGACAGGCCGTGACACTGTTGCGGCTGGAGGGTATCGCCGCCTCCGTGGTTCATCGCGCGAGCGGCGCTTGCAGCTGGTCTTAGCGTCTTTCGGGACGGCCGAGTTGATTGAGGATGCGAAGTCGGCGGCGCTGTGGCGCGATATTCGCGACGTCACGCCGTTCGCGGCCGATGGCCCGCTGGGCGCTTGGCCGGTGTGGCGGATCGTCTGTCCTCCGGCGTCCGGCGGCGTCTTCGGACAGACGCTGACGCGCGAGACCGGCGGCGAGGTGATCTACGACTGGGGCTGGCGGATTGCTCTGGGCGGCGCTGCCGCCGTCGCTCGATGCACATGCCGCGCTCGCTGCGCCGCGGCTCGCTCGCGATCGGCGGCCACGCGACCCTGCTGCGGGCCGACGAGGAATTGCGGCGAACGGTCGATGTGTTTCATCCGCAGGCGAAAGGCGTCGCCGCGCTGGCCGAGCGGGTGCAGGCAGAGCTTCGATCCCAAAAGCATTCTTAATCGCGGCAGGCTGACGCGGACGCCGATCTCATGAAGACCGAATTCACGCCCACTCAACTGGCCGATCCGGATATCGCCGAGGCCGACAAGATCCTCCGCAAGTGCGTGCATTGCGGGTTCTGCACCGCGACGTGCCCGACTTATGTGCTGCTCGGCGACGAACTCGATAGCCCGCGCGGCCGGATTTACCTGATCAGAGCAGATGCTCGAAAAGAACGAGCCACCGACGGCTGAGGTCGTGAAACACATCGACCGCTGTCTGTCGTGTCTGGCCTGCATGACGACCTGTCCCTCCGGCGTCAACTACATGCATCTGGTCGATCAGGCGCGGGTCAAGATCGAGAAGGAGTATGCGCGGCCGCTTTCCGAGCGGCTGCTCCGGGCCGTTCTCGCCTTTCGTGCTGCCGCGGCCGAAACTCTTTCGCGCCAGCATGATTCTTGCGCGCTTCGGCCGGCCTCTCGCGGCGCTGTTGCCGGCCTCGCGGCCGGGCGCCGCGACGCCGACGTTGCTGCACAGGATCAAGGCGATGCTGGCGCTCGCGCCGTCGTCGCTGCCGGCTCCCGGAGCGAGCGCGGGCAGTGTGTTTCCGGCGACGGGTATGAGGCGCGGCCGCGTCGCTCTGCTGCAGGGCTGCGCCCAGCAGGTGCTGGCGCCGCGCATCAACCAGGCCGCGATCAACCTGCTGACCCGTCACGGCGTCGAGGTGGTGCTGGTGGCGGACGAGCAGTGTTGTGGCGCGCTGACGCATCACATGGGTAATGACCGGGATGCCCTGGCCCGTGCGCGGGCCAACATCAGGGCCTGGACCGCGGAAGCGGAACGCGGACGGTCTCGACGCCATTCTGGTGACCGACCTCGGGCTGCGGTACCGTCATCAAGGATTACGGTTACATGCTGCGGGAGGACCGTGACTATCGCCGGACCGGCCGCGAAGGTCTCAGCGCTGGCCAAGGATATCACCGAGTATGTCGCGGGCCTCGACCTGCCTCCGCCGCAGAGCCGCAGCGATCTTGTCATCGCCTATCACTCCGCCTGTTCGCTTCAGCACGGCCAGAAAATCACGCAGCTTCCGAAAGATTTGCTTTCCAAGAATGGATTCGTGGTGAAAGATATACCGGAGAGTCATTTGTGTTGCGGTTCGGCGGGGACATACAACATTCTCCAGCCTGACATTGCGGACAGACTGCGCGACCGAAAGGTCGCCAATATCGCAAGCGTCAAGCCGGACATGATTGCCGCCGGAAATATCGGGTGCATGATTCAGATTGCCGGCGGAACGTCGGTCCCTGTTGTTCACACGATTGAACTTCTCGATTGGGCGACGGGCGGCCCCCGGCCAGGACTGAATTGATCGGCGGCAACAGGAGGATCACGATGGCTAAGAAAGCTAAGAAATCCAGCAAGGCGAAGAGCGTTAAGGCCAAGAAGAGCAAGAAGAAGGCCGTAGCGGCGAACAAGAAATCGACGAAGAAATCCGCAAAGAAGTCTGGCAAGAAGGCGGCGAAGACGTCTTCGAAAAAGAAGGCCGTGAAGAAGAAGTCGGCAAAGAAATCAGCGAAAAAATCCGCCAGAAAATCTCCAGGGAAATCCACCAAAAAGAAATCCGCCAAGAAGTCAGCCAAGAGATCCACCGGTAAATCCGCAAGGAAACCGGCGGCGAAGCGCAGGGCCTCGACGAAAAAGGCAGTGGCCAAGCGCGCCGCGCCAAAGCCCACCCCTGTGCCGGACACGAGTTGGGCCATGGCTGAGCCTGCGGCTCCGTCCTATGGCCATACGGATCAACCCCCCGGGTCGGGAGAGGACGGCACTTAAAGCAGATGAGGTTGGTTGAACCGACCGCCTCGTCATTGCGAGCCGGGGACCGATTAATTGGTTTGCGCCGGTTTGCGCGTGAAACGAGACAATCCAGAGGTTGAAGAAAAAGCTGGGTTGCTTCGTTGGCGTTGGGACGGCGCCACACGTCGCCATCGGCCGGCTCGCAATGACGTTGATCGAGCCTCAACGCACTATAGCGTTTTCGAGCGAAGTGGATGCCGGTTCGTGTGAAGAAAACGCGTCAAAGAGGCTCTTAGCATGATCCCAACCCGAAGAGCCGAGCAAAGTGGAAATCGGTTTCGAGAAGATCGCGCTCGATCCCAAAGATGACGAGAGGCTGATTCCAGTCCGTTCAACTTGTAGAACGGCGACTGGTTCTATCAGCCTCAGCTCGTTCAATGAGGGCAGATGGCTGCAAGGTTTGGGTTCGTGTTGGGTGCGGTCCTGGTCGCGTTGGGAGCCGCCGGCGCGTGGCCGGCGTCGGCGCAGGATGGATTTCCGTTCGGTTTCGAGATGACGCTGGATGCACCGCCGCAGCCCGGTTCAAAGCGGGTGCCATCGCTGGATATTGACGACAGTGGCGGGGTCAAGCTCGAATTGTGGTGCAAAGGCGGGAGAGGCCAGTTTTCGGTTGCCGGCAACACCGTCATCTTCGCGGCCGGTCCGCTGGAGGATCGCTCCTGTCCGCCGGAGAAAGCTCAGGCCGATGACGATCTGGCTGCGGCGCTTTCCGCTGCCGTGACCTGGGAGCGACAGGACGATGAGATCTCGTTTGTCGGACCGACCACGCTGCGCTTTCATCTCAATACAAACTAGAGCGTTTTCAAGCGAAGTGGATCCGGTTCGCGTGAAGAAGAAGTGGATCCGGTTCGCGTGAAGAAAACGCGTCACAAAGGTAGAAGTCCTTGCACCGTTTCCGTGAAGCGGTGGAGGACTCTAGATTGTGGGTTATGCCGTGCTGTACGGATCGCAATTCCTTTGCCGCGAAGACCGGATACCCGCTATTTCCAGGCCGATTTGTCGACGTCCCAGCGCTGGGCTTTGAACTGTTTCGCCAGCGCATCCAGCGTGCCGCTGTCATTGGTCTCGTTACTCTCGCCGTCGTCCGCTGACAGATCGTCGGTGAGACCGAGCCTCGGCCCATCGGTTTCGTCCGCAGTGCTAGTCGAGGGAGCGCCGACCCAGAGCATGATGTGATCGGATTCATCGGGCCTGTCAGGGCCTGGCAATGCTGTCACTTTGATGGTGTCGGTCAACCCGAGCGCCGGAACCAGCACGCTGGGGCGTTTGAAGGTCAACGTCAGTTTGCCGGTGTTGTCACTCCATTTTGCTGACGCCGGCTTTGCATTCAAAGCTTTTTCCAGCACACCGGAGATAGCGGTTGCGAGCTTGTCGCGATTGAGCTTGCCCTTGTCACGCCATTCCGCGGCCGGAAACCGGATGGTGCGCTCCATGTCGAACATCCCGGCGCTCCAGCCCGCGGCGACCACGCCGGGCGTTGCTTTCAACCGAGCGAGAAGGGAGGGGGCGCGCTCAGGATCGACGTTGATGTCGATGACCTGCGCTCCCGCCCGCAGCGCCTCGCAAGTCACCTCGAGGCCGTTCAGCAGCACCTCGACATTTTGTTCTCTCAAACTTTTGAGCAGGTCGATCGCGGCGTCGATCTTCACTTTCACGGCGATTGCTTCGGGAGATACCTCGGTGAAATCCTTCGGCGATGCGCTGATGCCGTCATCGGTCATCCGGGCATCGTTGAACTCAGCCTCGCTGAGGTCGGAATTGTCTGTTGAGGTCACGTCGGTAACTTTTTGGCCGACGCTGATCCTGCCCCCGAACTCGAAGGTATCGCCTGTGGGCTTGCGTGTGAGCTTCACCGTGACCGGCAGCTTGTCGGCGATGCTTTGGGTGCTGCCGGTCAGGGTCGAACCGTTCACCGCGAGGTTGGCGACGAAGCGGTCCTTGCGGCCGGAGCCTTTTTCCGCAGGGTAACACACATCGAGAACGGCGCCCGTGACCGCCTTGCCCTGGCGGGTCTCCTTGAGGATGACATCCGCATTGCCCTCCATCAGTCCGTCGATGGAGGTGAAGTATCTCACCTCCGCGCCGGGCGTGGCTTTGGGAAGTGGCCGGTCTTGCGCCCGCAGAGGTCCCGGTAAAGCCATCGTTAGACTGATCAGGCACAGCCGCAGCGCGCGCATGGAGAATCCCCGCTTGTCGAATCGGCCCTTACCCTAAAACCCACTTCGCGAAAAAAGAAGGCCGCCCGGAGGCGGCCTTCTGACGAAGTCGTGCCGTTGAAGGAGCTCAAAAGCCCATGCCGCCCATACCACCCATTCCGCCGCCGCCCGGTGGCATAGCCGGAGGCTCTTCCTTGGGCAGTTCGGCGACCATGGCTTCGGTGGTCACGAGCAGCCCTGCGATCGACGAGGCATCCTGCAAGGCGGTGCGCACGACCTTGGCGGGATCGACGATGCCCTTGGCGACCATGTCGACATATTCTTCCTTTTGGGCGTCGAAGCCGAAGGTCTCGGTCTTGTTTTCGAGAACCTTGCCCACCACGATGGAGCCCTCGACGCCGGCGTTTTCCGCGATCTGACGGATCGGCGCTTCCAGCGCCTTCAGCACGATGTTGATGCCGGCCTGCACGTCCGAGTTGTCGTTGTTGATGCGGCCGACCGCCTTCTTGGCCCGCAGCAGCGCCGTGCCGCCGCCGGGCACGATGCCTTCCTCCACCGCGGCGCGCGTGGCGTTGAGCGCATCCTCGACGCGATCCTTCTTTTCCTTGACCTCGACCTCGGTCGCGCCTCCGACACGGATTACCGCGACGCCGCCGGCGAGCTTGGCCAGACGTTCTTGCAGCTTCTCGCGGTCATAGTCGGAGGTGGTCTCCTCTATCTGCGCCTTGATTTGTCCGACCCGTGCCTCGATGTCCTTTTTCTTGCCGGCGCCGTTGACGATGGTGGTGTTCTCTTTGTCGATCAGCACTTTCTTGGCGCGGCCCAGCATATTAACGGTGACGTTCTCGAGTTTCATGCCGAGTTCGTCGGAAATGAGCTGGCCGTTGGTCAGGATGGCGATGTCCTCCAGCATGGCCTTGCGGCGATCACCGAAGCCGGGTGCCTTTACTGCGGCCACTTTCAGGCCGCCACGAAGCCGATTGACCACCAGCGCGGCCAGCGCTTCGCCTTCGACATCTTCCGCGACGATCAGCAGCGGCTTGCCGGATTTCACAACCGCCTCGAGCACCGGCAGCAAAGTTTGGAGGCCGGTCAGCTTCTTCTCGTGCAGCAGGATGTAGGCGTCGTTGAGCTCGGCCGCCATTTTCTCCGCATTGGTGATGAAGTAGGGGCTAAGATAGCCGCGGTCGAACTTCATGCCCTCCACGATATCGACGTCGGTTTCGAGCGACTTGTTCTCCTCGACGGTGATGACGCCATCATTGCCGACCTTCTGCATCGCCTGTGCGATCATCTTGCCGATCGAGGCGTCGCCATTGGACGAGATGGTGCCGACCTGAGCGACTTCGGCCGAGGACGCCACCGCCTTCGCGCGCTTCCCGATGTCCTTCACTACGGCGGCGACGGCGATGTCGATGCCGCGCTTGAGATCCATGGGATTCATGCCGGCGGCAACCGCCTTCGCGCCCTCGCGGACGATGGCCTGCGCCAGTACCGTGGCGGTCGTGGTGCCGTCACCGGCGAGATCGTTGGTCTTGGAGGCGACCTCGCGCACCATCTGAGCGCCCATGTTCTCGAACTTGTCCTCGAGTTCGATCTCCTTGGCAACGGTGACGCCGTCTTTGGTAATGCGGGGCGCGCCGAAGCTCTTTTCGATCACGACATTGCGGCCTTTCGGGCCGAGGGTCACCTTCACCGCGTCGGCGAGGATATCGACGCCGCGCAGCATGCGTTGGCGCGCGTCGCCGGAAAACTTGACGTCTTTGGCGGCCATTGAATGTTACTCCTGGTTTGTTGTGTGCCGCTTCCCTTGAGCGTCATTGCCGGGCATAGCCGTTCGAAGAACGGCGTCGCTTCGCGCCTATGCCGGCAATCCATCGTTTTGAAAGATGGATGCCCGGATCATGTCCGGGCATGACGCTTCAATCGGAGCGGTTGATTGCGGAGGGACGCTAGCCGACGATGCCCATGAGGTCGGATTCCTTCATGACGAGGAGGTCCTGGCCGTCGAGCTTGATCTCGGTGCCCGACCACTTGCCGAACAGCACCTTGTCGCCGACCTTGACATCGATCGGCGTGAGCTTTCCGGTTTCGTCGCGTCCGCCGGGACCAACGGCCACGACCTCACCCTGGGAGGGCTTTTCCTTTGCCGTGTCGGGAATGATGATGCCGCCTTTAGTCTTTTCCTCGGCATCAATCCGTTTGACCACAACACGGTCATGCAGCGGACGAAATTTGGTCTTAGCCATAACGCTCCTCCGGGGGTTTCGCAGGACTCTGAATTGCCATCGATGGATGCATGCGCTCTGATTCACGACGGCCGAGCGATTCGTATCTTTTTGGCAATCATATTCCGAGAGTGCTATTCGTGGGCGGGGATATGGCTTGGCAGCCATGCTGTCAAGCAAGCCTCTTAAGCCGTTGGTGAGGGCGTGTAGGATAGACGCAAGCATGTCGTAGCTTCTCCGCCTTGGCGAGTGCGGGTGCTGCGATCTCATTTTTTAGGTCCGGCTGCTGGGGGCACAGCGGTCGGAAATTCGGTCGGGGTATTTACAATGGTCAAATCAGACGGCGGACGCGCGGCTTTGAACCTTGGGGCGGCCGCGGCCCTGGCGGTGTTTCTCGGCGGATGCGGGTCGTTCGGCTCGATCGGACTGTCGCCGCAGCCAGCGCCCCCGCCGCCCGTCGAGCCCGAGATCCCGGCCACGGTCCGTGCCGAGGAACTGGTCGGACGGTGGGGTCTTGCGTCCTATCAAAATCCGAACGACCGGTCTCGGACCGAGGCCGCGGCCAAGGCGCAGTGCCGAAATCCTTACGTGATCAGCGCAGGCGGCAATGGCGGCGTAATCATGCATCTTGCCGACGAGGCGACGCCGCAGGAGTTGCGGCTTAAGGGTAGCCAGAGTGGCAAGAACTACATCGGGCCGGAAGGCCCCCCCGGCGGTCCAAAAGATCGCGAGATCGTCTCCTTCGACGGCCACGTGCTCATCACGCGCTTCATCGACTCGGATGCGGCGACCCGCTACGGCAACATGGTCTATATCCGCTGCACGCCGCGGCCGCGTCGGCCCCCCGCCACACGGCGGCAAAGCCACAGGCCCATTAGCTGGGCTACGCGCGATCGATTTAGACCGAATGTCCGGCGCGACGGCCGGGCATTCTCAATGAGGGATGTGACGCTTCCTGAGGCTAACCGAACAGCGCGTCGATATCGTCCTGGGAAGCGTGTCCCTCGTCGCCTTCGAGCTTCGGACCGTTCAGCAGCTTCGCATCGCCGACGCGATCGTCGACGATCGGTGGCGCATGGGCACGGATGGCGTCAACACCGCCCCAGATATCCATCATGACATTGATATGATGCTCGATGAACTTCATCGTGCTCATCACCTTGGCAATGCGCTGGCCGGTGAGATCCTGGAAATTGCACGCCTCGAAAATCGAGATCACGCGCTCCTGGATTTCCTCGCTCAGCAACCGAGCCTGCTCCGGCGACGCCGCCTTCGACAGCGCGCTGGCCGACTGATCGATCGCCTCAGCCGCCTCCAGGATTTGTTGGGTCGCTTGCTCGGTACCTCCTACCACGGCGCCAAGCTCGTCGGTCACCTTCGCCATCTCGTCGCCGCTGAAACTCTTGCCATGTAGAACCGCGATCTCCTGCTTGGTGCGGCTGATGGCGTCGTAGATCAGATCGAGTTCGGTCTTGAGCTTTTCGCATTGCTCGATTTGTGCGCGATAGGTTTGCAGCAGCATTTGCGCTTCGGCGACCTCGCGGCTGGTGGTCCCGTCATTGGCCGCTCCGGCCGCTTCGTCCGGGCCGTCGAGGCTCGGAGCTCCCATCTGTTGGCGGATCGCCCGCAACTCCGCCATGATTTCACGATGCACCGGCATTGGCGCATCGTCGACGACGGCTGTAATAACCGGCGTGCCGCCGTTCAGGATTTCCTCGACGCGGAAGCGCTTGCGTTGAACAGCCATCATATTCCCCGGCTTTTGGACTCGATTGCGCTTTTACACCGGCGTGTTTTAACGCCCGGTTCATGCGGGAACTGTTCGCGACGAATTCGCACGAATCCGCAGCGCGCAGAGCGTTTTCGTTCATGGAAAATAAACGCTACGGGAAAGAACCCCGTCATATCGACGGCGTGGTGAATCAAACCGCCGTTCCGTTTACCAAACCGACGCGGTTTTAATTCTTAATCGCTGTGCGGGAGGGATGCGCCATTGACGCGACTCCCAGCGACCATCCACGGCAAAACAGTGCAGAGTACGTCGATGTTCAGACACATATCCTTCGCGCTCCTTGCGGGCGTGTCGCTTGCCGGTCTCGGGATCCAGCAGGCTTTTGCAAGAGACCCACAGGCCAGGTTCTTCACCCAGCCGACCGCCGTCTACGCCGATCAATCCACGCCGCAGCCGTCCGAGCAGCGCCTTGCATATGCCGAGCGGCCCAACATGGGCGGCGGCTTCATCGAGTCGCTGTTTGGAGATGTCCAGCAACAGGGATCGCATTATCCGCAACAGCGCTATGATTCGCGCCCGCTCTATGCGCCGCAACCGCAGCAGATCATGCTGCAGCAGGACGCGAGCGAGGCCGCTCATCCCGCGTTCGATCCGAAATTCGAGAGGCAGCTCGTCGAATATCACGGCAAGGAAGCCGCCGGCACCATCATCATCGATACGTCGAGCAAGTTCCTCTACCTCGTGCAAGGCGACGGCACGGCGCTTCGCTACGGAGTTGGCGTCGGCAAGCCCGGTTTTCTGTGGGCGGGCGTCAAGACGGTATCGGCGAAGAAGGAATGGCCCGCCTGGACCCCGCCTGCAGAGATGCTGAAGCGCCGCCCCGATCTGCCGCGCCACATGGAGGGCGGGCCCCAGAATCCGCTTGGCGCTCGCGCGATGTATCTCGGCTCATCGCTCTACCGCATCCACGGTTCCAACGAGCCGTGGACAATCGGCACCAACGTATCGTCCGGCTGCATCCGGATGCGCAACCAGGACGTCATCGATCTCTATGATCGGGTTCGCATCGGCGTCAGAGTGGTTGTGATCTGACGCCCGATCATCTTCCCAGATGACAACGGCCGCCTAGAGCCCCGTTTCTGACGGAATCAGAAGCGGGGCTCTCAGATTTTGATCTGACGCGTTTTCTTCACACGAACCGGTATCCACTTCGCTCGAAAACGCTATAGGGAGCCGTTGTGCTGTTGAGGACCGGAGGCGTCAGGTGTCCTCTCCTTCGTCGAAGTCATCGAAATCGTCGAAGTCTTCGGAATCGATATCGTCCTGATCATGATCATGATCCTGATCCATGGTCGAGTGAGCCAGTCTGCGATGGGTTGCCGTGCTGTTGCGATCCGACGTCGTTCACACCGGCATCGCGTGCCAGATTGCTTCCTGATTGATCGCCGGCGCCGCCCGACGAGTTGGACGATCTGCCGAGGCTGCCGGAATCGCCGAAGCTGCTGGCATGGGCTTCGCCGCCGCCCATCATGGAGCGGATGCTACTCAGAAGCAGACCACCGCCCACCGCTCCCGCGGCGGCGGCCGCCGCCGTTCCGAGAAACGAACCGCCGCCTGCTTGCGGAGGCGGCGTGCCATAGGGCGGCAGCGGTCAGGCCCCTGATCGAAGCGTCCGGCTTGTCCGGTCTGCTGCAACGCCTCACCGGTGTTCCAGGCCGGGCGGCCCGAAGGCGCCGGGGGGACGTTCGGGACCGAGCCGCGCGGCGCGGGGCTGCCGAATAGGGTGTCGCGCATCTGGTCGAGGAATCCGCCCCCCGAGACAGCCTGATTGTCGGCTCCGCCGGCCTCAAGCTGCTGGATGCGCTCGTGGGCGCGCCTCAGGGCTTCATCCTGCACCAAAGCCGTTTGTACCAGCGTGTAAAGCGCGTTGGGCGCGCGCCGCAGACCCTCGGCGATAGCTGCCGCGGCGGCGGGATCGCGCGGCGTGTTTTCGACGCTGGCGAGGCGGGTGAAGAGGTCGTCAACCAACTGTCGTTCTTCCGGCGTCATGGCGCTCTCCCAAAAAGGTGGCTGTCGGGATGTAGTGGCATTCTGTGTCGCAAGTAGTGCCGCCGGAGAATATTTTCGCGGCGGACAGATCAGCCCAATGTCACCCGGTTGGCAACCAGCATGTCCCCGAAGCTATCCCCGGCCAGGAATTCGTATTCCCGCTCGCGCTGGTCGGTGAGGGGATCGAGCGCGAGCAAGATTTCATCGACGAAGCCGGGGTGGCACATGATCAGACCACCATCCGGCAAACCGTTCAGAAATCCCTGCATCAGCGCGGCGAAGTCAGACTGCGCGAAGTCATAGGCGCCGGCGAAGGCCGGATTGAAGCGGATGCCGGCGCGCGCGGCATGGCGGCGAAATCCGGCGCTTAAAAGATCCAGTAGCAACGCCTTCGGCGCGGCGAATTGTTGCGTCAGCGGGTGTCGGCTGCGGCCACACTGCCGCACCCATGCGTCGGGTGCGGCAGTCTTGACGGCGGTCAGGAAGGCGCCGCGCACCTGAGGAAAAATCTGCACATGCTGATGGCCGTCGACATACTCGGGCGCGCGGCCGAATCGTTCCACAAACGCCCCGATCTGCGCCGTCACCTCGTCGAAAATCATCTCGGGCTCGAGCCGGCGCGACAGGCTGGCGCGCAGCATCTTCGAGAGCGGCGGGAAACAGCCCGCCATCCAGCGGCCGGTAATGCAGGGTGAGCGGATGAAACGGCGCGGTCAAAGTGAGGTGCAGGCCGATCGCGCAATGCGGATTGCGCGCGCCCGCCACCTTCAGCGCCTCCACCTCATCGCGTCCTGCGGCCGGGCCGACCACCATCACCGACGTCGCGTTGATACGCTCCCTCTCGATTAGATTGAGGATCGCGCGGTTGACGCCCGGACTGATTCCGTAATCGTCTGCGCACAGCCGAATCCGGCGTTGCGGTTCATCGCCGCTCATTCGGCGACGGTCCGGTGCGGGCCGCCGTCGGCCGGCTCGGGTTCGGCCTGCTTCATGCTTTGCTCGGCGACGACGTAGATCGGCCGTGCCTTCAGTTCCGAGAGAATCTTGCCGATGTATTCGCCGACGATGCCGATCATCAGGAGCTGCACGCCGCCGATCGTCATCATGCCGACAAACAATGACGGATAGCCGGGAACCGACTCGCCGTCGACCCAGGTTTCCCAGAGGATAGACAAACCGAACAGGAAGGCTGCGAGCGCCAGCAGCAGGCCGAGCAGGCTGGCCAGCCGCAGCGGCGCCACCGAAAATGATGTTAGCCCCTCGATCGACAGACCGAGCAGCCGCGCGGCATTGAAGGTGGTCATGCCGTGGTCGCGAACGTCGGGCTCGTAGTCGACGCGGAACTGGCGGAAACCGATCCAGCTCGCGAGGCCCTTGAAGAAGCGGTTTCGCTCCGGCATCCGGCGCAGCGCCGAAGCGGCACGAGGCGACAACAGGCGAAAATCGCCGGCGTCTTCGGGAATCCGCTGGCGCGCGCCCCAGTTGATGATCGCATAAAAGCTGTGCACGCCGATCCGCCGCAGCAACGACTCGTTCGTCCGGTGCGCCTTCGCGGTGTAGATGACGTCGTAGCCGTCGTTGATCCAGTGATCCACCAGCCGTTCCACGAGATCGGGCGAATGCTGGCCGTCGCCGTCCATGAACAGCAGCGCGCCGCGCTGCGCGTGATCCAGGCCCGCCATCAAGGCGGCTTCCTTGCCGAAATTGCGCGACAGCGAAACCACCTGCACGTCCAGCGCGGTGGCGGGAAGCGCGCGGGCGAGGTCGAGCGTGTCATCGGCGCTGCCGTCATCGACATAAACGACTTCGCAGGCGAGGCCGAAGCGCTGCCTCAGCTTTACCGCAAGCGCGCTGAGACGTTCGTGCAGTTGCTGGAGCCCGGCGGCTTCGTTGTAAACGGGGACGACGATCGACAGACCTTGCGCGGACGCGGTGGCCTTATCTGCAGGCAGACCTGGAAGGCTGGTAGCTGGAGTCATCGGTCGGTTCCGACGGGGTCAATTCATTCCAGTTTGTAGGGTAGTAAGTGACAGCGTGCGCTTCAACGGGCGGACGGCACGATTCTACGTCCGCAGGAACGCTTCCAGCTTTGCGAAAAGCGGGTTCTCGCGATCGAACACATAGTCAAGCGAGGCGATCGACACCGTTTCAGCACCGTGTTGCCTTAGAAAACCGGCGAGCGCGTAAAGCCGGTCCGGCGGGCAATGCAGCGTAACCATCCCGGAGGACGTTGGTCCTCCGAACGGGGAGACTACGCCGAAGCGATCATGTGCCTCTGTGAATAGTGCAGTATCGCAGCCGGTGAAGCGGGTTCGCACCTCGCGGTATTGGCTCGCGCGGGCGCGGGCGGCGATGTGGTCGAGAATGATCCGCGTCGTTTCGCGTGCACCGCTGGACCAGTCCGCGTCGCGCGACGCGACCAGATTGGCCTGGCTGCGCAGGATCACGCCGTCGTCCAGCACCCTGAGGCCGTTGGCGGTGAGCGTTGCCCCGGTCGTCGTGATATCGACGATCATCTCGGCGGTGCCGACCGCGGGCGCGCCTTCGGTGGCGCCAGCGCTCTCGACGATGCGGTAATCGACCACGCCGTGCGAAGCGAAGAAGGCGCGGGTCAGGTTGATATATTTGGTTGCGATCCGCATCCTTCGGTTGTGCTGGGCGCGAAACCCGGTCGTCACGTCGTCGAGGTCGGCCATGGTACGCACATCGATCCAGGACTGCGGCACGGCGACAACCACGTTGGCGCTGCCGAAACCGAGGCCGTTGATCAGCGCCACGCGTTTGTCGGCGTCGACGATGCTTTCGCGGATCAGATCTTCGCCGGTGACGCCGAGATGCACCAGGCCGCGCGCGAGTTGTGACGCGATTTCGCTCGCAGAGAGATAGGCGATCTCGACGTTATCGAGCTCGGCGATAGTGCCGCGATAGTCACGTACGCCCCGCGGTTTCGAGAGCGTCAGCCCGGCGCGGGCGAAAAACGCCTCGGCATTTTCCTGCAAACGGCCCTTCGAAGGCACGGCTAGAACAAGTGGCGTGGTCATTGCGCGCTCCCGCCGATCCGGCTCGCGGAAGATACGTCTGCGGACCGCGTCAACGCCTCGATCCAGACCGCGAAGCCGACCGCCGGGATCGGTGCGGCTGCCCCAAGTCGCGTCATAAGGTCGTCGTAGCGCCCGCCCGCAACCAGTGGCTCGTCGTCCTGGTCCTTGCGCTGCAGTTCGAATTCAAAACCGGTGTAGTAGTCGACGCCGCGGCCGAAGGCGGTAGCGAAGCTGATTCTATCAGTTTCTACGCCCCGCGCGGCCATGAAGCCGGTACGGCTTTCGACTTGATCGATCGCACGGTGAATATCGAGCCCGGCGTCTGAGGCGAGCGCGCGCAATTGGCCGAGCGCGTCATCCGGATCGCCCGATATCGCAAGAAACCGCTTGATGATCGTCAACGCCTCGTGCGGCAGCGCGCCGCTCTTCAGGGTGGATTGTTCGAGGAAGCGGTCGGCGATCTCATCCAAAGAGCGGCCGCCGACAATGGTCGCGCCTGCGATCGACATCATGTCGGTCACCAGCGCTAAGGCCGCCTTGCGATCGGAGCCTGCGAGAGCCGCCAGCACGCCTTCGTATTCCTTGTGCCCGGGTCCGGACGCTAGCGTCAGTCGTTCAATATCCAGCGCGAGGCTGACCTTGCGGTTGAAATCCTTCATCAGCCGACGCCGCCATACCGGATAAAGGTCGAGCGAATCGATTAACGCGGTGAACAGCGCAACGTCGCCTGTACGGATGTCGACGTCGGCGATGCCGAAAGCTGCAACGGCTTCCAGACCGAGCGCGAGCATTTCGGCGTCGGCGGCGGCGCGGTCCTGGCGGCCGAATGATTCGATGCCGGCCTGCGGGAATTCGCTTGAGCGGCCGCCACGATAGCGAAACACGGGTCCGAGATAGCAGAAGCCCGCCGGCTTGCCGGCCTTGCTGGACGCGAGATAGTCGCGCGCGACCGGGATGGTGAGGTCGGGACGAAGGCACAGTTCCTCGCCTCCCGAGTCGGACGTGAGGTAAAGGCTCTTGCGGATATCCTCGCCCGAGAGGTCCAAAAACGGCTCGGCCGGTTGAAGGATGGCTGGTTCCGCCTTGATATAGCCAGCCTGCATGAATGACGACAGCAGGGCTGCTGCCCGGGCGGCGGTTCCAGTCGCCCCAAAGGCGTGCGTGTCGGTCATCGGCATCGTCCAAGCCTGCGCGCCGCCCGCGGGTGTCGCGCCTCCTGCCTAACATATTGAAATTCGATGTATAACGATGGCATGGCGAAGTCGCCGCGCCGCCGGTCAACATCATTGCGGCAGCCCATAGCACGGCGGGCGGTGAGTTTCGACCTCGTTCCGTCGGCTATTTGCCGAGAAGGTTGACGGCGACGGACGGCGCCTTGCGTCAGAATTTCATCGACGCGAACAGGCGCAAGTTGCGGCCGGGCTGCAACACCTCGTCCTTTTTGTAGGACTGGTGGAAGCGGATGTCGTCGTTGAGCAGGTTCTCGCCCTTTAGGCCGACGGTGAGCGTCACCGGCCAGTCGCCGTTCGGCAACGTCGTCGTGTGATTGACTTCGGCGTTCAGAAGGTTATAGCCCGGCGTCGGCGTTTCGAACGCGCCGAGGTTGTTTTGGGCGAAAGCGTGCAGCAGGTTGACGCGCGCCGTCCAGTTTGCGTCGCGATAATAGACCCCGCCACCGAGCCGCTGCGGCGGAATCTTCGGCACGAAACTACCGTCGAGGAATGTCGCGTGGACGATGTCGTATTGCGCCTCGAGGCCGAACATGCCGTTCCACATCCGCGCCACGTCATGCTCGATCTGGATTTCGCCGCCGGTGAAGCGGGCGTCGCGCTGCGAATAGATGATCTGGTCGTAGGTCGCGCCCGGCGTGCCGCAGGATGCGAAACTCTCGCTACAGCGGACACCGGTGAAGTTCTTGAAGATGAAGTTCTGATAGCGGGTGTGATAGATCGACAGTTCGAAACGGGTATCGCCACGTGCGCGCTTGAAACCGAGTTCGACGGTGTTCGCCTTTTCCAGCGTCATGGTCGGATCGCCGATTTCGAACGTGCGCGGCGTATCGTGCGGTCCCTTGTAGAACAGCTCGATGGGATCGGGCGCGCGCTCGACATGCTGCAACGTGGTGCGCGCGACGATGTCGTGCGGTAGATCGTAGAGCAGCCCCGCGCTGGCGCTGATTGGCATGAAGCGGCGATCGACCGGAAACACCGTGGGTTGATTCGGCGGTGGCAGGAACGTCGCGGGAAACCGTGCGCCGGTGCCGTCGGTCTCGGTCTGCTCGATACGAAATGCCGCCTGTGTTCGCAGATTTCGCGTGATCCGCAGTTCCTCGAACAGGAAGGCGGCGAGATTGGCATTCTGCGCCGGTGCGAGCAGGGGATCGGTCGCGCCGGCGACCGATAAATTGCGCCGGCTCCATTGCACGCCGCCGGAGCCACGCAATTCGCCCAGCATGGTGGCGAACGGCAGGTGCGTGACCTCGACGCGGGATTCAAACTCCTGGTTCTTGAATCGCGAACCGATCAGCGCGGCGGCGCCGACGCCGTTGATCTCGTTGTGCTTGTAGTCGGAGTAGCCGAGCCAATAGCGCACCGTATCGATGCTGCTTTCTCCCACGCGCCACTCGCCGCGGCTCGCCCATTTCTGCTGGTGCAGGTCGATGTGGTTTTTCACCCTGGCGGAATCGATGCCGGGGATGAAGTAGGTCATCGCTGTGTCCTGAAACGACATGCCGACGAAACCGCGATCGAAAATGTAGGAGCCGCCGACCGCGTGGCCATCGGCGCGATAGCTGGAATTGGTCTGAATGCCGCCGGGGATACGATAGTCGTTGGCCTGCCGGGCGTACGCGTCGGCATGGATCGCGACGTTGCTGCCGCCGGCATCGAGTTGTACCGCGCCGTCGCGGCCGGTGCTGACACTGTTGAGGCCGCCGCGTGCCTCGAACGCGATGCCGTTCTTCGGAATTGTCGTTGGGATGCGGTTGTTGCTGGCGCTGACCACGCCGCCTGTCGCCTGCGAGCCAAAGCGCAACGTCCCGGGACCGCGAATGACCTCAACGTTCTGTGCCGATAGCGGATCAATCGTCACGGCGTGGTCTTCCCCGAGATTGGCCATGTCGCCGGAGCCGATGCCGTTTTCCTGGGTTCGCACCCGGAAACCGCCGAGGCCTCGGATCACCGGGCGGCTCGCCACCGGCGAGAACGACGTTGCCGAGACGCCGGGCGTGGTCCCGAGCGTGTCTCCGAGCGAAGCGGCGCCGCGCCCCAGCACCTGCTTCGCTGTGAGCAGGCTTGCTGAGGCGAGGGGCACGTCGGCGCGAGGTTGTTCCGGCACGGCGGGGAGCGGCGCCGGCGCCGGCACTGGCGCCCGCGCTCGAGTGACGCGACGAACGGCGACGCGGGCGCGCCGTTTGGCGGGCTTGGGCGCGTTGACGGTGATTCCGGGCAGCAGCTGCCCTTGTGCCCGCGCCTCCATGGTTGGGGAGCCGATCAGGCACACCATCCCCGCGACCACACCCAAAACTACCCGCCGCATACTTTTCCTGCAATTAATTTGTAATCGCATATAAGATGCAGATGCAATTCACTTGCAAGTAGAAAAAATGGATTACGTCGGAAGTCGAGAGAGGCAGGAATACGTCATGGCAGGGGCTTGCTCCGACCATCGGCGGGGCTGTCGGGTCGGGAAATAAGCCGACCATTACGGGCGGTGCCGAAACAACCTGACTTCGTCTTTTGAGATGATCTGTCGCGCGAGCCTGACCCGGTGCTCCCGCTATTCTGGCTGCCAGTCGCCCAGCACGGTCTGGACAAGGGCGAGGACGGCAACCGCGGCGGTATCGGCGCGCAGGATGCGCGGTCCGAGCGACAGCCGCAGGGTATGGGGTTGGTTGAGCAGGCTTTCCCGCTCGTCTTCAGCGAAGCCGCCTTCGGGACCGACCAGAACGTCGATGCCTTGCGCGGCGTCGCGCATCGGCTCCAGCGTCCGCGCCGGATTTGCCGTCAGAGCGGCCTCGTCGCAGAATACCAGCAGGCGTTCGGGGGCGCGCCGGCCGAGCCAACGATCCAGGGACACCGGCTCCTCGACCGCAGCCAGGCTGAGGATGCCGCATTGCTCGGCCGCTTCGATGACATTGGCGCGCATCCGATCGCCGTTGACGCGAGCGACCTGCGTGAAGCGGGTCAGGACGGGCTGCAGTGCGGAGACCCCCATCTCCACCGCTTTCTGGACCATGTAGTCGAGCCGGGCATGTTTCAGCGGCGCGAACACGTAGCGCAGGTCTGGCAGGTGGTCCTGTTTCCTCGTCACGGCGACGATTTCGAGATTTTCCGGACGCTTGCGGCCTGAGATCGCTGCGCGCCACTCGCCGTCGCGGCCGTTGAAGACCAGAACGTTCGTCCCGGTCCCGAGGCGCAGGACATTACCGAGATAGTTGCCCTGATTGCGGTTGAGCGGAACTCTGTTGCCCGCCGCAAGCGGTGCATCGACATAGAGCCGGGGACTGCGAAAGTCGGTGTGAGGCATGATTGAAATCCTGCGGGAGCACTCTTCTAGAGCAGGGCGAGGAAAATTGCGTAGCGATTTCCGTTCCCATCAAACTCGATGAACAATTTGCCTTGAACAGCGCGGCTGCGGCATCATTCCGATGGAAATGTGCGATATTGGGGACGTTGCTGATTGCGGCGCGACCATGCGTCGCGCTCTTGCCCAATTCGTCGGGTTGTTAGGAATTGGCCGCAATCGTACAAATCGGACATCAAGGAAGGTCGTTTGTTGGGAAAGGACTTGGGCATTTGACCCTGCCGGAGGAATGCTGTGATCATTCTACGCATGATCGTTCCGCTGACGCTTGCGGTTTTCGCTATCGGCACCACGGGGGCGCTTGGCCAGACCCCGTTTCCGGCGCCATTGCCTAATAGCGCGACCGGAACGGTCAACGATCCGGCGTTTCCGCCGGTCAACGGGGCGCCTGCGCAGAAGGCTGCCGCGCCTCAGGATTCTGCCGTTTCCCCCCGTCAACGGAACCTCTGCGACGACGGGCGCGCCGGCTGCGTTTCCGTCAGGCAGGCGCAGCTCCGGTGGGTAGTTTCGGAGCGCCTGCTCGCCAGCAGGCGGGTCCGCCCGGTGGCGAAGATTGCATGAAGGAGTTCATGCCGCTGCGTGAGGCGGCTGAGAAACGCGGCAAGTTGATCCAGACCGCCAGCGCCCGTCATGCGCCGCCCGACGAAGCCTGCAAGCTGATCGGGCAGTATTCGCAGGCGGAAGCCAAAATGATCAAATTCATCGATACGAATTCCCAGAGGTGCGGAATTCCCGACAATGTCGGGAAGCAGATGCACACCAACCACAAGGCGACCGAGACGATGGAGCAGAAGGTTTGCGACGTGGCGAAGCAGGCAAAGATGCGCGGCCCGGCCGGCCCGAGCCTGAGCGAGGCTCTGGGGTCGGCATCCGGCGGATTGCCTGAGGCAACCACACCGAAGAAGGGCGGCAGCACGTTCGATACCTTGAGCGGCAACGCTCTCACCCGATGACGGAATTTTGATGAGCGATGCGGCTGCGCGCGTCGCGGACTCGGTCGGCAACTGGGTCGATAGCCGCGCGCCGCTGTGGGCGCGCCCCTATCTCAGGCTGTCGCGGCTGGACCGTCCGATCGGGTCGTGGCTGCTGTTGATGCCGTGCCTATGGTCGACGGCGCTGGCTTCGCACGTCGCCCGTGACGTGAGCCGGCTTCCTCTCACGATCGTGCTGTTTCTCATCGGCGCGTTCGCGATGCGCGGCGCTGGCTGCACCTGGAACGATATCACCGACCGCGATCTCGATGCGCGCGTGGAGCGTACGCAGTCGCGCCCTATTCCGGCGGGACAGGTTACGGTGACACAGGCGCTCGTGTTTCTCGTTGCGCAGGCGCTGGTCGGGCTGGTCGTGCTGCTGCAGTTCAACCACTTTGCCATCGCAACGGGAATTGCCTCGCTCGTCATCGTTGCGGTCTATCCTTTCATGAAGCGCATCACCTATTGGCCGCAGGTCGTGCTCGGCCTCGCGTTTTCGTGGGGCGCGCTGATGGGATTTGCGGTGTGCTGGGCCGCATCGATGCGGCCGCGCTGGCGCTGTATGCGGGGTCGGTCGCATGGGTGATCGGCTATGACACGATCTATGCACATCAGGATGCGGACGACGATGCGCTTATCGGCATCAAGTCGACGGCATTGCTGTTCGGTGAGCGCACGCGCTTAGCGCTTGCGATCTTCTACGGGCTGGCCGTCGTGCTGATCGGCGTTGCGTTGCATCTTGGCCGGCGCGCGATGGCCGGCATGGATCGGCCTTGCGGCCTTTGCCGCGCATCTCGCCTGGCAGATCGCCCGGATCGAGATCGGCGACCCCCGTCTCTGCCTGTGGATTTTCAAATCCAACCGCGATGCAGGGCTGTTGTTGTTCGCCGGATTGCTGGCCAGCGCGTGGCTATGCCGGGACATGATCCCGAAGCGATTCTCCGTTTAATGCCCGGCAATGAATGAATAGCCGAGGATGCTTTCTCGAACGTTTTAGTGTCGCGCGATGATCTCGCGTTCGCCCCGATAGACGGCTGCGGGGTTGAGCAGATCACCGCTGCGACGCCACATCAGGAAGGTCGGACGTCGTTCGCTGATCGCATTGCACCGTCGTCGACGCGGCGCCGGATCGCGCTTGTCGTCGGCAAGCTGCGGAAGCGCGAGGATCTCGCTCCAGGCTTGCCACGCGACGGCACGTTCAGTGGCGTCCTCGGTCACGAGAAGGGGAATGACAAGCGACGGATCGCGGTGAAGCAGAACGAGCGTTCGCCCATCGGCGGTCTCTCGCACGGTGACGCCGATGAATGTCGCTGACGCGCACGTTGATCGTCATCTGCATGCCGCGCACGGCGCGGCGCAGGGTCACTCGTTCGCGATGAAGTTCGATCTGCCGGACGCCGCCGTCGGCTCGGCTGTCGCGCGCTGCGAAACTGACGGGCAGTGAAAGAGGGTCGAGCCGCAAGCCACGGCTCGACCCGGCGGGATTGATCCCGCCTGTTGCTGTTTGACGCCTCACGGCTTCGTTCTCCCCGCCGGAATTATGTTTCCGGTCGATGGGCGAGAGCTTGCCAGAGCGCGGTCCGGATTTGCTTAAAAAGGCTGGTTAATCGAAGGTAGCCTCGCCCATCATTCGCGCGCATGATTGACAGACCCTTGGCCGACATGATTGACGGGATCTTGCCAAGGCGCGGAAAATCTTCCGTTCCGGCATCATTGAATGCTTGAAGTCCGCGTAAAATAAGCACATCTCATGACGAGACCCGCTTGCGCGCAGGTCTTGCTCGAATCCCCGGGATTTTGTTCGTGATCTCTTCACCAAATACGTCATCGCCGAAATCCGTCGCTTCCGAACTGTTCGATCAATCCGCACTCAGTGAACTCGCCGAGCGACTGGTCGAGGCGGCGAAGCGCGCAGGCGCTGATGCCGCGGACGCGGTTGCCGTGCGTGGCGTCTCACAAGGCGTCGAGGTTCGCGACGGCCGCGTCGAGGAATCGGAACGGTCGGAGGGCGATGACGTCGGACTGCGTGTGCTGGTCGGACGGCGGCAGGCCACGGTCTCGACCAACGATGTCGGCGGCGACAATGTTGCGAAACTCGCCGAACGCGCTGTCGCGATGGCGCGCGTTGCGCCCGAGGATCAGCTATGTCGGGCTGGCCGACCCGTCATTGCTGGCGCGGAATTTCCCCGATCTCGATCTGCTCGACCGGGTGACGCCGTCGACGGCGGAACTCGAGCGCCGCGCGGTCGAAGCTGAGGCGGCAGGTCTTGCGGTCAAGGGCGTGACCAAATCCGGTGGCGCGTCGGCGTCCGCCGGCATCGGCGGCATGGTGCTGGTGACGAGCACGGGTTTCCACGGATGCTATCTGCGTTCGAGCCAAGAGCATCTCGATGATGGCGATCGTCGGCGACGGCACCGGCATGGAACGCGATTACGATTTCAGCTCCGCGCTTCATGGATCTGATCTCATGTCTCCGGCCAGCATCGGCCGCAGCGCCGGCGAACGCACGGTGGCGCGCGCCAATCCGCGCAAGGTCGCCACCTGCAAGGTGCCGGTGGTGTTCGATCCTCGCGTTGCGGGGTCGCTGGTCGGTCATGTCGTCAGCGCTGCCAATGGCGCGTCGATCGCGCGCAAGACCAGTTTCCTGAAAGATCGGCTCGGTCAGCAGTTGTTCGCGAAGGGAATCCGGATCGTCGACGATCCCTTGCGGGTGCGCGGTTTGCGCTCGCAATCCTTCGACGCTGAAGGCGTCGCGACGAAGAAGCTCGCGGTGATCGACGACGGCGTTCTGACGTCGTGGCTGTTGGATTCGGCGACCGCGCGCGAACTCGGACTGACTACGACCGGTCACGCCCACCGCGGCGTCTCGTCGTCGCCGTCGCCGGGATCGTACAACCTGCATCTCGAAGCGGGACGAACTGACGCCGCGCGAGTTGATTGCGCGACATCAAGCAGGGCTTCTACGTCACCGACCTGATCGGATCCGGCGTCAACGGCGTGACCGGCGACTATAGTCGCGGCGCTTCCGGATTCTGGATCGAGAACGGCGAGATCACGTATCCGGTCAGCGAGATCACCATCGCCGGGCATCTGATCGAGATGTTCAAGTCGCTGACACCGGCCAACGATCTCGCATTTCGCTACGCCACCAACGCGCCGACCGTACGCATCGAAGGATTGACGGTTGGTGGACGCTAACGCCGACGGCCGCGCAGACCTTTTAGCGCGGGACCGCGCCTTACTGATCGACACGGTGCGCGAGGCGGGCTTGCTGGCGCTTGCGATGCTCCGCACCCAGCTGCGAACCTGGACCAAGGGAGTGTCGTCGCCGGTGTCGGAGGCGGACATCGCCGTCAATGATCTCATCGCACAGCAAGCTGCGGCGTGACTCCGGATTACGGCTGGTTGTCCGAGGAAAGCGCCGACGATCTCTCGCGGCTCGGCAAGAGGAGGGTCTGGATCGTCGATCCGATCGACGGCACGCGCGGCTATCTCGCCGGCCATGACGACTGGTGCGTCAGCGTCGCTCTGGTGGAGGGTGTGTCGCCGCTGCTCGCGGCGGTGTTCGCGCCGGCCACGGACGAGTTCTTCCTTGCCGAGCGCGGGCAGGGCACGTCGTGCAACGGCGTGCCGGTCCGGGCGACCCCCGGCGACGACTCTGGTTTTTTCCAGAATCGCGGGGCCGAAGTCGCTTCGTGGAAAGGCTTGACCTGTCGCGGAATGATGTCGTCCTTCATCCCAGGATCGGTTCGCTGGCGCTGCGGCTGTGCCGGGTGGCGGACGGCCGGATCGATGCGGCCTTCGCCGGCGGCCAGAGCCGTGATTGGGACCTCGCCGCTGCCGATTTGATCGTGCATGAGGCGAATGGTAGAATGACCTCGATCGAGGGCGAGGCGATTCTTTACAATCGTGCCGAGGTGACGCACGGCGTGTTGGTTGCGGCCGGACGTGACTCGTCACGCGCGCATTCGTCGCGCATTTTCAGGACATCCGCTGCCATAGGTGCCGGCGGTGGACTTTCGTGGTATTTGCCTGATGGCCGGCAACATCGTAGGACAACGGCATGCCATGCCAGACAGCCCGCCCCAGCAATTGCTCCATCTCGTGATCGGAGGCGAACTCACCGACCTCGCGCATACGACCTTCAAGGACCTCGACAAGGTCGAGATCGTCGGCCTGTTATCCGAACTACGCGTCGGCCTATGCGGTCTGGAAGGCGAAGGCGCAGCAGACGGTTGACGACGCCCACATGCGGTATTTCGTCGTGCACCTCCATCGGCTGCTCGATCCGAGTCAAGATACGAAGCCGGCCCATTGAAAAAACTGTTTCGCAATTTGCTGCGCGCCGGCTGGTTTCAGCAGTTCGCAGGGCTTCTGGCTGCGGGCTTTCTTCGGCTGGTTTGGCTGACCAACAGGTTCAGCTATGATCCCGAGGATGTTTACGACATTGTCGAGCCGCAGATGCCGGTCATCCTCGCGTTCTGGCACGGACAGCATTTCATGACGCCGTTCATCAGGCGGGCGCATCATCGCGGCAAGGTTCTGATCTCGCGCCATCGCGACGGCGAGTTCAACGCGCTTGCGGCGGAGACGGCTGGGCATCGAGACCATCCGCGGCTCCGGCGATCACGGATCCGCATTTCATCGCAAGGGCGGCATCGGCGCCTTCAAGGAAATGGTCCGCGCGCTTGAGGAGAACTACAACATGGCGCTGACCGCCGATGTGCCGAAGCGCTCGCGCGTCGCGGGTCTCGGCATCATCATGCTGGCGCGCGAATCCGGGCGGGCCATCATGCCGTTTGCGATGGCGACCAGCCGCTTCATCCGGCTCAAGAACTGGGATCGCACGACCATCAACCTGCCGTTCGGACGCGGCGCTCTTGGTCGGCGGCGAGCCGATCGTGGTTCCTGCCGACGCCGACGCGGACATGATGGAGACGCTGAGGGCGCAGCTCGAGGCGACATTGAACGACGCGACGCGCCGCGCTTACAGTGGCCGGCGAACTCGAGGCCGGCCCGAATACGAGGCGGGTCATGCCTAGTACCGCCGATTTCGAAATTCCTGCACCACTTGCAGCGGGTTCATCTTCGGGAATTTCAAATCGAAAGCGGTACTAGAATCATAAAGTTGCTGGTACCCTTTGCTTTCCGAGGTTCGTTAAGGGGGTGTTGCGATGTCTCACGAACTTCGGAAAGCGGGTACCAGCCCGTTGCCGGCGACGCTGCGCTTCTATCGCAGACTGTCCGCCGCTGCCGGGCCGCTGACGACCAGTTCTTCTGAAGCGGCGGCTGAAACAGGGCAAGGAAGATCCGGCGCGCATCGATGAGCGTCGTGGCATCACCCGACAGTCCCGCCCCGCAGGCCCGCTGGTCTGGATCCACGGGGCGAGTGTCGGCGAAGTGCTGGCGGCAGCCGCGTTGATCGAGCGGCTGCGCGCGCTCGAATATCCGCATTCTGCTCACGTCGGGCACGGTGACGTCGGCGGCCGTTGTCGCGAAGCGGTTCCCGCCGGATATCATTCACCAGTATGTGCCCTACGACTCGCCGCGCTTCGTGGAGCGTTTTCTCGATCACTGGCAACCTGGTCTTGCGCTCTTCATCGAATCGGATCTGTGGCCCAATCTGATTCTGGCGGGTGCGGCGCGCCGTATGCCGATGGTGCTGATCAACGGACGGATGTCGCATCGCTCGTTCCCGCGCTGGCGCAGGTGTCCGGGAACGATCGCCGCGCTGTTGGGCCGGTTCGATATCTGTCTCGCCCAGTCCGAAGTCGACGCGGAGCGATTTACCGCACTCGGAAGCCGCAACGTCGTCACGACCGGCAATCTCAAGCTCGACGTGCAGGCACCGCCGGCCGACGACGCCAGGCTGGAACGGCTGATGTTCGTCACCCGCGGCCGTCCGGTGGTGGTGGCGGCGTCGACCCATCCGGGCGAGGAAGAGATCCTGCTCAACGCGCATCGAACGCTGGCGGTTCACTTCCCGTCGCTGCTGACGGTGATCGTTCCACGCCATCCCAGACCGGGGCGAAGCGATCGCCCGCATGATCGCGGCGTCCGGCGCGCAGGTCGCGCTGCGCTCGCTGGAGGAATTGCCGACGGCGAGGACGGATATCTATGTCGCCGACACCATGGGCGAACTGGGATTGTTCTATCGGCTGGCGCCGATCGTCTTCATGGGCGGCTCGCTGGTGCCGCATGGCGGCCAGAATCCGATCGAGGCGGTCAAGCTCAATGCGTCCATCGTGCACGGGCCGCACGTCTTCAACTTCACCGATGTTTATGACGCGCTCGACCGCGCGGGCGGTGCATGCCGGGTCGACGACGGCGATGCGCTGACGAAGCAGCTCGGCTATCTGCTCAACGATTCCGCGGCCCGCGACCGCCGCGGTGGCGGCCGCGGCTCAGGTGGTGGAACGGCTCGGCGGCGCGCTGGATCGCACGCTGGCCGCGCTCGAGCCGTATCTTCTGCAGTTGCAGCTGGAACGACGGAGCGGCCGATGCGTGAGCCGGCCTTCTGGAACAGGCCGTCATCGTTGCTCTCGCGGTTGCTCATGCCCGTTGGCGCGCTTTACGGCGCGATCGCCGCGCGGCGGCTGGCGCGGACGGGTCTGCGCGCCGGGGTACCGGTGATCTGCGTCGGAAACTATCATGTCGGCGGCGCCGGCAAGACGCCGACCGTGCTGGCGCTGGCCGGCATTCTCCGCTCGATCGGTGAAACGCCGGTGGTGCTCAGCCGCGGCTATGGCGGACGGCTGGACGGTCCGGTGCGCGTCGATCCGCACCGAGCATGCGGCCGCCGATGTCGGCGATGAACCGTTGATGATGGCACGGACGGTCCCCGTGATCGTGTCACGGCAACGGAGGGCGGGCGTCGCGCCGTCCCGCGCGCTGGGGGCGAGCGTGATCTTGATGGACGATGGCTTTCAGAATCCGGCGCTCGCGAAGGATGTCTCGCTGATCGTGATCGATGGAGATCGCGGCCTCGGCAACGGCCAGGTTTTTCCGGCCGGACCGCTGCGGGCGCCGCTGCCGCCGCAACTGGCCCGCACCGATGCGCTGGTGATCGTCGGCTTTGGAGCCGCCGCGGACGAAGTTGCAGCACGTATCGAGGCGCAGGGAGGACCTGTATTACGGGCGCGGGTCGTTCCGGATGACGCTTCGGTTGCGGCCCTTTGCGGCAGGCGTGTCCTACGCCTTTGCCGGAATCGGCGATCCCTCGCGATTCTTCCGCAGTCTGCGCGCCTGCGGCGTCGATGTGGTGACAGAGCGCGCATTCGCGGACCATTATCCGTTTTCGCAACGCGACGTCGCCGACCTACAAGACCGCTGGCGAGCAGGATGGTTTAACGTTGGTGACGACGGAAAAGGATTTGGCGCGGCTGCGCAATAATGAAAGCCTGGCCGCGTTCGCGCAGACCGTCGTGCCCTTCGCAGTCAGGCTTGCCTTTGACGATGAACCGATGTTGCGGTCGTTCCTGACGGACCGGCTCAACCGTGCGCGGCGATAGAGCGTTTTCGAGCGAAGTGGATACCGGTTCGCGTGAAGAAAACGCGTCGAACGCAAATCCTAGAACCCGCTTCTGATTCCATCAGAAGCGGGTTCTAGGGTTATGAGGACGTCTTGAATGCGCCCGGGTAATGCCGCTGCAAGACTGCGCTCGGGAGAGCGTAGGCTTCCTGCAAGTCGACGCTCCAGTATTTCAGCTCGTCGAGCGGAATGCGAGCGTCGGTGACAGCACAACGAACGTAGGTTCCCGGCGAAATCACCCGGAAATCGCCGTCGAGATACTGCACCTGCGCTTCGCTCTGACTGGATTGGCCAAATTTATTCAGCACTGCTTCTCTCCAGGATCACAATAATTCATTTACAATAATTCATTGCCATCCGGCCGTCTTTCGAAGTTCGGTCTCATCAGTAGCATACCGGACCATGCGGCAAGATACACCAGCCTGCTGGCCGGCGCTCACGCTTCAATTCGGCGAATGATCCTTTTAGAAAAGATTTCCCTGATCGGCAGGCTTCGCTGCGCGCCTGCCGGATGCCGGTCTGGGCTGGCTCTTGGGACTCGACCCTGGTGGACTGGATGATGTCGCTGCGGTTCGATCGGCGTCGGCGGTTGCGTCACCTGTCCGTCGGCGAATTCCAGAGAGAGTCGTGCGCCGGAACCGACCGCCGCTGCGCACCGCACCGCCTGTCCGGCGTCGTCGCGCACCAGCGCGAAGCCGCGCGCGAGCACGCCCCGATAGGAGAACGCCGCCAGCAACTGGCCGAATGCGTCGATGCGCGCCTCATGCCGCTGTAGCAAGGTGACGAGCGCCCGTCGCGCGCGCTCGGCAAGCCGTTGGGTGCGCTCGTTCGCGCGCACGATCTCGATCGCGCTGCGCCTGCGCGTTGGCGAGTCGTGATGCCTTCAGCCGGACCGCCAGTCCCGCGAAGCGATCGCGGCGGTGACGCAACACGACCTGCGTGCAGTGCGCGAGCCGCGCGCCGGTTGCGGCGACGGACTGTTTCGCGTGGGCGACCTGCGCGCGCAGCACGCGCAGCGTGAGTCCGCCAGAAATCTGCGTGAAGCGGCGATGATGCACGTGCGTGCTTGCGCGCAAGGCGCGCGGCAGCGCTGCCGCGGCGCCGTCGAGCCTTCTGGCGGGGAATGGCGAGCAACTCGCCGGCTCCCGGCAGCGCGCGGGCGGCGGAGCGCAATTCGGTGCGCCGGTCGTCGTGACCGCGTCGCCATGCGACGATGACGCGGGCCGCGAGGCCCGAGACTTCGACGACCAGTTCGGCGCGGACCGGCACCGCCATTTCGGCGGCGGCGGTCGGCGTCGGCGCCCGTTTGTCGGCGGCGAAATCGATCAGCGTCACGTCGGTCTCGTGACCGACCGCCGAGATCAGCGGGATCATGCTGCCGGCGGCGGCGCGGACCACGATCTCCTCGTTGAACGACCAGAGGTCTTCGAGCGAGCCGCCGCCGCGCGCGACGATCAGGAGATCGGGGCGCGGAATGTGTCCGCCCTCCGGCAGCGCATTGAAGCCGTCGATGGCGGCGGCGATCTGTTCCGCCGAGCCTTCGCCCTGCACCCGCACCGGCCACACCAGCACACGGCGCGGAAAACGATCCTCCAGCCGATGCAGGATGTCGCGGATGACTGCGCCGGTCGGGGAGGTCACGACGCCAATCACCTCGGGCAGCCAGGGCAGCAGCTGCTTGCGGGCTTCGTCGAACAGGCCTTCCGCCGCGAGCTTCTTCTTGCGCTCTTCCATCAGCGCCATCAGCGCGCCGATGCCGGCAGGCTCCAGCGCCTCGATCACGATCTGGTATTTCGACGAGCCCGGATAGGTGGTCAGCTTGCCGGTGGCGATGACCTCGAGGCCCTCCTGCGGCTTGAACCGCATCCGGCCATGGACGCCTTTCCAGATCACCGCCTCGATCTTGGCGCTCTCGTCCTTCAGCGCGAAATAGCAGTGGCCCGAAGCGTGCGGCCCGCGAAAGCCGGATATCTCGCCGCGCACCCGCACATGGCCGTAGGTGTCCTCCACGGTGCGCTTCAACGCCGAGGACAGCTCGGAGACGGTATATTCCGGCGAGTTCGCCAAGAGCTGTGCAGGGTTTGCGGGCATCAGGCTCACTTCTGTTGCGCCTCCGCCTTACCATGCTAAACCGCTTCGAAACCACCGAAAATCCTGTATCGGCAGTCATTCATGAACATTCTTCTGCTCGGTTCCGGCGGCCGCGAACATGCGCTGGCCTGGAAAATCGCCGATTCCCCGCTGCTGACGAAACTCTGGTGCGCACCGGGCAATGCGGGCATCGCGCGCGAGGCCGAATGCGTGGTGCTCGATATCGCGGACCATGCCGCGGTGATCGCGTTCTGCAAAACCAACAAGGTCGATCTGGTCGTGGTCGGTCCGGAGGCGCCGCTCGCCGCAGGTATTGTCGACGATCTCGCGACCGCGGGCATCAAGGCGTTCGGGCCGACGCAAGGCCGCCGCGCAGCTCGAAAGCTCGAAGGGCTTCACCAAGGATCTCTGCCGCGACAACAGCTATTCCGACCGCGGCCTATGGAGCGCTTCCGCGATGCCGCGGCGGCGAAGAGCTATATCCGCGCGCAGGGCGCACCGATCGTCATCAAGGCCGATGGGCTTGCAGCCGGCAAGGGCGTCGTCGTCGCGATGACGCTGGACGAGGCGCTGGCCGCCATCGACATGATGTTCGAGCGGCGGTTTCGGCGCCGCCGGCGCGCAGGTCGTGGTCGAGGAATTCATGCGTGGCGAGGAGGCCTCGTTCTTCGCGCTGTGCGACGGCGAGCACGCGCTGGCGCTCGCGACGGCGCAGGACCACAAGCGTGCGTTCGATGGCGACACGAGGGCCGAACACCGGCGGCATGGGCGCCTATTCGCCGGCGCCCGTCATGACCGCCGAGATGTGCCGCCGCACCATGGACGAGATCATCGTTCCGACATTGCGCGCCATGCGCGCGAAGGGCGCGCCGTTCAAGGGCGTGCTGTTTGCCGGCCTGATGATCACGGAACAGGGACCGAAGCTGATCGAGTACAACGTCCGCTTCGGCGATCCGGAATGCCAGGTGCTGATGCTGCGGATGATGTCGGACATCGTGCCGGCGCTGTTCGCGGCCTGCGACGGGCAATTGAAACATTTCGATCTGCGCTGGTTTCCCGATCCGGCATTGACCGTGGTGATGGCGGCGAAGGGTTATCCCGGCGATTACGCGAAGGGGACGCGCATCGAGGGACTCGACGATGCCGCCAAGGTTGACGGCGTGGAGATTTTCCATGCAGGCACCAGGGCGGAGGGCGGGCGCATTCTCGCCAATGGCGGTCGCGTGCTGAACGTCTGCGCGTCCGGCAAGACCGTCGCGGAGGCGCAAGCCCACGCTTATGAGGCGGTCGATCGCATCAAATGGCCTGAAGGTTTCTGCCGCCGCGACATCGGCCTTCGGGCGGTGGCGCGGGAGAAGGGCGGATAGGGAGGCGAGAATCGGTCATTACGCGCCGCGCCTTGAAAGGGGAGATTCCTCGCGTGAAGAACAGCGTGCCGCCGCCTTGCTTTTCGCCGACGGACGGATACACCTCCGGCCGATGATGGCAGGTCGGCGCGGCAAAGAATCGGACGCCGGACTCCACCGCGCCGCCTTTCGGGTCTCCTGCGCCGTAGTAGAGCCGCCGAATCCGCGCGAACGAGATCGCAGCCGCGCACATCGTGCAGGGTTCCAGCGTCACATAGAGATCGCAGTCCGTCAGTCGTTCGCTGCCGAGAACGTGTGCGGCGGCTCGAAGCGCCAGAATCTCGGCATGGGCGGTGGGGTCGCGATCGATCAGGGTACGGTTTCCTGCCGATGCAATGACTTCATTTTCCCGCACGATCACGCAGCCGATCGGCACTTCGCCTGCTTTGCCCGCCTTTTCGGCGGCCTCAAGCGCCATGTCCATGAAAGATGGTGCGGTCATGCCTCGTATCCCGCCGCGAACCCTGTTAAGAGGCGCTCTCACTCAGTCGGACCTTGTGCCCGTAGCGAGATCATTCATGCCCCGCGATAACGATAAAGACAATGCACGCCCGCGCGGCCGGCGTGATCGGCCCTCCGGCGGCAACAAACCCAAGAGCCGATCCGGCGTGGCGCGAGGTCCGGAAAAGAAGCTCGCCAAGCGCGGCTTGGCTGGCAAGTCCGACAGAGGCGATGGTGACAAGCGGCCTTATGCCGGTAAATCCGATGGCGCGAAGCCTTCTGGCAAGAAGCCCTATGCCAGGAAGCCGTATGCGGGCGCGGGCAAGCGTGAGGATGGCGAGACGGCGCGGCCTCGTTTCAATCGCGACGACGGCGGCGCGAAGCGTCCCCACACGCCGCGCGGGGATTCACCTCGCGGCGAGCGCTCAGCCTTCAAACGTGACGATCGCGCGCGCTGACAGTGGCGACACACGTCCTGCAGGGCGTTTTGCCGATAAGAAATTTGGCGAGAAGCGTCCCTACACCCCACGCGGCGAGGGTTTTCGGAAAGACGGCGACCGTCCGCAGCGTGCGCGACCGCAAGGTGATCGACCTTATAGCGCGCGTCCGCCGCGCGAGGGTGGCGACGAGAAGCGTCCGTATACGCCGCGCGGAGATCGCCCCTTCGGCGACAAGAAGTTTTCACGCGGGACGACCCGACCGCGGCTCGCGTGGACCGCGCAAGGAGTTTGGTGACCGTGAGGATCGCGACAAGGGCGACGAAAAGCCGTGGCAGAAGCGTGACGCTGGCCCGCGTGATGATCGCGGCGGCGCCGGGCGTCCACGATTTTCGAAACCACGCGAGGATCGTCCTGAGCGCACTGCGGGTGCCGATCGTGGTCCCCGCAAGTTTGATCGTCCGCAAGGCGACCGTCCGCGTTATGATCGTCCACTCCGATGATCGTCCTCGCTTCGATCGCCCGCGACAGGATCGTCCCGACGGCGACCGTCCTCGTGGTGCCCGCAATGCTTGGCAGGAGCGGCACGCCGCGACGATAGCGAGGATCGTCCCCGTCGCAATGATCGCGACGATCGCCCGCGTCGTGACAATGAGGACGACAGCAAGGTTTTCGCAAAACGTCCGGCGTTCGGGGGACGCGGCGCCTATCGCGAACGCAAGCCTGACGACGACCGGCGCGCGCACGCCGCCCGAGCCAAAGCCGAAGAAGGCCGGCGAACGCATCGCCAAAGTGATCTCGCGCGCGGGCCTCGCCTCGCGCCGCGACGCCGAGGAATGGGTCACGCAAGGCCGCGTTGCCGTCAACGGCCGCATCATCAATTCGCCAGCGCTTGATGTCACCTCGCGCGACGTCATCACGGTCGATGGCCAGCCGTTGCCGGAGCGCGAGCGCACGCGGCTGTTCCTGTATCACAAGCCGCGCGGACTGATGACGACCCACGCCGATCCCGAAGGTCGGCCGACCGTATTCGACAACCTGCCCGAGGGTTTGCCGCGCCTGATCAGTATTGGCCGGCTTGATTTCAACACCGAAGGACTGCTGCTGCTGACGAACGACGGCGGCCTGGCGCGCGCGTTGGAATTGCCCGACACCGGCTGGCTGCGGCGCTATCGTGTTCGCGCCCATGGTGAGGTGACGCAGGCTCAGCTTGATCAGTTGAAAAACGGCGTCGAGGTCGATGGCGTCAAGTATGGTTCGATCGACGCCACGCTGGAACGCGATCAGGGCGCCAACGTGTGGCTGACCTTTGCGATCCGCGAGGGCAAGAATCGTGAAGTGCGCAACGTGATGGCGCATCTCGGGCTTGAAGTGAACCGGCTGATCCGTATCTCCTACGGGCCGTTCCAGCTTGCCGAGATCGCGGAAGGTGAGGTCGAGGAGGTCAAGACCCGCGTGCTGCGTGAACAGCTTGGTGAGAAGATTGCCGCGCTCGCCAACGCGAATTTCGCAGGCGCGGCCGCCGAAGCCGACACCGAACCAAAGCTCGGCCGCGACGGTACACCGTTGCGCAGCAAGAAAGACAACAAGGCAAGAACCAAGCGCGCGGTGATCGCGGATCGCAAGGGCCGCAGCGTCGTGGTGCAGCGGACCGGCAGCGATGAGGCGCGGGCGCGCAACGAATCTGAGGCCAATGGCTACGGTCCGCCTCGCCGGCCGAAGCGTGGCTATCACGGCAAGCGCGATCTGACGCCGCGGGACTGATCGATGCGCGTCGTCGGCGGGCGGCTGAAAGGCCGCAATCTCGCATCGCCATCAACACAACAGATCCGGCCAACGGCCGATCGGCTGCGCGAGTCGCTGTTTAACATCCTCGTTCATGCCTATGACGATCCGGTCGCGGATGCGCGCGTGCTTGATCTGTTTGCGGGCACCGGTGCGCTCGGCATCGAAGCGGCGTCGCGAGGAGCGAAGTTCACGCTGTTCGTTGATAACGGCGCCGAGGCGCGCGCGCTGCTCCGCAACAACGTCGAGGCGCTCGGGCTCGGTGGCGTGACGAAGGTCTATCGCCGCGATGCGACCAATCTCGGGCCTGCGCATCCCCTCACACCGTTCTCGCTGGTGTTTCTCGATCCCCCGTACCGGATGCAGCTTGCCGACAAGGCGCTCGCCTCGCTGCGCGATGGTGGCTGGCTGACCGACAAGGCGCTGCTCGTTGTCGAGGAGGCCAAGGCCGCGGGTTTCTCCGCGCCAGAGGGATTTGAGCAACTCGAGCGGCGCGCCTATGACGACACGGAGTTCGTTTTTTTGCGGAGCACATGACTGTTGCCCGAAGCGCAGGCTTGGTCGGCATCGTGTGCAGTCCGCCCGCCGCATCGCTATGTTCGCTATCGCCGCCCGAATAGCTTCTCGATATCGGCGAGCTTCAGCTCCACATAGGTCGGGCGGCCATGGTTGCACTGACCTGAATTCGGCGTGTCTCCATTTCGCGCAGCAGCGCGTTCATTTCCTCGGGCTTGAGGATTCGTCCAGCGCGCACCGAACCGTGACACGCCATCGTGGCCGCGACATGCATCAGGCGTCGTTCAAGAGGAAGCGTCTCATCCCATTCCGCCATGTGCTCGGCGAGATCGCGCAGCAGCGCGCGCCGCATTGGACTTGCCGAGCAGCGACGGCGTCTCGCGCACGGCGACCGCGCCGGGTCCGAAGGACTCGATCGCGAGGCCGAATTTTTCCAGCTCAGCTGCACGGTCGATCAGCTTTTCGACGGTGGCCTCGTCCAGTTCGACGATGTCGGGAATCAGAAGGATCTGCCGCTGCACGCCGTCGCGCTCGAGCGCGGCCTTCAGCTGCTCGTAAACGATGCGTTCGTGCGCGGCATGCTGGTCCACGACGATCAGGCCGTCGCGGGTTTGCGACACGATATAAGTCTCGTGAATCTGGGTGCGCGCCGCGCCGAGCGGCCGATCGATCAGATCCACACGGAAGATTGAGCGTCAGAGCGCACGTCCGCGCTGGGCGCACCCACGTCGAATGCGGTTTGTCCAGGTTCGGCGAAGGCGGTCAGCAGTCGGCCGCCGCATCCATGGTCGCGCGCCGACAGGTGAGGCAGGCGATTGCCGCCAATCCCAGTTGGCAGGGCGCGAGGACGTCGCGGGACGAAATGCCGTGAGCACCGCGCCGTCGCTGTTCGCGGCCGTGCGTCGTCCTTCGCGCGCCAGACCTTCCTTCAGCGCGTGCACGATCAGCGCGCGCACCAGCCCGGCGTTGCGGAATCGCACTTCCGTCTTCGCGGGATGGACATTGGCGTCGACCTCTTGCGGGTCCGTTGTGACGAACAACGCCACCACCGGATGACGGTCGCGCGGCAGGTAGTCGGAATAGGCCGCGCGCACCGCGCCCAGATCAGCTTGTCACGCACCGGACGGCCGTTGACGAACAGATATTGGCCGAGCGCGTTGGCGCGGGTCAGCGACGGCGCGGCAGCAAAGCCCTCGACGATGACGCTCTCGCGTTCGGCGCGCACCGCGATGGCAGCGGAACGGAAGTCTCCGCCGAGAATGTCGCCCAGTCGCGTCAATCGTCCCGCCGCTCCCGGCAGCGCCGCCGTCCACGTCGCTGGCGCACGCCCTTCGCCTGCGAGGGTAAAACCGATATCAGGCCGCGCCATTGCCAGCCGCCGCACCACCTCGCGGATCGCCTCGGCTTCGGTCCGATCGGTCTTGAGGAATTTCAGCCGTGCGGGCGTCGCATAAAAGAGATCGGCGACTTCGACGCGCGTGCCTTGCGTCAGGCCGCCGGCATGATCGCGGATTTCTGTCCACCTTCGACGTTGAGCGACCACGCATGCGGCTCGCGGGCGTCGCGTGTGGTGATGCAGAGCTTGGCGACCGCTCCGATCGACGGCAGTGCTTCGCCGCGAAAGCCGAGCGTGCGGATGCGCAGCAAATCCTCGTCGTCGAGTTTCGAGGTGGCATGGCGATCCACCGCGAGCGCGAGGTCGTCCTTCGCCATGCCGGCGCCGTCGTCGGTGACGCCGATGCGGCGGCTGGCCGCCGCCGTCGGTGAAGACGTCGATGCGGGCCGCGCCGGCGTCAATCGCGTTCTCAACCAGCTCCTTGACGACGCTGGCCGGACGCTCGACCACTTCGCCGGCGGCGATGCGGTTGACGACAGTCTCGGGAAGCTGGCGGACGGGCATGCGCGGCTCAGTGCTGGTTGCGACCGAGTTTAGGCGTTCGCAGCGCCGATTGCATGGGGGCAAATCCGGATGTCCCGGATTGATTGAGGGTCTGCGTTCGGAGCGCGGCGGTCGCGTGCAACGCGCGATGCTTCGCTTCGCCGCATTGGTCGGCGGCACGTCCGCGCGGGATTAGTCCTCGGAAGACGTCCGTCCACGTCTCGCCTTGACGTCGCCGCGACGCTTCTTGCTCTCAAGCCGGCGTTGCTTCGAGCCGAAGAGTCGGCTTGGTAGCGCGGCGCGGGGTCGGCCGGATCGCGGCCTGGCGCAGCAATTCGATCAGGCGGTCGGTGGCGTCGGCGCGGTTGCGCTCCTGGGTCCGAAAGCGCTGGGCATGGATCACGATCACGCCGTCCTTGGTCAGACGCTGCCCGGCGAGCCGGACGAGCCGCGCGGCGACGTCGGGGTCGAGCGTCAAGCGGCGAGTGTCGAAGCGCAATTGCGCCGCAGTCGAGAGCTTGTTGACGTTTTGGCCGCCAGGTCCAGACGCGCGAATGAAGCTGATCTCGATGTCGTTTTCGTCGATCACGATATTGCGGGTGATCCGCAGCATGGCAGTCACCTGGATTCGCCTGTCCGCGGCGGAATCAGGCAGCGGCACCATACCTCGTTTGTTGCCTACCTGCGCCGTCAATGCGCGGCAGGTTGAGGCGCGGGCGAGCTGCAGTCGGCTGCGCCGCTGCGGGTTGCGCTTCCGTCTGCGGTGAGCGTCCCACGATCACGGTCAGAAGCCCCTGTCCCCACAGCCTCTTCGCGACCTGCTCTGGCCTGGTCGAGGGTGACGGCATCGACGATGGAATTGCGCTTCTCGATGTAGTCGATCGGCAGATTGTCCGTCTGATATTGCAGCAGGCCGGTGGCGAGCTTCGAAGAGGTATCGAGCTCCAGCATCTGCGATCCCTTCAGATAGGACTTGGCTTCGTCGAGCTCCTTCGGCGTCGGCCCGTCTTCGGCAAAACGCTTGATTTCCTTGTTGATGGCATCGACGCTCTCGCCGGCGCGGTCCGCGCGAGTCCCGGTGGTGCCCGCGAACAGCGCCGAATGGTCCATCCACAGAAGCGATTCCGAGATGGAATAGGCGAGGCCGCGCTTTTCGCGCACCTCGCGATAGAGCCGCGACGACAGCGAGCCGCCGCCGAGAATGTGGTTATCAATGTAGGCCGCCATGAAATCAGGATCGTGACGCTTGACGCCGGGACCGCCGAACATGACCACGGTTTGCGGCACGTCGAGCGGAACGAACGCACGTTGCGGCGGCTTCGCAGCGAGAATGTCGGCAACGGGTGCGAGGTCGCCCTTCGCGGGCAGACCTCCAAAAGTTTGATCCAGCAGTCTTTGCGAGAGCTGCCGGCTCGATGTCGCCCACGACCGCGATCTTCAATTTGTCTCTCGCCAGCACGCGCCGCACGTAATTTCTGAGGTCGTCGGTCTGGATCGTTGGAATGCTTTCGAGCGCGCCGTGCGATGGGATGACCATAGGGATGATCGCCGAATGCGAGCTCGAGAAGTTGAGGCCGGCAAGCGCATTCGGATTGGTCGAGTTGCGGCGCAGGCTGGGACATGATCTGCGCAGCGGATGCGCTCGACGTCATCAGCGTCGAAGCGCGGCGAGGTCAGGGCAAGCCGCAGCAGGCCAAATGCTTCGTCGCTGTGTTCCTTGAGCATCCGCAACGAGCCGCGGAACCGGTCGCGTTCGATGCTGAAGCTCAGCTCGATGGCGCGGCGGTCAAGCCGTTCACGGAAGGTCTTGGAGTCGAGATCGGCGGCGCCTTCGTCGAGCAGGCTGGCGACCATGTAGCCGACGCCCGGCTTGTCGGCAGGGTCCTGAGCCGCGCCGCCCGCGAACGCATATTCCATCGCCACCAGCGGAACGGTGGCGTCCTGAACGAACCAGGCCTCGATACCTCCCGGCGTCACCAGATGCTGGATTTTCGTCGCTGCGAACGAAGGGATCGCGGCCAGGGAGGTCAATGCGAAACATACGGCGGCGAAGCAGGAGGCGCGCCGCGCCGGTCCGGGTAAATCTCACGACCGCTTCTCCTCGCGCTTCGGCGTGGTGTCCTTGATCAGGTATCCCGTGACCGACCGCGTCTTCACCAGCCACTTTTGCGCGGCGTCGCGAACCTGCGCGGCGGTCACGGCACGGATGCGATCCGGCCAGTTCCTGATCTCGTCGACGCTCAGATCCGACCGTCACGGCCGCGCCGTACCAGCGTGCCAGCGTCGCCTGATTGTCCTGGGCGTAGATCGCCTGCGCGATCAACTGCGTCTTCACGCGCTCGAGGTCCTCCGCGGGGATCGGAGTTTGTCGTGAGGTTTGCGATCACCGCGTCGATGGCCTGCTCGACCTCGGCGAAACTGACACCCTGCTTCGGCGCCGCCGCGATCGAGAACTGGGTCGCATCGACCGCGGTGCCCTGATAGGAGGCGTTGGCACTGACGGCGAGCGGCTTGTCGACGACCAGCGCGCGGTAGAGATAGGAGTTGCTGCCGTCGCCCATCAATTGCGCAAGCACATCCAGCGCGGGACTTTCGCCGGCTGCGGCGGTGGTCGCGGAGGGAACGAGATAATAGCGCCGCAGCTCAGGCTGCTCGACGCGAGGATCGGCGAGCGTGACCGTCCGTGGCGCGACCGGCAGCGGTTCCTGCGGACGGATACGAGCCGCCGGAATGGCGGGCTGCGGCGGCACTGGCCAAAGGTCTTTTCGATCTCGGGACGAATCTCCTGCGCGTCCACGTCGCCGGCGATTACCAGCGTTGCATTGTTCGGCGCATAAAACCGTTTGTAGAAGGCGAGCGCATCCTCGCGGGTGAGCTTCTCGATCTCATGATGCCAGCCGATCACCGGGCGGCCATACGGATGGTTGAGATACAGCGCGGCCATGATCTGTTCGATCAGCCGCGCGTCGGGATTGTTGGCGACGCGCATGTTGTATTCCTCGAGCACCACGTCGCGCTCGGGCAGCACGTTTTCGTCCTTCAGCACCAGGCCGGTCATGCGGTCGGCCTCGAACGCCATCATGCTCGCGAGTTGATCGCGGGGGACGCGCTGGTAGTAGCCGGTGTAGTCGAAGTAGGTGAAGGCATTCTCGTCGCCGCCGACCCGCAGCACGGTCTGGGAAAACTCGCCGGCGGGATGTTTGGCGGTGCCCTTGAACATCAGATGCTCAAGGAAATGCGCGAGCCCCGATTTACCGGGCGTTTCGTCAGCCGAACCGACCTTGTACCAGATCATCTGCGTGACCACCGGCGTCCGGTGATCGGGAATGATCACGACCGCGAGCCCGTTGGCCAGGGTAAACGTGATCGGGCGTTGAGAGGTGACGGTCTGCGCCTGAGCTGCTGAGAAGGCAAACAGGAGCGCAAGACACAGGGCCAGCGCCGCGAGAGCGTGGATGGCCAGTCGTCGCAGCTGCTGTCATGGCGTGCATCGGCGGCAATTTGTCTGAACGATCACGGTTGCCGTCAGTCCTTTTGCTGGAGCGAATTCAGTCATTCCGGGGGTGTCGTCTGCTCCTGACGAGCGCCGAAGGCAAGCTGCATCAAGTTGCGTGAACCGGGCAGAAGACGGCCGGCTGCTGTCCGGTCGCGTGGCCCCGATACCGGCGTGACCGTGAGTTAGTACGTGACCTCTTTGCCGCTGTTGACGTCGGTATAGGTTGTTGCCGAGGAGCTTCCTTCGGTCCGGTGCCGTAAGCGAAGTTCGGCGACGGAGTCTGATAGCCCGTCGGCGGCTGCGTCAGTTTTTCCCGGTCCGGCTCACCCGTGAACGGTGCGGTCTCCGATTTGTTGCCGCCGAAAGATTCGCTGAGCTTGCCGGTGAAGCCGAGTTGCGAGGGGCTGAGCGACGGATTGTCGCTTTGCGGCTTGCCCGACTCTTCCGTCTCAGCCCGTCGTGTGGTGACGCCGGAACCACTCGGCGCGAGCTTGCTCGGCAAAATCGATTGTCCGCCTCCGAGGCGATGGCTTGTGGTTCTTGTTGGCGGCGACCGCCTCCTTGCGACGCTGAACGTCGGGGTCCTTCGGCCAGTTCGGGTCCTTGACTTCGGCCGCGGCCGAGCCCGGCGGCGGCAGATTCGATGCTTCGGCGGAATCACCAGCGGCGACCGCTCGCGATACTCGATGCCTTGAGTTGTCCATGTTGGTGGCGCCGAGGCCGCTCATGAGGTTCTTGATGATTTTCTCCTCGAAGGTGGCGTTATCTCATCGTCCTGGGCACGGGCCATGCCGGACGACAGCACGATGGCGATACCCGCGGCAACGGCGGCGAGGCGAACGCCGCGCAGCAGCGTTCCCGAAGCCTCGAGCACGTCCCAACCGTTCCGTTCGGTCTTGCGCATCACGTTCATCCTGTTCAGTTTTTTCGAGCGGATCGCAGCCAAAAGCCGCCGGCATTCCGAGCAAGTCCCTATCGTCCCGGATCAGGGCGCTTTTGCGGCGGATGTCCCGAGGAAGGAATCATACAGCAGGGCTATCACCCCGACAACGATCGCCACATCGGCAAGGTTGAATACGTACCAGTTATAGGTTTTACCTGCGATCTGGACATGAAACAGGGCGAAATCCACCACCGCGCCATAGGCGAAGCGGTCGATGGCGTTGCCGATGGCGCCGCCGATGATGAGGCCGAGGCCAATTGTCGCCATAGCGGGTCTGCGACCGCGCCATCCAGATCGCCAGCAGGACCACCGCGACGGCCTTGATCGCGAGCAGGATCGCGGCGACCGCCGGGACTGTCGTTCTGGAACCAGCCATAGCTGATGCCGGTGTTCCAGGCCAGCACGAGGTCGAAGAACGGCGTGACGCTGACGGCGCCACGGTGGCCGATATCGAACGCGAACAGAAGCCAGAGCTTGGACGCCTGATCGGCAATCAGCGCCGCGACGGCCGCAACGATGCCGGAGCGAATAACCGCGGCGGTCACACGGTCACTCCCAGCGCCTTCCATTCCCGCAGCGCCTGCGCGTCGCGTGGCGACACGTCGGGATACTCCTTGTCGCTGCCGACGGTCGGCAGGATCTTCCACGATCGGGCGCACTTGGCCCCGGCAGCTTTCTCGATCACCACGGCCACGCCGGGGACGTTCGGCAAACGGAACGCGTCGGCCGGCGCGTCGCCCTCGCGCACTTCAAAGTTCGAAGTGATGCAGACCTCTGCAAGATCGACGTCGAACAACATGCCAAGCATCGCGCGGTCGGCGACATAGACAATCGGCGAGGCTTCGAGCGAGGAGCCGATCCGCTTGGCGGCACGCTCAAGCTCCAGCGCGCCGGTGACGACGCTGCGCACCGCGCGGACGGTCTCCCATTTCGCAGCCAGGGCGTCGTCGCGAAAGTTGTCGAAGCTCTCCGGGAACAGTGTCAGATGCACCGACGGTTCTGCATCCGGCCGATATAGCCGCCACGCTTCTTCGGTCGTGAACGAGAGCACCGGCGCCAGCCATTTCAGGATTGAATCGCAAAGTTTGTCGATCACGGTCAGCGCGGCCTTGCGCGCCGTCGACGACGGCGGTTCGCAGTAAAGCGTGTCCTTGCGGATATCGAAATAGAACGCCGATAGTTCGGTGTTCATGAAAGCCGCGAGACTTGCGACCACCGTCTTGTAGTCGAATTCCGCATAGGCCTTGCGCACCACGGCGCTCTGTTCTGCAAGCTGGTGCAGCATCAAGCGCTCGAGTTCGGGCATGTCGGAGATCGCAACGGCCTCGTCGCGATTGAAGTGATGCAGCGTGCCGAGCATCCAGCGAATTGTGTTGCGCAGCTTGCGATAGGTCTCAATGGTGTTCTTGAGAATTTCCGGACCGATGCGCTGATCGTCGGCATAATCCGTTGCGCAGACCCACAGCCGCAGGATGTCGGCACCGGAATCTCTGATGACTTTCTGAGGATCGACGGTGTTGCCGAGAGATTTGGACATCTTGCGGCCGTTCTCGTCGAGCGTGAAGCCGTGGGTCAGCACCACATCATAAGGCGCGCGGCCGCGGGTGCCGCAGCTTTCCAATAGCGATGAGTGAAACCAGCCGCGATGCTGGTCGCTGCCTTCCAGATACATCACGGTATCCTGGCCGCCGTCGACCTTGCGTTTGATGTCCTTGAGGCCCGGGAAGTGCAGGGGATCTTCCAGCACGAAAGCGTGCGTCGAGCCGGAGTCGAACCAGACGTCGAGAATGTCGTCGACCTTGCGCCAGTCCTCGTTGGCGCGCGATGCCCAGAAAACGCTCGCGCGCGCCATCGGTGTACCAGGCATCCGCGCCTTCCGTCTCGAAGGCGTCGGTGATGCGCTTGTTGACGGCGTCGTCGATCAGGATTTCGGCGGAGCCATCGCCCGTCTCGCGCACGAACACCGCGATCGGCACGCCCCAGGCGCGCTGGCGCGAGATCACCCAGTCGGGCCGGTTGGCGATCATGCCGGTGATGCGGTTCTGGCCGGCCGGCGGTACCCATTGGGTGACGCTGATTGCTTGCAATGCGCGGGCGCGCAGTGTGTCGCCGTGCTTCGCCTTGCCATTGTCAGCGATGTCCCGATCCATCGCGATGAACCACTGCGGCGTGTTGCGGAAGATCACCGGCTTCTTCGAGCGCCACGAATGCGGATATTGATGTTTCAAACGCCCACGGGCGAGCAGCATGCCGCGTTCGACCAGCGCCTTGATGACCGCCTCGTTGGCGTCGCCCTTGTTGCCCTTGTCGTCGATGACGCGCTTGCCTTCGAAACCCGGCGCCTGCGCGGTCAGCGCGCCGTTCTCGTCGACGGTATAGGGAATTGTCGAAATGATTCCGCGCGTCTCAAGCTCGCGCGCGTTGTGAGTCCAGATGTCGAAATCCTCGCGGCCGTGGCCGGGCGCGGTGTGGACGAAGCCGGTGCCGGTATCGTCGGTGACGTGATCGCCTTCCAGCAGCGGCACGGTGAATTCGTAGCCGCCGGAAAAGCTTTTCAGCGGATGCGCGCACTCCACCGCATCCAACGTGTCGGCGGGAATGTCGCGAACTTTCTCGAATGCGGTAACGCGCGCCTGCTTGAACACGTCCTCGGCAAGTTTGTCCGCGAGGATCAGAAGATCACCGGTTTTCGCCCAGTTGTCGGCAGGTGCATCGGTGACCTTGTAAAGACCATAGGCGATCTTGTTCGAGAAGCTGATGGCGCGGTTGCCCGGCAGCGTCCACGGCGTCGTGGTCCAGATCACCACGCTCGCTTGCGCCAGCGCGCCGTGCGCCGGCGAGGTCACCGGAAACTTCACCCACACCGTATCGCTGGTGTGGTCCTCATACTCGACCTCGGCTTCCGCCAGCGCCGTTTTCTCCACCACGCTCCACATCACCGGCTTGGAGCCGCGATAGAGCGTGCCATTAGCGGCGAACTTCATCAGTTCGCGCGCGATCTGCGCCTCGGCCGGATAGGTCATGGTGGCGTAGGGATGATCCCAGTCGCCGATAATGCCGAGACGCTTGAACTGTTCGCGCTGCACGTTCAGCCAGTTCTCCGCATAGGCGCGGCATTCCTTGCGAAACGCCACCATCGCTGCGGAGTCCTTGAAGTTCGGCTTCGTCTTGCCCTTGGAGCGGTAGTTCTCCTCCTCGATCTTCCATTCGATCGGCAGGCCGTGGCAGTCCCATCCCGGCACGTAGTTGGAATCATGCCCGAGCATCTGCTGGCTTCGGGTCACCACGTCCTTCAGGATCTTATTGAGCGCGTGGCCGATATGGATGTTGCCGTTGGCATAGGGCGGGCCATCGTGCAGCACGAATTTGGCGCGATCCTTCGCGGCCTTGCGGAGAAGTCCGAAGAGGTCGATGTCGGTCCAACGCTTCAGGATTTCCGGCTCGCGCTGCGGCAGCCCCGCGCGCATCGGAAATTCCGTCTGCGGCAGAAAGAGGGTTTTGGCGTAATCGGGGGCGTCGGCTTTCGCGGCGGATTTCTGCGACTTGTCGGACATATGGCTAGGCTTCTGGCTTTGGCTGAATGGCGCGGAGAAGTGGGGTGGTCCCGGTCTTGCGCCGAGCGAAGCTCAGGCGAAAGCCGGGCCGCTAATGCTTGGAATGGTGCGCCGCGCAAACATGGGAATGTCCATAGCAGTCAGCCGAGGGAATGGCAAAGCGCTGGGTCGTGATTCAACTTCCGCTCCGGAGACGACGCGCAGGATTTCCCGCCACCGTCACGCCTGCTGCGACATCCCGCGTCACCACGCTGCCGGCGCCTATGACCGCTCCGTCGCCGATAGCGACGCCGGGAAGGATGATCGCGCCTCCGCCGATCCAGACATCGGAGCCAATTCGAACAGGCCTGCCGAACTCGAGCCCTTCGTGCCTTGTCTGAGCGTCACGAGGATGGTCGGCGGCATAGATCTGGGTCGCTGGACCGATCTGGGTGCGGTCACCGACCTTGACATGGACCACGTCGAGGATAACGCAGTTGAAATTGAGAAATACGCCGTCGCCAAGAAAGATATTGTAGCCGAAATCGCAGGAGAACGGAGGCCGGATCACGACGCCTGCGCCGACGCGGCCGAAGGTGCTGCGTGAGCAGTTCGTAGCGTTGGGCTTCCGGAAGCCCCATCGCCGCGTTGTAGCGCGCGAGCCATACGCTGTTCGCACCTTGCTCGGCCTGTATCTCGTGGTCGCCAGGGCGATACAGTTCGCCCGCGAGCATCTTCTGCTTTTCGGTCTTCAGCCGATCTCTCCCAGCTTCGGAAATGCATCAGGGGCGGCGGCGAGCTGGGTTCGGCACGGGCGGCTGTCATCGTCCATTTGACGAACCAGTGCCTCGACACCATCAAACTTCAGTTCGTCGCGGATGAAGCCGATGAAGGCGACGTCCAGCATGGTCCCGTAGAGGTCGCCCTGGAAGTCGAACACGAATACCTCGAGCAGCGGCGCGCCGTTGTCGAATGTCGGACGGCGGCCGAAGCTCGCAACGCCGTCGAAGCGCCGGTGATCCTTTCCCTTGCCGCGGCCGACGCGCACGGCATAGATACCATGCTTGAGGCCGCAATCCTGATCGAGGCGGATGTTGGCGGTGGGATAGCCGAGGCTGCGGCCTCGCTTCTCGCCGTGGATCACCTCGCCGGTCACGAACCATGGCCCACCGAGCATCGCGGTGGCGTCCGCGATCCGGCCTTCCGCAAGCGCCATGCGGACGGCGCTGGACGAGACCGCGCGTTCGTCGATGTCGACAGGAGGCTGCACGTCCACCTCGATCCCGAGGCGCGGGGCCTCGCTGACAAGCAGGCTCGGCGATCCCACCCGGCCCTTGCCGAAACGGAAGTCGTATCCGACGGCGATGCCGCTGACTCCGAGGCGTTCGATCAGATCATGGTGAATGAAATCTTGCGCTGTCGTGCCGGCCCGCGCGGCGTCGAAGGTCATGACCACGGCACCGTCGAGACCGGTGCCCGCCAAAAGCCGCAGCTTGTTGGTTTCGTCGGTCAGGCGAAACTGCGAGGCATTCGGACTGAAGAACTTCCGCGGGTGCGGCTCGAAGGTCACCGCGAAGGCAGGCTTTCCGCGGGAGCGGGCCATTTCGAACGCGGCTGCGATGACCGCGCGGTGGCCGAGGTGAACGCCATCGAAATTTCCCATTGCCACCACTCCTCCTTTAGGAATAGCGGCAGCGGGAGCGATATCGCGAATAATCGTAAATCCCGAGGCCATTATCGCGTTCATTGAAGGGTTTCAGTGGCGGACCGTGACGTTGCGGCCGGATCGAAGTCAAGTCGGCTTGGCGTCCGGCGGCACCTTTCGAGCGGCCGGTTAACGCGCTGTTTAAGGGCTGGTGGTAATCATGACAGCGGACCCGCGAGGCGCAGTGACCGGCGGAAAATACCGGTGTTTGCTCTCGAGGATGGCCCGCTTCAGCGGGCTTTTGGCGATTTCGGCACACATAGAAAATCTGACGGCAGGGGGCTCGAGATGGCGGTTGATTTGTCGATGTCTGTTCTGGTGGTGGATGATTACAACACCATGATCCGCATCATCCGGAATCTGCTCAAGCAGCTTGGTTTCGAGAATATCGACGACGCCAGCGATGGTTCGGCGGCGCTGAACAAGATGCGCACCAAGAAGTACGGTCTCGTGATCTCCGACTGGAACATGGAGCCGATGACCGGCTACGACCTGCTCAAGGAAGTCCGTGCCGATGCCAATCTTGCGATGACGCCGTTTATCATGATCACGGCCGAGTCCAAGACCGAGAACGTCATCGCCGCCAAAAAGGCCGGTGTGAACAACTACATCGTCAAACCGTTCAACGCCGCGACGCTGAAGAACAAGATCGAAGCGGTATTTCCCGACAACGTCCCGGCGTAGCGTTTCCGGCGAGCCCAGGTTTGCGATCAGAATACGTGCGACGCAGCGGCTTCGCCGCGTCCTGTTCGTCTACCATCTCAGCTCGCGCATCAGCGCCAGCGGCGGATGACCGAACAGTTCCTTGACCGAGACCGGATCGAGCTGGTCGATGCCGGCGAATTCCTCGGAATGGATGCCGCGCGTCAGAAACAGCAGGTCGATGCCGAAGGCGTGCGCGCCCATGAGGTCGGTGCGTACGGAATCGCCAATGGCCAGCACCCGGTTTAACGGCGTGTCTTTGCCGCGCTGCTCTCGCGCCAAGGCCATGGCGCGCTCGTAGATCGGCCGGTGCGGTTTGCCGTAGAAGACCACCTCGCCACCGAGTTCGCGATAAAGTTCTGCGATGGCGCCGGCGCAATAGAGCAGCCGGTCGCCGCTTTGAACGACAATATCGGGATTGGCGCAGATCAGCGGCAGCTTGCGCTCGCGCGCCTGCATCATAAGGGCACGATAGTCCTCCGCGGTTTCGGTCTCGTCGTCGAAGGGGCCGGTACAGACGATGTAATCGGCGTGCTCGATCGGCGCGAATACCGGATCGAGGCCTTGGTGGATCGCGCTGTCGCGCTCAGGCCCCAGCCAGAAAATCGCCTTGGCCGGATGCTCTGCGACGAAGTTGCGCGTCAGGTCGCCGGAGGAAGCAATGCCATCGTAAGCATCGTCCGGAACTCCGAACTTGCGCAACTGCCGCTGCACTGCGTCGGCCGGGCGCGGCGCATTGGTGATAAAAATGACGGTGCCGCCCCGGCTGCGGAAGGTTTTCAGCGCGGAGCAGGCCTCGGAAAACGACATGACACCGTTGTGGACGACGCCCCAGACGTCGCAGAGCACGACATCCCTTTCGGCGGCGGGCTCGCGCAGATGATCGATAAAACGAAGGGCAGTCATTGCAGTCGGATGCTTTCAGGCAGCGCCGCCAGCGCGAGCGTGCCAGGGCAGCGTTGCCGGTCACGCGAGACGAACGTTCGGGCTTGATCGCGTCAGTTTTCACGCGGTTCCGGCTTCACCCGGTCTGGCTGCGCTGTTGGCGCGCGACTTTGCCTTATCAGCTGGGTCCTCCGCCGCATCCTGGCGTAGCGGACGCGGCGCGGCGAACAGGAAACCCTGGCCAAAGCGAACGTTGTAGTCGAGCAGATCGACGACCGCCGCTTCGTCTTCGATCCGTTCCGCGATCAGGTCGATGCCGAAGCGTCCCAGCAGATCGGATATGTCGGCCGGATGGATATCGGAGGTCGACGTTTGTTTCTGGTCCAGCAGGAGCGAGGCGGGCACCTTGATGAAGCGGACGCCGCGGTCGGCCAGTTCGCGCGGTTCAATTCGCAGGTTCGCTACATGGTCGACCGAGAACCTGTAGCCGAGCTGCGTCATCGCGGCAGACGTTTGCTTCCGGTGATGTCCGAGAGCGCGCAGCGTATCGTGCTTGAATTCGAGAATCAGCGAGGGGGCCAACGCACGATTGGCTTCGAGAATGTCGAGGCACTGCGCGAATGTGGTGGGGTTTCCGAGCGTCGCCAAGGCGACGTTGCAGAACAGGCCGGCATCCTTGTTGCGCGATTGAAGCCGCTGCAGAACTTGCATGCAGCGGAACAAGATCGTGTTGTCCAGTTGCCCCATCAGGCCCACAGCTTCGGCGGCTGGGATGAAATCGTCGGCTGCGAGGTATGCGCCACGGGCATTGCGCAGCCGCGTCATCGCTTCGTAGTAGCGCATCTTGCGTTGCGGAAGCGTAACGATCGGTTGCAGGAAGGTATCGATGCTGCCGGTCTCGATGGCGTTTTGATCGTCGCCAGGATCTGTGGTCGGCGGTCCGGCGCAGGGCTTGATGGCGGTCGGCGGCAATGCCGGGTGCAATCGCCGTCGCGAGGCGCTCACGGTCGTCGGGTCTCTCCGGTGTCACCGGTTCGACTGCGGGCGCGGCAGCGGCTGACGGCAAGTCGAGGCAGCTATGTCGTCATGGGCGGCGACCGAGGCGGCGAGCTGCTTGACCAGGCCGCCGAGTTCGTTGATTTCACCAAGCGCGGATTGAAGTCCGGATTGAATGCGGTCCTGAACCAGCGGAATTCGCCGAGGCAATTTTGCTTTCGGCTGCCGCGAGGCGGCGTCCGAATTCGGAGACCTGGCGGGCAAGGTCGGCGACGCCCTGCGACAGATCGGCGATCTGGCCTTCGGCGTTGCTGCGGCCGCGTAACCGCATCGACACTGCGTTGTAGAGGATGAGGAAGGTCAGGACCGGCCAGCGCCACGATGGCTGACTTCCGACGCGCGCAGGCCCGTAAGCGAGTAGAGCACGATGCCGACCGAGGCGGAGACCAGCACCATGCAGATGAGCAACGAAAATCGTGGAAATACGGATCATCTGGCGTAAATGCTTCCGGCGTGGAGCGATCTGCGGCGCTTCCGGTCCCCCGCACTACCATTATTGCTGATTCGGCGGATGGGTCTTTCTGAAGTTGTCCGCCGAAAATCGGGCCGATGGTTCAGGCGACGGCGCGAATCACCTTGGCGGTCTTTTCGATGATCTCGCCCACCTGATCGTCGCTGACGATCAACGGCGGGGTAAGTGCCAGCGTGTCGCCTGCGACGCGCATCATCAGATCGTAATCGTGGAACGCGGATCTCAGGGCTGCAAAGCCGCGGTCGCCCGGCCCGTTTTCGTTGGGGGCGAGCTCGATGCCCGCCGTGATGCCGACGGTGCGGATGTCCACCACGTTAGGTTCGTCGCGCAGGCTCATCACCGCGTCCGCGAACTTCGGTTCCAGGCCGCGAGCACGCTCGAACAGCTTTTCGTCGCGGTAAATATCGAGCGTGGCAAGCCCTGCGGCGCAGGCCAGCGGGTGCGCCGAATAGGTATAGCCGTGGAACAGCTCCACGGCATTCGCCGGGCCGGTCATAAAGGCGTCGTGGATGGTGTCGCGCACCAGCACGCCGCCCATCGGGGCCGCGCCGTTCGTCACTCCCTTTGCAAAGGTGATCATGTCGGGGAGCACGCCATAGCGCTCGGCGGCGAAGGCGTAACCGAGGCGTCCGAAGCCGGTGATGACTTCGTCGAAGATAAGGAGGATGCCGTGCTTCTGCGTGATCTCGCGCAGCCGCTTAAGATAGCCTTTCGGCGCGGGTAGCACGCCCGTCGACCCGGCCATCGGCTCCACGATCACGGCGGCGATGGTTTGGGCGCCGTGCAGATTGACGAGGCGCTCGAGCTCATCGGCAAGTTCCGCGCCCCATTGCGGTTCGCCTTTGCTGAAGGCCTGCTTGTCGCGGTTGTAGGTGGATTGCAGATGGTCGACGCCGGTGAGCAGCGCGCCGAACATTTTGCGGTTGCTGACGATGCCGCCGACCGAAGTGCCGCCGAAGCCGACGCCATGATAGGCCCGCTCGCGGCCAATCAGGCGGATGCGGTTCCCCTGACCGTTGAGCTGGTGATAGGCCAGCGCGAGCTTCAACGCGGTGTCCGCGGCCTCCGATCCGGAATTGCAGAAGAATACGTGATCGAGCCCCTCCGGCGCGAGCTCGGCGATGCGGCTTGCCAGTTCAAAGGCCTGCGGAATGCCGAACTGGAACGGCGGCGCGAAGTCCAGCGCCTCGGCCTGTCTGGCGATCGCCGCCGCGATCTCGGCGCGGCCGTGACCGGCGTTGCAGCACCACATGCCGGCGGCGCCGTCGAGGATTTTGCGGCCGTCGGTGGTGATGTAGTGCATGTCTTTGGCACCGGCGAGCAGCCGCGGCGCCTTCTTGAAGGCGCGGTTAGCAGTGAACGGCATCCAGAACGCAGCAAGATCGTTCGGCACGTTGAGGGCAAGGCTCTTGTCTAACATCGGGGATCCCTCATTTTTTCAGCGCGTTGCGGATGATGTTCGGACCCCCGCCGCGCAACATGCGTTGGTGGGCACTTCACTACGCTGCGCCTTCGGTGCCGACTCGAAGATTCGAAAGGACTGGAGCCAACTCAACAATTCCAGCGTGTTCAGGTTCAGAAATTTGCTTGCTTACAGCGAAAATGAACCGAACTTCTGAGCTTGAACCACCCTAGAACTTTTTGCGCGCCTCCGAAACGCAGTTTGCGTGATCGATCGCGTGCTGAAAATGCCGGGACATCTGCGGCGTCGTCAGGTGCCGGACGCGCGCTCGCGTTGCGGCCGACACATATATACTACTATTGATTGATATAATATTCACACACTTAATAGTCGTGCGGCTCAATAAGCCGCATGACAGACTTGCCACGCCACGCTTTGTGCCTTCGCTTCGCCCGCTGCATCCGTGCCGCGTCCGCGGTCGAATTCGCGATGCTTCTGCCGCTGTTCCTGGTGCTGGTGTTCGGCATCGTCGTGTTCGGCGCCTACTTCACCATGGTGCATGGTGTGCAGCAACTTGCCGCGGAAGCAGCGCGTTCGTCGGTCGCGGGCTGAGCGAGTCGAGCGGGTCAGCCTTGCCGAAAACTACGTCACGACGAATGCCGGGTCGTATCCTCTGTTGCAGCCCGGACATCTCACCGTCAGCGCGGCAACCTCCGGCAGTGACGTCTTCGTCGTCACAGTCAACTACGACGCCTCCGACAACCTCATTTACACGTTGCCGTTCGTGCCGGCGCCGCCTTCGACCATCATCCGCTCAGCGGCGATTCCGTTCGGCGGCTTTTGAGGGAGACGCACGATGCGGAACCTGCTTCGGCGCTTCATTTCGGGATACGCGCGGCAATTTCGCGATCATGGGAGCCGGGTGCATGGTGCTGGTGCTCGGTTGCGCCGCGCTCGGCGTGGATGTCGGGTCGATCTATGCCGACCGCCGTAAGGCGCAGAGCGCCGCCGACCTTGCGGCCATTGTCGCTGCCGGCAACCTTGGCAAAGCCACGAGCGCGGCCGCCGCCACCGTGATGGCCAACGGCTATCCGGCGAACGCGCTGCTTTCCGTCGAACTCGGCACGTTCACCGCGAACGCAGCGCTGACGCCGCAGGCGCGCTTCGTCACCCCCGCGACCGGCGCGCCCAACGCGGCGCGGGTCACGCTGCGTACCGAGACGCCGCTTTATTTCGCGCGCATGTTCACCGGCGGCAGCAGCCACTTCGATATCACCAGCAGGGCAACGGCCGCGAGCACCGCGCTTGCCTCGTTCGCGATCGGCTCACGGCTGGTCTCGCTCAATGGCGGCCTGCTCAATGCGATGCTTGGCCGAATGCTCGGCACGACGCTGTCGCTTTCGGCGATGGACTATCAGGCGCTGATCGACGCTCACATCGACGCCTTTGATTTCATCAACGCGCTGGCGACGCGGCTCGATCTGACCGGCGTCACCTACGACTCCGTGCTGTCCGGCGACGTGAAGGTCGGCGACATCGTGGCGGCGATGCTGAGCGCGCAGCAGGCGGCGAACGGCCTGAACGCCGCGACCACGGCGCTGTCGAACGTCTCGCTGGCGCTTGCCGGGTTAACCACCACCATCGTGCCGGGGAAGCTGATCGACGTCGGCCCTTATGCGGCGATGACGGTCGGCTCAAAACCGAAAACAGGCGTCAGCGTCTCGGCGTTCGATCTGCTTTCGGCGACCGGTGCGATCGCCAATGGCAGCAACCAGATCGCGGCCTCCGTCAATCTCGGACTACCCGGCATCGCCAGCGTCTCCGTCATGGCGACGATCGGCGAGTACCCGCAAGGGGCAAGCTGGATGACGGTCGGGACTGAAGGCGTGAGCGTGCACACGGCGCAGACCCGCGTGCTGGTATCGATCAAGTTGCTCGGCAGCGGCCCGGTCGCGGCCGTCAATCTTCCGGTCTATGTCGAGGTCGCCTCTGGCACCGCCACGCTGAACGCCGTGAGTTGCGGCCGCCCCGATATCAGCACCTCTAGCGTCACGCTCGGCGTCACGCCGGGCATTCGTCGACGCCTGGATCGGCAACGTGTCGGCGGCGGAGATGACCAACTTCACCAGCAAGCCCGATCCGGGAGCGGCGACGTTGGTCAATCTCGGCGCGATCACCGTGACCGGCCGCGCTCATGCCGGCATGGGCAACACCACGCCGACCCCGGTGTCCTTCAGCTATGCGGACATTGCCGCGAAGATGAAGAAGACCGTGACCACGACCGATTTCACCTCGTCACTGACCGCGAGCCTGCTCGGCGATCTCTCGCTCAAGATCAATGTGGGGCCGTTGGGCCTGCCCATCCCCGGTCTCGGGCCGGCCGTGACGGGCATCATCAGCGGGGCCACGGCGTCGATCGATCAGGTGCTGGCGCAGGTTTTGGCGACGCTCGGCATCGGCATCGGGCAGGCGGATGTCTGGGTCTCCGGCATCCGCTGAGACGGGGCGGTGCTGGTGAATTGAACCACGTTGAGACCGAGACTTGCCCTGCTTGGGAGAAAGTAGGCTCTACCACGCTCTATAGAGCTTTAGGCTCGGCCGCACAAGTCACTGAACTTCCTTGTTAACTTTCCACTTGTCTCTACCGTGCTCCATGGCCTCTGATAGGGACACTTTAGGGACACCGGAGAAAACCCATGGCCCGCCGCATCCATGCTGCAGCACTGGAAAACCGAACTAACCGGTTGAAGCTGCCGGTCCGCAAGAAACCGTTCACCGCGCTGATCGCGCCCAACATCTCGATTGCCTATCGCCGCAACGAAGGCGCGGGCACTTGGAGCGTGAAGTGTAACGGCTGGCTGAAGCGCTTTTCACTCGCCGACGACTACGAAGACGCGAACGGCGACAGCGTGATGACCTACTGGCAGGCGCTTGATCGGGCCAAAGCATTGGCGCGGGCCGATGAGGGCAATACCGAACAGCTCGCCAGCGTGGCCGAGACAATCGACAGCTATGAAGCGGATCTCGAACGGCGTGGCGGCCGCAAGTACAACGCCACACAGTTGCGCCTGCACATTTCCAAGACCATGCAGGCGAAGACGGTGGCGCTGCTCTCCGAGACGGAGCTGCACCAGTGGCGGCTCGGCTTGATCGCGAGCGGCTTGATGCCGTCGTCTGCCGACCGCATCGCCAAGTCGCTAAGATCGGCGCTCAACCTTGCGGCGGTCAACGACGACCGGATTAGGAACGCGAGCGCTTGGAAAGAAGGTCTGAAGAAGCCCGACGACGAGGACATCGAGCCACGCAACATCATCCCACCCGACGAGACCATCGCGGCGCTGGTACACGGTGCCTATGAGGACGATCACGTCTTCGGCCTGATCATCGACACGCTGGCCGAGACCGGCAATCGCGAAAGCCAGCTCTTTCGGCTGAAGGTGCATGATCTGCAGGACCATCTCGCCGCGCGCGCGATGATGCCGTCGAGCAGGAAGGGCAAGAACCGCAAGAAAAACCGCTCTATCGAATATCGGCCGCTGCCGATTTCCACGCGCTTGGCGCAGAACCTTCGCCAGCATGTGAAGGGCAAGCGACTGGATGCGCCGCTGTTTGTCAAGATGTGGGGTTTGGCCAAGCGGCTGAAGCCGGTGATCGAGCGACTGAAGATCGAGGACGACGGCATCACGCCATATGCGCTCAGGCATTCAAGCATCGTCCGGCAGCTCTTGCGGGGCGTGCCGATCAGGGTCGTCGCCAGCCACCACGACACGAGCGTGGCCGAGATCGAAAGGACTTATAGCCGCTTCATCATTGGCGACGCGACTGAGGCGCTGACGCGGGCCACGTTGCTCGATCTCGCCAAGCCCACCGCGAGCAATGTGGTCAAGCTGACGCGGTGAGGAAACAAGGCGACCGGACTTCAAAAAAGCGTTGCTCATCGCCTCATCTGCTTATAATCTCATCTGCTCACCCGCTTAGTAGAGGAGGTCGACATGAAAGCAGGGCTAAAGGCGAAGGTTACTAGCCGCGCGGTAATCCAGCGGATCAATCGCAAGCTCGCGCCCGATATGGAGAAACTGCGGACCACGCGGGGTGAACGCATGCAGTTGGAGGTCGGTAGGTACCACGTCGTCGACTTCGGCAGGAACATAATAACGGGCGTCAACATCGATCCGGAGGAGATGGCGCGCGCGCTCGGCGTGCTTGAGGACTACGAAGAGATGGTAGAGGACTAGGATCGGCGCGGAGTGTCGCCGGTTTGAAACGAAGTCCAAGGGACTTGGTTGTTTCGTTCCCGCACGCATCGAGCGATTGCGCCTACGATCATCCTTGCAAGCGCCTTCGGTGCCCCGATATCGGGGCGCGATCCGGCCCCGGCCAACGCTCGGCCGCCGTTTCCGGAAGCTCAACTTGCCGCGAACCGCCGAGCAACGTCAGCAGGACACCGACCCGGGGGCGTTGACCGCCATACAGTCCCACCCTCTGGGCGAGAGGCCCGCGCCTAATCTGAATATCGGATCGCCGCGCAGGAAACGGTGTGGGGTAATAGCAACTCGAATCAGGCCGCCGTCCATCACCAAACGTGTGACACTCGGCGGCCAGTAGCCGGGCCTTAGTATCCCGCCCAGCGCGGCGGTTCTTTCGTGTCAGGCCAAGATTGCGCCTTCTCATACCAGCTGTCGACTTGCTTTTTGGCCGTGTCTTCCGAGTACCTGTAGCGCTCCATCAGTTTCTTTTCGAGTTGATCACGATCGCCGGAGATCTCCAAGAGCTCATCGGAACTGAGCTTGCCCCACTGATCTCTGGCCTTATACTTGACCTGATCCCAGTTTTGCTCAATTTGGTTCCAGTCCATTGTTACCTCCTTCGCGCTAAATTACCGCGAATAAGTCAGAACTAACGAACTTGAACTTCTGTTCCGCCGAGGCGAAGGGCAAATGGTCGCGCATGGACTGCGCAAACAACCGGGCCGACGGGATGCCCTGGGCCTTTATAGAAAACATGTTCCAGACGGAATCTTCTTTGGTAGTGATCACAATGAAGCCCCTGATGAGGTAACTCACCCGCATTTATCTCAGTTTTCGAGGGCGTTGGGACTTCGCCTCCGCCGTCTCACAAGCGGCCACTGGGTCGGGGTCCCATTTCCCATTGCGAGACCCCACATCGCAACATCCGCTGACGAAGCAATGCAGCGGCCCTGTAGCCGCGCTGGGGGTCCGGCTCGGCGAGTGCCGTTGCCATGTTGCTCGGCCCGATGTTGCAGGGTGGCGGTTGCCATGGCGGCAGGCCCAAAACCGAGACCTGCATGTGAAACGCCGCGAACTGGGCGATTTCTTCCCAGTTGTCGCCTCTCGCGACCAGCGAATCGATCGTCGCGCGTTGGGCTGCGCTTTGGGCGCGGTACAGTTCTAGGGCGTGCTCCAGCGCGGCTCGGTCGGCGGCCTCAGTGGGCGTCTTCATCGCCGCCCCGCTCCATCAAATCCATGCGGCTATAATACGAAACACCTTGTGGGGGCTCGGGGGCGGGCGTCGTTTGTCGCCCGGCCGGATTCAACCGCAGCATCCGCGAATAGGTTGAGATGATCCGCGTCGCCTGCGCGAGGACATTCAGCCAGCCGCTCGGCTTGCCGTCGTCGGTGATGTAGCCGACTGCCGCCAGTTCGCTGGAGGCGGTTTGCTCTAAGATGCACGCCCGGCAGTAGACCGCCAGCAGCGGCGAATCGGTGCTTTGAAAATGATCGGCTCGGCAACCGGTCACCAGATCCGCGAAAAGCGCCCTTTCCGGCCCGGTGAGATCATCCGGCGGCCTGATCCGAGACCCGATCGGCGTCGAGAACGCGATGTCGGCGGAGGATTTACGCGGCATGGTCGGGTTCCTTACGGACGGTAGTAATATACCTTACAACCTGATTCTTGGATTAGCACAGACGGTAATTAGGTAGCGATCAAAAACGGTTCCAAACAGTAGATTTATTCTCTTTTGGCGACCAGTTTCCAAGTTCCCCCAAGACGCCTACTAGCCCTCGTAGCTAACCGACCGCGCCGCCGCGTTGGAACTCATGGAACTTTAAGAATTTGGCATATCCCCCCGGCCCCGGCCTAAATACCACATCACCCTAATGACTTACATGAGGAAATATTATAATACCTCAAGTGCGCTGTTTTGGGTCATACATCAAATAGGTCAATCCATTTGAATGCCTTATACGACAGCGCAGTAGGCTGCGGATCCCCTAGAATATCCTACTAGGGCCATGGAACTCAGGTTGTATTAGGTTGTATCGCCAAAGTCCTCTTTGCCTGAAATACTAGAAGTTGTATTTTGATCTTGGGGGCGAATGGCCACCCTCGGGCGGCCCGCCGAACAACAAAGTCACCAGTTGCACTCGATCGCTTTCGCTCAGTTGGGAATAGAACGCGGCTAGTTCTTGAGCCTCATCTCTGAGCTGCCTGACCCTTGCCCTCTCCATCAAATTCATGGCGAGCGGACTGAGCCGACCATTGGCCTCAGGCACGACGCGCGCTCCGCAACGGCAACAGCGGCAGATCGACGACCCGCGCGTCCCGCATCTGGCTCCCCTGTGTCGGCGCGGCCTTCCCGATCTGGGCGTGCAGCTCGGCCAGCTCGGCGCGCTTCGTGGCGATCCTCACGTCAACACGCAGCTCCGTAAGCTGCTTCTCGAATTTCGCAACGACGTCACCGACGGCATCCCCAACGCCCTCCATTACCTTCATGCATTCGCCCTCGATCATCTCCTTCACCTTGGTGTTCGCGTCAGTCCGTGCCGCCTGATGACGCGACAGCAAGGTGCGTTCCTGCTCCTTCGCGATGGCGGCCTGCCGGGCAGCCAACTCGCGCCTTGCGTTCTCCCCGCGCCACAAAAGGCCGGGATTGTCGCCGCGATACGAAAGCAGAAATCCGATCTCGTTGTCTTCAGCCGACGCGTTGGTCCGTACGGGATCGCGATCGTCTATCTCGGCAACTTGCTGCTTGCGTTCGCTCAGCTCGGCGCGAACTTCATCGGCGCGCGCTCTGTTAGCCTCCAGCATCTCTCGCAAATCGTCGTTCATCACATTCACCAATTCGCTGTCGTCATCCAACTAACAGCGCGGTCGTCGCGTCGCGCCCAGGAAGCAGGCAACCGCACTTTGAGTGCAACGCAGTCCGTCTGGAAAATTGACCGGCTTGGAGCCGCCACGCCGCTCACATCTCCGATGTTGACGGGCTCGCCATCTTCGAAATGCAACACGCTATCGCGGCTGGCCGACATCTGCGGCGTCGTGCCGGTCGCGCTGCAAATAGCATCCGGCGCAACCGCCAGAATATCGGCTGGCGCAATTGCGGGCGATGCGAGAATTGTTATCGCTCCGATTCCGGCACCGCCGTGCAGCCGCAGCGTTGCCGCTCGCGCGGGGTTGGCGATCAAGACCGGCGGCGTGTTGCCAGAGACGGTGCTGACGGCAGCAATGAGCGACGAAACGTCGGCCAGCATTGCGGTAGGCGCATCACTAGCGGTGCTAGCGGGTAACGCGCCAATTCCATTCCGCAGCCCAGCAGGCTGAACATCTGGAATAGCCGGATCGGCGGACAGCGCCACTGCATCCAATGCGAGCCCGACGTTCTGCGTCATCAGGTTTTCAACGATCACCAGCGTGTTAGCGCTGCTGCCCCGGAGTAATTCGTTGCTGAATGCAGAGATCGAGCCGATCTTGAAAGGCTCAAGAATGGTGGGCTGCGCCAAGGCTTGGCGAACGGGGAATGGTTTTCCCTCTCCAATGAAACCAGCCCCGTCTGGATCCGGAATGAACGCTGGAATCGAGATCTTTCCGGAATGGTCGAAGGAAAGCTGAAGACCTAGCGCGAACAGCGCGGGCGCCGCGAAGCGACGGCTGAGTACGGCGTGGAAATCGGAGATCACCGTCTGAACTAAAGCTGGCGTGTTATCCGTCGTTGTCACGTTGACGGCGGCTCGCGTCATCCATGCAACGTTTCGGTCCCCCGGCCATTCCCGCGCAACGACATCATCGACGCTTTCGCTGGGTTTGCCAGGACGGTCGCAAGCCATGACGTGTGCGGCTGCGGAGCGCACCAGCGTGTTGAGACCGGCGCGGCGGAGTGCGCCCGGATCGGCGCGCAATGGAATTGAAACTCTGGGTATTGCTGTGTTCATACCGCGATCATGACACGGGTCGCATGCGGCTGACGGGTACGCGTACCCACGATTTTGCTAGTATTTTTTCGACCCGTAAGCAGCTTCGCGCCACCACGCCGAGATAGCCCTGCCGATCCTTTTTGGATTGTCGCCGTAGTCGCTGCCGTCGTCCATCGAGACGTGATCGAGTAAAAATTGCAGCATGACGCCGTCGTACTCGACAGGCCCGGTGCAGGCCAGCCCCGCAGCCGCGCGACGAGCGCGGCGCTGCTTGCGGGTTTCACGCTTGCGGTCGGCGGCGGCTGGCGGTCGGCGGGCGTGCATTTCGGCGGTTTCTCCTTTGCGCAATTGCCGATCGTCCGGTCGGCGCGGTTCACTTCGCTCCTCTTGTCTTCGTCTGCACCGGCCTAAGCATCACTCGCGTTTGAACCTGCTGGCGCAAAAACGGCCGCAGAAAAGCCATGCCGACCTCACGCTTCAACTGTTCGACGTCGAGACGCTCGACCGCCAGTTCGAGAATCGTTGTCTCGTTCTGGTCGCCTGAAAGCTCGTCCGGATTGTCGAGCACCTCGGCCCGTAGCGACTGCTCGCGCTCCCGGAGATTTTTGATTTCGCTTCGGATGTCGGCCAGGCGGTCGACCACGTGACGGTTCGCCATTACTCGCCCCTCACGTCGACGCGACCCCTGTATGGCTCCTCACATTGCCGGTGGAGCCGGGCCATGGGCCCGTCGCTAAAAGAGACCTCGTTACCTCCCGGACGGCCGCAGTAGTCGCAAACGTCGTGGTCCCCCTTTGCAACTGCACACCTGCCCGCAAGCCCGCCGTTATTGGACTTCTCGCATTTTCCAACTGCACACCCCTCATCCATGGTGTGCACTTCGAAAATTGAAGAAGTGTCCGGTACATCTATGTTGTGTGCAGGTGTGCGGTTGGGATCGGCTAGATAGCGTTCAAAGGCCTCTTCGAACTGGTCGCGTTTGTAGCCACGGACACGGGCAGTCTTCGGCCCAACGTTGTCCGGGCCGATGCCAACTGGCTTCAGTATCCGGGCGAGCCGGTTCTGGGTCAGTGGTTTGCCGCCATCCATCTCACCCCAAGGCCGCCCCTCCAGCTCGATCAAACGCTGCACCAGATCGGCGGACGGCATCTCGCCATCGGAGAAGGCCACGTCCCGGATGTCCGAGAGCAGTTGCTCAAGCTGGGAGTTTTCTTCGCCAGTCCGCGCCTGTGCGGCCAAGGCGGCGGCATCGATGTAGCCCGGCCAGTCGCCACCGACGACGGTCGCAATGGCCTTCAGCACCCGCCAGTTGTCGCGGGCACGGTTGATGATGCCGTCCGGCATCGGCGGTTTGGCAGCGGCGATCTCGACCGCATGGTCTTGAGCCCATCGCGCGCTCTGTCGCGCCAACTGGTCAAGATGTCCGACCTCGTCGAGGCTGAACGACCTAACCTCACCGTCGGCAGGGCGACGACGTTTCAGACCAACTGGGATAGAACGATCCGCCAGGGTCGGCGGCAGCTCGCCGATGAGGGCCACGCTGCAAGGAGAGAACGTCGCGAACAGTCGAGGCTCCAGGTCCTCACCAACCACGCGCAGGACCGCACCGTCATGTCGGTGCCCGCTATTCAAGATGCCTCGCAATTCTTCGCTCAACTCCACGAAGGTGTCTCCTTCATCGATCAGCAGGCAGGGTTTGTGCATTTCGACCACTCTGAGGATGGCGGCGGCAGTTGCGTTCGAAGCCTTCAAGGGCCGCAGCACCAGCCGGGAGATGATGTCGGTCAGCGTGCTCTTGCCGCACCCCATGACGGGCGAGCTAATGCACAATCTCGGCGAAACTAAAAAATGCTCGGCAAGAAATGTGTAGAGCGTCCAGACCGCACAGGATCGGGCCGCATGCTCGGGCAGAACGATGTAGGTCTGGATAGCCGTAACGATTGCATTGAGCAGGCTCGCGCCGTTGACCGGATCGTCTGACGGCTTCGGCTCATGCAGCTCGACGGCGCGTCCCTGCAAGCGCCTCCCGTCGTCACCGCCGAGCCTATCACGCTCGTGCTGTACCATGCGGTCGAGGACGCTCGCACGACAGCCAAGGATATCGGCTGCAACCTTGCGCTCGCGCTCATAGTCGAGTGGCGGGAGCTTTGCGAGCCGCGCGATCTCGATGTCGGTCTCGCTTTGCTCCTCCTCGGGCTCGAACGGCTCGGTGGTCCCGTGCTCGTCAGGCGGCACCCAGTCCGCCGTCTTGCCGATCAGCCCGTGCAGCGCCTCGGCTGTGCCGCCATGGGCTATCCAGTCGGAGACGTCGCCCTTGAGCGGCATGTCGGGCCAGTGCCGCCATAGCTCCAGCACACGAACCCGTTGCGCAATCCCGTGCAGCGCCGTCGCGACAGCCTGTGCGTGATCCTGTCCCGGCAGGATCGGTGACCCATCCGGATGGAGCATTGGCTCGCCGGTCTTTTGGTACTTCTTCGGCGGGTCGTTGTCGGGGATGATGACGACGTCCATCCCGCGAAAAAACGGGGTTAAATCCTCGTGCCACTTTCCTGCGCCGCCCGCATTGGTGGTTGCGGGCACGCCGAGTTTCCACAAGGCATCGGCATCCCGTTCGCCCTCACAAATAACGACGACGCGGTCGTGGGTGTCGAGCATCTCTGGCAAGCGATAGGGAACGGGTTTGACGCCCTTAACGCTCCAGCTCCAACCCTTGCCGTTTGGTTTGCGTTGCCGGAAGTCTTTCGGTTGAAACCGGCAGACCTGAAAGACCAGCTCGCCGTCCTGATCGGCATAGTCATAGGTGGCGACAATCTTTCCAGGTGCCGCTCGCTGCTTGCCGTTCGCCTTGCGCGGCTCGGCGCGAGGGATGTCGCGGCCGACGAAGTCCCGCGCGAAGACCAGTGCGGCCGGGAAATCACAACTGCGCTCGCGCGGGATCAAGTCGAACAGGTCGCCGCCCTGTTGTACCTCGTGATCGAAAAAGCTCCCGGCCTTTTTCCCGGCAACGATGACGGCGAGCGAGCCCCTCGTGCCGAAACGCATGTCCGCTTTTGACGACAACGACGCGTTCGGCTCGCCTAGCAGGTGCCGCGCCAGCTCGGCGGCGCGACCCGCGAGCGCGATGCGGATATCCTCGGTGTCGTCGCGGTGGCGTGCTGTCTTGGTCATAGGTCTTAGAACCTTGCGAGAGGTTTGGACCGGGCTCATATTGGCGGGTGGTGATGCCCCGGCCGTTTGCCCGGTCGGAAAAGTCTGAAAAGCCCCGGACGTGGTCCCCTTCGCGTCCGGGGCTTCGCTTTGTTCAGCGGGCTTCGCCCCTTTTGTCCTATTCCGCCGCTTGCATCATCGGTTCTGTGAGTTTGTCGATCGCCGCGAAGACCCGGCCGACGCCGATCTTTTTGATGACACGCTCGACGTCGGCATCGCTCAACCGCCTTCGGTATTTGTTGTGCAAGGTGGACAGCGTGATCGCGCCACACGCCAGACGCTCGCGCTCGTCGGTGCTGATGTGGCGTAGAGAAGCCACATAGGAGATCGAGACCCGCGCCACCGCTGCAGCCTGCGGCCGAGTGAGGTTGTAAAGAGATCCATGCTGCAGATCGTGGGCCAGTAGCGCACGCTTCGCGGGACTAAGCAGTCTCAAGCGGCGGGCCAATTCGCGGCCGTTGATATCGGAGCGACAGGAATTGCGCTGCCGCTAATGGGACTATATAAATCCATGACTAAGTTTTCCTTCGGTAAACGGCCGGTTTGTCCTGATCCTTTGCGGGGTTGAGGGACACCGGCTGTTTTCATGTCGGCAGTTTTGTTGAAGTGATCCGCGCGTGGCCGCCGAACGTCACCGCGCGCGGCAAACTGTTTATGCGGACACCTCCTCGCGCGCGCGCCGCCAAGCCGCAGCCGCTTCATGCGAGATCAAAACTCGCCGACCGACCTTCATCTCGATCGGGCCACGACCTTGGCTCTTCAGTTTCCAGTAGAGCGCTGGCGAGAAGCCGTTCGCGTTGCAAAACTCGACAATAGAGAGTGCGAGCAGCGGCACCGGCGCGACCTGGCGTGGTGCGCGTTTCTGCTTTGGCACGGCTTTCTTGCGCGAGCGCGCGGGTTTCGGCTTTCGCATCCGAAGGCTCCAGCATTGAAGATTAAACTGTGTGCTGGATGATGGGCCTTGACGGCCGGATTTGTGAAGCCAAAGTCGGCGACAGGTTTAGACAGGTGAGGACAGGTTAGAGCCTGTCCTAATTTGTCCCGTTAGCGCAGCCCGCGAATGTATCGCGCTAATGTTTTGTCGCTGGCGCTGGTCTGCAATTTTTTGCGCAGATCCTGATACTTTTGCTTCCAGCGTCGAGGGTCACGCTTAAGGTCACGCAGCAACTTGCGGCCTTCTTTGATTTGGGCCGAAGACAGCATTACATGCGGCCCCGGCTTCTCTCGGGGTTGCGGCTTGGTCTGCTTCTGTTTGGATTTGTGCTTCGGCTCGGATTTCTGTTTCGCCTTGGTCTTAACATCGGCGCTGGCAGGCTGATGCGGCTGCTCTGCCCATGGCGGCCGCTTCTGATTGTTGCGGATCTCCACGTAGTCGTCGAGGAACTCGCGACCCTCATTGAGCTTGGCGCGCTGTTCAGGAGTTTCGGCAGGAGGCTTCTTCTGTAGGGCGGCGCGCTGCTGGGGCGTGTAGGTGCCCGCCAGCTTCTTGAAGAGCGCGCGCTGTTCAGGTGTATAATTGTCGGCAACCTTGCCCATGTGCGATCTCACTTGGGTTGGTCAGACCGGGCCGCCGACGTTGACAGCGTCGCGGCCCGGTCGCTTGTTATCGCGCCGCCGACAAGGCTAGAACAAGCCGTTTTTCCTCGGTTCAAACCACGCTGGGGACACTATAGGGACACCGATTTCGCAACTACTTGAGGGGTCAGAATTTTTTTTCCATAAGCGCTTACCCTGCTTGGGAGAAGGAAGAAAGCCTGCCTTGCCCATCTACGCTTCGGCTGATAACCCGGCTGTAAGTCAACACTGACTTACAAACGAGCGCCATGTCCGACAAGAAACCGAAAAAGCCGCAAAAACTCCGCGCCCGTCTGCCGCGCGGGCTGGAGGATCGCGGTCCCGCCGCCATCGCCGCCACGCGGCAGATGGTCGAGAAAATCCGCGAGGTCTACGAACGCTACGGCTTCGAGCCGGTCGAAACGCCCGCGATGGAATACACCGACGCGCTCGGCAAATTCCTGCCCGATCAGGATCGGCCGAATGAGGGTGTGTTCTCGTTCCAGGACGACGACGAGCAGTGGATCAGCTTGCGCTACGATCTCACCGCACCGCTGGCTCGTTATGTCGCGGAAAATTTCCAGAACCTCGCGCTGCCCTATCGCAGCTATCGCGCGGGCTATGTGTTCCGCAACGAGAAGCCGGGGCCGGGACGTTTTCGCCAGTTCATGCAGTTCGATGCCGACACGGTCGGCAGCGCGTCGCCCGCCGCCGACGCCGAGATGTGCATGATGGCCGCCGACACCATGGAAGCGCTCGGCATCCCGCGCGGGCAATATGTGGTGAAGGTCAACAACCGCAAGGTGCTCGATGGCGTGATGGAGAGCATCGGCCTCGGCGGCGATGAGAATGCCGGGCAAGCGCCTCACCGTTCTCAGCGCGATCGATAAGTTAGATCGAGTTCGGTATCGAAGGTGTTCGTCAGCTTCTCGGTGAAGGGCGCAAGGATGAGAGCGGCGACTTTACGAAGGGTGCCGGACTCGACGAACAGCAGATCGCATGTCGTCGGGTTTGCAATTTCAAGGCTATTATCTGAGCACGGACGGTCCTCACTGAGGCGGGTCGACCTGATGATCCAGAACTGGCGATCACTCGAGAGGTCGGATGTATCTCGGATGGATAGACTTCATTCCGCATCGGGCTCTTGCGACAGATGTTTTGCGACGTTGACGCTTATGTTGAGCGTTTGAGGGAAGTTGCGTGCAGGTCGAGCTCAAGTTGGTCAAGAAGGTAGTCGAGAACTTCGCAAATTGCGATGAACCTCTGTCAGAGCCGGCGTACGGAACAATCAGGTCGAGATCGATCCGTCGTCGTGCGCGGCCTCGAATATTACACCGGCCCGGTCTACGAGGTTGAACTGCTGCTCGAAACCAAGGACGAGAAGGGCCGCCCGGTGCGCTTCGGCTCGGTCGGCGGCGGCGGGCGTTATGACGGCCTCGTCTCGCGCTTTCGCGGCGAGCCGGTGCCCGGCGACCGGTTTTTCCATCGGCGTGTCGCGCCTGCAGGCGGCGCTCACCATGCTCGGCAAGCTCGATACTAAACCGCAAGCGGGCCCGGTGGTCGTCACCGTGTTCGGCGGCGACATCGCGGGCTACCAGAAAATGGTCGCGACTTGCGCAACGCGGGTATCCGCGCCGAGCTCTATCTCGGCAATCCGAAACATTCGCTCGGCCAGCAGATGAAATACGCCGACAAGCGCCATTCGCACCGTGCGCGATCATCCAGGGCACCGACGAAAAGGCCAACGGCAAGGTGCAGATCAAGGATCTGATCGCGGGCGCCGGGCTGACGTCGATCGAGGACCGCGCCGAGTATCTGAAGAAGCAGGCCGAGGCGCAGATCGAAGTCAGCGAGAGCGATCTCGTCGCCGAGGTGCAGAAGCTGCTCGCGCGCCATGGTGTGAGGTGGGAGTTAGCCATCGTCTTGCCTGCGCAGGCTTGAGCGTTCTTCGAGCGAAGTGGATACCCGTTCGCGTGAAGAAAACGCGTTCGATCAAATCATAGAGCTATGCTTCTGATTTTGTCAGAAGTGGAAAAAGCTCTACTTCGGCACCATCGACTTGAATTTTTGGAGGTCGCGCAGGTTCATCTTGAGGCCGCCGGGCATCACGATATCGCCGGGTTTCTGACCCTCCTTGCAGGCGCCGGCCCATTTCGCCGTCAGGGTCATCTTGCTGTCTGCGCTTCCGAGCTTGCCGCCTTCGCTGTGCGAGTGTGACGTTCACCGTGTAGGCGGAGTTGAAATCGCCCGAGGTTTCGGCGTGCGATGTCATGGTCGCGCCACCCCCGGTGCAGACCGAATCCGACGACGTAGCCGGTCGCGGTTTTCTGGATATCGTTTTTCGTGCAGTTCTGCTTGGCCGCGGGCGGCGAAATCCGACGTGAACTCGCGATCGACGGCTTCGCTGGTGCACTGCTGGATCGCGACGTCCGGCAGCTTGGTGCCCTCGTGCTGCATGTGGATTTCCCACAGCCCGGCCTTGCGGATCGGCATTTCCACGGACGCGGCCAGCGCAGGCGCGCTCGCGAGCAGCATCAGCGCGCAGATCGAAAAACCAAGAGACCGTCGCATCGCAAGCTCCGTCGGTGGGATCATGGCGCGGATTTGCCATTCGGATCCCCTTTGAATAGCCGGGGACAGCCGCACTAAAAAGTTTTTGATTGGGAGTTTCGCTTGCAGCGTTTGCTGTAAAAAATTGGCAGCGAACGCCGAATTCACCCACAAGGGTGGGCTCAGTAGCGCGTCCGCAGCGGGGGCTGATCCGGCACCGTAGGGCACCCAGCGGCAGGCGAACGAGATGTAGCCGCCGGGATAGGCCTGGGCGCCGAGGAATTTCACCACCTTGCCGTAGCGCGCGCAGTGATCGATTGCGAGGGCACTGAAAATCTGCCTGATCCGCACCACCGAATAGGAGATAATTCCGCCGGTGTCGTTGCCCTTGACCGGCGGCACCCAGTCGGCCCGCGCCGATCCGCAAACCAGCACGCCCGTCATCGCCGTCAGCAAAGCCGCTCCGAGCAATCGCATCGTCATCTCCATCGTTGCGACTCGAACCTTAGAGCGCCGAGCGGGCCATGAAAAGAACGGCAAGCCTGTCATCATGGAGTTAGCGCCGCGGGTGTTGCCGTGCCGCACTTGACCTTGCGCGGGCTTCGCGGCACCGTCACAAGGCTCGGATCATCGGCGGACCTCCCATGCGCAACCTTATCACATCCTTGAAGAAAGCCGGTGTCCGGCGCCGTGCTCGGCGCGGTTCTGGGGCTGTTCGCTACGCTGCCGGTGGCGCACGCGCCAATCCGCTGGAGCTGAATTTTCGGTCTGTTCGGGCCGTCCTATGAGGGCCGGGTGGCGGGCTGTGAGGCCGGGCTGCCGATCATCACATCGGAATTTTGGGAGCAAGGAAAGCAACTTCTGGAATTCCCCGCTGCGGATCACGGGCTACGGCAGTGTCCACGAAACGGCTTTCCGGCCATGGCAGTCCGACAATATCCCGCGCCGCTACTGCACCGCCGACGCGATGATCAGCGATGGCAGAGTTCGCACCGTGCATTACTCGATCATCGAGGATGGCGGGATTTCCGGGATGGGCCAGGGCGTCGAGTGGTGCGTGGTCGGCCTCGATCGCAACTGGGCCTATAGTCCGGCCTGCCGCGCCGCGCAGCCTAAATGAGAAGGCTTTTCTGGTCTGAAGTGGAAATGGCTTAACCCGTGTTCTCATCAAGAACTGGGCGTAATCATCGTATACAGCTATCCTTGTAAAGCTTCAGAGTTTTCCCGGCCTCGGTTCGTTGGCTATGGTTGGCTGATTGTTGTCGGAAAAGTTCTTGCGCGAGGACCGGTTTCCGGCTGGGCTGGGAGTTGGCGTCATGAAATGGGTGTCTCGCTCGGCGGCCGCGTCTTGTTCTGTCGGGGCTGATCCTGTTCGCGGGGCTGGCGGCCGATGCGTCGGCACAGGACCGACGACAGAATGCGCCGGGCGCATTCGATTTCTATGTGCTGTCGCTGTCATGGTCTCCGTCGTTCTGCGCGGCCACGGCCGAGCGCGGCAGCACCGGCCGGTCGCAGCAGGCCCAGTGCGGCGGGCGGCCGTTCTCTTTCGTGGTGCACGGCCTGTGGCCGCAATACGAGCACGGCTTTCCCGATCACTGCCAGCGTCCCTCGCCGCGGCTTGATCGCCGCATCATGACCTCGATGCTGGACCTGATGCCGGCGCCCGGGTCTGATCTACAGCGAATGGGATAAGCATGGCACCTGCTCAGGGCTCAGCGCGCAGGCCTATTTCGAGACCGTCCGCAAAGCACGCGCCGCGGTGAAGATTCCGGCGGAATTCCTCGATCTTGCCGCACCGAAGACCATCGCGCCCGATGCCATCGAGAGCGCCTTCGTCAAGGACAATCCGGGCCTCAGCCAGTCCGCGATCGCGGTGATCTGCGACCGGACCAGGCTCAGCGAGGTGCGGATCTGCATGAACAAGGACCTGCAATTCCGCGCCTGCGAGGAAATCGACCGCCGCGCCTGCCGCAGGGACCAGGTGGTGATGCCACCGGTGCGCGGCGGGTAGGATTTCGTCTCCTTCCGTCAGCGTATTGGCGCGGCAAGACGTCTGGCCGGACTTGCATGGCGTTGCTCGCAGAATACACCAAAAGAACTTCAGCACCATGAACTATCGCCACGCCTTTCACGCCGGCAACTTCGCCGACGTCATCAAGCATATCGTGCTGGTCCGCATCCTGACCTATCTGCAGGAGAAGCCGGCGGCATTCCGCGTCATCGACACTCATGCGGGCGCCGGCGTTTACGATCTCACCGGCGAGCAGGCAGAGCCGCGGCGGCGAATGGCTGACCGGCATCGCACGGCTGATGCAGGCGCGGTTTTCGGACGCCGTCGCTCCGTTGGTTGCGCCCTATCTCGATATCGTCAGGGCTTTCAATCCGCAGCGCGACCTGCAGTCCTATCCGGGGTCGCCCTGATCGCGCGCGCTTTGCTGCGGCCGCAGGACCGGATGGTCGCCTGCGAACTCGAACCCGTCGCCCGCAAGCACCTGATCGGCGCGCTGCGCCGCGACACCCAGGCAAACGTGGTCGATCTCGACGGCTGGGTGGCGCTGCCCGCTTTCGTGCCGCCGAAGGAGCGGCGCGGGCTGGTGCTGATCGATCCGCCGTTCGAGCGCAAGGACGAGTTCGAACGGCTCGCCGGCGGATTTGCCGAAGCCTTCGCGAAATGGCCGACCGGCAGCTACATGCTGTGGTATCCGGCGAAAAGCCGCCGGACGACGGACGATCTGGCCCGCAGGGTCGGCGCTGTCGCCGGAGGCGGACGCCGACAAATGCCTGCGACTGGAATTCAGCGTGGCGCCGCAGACCGCGGACGGGCCGCTCACTTCGGCCGGGCTTCTGATCGTCAATCCACCATGGACGTTGAGGGCCGAACTCAAGGCCATCCTTCCCGAACTGGAGAAACCATTGGGCCAGGGCGGCGCCGCCCGGTTCAGGCTGGAGGCGATCACGGATTGAGCCGGCCATGCCTGGGCGGATTGCCGTCAAAAAAATCCGGCCGCGAACGGCCCGAGGTTGGTGTGATGATTATTGTTCTCGTTATAGCGTTTTCGAGCGAAGTGGAATTCGGTTCGCGTGAAGAAAACGCGTCAAATCAAAAAGATCTCTAGAAGTGATAGTTCACGCCGGCGCGGACCATTCCGAACTGGTAGCTGTTGGGAACGCCGGTGATCGTGAAGTTGCTGCTCGACAGATCGACATAGAGATATTCGACCTTCGCGGTCCAGTTCTGGTAGATGCCGACTTCGGCGCCGAACGCCCAGCGTCCAGCCGGCGCTGGTGTGGGATTCCGACAGGCCGAAGGTTTCGGCGCGCAGTTCGCCGAAGGCAAGACCGCCGGTGCCATAGACCAGGATGTTGTTGAACGCATAACCGAGACGGCCGCGCACAGTGCCGAACCACGGATTGGAGAATTTCCACGGCGCGAAAGGTATCGTCGGCGGCGCTGGCCTGGATGTCACCTTCGAGGCCGAACACCAGCGCACCGTTCTGCCAGTTGTAGCCGGCCTGCACGCCGCCGAATACGCCGTCCGGCCTGGTGACGCTGTTCTCGACGCTGCCCCAGGCATAGCCGAGGTTGCCGCCGAGATAGGGGCCGGCCCAGCTATAGGCATTGAGCGGCTGATTGACGGTGTAGGGCGCGCGATAGCCGAGATCGGCGGCCTGCGCGGGCTACCAGCGCGGTTGATGCCAGCGCTGTCGATGCCACTGCTGCCAACGCCGTGCTGCGATCGTTGTCTTGCTCATCTCGACTCTCCACCACGCTTTACAATCCGCGGTCCCACCGTGCCGTCGCAGAGCCAAGTCCGTACGGTTACGAAATGCTGAAATTCGATGCGTAGGATTTATCGAGAGTTTTAAGTTAAACGGTTCTTAAGACGGCGCGCCCGCCGATCTCTTGTTCTTAAAAAAGTGTTACCGGCATGGCAGCGCCGGGAACCGGTCGGCAGGCCGACCCCGCACGGCCTTAGCAGCGGCCCTGCCGGCGAGCGGTCGCTGGCATCGGCCGGTTTCATCACTTAACTGAGGGACATGACGACCAATTCTTCCGATCCCGCGAAGCCGACCGGACCAAGACAGCCGCCTGGTTCCGAGACGGACGTGCCAGCGGCGCGGCGGGGTGCACGACGGCGCAGGACGTCGATCCCGCAACCATCGAGACCGATGAGGACGACGAGCCTCGGCTGCCCGATCATCCCGGACGAGCCCGGCGATGCGATCGCGGAGGGTCCGCTCGCGGTCGGCCGTGCGGCCATCGAGCACGCCGTTCGCCATGCGCCGACGTCGCCCGGCGTCTACCGCATGATGAATGCCGCGCACGACGTGCTCTACGTCGGCAAGGCCAAGAACGTGCGCAAGCGTCTGTCGTCTTATGCGCGGCCGACAGGCCAGGTGATGCGCATCGCGCGCATGATCGCGGCGACGTCCACCGTCGAGATCGTATCGACCGAGACCGAGACCGAGGCGCTGCTGCTCGAGGCCAATCTGATCAAGCAGTTGCGGCCGCGCTTCAACGTGCAGCTCCGCGACGACAAGTCGTTTCCCTATATCCTGATCACCGGCGATCACTGGGCGCCGCAAATCCTCAAGCATCGCGGCGCGCAGTCGCGGCCGGGACGCTATTTCGGGCCTTTCGCGTCCGCGGGCGCGGTCGGCCGCACCATCACCGCTCTGCAGCGCGCGTTTCTGGTGCGCTCCTGCACCGACTCGTTCTTCGAAAGCCGGACGCGGCCGTGCCTGCTGTACCAGATCAGGCGTTGCGCCGGTCCCTGCACCGGCGAGATCGATTTTCCCGGCTATAACGGACTGGTTCGCGAGGCGACGGACTTCCTGTCCGGCCGCAGCCGCGCCGTGAAGGAAGAACTGGCGCGCGAAATGGAGAAGGCCTCCGACGACCTCGCCTTCGAGCGCGCGGCGCTCTACCGCGACCGGCTGGCCGCGCTGTCGGCGATCCAGTCGCAGCAGGGCATCAATCCGCGCACGGTGGAAGAAGCCGACGTGTTCGCGATCCACCAGGAGGGCGGCTATTTCTGCGTCGAGGTATTCTTCTTCCGCACCGGACAGAACTGGGGCAACCGGGCCTACTTTCCGCGCGCGGAGAAGTCGTTCACGCCGGAGGAGGTGCTGGGCTCGTTCCTCGCGCAGTTCTACGACGACAAGCCGCCGCCGAGGCTGATCCTGCTGTCGCACCGGATCGAGGAGAGCGAATTGCTCGCCGATGCGCTGTCGATCAAGGCCGGTTTCAAGGTCGAGGTTTCGACGCCGCAGCGCGGCGAAAAGAAGGAGTTGGTCGCGCACGCGCTGACCAACGCGCGCGAGGCGCTGGGACGCAAACTGGCGGACACCGCGACGCAGTCGCGGTTGTTGCAGGGCATGGCGACGGCGCTGGGTTTGCCGCAGGCGCCGCGCGCGTCGAGGTCTACGACAACAGTCACATCCAGGGCACCAATGCGGTCGGGGCGATGATCGTCGCCGGCCCCGAAGGCTTTCTGCAAGAACCAGTATCGCAAGTTCAACATCAGGTCCGAGAACCTGACGCCCGGCGACGACTACGCGATGATGCGTGAGGTGTTGGAGCGCCGTTTCAAAAGATTGCTGACGCAGAAAGCTGCCGCCGATCCGGACAAAGCCGATGATTCGGAAAAGGATGCCGTGCCGCAATGGCCGGATCTCGTGATCATCGACGGCGGCCTCGGCCAGCTCAATGCCGCCCGCGGGATTTTCGATGCGCTGGGTCTGACGCCGGGTGTCGCTGATGGCGGTCGCCAAGGGACCGGACCGCGATGCCGGCCGCGAAACCCTGTTCCTGCCGGATCGTCCAGCCATCAAGCTCGAACCGCGGGATCCAGTTTTGTATTTCATCCAGCGATTGCGCGACGAGGCGCATCGATTCGTCATCGGATCGCATCGCAAGCTGCGCAAAAAGGACATCCGCGAGGCCGGATTGCAGGAAGTTCCCGGTATCGGTCCGGCGCGCAAACGCGCGCTGCTGCATCATTTCGGGACGCTGAAGGAGATCGAGCGGGCGTCGGTGGCAGACCTCGGCAAGGTTCCGGGTATCAGCGCCGAAAGTGCCCGCAGGATCTTCGATTTTTTCCACGCTCGGCCGGCGTGAGGGTGGATTTGTTATGATATCCGGTGCTTCTTTTTCGTATTAAGATCAACGAATCAGACCACCGCAGCCGCGAGGTCGGCAAAATTGCGCTGCACGGCCGGTTGACGTTCGCGCCATGCGACAGTATTGGTAAGAGAAATGAGCACCGTAACCAGCCAGGCGACCGCGAAGCACATGCTGTCGCTACCGAATATTCTCACCTATGCCCGCATCGCCGCGATCCCGGTGGTGGTGGGCTGCGTCTATGCGCAGTCGATCATGGACGGGCCGTTGCGGCTGCGCTGGGTGGCGCTCGGGGTGTTCATTGCGGCCGCTGTCACGGACTTTCCTCGACGGCTACTACGCGCGAATCTGGGATCAGCAGTCCGCCTTCGGCAAGATGCTCGATCCGATCGCCGACAAGCTTCTGGTTGCATCCTGCCTGCTGATGCTGGCGGCGGACGGCATCATCCATGGCTGGACGCTGTGGGCGGCGATCGTGATCCTGTGCCGCGAGATTCTCGTATCGGGGCTTCGCGAATATCTGGCGGAACTTGCGCGTCAGCGTGCCGGTGACCAAGCTCGCGAAGTGGAAGACCACGGTGCAACTGGTCGCGATCGGGTTTCTGCTGGCGGGCGAGGCCGGCGATCTGGTATTCCCGTTCGTGACCCAGGTCGGACTTCTGCTGTTGTGGATCTCGGCGATCTTCACCATCTATACGGCTGGGACTATTTCCAAGCCGGTATTCACCACCTCATCGACGGAGGATGAAAAATGAAGGTGCTATATTTCGCCTGGGTGCGCGAGCGAGTCGGCAAGGCCGAGGAAGCGCTCGATCCGCCGCCGGCCGTCGCGACGGTTGCCGATCTGATCGCATGGTTGTCGCAGCGGGGCGATGAATATGCCCACGCGTTCGAGAAACCGAAGGTGATCCGCGCCGCGATCGACCGGATGCACGTCAAGCAGGACACGACGATCGCGGGCGCACGCGAGATTGCCTTCTTTCCGCCGATGACCGGCGGCTGATCTATCAACTGCGGCTCGTCCATGACCGTTCCCGTCACCATTCGCCTGCAGGAAGCCGACTTCGACGTCGCGCGCGAGATCGCGGCGCTGTCGCGCGGCCGCACCGATATCGGCGCGGTCGTGAGTTTCAGCGGCATCTGCAGAAGCGACCAGGCGGCGGCGAGGGCGGTGACGCGATCGCGGCGCTGATGCTCGAACATTATCCGGGCATGGCGGAGGCCGAGATTGCGCGTCATGCCGAGGAGGCGCTGTCGCGCTGGCCGCTCACCGGCCTCACCATCATTCACCGCTTCGGCCGAATCGTGCCGGGCGAGAACATCGTTCTCGTGGTCACGGCGTCGTCGCATCGCGAGGCGGCGTTTCAGGGCGCCGAGTTCCTGATGGACTATCTCAAGACCCGCGCGCCGTTCTGGAAACGCGAGGAGGGCGCCGTCCGGGTCCAGCTGGGTTGATGCCCACGATCGCGACGACTCCGCCGCGGCGCGCTGGGCCAAATCCTGATGGCGAAGACCGCCGCACGCGGCGGACGATCGAAAGTCGCGGCGCCGGCCTCGAACCAGAAAACGCGCGCCGGCGCGAGCTGCGGCCAAAGCTGCAAACCCTGCCGCTGCCGCCAAAGCCGCGGCACCGGAACTCGAGACGATTTTCGACTATGTTCGCTTTGCAGCCACAAGGCTCAAGCGCGCGCGCGTCGCTTTCGCGCACGGCACCACCGATCCGGTCGCCGAGGCGGCCTTCCTGGTCGGCGAGGCCATGCACCTGCATCCGGACGAGGTCGAGCCGCTGGCGGCGCGGCGCGTGCCGAAGGCGGCAGGCCAGCGCATCCTCGGCTGGATCGAGCAGCGCATCGCAACCCGCAAGCCCGCCGCCTATCTCGTCAACAAAATGTATATGCGCGGCTTGCCGTTCTATGTCGACGAACGCGTGATCGTGCCGCGTTCGTTCATCGGGGAGCTTCTGGATTCGCATTTCGGTGACGACGATGTGCTGCGTCTGCGCGATCCCGCGACAGTGACCCGCGTGCTCGATCTCTGCACCGGCTCGGGATGCCTTGCCATTCTGGCCGCGCGCGCATTTCCGAATGCGACGGTCGATGCGGCCGACCTGTCGGCGGACGCGCTCGCAGTCGCAGCGCGCAATGTGCACGAGCACGGCCTTGACGATCGGATCACGCTGGCGCAGGGCGACCTGTTCGCGGCAGTCAGGGGCAAGCGATACGATCTCATCATCTCGAACCCGCCTTATGTCGATGCGAAGGGCATGGCGGGCCTGCCGCACGAGTGCCTTGCGGAGCCAAGGATGGCGTTCGACGGCGGTGCCGACGGCATCGATCTGGTGCGGCGGATCATCGACGGCGCGCAAGACTCATCTCACACCCGGCGGCGGTCTGTTGTGCGAGGTCGGCCGCTGCAGGCCGGCGACTGGAAAAGGCCTATCCGGGCGCGGATTTGCTCTGGCTCGACACCGAGGAGTCCGAGGGCGAGGTGTTCTGGATCGAGGCCGAGCGGCTTGCGGATAGGTCTGCACATTCGGCCGGCGCGGCATGAGCGTGTGGCGTGTTGCGTTTGTTCCTGCGAACCGGTGCCTGATCGTTTGAAAGCGCTATAAGCGCGGTCAATGAACGAGATACGACACCTCCGGGACACGGTGAGAGGTGCCCGTCGTCTCGATACTGTCTTTCTGCCCCGATTGCCGTGTTGATGATGAAGCCGCCATGCTTTTTGACGCTCGCCATAGCGCACTCTCGCGCGATGTCTGGCTCGGAGAATTCCGGGCCACCCTGACGCTCGGCTGGCCTCTGGTCCTCACCAACCTCGCGCAAATCGCGCTGACCACGACAGATGTGATCGTGCTGGGCCGCGTTGGTGCTTCCGCGTTGGCCGCCGGAACCCTTGGCGTTAATCTGTACTTCGCGATCCTGATTTTCGGCATTGGCGTCGTCACCGCGACCTCGCCGATGATGGCCGAGGCGTTTGGCCGCAAGCTGCATATGGTGCGCGACGTGCGGCGGACGTTTCGGCAGGGGATATGGGCGTCGGTTCTGATTGCGGTGCCGAGCTGGCTGCTGCTTTGGCATACGGAGGCGATCCTCCTTCGGTTTGATCAGGAACCGCAGCTTGCAGCAGATGCTCAGCTGTTCGTGCGCGCCTTGCAATGGGGCATGCTGCCGACGCTCGGCTTCATCGCGTTACGCTCGTTCTTCGCCGCGCTGGAACGGCCGTTATCGGCGATGATGGTGACGGCGGTCGCGATCCTGTTCAATATCGTCGCAAACTGGGCGCTTGTGTTCGGTCATCTTGGTCTGCCGGCACTTGGCCTGCGCGGCTCCGGCATCGCGACGACTTTGTCGAACACCTTCCTGTTCGCCGGGCTGGTGCTGGTGGTGAGCTTTGGCCACAAGTTCCGTCGCTATCATCTATTCGGGAACTGGTGGCACGCCGATTGGCCGCGTCTCGTCACGCTGTGGCGCGTCGGTCTGCCGATTGGCGCGGCGCTCGGCTTCGAGATCACCGTGTTCAATGCCGCGGTATTCCTGATGGGACAGTTCGGAACAGCCTCGATCGCGGCTCATGCCATTGCAATTCAGATCGCGTCGGTTTCCTTCATGGTGCCAATGGGACTGGCGCAGGCGGCGACGGTACGTGTCGGTCGCGCGTACGGCGCGCGAGACTTCGACGGGATTACCCGCGCAGGATGGACGTCGTTTGCCCTGGCGATTGCATTCATGGTGAGCACCAGTGTGTTGATGATTACCGCGCCACGATGGCTGATCGGCGCATTTGTCGACGTCAACGATGCGGCAAACGCCGAGGTGATCGGACTTGCGGTGTCGTTTCTCACCTGTGCAGCGGTATTTCAGATTGCCGATGGCGCGCAGGTGGTCGGCGCCGGTATGCTGCGTGGTCTGCAGGATACCCGCGTGCCGATGATTTATGCCGGCCTGGGCTATTGGGGCTTCGGCATGTCGTTGAGTTTGCTGTTTGCCTTCAAACTCGGATTTCAGGGCACCGGCATCTGGATCGGCCTGGCGTCGGGCCTCGCAGCCGTGGCCATCCTGATGATTTCGCGCTGGGTCAGACGTGAGCGGATCGGTCTGGTGCCCCTAAACGGCAGGCAGTTTCGCGAGGTCTTGGCCGCGAAATAAATCGCGTGAATGCGCGCCGGTCACAGCACCTTGCGGGTCCAGTTGTGCGGGTCAGTCGCGCGGCCATACTGGATGTCGACCAGCTTCTTGCGAAAGCCCATCGCGACGGACCCGGCGGCGCCCCCATTGATGGTGAAATCGCCGCTCGCCGAGCACACCTTGCCGATCGGCGAGATGACGGCGGCGGTGCCGCAGGCGAAGGCTTCCCGGAGCCTGCCGCTGGCGGCATCGGTGCGCCACTGGTCGATTGTGTAGGGCTCCTCGCGCACGCTCGTACCGGATTCCCTTGCGAGCGTGATGATCGAATCGCGGGTGATGCCCGGCAGGATGGTGCCGAGCGGCGGCGTCGAGAGCGAACCGTCGTCGAACACGAAGAAAACGTTCATGCCACCGAGTTCTTCGATATAGCGCCGCTCGACCGCATCCAGAAAAACGACCTGATCGCAGCCGCGATCGATGGCTTCAGCCTGCGCGCGCAGGCTGGCGGCATAGTTGCCGCCGCATTTGACGGCGCCGGTGCCGCCGACCGCCGCACGCGTGTAGTTTTCGGACGCCCAGATCGACACGGGCGCGGGACCGCCCTTGAAATAGGAGCCGACCGGTGAGGCGATGACGACGAAGATGTATTCCGCGGACGGCTTGACGCCGAGGAAGACCTCGTTCGCGATCATGAAGGGCCGCAGGTACAGGCTGCCTTCACCGCCCGGAATCCAGTCGCGGTCGATGCGCACGAGTTGCTCGATCGCCTCGATGAAAACGGTCTCGGGTAGCGGTGCCATCGCCATGCGCTCGGCCGAATTGCGGAAGCGTCGCGCATTAGCGTCGGGACGGAACAGGTTGACGCCACCGTCGTCACGCTTGTAGGCCTTGAGACCTTCGAAAATCTCCTGCGCGTAGTGCAGGACGGCGGTCGCAGGATCGAGCGGGAAGTTGGCGCGCGACGCGACCCTCGCGCCGTGCCAGCCTTTTGCCTGATTGTAGTGGACAACGGCCATGTGATCGGTGAACACCCGGCCAAAGCCAGGGTTCGCAAGTTTTTCGGCGCGCACGGTCGCCTGCGTCGGATTGGCCGTCGGTTGGATATCGAATTTCAACGACGTCCCGCCATCGATCTTATCAAGCGAAACTCCCATGAACATTCTCCCGGCTTTGCAGCACCTTGTCTGCGTGCCCCTGCCTGCCATGCGAAGGCGGTTTCCGCTTTGGCGGAAGGCGCGAAGTCCAGTATGTTAACCGAAATGCCGCCCGACAATCGCACCGATCAGAATTCCGGGCTGCGTGGCCTCGCACGCTCGTGTCGGGCGGTTCGATAAACAGTTGGCCTCGGACGAAACGTTATAATATTTCGTCATCAGACAGCCGACTTGTAACATTGAAACCAGATATGTCAATATGGCTGACATAAAATTCTCGGCCCCGACCGCCATGGTCACTTCCGGCCCTGAGACGCCCGGCAGGCGATCCGCGGAGACGCGTTGGGACATCATCGAACTGCTGTTCTTCGCCTATCGCGATTTCGTCGACGATCCTGATCATGTGCTGGAGGAATTCGGCTTCGGCCGCGCGCATCATCGCGTCATGCACTTCGTCCATCGTTACCCCGGGCTCACCGTCGCCGATCTGCTCGATGTTCTGCGGATCACGAAGCAATCGCTGGGGCGAGTGCTCAAGCAACTCCTCGACGAGGGCTATATCGTGCAGAAGGCCGGCGACGCCGACCGCCGTCAGCGCCTTCTTTTCGCCACCCCGAAAGGCGAGGCGCTGGTGGCGAAGCTCGCGGGCCTGCAGACCGACCGCATCAACCGCGCGCTGCAAGGCCTCGACGCATCCGGCGCCGAGGTGGTGCGCAAATTTCTGCTCGGGATGATCGACCACGATGATCCCGACAAGGTGCTGGAGGCGATCCTGCGAGCGGACGGCAAGATGGTGAAGGCATGACAGTAACGCAAACGGCAGGGACCGCGCGAGCGCCGGTGAAGCTGGCCGACGACGCCCCGCATCTGCTGCTGGTCGACGACGACCGGCGCATCCGCGATCTGTTGTCGCGCTTTCTGGCGGGAGAGGGTTACCGCGTCACCACGGCCATGAGCGCCAAGGCCGCCCGCTCGAAATTGCTCGGTCTGCATTTCGACCTGTTGATCCTCGACGTCATGATGCCCGGCGAAACCGGCTTCGATCTCGCCCGTTTCATCCGCGCCTCGTCCTCGGTGCCGATCATCATGCTGACGGCGCTGCACGAGGCCGAGAACCGCATCGAGGGCTTGCAGATCGGCGCCGACGACTATGTCGCCAAGCCGTTCGAGCCGCGCGAGCTGGTGCTGCGGATCGGCAATATCCTCAAGCGCACGACGCCGCTGCCGATGATGCGAAGCGAATCGATTGCGTTCGGACCCTATGTCTATCATCTGGAGCGCGGTGAACTGCGTCAGGGCGACGACGTCATTCATCTCACTGATCGCGAGCGCGAGATGCTGCGTGTGCTCGCGGCCACGCCCGGGCGAGACGGTTCGCCGCGGCGAACTGAACGGCGGCGGCACCGTGAACGAGCGCGCCGTCGACGTGCAGATCAACCGGTTGCGGCGGAAGATCGAGCGCGATCCCGCCAATCCGCTATTCCTCCAGGCGGTGCGCGGCGTCGGCTATCGCCTGGTTGCAGCGCCTTGACGTCGATCACGAGCACCCTCGATGCCGGTCTGACGCTAGTCCGCACCGCGTTGCGACGCGTCACGGTCGTCAATAGCCGGATTGGGCACGCGTTCAAAAAGTGGATGCCCGAAGGGCCTTTATGCCCGCGCGCTGCTGATCATGATTGTTCCTATGGTGGTGCTGCAATCGGTGGTGGCCTTCGTGTTCATGGAGCGCCACTGGAATACGGTGACGCGACGTCTGTCGGCGGCAGTAGTGCAGGACGTCGCCGCGCTGATCGATGTCTACAAGGATTACCCGCAGGACAAGGACCGTACGGCGATCCGGCGCATCGCACAGCAGCGGCTCGGATTGGTCGTCGATTTCCTGCCGTCCGGGCGATATGCCCCCGCCCGGGCCGAAACCGTTCTTCACCCTGCTCGACCAGTCGCTGTCGGTGCAGATCAGCAGGCAGATCGGCAAGCCGTTCTGGATCGATACGGTCGGACGGTCCAATCTGGTGGAGATCCGAATTCAGCTCGACGACACTGTGATGCGGGTGTTTGCGCAGCGCAGCGCCGCCTATGCGTCAAATTCGGAAATCTTCATCTTCTGGATGCTGGGCACGTCGTCGATCCTGCTGTTCGTCGCGGTGCTGTTTCTGCGCAACCAGATCAGGCCGATCCTGCGGCTGGCGGACGCCGCCGAGAGTTTTGGCAAGGGCCGCGACGCGCCGAACTTCCGTCCGCGCGGGGCGCGCGAGGTCCGCCGCGCGGCGCATGCGTTCATCGAAATGAAGATGCGTATCGAGCGCAGTATCGAGCAGCGCACCGCGATGCTGGCCGGCGTGTCGCATGACCTGCGCACGATCCTGACCCGCTTCAAGCTGGAACTGGCGCTGATCGGCGACAGTCCGGAAGTCGATGGCATGCGCAAGGATGTCGACGAGATGCACGGGATGCTCGAGGCTTATCTCGCTTTCGCGCGCGGTGACAGCGGCGAGCATGCGCAGCCGACCGACATGGCCTCCGCTCTCGAGGAGTTGCGAAGCGATGCCGAGCGCAATGGTCACGCCGCAACGGCGATATTTCACGGACTGCCCGTCGTCACCGTCAAGCCGGCAGCGTTCAAGCGCTGCCTCGGCAATCTGGTGTCGAACGCGGCACGATATGCCAACTCCATCGCGATCAACGGCCATCGCGATCATCGATGGCTCACCGTGATGGTCGACGATGATGGCCCGGGCATCCCGCGGGACATGCGCGAGGAAGTCTTCAAGCCGTTCCTGCGACTCGACGAGCGCGCGCAATCAGGACGAGGGTGGCACCGGTCTCGGCCTCGCTATCGCGCGCGACATCGCGCGCTCCCATGGCGGCGACATCACACTCGGTGACAGTCCGATGGGCGGTCTGCGCGCGACCGTGCGGGTGCCGGTGTAGGTGCAAGCGTGTTCTTTCTGCGCGCGGATCATGCCTAGCTTTCCCGGTTCTGAGGTCCCACATTGAATACGGGCTCGTTGCGGTCTGGCTAGGAGGAGCGCATGATGCTCTACGGCCTCGAGCACACTCGAATTGAGGGAGCGGGTGACATGGACGGCTCGGTTAAGCTGGAAATGCGCTATGGTGCCTCCAACTATGCGCCGATGCCGGTCACCATCGTGCGTGGCAAGGGCGTCTACCTGTGGGATGAAAGCGGGCGACGCTACATCGATATGATGGGCGCCTATTCGGCGGCAAGCTTCGGACATTCTCATCCCCGATTGATACAGGCGCTCACCGACCAGGCACGACAACTGGACACGATTTCGCGTGCTTATTTTAACGATCGTCTCGGAGCCTTTCTCGCCCGCGCTTGCAGTTTGACCGGGATGGACTTGGCACTGCCGATGAACAGTGGCGCCGAGGCGGTGGAGACGGCGCTGAAGGCCGCGCGCAAATGGGCCTACACGGTCAAGGGGGTGCCGGCCGACCGCGCTGAGATCATCGTGTGTGACGGCAATTTTCACGGCCGCACCATCGCTATCGTCGGCTTCTCGTCTGTGGCGCAATATCGCGACGGCTTCGGTCCATTTCCGCCCGGTTTCAGGTCGGTGCCGTTCGGCGACGTGGCGGCGCTTCGAGCCGCGATCACGCCGAACACCGCGGCCTTCCTGGTCGAGCCGATCCAGGGCGAAGGCGGCATCAACGTGCCGCCGCCGGGCTACCTTGCCGAGGTCGCGCGCATCTGCCGGGAGCACAATGTCCTGCTGATCTGCGACGAGATCCAGTCCGGCCTTGGTCGCACCGGGCGGCTGCTGGCTTGCCAGCACGACGGTGTGACGCCGGACGCGGTGACGCTGGGCAAGGCGCTGGGCGGCGGACTTCTGCCGGTGTCGCTGTTCCTGGCGCGGCGCGAGGTGATGCAGGTGTTCACGCCCGGCGACCATGGCAGCACCTTCGGCGGTAATCCGATTGCGGCCGCGGTCGGATTGGCTGCACTTGATACGTTGATGGACGAGAGACTGGTCGAGCGGTCCGCGCGCCTTGGCGCGCATCTGCTCGCACGGCTTCGCGCGATCGAAAATCCCATCATTCGCGAGGTGCGAGGGCGGGGGTTGTTCGCGGGCGTCGAGTTGGATCGCGATTTAGCCAACGCCGCCGCGGTAGCAACGCGACTGTTGCAGGCGGGCGTGCTGACCAAGGACACTCACCGCAACACCATTCGTTTTGCGCCCCCGCTGATTATCGAAGAATCCCAGATCGATTGGGTGGCGGACCGGGTCGCCGAAGTGCTGGACGAATTCGCTCGCGCGGAAGCTCATCCGTAGAGCGCGCATTCTGACGGGATCAGAAGCGGGTCTAGATTGCGAGGTGACGTGCGAACCGGCAATCCACAAAGCTACGAATAGGAACTCTGGATAGCGCGTATTCAGCGCAAAATTGGACTAGCCGGTTTTGCGATCAGGATACGCGCAATTGATGATCGAGAGCATTTTCTTACGGCTAACCGATGCTATTCGTCGGAACATGCTCTCCGCCTAGCCGATGTCGAAGCGGACGCCTTGGGCGAGCGGAAGGTCGTCGCCGTAGTTCACGGTGCTGGTGACGCGACGCATGTAGGCTTTCCAGGCGTCGGAGCCGGCCTCGCGGCCGCCGCCCGTTTCCTTTTCGCCGCCGAATGCACCGCCGATCTCGGCGCCGGAGGGGCCGATGTTGACATTGGCGATGCCGCAGTCGGAGCCCGCCACGGAGAGGAACTTCTCCACCTCGCGCATGTCGGTCGAGAAGATCGAGGACGACAGGCCGTGAGCGACCGCATTGTGCTGCTCTATCGCCGCGTCGAGGTCGGTATATTTCATGACATACAAAATCGGCGCGAAGGTCTCCCGCAGCACCGGGCCGGTCTGCGCCGGCATCTCCACCAGCGCCGGCCGGACATAATACGCGTCGGGAAACCGTTTCTCATCGACACGCTCGCCGCCGTGGACCCGCGCCCCTTGCGCCCGTGCCTCCTCAAGCGCGCGCTGCATATTCTGGAATGCGGCTTCGTCGATCAGCGGACCGACCAGCACCTCGTCGCTTGCAAGCGGGTCGCCGATCCGGACCGAGGCATAGACTGCGTTTCAGCTTCGCTACGAATTCGTCGTGGATGCTGTCATGGACGAACAACCGGCGCAGCGTGGTGCAACGCTGGCCGGCGGTGCCGATGGCGGCGAAGGCGATGGCCCGCAGCGCCAGATCGAGGTTCGCCGACGGGCAGACGATCGAGGCATTGTTGCCGCCGAGTTCGAGAATGCCGCGCGCGAACCGCCGCGCAAGCTTGCGTCCCGACCTCGCGGCCCATCGCGGTCGATCCGGTCGCGGAAATCAGCGGCACCCGTGGATCGTTGACCAGGACTTCGCCGATATCGCGCCCGCCGATCAGCACGGTGCATAAGCCGTCGGGGATGTTGCCCGCCTTGACAGCGGCTCGTTCGAACAGCGCCTGCACCGCCAGCGCCGTGAGCGGGGTTTTTTCCGACGGCTTCCAGATCACCGGATTGCCGCAGACCAGCGCCAGCGCCGCATTCCACGACCATACCGCGACGGGAAAATTGAACGAGGTGATGACGCCGGTCGGGCCGAGCGGATGCCATTGCTCCATCATGCGGTGATTGGGCCGTTCGCTGGCGATCGTGAGGCCGTAAAGCTGGCGCGACAGGCCGACCGCGAAGTCGCAGATGTCGATCATCTCCTGCACCTCGCCACGGCCTTCCGAGACGATCTTGCCGGCTTCGATGGTGACCAGGCGGCCCAGAACATCCTTGGCGGCGCGCAATTCAAGGCCGAGCAGGCGAACCAGTTCGCCACGCCGCGGTGGAGGGACCCCGCGCCATTTCCGGAACGCCGCTTCAGCGAGCGCGATGGTTTCGGCCACACCTTGCGAACTTGCATCCTCGAGGTGCGCGATGGTCTCGCCGGTCAGAGGCGAGCGTACGGCGCGCGTGCCGTGCCGTCGATCGGGCGAAACCCCGAGATGATCGAGCAGGGATGCAACCTCGTCGGCAAGCATGTGAGCTTTCTCCCAAACGGGTCCGGGTGGCCCATGTTGCGGCAAGTCATGACAATTCTTCAAGCCGGGATGAGCGTTCCCGCAGCATGTTGCGACGATGCGTCAAGCGCTCGCGGAAACCCTTCGGATCGTCAGGGACGCTTCAGTCCTGCAGCAAAACGCTACTTCGCCAGTTCCTGCGATCGCTTTGTCGCGGCGGCCACCGCGCGCGTCAGCAGTTCTTTCAGACCGTGCTCGCCCATCAATACGTTGAGCGCTGCGGCCGTGGTGCCGCCGGGCGAGGTGACGTTCTGGCGCAGCGTCGCGGCGTCGAGATCGGATCGATGCAGCAACTCGCCTGACCCGGCGACAGTCTCGCGGGCCAGCTTTGCAGCGAGATCGGCAGGCAGACCTGCGCTGACGCCGGCGCGCGCGAGCTCCTCGGCGAGCAGGAAGACGTATGCCGGTCCCGATCCCGACACAGCCGTGACGGCGTCCATCAGCGCTTCGTCATCGACCCATTCCACCGCCCCGGTCGCGCGCAGCAGCGCGTCGGCCATGGTGCGCTGTGTCTCGTTCACGCCTTTCGCGGCGACCGCCACGGTCATGCCGCGGCCAATCGCGGCAGGCGTATTGGGCATCGCGCGGACGATGTTGCCGCCGCAGGCCGTGTCGAGCATGGCAATCGTCGTGCCCGCCATGATCGACACCACAAGGGTCGGAGATCCCACCAGCGGCCGCAGCGTCGGAGCGGCGTCGCCGAAGGTCTGCGGCTTGACCGCGATCACGAGCGCCGCGACGTCACCGATTTCCTCAGCTGCGGGATTCAGCCGAATGCCGCCGGCGGCGAACGAGCGGGTATCGGCGGAAGGATATGGCTCGATTACAATGACGCGCTTCGGATCCAATCCGCGCGCGAGCCATCCCGTCAGCAATGCGCTGCCCATCTTCCCGGCACCGGAGAGAACGACGGTGCCCGAAATATCCGCGAGAGTTTCCATGTCCGGCGTTATCGTCATGGCGGGTTCCTGATGGTCAAAGAGCGTTCTCGAAAGACCCGTCATCGCGGGTTGAGTACGAAGCATACCTTCGCACGGACAACCCCACGATCCGTCATTCATTGAACGAATTGCAAGAGGATGGACAGCCAGGTCAAGCCCGGTCATGACGCAAAAAGAAATCGCGCGAGATTACGCCTCGCCCTCGGTGTCGAACATCGCGGCGGTCATTGCCTCGGCCGCCGACTTTCCGGCCCAGACCACGAACTGCAGCGCCGGGTAGTAGCGCTCGCAGGCGTGGATCGCGCCTGCCATCATGGTCTCGCACTGCGCGTTTGACGCAATCAGCCCCTCGGGAAGGACAAGCGCATGGCGGTACATGATCGTTCCGGTCTGGGTCCAGATATCGAAATGGCCGACCCACAATTGCTCGTTGATCGCGGCGATCACGCGCTGGGCCTCGCTGCGCCGGGCGACCGGAATCTTCATGTCGAAGGCGCAGGCGAGATGCAACGCATCGATCTCACCCATCCAGGTGAAGGTGAGGTGATAATCGGTCCAGTTGCCTTTCGAGACGATTGTGATTTCGTCTTCGCCGGAACGCTCGAACGCCCAATCGTTGGTGGCGGCAATGTCCTCGACCACCGCCAGCGGATTGTTCTTGGAATCGATAGCGCCTTCGAGCAGCGACATGCCGTCCCGATCCTTGCTTTTGCTTGTGTTGATACGCACTCATAGAACGGCCGGTGCTGGCACGCGGCGGATATCAATCTTTCAGACGATCCATCACACGCGTTGATCGAATGAGGATGATGTTTTGCGCGGATCAAGTGATGTGATTTGCGGAATCGGCGCAACGCCGCCTGGAGTCCGTCCACAGGCAAAGCGCGCGTCGTCCACAACTGATCGAAAGGAGAGACGGTTTACGCCGTGAACAAAACGGACTCGGGACTCGCGTTGCGCGAGTCCTGCGGTTGCGACTCGCCTGCCGCGAGTCCGGCATCATCCGATGATCGACGAAGATTCCGGCGCCGGATGATGTCTACACCCTTGGCGATAAACGAGGTTGGTGTGTCGCACGGCTACGCCGCTTGCTCTCAAAGGAACGATCAATCGCTTCATCTTCGAAAATTTTTTGGATGTTGATCCTTGTTCCAGCAATCTCTCGTTTACGATGCATGGGTACGACCGAAGCGCCTTCTCGGCGCGACCCTGGGTCTGCCTTTTCTCAATTCTGCCCGACGCGGAAGGATCAGCTTGTCCGACGGCTAAAAGCGACTTACGCGACAGCCGGAGAGTTCGAAAAATTCAGTCCAATTTCTTGTTATTTCGGGCGTTTGCGGTTAGAACGCCGCCACGTCTCATGGCCCCCGCACCCCTGGAGGCTTGCCGGTGACGTGCAACGGGCCGCGATTGCGGCCTTTAACTTTTTGAAAAGCAAGGATAAATCGATGGCGACCGTCAGGGAATTGAAGGCGAACGCGCGTCCGAAGAGCGGCAAGGGGGCCGCCCGGGCTGAGCGTCGCGCCGGCCGAGTGCCGGGCGTGATCTATGGAAACAAGCAGCCCCCGCAGCCGATCTCGGTCGAAGTAGCAGAACTGCGTCAGCGCATTCTGGCAGGCCGTTTCCTGACGACGATCTTTGACATCAACCTGGACGGCAAGAAGCATCGCGTGATTCCGCGCGACTTCCATCTCGATCCGGTCAAGGATATGCCGATCCATGTGGACTTCATGCGACTCGGCGAAGGCGCCACCATCCGCGTCAGCGTTCCGCTTCGCCTGCTGAAGGCGGATGTCGCGCCCGGCGTGAAGCGCGGCGGCACCGTCAATCTCGTGACCCACGCGATCGATGTCGAGTGCGCGGCTGAAAACATCCCGCAGTTCATCGAGGCCGACGTCGGCGCACTGGAAATCAACCATTCGCTCCATTTGTCGGACGTTGAGTTGCCGTCCGGCGTGAAACCGCTGGCACGAGAGGACGTCACGTTGGTGACCATCGTGCCGCCGTCAGGCTACGCGGAAGAACTCAAGGCAGCTGCCGCCGCCGCTGCGGCCGGCACCGCGGCTCCCGCCGCCGGTGCGGCTCCCGCGGCTGCTGCTGCAGGCGCGGCCGCCGGTGGCGCGAAGGCGCCCGCAGGTGGCGGGGCGAAAACGCCCGCAGGTGGCGGCGACAAAAAGAAGTAAGCGGCCGGTGGAATAGATTTGACATTCGCGACCCCGCCTGCCGAGGTTTCGTAACGCGAATGTCTTACGGCTAACCGGATTCCACTTAGCTGGAAAATGCTCTAGGGGATCCGCGTCATGCGCCTGTTCGTCGGACTGGGAAATCCCGGCACGAAGTATCAGGGGAATCGACACAACATCGGGTTCATGGTCGTGGACGAGATCGCGCGGCGTCACGGTTTCGCACCGTGGCGCCGCCGCTTTCAGGGCGAAGCTTCCGAAGGCACGCTCGACCGGGAGCGGGTCATCCTGCTCAAGCCGACGACCTACATGAACAACTCCGGCAACGCGGTTCAGGACGCCGCGCAGTTTTTCAAGCTGACGCAGGGTGATGTCGTGGTGTTTCACGACGAGATCGAACTCCCGCCGGCCAAGGTTCGCGTCAAGGTCGGTGGTGGCATTGCCGGACATAACGGCCTGCGATCGATCTCGGCGCATGTTGGCAACGACTATCGCCGCGTCCGACTAGGCGTCGGTCACCCGGGCATCAAGGAACTGGTGCATGCGCACGTGCTGAACGACTTCGCCAAAAGCGAACGTCCCTGGGTCGAGGCGCTGGTGGATGTCGTTGCGGAAAACGCGGCGCTGCTCGTCGCTGCCAGGGATTCGGCATTCCAGAACAAGGTGCATCTCGCGATGCAGGCGAAGGGATTTGCCGAGAAGGATAAAGAGGACAACAACGGCGCCAAGTAAAACGGCCAGGTCAAATCGTCTTCATCGCCAGCGGTCCGGCGATTGGTTCCTCGAAGAAGGTGGATAGGCGGGTTGTGCCCCGCTTATGGCGATCCGGGTCGGTTGCGCAATCCGCGCCAAATATCGGAATAAATCATGGGTTTCAAATGCGGTATCGTCGGGTTGCCCAATGTCGGCAAGTCGACCCTGTTCAACGCGCTGACGGAAACGGCGGCGGCGCAGGCGGCGAATTATCCGTTCTGCACCATCGAGCCCAATGTTGGCGCCGTGGCGGTGCCGGATTCGCGCCTCGACGGGCTCGCGGCGATTGCCAAATCGGCGCAGATCATTCCGACGCAACTGACGTTTGTGGACATCGCCGGTCTGGTGCGCGGCGCGTCCAAAGGTGAAGGGCTCGGCAACCAGTTTCTCGCCAACATCCGGGAGGTCGATGCGGTCGCGCATGTGGTGCGCTGTTTTGAGGATTCCGACATTACTCATGTCGAAGGCAAAATCGCGCCGCTCGCGGACATCGAGACCATCGAGACCGAACTGATGCTGGCCGATCTCGAAAGCCTCGAGAAGCGCGTCGACAATCTTTCGAAAAAGGCCAAGGGCAACGACAAGGAAGCGAAGGAGCAGCTCGATCTGGTCGAGCGTGCGCTCATGCTCCTGCGCGACGGCAAGCCGACGCGCGGCATGGAGCGCAAGCCTGAGGAAGAACGCAATTTCCGCATGCTCGGATTGCTGACCTCAAAGCCGGTGCTCTACGTCTGCAACGTCGAGGAAGGCTCGGCGGCGAGCGGCAACGCCTTCTCGCAAGCCGTGTTCGAACATGCGGCGAAGGAAGGCGCGGTCGCGGTCGTGATTTCCGCGAAGATTGAGTCCGAGATCGCGACGCTGTCGCGTGAGGAGCGCGCCGATTTCCTTGAGACGCTGGGGCTGGAAGAGGCGGGTCTCGACCGCCTGATCCGCGCGGGCTACGACCTGCTGCATCTCATCACCTATTTCACAGTAGGTCCGAAGGAAGCGCGCGCCTGGACCATCACCAAGGGCACCAAGGCCCCAGGTGCGGCGGGCGTCATTCACACCGACTTCGAAAAAGGTTTCATCCGCGCCGAAACCATCGCTTGCGCCGACTATATGGCGCTCAATGGCGAAGCAGGCGCACGCGATGCCGGCAAGCTACGGCTGGAAGGAAAAGAATACGTCGTCGCCGACGGCGACGTCATGCATTTCCGGTTCAATACCTAAAGTCCGATTCAACTGCGTTGAATCAAGCTTTGCTTAATTCTTCCGGCTGAGCATGCTCTCATCCGGACCGGTTTTCACGTTGCGCTGGCGCGGCCCTTCGAGTCGGGATCATGCTCAGGGCATGAATCCCGAAAGAAAACCGATCCTCGGATCGGATCATGCTACGACCGGGTCGCGCCCTGATCGCGAATAGCACCGAGATGTTCGTTGATACGAAATACGATCAGGATCGAATTCGGCTGCGATCCGCGAAAACACGATGCCAACGAGGACGCCGGCGACATTCAGAAGGATCGTGATGAAACCACTAAAGGGACTGACGGCCATCGAGGTCAGGCCCGCGAAGATGCCGGATAATCCCGACAGCACGATCAGGACAATGACCAGCCAATAAAATACCTTGATGATGGTGGGCGTGATGAAGCGATCCCACTGAAACAGATCCCGGATTTCAAACATTTGCCGTTCCCCTCGCGCGTCGCGCGGCCGTCATAAGCCGGGCGGCACTTACCCCAAGGGCCGCTCCCGGCAAGCTCGCGCCGCGGCATGCTGACGTACGGGTTGAGATTGCTGCAAATAGCGGCCACAATCGGGCGTCCTTCGACAGGTCTCGCCATGACCCTGACATTTGAAGATTTCCCCCTCGGCCATTTCGGCACTTTCGGGCCGCGGCATGTCAGTCGTGACGAAATCATCGCATTCGCATCCGAGTTCGATCCGCAGCCCATGCATCTCGATGAGGCGGCGGCGAAGCATACCATGCTGCGCGGGCTATCGGGTTCGGGCTGGCATTTGTGTTCGCTTATGATGCGCATGATGTTTGACGGCTATATCGGACGGACCGCTTCGCTCGGCTCTCCCGGCGTTGATGAAGTCCGCTGGCTGTCGCCGCTGCGGCCGGGCGACGATCTGATGCTGGACGTCGATGTGACTGCGGCGCGGGCGTCGCGCAGCCGTCCGGAGATGGGAATCGTGACCTTCGCGATGCGCATGCGCAATGCTTCCGGCCAGGTATTGCTCGAGGCGGTGTCTCGGATCATGATCCGGCGCCGTGCGGAGCAGACGGCGCGGAGCTGAACCCTTGGGTTATTTCGAAGACATGGGGGTCGGGCAGCGTCGTGATCTCGGTTCGTTTATCTTCACCGGCGATCTCATCAAGACATTCGCGTCACAATTCGACCCGCAGCCGTTTCACCTCGACGATGATGAGGGCCGCAAATCACTGTTCGGCGGTCTGGCAGCCTCCGGCTGGCATGTCGTTTCGGTTTGGATGAAGCTGATGGTCGCGCACAGTCAGCGTGAGGCGGCGGAAGCCGCCGCGCGCGGCGAAAAGCCGGGGATGTGGGGGCCGTCGCCCGGATTTCGCGACCTGCGCTGGCTGAAACCGGTACTGGCGGGGGATACTGTCAGTTATGCCAGCGAAGTCGAATGGCTGAGAGCCTCCCGCTCTCGTCCGGAATGGGGCGTTATGCAAATACGTAACACCGGCACGAACCAGCGTGGCGAACTGGTCTTTTCCTTTTTGGGCTCAGTTTTCGTGCCGCGCCGGCTTCCGCAGGATTGAGGGGTTGCACGATTGACCTAGTTTGGAGGAATTTTATTCGAAAACGAGCCTCTTTTAAGGAATTGTGAACCCTCAGACAGTCTTGTCGAAACGCGTCAGGGTAAGGGGCAGGGGGACGCCATGGCAGATCGCGCTGGATTGAAGATCGTCGGCTTGCTGTTCGCGAGCGTGACGCTGGCCGTGACGCTCGCAACGTGGACCGTGGTGAAGCGCTACTCAGATGGCGTATATTCGCTGGACAGTGTTGCAGTCGCGCACATCCCCGCTCGCTGACCCCTGCTGAAACATCCGTTCAGCCGGCCGGGCCAAGCCTGGCTTCAAGCGCGGTGATACGTTCCTTCAGCGTCTCATTGTCCTCGCGCGCAAGCCGCGCCATCTCCTTCACAGCCTCGAACTCCTCGCGCTTGACCAAATTGAGATCGCGCAGGATCTTCTCTGCCTGATGGCGGACTACCGCGTCGACCTCACGCTTGAGCCCCTGAGCCACCCCGGCGGTATCGTTCATAAGCCGTCCAATCTCGTCGAAAAACCGGTTGCTGGTCTGGGTCATCTACTATCTCCGGTTAGCGGCAAGATCGCCATGTCACCGAGAGAGAATGGCGATCCCGACACGGCAGTTCAAGCCCGCTTGATCTTTCGAACCGCCGCAAGCCTTGTTGGGGTCGGATTTCCCTTGCAATCGTTACGGGGTCGTTCGAGAGGTGGATGCCCACGGCAAGCGCGGGCATGACGCCTTGGATAGAACGAATCCGATGTTTCTCCGCATCACCTATCCTGTCTTCGATCCCGTTGCCATTTCGCTCGGTCCGATCGCGATCCGCTGGTATGCGCTGGCTTATATCGGCGGTATCATGCTCGGCTGGCTTTATGCGCGGGCGTTGCTCAGGAGCGAGAAGCTCTGGGGGGACCGGCGCCGATCTCGGTGGTGCAGCTCGACGATTTTATCCTGTGGGTGACGATCGGCATCATCGTCGGCGGCCGCGTCGGCTATGTGCTGTTCTACAATCTGGATTTCTTCATCCACCATCCCGCCCAGATCTTTCAGCTCTGGAACGGCGGCATGTCGTTCCACGGCGGCTTCATGGGCTGCGTCGCGGCGGTGATCCTGTTCTGCCGCAGGCACGGCCTGCCTATCCTGTCGCTCGGGGACGTCGCCACCGCGGTCGGGCCGATCGGCCTTTTTCTTGGCCGTATCGCCAACTTCATCAACAGCGAATTGTGGGGGCGTCCGGCTGACCCGAGCCTGCCCTGGGCCATGGTGTTTCCTAACGGCGGCCCGCTGCCGCGGCATCCGAGCCAGCTTTACGAGGCCACGCTCGAGGGGCTGGTACTGTTCACGATCCTCGCGCTGATGATCCGCTTCGGCGCGCTCAAGCGGCCGGGCCTGATTCTTGGCAGCTTCATCACGCTGTACGCGCTGGCGCGGATTGTCGCCGAATTCTTTCGCGAGCCGGATCCACAGCTCGGATTTCTGTGGGGCGGATTGACCATGGGAATGCTATTGTCGATACCGATGGTTATCGCTGGACTCGCCATTGTCTATGCCGCCTGGTCCCGCGGTTCGCGGGCGTCAGACGCACGAGCGATTGCGAATCCGGGCAAGGTCGATCGTGGCTGAACCTTCTCCGCTGCTGGCCGACATCAAGAAGCTGATCAAGACGTCCGGTCCGCTGCCGGTCTGGCGCTACATGCAGCTTTGCCTGACCCATCCCGAGCACGGTTACTATATCTCGCGCGACCCATTCGGGCGCGAGGGTGATTTCATCACGTCGCCCGAAGTCAGCCAGATGTTCGGCGAACTGCTCGGGTTGTGGGGCGCCTCGGTGTGGCGGTCGATCGGCTCTCCGGCCACGCTGCGGCTGATCGAGTTCGGTCCCGGCCGCGGCACCATGATGGCGGATGCGCTGCGCGCGTTGCGGGTGCTGCCACCGATGTATCATGCGCTCAGCGTCCATCTGGTCGAGATCAATCCGGTGCTGCGGGAAAAGCAGAAGGCGACACTGTCTAGCGGCCGAACGATCCAGTGGCACGCGAGCCTCGACGAGGTGCCGAAGGGACCGGCGATCATTTTCGCCAACGAATACTTCGACGTGCTTCCGATCCATCAGATGGTCAAGCGCGACGACGGCTGGCACGAGCGGGTCGTCGACATCGACGGCAGCGGTCAGCTCGTGTTCGGCGCTAACGCCGCGCCAACGCCGCGCTTCGACATGCTGCTGCCGCCGCTGGTGCGCGCGGCGCCGGTTGGGGCCATTTTCGAGTGGCGGCCGGACGCCGAGATCATGTCCATCGCAACCCGCGTTCGCGATCACGGCGGCGCCGCGCTGATCATCGATTACGGCCATGTGCGCAGCGACGCCGGCGATACCTTCCAGGCCATCGCAAGACACAGCTTCGCCGATCCGCTGAAATTTCCCGGTCAGGTCGATGTCACCGCCCATGTCGATTTCCAGGCACTCGCCCGCGCCGCCGAGGATGTCGGCGCCCGCGTGCACGGACCGGTGACGCAAGGGGAATTCCTGCAACGCCTCGGCATCGAAGCCCGCGCCGTCAGCCTGATGGCGAAGGCGACCCCTGAGGTCTCGGAGAACATCTCGACGGCGCTGAAACGTCTGACCGAAGGCGGTCGCAGCGGCATGGGATCGATGTTCAAGGTGATTGGCGTTTCCGATTCCAGCCTCACCGAGTTGGTGGGACTGAGCGATCAGGAGCGGCCCGGCGGGACCAAGGCGCCATGACATTGGCATCCTCCCTGCTCTCGGCCGTTCCAGGCGTGCGGCACGCATTTTTCAGCCGCGAAGGCGGCGTCTCGCAGGGCATTTATGAGAGCCTGAATGCCGGGGTCGGCTCGCAGGACGATCCCGGCGCATGTCACCGAGAACCGGCGGCGCATGGCCGAGGTTATGGGCGTTGCGCCGGAAAATTTTCTCACCCTGTACCAGATCCACTCGTCCGACGTGGTGATCGCCGTGAAGCATGGGACGCCGCCTCGCGGCCGCGCGCAGACGCCATCGTCACGCGAACGTCGGGTATTGCGATCGGCGCCAGTGCCGCCGACTGCGGCCCGATTCTGTTCGCCGATCCGCAGGCCCGCGTCATCGGCGCGGCGCATGCCGGGTGGAAGGGCGCACTGACCGGCGTGCTGGAAAAGACCATCGATGCGATGGAAACGCTCGGCGGCCGGCGCGGCAACATCGTCGCCGCCATCGGACCACTGATCCGGCAGCAAAGCTACGAGGTGGGCGCCGAATTCGTCGACCGATTCACACAGGCCGATGCGGACCACGCACGGTTTTTCGTTCCATCAGCGCGCGACGGCCATGCCATGTTCGACCTCGCTGGCTTCATCCGGATGCGGCTGGAGCGCGCAGGCGTGCTGAGGATCGACGACACCGGCATCGACACCTATTCCGACGACCGCTTCTTCAGCTATCGCCGCTCGGTGCATCGCAAGGAGCCGGATTACGGCCGCCATGTCCATGCCATCGTGCTGGAGCCGAACTAGGTCAAGGGCGTTGAAAACTCGAACGAATTGAGAACGTTCGCGACAGCGCGACGCAAACCTTTCCGGATCATTCGCTCGGTTCCTGCCCTAGACCTTAACGCATTTTAACGATATCGCTCGACGTCACAGGGACGTCGCATGTCATCAAATATCACCGCCGCAAATTCCATTGCACGCACCGTCGTGCTGCTGGCGCTGCTGTGTGCGCTGGCCGGTTGCGCCGGCAGCGGTAACGCCGGCGGATCGTTCGCGCAGGCCGGCGGTGGCGCGACCGTCGCGTTCGAATCTGTCGACGGACCGCCGCCGCAGGTGTTCGACCGCCTCGTCAACATCCTCAATTCCGAATCGCAACTCCGCAATCTCGCGATCGTGTCGCGCGAGGCGCCGGCCGCCTATCGCGTGCGCGGCTATCTCGCGGCCGAGGTCAGCCGCGGCCGTACCACCATCGCCTGGGTCTGGGACGTTTACGATCGCGATCAGAGCCGCGCGCTGCGTCTGCGCGGCGAAGTGCCCGGCGGCAAGGCTGGACGGGATGCCTGGGTCGCCGCGGACGATCTGGTGCTCCGCAAGATCGCGCAGGCCGGACTGAGCGAATTGAGCAGCATGGTGAACGGCACCGCCCCGCGGGATGCGGAACCCGGTGCCATCGCAATCTGACGGCCCCGCGATCGCCAGCGCGGACAGTATTCCACAGACAGCCGGCGCGCCGGCGAGCGCGCTCAGTTTCGCCACGCAATAAGTCATTGCGTTAAGCGGAAAACCGCCTATTTTACGCCGGAAACTGCAGGCCGCGTATTGCCAGACTTGGCTACTCCTTGATACACCGCCCCCGTCGGGATCGGATGGTTTCTCGGGAGTCGGGATGTTGAACGTTGTATCCACCAAATCGCGGGGAGACGCGTCGATGTCCGCCAAGAACGGCGCCATCAAGCTGGTCGCCGGCAACTCCAATCCGGCGCTGGCGCGGGAAATCGCCAAATGGCTCGGGCTTGAGCTCACCAAAGCCAGCGTGCGGCGCTTCGCGGACGGCGAGATTTTCGTCGAAATCCAGGAAAACGTGCGCGGCGCGGATGTCTATATCGTTCAGTCCACCTCCGCCCGATCAACGACCATCTGATGGAGCTTTTGATCATCACCGACGCGCTGCGCCGCGCTTCGGCGCGACGGATCACCGCGGTGATTCCCTACTTCGGCTATGCGCGGCAGGATCGCAAGGTCGGTTCGCGCTCACCGATCTCGGCCAAGCTGGTGGCTAACCTGATCACGCGCGCCGGAACGGATCGCGTGCTGACGCTGGATCTGCACGCAGGCCAGATTCAGGGCTTCTTCGATATTCCGACCGACAATCTCTACGCATCGCCGGTGATGGTCCGTGATATCAAGGAGCGGTTCAACCTCGGCAACCTGATGGTGGTCTCGCCCGACGTCGGCGGCGTGGTGCGCGCGCGCGGCCTCGCCAAGCGCATCAGTGCACCGCTGGCGATCATCGACAAACGTCGCGAGCGCGCCGGCGACTCCGAGGTCATGAACGTGATCGGCGATGTCGCGGGCTATACCTGCGTCCTGATCGACGACATCGTCGATTCCGGCGGCACGCTGGTCAATGCCGCCGACGCGCTGTTCGCGAACGGCGCCAAGGACGTCTACGCCTACATCACTCACGGTGTGCTGTCCGGCGGCGCCGCCGCGCGTATCGCCGGCTCGAAGCTGAAAGAGCTGGTCATCACCGACTCGATCCAGCCGACCGACGCCGTGAACAAGACCGGCAACATCCGCCTGCTGTCGATCGCAGGATTGATCGGCGAAGCGATCAGTCGCACCGCCGCCGAAGAGTCGGTGTCGAGCCTGTTCGACTGAGCGGCAGATCGAAGCGGAGGACATTAAAGTCTGATCCAAACCCGATCTGGATCAGACGACGATGTCCTCGCTGTAAAAGCAGTATGCTCACTCGTTACGCAGGTTCTCGGCGGTGCGTTTCCATTGCGCGACGTTGTCCGCGATTATCCGGGTCGACTTCATTGCGGCCTGACTCAACTGGGCATAGCCCGAGATTTCACGCTGGACGCGCTGTCCTTCCGCATGCAGCAGATCGCGGAGGCTTTCGAGTTCGGTGACGAGGTTCTCGATCTCGGCGAGCGAGGTTCCGGCGACACGCTGGATCAGCGAGTTGACGTTGTTCACCGTCGCTTCCGTGCTCGGCTCCAGCTTCGCGTCGGTGTTCGGAGCACCGGGCGGCGGCAGCGGCCGGCGCAGATAGGCGATGTCGTTGCGCACGAAATCGCGAATACCCGCTTCGACTTCCGAGACGGCGGCGAGGTTCGTATCGGCTTCGGTCGCGCTTGGTTCTTTTTTTTCAGATGGAGTGGCATTCATCGGCTTGTTCCCTGTTTCGCGTTGAGCGAGCGCGGATGTCCCCCCGCACGACGAGTTTCTAGCTACGGCTATCAGGGCTGCCGATTTTGACAACATCGGGGCCAATCTGCGGCGAGCCGCGTTCATTCCCGGAAATCAGCCGCGCCTGGCGGGCTCACCAGCTCGCGTTTGAACGCTGCGGTCAGGCTGCGTTCAGGGGACCGAGCGGCGTTTCGCTGATCGAGCCGGCGACGCTGATGTCGTCGAACAGCTTTTGCTCGGCGCCGATCCTGCGAAGCCATTTATTATCGTTCGTTGAAAGCGACTGTCCCGCGATCAGGCTGGTGCCGGTGTCGGTCAGGCTCAGCCTGGCCGAGTGGTCGGTTTTATACTGTCGCGTTCCTTTGACGCCCGGGATCGACAGCGCGTCGTGTTGAGTGACCGTTGTAGCCGTTCTGAAGGGTAACCGCGTAACGGCCGTCGCTGAGAGGCAGCGACTTGCTGAGCGAGGTGTCGAGCATGGTCTGAGCCCGGGCGGGGTCAATCCGTGCTTCAAGCGCGGTCTTGTCCCAAATCCGCCCCAGGCCTGGCGCGGTAGCGGCCGCCCATGCCTGACCCGAGGACTGCGATGAGCGGGCGTCGGTTGCAAGTTTGTTAGCTGCGTGTTCCGACGCCATCAGCGGCGACGGTTGACGTATGACGGTCAGGTCGGTCCCGATCCGTGTGTCCCAGAGCGGTGAAACCGAACGTTTTGCGGTAAGGGCGGCGGAGCCGTCCGCATTATCACGCGGGAGGTCCAGGCAAGTTCGGGGTCGGATGCGGGTTGCGACGATGACTGTGAATGGCGAACCTGCGGCGGCATTTCCTTTAGAGAGGGTAAAGCCGTCGGCCTCGAGTTGGCTCCAGTCGATTTCAAAATCCGCGGGTAGGTCGCCATCGGGCGCGATCTGCTCCGCCGGGTTGCCGGGAGTGTCGGCATCTCCCGATTGCGCCGATAAGGTTCCGGTTATCCAGCCGGCAGCAACCGCCAGAAGCAGCAAACCGCGAACGTCGTATGATCGCTCGAAGCCATGGGTTCTGCCAGTCCCGCCAATCCGAACGTCGACATTGCGGCCGCGTGTGCGTCGAAGTTATGGCGCGCGAGCATGCACGCATCGGTGCGATGCCTATATGCTCATCATGGTAAATTCAATCTCGCCCGCGACCGCGCGGCCGCGCCGGCCTTCACCGATACTGATCTGCAGAAAATGTCTCAAGCGCGCCGCGAACGGCCACGCGGTTAAACGCGCGCTGAAGTCGGAACTGAAGGCTTTTGAGTCGGGCGCGCGGCGAGAAGCGCCCGCGTGTGGTGATGACCGGCTGCTTCGGAATTTGTCCCAAACGCGCGGTGACGACGGCGAGCGGCGTGACACTGGCGCGCAACGAATTCCTGCTGATAGCGGATGACGAGCAGGCGCGGGCCGCGGCGGCAAAGCTGATGGCGCACGAAATCTAGAGCGGGATGAGAAATAGGTGTAGCGGTTTCCCGCCGCATCTCGCGTTAAAATATTGGTATGATCACGTTCGATTCCGGATCGCATCGATTCAAAATCATCGTGATCCATCTTTTTGATTGACGCGTTTCTTCCCGCGAACCGGTATCCACGTCGCTCGAAACGCTATAAGCGTCAGGCCTTCACCGTTTTCGGTTTCGCTGTCTTCTGGATTTTTTCTTCGGCGCGACGGTCTGTTCCGCCGCGAACGTATCCACCGCCCGCCGCATCGCGCGTGCGTAGCTGTCGGCTGCGTTGTCGGCGGACATCCGCAGCCGCCTTGCGGCGGCGGTGCCTTCCTCGAACGTGTGTTTCGCCATTTGCCGCAAGCGCTGCTTGCCTGCAACATCCTTCACTTTCGCTGCAAGAGCGAGATAGCGGTCGCGCCGGAGTCTTCACAGCCGCCGTCAGGCTTTTGTGTTGCTGCTTCGCAAGCTGCGGATGATGACGTCGAGATCGGCATCCGCCATGGATGGTGCCCCGCGCAATGTGAAGAGAAAATCGCTTCATGCTTAGAGCATGATCCCGAAAAGTGAAAACCGTTTTTCGGATAAGATCATGATCGATCAAAAAGATAATGCTGGCTTACTAATTCAACGACGGTCGAATCGGAAGCCGGCGAGCGGCGTGAAGTGTCGCAATCGCGGATCGCCCTGACGTGTCGTTGCTCACGAGATCGAAAAGCAAAGTCTCAATGCCCGCTTAAAACCAGCGTCTTGACGGGAAGCATGGATGCGCAGCAGCATGGCGTGCACGATCCCCACGGCGTCTACGGCGTGGAGCGCGAAACGCTTGAAGGCGCCGGTATCTTTTGACGCGATCTGGTCGTGGTTGCTGGTGTAGGCATTGACGATGCGAACTGCTTCCCGGTGTGATGCCCTCCAGGCCGCCTTTGTAGAGCGGCTCGAGGACGGATATCGAGCCTGGACGCAGAGTCTGCCCCACCTCGACGAGCTGCTCGCCGCCACGGAACTGACCGGCCGCGATGTAGTCCTGTACGCTCGTGACGACCATCGGAATAATGGCCCACGGCTTCGAAATGCAGGTGGGCCTCCGCCACCATTCCGACCCTCATCACCTGCACCTCGATCTGGCCGAACCCCGCCGCCAGCGACCGTTTGCCGGCGCCCTCTGGATCAGGATTCCGCCGATCGCATCATCGGGTTGACGATATCGCCAGGCCGTAGCAAAAACTGCTCGACGCGTCCGTCAACGCCAGCGCGAATGTAGGTCTTGTCGAGATCGACCTGCGCCCTGCGCCAGCGCCGCCTCGGCGCTGGCCTTCTCCGCGGGAAGAAGCGATGTCACGCGGGTCATCGCGGATTGTTTGGCCGCATTTGCGGCATGTGCCCGTGCCCGTCCCGCGGAGCAGGACCTCGAGTTTCTCGATGTCGCGCTGCGGGACGATCGCCGGATTGCGCCTTTGCAGCTCGCGCTTCACGTTGAGCTCGTCGGACGCCTGCTGGTATGCGCTTTTGGCTTCTTGGCTCTGGGCATCCGCCTTGATGATATCGATCTGTGCAGCGCCAAGCGCGGCATCCACCTCAGCGATCTTGCGCCGAGCGGTTTCCAGCGCTGCGTCTTGTTTCGTGCTGTCGAGCTTGAAGATCACGTCGTTCTTTTTCACGGGCGCGCTGAAATCGACATGAACCTCGGATACCCGCCCGATTGTCTCGGGGATGATCGGGACGGTTCTGAAGTACAGGGTCGCTGTTGTCGTCGAGGGATGGAAATAGAAGATCACCGTGATCAGGGCGACCGTGAGCATCAACAGGCGGTGATGCCCCACCTCACCTCAGCTCGAACCAGACGGAATAGAGCGTGATTTCGCG
>CAWEBX010000008.1:0-53500 GCA_963807355.1 uncultured archaeon
GGAGAGGCAATCGAGATCCTTAAGGCAAGACAAAGTGTGAAGACATTCACGAACATCAAGTGAGCGCAGGTGTAATGTCCCCGCCTAACCAAGCGTGACAAAATAGCCCCGCGCGCGCGCTCCGCCTATCGTTCTGCAACAAGCAAAAGAGTGGACGATTCGACAAGGTTTCCCGCCCAAGCTCCGATCAAACCCGCGTCAAGGGGAACAGAGCCTCGATTTCTCGTAGGCTCCCAAACCGTCCAGCCCCTTGTCTCAGAGGAGTCATCTTCACGCCGTCGCGCGCTCGCCAACAACAAAAGCGAGTTCTTTTCTGCAAGCCTTTCGACGAGGTCGCGTACACCGGAGAAAAGAGCAGACGCTGGCGCCCGGCTCGATCATTCCCCTGCGGACGTTCAAAGGGTCGCGGTTGATCGCGACTACGGCTCTCCAGCCGCACCCTCTCCGGCGCAAGAGCAACCGGCGAGAAGAAACCCCCAGACGCTTACCTAGAGCTTACCCAAGAGATGTCCGGTTGGCTGCTTTTAATTTAAGATAGACAATGCTGGCGCTCCCTAGGGGAATTGAACCCCTGTTTCAGCCTTGAGAGGGCTGAATATAGCGTCGCCATTGCACTGAAGTCTGGCGATGTCTTTGGGTCTTGGTCGTGTGAAAACGCGAAGGCACTCAATCGCGAACGAAGACGTTACTCGTCCAAGAACGTTTTAGTAGCGAACCCGCAAGCGGATTCAACTTTGAGGTCAAAAAAAGTCATTCTTCGCGGCTTCGACTTTTGAGTTTGTTTTACACAACCAGGGTCAGAAACGGACATCTCGACCATTGTGGCTGCCTTCCCTCGAAAGCGGACATCCGATCTGCTCATTTATGAGACGCGAACCGCGAGCGGCTGATGTGAGCTTAGTGGAAGCAAATGCTGTGCAGGTCCACTCACGTTGTGGCTTGGATGGTTAGACCAGCGTTAGACGGCATTGTCTACCGTTTGGTCGGCTGTACATAGCCTTTGAAAACATTGGAGCGGGTGAAGGGAATCGAACCCTCGTATTCAGCTTGGAAGGGTTTCGGCGGCTGAATACCTTAAACGGCCGTTTGGACAAATCTGCCCCAAATGCTTCCTTGAACCAAACACTCTTTTTCGCCCTGTCCAAACAGGCGGTTAGCTCCCCTCGCTTGCCTCTAACCGCAGCTTCAGCACCCCTACCGCACCCTCGTGAGGTGCGGCCATGACGACCGGCCTGTCACTCTTCGATCCGCTGCCGCTGCATTCCTACGATCTGGTCGTAGTCCATCCGCCATGGCCCTACGAAACTTGGAGTCCGAGGGGTCCCGCATTATCGAGCCCATGTCCTCCCGGTACGCCGGATCGGGCGTCTTCTGCTGGTCCACTTCATCGGCTCTCGGGCTCAACGCTAGCTCTACTGGTCCACTTCATCGGCTCAACGCTGGCGAAATCGCGCAGCCCATGGAGGCGACCGACGCCATGATTAGCACCGAGACAAAGAAAGGCCTGAAACTATGACCCGGCGAAGGTCAACCTCTCCGCGAGTGCGGCGATAGTCGCTAGCGAGCGGCATAGGCGCAGCCTATTGGCAGGTCTGGCACGATTGCCGAGAGCGCGGACATGCCCAGCACATCAGCTCAGATTGGTGAGGCTCTGATGGAGCGGCGAGCGTCCAACTCTCCGCGACGCGACAGCGCGCAGATCAGTGTCGGACGCCGGCATGGGGCGCGGAAGCCATTTGGAAGACTGCGCACGATCGATGAGACCGCCGAAATTCTCAATGTCTCGTCCCGGACCGTCCGGCGGCTTATCGATTCCGGCACGCTACCTGTGCACCGATTTGGTCGGTCGGTGCGCATTTCCGATGCCGATATTGCGCAGCTGATGACGGCAAGTCGCGATGAATGACGAGTCACCTTCAGTCATGAATTGTCATTCAATGTCAATGTATGCACCATTTCGGGAATACTCATAATGTATACAGATAGCCGTTATAATATGGTAGGTTTCCCGAATGTCCGCCTCGGTCACCCCCTGTCCACCCGAGACCTCTCGGGTCCACCCAGAAAACCCCGAAAGGGAAATGACCATGCCTAGCAAGACCAAGACTCAGAGCGAGGCACTCCCAGCCTACGATCCCACCCTGCGCAAGACCTTGGCACACGTGCTGGCCGCCGTGGATCGAAGCACGGCGCTTTCACCGACGCGCCTGCGCGATCTGCGCTCGGCCGTGATGCGCGTTGCCAGCCTCCTTGGAAATGTTCCCGGCCGCATCGCACTCGATTTGCCGGCGATCGCCACCAGCTTGGCCGCCGTCAGCCCGGTGGCCGCCGGCATGACGACGAAGCGGTTTGCCAACATCCGGTCCGACTTCCTTGCGGCCGTGAAAGCGAGCGGCTTGGTGCCGATCGGCGCGTGGCACAAGGGCCGCTTGGCGCCAGCCTGGCGCCAGCTCTTTGCGCGCCTCTCACATCGACGGGCGCACCTAGGCCTCTCGCGCTTCGCGCGCTATGCGAGCGCCCGTGGAATCGACCCGGAGGCGGTCAACGATGTGACGGTCGCGGATTTCATCACCGCCGTTCGTGAGCAATCGCTGCACGGCGCCCCGAACTGGCTGTATCGGCAGGTCACGCTTGTCTGGAACGAGGCGGCGTGTGATGCCGCATTGGGGCTCCAATCGCTGACCGTGCCGTCCTTCCGCGGCCCGCCCAAGCGCATCGATTGGGCATTGCTGTCGAGTTCGTTCCGACGGGATGTCGATAAATTTCTCAAATGGGCAAGCCAGTCCGATCCGTTTGAGCCCGAGTCTCGCTCGCGACGTCTGGCGCCACGGACGTTGCGGTTACGCAGGGATCAGATTCACGCCGCCGTATCCGCCTTGGCCGACACTGGCATAAAACCAAAGGCGATTGGCTCTCTCGCCGATCTCGTTACGCCCGTCAACTTCAAAAGGATCCTGCAGCGACGGATTGAGATGGTCGATGGCGCGCAAAATTCATTCAATCACAGCCTCGGCATAGCACTGACTTTGATTGCGCGCGAATGGGTGAAAGTTGATGGCGCCGTACAGGCCGAACTCAAGCGGCTCCTCAGCAAGGTTCCGGTGCCGCTCAAGGGTCTGACCGACAAGAACAAGCGCTTCTTGCGCCAGTTCGATGATCTGAACGCCTTGCGGCGCCTGGTGCTATTGCCAGAACAGCTGTGGGCGGAAGTGAAACGGGAGAGGAGCCCGACTTACCGCACGCTTGCAAAAGCGCAAGCGGCTCTTGCCATCGGTATCCTGATCTTACATGCCGATTCGCCTGCAAAATCTGGTGACGCTGGAGTTTGAAAGACACCTGTTCATTCGCACGGGACGAGGGGGAAAATCCACACTGGAATTGTCGAATGGCGAGGTCAAGAACAACATCGACCTAGCGTTCGAGATTCCGCCGCAGATCGTCAAGATGTTGGACGAGTATCGCGAACGCACCGCTCCGAAAATCATTGGTGAACGTCCGACAAGGCTATTCGTCAATGTCGACGGCACTCCGAAGGTCGCGCAAGCTCTTGGAGCGTTAATTACCAATTATGCCAGAAGGCGAGCCGGCATAACATTGACGCCGCACCAAACTCGTCATTTGAGCGCGAAAGTTCTGCTCGATGATCAGCCCGGCGGGTTTGAAACTGTGAGACAGATTCTCGGCCACAAAAGCCTCCATCATACGGTGTCGGCGTACGCCGGGGTAGACAGCCGTCGCGCCGGTCGGCATCACCAGCATCTCATCGAAGAGGCGCTATCGGCTCAAAGTCCGTCTCGCCCGCGCGGGTTTCGCGCCAATCGAGTGAGGTAGATAAGAAAGCTAAAGTCATGCCCAGCCGTCGTAAACTGATGCTTCCCTTCACCCATTGGCCGATCGAAGACCGGCGACGGTGGGAAGCGGCATTTCAATCCGGTGACCTGTTTGATGAAAATGGCGCCGGCACCCGCCTTGCCGCAGCTACACGTCACTTGCGGCTGGAGAGTTACGGGAGGTTTTTGGGATTTCTGTCGGTCAAGCACCCGAAACTCATGACTCTTCCACCGGAAGGACGGATCGATCGGCGAATGGCGGCCGAATATGTAGCTCATCGTCGAAGGTCATGCGGCGACATATCGTTAGCTGCCGATCTCGGCAGCCTTTGCAGCACACTGAAGCTACTCTGCCCCAACACCGATTGGTCCTGGTTGCGGTCCATCGCCAATAGAATCGCTGCGGCCGCGCCGCCGCCGGCGCGAAAATATAATCTAATGACCAGTGATCGCCTTTATGCACTCGGGATCGAGCTCATGGACTGTGCCGTCACTGCGGCAGATGCCGTCGGCCACACCGGGACGAGGCAGGCCATTCAATACCGCGATGGCTTGATTATTAGCACCCTGGCAATGATACCGCTGCGCCGTGGCACGCTTGCAGCGCTGCAAATCGGGCGTCATCTCATAAAAGTCGGCGATCATTGGGAGCTCGATATACCCGCCGCGGATACCAAGAGCCGGCGCCCTCTTGACTATTCAATTCCGAAAGACTTGTCGGCGCGGTTTGATCTGTACCTGGAGCAATTCCGCAGCCGTATCACGAGGTTCTGATAAACACGCCGGCCTTTGGTCGTCACATCACAGCATCCCAATGCGGCCTGATTCCATTAATATCGCCGTGCACAAGCGAACCAGGAAAGCCTTTGGATTCGGCGTCAACCTGCATCGTTTCCGGCACGCCGCGGCAAGCTTTTGGTCCATACATGACCCGGTTAACGTGCGAGGCGTCAAGGACCTTCTCGGTCAAGCATCATTTGCCACGACTGAGAAACACTACATCATGGCGCAATCGCGCCTTGCGGGGCGTGCTCTCGCTCGGGCCATCGGCAATGCGGGAAAAAGACAGCGTTTTCCTAATTCTATTTCGTAAGTTTGGAGAGCACCAGACTACGAATTTGGGGGTCAGGAGTTCGAATCTCTTCGGGCGCGCCACAAAATCAATCGCTTGGCTAACGCCACCAAAATGCCAGTCCAGTACGGGCTAAGCGTGGGCTAACAAGAAGCTTTTACGGTGCCGATGTGACCTTTGGTCGATGGGACTGGATACATTTCCAAGTCGAAGTGAGCTTTGACGTCCTACGCTGTAGGGGGCTCGGTGTGCACACTATGGCGGCGCTACTACAACACCGAGCGACCACACTCATCGCTCGGATACAAACCACCGGCCTCGGAGGCTATCCTCTCGGCCGTGATGCCGCCGCCTGCGATCTGCCTCGTCCGATTCTAATCCCCTCGGCGAGCGATTCCCGGACCAAGCCGCTGCCTCGGGAAGTTCATCGGGACTAGGCATTGATCCCGTCGTTTTCCAATGGGCCACAAGGTTGGCGGGCGTCGCCGACGCCGCAGCTTTCATGATCTCTTGCGGACCTTTAAGAGGGGACGCGGGTATGGGACGAAAACACCAATTTAGGCCGGGAGCTGACACGCCGAACAAGGCTCGTTCGCAAACGTTATTGGAGAGACGGACGCGGGCCGAGACGACGCCGCGTTCGGTCCTCGTCACACAATCATAAAGTCAAGCGCATGCAGACTTCCCGAGACCACCCCCAACAAAGTAACCACGTTGTTCTCGTCGACTGCGAAGAGCGTGTTCTCGTGTCCATCGCCCGGGATGGGTCCGAGGGTGTCCGACTTCTCAGTAAAACGGCTGTAGTCGAATTGGACCCTGTCTCCGTGTCCAAAGTCCACGAGTCGCAGGGTGAGATCCCTGTACCCGCCGTGAATGGTCGCTGGGTCCGCATTTACATCAAGTGATAATAACAATCCCGTGAGCGGCGCCGGATTCTGGCCCAGATGTTCGATTTGGTTGTTTGCGTTCGCAATCAGGGCAGCGAGGTTGGCGAGGGTGAGCGAATTTACGAAGGTATGTAACGCATCCGGAGCTTGGACGAGATTTAATCCCGCCCCTTGAGCGGGAAGCTCGACTGCGGCGGTATCGGCGAGGAGTTGATCACCCGCCTGTGTTTGACCGACGTGATCCAGTGCGTTGAAATGTCCAGTGGCATCCGTCGTAGTGGAAGTCTCCGCCCAAATGCCCCTTGGCATCTGCATCCGCGAATACCGTTGCGCCAGACAGATAAGCATCCATGTGACAGCCGAGAAGTCCATAACTCGACAATGCAACCTGATCAGCGGCGAAATTCAGATATTGGGTCAAATCTCCCGGGTCTAATCCATAGGCTTGTTGTTCTTCGGCGCTAAAAAAGTTAGCGCTCAGGTTTATCTTTTGAACGAACGCCACTGTCACAAGTGCAGCATATAGATGGCCATCCGCATTGAGCTCCTCGGGGCGTATTTGAGAGATTTGAGTGAGCAGATCGCGATCCGCAATCACCATAGCACGAGTTACAAACGGTTCTCCTGTTAGGCTCTCCGCGTCAGCGTACTTCTGATCGTGAGTACGAAAACGCTGGCTATCGAGAGGATCTAGGGCCGGGATTGAAAAATCGTTGCCTCCAATTTTACCCCCGGTATAGTTTAATCCCCCATAATTCCCATAAGTTGGAAATTGCCCGGGAACATCAGGACCCAAGGGAGCTGTTAGGTTCCAGTTTATATGCGAGGGTGGGGATACTGGGGGCACGAACAAACCGGTGAAGAGCGCACCCTGATCACCAGTGAAGAAATTTATTTTCGTGTGTAAGTCTTGCAGATGCGCGCCAGCGAGCACCCCTGCATTTACTGCAATCGAAGGAATTGCCATTGGTCTACCCTCTCTCGCAAGCCTTCGTTCGTGTACTTGACCGTGGTGAAAGCAATAAGCTCAGCTGGGCCGAGCGGAACTTTACTCTCCACGGTTACCGCCACGTCGAAAGCTAGATTGACGACACACTGCAGGGCGGGTTGCCAATTCCATCTTCGCTCTACTCTACGAGGCGCGAGTAATGTGGCGATTAGTTCGCCAACGCGCGCTTGCGTCACACGACTGCAGTGCTGCGCTGTCAGCCCCATTTGCTTTCAAGGTTTAGGCGCGCGCCGAACGTCAGTCTGTCAACTCGATGTTTCGGCACACCTGGTTTTGGGCGCCAGCTCGTTCAAATACTAAGAAGGTTGTTTCCAGTTGCAAATGATTTCTTCTCCTCCCCGCCGGAGAGTTGGGCAGCCAATCAGCACGATGGTCGACCCGCCCCTGGGTCCTAGCTTCAGGCGCTTGACTGCGGCCTTGCCGTCCTTGGGCGGGGTTGCCAAAATCGCTGGCGGTCGGTCACGTAGACGCCATGGTGCGCGATGAGCAACGCTGAGGAGTTGATCCGAGAGACTGAAAAGTGGTGTCAGGTGACCCATAACCCGGATGCAATGAAGGACTTCATTAGCATAAATTTGGTTCTGCTATCGGCTCCGGCGAGTACCGGGTCTGTCATCGATTGGTGCTTACGGTCAGGAATTATCTCAACAGCGTCATTGAGCGACACTTGCACGATGAAAGGCAAGAGGCGGACTCAATGATCGCCTCTCCGAAAAGAACCAAGGACCCGTCTCGGCTTCGTGAGTGAGGAGGGCCTAGCATCCCGCACCCGCGCCGGCCCCTTAGTTTCTGGCGATGAGCTCACTTTGCGTTGCCACCGTCATTGCGACGATAAGCTGAAAGACAACTATTGTGTCATCCACGAAGGCCGCTGGGTCGGATGGATCATGCTTGCCAGTGAGCGCTCATGGCAAGGCTCTTTGTGGGAATGGCACGTACCCCCCGCTTCCGATCCGTCCATGGGTGCCACTAACCGCAGACGATCGACGTAAGTTGTCCAAAAGCGATTAGCAATTGTTCTTCTGGTGCTGCACGATTTTAGCGACAGGGCGCCGAAGATTTCACTTGCGGCCGATAGCGAAATTTGTATTAGTTTTACTGTACACCGAGAGTTCTGGATATTGGTAGCATTCAGTGTCGCCCCGCTCCGCACGAACCGCGTGAAGTGTTGACGATTATCAATTGGAGCTTCGCGTCCGAGTTTTCAGACGAGGAGCGACGACGACTAAGGAATCACGCTATCGATTACCACTATGACGTTGGCGGATACAATTTTGTTTATGCCAGCTTCTACATTAGCGATACCGACCGCTACTCCGGAGCGCACGTCATGATGAAGCGCTCACACAATCGAAAGCCGCTTCGTATGCTTCTCGGTTCGGCGTCCGCAAGCGAAGCGCGTGTGCGTAAGCAGTTTGGAATTGAGGACGCAATCACCATTGAAGGTCCTGCCGGTACCGGATGCATTCAGGATACATCCTGTTATCCACCGTGCAATTCCGCCGACCCCCCGTGATCGACTGACCCGAGGAGACCCAGGATATGCCAGCCAAGCCGCCCAATTCTGTTGACAGGCATGTCGGCAGCCGTGTGCGCATGCGCCGCTTCATGTTCGGCATGAGTCAGGAGAAACTCGGCGAAGCTCTGGGACTGACATTCCAGCAGGTTCAGAAATACGAAAAAGGTACTAATCGGGTCGGTGCCAGTCGCATCCAGCAGATTTGCGAGATTCTTCAGATTCCGGTTTCGTTTCTATTCGAGGGTAGCCCCACGGATATCTCCAAGGCCGCTGATCTGAGCGAGGTGCCATCACCTGCTTACGTCTACGATTTTCTTGCAACATCCGAGGGTCTCGCGCTGACCCGCGCATTTACCCGGATCACCGAGCCGAAACTCCGCCGCAGCATCGTCAACATAGTCGAGCAGATTGCGTCCCGCGAAGCGCCCGACCGGCGCTAAAGCGGCGTTTAATTACGCCGCTCTGCAAATAGGTCGTCGTATTTGCCGCGAAAACTCGAAACTCATTGTTGTGTGTGTTAGCGGATTCATTCTGACCCTCTTGCGATTCGAGCACGTCTCCTTTCAAGAGCCTTGGACCTAGGCAAAAAATGGCTCGCTAACGGCGGGGCCGGCAGGAGTATGTCGTCGCCAAACCTTGGCCCCTGTCGTCGCGACAATGCCTTTTCCGAACAGGTTTTGGATGCGGTCGCAGCTGAAATCGGCAATATTGATCACGCAACGAATGGAAGGCACTGGAACCGGCGAAGGGCCGCCATGGTTTTGGAGCGGCCACCGTTGGAAATCGTGCATACTTTGTGGCAGGCGCGAACGCATGCGGCAGCCATGAGGCGTTAAAAGAGCTACTAGTGTTCACGATGCCCTGATGGCGCGCAGAAACCGGCGCGGCCCAACCGAGCTTCAGCGACTTCGCCCGCTATGACTTGGGAAGAAATCCGAGCACCTTCGCTTCGGTGATTGCCGTCTCATGCTCAACAGAAATTTCTGTACGATCCCATCGCGCGCCCAACCTTTTCGCAACATCTTTCTGCTCGTAGGGCACGTTCAACCGAACGCGCTCTGTCGGAGGCTCCGCCTTCCCGCGTTTTCGATCAAGTTTCGAAAGAGCTACGACCAGTTTTGGATCGTCGAGCGGGCGTAAATTAGCCGAGTTTGCCTAATCGGTGGAGTGGGCCCCTGGTGCCGGACGGGTAAGCAGAGTTGGATTGACCGGGTGGCCGGGCTTTTGGAGAAAAGCCCATGCCGAGACACCGATCCCACAGCGTTGAGTTTAAGCGCCAGGTCGCTCAGGAGTTTCTGAGTGGCGAGACGCTTCACGGCCTGGCCAAGCGCCACGACCTTTCGCGTAACCTGATCCGCATCTGGGTCGAAAAGTACGAGACCGGCGCGCTGGACGACGACGCGCGCGCTGCAGATCTGGTCCAGGAATACGAAGCGCGGATCGCCGCGCTCGAGCGGTTGGTCGGCCGTCAGGCGCTCGAGCTGGAGTTTTTAAAAGGGGCTCTGAAAAGCGCACCCCGGCAGAGAAGCGCGACTACATCCGTGATCACCGGCCCCGCGGTCTGTCCATCGCTGAAGGATGCCGGCTGATGGGCATCGCGCGATCAACCTATTATGATGCGCCTGCGGCGCGCATGGGCGATATCGAGCTATTGAACGCAATCACCGCGATCTGCGACGAGTTCGAAGCCTATGGCTGGCGCCGCGTGCAGGCGGCGCTTCGCCATCGCGGCGTGATCGCCAACCAAAAGCGGATCAAGCGCCTGATGCGCGAGCACAATCTGCAGCCGCGCCGCCGCAGGCGTTATATCGCCACCACCGACAGTGACCATGATCAGCCCATCTTCCCGGATCGTTCGAAGGGTACCGTCCTTGATGGCCCGGACCAGCTCTGGGTAGCGGACCTGACCTACATCGCCGTCATCGGCGGCTTTGCCTATGTGGCGATCATCCTCGACGCCTGGTCACGCCGCGTCGTCGGCTATGCGATCGGCAGGTCGATCGACGCGCGGCTCGCGCTCGCGGCGCTGAAGGTGGCGATCGAGCGACGGCGCCCGCGACCAGGATGCATTCATCATTCGGACCGCGGATCGCAATACGCGTCTGGTATCTATCAAGCATTGCTGGCGGCCCATGACTTGGTCGGCTCGATGAGCCGGCGCGGAAACCCGTACGACAACGCCAAGGCGGAGAGCTTCATGAAGACACTCAAGGTCGAAGCGGTCTATCCGATGGCGTTCGAGACCTTCGACGACATCGCCGAGCAGCTTCCCAGGTTCATCGACGACGTTTACAATCAACGCCGCCTGCATTCCGCGCTCGGCTACATCAGCCCCGTGCAGTTCGAGGAGCAACATATCCGGCCCATGGTCAAATCAGCAGTCTGATTCTGTCCGGCACCAGGGGCCCACTCCATGGGCCCCTTGGACCGGACGGGATGGTTTCCAACAATTGACCGGGTCGCCGGGCTTTCAAAGGATGAAGGCCCATGGCAAAGCACCGAACCCACAGCGTCGAGTTCAAGCGGCAGGTTTCGCAGGAGTATCTCGGCGGCGAGACCTTGCACGCTCTCTCGAAGCGCTACGACATCTCACGTAATCTGATCCGGATTTGGGTCGAGAAGTATCAGGCGGGCGCTCTCGATGAGGATGCCGCAGCGGCTGATCTTCTTCAGGCTTATGAGGCGCGCGTCGCCGCGCCCGAACGACTGGTTGGCAAGCAGGCCCTGGAGCTTGAGTTTTTTAAAGGGCGCCCTGCATGCACGACCGCGACTGAGAAACGGATCTACATCAAGGATCACCGGCCCCGTGGTCTCTCCATTGCCGAAGTGATCAACCGCCGCATGTCATCGACTTCGTGACGGGCCACACGCGACTGGGCTAAACGCTGGGTAGATATCCGGAGGGGCCGTCATAAAAGCTCGTGCGCGAGAGCCCCATCAGCCGGCATCCGACGCTCACTAGGGAATCGAACACCTGTTTCAGCCTTGAGAGGACAAAGGACGGACAAGGTTCCCGGGACGCGAGGAAGATGGTCAGCGACGGATACTCCAAGCAATTGCTCAGGCAACGCCAAGGTCTCCTTATGATCTTCATTCCAGTTGACCGAGGCGTAAGACCATCCACATGTCAGTCAGCTGAAGCAGGTGGCCCGCGGCCATTCCGGATGTCGGGCACGACCAACATTTGATATGCTCAAGCGGGCCATTTGAGCAGATTAGTGCTACGCAGCCCCGATTTCAGGAGATTTTGGGGGATGTCCGAGTGTTATGCTTCGTCCGGCAGGCCGGATGCTTAGTTACAACGGCCACGGGACAATATTTGGACGCTCAAATTTGCGAATGACGGACGAGACTTGGGGTGCCGATACAGGCTCGCTAAGAAAATAGCCTTGCACTTCATCACAACCTTCAGCGGCAGCCTGATCAAACTGGGCGATGTTCTCCACGCCCTCGGCAGTGATTTGCATGCCCAGGCTTTTTCCAAGGCTCACGATGGCGCGAACGATCAGCTTCGATCCCGCTGTCGAGGTCAAGTCGTGTACGAACGACTTATCAATTTTGATCTTATCGAAGGGGAAACTCTGCAGGTAGCTCAAAGAAGAATATCCCGTTCCGAAATCGTCAATTGCCATCCGCAAGCCAAGCGCGCGGAGCTTGTGCAGGGTCGCTATGGTTTCCGTGCTATTCGTAAGAAGCACCAACTCGGTGATCTCGAGCTCCAATCGGCCGGCCGGGAGCCGCGAGTGCATCAGCGCCGATGAGAAAGCCTCGACGAGGCGCGGGCTACGGAATTGGACGGAAGAGACATTCACTGAGACCTTGATGTCGTCTGGCCAGGATGCAGCTTGTTGGCAAGCCTGATCAATCACCCATTCGCCAAGTTGGATGATGATACCAATCTCCTCGGCCACAGCGATGAATTTTTCAGGATAGATCAGGCCGAGTTGCGGGTGACGCCATCGCAGCAGAGCTTCGAACCGGCAAATCTTTTCAAGTTTGAGATTGTAGATTGGCTGATAGACCAACTCAAACTGGCCATTCGTCATCGCGTCCCGAAGATCGAGTTCGAGAGCGCGGCGTTTCTGTAGACTGTCCTCCATCTCAGTTTCAAAGAACCGCCAGACGCCGCTACCTTCAGCTTTGGCACGATACAACGCCAAGTCTGCATTCTTCAGGAGCTTTTCGCCATTCGAGCCATCGTGAGGAGCCAGTGAGATACCGATACTACAGCCGATGACAATCCGTTGTCCGTTGAATTCATAAGACTGTCCGATGCATTCAACGATACGTCGTGCAAGTCGCTCCACATCGTTAGAGTCTCGCGTGCCTGCTTGGATGATGGCAAACTCATCGCCGCCCAAACGAGCGACGGTATCGATCTCGCGGACACAGGCGAGCAGCCTGTCGGCGACTGCACAAAGTAGCTCGTCGCCGATCGGATGTCCGAGTGTGTCATTGACCTGTTTGAAGTTGTCGAGGTCCAAACATAGAACGCTGAATCCAGCTCCGCGTCCAGCTTGGGCAATAGCTTGTTCGATACGTTCCGCCAGCAGCAGACGATTCGGGAGGTGAGTGAGGGCATCGTGACGGGCCATAAAAGCGATCTGAGTCTCCGCCCGCTGCTGCTCGGTGACGTCCTCGCAAGTTTCCAGCCATCCGCCATCGGAGGTCGAACGGCGGTCGATACGAATAGTGCGACCATCGTCTAAATTCTGAAAATGGCTTCCGATCTCCGAGCGCGATATAGACAACTCCACGAGTTCATCGAGGGTCTGACCCGCGTGATTTCCTGCCATGACGCTCAGCTTCAGAACAGATTCGAACTGCATGCCAGCGCGGACATGGCCGGAAGGAATCCCGAAAATCTCGCAGAAACGACGGTTGACGACTTGCAGGCAACCATCGTTGTCATACAGACATAAACCCTGCGACATGTTGTCGAGAGCAGCATCGAGTTCTTCGGTTGGTCTCGTAGAGTTGCTCTTCCTGCCTCTTTAAGGTTGTGATGTCGCTGAAAACTACAATCTCGCCGCCTTCCTGAGTCTTGCTACGGCTGATGCGCAGCCACCGACCGTCCGGTAAACACGCTTCGCCTGTGAGGTCGTCGTTCGCGAGGAGAGCCGGGCCAGTTGAGGGAAACGCAATCTTGAATGTGTCTAGCGAGTTCGAACCGGAGAAGCTCCGGTGCACTGGCAAGAAATTCGCTTGAGCGGGAGTTGGCCAGCGCGATCTTTCCGTCAGGATGAAGAAGCACGACGCCTTCGCGGGAATTTTCAAGCGCATCGGTCAAACGCGCTTGTGCGGACCTCCGCTGAGCGATTTCACGCCCAACCATATCTTTAATATTATTTCGCATCACGCTCATCGCGGCGATTAACGTACCGAGTTCGTCGGCTCCTCCCCTGGGGATGTTAACATCGAGCTCGCCCGCCGCGATGCTTCGTGCGGCTTTGGAGGCAACAGCAACCTGCCCAATAATACGGCGGCTTAACAACCAAGTGACGAATCCGGAGAGAAGAAGCGCGATGGCGATAGCGCCGAGATTGAAATGCAAGTCACGATCAATCGCGGACAGAGCTCGTTGGCGGAACAAAAAGCCGTCGCCAGCAGTGTGGTTGATCAAAAGATCAATCTGCTGGTCAACGGTCTTTGCGTAGCCATCCAGGCGGTCGACAAAGATGGCGCGGCTATTCACATCAGGTACGTTGCCGCCGTTGCTATACAGCGTGGCCCAGTCACTGACGGCTTTGCGTACCTTTGTGACCGCGTCAGTCGCGCCGGGGGACTGAGACCGTTCGGCGGCGATATTCAGATCGTCGTAAAAGGCACTTTCAAGCCTGGTAATTTTTTTATCAAGCTCGGTGCGCGCCTGAAGGTCGAGAGTCCCCAGTCGCCGGGAGGCGACTGCGCGCATTTTAGAGAAGTCTGCGGCCGCTGCCCGTGCGTAGTTGATCGACATGAGAGATTCGTCGAATGTTTTGGCAACAAGACCGCCAGCGTGCTTGATGCTTTGCATGGCGTAGAATCCGAGAGCCGCCGTGATGGCACTCATTAACAGATAGCAAACCAGGATCTGTGTTCGGATTGTGTTACCCGCCGGTATGCAGGAGCGTAGGCTTTCGTAAGCAGCGTGGAACAGCGCGCGATTTGCCCCGACTCCTGACGACATACTCGCACCCACACGATGGCTCCACTTCCGTCAGCGACCGAAGAATAAGCCCTACTTTCAGGGATAGCCCTGGCGATAAGGGCATTCGGAGGTGACATCACTCATCGGAATAGCGATATAATCTTTACGGCCGGTGTTGAGTAAAGGTCCTTCTGGATTATGGTAACCAGTTAGTGCATCGAATCGTTCTAATTTACAGTTCGCGCATGAAGGTCTGACGGAGCAACGGAATGCATGTGCTCAGATGGATTTCGATCCTTCTAAGACGGAGTGATACGCATGTTTTGTTAGCAGTGTTAGGTGGTTTGCTCGCCGGCGGTGCATTAGCTGCCAGCCCTTATCAAATTTCACAGAAAAATCGTGAATTTCAGCCAGGCTATATTGCCATTAACCGCGGCGAGGCTTTGCGCTTTATCAACGACGATGGCGATCTTCTTCACCACGCCTATCTCACCTCCCCAACGTTCTCGTTCGATTCGAACGATCAGAAGCCGGGTAGTTCGTTCACCGTCGTCTTTCCGGTCGCGGGCAGCTTTACGGTGCGGTGCGGGATCCATCCAAAAATGAAGCTGATGGTGAAGGTGAACTGAGTTTGTTTGCTGGCCGCCCGGGTTACAAAACCGTCGTATTGAACAGCGTTGCGTGGCCGACGTAGTAGACAAACAGCGTTGCGGCAAGTGCAGCGCAGAACCCGGCCGGAGCGGCGAGTGGAACACGCCGGTCGTTCTCTACTCGGCGGTCATCGGCAAGCACTGCGAACAGCACCGCAATGATGCCCGAATGCCCGATGGTGTCTATCTTTCCAAATTCCAGGCAAGCAGCGATGAACATACCCGCTAGAATTGCCGCTGCGCAGCGCCGGACCAGTGGCGTCCAGAGCAACGCAAATGCGAGTACGAACTCAACGGCGCCAGCAGCACGCATATAGAACTCGGGATCAAACCCGAAAGTAATGCTCGGGTGCGTGATGAAGATCGGGTAACTCCACTGAGGATAGGCCCATTTTTCGACGGACGCCCACATCAGAGTCACCGCCGTCGCATAACGCATGATATCAATCGGCTCGATCCCGAAGAACTTCTTCTGAAGCCCCCTCAAAGCAAGATACGCTGCGATGCCCAGAAAGATTGGGTAGTCCGCCAAATGGAACATTCCGTAGTCGTGTATCGCCATGCCGAACAAGATGACGATGCCGAGCGCGGAGATCGGCAAAGTCCGCCTCCACAATAGGCAAATCGCGATTGTGAACTGCAGGGGAGGGAGGAGCAGCGATTTGCTGGTCAATTCTGGCGTTAACAGGATGCCACCCAGCGTCCAAACACCGATGAAGAAAAAGAAGCAGAACGCGCGCACCAATTCCTCAGTATGGAGGCGTATTCCAATGGTGACGCGATCCATTGACCGTAACATCGCTTCGCCGAGAGGCGTCTTCTCGAGAAAGCAACCGGCAAGAAGTCCGACCGCGGCAACGAAGATTAGGATTTCGAAGTCCTGGCACAGCACGTTGGAGAGTTCCAGTGGCTGGCCTCCGACATCGTAAGCGCAGAACCATTTCACATGGGCGCTGGCATTGGCAGTGCTCGTCACGGCGAACAGCAAGGCGAGGAGACACCGGGCGAGGACAAGAGACGAGTTTTTCAGGATGGGGATGCTCTCTCGAAAAAGGCCTATCATCGCCAAACCCAAATCAACTAGAACGTGCTTTCAATCTATTAATATAGGATAAATTGAGGATTGAAAGACAATCATTGGGGCCGCATCGGGTCCTTGAGGCTGTTGAACGTACCTTGATGACGTCCCTAGCGGTAAAAGCCGATCAGATGGACTTCTTGAGTTCCATCGCGTTGCGGCTCGAGCCGAGATGTCTCTTCGGCAAGAGCATCGCGGAACCAGTTGGCGTCATCGTCTTGGTCGCCGAGAGGAAAGCTCTGCGCGACCGATCGCTTCATTCCTCAGCGCGGCGCGAGCGGCGCAAAAGTGTTAAGAAGCGTCGCCCAGTTTGGATGACGACATAAACAGGCAAATCGATCAGTTGGTGTATACAGCTTGTTTAACTGAAGGCGGACCCAACATTGTAGTCGCGGGTTAGCAATGGCGCGATGGACTGGGCTTCTTTTCGCAGTGCTGCTGGTTCCCTGTCTTCCGCCTAATTGTCTAGCGGCCGAAGAAACGGATTAGTTCTGGCCTCATCTCTGATAAGGTCAAGTCCGACTATCAACGCCCGGCAAAGATCCCATTTCCGGACAGTAATCCCTACACTCCCGCCAAGGCTGATCTTGGCAGGATGCTGTTCTTCGATCCCATCCTTTCAGGATCGCGCAAGATTTCCTGCTCGTCGTGTCATAACCCGTCGAAATCATGGGCAGACGGCTTGCAGCGGGCGATCGGCGAAGACCCGGCAAAACTTAAGATACGTACGCCCACGTTAATTGACATCGCGTTCGTTGATATTCTTGGCTGGGATGGAAAATTTCCGGATCTCGAGTTGGTGGCCTTCAAGCCGTTGGTGAGTTCGCAGCTCATGAACATCACAGAACGTGAACTGGTACGACGCTTGCGCCGCGTGCCGAGATATGTTGCCGCCTTTAACGCCGCCTTCGGGAAAGGCGCTATCACACGAACCAGAATTGAGAAGGCGTTGGGAATCTACCAACGCACCATCGTCGCCGGCGAAGCGCCGTTCGATCGCTGGATTGCGGGCGACGAGACGGCCATTTCTGCCGAAGCCCAGCGCGGGTTCGCGCTGTTCAACGGCAAAGCCCACTGCTCGCACTGCCACAGCGGCCCATCGTTCATTGATGGATCCTTTCAGGACATTGGTACTGCGACTGGCGCCGATATTGGAAGGGGACGAATTTTTCCGAAATCAGAGATGCTGCGCTACGCCTTCAAGACACCGACGTTACGCAACGTCGCGAAGCGTGCACCCTACATGCACGATGGCTCGATTCCGACTTTGGAAGGTGTGATCGAGTTGTACAATAGAGGCGGCATCGATCGACCTAGCCGCTCGCCTTCCATTGAACCACTCTCGCTGACGGAAACCGATAAGAAGGCGCTAATTGAATTTCTGCAAACATTGACCGCCGACTCGCCTAATGCGCGGCTATCAGGACCCACTCAATAAAACCGATAGCTAGAAACTACCTCGTTCGGTCACGCGACCATCCACCATAGCGAAGCTCCCAGCAGACCGAAGCCGGCAAAAAGCGATATGCCCGCGCAGGTCTCCAGTGTTTTCGAATGGATGGGGTGCCTATCCGCGGCCCACGCCAGTACAACCCCGGCCAAAATGGCCGCGACACTCAACAGGACAAACATCCGATCCCCGGTTGTCACTCACTTCTACGATGGACCGAAAGAGTTGATAGCTGATGGTTTCAATACCTAAAAATTGAAAAGAACGCCTAGCGTCGCGCTGTCGATGACCTTCTCTCGCCTGTGCCTGTCGCAAATCAAATCCGAATATATTGGTGATGCAGGCCACCCAGGATTGGAAGGCGAAAAACACGCCCGAGGCCCGCGACCGGAACAATCCGACCAGCGCCAACCAGACCAGGCTGCAAGCTTCTCTCATAAGACCGAAGCACTGCGCGATCCGACCTCAGTGCCAGCCGGATTAGGTTTCCGACAGGGACAAGTCGGAACGAGATTGTCGGTACCACGAACAGGTCCATTGCCGCGATACCGTCAGCATGGTTGCGAAGGAAAGTCCTCCATCCTTGTGACGGAGGGGCCCTCCTCCGCGCCATATACTTGGCGACGCTGGTCTGACCGATCTCGATGCCAAGCTTGAGCAACTCTCCACGGATTTCTCGGCGCTCCCCACACCGGGTTGGCGAGGCTCATCTCGCGGATCAGCCGGCGAATTTCCAACGACACCGTTGGTCGGCCGCAGCGGCCTCGCGTTTTCCAGTGCCAATACGATCGGAAGCCCGCGCGGTGCCATCTTATAACAGTGTCCGGCTTAACGATCGCAAGCGCACGACAGGTCTGAGGGAACAGCCGGTAAAGACCAATGAAAATCAGTCGGTCAATTGGGTTGAAAGCGAGCTTGCGAGGCGCCCCTCGCCGAAGCACATTGATTTGTTGCTTCAATACCAAAATCTCGACCTCAAGCGTAGCTCGCGACCGGAAAAGATCCATGAACATCCGCCAGATCAGTCTACACAGGTCCAACATCACGCAACAGCACCACCCGATTCTCAATCAACTACCAGCCGGATATGGTTTGCGGTAGGGACAGCCGTTGTCGGAGACGCCACCAACTCGGACGCCAATGCCTCGATAATCTACCAGTAAAGGCGCGACATATGCGGCGCTCCATATCACCCTCAGACCAGGGCGAGATCGAGCGCTGACACCAGACCTTGAAAAACCGCGTCCTGCTCGACAACTACTACCTGCCCGGCGACCTCGAACGGCAGATCACCGCCTTCGTCGAGCACTACAATCACGTCCGCCATCACGAGAGCATCGACAACCTCAGGCCTGCTGACGTCTACTTCGACAGGAAGCGACCCTCGTGGAACGCAAACCCATTAAGCTTTCCACCATTGCAAACCGCTTACGACGCTGGAGATCGCGCCGTCATGTGGGCCAACGACAACGTGCTCGGCCTTCATTGAGCTTTCCTCCTGTGTTTGCGCTCGGAAACCTCGATGCAGCGCTTGCGGTCCACTGTGATGCCAGGAAGCCCGTCGAGATAATCCGGCAACCAGCAGCTCCCGGTGCCTCGCCCATGATGGTTCCGGAACAACACGGCGGCGGCATCTGCCTTGCTGTGGCAGTTGGCGATGTCGCGTACCAGAACCTGCACGATCACGCTCGTTGCTTCGTCCACGGCATGCGAGCGCTTCTTCCAGCCGAAGAGGAACGGTTGTCTGCGTCGCTCGGTCTCGTCATCCGTCAGCTTCCGTAGAACATCAAGGCGGAGATCAGCGGGAACGCAAGCAAGCGCGGTTTCCATGGCCATGATCCAAATGTCGGCGGTCTCTGTCATCGTGTCATTCCTCTGCATTCGCCGGCTGGCTGGGCGGGTCGTGATAGTGGTTCCGCTGGAAATCATCTTCCTCCCCGGCTTCCTTTTTTCATGTCGCCAGAGGGTATAAGCCGCCCTCAGTGGCCAGGATGTCGGTGATGTCGGTGGATCTCCAATCTTAGCTCCTGTGTCCCAAGAGCCCAAATACCCTGCTTAATAACCTGGTATGACGATCCGTCGTAATCGATCGTCTATAGACGATTGAAGATGAGCGCGCGCGTCCACCTATGATTACGATGAACCCGTCATACTCGCCAGGTTTGGTTGAATCATTGAGTGGTTTCATCATTATCAAATTTAAACCAGGGCCATATTCCTTACGGGCTTGGATGTAGTCCTGGCCAGCTGTACCAGGCCCCCACGCCCCGTGCCTACCGCAAATCAAATCCGGACATATTGATGGTGCAGTCCGCCCAGAATCGGACGACAGAGAATGCGTCCGGCTATCTCGGCGGCGCGTGACATCGGCGCGTCCTTGTTCAATGACAAATGGGTGCGCATGCCGTTGTAATAGCTCATGTACGACAGCAGCACGTGGCGCAGATGGCGTTCGCCGAAGACCACGACATGATCAAGCATTCCCTACGGATCGATCCGATCAGCCTTTCCGCATACGCATTTTTCACGGTGAGCGAGGAGACGTCGGACGGTCTCGGACGCCGATCGACCGAACCAGGCGGATAAATATCTCACCATAGGCTCGATCGCGATCCCGGATCAGGTAACGAGGGATTTGCTCCCAGCCACACACCACCGTCAGTTGGTTGGCGATCTATTCGGCCGTCGGATGCGCGGTAACTCCAAACCAGGATCTGCCGCCGGCCATGGACCATGATCGGCAGGCCGTAGAGCGGACGAAAGGCGATTGTCGGCACCACGAAAAAGTCCATCGCGGAGCGTCGCCTATTGAAAAATTCGCTGTACGGGCCAATCACCGTTCGCCTCTTTTGTACCCCACGGCTTACTTGGATCGATCGGCTAGGCCGAACGAAAGGCACTGGACATTAGTCACTTCGCGAGTCGCGCCATTATCCTTACGCGTGCCGCGAACAAGCCTCGACTTCTATTGTTACGTGACTAAGGCCCCGCAACCCTCCGAGCCGCCGCTTGTACGTCTTCGGCGGCAGCGGGTTGTCCGAAATAACCGAAATGATCGCGGCCCGATGTCCTGGCCCTACCTGCCACAGGTGAAAATCGGTGACACGATCACCCTTGGTTTCGATTCGCTCGCGGATCGTTATTTCGAGATTTTTGTCCGCGCTGGCATCCAAAAGCACAGCTCCAGAATCTCGGATCAGACCATAGGCCCAGCTACCGATAACCAGGCTACCTAAGATGCCAACTAGAGGATCGGGCCAAGTCCATCCAAAGTCCATCGCGAGCAACAGCGCCGCGATTGCCAGCACCGACGTTGCTGCGTCTGCTAGTACATGAACGTAAGCGGCACGGAGATTGTTATCATGGTTATGATGCGAATGATCGCTTCCATGATGATGATGGTGAAAGTCTTGAAGGAGCCATGCGCTGGCGATATTGACCGTTAATCCCAGTACCGCGACCACTATCGCTTCGCTGTAGGCAATCGTGACCGGGTTAAAGAGCCGAACCACACTCTCGTAAGCAATCTGCATGGCTATCATCGCAAGCATGATTGCGCTCGAAAAGACGGCAAGATCGCCGAACTTTCCTGTGCCAAAGGCAAATCGCGAATTTTTGGCATGCTTGCGAGCTAATAAATAGGCTAACCCTGCAATGCCCAACGCCGCTGCGTGCGTCGCCATGTGCCAACCGTCTGCCAACAATGCCATCGATCCAAATATGGTACCAGCCACGATCTCGCCGACCATCATTGACGCCGTAAGCGCCACGACAATCCAGGTTCTGCGCTCGTTCTGGGCGTGCTGCTCACCGAGAAAAACGTGGCCGTGAACCCATTGATCTATTGAATGTGTGTGCATGTTGACTCCAACCCAGCGCATGCCAGCCATTCACTCGCTCTTCCGAACCTGCGCGTCTAAAGGCCATCACTATCAGATCATGCCGCTAAGCGCTAAAACAGACCCCTCTGAACTCCCAGAACGCAAAAGAAAATGATGCTTGACCGATCATACGGAACTGCTGCCCCGAGTTATATGGGCGCTCGTGCGCCTCGGTGGGCCTCGATATTTTCGTGTCCGGACCTGTCCGGTCGGATCGCGTCAAACAACAGGCTGCGTGGCTTGATGACTGATGGCACTGCGGCGGGAATGGTCGTTTCGCGAGCTTAAGCGTTCGAGAGCGGCTTCAAAGCAAGAAAGCGACTTGTTTCAGCGGTTCCGTTAAGGCGGTCTTCAATCGGTGTGGCCGATAATCCCGCCGACTTAAGAGGGCGTCCCATGGACAAGACCGTCCACGCGCATTCTCGGATACCGGCTCTCGATCTGTTGTCTTGCAGCCGTGGTAGCCGTTATCCTTTACCACTATGGTTTTTGGGGGCCGGTCTCAGCGACTGGCATCTCGCAGGTGGCCTTACCTGCATTGGCGCCGGTCGGACAATACGGATTTCTGGGCGTATCGGTTTTCTTTGCCATCAGCGGATTCGTCATTGCCTACTCGGCAGAGGGACGGTCCAGGATCGGCTTCATCATCGCGCGCTTCAGTCGCATCTATCCAACATTTGTTCTCTGCATGACGTTGACGTTTACGGTCATGCTGGCGGTTGGCGTCGGGAATGTCACGCACTCACAGTGGCTCTCCAACCTATTCATCGCCGCGCCATTCCTCGGCCAGCCCCATGTCGACACCGTCTACTGGTCGCTCGTGATAGAGGTGGGTTTTATGGATGGGTCGCGCTGTTCATGATATTGGGTTGGTTTCCACACCACATTGCCTCCAAGACCACACCTGGGCCGCGCTGTTCGGCGTTCATGAATCTGATCGCGCTCGATACCTCTGTAAGCTTAACTTGCTCATATCGTCTTATTGAGAGCGTGTCCGTCGTCAAGAATTTGAGACTGATGATGGCAATAGGACCATGCAGGAGAAGAAATGAAATTTGGTATTTCGTTGATCGTGCTCTTCGCGCTTTGCGAACCGGTGGTCGCGCAGGTGAGCGATTGCCAGTCAATACAAAAGGCGAAAGATCGCCTGGCTTGCTATGATAGGGCCTCGCCGCCGTTAAGTCGGAGCAAGTCGTCCACCAAGCACAAGACGGATATACAACAGGATGGGCAAGACGATCTTCTTGGGGTTGAAAATGCGCGGGTCGGTAAAAAGATAGGCAGTATCTGTAGAGGATGCTGAGGCTCCATGCTTGCCGGTCAGATGGCTCTCATTCTTGCCGCCGCATTTTCGGGGGCAGCCTTCTACATCAATTTCGCTGAGCATCCGGCGCGTTTGGCGCTGGATGACGAAAATCTGCTTAAGCAATGGAAGCCAAGCTATGACGCCGGCTACACCATGCAAGCGAGCTTGGCTGCCATTTCAGCAGCGCTCGGTTTGCTTGCGGCGTTGATCACTGGGGATTGGCGATGGATCGTTGGCGCGGTGCTCATCTTCGCCAACTGGCCTTATACCCTCTTCCTTATAATGCCGACAAATAACAGACTGAAGGCTATCGCAGAGATCGACGCGGGGCCAACGTCGCGGGCCATGCTCGTGTGGTGGGGACGACTTCATGCTGTCAGAACCATACTCGGCCTTGCTGCAACTCTGGCATACCTGTGGGCTCTTAATTGAAGATCGCCTCGCCGGAAGGCGGCTTCGCCACCGACTTGCGCGATCCGGCTCAGCTGTCGCGCGCTGTTAAGGGGCGCGGATGGGCCAAGTGGCAGATCGTCATCACCGCCATGGCCGTAGGGGCGTCGGTAGTCGCCGCAGGCACGGTGTTCGCGAAGTGGCCGGAGTCGTGAGGCCGACGTGCCCTACCAACCCAACTCAGCCGCAAGCCCGACCCCAAGGCAGGCATCCGTTGATCTAGATCAACAAGGAACCATTGCGCGTTCACTCTTCTTGAGCTGGGCTGCGACCCTGTCAGGTTGGCATGAAGCAGCCCCGCGGTTCTCAGGAGGTTCGACATGACACGGAAGCTCTTCTTCGCGATCACGATCTTGGGTACCGGCGTGCTCCTCAACTCACCATCAGGAATGGCGAACCAGATGCAATGTCAGGATAGAGGCGTGAATTGCCTGGCAAAATGCGCCGACCCAACGGGAGGGGCTGGCGACTTGGAAGGCCATCAGAACAAATGTTTGCAATACTGCAGCCGGCAGCTGGATCGATGTATGACACGCAATGCGACAAACCCGCGCTAACGCAGCCCTCGCAGCGAAGAAACGCGCGAACGGCGTGGACTGCCCCTATGAGGTGGTCCGATTTCAGTCTTAATGCATGATGGGCTGGAGCTGCCCCGTTTTGTGGTCCAGATGTCAGGCAATTTCTCGGGCTGTTTGAGTTTGTCGTGCGAACTCGTTCGGCGTCAAGTTGCCGAGCGAGGTGTGGGGCCGATCATTGTTGTAGTGGCACCTCCATTCCTCAATCCGTTCGATAGCGTCGGCCATCGACAGGAACCATGAGGCATTCAGGCACTCCGCCCGGACGCGACCGTTGAAGGCCTCGCAAAACGCATTGTCCGTTGGCTTTCCGGGTCTCGAGACGTCAATTCCGACGCCATTGTGATAGGCCCACTGGTCGAGCATCTTGCCGGCGAACTCGGGGCCATTGTCACAGCGAATGGTCTTTGGCTTGCCGCGCTCCCTTGCCAGCCGCTCAAGAACCTCGACGACCTGGAAGGCCCTGAAGTTCGTTCTCGGAACGAGAACGCAAGTGATTCTCGGGTGTGGCAATCGACAACGGTCAAAAGTCGGAACGGGCGGCCGTTGAACAACGCATCCGACATGAAGTCCATCTCCCAGCAGTGGTTCACGGCGGCGATCTTCGGCCGATCGGAACGATAGCGCCAGGGCCGTTTGCGCTTCGGCGTTTTTGTCCTGATCGACAGGCCTTCTTCGCGATACAGCCGGTAAGTGCGTTTGTGGTTCAAGCGATAGCCCTCGCGCAGCAGAAGGACGTGGACGCCGATAACCGTAGCGCACCCGGCTGGCTGCCAGGTCCTTCAGCCGAATGCGCAGCTCGGTTTGCGGATCGCCGCGCGACTTGTAGCGTTGTGAAGAGCGATGAAAGCCGGTCGCTTTGCAGGCCCGTTGTTCGCCAATATCGCAGACCTTCTGCAGATGGAATACGACCTCACGTCGGACGGCGGGCCTCACCATTTTTTTCGCAGGACAGCGCAAGCAATGGCCGAAAAGCCCTGATCCTGACCCAGGAAGCTGGTCCATGTTGAAGGCAATTTTTTCGGGCATTCTGAACCCCACGGAGGGCGGATGCCATGAAACGGAAGCGGTTTTCGGAGGAACAGATTGCCTTTGCTGCTGGTGGAAGCGATCCGGCTGGCTTTGAAGACCAGACAATGGCCTCTGGCGCCGGTGGTTTGTATCCGAGCGATGAGTGAGGCCGCTCGGTGTTGTAGTAGCGCCGCCATGCTTCGATGATGACCTTTGCCTCGGCGAGGCTGTTGAAGATCTCGCTGTTGAGGAGTTCGTCGCGAAGCTTCGAGTTGAAGCTCTCGCAGTAGCCGTTCTCCCAAGGGCTGCCCGGCTCGATGAACGCGGTCTTGGCGCCGACAGCTGCAATCCACTCTCGCACTGCCTTGGCGATGAACTCCGGCCCGTTATCAGAACGAAGGTGGCCGGGCACGCCGCGCAGGATGAACAGATCCGACAGGGCGTCGATGACGTCGGTCGAGTTGAGCTTGCGATCGATGCGGATCGCCAGGACTCCCGGGTGAACTCGTCAATGATGTTGAGCATGCGGAACTTCCTGCCATTGTGGGTCCGACCCTCGACGAAGTCATAGGACCAGACATGATTGGGATGCTCGGGCCGAAGCCGGATGCACGATCCGTCATTCAGCCAGAGCCTGCATCTCTTCGGTTGTTTCTGGGGAACCTTCAGCCCCTCCCGCCGCCAGATCCGCTCGACACGCTTGGCATTCACCGTCCAACCCTCGGACCGCAGCATCGCCGTGATCCTGCGATAGCCATAGCGGCCATACCGGGAGGCGAGCCGGATGATGTCGGCGGTCAACGCCTCCTCATCTGCTCGGCCTGTCCTTATCGCAAATCAAATCCGGGTATATTGATAATGCAGTCCGCCCAGGATTGGTTGGCAGATAATACGCCCGGCTGTATCGGCGGCGCGTGGTACAGGTGCATCCTTGTTCAATGACAGGCGAGTTCGCGCGTCGTTGTAGTAGGTCATGTACGACAGCAGTACGTGACGCAGATGGCGTTCGCCAAATATGACGATATGATCAATGCATTCCCTGCGGATCGACCCGATCAGCCGTTCAGCGTACGCATTTTGCCAGGGTGAGTGAGGAGACGTCGGGCGATCTCGAATACCGATTGATCGAACCCGGCGGATGAATATCTCGCCGTAGGCGCCATCGCGGTCCCGGATCAGGTAACTTGGGATTTGTTCCCAGCCACACGCCTCCGTCAGTTGATTGGCGATCCATTCGGCCGTTGGATGCGCGGTGACCCCAAACCACAGGATCTGCCGCCGGCCGTGGCCCATGATCAGCAACCCATGGAGCAGTCGGAACGAGATTGTCGAAACCACGAAAAGGTCCATCGCCGCGATACCGTCAGCATGGTTACGAAGGAAAGCCCTCCATCCTTGTGACGGAGGTGCCCTCCTCCGCGCCATATACTTGATACTTGGCGACGCTGGTCTGGCCGATCTCGATACAGGTCTGAGGGAACAACCGGTAGAGACCAATGAAAATCAGTCGGTCAATTGGGTTGAAAGCGAGCTTGCGAGGCGCCCCTCGCCGAAGCACATTTGAATCAGTCCCGAAGCCGTGAATGGCGTTCAAGCAGTATCTAAAAGGGGAGCGATCCTAATCCTGGGAGGCCCTAAATCATGTTGCTTAATCGGGTACTCGTTGCTGGAGGCCTAGTCGCGGTCTTTCTGATTTTCACCTTAAGTATGGCTTACCGATAGCTCCGCGCGGCCTTGTGCGATTTGTCTACTACACCTTACAAAGGTGGGTGTTTCTACGCCCTCCGGAAAACTTCGCGCGTAGTCGGCGGCTTCCTTGAGCGCTTTTATGAGTCGCTCATCCGGCGTCTCATTGGATCGTCGAAGCGACTAGTTCATTCTGAAAACTTTTACGCGGTGATCGCGTTCCGCTTCAATGCGGGACAACCGCAATCGAGAATCGCAAAACGACCGGCGATAGGAACTTCCATGTCGCGCTATATACCTATTCTCTTGCTCTCCATTACCGCCGTCACCGCCTCTGCCCAAGAGCCGAAATCCATCAAGACTGTCAAAGTCACACAATCGCTCAGCGCTACCGCGCTCTATGAAGTGAAGGAAGACGGCGCGGTGTTAATCGATTGGGATGAAGTCGAAGCGCTTGCAGTGAGCAAGCAAAATTGCATTCTTACACCCCAGGCCCAAGTCATGCGGGCAATTCGTGACGGCAAATGGAAGGCCATGAATCAAGCTAAGTGACGCCAAGACCGTCTCATCGCAGCAATTGGTACCTCGCTTTCTCGCCTGCTTTCGTCATGCTCGTTCCCCCTCTGGCTCTATTCCGTTCTCGAAGAACGAATCAGCGTCGCTACAATCAACCCGCCGTGATTACTACGGTCAGTGAAGAGGCTACGTCACCATCGTCGCTCGCACTCGCAGAAGCGATAGTTCGCTACGTCCAATTTCCTCAACATAGCGGCCGCGACTCGGTTGACCAAACGCACAGCCTTGTCAGATCGCTTGAGGGATTGCGACGAGACCTTCCCACGGCTCCATTTCATCAACCTCCCTTGTTGGCTAAGCTCGCGCGAGACATTGCCGTTGCCTTGCGCAAAACGCGCGATCTGCTAAATCCCGCGTTTTACGATCGAAGGAATGAAGATTTTGCCCACGAAGAAAACAGCTGTTCGCCGTGAATGGACGAAGAACGACGTTCGCACTCTCAAGGCGCTCGCGAAGCAAAAGGCTGGCCTCGCGAAGATTGCAAAGACGTTGAAGCGAACACCAGGCGCAACGGCAGCTAAGGCGCATACCATCGGTGTGTCGTTAAGCACTCGATAGTGGTGCAAGAGTTGAAAGCAACGGCTTGGATACTCTTACTCGTCCTGTTCATTCTTACGGTTGGGCCGCTCGGCTTGCGTCCGACGTTCGGGTACCAAAATGCTGAGCGATTACTGGCGCTCACTGTGCTCGGGTTTGCCTTCTCTCTTGCCTATCCCGCCAACTCCTTGTCGTTTTAGTTTTTCTTGCGGGCGCTCTTTGCTGTTTTGAGTACCTGCAGCATTTCGTGAATTACAGACATGGGACTGTGCATGATATCGCGATCAAACTGGCAGGCGCAGTGGTGGGAGTCGGCTGTGGAACCGTCGTTTCAAAGTTTGCCGTGAGCGCTTTGTGGCTTAGCCACGACTAGGCTCCGCACCGCACATAATCTAGGGATGGACGGGTAGCAATCACGTTCACCGGTGATGGATTGTGCCAGGAACGCGTTCCAGTATCAAGCTGGAATACAGCGAGTTTTGTTGCGCTCGCCGAAGTCCGCGCTAGCTTCCCAACACCGGACATTGCCCTCAGTCCGGGTCTACCCCCGGCGAAGTCGTCGACCGATCATATTCCGCTCGGCGGCTTCGTTTTATGCGGATTTAGCTCAGCGGCAGAGCGGCGCGTTTTACGACGCAGGTCCATGTTCAACTCATGGAATCCGCACCATTCAAAGGGGCGTGAAGCTACCCCTGGATACGCTCCACAGCCGAGAAAAGACCGCCAAGGTGTTAGCGAACACCCTGACGGCCATTACCAGCACCGAAGGGAGGAATAAAATTGGTGCTGACGTGGCCAACTATACCAGAGAAACCTATGCGGGACGCGCGGAGGTGCCCTGAGGCTGGCGTGGGGTCATTCTCGATTTTGATTTATAGCCCAGCATCTCTGGCGAACTTCATGGCAGCAACGAATCCCGAGAAGCCCGACCTTACACGTCACGCGTGTCGGCGTGGGAGCGCTGCCTTTCACTTGAAAGTCGGACGACGAGCCGGGAACGCTTATGAACCTGCCGTCGGATGGCGCTTTATCTCGACGGCGACAACACCAATGTGCGTTTGGGCCAAGTCGTGATCCGCACCGGAGAAAACGCAGAGACGTGCGTTCGGAAGCAAAGCAGATAGCCGTTCACCAACCGCCACGGGACTTATCGGTCGGCGTCACCCCACAGAAGCAATGTGGGTGCCTCAATGGCGGGAATCTGGCTTGAGATGATTGAACTCAGGCGACAAGCCGAGCAGCCAGTATCACCAGCACCGCACCGATAGTTGCCGTGACAATCCGGCTGGTGAGCGGGTTCCGGATGCCAAGTTCGATGCCTAGGCGATCTAACAGAAACGCGCCTACGAAGGAGCCGACAACTCCAGTGAGCACGTATCGCAGCAGCCCACTACCGCCGACGATCCAGCTTGCCAGCCAGCCTGCGACGAGGCCGATGCCGAGTTGAGCGGCAAGGGCTTGCTTATCTAGGGCGGCAAGTGCCTCGCGGTTGATGGTGATCCGGACAAGCGGACGGAGACGCGGCGGCTCAGGTGAGCCTCCACCATTTGGACGCCGCTTGGTGCGACCGCCGCTCGAAGTAGTAGTCATGGCGCAGTTACGGTGCCTGCCTTGATGTTGTAGAGGCTCGCCTGAGACTTGGAAATGACGAAAGCAGCTGACTGCGGCGGCATTTGGTCGGGAAAAGCGAGCAGGTGCCAGGCATCGTGTAGAGGGTCGGCATCTGATATTCTCCTAGATGCGCGGGCTACGCCAGTCGGTCGTATGCCAGAGCCAAAAATCCAAACGAGGCCATTGCTGCGCGGTTACGCTAGCCCGTTCGAAAACCCAGCGACATCTTGCCTCTTAAGTTAACCACCGCATCCATGTGAATGGAAGGCGATCACAGGACAGCTCCCACCGGATGTTCGACATTGGTATTGTTGAGATTCCTGCAAAAAGGACTGGCATTCGCGGGCAAAGCGAGCATAGCTGTGGCGTGAGATGACCCTTGGATCGGCCTCGCAGCGCAACATCGCTGACGGGGCCTCGGATGGTGCGACGCTGATGTCGCATCATTTTTGGAGGGTCCCATGCAGAAGTCATCCCGCAATCGAAAGTCATCGAAGCGCGCTGGCCGTGCAAAAACTGCTCGCGTGGCAAAGACGGCAAAAGCGGCCTGTTAGTCCGCACAGCATGCAGCCCGGGAACGAGCGCATAAGCAAGCCAAACTGCTCGATCTTCTGAGGCGCCCGGCTGGTGCAACCATTGCGGCACTCGTGGAAGTGTCAGGCTGGCAGCAAGATTCGGTACGTTGGTTTTTGGCCGGCGTGGTTCGCAAGAGGCTCGGGCTCGATTTGATCTCAACGATCGAAGCCGACCAGCGCATCTACCGCGTCATTGCAGCGAAGTAGGCATGACGATGGGCCGAGCGTCGAACGCTCGCACGGTTGATCTCCAGAGCCAGCAGCATCGAACTCGTGGTCGTCTGTCAAGCTGGTCCGCGCTGGCGCATCTTCCGAAACATCTCCAGACAGCCATCGTAAGCTATCGGCGGCAGGCCGATCAGTCGGGCGATCTCGATCCGGCGATTCGCCAGTTCCTTGATCGTATCGTCGAGAAGGAGACACCCGAATCCATCATGGCCAAGCTCGTGGCCTTCGACCGCGGACAGGTCGAGCTGAAGGCCGGCACCACCCTGTCCCGGGAATGGAACGGCATTACCCAGCGAGCGATCGTCGTTGACGATGGCTTCCTGTGGGAGGAGACACGGTACGACAGCCTGCATCCGTTGCACCGGTGACAGCCACTCCCGCAGAAGCCGCAAAGACCGGCCCTCCGCAGTTCGCTCAGCCCCAAGTCTGATGAAAAGCGCCCTTACGGCTCTTATACGCGAGCGTTCGCATGGCGGAAGGCGCGACATGGCGCTGAACGTTTCTCCCCGCCGACCAGCCTGGGGAAGAACACGGTTTCTTCCGCGTCTGGGTCGAACGATCGGATTTGCGAGACCTGACCCGCACCCGCCCGGACCGCGGCGGTGAAGCCGACCTTCGTCAGCTCGCAGAACCGCTGCTCGGCCTTTGCCAGTTCCTGTGCCGGATTGAAAGAGTGCCGGCTGTCGCCGGTGCGGTCCATCACGATCTGGATTGCCATGATCGTCCTCCTCGGATTGCTAATAGCCAAGGACCTTGATCAATTATCCGGCTGAAGCTGCGGAACTTCAAGAAATAAATTCGCCGCGAACCCATAATTTGGATTAAAGCGCGATCAAATCACTCGGCACTTCGCCAAACGCTTTCAGCAAAACCGCATCCGCAAACTCACCGCTGGCGAGATCGCCTATACGGCTGAATGCCACCGCACCGATATGTCCCTCAGTCCGTGCCATTCGCTCAGCACTTCGTATCGTAGCATTCGCGCTTGTGCATTCGACAGCTTCGCGTGGTCGGGGCCATCAGTGCCAGCGCCGAAGGACAGCATAGAACCGCAGACCAACAGCTCCAAAGCAAGAAAATCCGACGTCAGTTCGTGCATACACTCGATTAACTATTTCACTGGATGGTGACGCACGGACATATCCTAACAAAGCAATCCTACTTTGTGCAGTGGAGTCACCATGCGTCGGTTTCCTGTTTTTATAGTCGCGGCCGGGGCTGTGACCGTTGCAAGCGGCACCATCATCGCGGTCGCGGAAAAACATTTTCTTGGTTCAACCGCCGTCGAACCAGCACCCACTGCGAAGTCAGAACTAACTACCGGCTCAATTGATGCGCGTTGGCCCAAACCAGGCGTGGAACGCCAGACTGCAGTCGCCGAAGCTGCACCGAAACTCGCCGCGCTGGAATTCGAAGCAGCTCCGGAACCCGAAAAACGAGTGGCCGTCGGCAAGCCCACCTGCAACAGCCCGAATGAATTAGGCGTGTCGCGCACGGTGCAGATCGACACCATGGGCGGGCCTGGCTTCGGTATGTCGCAGTATCGCGATTACGACTTCCTACAGCCCGGCGAGGTGGTGTTGACTTTCGATGACGGCCCCTGGCCGGTGACGACACCGATGGTGCTGGCGGCGCTGAAAGCCGAGTGTTTGCAGGCTACCTTCTTCTCGATCGGCAAGCACGCCACCTGGCACCCTGAAGTGCTGAAACAAGTAATCGCAGCGGGCCACACGGTGGGCTCACACACCTGGTCGCACCAAAATCTTGCCCATAAATCGCCGCACGAAGCCCAGGATGAAATTGAGAAAGGTATGAGCGCTGTGGCGATGATGGCCGGTACGCCGATCGCGCCGTTTTTCCGCTATCCGCAATTGCGGCAAACCGGTAATCTCAAGGCATATCTTGTCCAGCGCAATGTCGCGGCATTCTCGATTGATATCGACTCGGAAGACTTCAAAATCAAGAAGCCTGACGTGTTGGTGGGTTCGACGATGGCCAAGCTCAAAAAGAATGGCAAGGGCATTATCTTAATGCACGATCTGCATAAGTGGACCGCCCTTGCAGTGCCGGAACTGCTAGCCCAGTTCAAGGCGAATGGCTACAAGGTTGTCCACGTCCGCGCTAAAGACACGCTTGATACCCTACCAAAATACGACGCAATAGTCGCGGCGGCGCAGCCGGCCAAATCAAACAACGCGCGCGCGATTTCCGCAGTAATGCAGACCGTCGACTGAAGGCAACGACGGGCATACGCGTGTGATTCCGTTGCGCCGGATCCTCTTCCATGTCCGCGACCGTGCTAACACGCCAGTAGACTTTAGTTTACGCCCCTTGCTCATCCGATAACGTTTGCGCTTTGTCATATGAGGTTGGCATTGGGTTCCAAAATTAACCCAGAACGCCGACATAAAGCTTAACATCAAGCGATCGTTGCGCGCACCCCATGAGATGCTAGGTTTCTTTCACCGGACATTGCCCTACGTCCGGAAGGGCCCAGCGAAGCCGCAGGTAAGTCCCAAGCATCCTGCGGTTTCGTCTTATGCGGATTTAGCTCAGCGGCAGAGCGGCGCGGTTCACGACGCAGGTCCATGTTCAACTCATGGAATCCGCACCATCCATTTGGTGCTCCCGAAGAGCGCATTCAGCATGATGGGACATTCCACCATTCGCAATAGGCGAGCCTATTCGCAGATGATATCCGAACGACGAAAACAAAAGGCCAAGCCTTGTGCAATTCGCCTGCCGCGCTTCACCAATCTGCGCGGTAGTTTCTCTCTATTTCGACTTTGAGTGCTGCGACTTTTGCGATCTGTGTTTGACATCATCCGGCGCTGTGACGGAAGGACCCTGCTGCGAAAGCTGATCGAAGCGTTTGTTCAGATTTCCTACGTCCGTCTGAAGAGCGTCTATCGTCGTTTTGACGAACTCAGAATTTGCCGTCGCGGCGCTGTCTATCTTTGTCTTGAAAGCGTCGAAATCCGACCCCTTGAAAGTGCCCAACTGCGTTTGTATTGCCGCGAGCTGGGACCCCAGACCCTTAAGTTGTGCTTCGAGCTGAGAGGTGTCGAATGTTGGGGGAACCTTCATCTTGGATTCGACCTCTACCAAGCGCTTATCAAGCATGGCGACCGCATCTACTTGGGGAGACGCGACTTGTGCCTTCGCCTTCGGAACTTCTGCTATCGGTTTCGACGGAAGCGCGTTGCCGCTGCTCCAAACCAAACCCACGCTGCCCGCGACAAGCAAACTGACAACGGTCATGGTCAAGATCATCAATTTATTGGCGCGGTCGTGTTCGTTCATCACGGTACCCTCCCTTCAAGCCAAGCTCAAAGTATGACCGATCTACGACATTTGTATAGAGGTTGCGCACGCATCTCCGGCGCGGCGCGAGGGCTCAGGTTGGATGCTTCGTGGACATGAGTTTATGCTGACCCTATCCAGAATCGCCTGATGCCAATGAAGGCCACCATCGCCGCGAAGATCGGATAAGGAAGACCTCATGCTGGCGATCTCGACCTCAAGATTTAGGCCTCTCTTAATCGCAGCGATTGTCACCATCGTTTCGTCGCCTGCATTTGCGGATACCATTATCGGTCAAGCCTCTGTCATCGACGGCGACACGCTCGAAATTCAAGGGCAGCGCATTCGTCTATCAGGCGTGGACGCGCCTGAGTCCGATCAGCTTTGTCGTGGCGACGATAGCCTACAATATCGCTGCGGTGCGAAGGCTGCGAACGAGCTAGCTCGCTTCATTGCTGGTAGGCCGGTTAGCTGCAAGGGCGTGGACGTTGACCAATATGAGCGCGTTGTTGGTGTCTGCTCTGTCGGCGGACAAGACATTGGAGAGTGGATTGTACGATCGGGGTTGGCGCTTGATTGGCCTCGATACTCAAAAGGAAAGTATGCTGGCGCTCAAAAGGAAGCCGAGCGCGCGGGTCGTGGTGTCTGGGCTGGTAGTTACGTTGTGCCATGGGACTACAGGGCTTGCAGATGGGGCGGTGGACGGCCGAGCCGGTGTTCGGATGAGGCAGGTTCGCCGGACTAGGTCACCTTATGAATCGGAACGTCCATCGGGTGGAAAGGCCACATGCAGTCGTGACAGCTACGGCGTTGCAATCTAACATATATTGTGATGGTACACCACGAGATACGAACAGCCACGACGAACGATACAAGTGCACTGAGCGCGCTCATTCAGGATGCGGTGCGTACGTCAAATTCGCGCGACTACAATCGAGCAACAATCGAATTGATTTGTGCGAATTTTACACCCGATAAGATCATTGAGAAGATGGCGCAGCGGGACGTATTCGTAGCCGTCAGTGATTACGGCATTGTCGGAACGGTCAGCCTTGGCAACGGGAAGCTGCACTCTATGCTTGTTGCCCCCCGACACCAAGGCAGAGGCATCGGACGACGCTTAGTTGACTACCTGGAGAAGTATGCTGTTAAGAGCGGTTGATCTCACCTTCGGTTGTCGTCTTCGATCACGGCGAGGTCGTTCTATACAAAACTTGGCTACGAAATCGTACGCTTCGAAGAGCGCCCAAACGGGTCAACTTTTTTGATGAAAAAATCGTTGTTCTGACGATGCATCTAAGGGAATTTGCAGAGTTACCGGGGCCTTCGGCTGCCCATTGAAGCAGACAATCCAGGGTTCATGAGTTAGGCCCTGCATAACGTTCGTAGCCTAATTGTCGTGGCTTCAGTATGCGTGTGTTTCATTTCAGCGACGATTCCGCCATCGCCACCTTTGAGCCGCGTCCGATGCTCGTACCATCTAAACGCACGCCGGGAATAGAATGGCTCAATGGCCCTCTAGTGTGGGCCATCGATGAGTCGGTGGATTTTATGTATTTGTTCCCACGACACTGCCCGCGCATCCTCATATGAGCAACCGAGCAAACGAACCGCGGGGACAAGATGAAGTGGCTGGGCGATTATCGCGCTGCGGCCTACGTCGAACATGAGCGGTTTGCTGATTTAGAGACCGCCAAAATATACTGCTACAACTTGCCGACCGCCAGTTTCGAGAATTTGTATGACGCAGGTATGTGGGTTAGCCGCGTGGCGGTCAAACCGTTACGTTGCGATGCTCTTTTCGATTTTCCATCAACGTTCGCCCCTCGTGGCGTGGACCTGCGTGTGGTCGATGGCCTCCTTCCCTTGAAGCCTCTCTGGGAAACGACCCTGCATGTAAGCGGCGTTAGGCTGCGCAATGCGAAGGGCAGTTCACCACCAAAAAGATTGCAGACGCCAAGCTGTCAATCGACCAACAGTCTGCTGCGGAGTTTACGGCAATGCCGCTCGTCGTCCGTCCCGCACCGGGCGCTGCCGCACCAATTGCAACTCATCGTAGTTCGAGTGATCGCACGCCCGCCTCGAGCATTCGTCATCTCACTCGGCGGCTTCGGCCGATTGGCCCTTCAGCTCCGAGAATTTCGCTGCCATCGTCGGATTAGAGCGGGTCAGCTTCTTGATCGTCACGTCCTGCGCCTTGTCGTTCGCCAGGCGTAGATTGCGATCTGTGCCAATCAAGGCGTCCTTTGTCTTCTGGAGATGATCAATCGACTTGTCGATCTCGTTGATCGCCGTCTGAAAATTCCTGGAGGCGAGGTCGTAGTTCTTGGCAAACCCGCTCTTGAATGTCTCAAGCTGGCTTTCGAATTGCGTGATGTCGATGTTTTGCGCCTTAACGAACGCAAGTTCCGTCTTATACTTCAGAGAGTTGATAGCCGCGTTTCGCAGAAGCGTAATCATCGGCAGGAAGAATTGCGGCCGGATGACATACATCTTCGGATAGCGGTGGAAGACGTCGACGATACCTGCGTTGTAAAGTTCGCTGTCAGGTTCGAGCAGCGAGACTAGGACCGCATACTCGCAGCCCTTTTCGGCACGATCCCGATCAAGCTCCTTGAGGAAATCCTCGTTTTTGCTCTTTGTCGCGGTCTTGTCGCTCTCATGGCGGAGCCGCTAGTCCGAAAAGGAATGCCTCCGGTCAGACTTTGTCGTGAGGAATTTGAGCGGCGTTATCGCGATCGCTTCAGAGACCCCGCGTTTTCGTCACTCGGCCGTGAGCTTGACGCGATCTTAGCAGCGGCATGGGACGCTTACAGCCATTCGCGCAAGGCACCGGTGACCCCGCAAGGCTGGCTCCGGCTTTGCCGATCCGGATTATGACATCGCCGTAGACTGGTTTAATGCGCGCGACGCGATTCAGCAGGCGCAGCAACGTTATGACGATGCAGGTCTGAATTTGCGCATTCATTTGTTCCGGCGAAAATCCAAAATAATCGACTCGCTCTTCCCTATTTTCGAAGCCATACTCTTTTCGTCACGTTGAATTTCGACAGCAAGTTGCGGTCTCCGCCTTCCTCTCAATAACTGGAAACAGCGTACATGAAACAGTTGGCGAACAAGCACGATATGAACATCACGTTCCAAGAAGGAGCAAGCGCAGCCGAGATGAGCGGCGCATCCAAGTCCCCTATCATTCTGCATGCTGCCGATGCCCTTCGCCGAGCGCGCAAGCTTCCGGTGGGCGCAGCGAGAAACGATCTTCGCCAGTTAGCGAGAGAATTGCGAGAGCTGCACCGGATCGGGGCCTACGCCAGTCTCCAAAACGCGAGCCCCGCAACCGCCGAATTGCTCTGACCCATACGCGGCGCGGACACTTGCAAATGGATGTCCGACCACAACATCGGTAGGCATCGCGCGATAGTGACGTGCGACGCGTTCGACCCTGCGAGCGAATTATGGCTGTCCCACCATCCAGACCGTTGTCATTGTGATGACAATCGCAATGAACTGAAGGAGGACCCGCATTCGCATAAGCTTTTGCGATAGGTTGGGACTACCGCCGCGCATCATGTTGATCAGACCCATGAGCAGTACGGCAGCGACCGCAGCCACCGCGATCGGAATCAAAACGTTGCTCAGGAATAGGGTCATGTTGATAGCGATCTCACGCCCGCTTAATGTAAGTAACTGAGTGAGACGGGGGTGGTTCCGGGCAACCGCGCGTTTCTTTGGCCCACAGCCCTATAGAAACGCCCTACGCGGCCCTAAACTCGCTCTTGACGGCTTCAAGACTATTCGCGGCCGCCCGTCCGAATGGCTTTTGCTATGACGATCCACTTCGTCAGGAAGCAAGCGTGAAGCGCGGCCAACATCGGCATGAATGACGTTACCCACTGGGTAGCCATACCCGTCGGAGAGCGTAGTCCCGAACTTTTCGTGCGAGACCAAAGACACTCCTCAGCAGGTCACGGCCGCGACACGCGGGGCGGACGCAACGAGGTCGCCCTCTTAACAAACCTACCCTCCGGGTGACCAAACCTTCGGCGTTGATCCCGCTATTACATCTTCGGACGCGGATCATCCTTGGGATTGATGTAGTTGATGCCCCATGGACCGGAACTGTTCAGCTGAATAACCGTGGCGTCGTCGGCGAAGAACGAGTGCACCGAACGAGCGGGCATCGCAAAGAAACTACCTGCGGGAAGAACCTGAGCTTTGTCGTGATCGTCTGTCGTTCCCATTCCCAGCCGCGCTGCTCCCGAGAGCACGGTGACGATCTCTGGCTTGGGATGAGTGTGCGGTGGAATGTGATAGCCCTTCGGCACCTTCAGCCGAAGAGCAAACAGGCCTTCCTTGCCCGGATCGCCGTACAGCACTGCCGCCTGCGCACCCGGTGGGAGGGATGGTGGCGCTGGTCCCCAGATGATGTCCTGTGGCGCGAAAAACTTGTGCTCGCCTGCCTCTTGACCAACGGCACTGCCAGCCAGTGTTGTGAGTCCGATAGCCGTTGTCGCAGCAACATTGAGAAGGGTATGCCGATTCATTGTGGAGTCTCCTTTGACTTAGGTGCTCCCGGTGGACGGCTGCGCTCCCGGCGCAGGTACGAAAGTTCAGTTAGACTGCTCTCAACCGAGAAGCCTGCCTCGCCGGAACATAAAAATGCTGGGCACGAAGCTTTTGGCGACCGCGAGAACGCTACTCTCGCAGTTTTCCAACCCGATCTTCTGGGCAAGCATCACGTCCCCGATCGGCAGCTCACCCGTCGTTCTAAAACACAGCCCTAGCCTCGGGTGGCCTGTTTCGTCGATCTCGCAGACGTTCGACATGGTGCCGGGATAAATCCTATACCGCCTGCCCGTGTCGCCACCGACGACTTCGAAGTATTCCTTTTCCGCGAACTGCATCCGTTGCACCGGTGACAGCCACTCCCGCAGAAGCCGCAAGGACCGGCCCTCCGCAGTTCGCTCGGACCCAAGTCTGATGAAAAGCGTCCTTACGGCTCTTATTCGCGAGCGTTCGCATGGCGGAAGGCGCGACATGGCGCTGAACGTTTCTACCCGCCGACCAGCCTGGGGAAGAACACGGTTTCTTCCGCGTCTGGGTCGAACGATCGGATTTGCGAGACCTGACCCGCACCGGCCCGGACCGCGGCGGTGAAGCCGACCTTCGTCAGCTCGCAGAACCGCTGCTCCGCCTTTGCCAGTTCCTGTGCGTTATTCGGATTGAAAGAGTGCCGGCTGTCGCCGGTGCGGTCCATCACGATCTGGATTGCCATGATCGTCCTCCTCGGATTGCTAATAGCCAAGGACCTTGATCAATTATCCGGCTGAAGCTGCGGAACTTCAAGAAATAAATTCGCCGCGAACCCATAATTTGGATTAAAGCGCGATCAAATCACTCGGCACTTCGCCAAACGCTTTCAGCAAAACGGCATCTGCAAACTCACCGCCGGCAGGATCGCCTGTACGGCTGAATGCCACAGCACCGATATTTCCCTCAGCCCGCGTCATTCCGTGCATTCGACAGCTTCGCGTGGTTCGGGGCCATCGTCGCCAGCCGCGAACGGGAGCGCAACATAGTACGACACATCGACCATGACGCAGTCACCAAAAATGTCCGGCCACAATGCAAGCGAACACGATCAATAGCGCTGCAACCCAACCGGCCCGTTGAATGATCCTCCGATCACGCCACGACAGTCGCTTGAAGTCGCGTTCGTTCGTCAGTTCATAGTTATCTTGCGAGCGCCAACCCATCACTCTCATCCCGAATAGCAGTTGAAACGGCCGTGGTTCACACCGCGCTGACAACCATGTGAGACCTGCTTTTCCAGAAACGCATTAGCACGATCAGGCTCGGATCGTCGCCCGCAGATCACCGCCACAGGCGGCGATGGCCTGCGCGACCGCGACCTCAAGCTTCTCGGCCTCCGATTGATCGTTCGTGAGTAGATGGCTTTGCACGTCGCGTTTCCGTGTTGACTGGGCGGTGGGTGAGTTTGCAATTGACATGGTCACGGCGGACGGGAAGCCGTTGCAAATGATCGCCAATGCCAACGAAAGCCGAAATGACGCGGGCAAAGCGTTGTTTATGCGACTTGCGCTGATCAAGGCGACTGATCGACGTCGTTATGAGCGTAATCTCTTAGATGCTCGCGAGGTCGCAAAGACGGACTTGGCAAGCGAACGGGAGAGCTCTGAGTTGCGGGAGCAGTTTATCGCAGTGCTTGGCCACGATCTGCGCAACCCGTTGGCCTCAATCAGTGCCGGAGCACGGCTGCTGGGGCGCGGAGCAAAAACAGATAAAGAGCATCAGATCATAGCGATGCTCGAAACCACTGTGCTTCGTATGGCGGGATTGATCGACAACGTCCTGGATTTCGCGCGGGGACGACAGGGCGGCGGTATCACGCTGGATCGAGATAGTGCCGCACCCCTTGAGCCAGTCCTGCATCAAGTAGTTGATGAACTGCGGCTGTCGTCGCCAGGCCGTCGAATAGAGGCAGAATTTGCGATTGACGTTCCAGTGGACTGCGACAGATCTCGAATAGGACAGCTTGTTTCCAATCTCATCGGAAACGCACTTTGTCATGGAGCCTCTGATAAGCCGGTATGCATTCGCGCGACAACAGAAGATGGTTTGTTTAAATTATCTGTCGCAAACGGCGGCGAACCCATACCCGAAGCTGCGCTCGACAAATTATTTGAACCATTCTTCCGAGGAAAGGTGAGGCCCAGCCGGCAGGGCCTGGGCTTAGGCCTTCACATCGCCTCGCAAATCGCAAAGGCTCATGAAGGGACACTTACGGCCACCTCAACAAGCGAGGAAACCCGCTTCACGTTCGTTATGCCGCTGCGATCACACTCGTAGGCCCCTATGTGCAATCTCTATTCGATGACGAAGACCGTCGATACGATCCGACGTCTGTTCGGGGCGATGAATAGCCAGGTTGGTAATCTACCCTCGCTGCCGGCCAGCGGGAGCGAGATCGTCCTGGCGCGTTGGGGTATGCCGTCAGCGCAATTCACGCTGATGCAATCGGCCAAGAAGCGCGCGACAAAGTTGGAAGCCAAGGCCAGCGTGTCAATTTCGCATAGCTGCTGCGGCCAGAGTCGGACAGCGGAGTAGCGAACATCCGCAATACCTCGAGCATGCATTGGCAGCGGTGGCTCCGTCCCAAAAAGCAGGTGCCTGGTGCCGTTCACGTCGTTCTCGGAATACGACACCAATGACGGCAAGAAGTTGCCGGTCTGGTTTGCGATCGACGAGCGTCGGGCGCTCCTACCCTTTGCCGGCATCTGGACCAGTTGGACGTGCGTTCGCAAGGCAAAGGATCGTTACGCGACGGCGGCTTCTCGGCGATCCGGCTGATCACCAGACCAGATATATCGAAGCGGCCGTCGACGGCCTGCTGATCGCCTGCCTTTATTTACCGAATGGAAATCCTCAACCGGGACCGAAGTTCGACCACAAGATGATATGGCTTTCGCGGCTGGCTCGTCATGCGGTTCAGTGGCAGAAGCAAAGCCATCCGGCCCTCTTGGTCGGCGACTATAACGTCGCGCCGATCGATCTCGACATCTACACACCGAAATCATGGGCGGAGGATGCGCTGGTTCAGCCAGCGCCTCGCAAGGCATTCGCCTCACTCATTGCTAACGGATGGACAGACGCTCTTCGGGATATTTTCGGTGATCTACACCTTCTGGACCTACCGGCGACGTCGCCATGAGAAGGATCATGGTCTCAGGCTCGACCACTTCCTTCTCAGCAAAGTGGCCGCAACCCGTTTAGTCGAAGCGGGCGTGGATGGCGACGTAAAGGCGGAGACAACGTCAGTGATCATGCGACAGCGTGGATCAAACTGGACCGGTCGTTTCGCCCACCGTGCCCATCAATTTACAGTCTAACCGCCTCGCTCGAATTCTTTGACTGAATCGAGCTCCAGCTGATCATCTGCAACCCAAGCATCGCCTTCTCGCCTAAGGGCGTCGAGAGGTTCAGCGTCTGTGGGCAGCGTGCCAACGCGGCGTCCGTGCTGGATCACCGGAATCCGTTCGAGCCCCAGCCATTGAACGAGATTTTCCGCTCCGTATAGGGCAACGGCATTTGCATCGAGGGTCACGTAACGACCATCATCCAACTGATAGGTGAATGTCCCGCGGCTTCGGTCCTCTGATGTTTCTACTCTTTTCATCTTGACCGCCCTTAAATGAGCTTGCTCTCAGCAGGCCTTCAGACTCCAGCCTCCGATATCGGCATAGAACTCGGCTCACGGCCTTTCGGTTGCTAGGGTCGGATCAGGATGTCTGGCCCACGGCCTCTGTGGATGCTGCTCTTCTGTGGGTCAACGATGATAAGCTAAATTTCAACTTAGGGAGAAATGGCCAGAAGAGCAGCGCCGCCAAAAAGCTAGACGGCATTTCGGGTTTCGATGAACACCCGAGGAGCGCGGACCAAATGTGAAGATCTGCGCACGATTGGAACTCAGTATCTACGTTTCACGTTGCTCTCCCTTTGGGGGACATCAAATGAGCGAGACCGCGTCGGACGAGCGAAAGGCACTCTCTGTTCTCGCAGCCGGTCTTCGAAAAACCCAAGTTCAAGAAGGTAAGCCGTTTCCCTTAGGGGCGACCTGGGATGGTCTTGGCGTCAATTTTGCGATCTTTTCGGCGAATGCCACAAAGGTCGAACTTGCCCTCTTTGATGACGACGGCCAGACCGAGCTCGAGAGGATCGAACTTCCCGAATATACCGACGAGGTATGGCACGGCTACCTGCCAACTGCTCGGCCCGGAACAGTCTATGGATATCGCGTTCATGGCCCATTTGAGCCGTTGGCCGGTCACCGCTTTAATCCCAACAAGCTTCTGCTTGATCCCTATGCCAAGCAATTGGTCGGCGAGCTGCGTTGGGGGCCTGAGCTTTTCGGCTATGAACTCGGCCATCCGGACAAAGACTTGTCGTTCGACAGCCGTGATAGCGCGAAGCTCATGCAGAAATGCCGGGTTGTGGATCCAGCGTTCACTTGGGGACGGCTGGCAAAGCCTGACACTCCCTGGGAACAGACAGTTATTTATGAAATGCACGTCAAGGGCTTCACCAAGCGCCACCCAATGGTGCCGGAGCAGGATCGTGGCACGTTTCTAGGATTGGCCCATCCAAGGATACCGGAATATCTACGTTCTATCAGGATTACGGCTGCAGAATTGCTTCCTGTTCACGCCTTCGTGGACGATAGCTATCTCATCGAAAAAGGACTTCGCAATTATTGGGGCTATAATTCGCTAGGCTTTTTTGCCGCCGATCCACGTTATCAGCGCTCCGGCGGGGTGGGCGAATTCAAGGAAATGATCAACCAGTTTCACGCGAGCGGGCTCGAGGTGATCCTGGACGTCGTTTATAATCATACGGCTGAAGGCAACGAGTTGGGCCCAACCCTTTCGTTCAAGGGAATCGACAATGCCAGCTATTATCAACTCATGCCCGATCAGAGGCGCTATTATATAAATGACACAGGGACCGGAAACACAGTCAACCTGTCTCACCAGCGCGTGTTGCAAATGGTGGCTGATTCATTGCGGTACTGGGCAACAGAAATGCGGGTCGACGGCTTCCGGTTCGACCTTGCGACAATTCTTGCGCGTGAGCCATATGGCTTCGACGAAGGCGGAGGCTTTCTCGACACCTGCCGCCAGGACCCAATTCTTTCGAGCGTCAAACTGATAGCCGAACCATGGGATATCGGACCAGGAGGCTATCAGGTCGGCCAATTCCCGCCTGGCTGGGCAGAATGGAACGATAAGTTTCGCGACACAGTACGCAGCTACTGGAAGGGCGACACAGGAATGCTTCCCGAAATGGCGAAACGCATTTCTGGATCTGGCGATCTGTTCAACAAGCGTGGACGCAAGCCTTGGTCGACGGTCAACTTTGTCACCGCTCACGACGGGTTTAATCTGAACGACCTTGTGTCTTACGACCACAAACACAACGGAGCGAACGGCGAAGACAATCGTGATGGCCACTCCAATAACCATTCCTGGAACCATGGCGTCGAAGGACCGACTGACGACCAGAATATCGTTCGATTGAGAGAGCGTCAAAAACGCAACCTTCTGGCAACCACGATTCTGTCACTTGGCACGCCAATGCTGCTTGCTGGTGATGAGTTTGGCCATACGCAGAGTGGAAACAACAACGCTTACGCCCAGGATAACGAGACGAGTTGGCTCGACTGGACATCACAATCATCCCCGGGGCGTGAGCTCCGCGAGTTTACGCGAAAGCTCATTGCTATCCGGCGCGCTTTTCCAATTCTTCACCGCACGCGTTTCCCCCTCGGAACCTACAATGACGAACTGGACGTTAAGGACGTCACATGGCTTTCACCAGATGGTCGCGAGATGACAGCGGAGCAATGGCAGGACGATAATGCTCGATGCTTCGGCATGCTACTTGATGGTCGCGCCCAGCGGACAGGAATCAAACGTCGCGGCTCGGATACAACCATTCTTCTCGCCTATAATTCCTATCATGACGTGGTGAACTTCACCTTGCCAGACGTTAGTGATGGCCCACGGTGGCTTTGCATTATCGATACCAACCAACCGGACCAGCAGCCCGCGGCTTTTCCAACCGGCCATGTCTTTAAATTAACAGGGCGATCATTGGTCGGTTTTGCACTGTCGACACAGCGTCACTCGGTCGGTCAATTGCGGCAGATGATGGGATTGATCTCTGACATGAGTATGCCTGATGACTGAAAGTCAGGTCGGAAAGTTGGCCTGATCTTCGTCACCTCAAACGCGGCTGAATCTGGACGTCAGGCTGACTGACCGAGCTGCGTCGATCCCGGAGGCAGCCCTGCAGGCTCCTACACTGTTCCTGCAGGGCCGGACGCCTCCCAGGAAATGCTAGGTTTTTTCCTGGAGCATTTCGATTAAGTGATGTCGGCCATAAGGGAAGCAGTCAACGCATCAACGCGAACTCGCAGCCGAATAATAGTACAGCGCGCTTAGCGCTTGCTCATGATGCAAATCCCTCAATGCGAAGGGTTCAAACGTCGCTTCTGCTCCGAAAGTACTTCCCGAACGGTATCTTAACCAGCCCGCGGAAGATCGGTCCGATTCGGATCGACCATTCCAATGCGCGATGGAAGCATTAATTTGCGCGATCAATGAAGCCCCAGCAGTTCGCGTCGCAGGATATCACGAAACTCATTGTCCGCGTGTCCATGAAGGACCGGACGGCATTCGACCTACTATATCGAGCGACTAGCGCGAAACTTTTTGGCGTGTGTCTGCGTGTCTTGTCAGACAAGGACGATGCCGAAGAGGCATTACAGGAAGTGTTCGTCAAGATATGGATGAAGGCTGACCGTTTTGTCGTTTCGGAGCTAAGCCCGATCTCTTGGCTAGTTGCTGTCGCGCGCAACCAAGCGATTGATCGCATTCGAGCGCGCGGCGAACGGCCGGCCGGACTCGACGACGCAACCGACGTTGCTGATGAGCGGCTCGACCCGGAAGCGCAGGCGGTAGCAGGCAGGGAGCGCGACCGGCTCGACACCTGTCTCGGAGAACTTGAAGCCAATCGCGCGGCGGCGGTGCGCGGAGCTTATCTGAACGGGTACAGCTACGCCGAGCTAGCCGAGCGGTTTTCGGTGCCGCTCAATACGATGCGGACGTGGCTGCGTCGCAGCCTGATGACACTAAAGGATTGCCTGGAGCGATGACACCGGGTGACGACAGGAATTCGGATTTCGAAGGCGACGATCAGCCCGCCGCCGAGTACGTTATTGGGGTTCTGTCGGCGGATGAATGGCGGGCCGCGGCGAGGCGCGTTGAGACGGACCTCGATTTCGCCCGGCTCGTTGATGGGTGGCAGGAGCGCCTGGCGCCGCTTAACGTGGAGTATGAAGAGGTTCAACCGCCTGCATCGCTGAAACGTGCACTCAATGCCCGGCTGCTCGCTCATGGACGGTTGGCAACACAAAAATCTGGCTTCCTGCAAAGCCTTTTCTTTTGGCGCGGCCTTGCGACCGCCGCTTTGGCAGCTTTTTTTCTAGCCGTCGCACAAGGCTAGCCCTGACACAATTGCGAGCCGCAATCCGCGATCGGTGTGAGGCGCGGGATATTGCCGAGCAGTTCCATTTCATTGAACAACCCGGGCGCTATTGGGCCGGTAAATCTTTTCGGACATGCCCCGACACTTTTTCGGAATGTCTGCCGTAGCTCCTCCTGTCCCTCCTGCAAGGGACCGCAAAATCTCAAGGAGTGACAAGATATGCGCCAGATTACGACAATCATTGCAGCGGGGGCAATTGCTGCCACCGCATTTTCCGGCGTCGCATTCGCCGAGAAAAATCCTATGGTCGGCGGAGCCGCGATACATGCCAATAAAAATATCGTTCAGAACGCCATGAATTCGAAAGATCATACGACGCTGGTGACGGCGGTGAAGGCGGCAGGTCTGGTTGATACACTGTCGGGCAAGGGGCCGTTCACCGTGTTCGCGCCCACCAACGAGGCTTTTGCGGCGTTGCCGGCGGACACCGTCGAAACTTTGCTCAAGCACGAAAAAACGGCGGAGCTGACCAAAATTTTGACCTGCCACGTCGTATCGGCTGCCGTCATGTCGGATGCTATCGGTAAAATGATCGCAAAGGATGGCGGGACCCATCCGGTAAAGACGGTGGGCGGCTGTACGCTTCAGGCCAGAATGCATGGCGACAAGATCATGCTGACCGACGAGACGGGCGGAGTGGCGACAGTCACCATCGCTGACGTCAAACAGTCGAACGGCGTTATCCACGTCATCGACAAGGTGTTACTGCCAGCAGACTGACACGACCGCTTTGCACCGGCTGCGCAACCTTGTTGTGCGTCGCGCGGCCGGCGTGCGCTGACAAACTGTCGAAGTGAAAGCGAAGCGCGCCTCCGCCTTTGTGCCCGGACCATTTTCCGTAAGCACTAAGATACCCCACCTGCACGTAGCGGTTCCCAGCTCGCATGGTCCGCCAAACATCACAAGCCGTTGGCTCAACAGGATCATCTCGCAACGCTGAAAGCGACCTGATGCACAAAGGTCGGATGCGGAGTAGCTCGGTGAAGGACAGTTGCCTAGTCTGCTGCGGCATCGGATGGGTGTGCCACAAGCATTCTGATCAACCCTTCGACGACGAACTGGGCTGTACGTGCAGAGAGGGCGTGCCTTGCCAATGCAACGACAGCGACCCTCCCGATACGAGCCACGTTATCGTCATCGAAGAGAGACGGTGCACTAGTCGCATTGCACCGCAATTCATATATCTCGCGCTTCTCCACCGAATTGCAGCACAGGTGGTGAGATTTGCAGCATGGGCGGGGTTGAGAGCATATGCGCCGACCTCGGAATTGCGATTTCCGAATGTCACGAGCTCTCCGGCCCGATGCGCACCAAGACGGTTCAGACGCTGCGTCTGGTGCACGTCGATAACGGAGAGGGACATGTCATCATAACGTTGACCAGAACGAAGATGGAATTCCAGTCATTCGAGGAACCCACGGGGCGGCCCTCCCACTAGCTTTTTGCGTCGCTATTTGGAGCCGTGAAATCCCCCTGCTTCCCGCACCAGCCAGGACCTCCTTTATTCCTTGATCTCGCCAAGTGGTCCGATGGGAGCATTGATCGGATATCCATCGACGTTGAACATCGAGCCGTGACAGGGCAATCCCAGCGAGTCTCGAACCACGCCGCGCTCGCGCGAGCCTCCCACGGCAACTTGTTTGCCGCGCAGCTCGGGATTGTCCCGCTGTTCGACCGACGCATAGAACGCGTCCATGTCGACGGATGATCTTGCGTATCCGGTCCGATATCGCCCGGTCGTCTCGCTGATAATCGGATGCTTCGGAAGAAGACATGTCGGTCAATATACCGCCGAGCGAAGGTTGAAGCCGATGTCCCGATCGTCGGTAGCAGCGCGCGACCGAGCAGCGGGTTGCGCCGCAGACCGCCGAGATCACGGCGAACAGGTTTTTAGGCCGCCTCCTTCAGCATGCGACCTCCGCGCCGGACTGCATGGCGCGGCCGGCCAGCGCCGCGCCGACGACGACGCCCATCTCGTGCGAGCTGGTGATCCCCTGAACAAAGGGATGGCGACTGAGAATGAACGGGATGCTGAGGCAAAAGACGCGGTCGGCGGCCGGATGGTCTGACAGCGGATGAAACTGCTCGTCGACCACCACGCCCATGGCGGTGCCCGGCGCGCCGTCGGCGGCGTCCTGCACGACGCCTTGCTCGATGAGCGTCGCGAAAGGGAACACCTCGAACTCCAGCGGTCGTTGGCCGATCGCGTCAACGAACGCCGGAAAGTGGTGCCGCTCACCTTCGATCACGACCGTGGCACCCGGTTCGGTACCATGGCTGTCGACGCGGTGTTCCCGCCCCAGCGCGATCACGTCCAGGCGGCCGCCGCTATGCAGCGCGAGCATCCGCTCAATCGAGAGGTGGGGAACGGTCGCATACTCGTCGACGAACACTGGCTTCAGGTAACGGTTGAACCGCTGCAGCGAGTCGTCGCCGAGGTACGGGAGGATTAGGGCGAGCACTTCGTGCATTCGGAGAATTGCGTAGCGCCACTGCACGGTGACGTGGTAAGCGTAGTTCGCGCGCGCTTCGGCCAGGTTGATCACCGCCCATTCGAACGGATCGGCGTCGGCACGGTCGGCGAAATAGCGGTCGGCGAAGTTCTCCAGTTCGAGTTCGTCTAGGCCAACGCGCGCGGCATATTTGGAATTGGCGTGCGCAAGTTCGCGCTTGAACAACGCATAGGCCTCGTCGAGCAGCGTGTCGCACGCTTGGTCGATCAGTTCCTCAATCGCTCCCGGGGTGCAGATCGCAAGCGGTTCATAGGGAACGGGATGGTAGAAATCGGCCTCCGGCAGCAGCCCCTTACGCGACATCATCACCATTCGCAGCGGCTCCGAACCGGCGCTCGTCCGATACATGACGCCCCCGTCATCGGTCTCGACGAAGCTGCCGTGCGCAACGGCGATCGCGACAGCAGCGTCGATCGCCGTCAGCGAGCTGCCGCGGATGCCCACTGTCGTGGCGGGGATGCGCTGCAGCGCAGTTGCCGGCCATGGACTGAGGAAGTAACCCGGCCTCGCCTCGGGCTCCTCCGGCCAGCAGTGCCCGGTTGCGAGCACTACATGGTCAAACAAGCGCTGGGCGAGACGCTCAGCTTTATCCCATAACGTTCAGCTGCAACGTCGGTGACGCGACAGTTCGTCCGAATCTCGATTTTTACGCCGCGCTCGACAGCGCGCGCGATCAGCGCGTCGAACTGGTCGAGAAAGTATTCGCCCAACGCCAGCCGCGGATAGAAAGTTCGGCCGTCTATCATGTCGGGATCGATACCGAGGCGTACCAAGCGAGCGCGTGGCTGGCGCCGCAGCCAGTCAATCAGCGTCTTTGGCGAGATCTCGATGCTGGCGATATTCGACAGCATCGCGGGATCGTTCCAGCCCGGACGGTACGGTGTCCCCAGTCCAGCACGTGCTGCGCCTCAAGATCGTCACCTTTGCCGGTGCGGTCGTCTCATCGACAAATGCGCACAGCGTATAGATCGTCGTGAGCCCCGCACCGACAAACGCGACGGTCCGCACCGCCTCGTCCCAAGCGCCGGCGATGCCGTCTGTCGGGCTGCTCAAGCCAACGTCCGAAGCGTCGGCTCGCGATCGTAGAAGCGTCGCGCCGCTGCCTCGACGAAGGCGCTGTCCAACCCGGTAACCCCTTCGTCCGTCCCGACGCCAGCCTTGTCGAGCAGGGGCTGCGCGCCGTCGCTCGCGCCGATTGCCTTCAGGTGCGCGAACGCGTTCATCGCGAACTCGACCGCCGCGCCCTCCTTGAGCAACGCCTGGCAGCCCTCGTCCGATAGGATGATCGCGACCGCGTCGAAGATTTGGCTCGGCGAGCCGGCGAGCTGGCCATCGGCCTTGCGGACCTTGCCATCCGACAGCTTTGCTCCACCAATCTTGGGTGCGATTATCACGGCCCTGCCCTTCGCCCTTGTTACGGCCGCGACAACAGCGTCGAGTTGACCCGCGTCGGTGCCGTCAGCGATCAGGATACCGACCGCGCGTCCCTCCAGCGTATCCTTCATGTTCTTGTGGATCGAGAGCGCATCGGATGATGCCATGTCGACCGGCTCCCGCGCCGCCTTGGCCTTCGTCGGCAGCTCGATCCCGAGCCCGTCCGCAACGCGCCTAGCGAGGTCCTCGTCGACGTTGCGCAGGTTCGCGACCATGCGCAGCGGCACTTCTAGCAGGCCGACCTTCGATAACTCGAAAACGAACGAAGAAGCGATGTGTGCCTGCTCGTGCTCGTCCTGCGAGCGGTAGAACAGCCGCGCCTGGCTGTAGTGGTCTGCGAAGCTCTCCGAGCGCGCGCGCTGCTTGTCGCCGGTCTCATCCGTGCCGGAGGTGAGGTTGGCCGTCGCAAAGCCGTTTGGCGCCTCTCGGGAACCACCGTCCTCGCCATGCTCGGCAAGGCTGTTGGGCTCATAGTTCGCGCGGCCCTTGGGCATTAGCGTCTGCATCTTACCGTCGCGCTGCATGTTGGCGAACGGGCAGCGCGGCGCATTGATCGGGATCTGATGGAAGTTGGTCGTACCCAGCCGCGAGTTCTGGGTGTCCATGTAGCTGAACAACCGGCCCTGCAGCAGCGGATCGTTCGAGAAGTCGATGCCCGGTGGGATGTTACTCGGCAGGAAGGCCACCTGCTCAGTCTCGGCGAAGAAGTTATCGACGTTACGATTCAGGGTCAGCGTGCCGATCAGCCGGACCGGCACGTCCTTCTCCGGGATCAGCTTGGTCGCGTCGAGCACGTCATAGTGCTGCGCATCCGCGAAGGCCTGGTCGAAGACCTGGATGCCAAGGTCCCACTGCGGAAAAACTCCAGTGTCGATCGCCTCGAATAGGTCGCGGCGCTGATAGTCATTGTCGGCGGCTTGGAGCTTCAGTGCCTCGTCCCAAATCGTCGATTGCAGCCCAAGCCGCGGTTTCCAATGGAACTTGACGAAGCTCGCCTTGCCGGACGCGTTGACCAGCTTAAATGTGTGGACGCCGAACCCTTCCATCATCCGGAACGAGCGCGGCAGCGTCCGGTCAGACATCGCCCACATAAGCATGTGGGTGGTCTCAGGCATAAGCGACGCCCAGTCCCAGAACGTGTCGTGCGCGCTGCCAGCCTGCGGGTAGGCGCGGTCGGCCTCCATTTTCACAGCGTGGACGAGGTCGGGGAACTTGATGGCGTCCTGGATGAAGAAGACCGGGATGTTGTTGCCGACGAGGTCCCAGTTTCCCTCGCGAGTGTAGAATTTGACCGCAAAGCCGCGCACGTCACGTGGTGTGTCGACCGAGCCCGCCCCGCCGGCGACGGTCGAGAAGCGCACGAACACCTCGGTCTTCTCCCCCTTCGTAAACACCGCTGCCTTGGATAGGTCGGAGATGTCGTCCGTCGCCTCGAACACGCCATGCGCGCCAGAGCCGCGGGCATGGACGATTCGCTCCGGAATGCGCTCGTGGTCGAAGTGGAAGATCTTTTCCCGAAGCACGAAATCCTCAAGTAGCGTGGGCCCGCGCGCGCCGCTCTTGAGGCTGTTCTGGTTGTCGCTAACCGGCACGCCGTGGTTGGTCGTCATCACGTCGGATCCGCCACTTGCTACTTGGTGGGTTTCGCCACCTTTGCCGATGCCTGCGTTACGCTTGCTCATCCTCGCTCCTTCAATCTATCGGTTCATGGCAACACGCCACGCAATGATATAGATACGCAAAGGTACGCATTAAGTTCGGCAGAAAGAGCATTCCGACAGGTTTTGGTGGCTGCAATGACAGCGTTATCTTAAGTTCCCCTCTTCCGAAGACGATCCGTGCTGCTTTGCGCGCTCCTCATACATCCCAGCCATCGCAAGGTGATGTCGACGTGCGATCTTATGCACGCGTCTATTCACCGGCGCATGGCCTCTCATAAAAGAACGAATACGCACAAGTTCGCCGGTCCTTCTCGACACCGCTTGGCGGTAGGCGGCTAGGGGCTCAGCGATGGCAAGCCCTTATTTCACTTACCCCGAACGGAGAACGCCAGTGCCGACAGGCTCGCCGCGATCCCTCCTCCGGCTCGGGTGTTCTCCCTCATAGGCAAAGGTTCGATGACGCGAACAGCCGCACTCCGAGCGGACAGGGTAGCGCACCGCGTGGATCATCTCGTGGAAGTCATCCCTCCGCGACCGACCCACGACGACCTCACCTTCAACGGCGAGATCGAGCCCATTTCTCATTCGTCAAATTTGACAGGCGGCGTATGATCTCTTTGCAATAGGAATGATCACACTCGGCGTTGCTCAGTCCACATCGAGCGCTTTAATCATACTCGTCCGTGCACAAAACGCTTTTCAACCGCTTCCAACAACTGCCAGGTCCAGGGAATGACCCGTCGAACCAGCTGGGTTTTCGGCGCAGGCCCAGCAGGCCAAGGGTTGAGCTTATTGCTTCGAGAACCGGCGTTTTCCACGTCGCCAAGGTCAGCGCCTCAAATGCGCACGATTGGAACTCAATATCTACGTTTCACGTTGCTCCCCTTTGGAGGACATCGTCATGTAGCGGCGGGGTAACCGGCGTTGCATACGAGGCCGTAGATGTGCTGCATTGATTTCGGCTCGCCCGAGGACGGATCGTTCGCATGTTGCGCGGATGGGACTTGCACCCATGATTTCCAGCTTATCAGGCTGGCGAGATACTGTTTCTCTACCGCGCTCTCGTATCTATCACGGATACCGCTAGCGCCAAAGATCGCTCAGTTCACCCGGTCGATAGGCACGATGGAGATCGGCTCACCCTCGTCGTCATAGACTGTGACGCACAATCCTCTGCCGGTAATATCCGGCATCTGCTCCACCATCTCGCGAGCCATGAGGGCTCCGTACATCACGGCCTCCTCATCGGTCTCCATCTCCATGTCCACCGGCTCCGATTCGAATTCGGTCAGGTCGGTGACGATATAGGTGAAAGTCTGCACGAGGACCGAACTCGCCCTCCAGCTGAACGTTCCTCCGAAAAAAGCCACATGCCCGCGCCGGCAGAGAAAAAGGCCCCGCCGGAGCGAGGCCTTTTTGGCGCTGCCATGTAATGCGACCAAAACCATCAGAAGAAGAAATCGGTCAACGTGCCAAGCAACTTTGGGAACAGCATGGAAAGCCTGAAAACCGCGATGACGAGTTTTGGCGCACTGCAGAGCGAGAATTACTAGGGCTGCAAGATCGGGGCGAGTACCGCCGCTGTATCGGACTTTTTCCTGGCCCTCTGGTTTGTTGTCCGGATTGTCTTCCTCTACGCCCTTCCGATTTTCAAAACTTGACACCGGGTGAAGTCGAAGGTCATCGCGCTTTGAGTGATTCGTTGAAAGGGCCCCGAACCGCCACGGGCTCGGACTAGGATGGAGAGATGATACCTGTGATTGGCTCTGAATGGATCGCGCGCGATGCTCGTAAGATGCGTGTGGACGAGGTGATAATACCCGTCGATCCGGACGCGATGCCATGGTGCAAAATGTCAGTATTGAACCCTGGGAAGAGGATGCGTCGCCTCACCGAGATGGCGGTGTCGAACTTCGGCAGAGGATCCTACATCGGGTTTCTGAGGCCGCTTCCATGACATCATCCCTCTCCAAAATCCTCAACGAACCCCGCCTCGGCTTCGTGAAGGAGCGTGGATAGGTGGGCTATAAGAGGGACTAGGATCCCGACCGGCTGCCTTTTCGAGCGCTGAACCCCACCGTCATTGCCGTCGACAAGCTGAAAGGCGATTACTGCGAAGGCCGCGGCGTCCCGTCAGCGAAAGTCGGTGGTGCGCAGGATGAGACCGGGTGGCTTGCCCTCGAATTCCGACAATTGAAACTTGCGGATCGCGCAATCCTCGATCCGGTCGCGCAATCGCTCGAACTGAGCAGCGCGCTGGGCAGGCGCAATGCGTCCAGATTTTTCCAGGCTGTCGAGCGCGTCGGTGCTGATGGCGCAGGGGACTTCCACCTCGTCGTTCATCATCGAGAACAGTACGACCATCCGATCGTATTCAAACCTACCAAAGACTCCGCGCGTCA
>CAWEBX010000009.1:0-34692 GCA_963807355.1 uncultured archaeon
AACGGGCTAGCCGCTGGAGCGGACTTGGAAAGTGCAACGATGCGGGCCGTTCTGGAGCTCATTGAGCGGGACGCGGTCATCGTCGCGTGGCTCTGCCGCGACCCGGGGCGCCAACTGCCGCTCAATCTCTGCGATGCCGAGACCCGCGACATCGCCGGTGAACTGATGTCCGCGGGTGCTTCTGTCGCATTTTACCTGCTCGAGGGCGCAGGAAAAAGAACTCCGGTGGTTCTGTGCACAGCCATGGGAGACGGACGGTCATGGCCCGGCCTATCCGCCACTGCGGCGGCGCATCCCTGTCTCCGGCATGCGGCCCGAGGGGCGATGCTGGAGCAGGCCGTCTCGGGCTTCGGCCTGATGAAGATGCTGCGAGAGGGAAGTGGACCGCGGCCAATGCGTCCAGAGGAGGTGCGCTGCGGCCAGTTTCTCGACCACGCTTGTTATTATTTGCCTAAGCGAGAGGAAGAGTTGGCGTTTCTTCGAAACGCGCCCAGCTACGAACCGGAGGTGGAGAGCCATGACGGGCCAATTCCGAGCCTTACTGAATTGGCGGCCCGTCTGGCCAGTGATGGAGTTCGAGATCGCGGTGGCAGACCTTACCCCGCCCGACGTGGCGAGCGCATCCATCCATGTCGTCCGCGCCGTTGCGGCAGGTCTACAGCCACTCCATTGCGGTTTCGGAATGGAGTTTTCGCGGAAGCTGGAGGCTTCGACATTGGCGGAGGAAGGCGCTGAACCCGGCACCACACCCATTCTGCTGACCGAGCCGGCTGCAAGCAGCGGTTTTTGCGATGGTGGTACGCTTGATGTGTGACGCTCGGCCAATCTTTGTGCTCGGCCCCTCCGCGAGCTGCTGTTCGAGGTCTTCAGCCAGCGCTACGAACGCGGCGCAACGCTGGTGACCAGCAATCTGCCCTTTAATGAATGGACGTCCGTCTTTGGGTTCGAACGTCTCACCGGCGCGCTCCTCGACCGGTTACAAGCGGAGCGCACCAGCTTCTGCAGCGCTTCCACGTCGTCGGGCAGTGCGGCGAGATCGACGTTCATACGAGAAGAATCTCGACTGACTCGCACCGTTCTCGCCGCATTTCTTGCATCATCGAGTCAATCGGTCGCGGATCATCCGGCAATTGCCGGACGCCAGCGTTGCTCGGGCGCGCGCCAATCTACACCTTCGATCAGCAGCGACAGCTGTGCCGAGGTCAGTGACAGCGTTTCGCCAGGTGCAATGATCGGCGGCCACAGAAAGACGCCGTGCTCGAGCCATTTTGTGTGAACAGGCAGAAGCCGGTCCATCCCAATAGATAATCTTGATGAGGTTAGCCTTGGTTCGTCCCCGGAATACGTCTGAAGAACCACCGGGCATGCGCCGTCGTGGTCCTCGACATGCCGGGGCTGATCGATGGAGACGGATTCCGCGCGAACCTCCGCCGCGTCGTGCAGTCACCGACTTTCACCGAGACCTTCGGCGACGACATCTGGAACGCGCCGTACTACACGCCCGCGGACGAGATCGGCCGGTTGATTCCGCTCGGCAAGAGGAAGTCGTCGGGAAAGCGCAACATGGCGCTCGTGGAGCGGAACGGCGTCAGACACGAATGCATCGCGGAGTCCTTCACTCAGGGACACCAGATGTTCGTTCTGGTGCATTCCGTGAAGACCTTGACCGCCACGCTCTTCCTGATCTCTGCGTGATCATGCCGAAATCGGATCGGTCCTATTTCGCTCTCCCCATCGCCGCGACAGCCGCTGCTTCACGTCGTGCCGGGCCAGAACCTTCTCGCAAAGCTCCCAGCGATCGCCCTTCGGGGTCACGTCGCCCGCATAACGTAGGTCGAATGCATTCGCTCGGGTTCACGTCGATGAAACGCGCCCGTGAAGGCGTAGACGTGACGGTCACCTTGCAGATGCTGGCGTGGGTGAAGAAGCGCTGCGGCACCATCAGATGCGAAATCGTCCTTTGCGCGGGTCATCGCGACACGCATTTCTTTTGGAAATGACATTCCTGTACTCTCGTTTCGGCAATTGCGATCGATCTCGGCGGCAGGAGCCCCGCTGCCGGTCGTCGAACGTCTGACCATCAGCCCTATCCCGACCTCTGAGGTTGGGCTGTTCTTTTGAAGCACGCTGCGACTGCAAAAGGACTGGCGCAATTGCTTCGGTGGGTGCATGCTTCAGCAGCTGGATAGTTGCCCTGACCGCACGAACAGGGGGTGGTTGGTCGGGCTGCGAGGAGGGTTGGCCATGCGTCATAAACCACTACTCGACAGTCAGGTCGCTTATACTGCGGGCGTGATCGGTCTTGGGTTGCTTCCCATCGCTATGGCGTTTGCCGCAGTCCTCATTCCGTGATCGCTAGAGCATTTTTCGATCAGGTTGCGTCGTATCCAGCGGCGGCGAGATAATTTTGACGTTCATCGGGTGAGCGGCGGCCGCAGATCGAGACGGGACTGCGCGCGTTGATCCGGCAGATGAGCATCGAAAATCCTGTGTGTACCGAAAACTTAAAACACGGGCGTAGTGGTAATGAAGCCCGCCCAGTGATGGCGGGTGATCGGATGACACCGGTTCGTTGAACCGGGCGAGAAACCGGCGCGTCCTTGCTCAGGGATCGATGCGTTCTGACGCTATTGTAATAGTCGGCGTAGGATGCAGGAGGCTGGACGCAGATGCACTTCGTGTCCTATCGGAAACCTAATCCGGCTGGCACGTGAGGCCGAATCGCGCGATGCTTCTGTCTTATGAGAGAAGCTTGCAGCCTGGTCTGGTCAGTGCTGGTCTTGTTATTCCGGTCGCGGGCCTCGCTGGAAGCCGAGATCCTGACCCTTCGTCATCAACTTAACATCCAGCGACGGCATCTGCCGAAGAGACTGACCTTTGGTGCCATCGATCGTCTGATCTTCGTTGGGTTGTATCGTTTGGTGCCAAGCACTCTCAACGCACTGACGATTGTGAAGCCGGAGACTGTCGTCCGTTGGCATCGTGCCGGGTTCAGATCGTATTGGCGCTGGAAGTCGAGCCGCCGCTGCGGCCGACCGACGGCGCCGTTAGAAATTCGCCGGTTGATCCGCGATATGAGCCTAGCCAATCCGTTGTGGGGGGCGCCGCGAATCCATGGTGAGCTGCTCAAGCTTGGCATCGAGATCGGCCAGACCAGCGTCGCCAAGTATATGGCGCGGAGGAGGGCCCCTCCGTCGCAAGGATGGAGGACGTTCCTTCGCAACCATGCTGACGGTATCGCGGCGATGGACCTTTTCGTGGTGCCGACAATCTCGTTCCGACTGCTCTATGGGTTGCTGATCATGGGCCACGGCCGGCGGCAGATCCTGTGGTTTGGGGTGACCGCGCATCCGACGGCCGAATGGATCGCCAACCAACTGACGGAGGCATGTGGCTGGGAGCAAATCCCTCGTGACCTGATCCGGGATCGCGATGGCGCCTACGGCGAAATATTCGTCCGCCGCGTTCGATCCATCGGCATTCGCGATCGCCCGACGTCCCCTCGCTCACCCTGGCAAGATGCGTATGCCGAACGGCTGATCGGATCGATCCGCAGGGAATGCGTTGATGATCATATCGTGGTATTCGGCGAACGCCATCTGCGCCACGTGCTGCGCTCGTACATGAGCTACTACAACGGCACGCGCACTCATTTTCATTGAACAAGGACGCGCCGATGTCACGCGCCGCCGAGACAGCTGGACGCATTATCTGGCATCCGATCCTGGGCGGACTGCATCATCAATATACCCGGATTTGATTTGCGATAAGGACAGGAAGGTTCGGCTGGCTTTCCTCTGCGCACTCGAGCCACGAAGGCTGTTGCCTCATCTTTCGACGAAGACGCGGCGGTATGGGTTCGGCTTGTTGGCGCGGAGGCAACGCCCTCGGAGATGAATAACCTGGTGGCGTTCGCGCCGAGGATCGACGGAACTGGCGTGATGCGACATGACGTGATGGAATCGCTTAAGCTGGCGAAATGATCGGGCTTCTTTGTTGCGTTCTGGCCGTCCTGGCCTCGCCATTCAAATCGAAGCTGCGGCTTGAAGCTGAGAACGCGGTGCTTCAACATCAGTTGATTGTTTTGCGGCGCAATCTGCGTGGCCGTGTTCAATTCGCAAACAGCGATCGCTGGTTCTTTGTCCAGCTGTATCGCTGGTTTCCGTCGATCCTGCAGGTTCTCATGATTGTCCGGCCCGAGACGCTGGTGCGTTGGCATCGGGCTGGCTTTCGCCGCTATTGGCGGTAGAGATCGCGCCCACTGGGAGGGCGACCTAAGATCGAGACGGAGCTGCGCGCGCGGATCCGGCAGATGAGCATCAAAAATCCGCTTTGGGGGCGCCGCGTATCCATGGTGAACTGCTCAAGCTCGGATTTGAGGCCGCGCAGTCGAGCGTCGCCAAGTACATGGTCAAACGACGGGGGTCGCCCAGCCGGGGATGGCGAACCTTCCTGCGTAATCACGCGCTGGACATTGCCGCGATGGACTTGTTCATTGCTCCGACCATCGGTTTCGACCTGCTCTATGCCATCGTCATCGTGGGGCTCGACCGCAGAGACCTCGTCTGGATCAACGTCACAGCAAACCCGACAGCGGAGTGGATTGCTCGTCAGATCACGGGGGCCTTCCCTTGGGATAATGCCCCACAATACCTCATCCGCGATCGGGATCAGATCTATGGCGCGGTTGTCACACGCCGATTGCGCGCCATGGGCATCCGGGACAAGCCCGCTGCACCAGCTTCACCTTTGGCAAAATGGCTTTGCCGAACGGCTGATCGGATCGATCCGGCGTGAGTGTGTGGACCACATCATCGTCTTGGGCAAGGTGCATCTGCGCCGGATACTCAAATTTTATGCCGACTATTACAACCGTGTCAGAACCCATCGATCTTTGGACAAGGATGCGCCGGTTTCTAGGCCAGTTTACCGGATCGGTGTCATTTGTTCACACGCCATTCTGGGCGGACTGCATTACCGCTACGCCCGTGTTTAAGTTTTCGGTACACACAATCACTTGCCACTTCGTTGATTTAGTCTGACTGTCCCGTCGTTGACATCGCGCGGACTTCGGTTACGCCATTCCCAGGTAAAGAGAGGTCCAAGTGTTCAACGGCAAATCCGTATTTGTTTCCGGCGGTACGGGCTCTTTCGGGCGCAAATTTGCGAATATACTACTCGATCGCTACGACTTGGCGCGCCTCGTTTTCTATTCACGCGATGAGCTCAAGCAATTCGAGATGCAGCAGGAAGTAAACGCGCCCTGTATTCGCTGGCTAATTGGCGATGTGCGTGATCGCGCGCGTTTGATCGAAGCGACGCGTGGGATTGACTATCTCGTTCATGCTGCCGCTATGAAGCAGGTGACAGCATCTGAATATAATCCAATGGAATGTATCCGCACCAACATTCACGGCGCGGAGAACATTGTGGCAGCCGCGCTTGCCAACGACGTTGAGCAGGTGGTCGCGCTCTCAAGCGATAAAGCGGCTAATCCGATCAACCTGTATGGCGCTACCAAGCTTGCATCGGAAAAACTGTTCATTGCTGCCAACAATATGGCAGGCAAACGACGTACCGCCTTTTCGGTCGTGCGCTACGGTAACGTTGCCGGCTCGCGCGGATCGGTCGTCCCATTTTTCGAAAAACTGATAGCGCAAGGCGCGACGTCATTGCCGATTACCGACGCCGCCATGACTTGTTTCTGGATCTCGTTGCAGGAAAGCGTCGACTTCGTTCTGAAGTGCTTCCAACGTATGCATGGCGGCGAGATCTTTGTACCGAAGTTGCCGTCGATCCGGATAGTCGACCTTGCAACGGCGATTGCGCCGCACCTGCCACAGAACTTGATTGGTATCCGGCCGGGCGAAAAGCTGCACGAGATTTTGTGCCCTGCGGATAATAGCCATTTGACGCTTGAGTTCAGTGATCATTATGTAATGCGGCCGTCGATCAAGTTCCACGATCGCGGCTATGATTATTTGGAGAACCGTCTCGGTGAGACTGGTGCTCCTGTAGCGCGGGGTTTCGAGTACAACTCCGGTACAAACCCCGTCCGTTACACTGTGGAACAAATCCGGGAATTCTATGAACGGACCAAGACATGATTCCCTATGGTCGTCAGGACATCTCTAGCGCCGATATCGAGGCGGTCGTCGAAGTCCTTCGGTCAGACTTCCTAACCCAAGGGCCGATGCTCCCTAGGTTTGAGGAGACGTTGGCGCGGACAGTCGACGCGCCTGAAGCGGTAGCCTTTTCCTCAGCAACTGCGGCGCTGCACGTCGCTTGTCTTGCGCTCGGGCTCGGCCCATCGGATCGAACTCTGGACGGTGCCGAACACCTTTGTGGCCTCCGCCAACTGCGGTCTCTACTGCGGAGCGATCGTCGATTTCGTCGATATCAATGCTAGGACCCGAAACATGGATGTCGAGGCACTAGCCACCAAGCTCGAAGCGGCCGAGCGCGACGGCACCCTGCCGAAGGTTGTCGTTCCAGTGGACTTCGCCGGTACTTCCGCAGATCTTGCCTCTATCCGCCGGTTGGCGGACCGATACGGCTTCCGCATCCTTGAAGACGCGAGCCATGCCGTCGGCGGATACTACCAGAATAGGCCCGTCGGTTCGAGCGAACTCGCTGACGTTACCGTTTTTTCCTTCCATCCCGTCAAGATTGTGACAACAGGAGAAGGCGGTGCGGCGACCACGCGTTCTGCTGAGATCGCCCATCGCATGCGCCTGCTGCGCAACCATGGCATTTCGCGCGATCCCGCTGATATGACCGTCGTTCCCGAAGGCCCTTGGTACTACGAGCAGGTGATGCTCGGCTTCAACTACCGTATGACCGACATTCAGGCGGCGCTCGGCGTGAGGCAATTTGATCGCCTCGCCGAATTCGTTGCCCGGCGGCACACGATCGCGGCGCGTTATCACGAAGGGCTTGCCGGTCTTCCCGTGATTCGCCAGTTCGTGCCGGAGGGCACTCTCTCGGCGTTGCATCTATATGTCATTGAACTGGATGAAACCGTAAGACGTACTCGCGCCGAAGTTTTTGCGGCGATGCGCTCTTCAGGTATCGGCGTCAACGTCCATTACATCCCGGTCCATCTACAACCATGGTACCGGGCCTTGGGATTCTCCCGGGGCGATTTTCCGACTGCCGAAAAATACTACGACTTCGCACTAACGTTGCCTATTCATCCAAACTTGAGCGCTGAACAGCAAGATTACATTATGGAACGGTTATCCCACGCGCTCGAAACTTGAGGATCTAAATTGTTGTGTTTTGAGATTCCGACCGGAGATCCAACGTTCGGTCTCAGAGCAAGACAGGACGGTTGGCTTGTGACGTATGACCCTTCCACTTGTTTCAGATCTTAAGTGCGAAGAAGTCATTCTTCAAAAACGCTGTTCATTGGGAGGACTGGGCCGACTGGACCTCAGATGGAGAGCTGCTTATAGAACGTGATCTTTTCGGGTTGGTTTGCGCGATCAGAAATTTGAAAACCAGATCGCAGGGGTCTTCGTGGCGCCATGAATATTAGCGAGTTTCTAAAAGAAAATCGACGATTCTGGACATCCTCCACCTCGCCCAAGTCTGATCGCATCATAATTCTCGATCTTTATCATAATGCCAATGTGCACTCTCACCTGTTCGCAAATTGCGTAATTGCGAAGTGCATACAGTACATATGGGGAGGTGAAATCGTCGGGATTTTCGCCGATGGTTTTGGTGATGTTCTAAGGACAGACGTTGAAGCGAACCAGGCGCTCGCTCGCTCGTTTGGTGTCAGTCGCTTCTGCAATATTTCCGAATTTCGCAATCGTCGCCTGTCTGATCCGGTTTGGTCAACCAATGCAGAGAGTGACCTTCGCAAGCGACTACAAGGTAAGTCGGGATCCTCGCTCAGGCAAGCAATTCGGTCACTGTCAGAACCGAAATCCCCACGATACGGTCTTCTGATTTACAATGAATTTCTGAGACGATTTGGCTTCGGCACCATCGACAATCTGAGCGACGAACTCATCGCAATTGCAAAGCTCGTGTTGGCCGACTACGAGGCCCTTCCTATGATGTTTGGAAAGTCCTCGATTCGAGCGAGTGTATTGGGGCACATTTGCTATTCGGTATCGGGACAGCTGGCTGATTTTTCGGCCATGCACGGCGCACCAATATTCCTAGTAGAACAGTATATCCCAATTGCTGTTACGCGATATCGGGATCTAACCGACTTGTCGTCCGGTCTTCCCAGCGACTGCAAAGAGATGCTGGAAAGGTACGCTTTCGATCAGGCTCTACTGGATGATCCCAGGCTTGACCTATTCGACGGCGCTGTTGAAGGCACGCTGGCGCGGACTATCGACCCGCTATTGAACCGTGATGTTGTTGATCAGCTACCAGTTTCTCGCGAGGCCTTCCTTGAGAACTGCGGTGTCAACCCCGAGAATCCTACGGTCTGCGTATTTGCGCATGTGTTTCAAGACGCGCCGCTGACGCGGCCAAGGCAACTCTCGGACGATTACTGGCAAGCTGTTGTCGACGTGGTTGATCTTGCGCGGCAACTGACACATCTCAACTTGATTATTAAGCCGCATCCGCTGAACGACAGCCATGATCGGAAGCGTTCGTGGGATACGCTGCGTAAATACTGCGCCGACATCAGAAATATCGGATTTGCAGATGGCGCCCTCAGCGCCGGTGAGGTCATGAAGCATTGCGATGCCGGTCTCACGGTTCGTGGAACGGTTCTTTACGAAATGGCCGCGGCTGGACACAGAATGATCGCGACGGGCGAAGATAAGTTTTCTGGCCTTGGTATTATCGAGGAGGCATCCAGCATGGAAGCTCTGAGGAGCATTTTGCTAAATGTGTCGCGAAAGGCTTGGTCGATGCCGGAGGATCAGCGTCGGCGCGCAGTGGCTTATTCCTACTGCATGCTCCAGGGATTTCGCAGCAAATCGATTTTGATTCCCGACAAGCGTTGGGCTCCTGAAGAATATTTTCGCAGTGCGACGCTGGCGTTGTCGAATTTTGGATTGGAAGAAGACCCCCTCTTCATAAACCTAAAGTCGTTTCTCCAGGATGACTTGCCAATGCTAGTTTCGAGAGTGGCATTTCCCGTGGCGAGTTCGAAGCGGTTTTGTGACCAGGATTAATCTTTTCCGGACTCGGTTGAATCGGCGTTAGAGCGTTTTCCAGCGAAGCATGTCCTTGGGCTTGACCCGGGGATGGATACCGGTTCGCGTGAAGAAAACGCGTTAAATCTAGAGCCCCGTTCCGATTTCATCTGAACGGAAACGGCTCAAGCGGCGGGATGGCGGGACCGTCACGCGATCACCGACCACTTTAGCGCTTCACCATAGGCGATGTCGCGCGCGGCGGTGCGGCCGATGACGTCGGGTAGATGCTTTGGCGGCAGGCCAAAGCCGGGCCGGATGACGCGGATATTCTCGCTCGTCAGAGGCTCCCCCGCCTTGATCGGCTTGACTGCGTAGATCGAACGGCGAAACCGCGTGTTGGCCTTCTCGCTCTGGGCGAGGCCATAGTCGACAAATCCGAGTGCTAACCATGCCGACTTGCAGTCGTCGACCAGCCGCTTGAACTCGTGCGGTTCGAGCGAAAACGTTGTGTCTGGACCACCGTCGGCGCGCGAGATCGTAAAATGCTTCTCGATTATGGAGCCGCCCAGCACGATCGAAGCGAGGCAGGCGGCAGAGCCCGGTGCATGATCGGAAAGGCCGGACACGGCGTTGAAGGCCTGGCCGAGATGCGCCACCGTGCGCACATTTGCTTCCTCGATCGGAGCCGGGTAGGCACTGGTGCAGTGCAGCAGCGCGATGCCGCCGGCGCCATTGCTGCGCGCTGTTTCGACCGCCTCCTGAATCTCGCCGAGATTGGCCATCCCGGTCGAGATTATCATCGGTTTGCCCTGTTTGGCGACATATTTGATCAGCGGCAGGTCAATCACCTCGAACGATGCGATCTTGTAGGCGGGCGCATCGAGCCCTGCCAGCAGGTCGACGGCGGTCTCGTCAAAGGGACTAGAAAAGATCGTGATTCCAAGCTCACGCGCCTTCGCGAACATTTGCCCATGCCATTCATAGGGTGTGTGAGCCTGCTGGTAGAGCTGGTGGAGCCTGTAGCCGTCCCACAGGCCGCCCTTGATCAAAAACTCCTCGCCATCGTGAGGAATGGTCATGGTGTCGGCCGTATAGGTCTGGATCTTGATCGCGTCAGCGCCGGCTGCTGCTGCTGCCTCGATCAGCTCCAGCGCCTTCAAAAGCTTGCCGTTATGGTTCGCCGACAGTTCGGCGATGATGTAAGGAGGACAGTCCGGGCCGATCTTGCGCCCTCCGATGATGAGTTCCGGGCTCTGCATCACAATTTACGCTCCTGGTGCGAACTGGAAGCCTCGGTTCGCAGCAACGTTGCCACTTAGCGGAAACTACCGCCTCGGCGGCCGGTTTACGAGGCGAAGATCAAAGCTGTATCGGGGCTACCTCAGATTTTGACGATTTTCATAAGTATTTCAAAATCTTATGATTTGGATCTCGCGCGACTTCAAAGGCGCTGCTAAGAAAGCCGGAGCACAAGCCGGGTTGCATGAGAGTATCCAAAAGGGCGGCGGAAACAGCGCCCAACGAGTTAGCCCGGTTGCGCCGAAACGCCCGCACTTCGGCGGGTGCAACGATTTCAAGTTCAGAATATTCACGATTCTCAAGCGCCGCGAAGCGGCGCTTGATTTGCGCAGCCGAGGAGGTGGTCGCGAGCATGATTCCGACGTCGGTGACGTGGCTTTGCGGATCCTCGACGAGCGCAACGGCTCTGGAATGCGCCGACAGCTCGGCCGCTCCGATGCCGGTTTCTTGCTCGAGTTCGATCAGAATGCATCGTTCGAGGCTCACCTGTCCGGTCGACCCGACTGCCGCGTCGTCAACTCCGCCTGACGGCACCAGCTCCCAGCACCCGGAGTCCATCTCAGAGCGACCGCTGCGCCGGCCGAATAAAACGCCATCCGAACAAGATAGTATACCTGTGACGGCGAGCGGTTTAATCTTCAGGGTGGCATAAAGGCTCGGCTCGCGCCGTTGTGCGAGGAAGTAGCGGTACTCCGAAATCCAGCCGACGATCGTTTTGGCATCACAATAATCGATGCTGAACAATCGCCCGTTGTAGAGATCGTGGGAGCGTAGCTCTTTCTCGTGCTGCCAGATTTCGTTCACGCGCGCCTCGATGTCTGCGCCGATGGTTGGCGTTGCCGCTCCCAGCGTTACTCTCGGCTCCAACTGAAGCAGATGAACATTCAGCATGCCGGTATTCTTCCAAGGAGATCGGTGAGACGTTCGATGAACGCGACCTGACCGGGCCACCCGGCGCGATTGTTCGGTGGTGCCAATGCCCACGTTTTGAGCCCCGCGGCAACTGCCGACATCGCGCCGATGCGGGAATCCTCGACGGCATGCGACAGGGCGGCCGAGCAATTCAGCCGCCTCAATGCCCTGATGTAGGGTTCGGCCGCGGGCTTGCCTGCGCTCACCTCATCGCCGCCGACGACATCGTCGATCTTGTCGGCGAGCCCTCCGAATGCGAGCCATCTTTGCGCGGAAAATTTGGACGACGACGTAACTATGGCGATCTTCAACCCGCACGCGCGGGCGTGCGCTAGCAACTCATATGCGCCGGCAGCGGGACGCGCGCTTTGCTGCGCCTGCGACACCATCGCCGAGTATTTTTGCAGGAGATCGGCCGGTGTTCCGGGCAGTTTGTGAGCCATCCTTAGCCGTTCGATAATCTCGCCAAGCGGCGGTCCGTTGAGCCGTTGAAACTCGACCTCGTCGCCGCTTGCGCCGTAGGAGGCGAGAAAGGAATGGTAGACGTTTTTCAGCGCCGTCAGGCTGTCAGCGAGCGTGCCGTCAAGATCCAGAAATAGGCCGCTGTGAAGCGGGCTGGCGTCAGCTTCCGGCATCAAGGTTTCCGACAGACAAACATCCGGCCTTGCCCAAAGGCGCCGAATGCGTTCGATGTCTCCGCCGATACCGCTATGTTGAGCAGGGTTGCCGCATGGACCAGCGGATGGTCGTAATCGACGGCGCCCCCATTGATGGCCGGGACCAGCACATAGAGCATCAGGTCGTGAAGCGAAATGAAATCCTCGGTCTCGACCTCAAGGCCGAGCGTTTTGAGGTGCGGCAGGATGCGTGTTTCGTCGAAGAACAAGTTGTATGCGGCGGGCGTGCGCGCGGGCAGGTCCAGCAGGGTGCGGCAATGATTTTGCCGATCATAGGTCGCCATCGAATTCTCTATCATGATCAGATGACCACCCTTCCGCACCCTTGCGGCAAGGTCGGTGATGGCACGCATCTGCAGTTCGACCGATTCGATATTAATCAGGCAGCGATCGGTAAAAACGACATCGTATTGCGCCAGCAATCCCGACGCTGCCGAAAGTTCGAGCGCATTGCCGATTCGGAAGCTGGACCTGTCCTGGAAGCCGTTGGCAACGGCTGCTTCACGCGCGGCGTCGATCATTTCCGCGGTATAGTCGATGCCGTCGAGTTGCATGCGTGGGAATTGGGCGGCAAGGCCAAAGCAGTTCAAGCCATTGCCGCAACCGACTTCGAGAACGTGTGCCGGCGCATCGCCGAGCCCGATCGCAGACATCCGGCGCGCCAATGCGTCGATCTCGAGCATCTTCGCGGTTCCGGTTCTGGTGGTGGCGCCGAGCGCGGTGCCGAATTTCGATGCCCAGTCCCGCCAATGAGCCCTGACCTGCTCGCGATCCATAATAGCCCTTCCATCTGCCTCTTCCGCTGCCTGACATTGCTGAGGGTTTAATAGCCCAGATCCAATGGAAGGAACTCAGCAGGTTCGTGACGAGAGCGCGTACAATGCACGGTCTCCGGCTCTCATCAAAGGTGCTTCCGTGCGGCCACGGTTCTGAAGATGTACTCTTGGTCAGTTCCAAACAGAGTCAGAATTTTTCGATAGACCGCCTCGGTGTGAGGGCAGAGGCCGGGCTGGTAACCAAACCGTTCGCGATAGGACCCGAGCGTAATGCACGTCCGCGCCGATGTCGGCGGTCTTGAGATGCCAAGGTCGCGGGCATTGGAATATGGCAAGCCAAATTCATCAATCCATGCGGCCATCGGAAATAGCATCAATGATCCACTGCCTGTTTTAGTTGTAATGATCGATCGTGTGGAACTTCAAGGGGAACTAGCACGTATGATCCAGATCACAGCACAAGAGGAATTCTGGGCCGGGGAGTTTGGCGACAACTACATCGACCGGAATCAAAGTCAGGAAGTGCTGGTCGCCAAGATCGCGATGTTTGCTCGAATTGTCCAGCGATGCAGCGACGTCCGGTCAGTTCGAGAACTTGGCGCCAACATCGGCCTTAATATTCTGGCCCTCAAGACCCTGTTTCCATACGCAGCGTTCCAAGCCATCGAAATAAACAGCCAAGCCTTCGAAAGGCTAGCGACGATACCCGGAATAGCTGCTTCCAATACGACGTTGTTCGAACCAGTCGAGTGGTCAAGCGTCGATCTGGCGTTTACCGCCGGTGTCTTGATCCACCTCAATCCTGACATGCTGCCGGTGGCTTATGAAAGGCTCTATGAGGCCAGCGATCGTTATGTCCTCGTGGCGGAGTACTACAATCCCTCCGTGGTCGAGATCAGCTATCGCGGTCACAGCGGGCGTTTGTGGAAGCGGGATTTTGCCGGCGAGATGATGGACAAGTACTCTGATTTAAAGCTTGTCGATTACGGGTTTATCTATCATCGAGACCCGGCATTCCCTGCTGACGACCTGACGTGGTTCCTGATGGAAAAGCGGGCCTGATTAATTAGCCAATATAGCATCAGCGGGTCGTTGCGATCTGCACTCGCACATATTGGCTCGTGGTTGGTACGGAGCGGCGATGCTGTCGAATATGCTGAGTACTCTAAGGAGTCGGTATAAAACGGAAGAGCAGCTAGCGGTTTTCTACGATGCCAAAAGAAGTCGTAATCATCACTCAGGCGCGCATGACGAGCACCCGCCTTCCGGGCAAGATCTTGATGCGCGCCGGGGAACGCACACTTCTTGAAACGCATCTCGATCGCCTCGCCGATGTAGGCGTGCCCGTGATTGTCGCGACGACAACGAATCTCTCCGACGGTCCCGTCGTCGAACTCTGCGCCGCACTCGACGTTCCGGTATTTCGTGGCAGTGAGAATGACGTACTGGAACGTTACCGAGGAGCGGCGCGGGCACACGAGGCGCGCCACGTGATCCGCGTGACGTCGGACTGCCCGCTCATCTGTCCAGACGTGATTCGCGCCGGCCTCGACGTCTATTCGGGCCTGAAGAGCGAGTCCATTTATCTCTCGAACGGCGAAAAGCGGACCTACCCTCGCGGCATGGATTTCGAAATTTTTTCCCGGCGCTCACTCGACTTCGCCGCGGAGAATGCCAGGCTTCCGTCCGAGCGCGAGCACGTGACAGGATATATTCGCACGTCGATACCGGATATTCGCCACGAGTACTGCACGGATGAAGAAGATCTCAGCGACTGGCGCATCACCGTCGACACCGACGACGACTTCAAACTCGCCAAACTTTTGATTGAAGATCATCATGCGGCCGAGATGGACTACCCGGGCTTAAAGGCTTTGCTGAAAGCGCATCCGGAGCTCATGAAAATCAACTCTCACATTCAACAGAAACCGATCTAAGGAATTGGAAAGACCCAGCGGATATCACAAGAGTATGCGCGCACCTTGCGTCCCAAGATCAAAAAATTGCCGCCGAGACCGGCTGTCCCTGTCGGAAACCTAATCCGGCTGGCAACTGAGGTCGAATCGCGCAATGCTTCGGTCTTATGAGAGAAGCTTGCAGCCTGGTCTGGTTGGCGCTGGTCGGATTGTTCCGGTCGAGGGCCTCGCTGGAAGCCGAGATACTGATCCTTCGTCATCAGCTTAACATCCAGCGACGTCAATCACCGAAGCGGCTGAATTTCAGTACTTTGGATCAGATTGTATTGGCGCTGGAAATCGAGGCATCGCGGCGGCCGGCCGACGGTGCCGCTGGAAATACGCGAGCTGATCCGCGAGATGAGTATCGCCAATCCACTCTGGGGAGCGCCACGAATTCATGGCGAGCTGCTCAAGCTCGGCATCGAGATCGGACAGACCAGTGTGGCCAAGTATATGGCCAGGCGGAAAGGCCCGCCATCCCAGGGTTGAAAGGCGTTCCTCCGCAATCATGCCGACGGCATCGCGGCGATGGATCTGTTCGTCGTACCGACGATCTCATTTCGGTTGCTCTATGGCTTGTTAATCATGGGGCATGGTCGACGATAGGTTTTATGGTTCGGCGTTACCGCGCATCCGACCGCAGAATGGATCGCAAATCAAATCACGCAAGCGTGCGGCTGGAAGCAGGCCCCTCGCTATCTGATCCGCGACCGGGACGGGGCCTATGGAGAGTTCGATCCATGGGCATTCGTGATCGACCGACGTCGCCGCGCTCGCCATGGCAAAACGGCTATGCTGAACGGCTGATCGGTTCGATCGCTCTCGTGGGCATTCAGGCGTCAACCAGAACCGGTTTGTTGAGCGATCTTTTCGCTCGTGCGGCCGTAGCCGTCGGCTTCGATGCAAAGACGATCTCATGCGAGATATTAAAGCGCGAAGGGCTTGGGTCGACCGGCGTGGGCGGCGGAGTTGCCATTCCCCATGCACGGATTCCGGGTCTTAAGAGCGCTTTTGGTGTACTCGCGCGCCTTCAGAAGCCGATTGATTTCGAGGCTATCGATGGGGAGCCCGTGGATATCGTGTTTCTGCTTCTTCTGTCGACAGCGACTTCCGGCGAAGATCTGAACGTGCTCGCTGCGGTTGCGCGCAGATTGAGAAATGCGGAAGCGCTCCGGGCGCTTCGTCAGGCACAAGATGGTGCTGCCTTCCATAGCGCGATGGTCGCTTAGCCAACGCCGAGAACCGCCGTGAACAGCGCCACACTGGTGATCGCTGGGCGAAGATGCGCGAGCGTGCCAACCTCATCAGAAGCGTGTGGAGACGCCGACGTAGCTACAATGGCTGGCGTGTTGCGATTGAGACCGATGTTGACGCCGATATCGAACTGCAGCGTCGGGTGCGGTAGCCAAACCAAAGCCATATCATAGCTGTATTGTTGTACGGTCCCGGCAGGATCGAAATTCTGGCTGGTCCAGATTTCATTGTAGATCGTGAACTTGCCGATCTGCTTCGCGACGTTCACGAGCCCCGTCGCGCCAAGATGCCGGCCTCGGCCATCAGAGTCGGCAAGAACGTCGAGTTGCGGTCCCAGCGTCACCGTCCAGCCGTTCGGCGCACTGATGTTGATGGGGCACGGCCATGCCGCCCTCCACCTTGCCATTGCCGATGCCAGTGGGTGCGGTGGGCAACTTCACGAACGGCAGAACGGCGAGTTGAAAGTCGCCATCGGGGCCGGTGAGCCGCCGCTTGAACCGCACGGTTGCGTCGCCGATGCCCGACTGGGTGGACACATTGCCGACAGCATCGCCGGTCCGCACCCGCGTGAAGGGTACCCAGTTCAGCTGGATGTCAGAACTATCGGTCAGGCCATACTTCACGGTGGGATTGCTGAACAGCAGCTGATCGGTCCGGTTACCTCCGGCGGTGTTGTTCAGCCAGGTAAAACCATCCGCTTCGATCTGCACCAGCCCCTTGGGGACCGTGCAGGCGAAGTTGGAACTTGGTCGGCCGGTCGGTACAGATCGGCGCATCGGCCACAGACGCCGTTGGTACGGCATCCTGTGCGAAGGCGGGACCTGCAAGGAGTGCGGCAAACAGGATAGAGCAACGAATCATTGCATCCATTCCTTTCAGACAAGTCCAAGCGCGCCTCATGATCTTCCGTGCTCCGCGATTGACACGTAGAGGCCGCGTTTCATGTTTGCATTCAAGCGCAACGAGGAGCCCGTTAGCGGCAAATGCCCCGTTAGCTCTAGACATACTCCGGGGCTCTCAGTGGCTAGCGCAACGCGTATAGGAATTCGAGATGAGTCCGACGCCAATTGCATATGCAACTCTTTATGCGGGCTCTTGCTGCTAGATCGCTGACCAGCGCATCTGGCCGCAGGTGATCGAGCTCATCACAAGCCAGACGAACGAACTGCGTAACTCAAAGAAGCCGTCTTGCGAGTGCAAGCAGATCGTCTGCGCGGGCCGGCACGCGATTGCGGGTTTAGGCATCGCTCTACCAAGGAACTGGCTCGGGACGATAAGTTATTCCGTCTCGGGAGGCGGTGATCACCGATGCTGCGCGGCGTTTCCAGCGACCGCGGGTCCCCTAACAATGATCGCCCCGGAATCGTTGTCGCGAGCGTCTATGCCGAGGGCAAACGGGTCGTGACCTGACGGATATTTTGGACCAGCGTGGACTTTCCCGTGCCGGACGCGCCGGTAAGCCAGACTTGCTGAGACTGTTCGCTCGCAGAGAACAGAATTGCTCGGACGTGGATATTCTCGCTGCTGCGCACCTCGGGGTCGAGAGCAAGATAGCGGACCTCAGTCGGTTGGCGGCAGACTGCGTCGTTGAACAACTGTTGCGCGGGCGAGGGCCGCATCGCTGACTGCCGCATCATAGAGGCACTTTCTCACTAGCGACACGTCAGCGAGAAGCAACCCCTGAAAACCGGAAATGACAATTTCCTTGGGAAATAATGCGCGGCCTGCCCGTCCACTGCTGGCACGGCATCGCGTAGTGGTCGCGGTCCCCGCGGCGCTGATAGTGCCTGCAACTTCTTCGAGCCTGCTGTCGCCAGCCGCCATCAGCCTGTTCCGACCTCAATTCCGGCGCGGCGCTCGCTACCGTCGTCGGAGTGCTCGTCGAGATGCCGTGATGCTGTCCGTCGTCGAGAGCAGCATGTGGCGCAGATGGCATTTGCCGAATACCACGACATGATCAAGGCATTCCCTGCGGATCGAGCCGATCAGCCTGCATGTCCAACGACACCGTTTTGTGGCCGCAACGGCGTCGCTATTGCCAGCGCCAATACGATCGGAAGCCCGCGCGGTGCCATCTTATAACCGTGTCCGGCTTAACGATCGCAAGCGCACGACAGGTCTGAGAAAACAACCGGTAAAGACCAATGAAAATCAGTCGGTCATTGGGTTGAAAGCGAGCTTGCGAAGCGCCCCTCGCCGAAGCAACCTTGATTTGTTGCCGCAAGACCAAAATCTCGGCCTCAAGCGTAGCTCGCGACCGGAAAAGTTCCGTGAGCATCCGCCTGATCAGCACAGGTCCAACATCACGCAACAGCATCACCCGATTCTCAATCAACTACCAGCCGGCTATGGCTTGCGGCAGGGACAGCGGTCAATTCTCCGATCAATGTTACCGTTCAGCTAAAAGATCCGAAGGTGGCTATCCATAGCGGTCCGGAGAAATCGGCCATCACGCAGAAAGGAAAGAGTCTAATTGATCGCGCTCTGGTGTCTCAATAAACCGGAGTGGGTTGCGCCAAGTACGATGTGGTCGCTCATGCCTTTTAGTCTGGTGCTCTTGACCGAAACTCTGCCGTCATTTGGCTGCGGTACAATAAAGAAGGACGATATCGGATCGATCGTTTTGTTTCCCGCTATGATCCCAACAGAATAATCCGGCAGCGGAAGCCGCTCGGAAGATTGCAGCCGGCTCGTCCCGAGTTGCTGACCGGCAGGTCCATAAAATGCACGATAAGGGGCAGTTTCCTTTAGAAAATCCGTGACCTCGCTGCCGCCATTCGGTGGGGCGAGCATGACGACGCGATGTAGCCGGATCGGTCGATATCTTGCCAGATAGAATTGCGCGAGGAGTCCACCCATGGAGTGTGTGACGAAGTAAAGCGCGTCCCTCTGCATACCAAACGGATGAATAGCAGCGTGAACATTTTCGACGAGTACCTCCAGCGGATACTTTCGGCTCGGATAGGCGAGGTTCAGCGTCGCGAAGCCTTCCTTTTGCAGCGCTCGTTCCATTCGCCCGAATGAGCGCGGCGTTTTTGCCAGGCCATGGAGGAGAACTACGCCTGATGAAGATGTATCAGTCACGCTACTTCGCGCCCGGCTATCCGTACTCCTTGCCGAGCGCTGTCGCCGCCACGTAGTCGGTCTTGCCAGAGCCAAGCAGTGGGACATTGTCCACTACGCATATGTCGGCGGGGACGGCCAATTCCGACATCCCTGACGCCATGGTGTGGCGCTGCATCGCGACACGGTTGGCATCCTTCTGGGTCGTGAGCAACACAATCCGCTCGCCCTTGCGCTGGTCGGGAATCGAAACCGCGACCGAAATTGCTTGTGGCCAGAGGGCGATCGCCATCGCTTCGACGACTGACAGAGAAACCATTTCGCCGGCGATTTTGGCAAAGTGCTTGGCGCGACCCTTGATCGTGATAAAGCCGGCAGTGTCGATGCTGACGATGTCGCCGGTATCGTGCCATCCGCCCGGCAGGAGCTCCAGCACGCCCGGGTTCTCCGCACGCAGATAGCCGAGCATGACGTTCGGGCCGCGAACCGAAAGACGTCCGCCTTCCTCGATGCCAGGGACAGGATCGAGGCGCGCCTCCATCAGCGGCGACAACCGGCCGACCGTGCCCGGGCGATTTGCCATTGGCGTATTCATGGCGAGCACCGGCGCGGTTTCGGTGACGCCGTACCCTTCAAGGATACGCAAACCGTAGCGCTCCATGTAGATCTGGCGCGTCCGATCCTTGACGGCCTCCGCGCCCGCGAGCACCAGCCGCAGCGAGCGGAAATCGTAAGCGTGAGCCGAACGCGCGTAGCCGGCGAGGAAGGTGTCGGTTCCGAACAGGATGCTGGCGCCGGTTTGGTAGATCAACTCGGGCACGATCCGGTAGTGCAGGGGCGACGGATACATGAAAATCGGGATGCCCGTAAGCAGGGGCATCATCATGCCGCCGGTCAACCCGAAGGAATGGAACACCGGCAGGACGTTGAAGACCTTATCATTGGCGTTGGCATCGACCCGCGCCATTGCCTGTGATGCGTTGGCGAGGATATTGCGATGGGACAGCACCACACCTTTGGGCGTCCCCTCCGAGCCGGACGTGAACAGCACGACCGCCGGGTCATCGGCCTTGCGCGCAACTCGGGGCGCGGACCCGGCCAACAGGCCGGCCAGCCTGTCGGCAAAGCCAATTCCGGCCCGGATGTCTTCGAGGTAGAGCACGCGGGCTTCGCCTGCGACCGCCGCCACGAGCTTGTCGAGCTTGGCTTTCTCAACGAACGCTTTCGACGCAAGGACAGTGCGAACCTGCGCCGCCTTCATCGCCGCTTGCACGTTCGAGATGCCGGCCGAAAAGTTCAGCATCGCTGGCACGCGGCCGATGGTCTGAAGCGCCATGAATACGACCGCCACGCCGGCCGAGTTCGGCAACAAAATGCCGACATTCTCGCCGATGGATGTGCCTTGTTCGAGCTTGCGGCTCAATACTTGCGCGCCAAGGATCAACTTACGGTAGGTCAAGGACGTGCCAAGCGCGTCTTCAATAATAGGCTTGCCGGTATCGCGATCGCGATGCGCGTGTGCCAGTCCATCGAACAGCGTTTGGTCCAGCATCGCGTTCTTCACCATGGCGTCGATCATGACGTCCTGCAAAGCGCTACCGGCAGCATTGCGCCGCGCCTTGCCCTTCAAGAGGGGGGCAATCGCCAGCTTCACCGGTGGCAAGATGGAGATCGTGACTTTCGGGAAAAGACTGCGCTTGATCTCACCGTTTTTCAGGTAGCTCAGATATGAGCGCTGGGCGCCTTCGATCCGCACCGGCACCACGACGGCGTCCGCCTTGTCCGCGATCATTGCGGTACCGTCGTAAACCTTCATTAAAGAGCCAGAGACCGTGATGCGGCCTTCCGGAAAGATGACGACCGGCTCGCCGGACGCGACAAGCTTGATCAGGTCGCGCGCTGCAAGCGGCCTGGACGGGTCCATGGTGTAGTGTCTGATCTGTCGAAGGAACGGCTTGGCCCACCACGCCTTTGCGATTCCGGTGTCGACCGCGAAGCTGGCGTCAATCGGTAATGTCGCATGTACCAGCGGGCCGTCGACAAAGCTGACGTGGTTGGGGGTAATCAGCATGCGGGTGCCAGGTTCGGGGAGATTTTCCAATCCCCGTATTTCGACCCGAAAGAGCGCCCGAAACAACAGCGCACCGAAATCGCGGACGCCTTCCTTGCCCCATTTACTGAGAACAAAGAAGATCGAACCGAAGGACGCGAGCGCGAGGCCAAAGAAGATCCATGCGATCGAAAGCCCGGCAGCTTGAACCAGCGCGACCATCAGCGAGCCCGCCACCATGAAGCCTGCCTGGAGGATGTTGCCGGCCGCGATCACGCGAGCGCGCTCGGCCGGCATAGACCACGCCTGTACGGCGGCAAAGGAGGGGACAACGAACAGGCCCCCACCGAAGGCGAAGATCGCGAAGTCGGCAACGATCCACAGGCCATCAAACGAGGTAAGAAAGGCTATCGGCGTGACACCGGAGGCCGGCGTGGCGTGACCCACCACCCATGCGATGTCGAGGCCGGAAATGCCCATTACGATCGCGCCGATCGGGACCAGCGCGAGGTTCGGCCTCACATGTGAAAGCTGGGCGGCAAACAGCGAGCCTGCGGCAATGCCAATGGCGAAGATCGCGAGGCACATTGTCACGACAGTCTCGGTGCCGCCGATGATATCCTTTATCAACGTGGGCAGCAGCGACAGCACGATGGCGCCGGCCAGCCAGAACCACGACACGATCAGCATGCCATCCCAGAGCCGCGGCTCGGCATAAAGTGATTTGAGCAGACGAAGGGTCGAGGTCCAGGGATTGGCTGTTATGGCTAGTTCAGGCGCCGATGGCGTCGTGATCGGTATGCGGGAAGCGAACGCCCATGACATGAACGCAAGCAGCACGATCGCGGAGGCGACCCAGCCCATATGTGCCGTGCTGGAGACCAGTAAGCCGCCAGCGATGGTGCCGATCAGGATCGCGAGAAAAGTCGCGCCCTCCACCAGCGCATTACCCGTCGCAAGTTCTCCGACCGACAACTGATCAGGCAGAATGGCGTATTTCACCGGGCCGAAAAGCGCGGCAACGGTCCCGAACATAAAGAGCGCGAGGAATAGAAACGGGATCGAGTGCAGGAAGAATCCGACAGCAGCAAAAGCGGCGGCGAAAATTTCAACGAACTTCAACCGTCGCGCCACGACGGACTTGACGTATTTGTCTGCGAGTTCGCCGCCAAGGCCCGAGAGCACGAAGAAGGGAAAAATAAAAACCGCGCCGGCGATCGTCACCAGAGTGCCGCCGCCCTGCGTTGTCGCAGCCCCATACAGCAGGATGATGACAAGGCCGTTCTTCAAAACGTTATCATTTAGCGCGGCGCAGAATTGAGCCCAAAACAACGGCGCAAAACGGCGTGATGACATCAATTCCCGGATCATTGGCTTCCTGTGATGGCTTTTGAATTGCAAAATTTAGGGCAAGTTTGATGCGGGTGTGCCGCGGTTCGGAGACTTTGGTGTCAAGCCCGCTCGGCGCTCAAGAGCTTTTCCGTCCGCGCTTCCTCAATCCGGTTGATCATGCGGCTGCTCTCGTGAAGGTCACGAGCCGTCTTGGCGAGCGTTAGGCAGGATTGAATCAACATTCCCATTCCCATTGCGAAGTAGGCGCGTGTCCACCAATCCAGCGGAAGCGCGAAAATACCCCCACCCACCATCAGGACAGATGCTACGAAGCAGATGTAGGAAAAGTTGACCCATGCGCTGGTGGGACGATCGGAATGCGTCATATGCTGTGACATAGTAGCTCCTTCGTTAAGACTTCAGGTTGGATTCAATCAAAGCTGCAACCGGCCGCTCGGCAGCCTTGCGAAGTCGCGCCAGAACATCGGATGCGCGAATATAGGTTGGACGACCAAATCCGGCTTCCGACATCCGTTCGATCAGATGCTCGGCCGGTCGGGACATTTCGTGTCTTATCGCGCGAGCGTTTTGGTTGTTTGCCCTGACTGCCTCCAACGCGGTTTCCGCTTCACTGAAGCTGTCAAGATCCGTTTCCGGACCGTGGATGGTGCCGGTTAGGGCGCTGTCGATGCGGGCCATTCTGCGGCCGCGATCGAGATCCGATAAACGTTGGCGTTGAGCATCGACCTCGCGGCGAGCGAGGGCAACTTCCGCAGCGAAATGCTTTGAAGCCTGCTCCGTGGCACGGATGTCGCTGGATATTGCTGCGATTGCTTCAGCAGCTTGCGTTGCCAGATCGTCGCGGCCGGCCCGGAGCGCTTCGACGGCACGCTGCTCCAGATCCTGTGTCTTGATCGTGAGCACGCGGCGGCGATCTGCTTCCCGGGCTTCCTCGGCGATCGCGATCGCAAGCGCGCGGCGTGCCGCAACGTGGGACTGATGAGCCGCTGCCAGTGAACGATTCAGGCTTGTTATCGGGGATAACGATTGCCGATACAGGTCACTCAGTATGTCGAACAGTCGGAAGAGGGATTGGTGCATCGATCGGCCTCACGTCAGGTGTTTCAGGTGCCCGAAAGAAAACGGGCAACGTCGTTTTCCTGCCTGTTGCCGCTTGCGGCGGTGGACCAGCACGCCCGCAACGTCGCTGGCCTGGGCCATCCGTTCGATTGGAGACAGGAGGAGTTTCATGACGAGTTTGACGGCAATCCTGCCGACGCCGGTCGCGAGGGCATGGGCATCGTCGGCAGCGGTAAGAGCTATGTTTTCAAGAACGACCGTTTGCATATTCAAGGGCCTCCTACTATTTTGAACATTGTTCAAAACTCGGTACGGGAAAAATGAACATTGTTCAAGAAGAATCTTTGCGCGATCAGAAAAAAAGTCGCAGGCGCACACTGATGCTTGATACCGCACGACGCATTATCGCGTCTAAGGGACTGATTTCATTGAAAGTTCGAGACGTTGCCGAAGCTGCGGAATGCTCGATTGGGAGCGTTTACAATGAGTTCGGTGACTTTGACGGCCTGATTCTGACCGTGAACCGCGAGACGGTTCAGCTGCTCACATCGAAACTACGCATGGTTCCCAGCGACGACCCGCGCGCCCAGCTTCATGGTTTGGCGACCGGTTATCTCGAGTTCGCCGTGGAACACACGAATCTGCTCCGATCGCTATTTGAGCATCGTATGGAGAAAAACCGCCCATTTCCCAAAGATATCCTCGATATGGTCATGGAGGCGTTCGCGCTGATGTATTCGCCGCTCTCGCGGCTTTTATCGAAGCGCGATCCCGATGAGCTGTTGTTGATCGCGCGAACCATGTTTTCAGCCACGCACGGGATCATTTCGCTCGGGCTCGAAGACCGCATGGTCGCCGTACCATCGCCAAGTCTCAGGCAGCAACTTGCGCAATTCGTCGATGCGCAACTCGAAGGATTGGGCGCGCACGCCTGACCGCGCTCGCCGATCGCCACAAGAAGCGATAATTCGTTTTGAGAGATGTACCGTTCACGCGCCGGACGATCATCGCGGCGGTTACGTTTCTCAACGCCGCGCGATTCAGGATCGATTGGACGAGCTGCGAGCATTGCTTGCGCAGGTGTGCCCTGCACATGGTGGGATTGGCCACAATCGACCACCACCCGACGAGGACAGCCCGCAGGTGACCGTCGTCGTCGAAATCAAGGCTGCGGAAGAAACAATCCGTAAAACCTGAGCCAAACGCGCTTTCGGTTGCAAACGCGACGTTACGTCTGAAATCCGCGCTCGGTTGGCTTGGCAAGAAGATCGACGCCGCTGCGGACAGTTTCGTCTAGGCATTTGGAAAGACCCTCGGCGTGGCGGCCGGAACGGCGGTCGCCGTAGGTGGAGCGCTTCTAATCCCGCCAGTCGTGAAGCGAGTGGCGGAGATTGTCGATCATGTCACACGTTGGTTTTCGCACGTGACGCTCCCATTCCAATTGTGCGCTATCTCGAACAGGCGTGCGCCGCGCCCGTGAGATGCCAACATGCATTAGGATCTAGTTGTTGTGCGCCGCGATTAGGGCGTCGATATCGTCTTCGGTAAGCCCGGGACGGCTTAGCAGGGCCGCAGCGACGCGCTGGATTGCAGGCCAGTTTTCCTCGACCAGATCCGCAGTCTTTTGGGTCGTACGGCTGAATAGGCGGCTGAACTCCTCTGTCTCGGGGCCGTCCAACTCAACGTAGCTGCCCGGCACCGCCGGCTTGCCGTGCTGCCGCAAAACTAGCATCGCCAGGAGGCTGGTCGCGTTGGCGCGATCCACGCGCCAGCCACCCTCGCACGCGTGATTCTGGGCCGCGAGGGACATGGGACGATAGTGATGCTGGGCCTGCGGGCCGGCCAGCGCGACAATGGCGTACTTCTCCGGCGTCTCGAGGTCGTCCAGGGCGAGGTGCGTCGCGCTGGACGTCGTCACTACGGCGCCAGCGCCGTCGAGTGCATTGAGGGTCGCGTAGCTTACCGGGATGTCCAGCACGCGCGCGATCACGGCGTGTCCGGCCTCGTGATGCGCGATGGTCTCTTTCTTCCCCACGACGACAAGCTCCGTAATCCACTGACAAAAGCGGCCGACCTGGCGCTCGAACGCCGGATCGGACTGACCTGACCTCGGCGGTACCGATGGCCAAGCGGAAGAAAGGTAGCAAGACGGTGCCGAAGGGCAAGGCGTCGCTCGGGGAGTTGCCCTTGCCTTGCCTACGAGGTCCTGGTCGGCAAGCTTCATCTCACCGGCGGATGTCTGGCCCTCCCGGCCCAGGCAGCAGCTTCAGCATGACTTATACCGGATTGATCGGGAGAAAGCGCACATGACGGCGCCAGTCCGTCGGACGCGGAGTCGCCGAGCAAGACGGCAATGCCGCCGGTAACAGCCACGAGCGAGGAGTCTCAAGCTTCCAAAGGCCGGGTCAAATCTCAGGCTTCCATCAATGGCGGGGGCATGGACACCGCCAAGCAAATGAAGCGTGACAACGAAATTTCCAAGGGCATCCTCTTCAAACCTTCTCCGAGGAACTGGCGCGGTGGGTAGAACTTCTCACAAGCGCCCTGGAGAATTGATTGGTGTCATCTTGCGGTCGGCCCACCTCTTGATGTCGCCGGCGGTTAGCACCTTGAGAAACGGATTGGCGTTGACGATTTTTTCGCGCGTCGTCCGACCCGTCGCGTCAGCGGTAGCCATAAGGGAAGCAGCATCGGCATTTTCTGCGCCGGACAATAGCGCCACGGCGCCCGCGGGTCCCGCGAAATGGGCAAGATAAAGAGAACCGGGCGTAATCGGCAGACCGCGCTTGTCTAGCATCGCGGCATATTCGTCGATCAACTGCGCGGCAATCTCTCGCGTAAGCTCGGGATCTCGCCGCAACTCCAGAACTTCCTTCTTGCTGCGTCCCGCCATCAGATCGCGTCGATGCCTACGAATGGCTTCGAGCCACGTGTCGTCAACAAACTGGGCGGCACCCGTCGCGCTCGAGCGCTTGTTCCTTGCATTCGCGTCACCATTAGACTCGGCGATAATAATGCGCTCGACCAAAGCCTTCGTGACCGCCTTGTCGATTGTCCCGTTCAATTGGGAGTCACGAAACAGGACGAAACTTGCGACGAAAGCCAGACCAATTGCCACTCCAAGAACGAGCGTGATGGACTCCGCCGACAGCCAGTCCCTCGCCGCGACAACGTACCCACGCTCGTCGGGGCGAGGTGGCCGTATTTCATCAATACGGCCTGTTTGCTCGGACTTATGCGCGAGGGTCCGCGAGTTGCCGCAGGCAAGCTCGATCCAAATGAATCGTTGGGCTAGGTTTGCCATCGCGTTGAAAGATTCAATGCTCGGGATAGGCCATCAGCGGGCGGCTCGCTCATCCGCTTTGTCGTGCACGGCGGTGTCTCGAATTTCATTGTGGTGAGTGTATCGAGACCAACAAGGACGAGAGCCACTTTCATCTGATTTCACACTCCCGAAGAGGAAAGCCTTACTCAAAGGCCGCCGGAAAAAACTCCCCAAAGGTCGAGAGATATTTCAAAGATCCAATAGGGCGGCTTAGCGGCAGAAGTTGACCCGCCGTCGCGGTTACGCGACAAGATTTGGGGATACGGTTAACGCGGACAATGCTCGACTGGCCTGAGGTCGTCGATCAAGAAGCCACACAAGAAGCTGGGGACCCGCGCTGGAGGGCCGGCAAGTCTTTATTGGCGTGCCCATAGGTTTCCGCACATCACAGCGTTCGTGCGAGATCATCTGCGTGAGGGCAAATCAGCTTTTGGAGTGGCGCGCGTTTTTTAACGCTAGACCAGCTCTCGAAAGCAAACGTCGCGCGAACGTGGCCGATACCGGCGACGTCGAACAGTTCGGCGAAGTTGCGCGGGCGGCTGCGGGAGGCTGTTGACTGAAGACCAACGTGGCAGGCTCGATGATGAATTCACGATAGTGGCCCCACTTGATCTGCAGAAGCTCGCCGATCTGGTCTCCTCCAATGTTCCTCAGGATGTGGTACGGGTGGTCGATGCCTGCGGCAGCAACGGATCGGGCGGCCCCATGGCGACCTCGGGTTCGGACGCTTCGAGTTCCGGTTTCTGATCGAGTATCCTGTGCATGCGTTCTTCGTCGAGCGCGTTCTCCCATTTGGCAATCACGACGGTGGCGACACCGTTGCCAACCAAGTTGGTCAGCGCACGCGCCTCGGACATGAAGCGATCCACCCCCAGGATCAGCGCAATGCTGGCAACCGGAATTGTGCCGACGGACGCGAGCGTCGCGGCCAGCACGATGAACCCAGATCCGGTCACACCGGCGGCGCCCTTCGAGGTGAGCAGCAACACGCCGATGATGCCGAGCTGTTGCCAAAGAGTCAGTTCGGTATTGGTCGCTTGCGCAAGAAAGATAGCCGTCATGGTCAGGTAGATACAGGTGCCGTCCAGATTGAAGGAGTAGCCGGTCGGGATCACGAGGCCGACGACCGACTGTTTGCAGCCCAAATTTCCCATCTTCTCGATCATGCGTGGCAGCACCGACTCGGATGACGATGTTCCGAGCACGATTAGAAGCTCTTCCTTGATGTAGTTGATGAACTTGAAGATGTTAAAGCCCACGAGCCACGCGATCCCGCCTAGCACAAAGATCACGAAGATCACGCAGGTCAGATAGAAGGACGCCATCAACTTCGCTAGCAGGAGCAGAGTGCCCACGCCGTACTTTCCGATGGTGAACGCCATCGCGCCGAATGCACCGATCGGCGCCGCCTTCATGATGATGCCGACGATCCCGAAAAACGTATGCGAGACGATATCGATAAAAGCCAGGACGGGACGGCCGCGCTCGCCCATCATGAACAGGCCGAAGGCGAACAGGATCGCGAACAACAGAACCTGCAGGATCTCGCCTTCCGCGAAGGCACCCACCACCGTATTGGGGATGATGTGCATCAGGAACTCAACCGTACCCTGCTGGCCGGCCTTCGTGGTGTAGACTTGGATCGACTTGGTATCGAGCACGTGGGTGTCCACATTCATGCCGGCGCCGGGCTGCAGGATGTTGACTACGATCAGGCCTGCGATTAGTGCGAGCGAGGTGACGACCTCGAAATAGACCAGTGCTTTAATTCCGACGCGCCCGACCTTCTTCATGTCGTCCATGCCGGCGATGCCGTGCACGACGGTGCAGAAAATGATCGGCGCAATCAGCATCTTGATCAGCTTGATGAATCCGTCGCCCAGCGGCTTCATGGCCTCTCCGAGATGCGGGTAGAAATGCCCCAGCAGGACGCCAAGCACGATGGCGGTGAGCACCTGGGCGTAGAGATGCTTGTAGAACGGCTTGAGCGGACTACCAGCCGTCATCGAGCGTGCCGTCTCCATGTGCTCCCTCCCGTGGTTTCGACGCCGGTCAGCGTTCCGACGTCGGGCGGTTCGCGGGCTTGTCGCCCGCTGCGTCTTTATTCCCAGCAACTTTCGCCCGTTGACGTGCTCGTGCAAGCGGCAGCAAGTCAATGGATTCGAAATCGCAACGCCAGCAAGAACGGGGCCATGTGGACGGCCGCCGGATGCACGCCGCGCGCTTCTGAAGCTTCGAGGGGAATCTCGTCTCGTCGCAAGTTAAACGTGCGGCGCGTGCGATTTGTCGGAAAAACGCGGCTTCCCGTTGCCCGGTCCTTCAGCCGTAGCCGTCGTGCCGACGCGGGCGATTTCGATTTCCCTGCAAACTTGCGCCGCGCTTCGATTTTCTGCACCAAGAGGTGCATCCGCGGCGCCATCAGCGATGAATCGTCCATCAAGTCGGACGGGCTTGATACCGTGCAGGCTGCGTGTCGCTCTTTTTTGTCACACGGCGTTCACGCGAAGTAGATCATTTCCGCGCATCCCGCTCGTCAAATGAGGCCAACAGACTTGCGTCACGAATGGCAGCGCGATCGCTGCCAACGCCCGGATCAGGCCATGGTCACGAGAAACGAACGGCGCGGGACATGCCCCGCAAGGTTGCCGGCGAACGGCGCGATGCCGACATAGGCAATCATTTTGATCGCAAGGGCTGTGCCGAGTACCGCACCCGCCCTGTCGCCCGCGATCTCGAAGGCTAGCAACCCGAGGGCTACAGTCATCAAGCCCGTACCGATCAGGGCGATGACTTGCGCCGCGAAAAGATGCCGATAGGTGCGGTTGGCAAGGATCGACAACATGTGTCGGCTCCCAAGGTGTGTTCGCACCACGACCGGTCTTGGGTGTCGCTTTGTTTGGTGCCGGATAACGGGCCTCATTCCGGGTCGCGGAGAAATGAGGCAGCCATCGACCACTTTTGCGGCTGCCTCTCGTAACAAAAGTCGTTTATTCGACCGTATATCGGGCGGTTAGGGAATGACCGTGCACGTTGCCCGAGAACACGACCCGCGCTTGCGGTACCAGTTCGATCTCGGCCTTGCTGACCATCAAGTTGGGGCTGGCTGGCCTGAGTTGAACCGTGACAGTCTTACCGCCTTGCTGGACCGTTGCGCGGCCCTTCATCTCCTTGGTCGGCAGGGGCGATCCATCATGATCACCGATATAGAAGATCATCTCCCCTCCCTTGTGGACGAACTCGATCGCATGTCCCTGCGAGGTGACGACCGGACCGCCGTTATTGCCTTTATTCGTCTGGGCCGTAGCTGGGCCGACAGAGGATGTCAGGGCGACGATCATGGCCAGGAAGATGTATTTCTGCATTGCATTTCTCTGTTTGGGGTTGGGTGAGGGTCAGAAGGCTTCCGCTAGTTCGGAAGTTGCGGTGTGTTCGGTCAGAAGGCGGTTCAAAGGTTTTTGGCCGAACAACAGGAACAGGACAGGCGTTACGACGGTATCGAGGGCCGTTGCGCTCAGCAGACCGCCGAAGATCGTGACAGCAACGGGATGGAGTATTTCTCGGCCAGGTTCATTGGCGCCGAACAGTAACGGCGTCAGTGCAAGGCCTGCACAAAGCGCCGTCATGAGAACGGGACTCAACCGTTCCAGACTGCCGCGCACGATCAGGCGGCGGCCGAAGCGTTCACCCTCATGAAGCGCAAGATTGACGTAGTGGGATATCTTCAAGATGCCGTTGCGGGCCGAGATGCCCGCGAGTGTGATAAAGCCGACCATGGAGGCGACCGACAATGGCTCACCCGTGATGGTCAAGGCGATTACGCTACCTATCAACGCCAGGGGGATGCCACCCATGATGATGAACGCTAGCGCAACCGATCGGTATCGCCCGTAAAGAACGATGAAAATCATCGACAGCGACACCAACGACAGGATGCCAATCCGCAATGCCGCTTCCTCTTGTGCTTGGAATGCTCCCTCGAGGTTGGTCGTATAACCCTCTGGGAAGCTGATCTCGGCCAAGGCACGCCGGATGTCTGACGCGATCTCGGTCATGTCGCGGCGTCCGTCGCCGTTTCCGTAAACAACGATCCTGCGTTGCGTGCCTTCCCGCTGGATCTGGTTCGGTCCGTCGGTCTCGGTGACCTCCGCGAGCTCCTTTAAGGGGATGAACCCGGACGACGTCGGAATCAGGAGATCCCGGAGGCCGCTGGTTGACCTGTTCTGATCGGACAAACGCATGACGACATCGAAGCGTCGATTGCCGTCGACGATCTGCGAGACCTTGCGACCATTCGAGAGGGTGTCCAATGCCTGCGTGATTGCCGCGGGCGTCAGGCCGTGGAGGGCGGCGCGTTCGTGATCAACCGGGATCCGTACTTGCGGAATGAGGACCTGTTTCTCCACCTGGAGATCGACCAGCCCGGAGATTGGTGACAACCGCTGGCGGGTGGTTTCCGCCAACTGGCGCAGCGTATCGAGGTCTTGCCCATAGATCTTGAGGACGATCTGGGCGCGAACGCCAGACTGCAAATGATCAAGCCGATGGCTGATTGGCTGTCCGATTGCGACGGAGGCGGGTAAGGCTGACAGTTTGTCCCGAATGTCAGCGTAGATATCGGTCTTGTGCCGTGTCGATGGAGTCAGATCGACATCAATCTCGCTGTAATGCACGCCCTCGGCATGTTCATCGAGTTCGGCGCGGCCGGTTCGGCGTCCGACTGATTTCACCTCCGGCACCCGCGACAGAAGCTGTTCGGCCAAAAGGCCGAGACGATTCGACTCCACCAACGAAATTCCCGGGTTGTACTGAAGGGATAGCACCAGCGTGCCTTCGTTGAAGGGCGGGAGAAAACTGCGCGGCAACATGACCGCGGCATATCCAGCGACCAGAACCGCAATGCTGACTGCGCCGAGAACGAGTCTCCAGCGATCGAACGCCCAGGTGAGAAGCCGCCGATTGCCTTGCTTCAGCATTCGCACGACGATGCTGTCGCGCTCGCGCGAACGAGCCTTTCCAGAGAGCAGATAGTAGGAGAGGACGGGTGTAACGGTCACCGACGTCAGCAAAGACGCCAATATGGAAACGATGTAGGCGATGCCGAGCGGGGTGAACAGCCGCCCCTCGATTCCGGGAAGCGCGAACAACGGCACAAAAACCAGGACGGTAATCATCGTCGCATAGACGATGCCGGAGCGGATCTCCTGGCTCGCTTGCGCGATTACTTCGAGAACGGGTCGGGGATTGCGCTGCGCGCGGTTTTCCCGAAGCCGTCGCAGGATATTTTCGACGTCAACGACTGCGTCATCAACCAGTTCGCCGATCGCAATCGCAAGGCCTCCGAGCGTCATCGTGTTGATAGTGAGTCCGAAGGCGCCGAAAACCAGAGCGGTCACCAGGATCGATATCGGAATGGCGGTCAATGATACGACCGTCGCACGCGCGTCGAGCAGGAAAATGAAGAGGATCACGGCGACGACGATCGAGGCCTCAACGAGGATTCGCTCGACATTGCGGATCGAGGTCTCGATGAACGTGGCCTGCCGGAACTGGACGTTCGTGACGGAGATTCCAGCAGGCATCGTACGCTGCAAATCTCGCAGTGTGGCTTCGATCTCGCGGGTCAGTACCACGGTATCCGCCGCAGGTTGCTTCTGGACGCTGACAATGACGGCTGGCTTGCCGTTGTAGCCGGCATCGCCTCGCTTGACGCGCGGAGCGAAATCGACCCGCGCCACCTGCTTCAGCAAAATGGGTTGATGGTCGCAGCCCCGCAACAACGGTATTGCCAAGGTCCTCGATCTTCCTCGTCAGTCCCACGTTCCGGATCAGGAATTCCCGGCCGTGCTGATCGACGAATCCTCCGCCGGTGTTGGTGCCGAAGCGTGTAACAGCTCGCTCGATCTGTTCATGTGTGACGCCAAGCGCCTGCATCGTGGCAACGTTCGGCGTCACCCGATATTGCCGGACCTCGCCGCCGATGGGGATGACCTGAGCGACGCCGGGAATGGCGAGCAACCGCGGCCTGACCACGAAATCGGCGATCTCGCGCACGTCCATCGCCGACGCCTTGCCGTCCGTGGTGAGCGCGATCAACATGATCTCGCCCATGATGGAGGTGACCGGGCCCATTCGTGGATTCACGGATGTCGGCAATTGCTCGCGGATCAGCGCGAGGCGTTCCGAAACGAACTGGCGCGCCCGGTAGACATCGACGCCCCAATCGAATTCGACGTAAACCACCGAAAGCCCTACGCCGGAGACTGAACGGACGCGGAGGACGCCGGGCATGCCGTTCATCGAGGTTTCGATTGGAAACGTGACGAGTTGCTCGACTTCTTGCGGGGCAAGCCCCTCCGCCTCGGCCAGGATGTTGACTGTCGGTCGGTTGATATCCGGAAAGACGTCAATCGAGATGCGCGGAAGTACGAACAGGCCGTAAGCGATCAGGACTGCCGCTGCTGCCAGTACGAACAGGCGATTGCGCAAACTCGTCTGCACGATGAGCTTGAACATGATGGCTCCTAGTGGATCTGGTTGATGAGGTCTGCGCCGCGCACGACGACCCGATCGGAGGCATTAAGGCCGGCTGTGACGATTATGTTTTTGGCATCGAGCGGCTCTATCCGGACGGGTCTCGGCTCGAAACGTTCAGGGGCGACATGCACCCAGACGACGCTCTCGCCGTTGTTACTCTTCACCACGGCGTCGCGTGGAAAGATCAAACCCTGCTTCGCCCTGCCGCCCTGGACGAGCACGGTGACAGGTTGGCCGATGCGAAGGCCCGAAAGAGGTTCCGGAATGGAGAAATGAACCACGGACGCGTGCTGTCTCAGGGCGCGGCTGGTTCCGAGATAGGACAAAAGAAACGAGGTGCCGTCCGAATCTGACGCCGTCGCTTGGACAGGACCCGCGGGATCAAGCTCGTCGTAGGCCAATGCTTCGACCCAGAGTCCTTGAGGATCGGCGATTTCGAACAGAATGTCTTGCGCCTGAACGACCTGACCAGGCACGGCCTTGGCCGCTGTGATGACGCCATCGGTCGATGCCCGCAAAAGCTCATAGTCACCGCGAGAGTTGCGTATGGTCTCGCGTCGGGCCCGCAATCCTGCCAGTTCACTCTCAAGATCGTTGAGCTGACCCATCGGCGCCGCACCGCGTTCAACCAATGGCCGCAGACGTTTGATCTTGGTTTCGGCGACCGCGATGAGTTGCTCGATTTCCCCCATCTTCTCGGAAATAGTCGTGCGGTCTGCCACGGGCAGATAAGGTTCGATCCGGAGAAGCGTTTCTCCCTTGGTGACTTTCTGCCCGATACGCGGCAACGTTCCGTCGTTGGGGACGATGCGGCCGCCGTAAATGCTTTGGACAATGCTACTGCGGTTTGGATCGCCGATAATGCGGCCAATCAAGTTAAATGCTGGTCGTGCAGTTCCGGGTTCGACGGTAGCCGTGCGGATATCCAGTAGGCGCTGCGTCGGTTTGGCAGCAAACGCGGTGCCGTCCGGCAGTCGTCGTGGGGCATCGCTTTGAGCTTGTAGCTGTGGCGTGCTGGCCGACATTCCTGCGTTCTGCAATCCGGCGGATGCGGCGGCTGCCAGAAACACGCAAGCTCCAGATGTCAGCCCGGCGATGTAGGACGCGTTGCGCCGTCCTCGACGTCTCAGATAACCGAACAGCAGCCCAAGGATGATTCCCGCGAAAACAAGGACTGCCACGGTCCCCATCGGAGAAAACCGTGTCGAATTGCGCCGCATGTTCGGTTCGATCGGCTGGGAGGGGGTAAAGGAATCGACGAGCAGGTCGTCACCCTTTCCACCATTGATCGAGAAGATCATCTCCGTCGATCCGGT
>CAWEBX010000010.1:0-120077 GCA_963807355.1 uncultured archaeon
GACACCCGTCAAGCCGGGCGCGGCCGGCATCGGAACGCCCACAGTGCTGCTGAACGATGAGTTCGTCGAGCTGACCGGCGACCCCCAGGCCGACCTGGTCGACGCGCTGCAGGGCTGAGTCTGCGCCGCGGTTCTCGCCCGCCCCGCGAGAGCCGACCCACCCTTGCGCGAGCCGATACACCCTGTGCGAGCCGATACGTCCCGCACTGCATGAGGCGTATCGGCCCGTCGCGCTCGTATCGGTTCGCGAATGGAATGGCTCCTGCACAGCGAACCGGACGCAGCGGGTTCGCACCGAGAAGTGGGAACGGGATGCCGCGGCATGGCGCTGCCGCCACTGTGGCGACATGCAGTTTGGCGAGGCTCAGGAGCACCTGCTCACGCGTCGGAAACTTGACGTGCAGGGATGGACGGGGCGCACGATCGCGGCGGCAGTCGCCGACGGCACGCTGATCCGCCTTCACCATGGCGTCTATGTTCCGGGAGGGCTCTGGCGAACCCAGTTCGCTGAGGCGAGGCACCTGCTGCGCGTCGCCGCGGTGCAGGGATCGCGCGACGGAGGAGGCGCGGTGCTCTCCCATGTGTCGGCCGCTGTCGCATGGGGCTTACCGCTTTACCGGCTCGATCCCCACCTTGTTCATGTCAGCGGAGGCATGGTGGACGGGCACACCCTGAGCGGCCGGCCACGGATCGCCCGACATGAGATCCTTGTCGCGGACGCTGATCGGACCCTTGTCGAGGGAATGGTGTGCACCTCGCTGTCACGCACGGTGGCCGACGTCATCCGATCGCTCCCGATTGAGGCCGGCATCTCAATGGCGGACGCCGCCTTCCGACAGGTGGCGTGGGACGAGACCACGCATTCATACGATCCGGATGCGGCCGCCGGCTTCCGCGATGCGGTGCAGGCGCACATGGAGCGCCATCGCCGGGCACGCGGAGTCCGGCTCGGTCGCCGTGTGCTCGCGCTCGCCGACGGGCGCGCGGAACTGCCGGGCGAGAGCGTCAGTCGACTGCGTCTTATCGAGCTCGGGTTCGCCATCGCGGGGCTGCAGACCGCGATTCCGGCACCGGGTGGGGGCATGTACTATGTCGACTTCGATCTCGCGAGGTCGGCGCGTGGGGCGAGTTCGACGGTGTCGGCAAGTACACTCAGCTGGCCCGGGCTGCGGGTCTGACGATGGACGAGGTCATCCTGGCCGAGAAGCGCCGGGAAGACTGGATCAGGGGGACCACCAATCGCCGGATGCCGCGGTGGGGCAGCAATGACATCATCACTGCCGGGACCCTCCGTGCTCGACTGGAGTCCTTCCACATCAGCCCGCGCTCCTGAGCGTGGAGTAGGCCTGCCCGCGGTGGTGACATGCGCATACCTCACGAGCCGATACGGCGCGAGCGAGCCGATACTGAATGCAGCGCGCCAACCGTATCGGCTCGCCCGGGACGTATCGGTTCGCCGACTCCCGCGCGCAACGCGCAACGCGGCGACCCCCAGGCCGACCTGGTCGACGCGCTGCAGGGCTGAGTCGTGCGCCGCGGTTTGCCGCGGCATCCTTTATCACGTATGCTTGTTCTTTGGTGCGTTGCGCCTGTATTGGCGTGTCCAGGCACCGAAACCCCCATCCACCGCAGATCGATCGGTCTGCACAAGTGTTAGCGAGCGTATGGCGAAGAAAGACGGTGTCATCGAGATCGAAGGCGTGATCTCCGAGGCGCTGCCCAATGCGATGTTCCGCGTTGAGCTGAGCAACGGACACAAGGTCCTCGCCACGATCTCGGGCAAGATGCGGCAGAACTACATCCGCATCATCCCGGAAGACCGCGTGGTCGTGGAGCTCAGCCCCTACGACCTCACGCGCGGACGCATCGTCTACCGCTACCGCTAGACCGATCGAGAAGTAACACCCCAGGCGCTTGCGCCTGCCCGGTGAAGACAGCGAAACAGGAAAATCATGAAGGTCAATCCCTCCGTCAAGCCCATCTGCGACCACTGCAAGGTCATCCGTCGCCACGGTCGCGTCATGGTCATCTGCAAGAGCAACCCGCGTCACAAGCAGCGCCAGGGTTGATCGGATGCCGCGCCCGGCGCGGCCCGTGAACTCACAACTCAACACACATAAAGGCAGGATCAGAACCCGCGCGAGCGGGGGACACCTCGGGCGGAGGCCCGGGCACCGATCCTGCTCCACACCTCCACTCACTCCCAGGAGAACCGCATGGCACGTCTTGCCGGCGTAGACATCCCGCGCGACAAGCGCGTGGTGATCGCCCTTACCTACATCTACGGTGTCGGACGCACCCGCTCGAACGAGATCCTCGCTGCGACGGAGATCGACGAGAACATCCGCGTCAAGGACCTCACCGATGACCAGCTGATCGCGCTGCGCGATCACATCGAAGGCAACTACAAGGTGGAGGGTGACCTCCGCCGCGAGGTCGCCGCCGACATCCGCCGCAAGGTCGAGATCGGCTCGTACGAGGGCATCCGCCACCGTCGCGGCCTGCCCGTGCGCGGTCAGCGCACCAAGACGAACGCACGCACCCGCAAGGGCCCGAAGCGCACCGTCGCCGGCAAGAAGAAGGCGCGCTAGGCCGCCGCCTGCGCTCAGGACTCAGGAGAACAAGCACATGGCACAGGCCAAGTCAGCCGCGCGCAAGCCGCGCCGCAAGGAGAAGAAGAACATCGCGCTGGGCCACGCCCACATCAAGTCGACGTTCAACAACACCATCGTCTCGATCACCGACCCGTCGGGCGCCGTCATCAGCTGGGCGTCGTCGGGTGGCGTGGGCTTCAAGGGCTCGCGCAAGTCGACGCCGTACGCCGCCGGCATGGCCGCGGAGTCCGCTGCCCGCCAGGCGCAGGAGCACGGCGTCAAGAAGGTCGACGTCTTCGTCAAGGGCCCGGGCTCGGGTCGCGAGACGGCGATCCGCTCGCTCCAGGCCGCCGGCCTCGAGGTCGGCTCGATCAACGATGTGACGCCGCAGGCTCACAACGGCTGCCGTCCCCCGAAGCGCCGCCGCGTCTGATCCTTCGACGGCGCTCAGGCGTCGGCCGCCCGACGGTCTACTCGGTTCCTGAGTAGGCCGCCGCAGGCGCCCGTATCGAAACATCCGGATGCCTCGCCCGAGGCATCCCTGCACAAAACTCAACACCTCACCCACCGCACGTGTCATATAGCGGGCACGTGATCGAAAGGAACACATAGTGCTCATCGCACAGCGTCCGACCCTGACCGAGGAGAAGATCGGGGAGTTCCGCAGCCGTTTCATCATCGAGCCGCTGGAGCCCGGCTTCGGCTACACGATCGGCAACGCGCTGCGTCGCAGCCTCCTGTCGTCGATCCCCGGTGCGGCCGTCACGAGCATCCGCATCGACGGCGTCCTCCACGAGTTCAGCACCATTCCCGGTGTCAAGGAGGATGTCACCGAGATCATCCTGAACATCAAGCAGCTCGTCGTCTCGAGCGAGCGCGATGAGCCCATCACGGCGTACCTGCGCAAGACGGGTGCCGGTGAGGTCACCGCGGCCGACATCTCCGCTCCCGCCGGCGTCGAGATCCACAACCCCGAGCTCGTCATCGCGACCCTGAACGACACCGCGAAGTTCGAGCTCGAGCTCACCATCGAGCGTGGCCGTGGCTACGTCTCGGCGACGCAGAACCGCAACGAGTACGCCGAGGCCGGACAGGTTCCGATCGACTCGATCTACTCGCCGGTCCTCAAGGTCAGCTACCGCGTCGACGCCACCCGTGCGGGTGAGCGCACCGACTTCGACAAGCTCGTCCTGGACGTCGAGTCGAAGCCGTCGATCGCGACCGCGCGACGCCGTCGCCTCGGCTGGTCGCACGCTCACCGAGCTGTTCGGTCTCGCCCGCGAGCTGAACGTCGAGGCCGAGGGCATCGAGATCGGCCCGCCGCCGGTCGAGACCGTCCTCTCCAACGAGCTGTCGATGCCGATCGAGGATCTCGACCTGTCGGTCCGCTCGTACAACTGCCTGAAGCGCGAAGGCATCAACACGGTGTCGGAGCTCGTCGCCCTCTCGGAGACGCAGCTCATGAACATCCGCAACTTCGGTCAGAAGTCGGTCGACGAGGTGCGCGACAAGCTCGTCTCGCTCGGCCTGTCGCTGAAGGACTCGGTCCCCGGGTTCGACGGCGCGCACTTCTACGGCGGCTACGACGACGAGACCATCTGATCGGATGCCGCGCACCCGGCCACGCGGCCGGGTCGAAGCATCCGTGAGACCGACTTTTTCCCTCTGGAGTAATTGATATGCCCAAGCCCACCAAGGGTCCCCGCCTCGGAGGCGGCCCCGCCCACGAGCGCCTGATGCTTGCGAACCTCGCCGCCGCGCTCTTCACGCACAAGAGCATCACGACGACCGAGACCAAGGCCAAGCGCGTCCGTCCGCTCGCCGAGCGCCTCGTCACGTTCGCGAAGCGCGGCGACCTGCACGCGCGTCGTCGCGTGCTGTCGGTCATCGGTGACAAGACGGTCGTGCACACGCTCTTCACCGAGATCGCGCCGCTCGTCGCCGACCGTCCGGGTGGCTACACCCGCATCACCAAGGTGGGCAACCGCAAGGGCGACAACGCCCCCATGGCCGTCATCGAGCTCGTCCTCGAGCCGGTGAACCCGAAGGTCAAGGCGAAGAAGGCTGCTCCGGCCGCCGCTGCCGCCGCGGCCGTCGAGGAGCCGCGCAGAGGACGAGGCCGCTGAGGTCGAGGCCGACGAGGCCCCGACGACCGGCGACCGACGACGCGCGACCGAGGCCGGCGCCGAGTCGCCCGAAGAGGGCGCTGCCGCCGAGGCTGCCGCCGAGGAGGCCGTCGTCGACGACGCCGCTGCCGAGAAGAGCGAGTAACACCGCTTCTCGCGCGGTGCCGGCATCCGGCATTCCTGCATTCACGAAACCCGCTGGACCTTCTGGTCCCGCGGGTTTCGTGCTGTCCGGCGCGGACCGCGACCCGCGCGGCATCGATGCGGGCGCCGTCACACGTGCCAGTCACTATCCGGGGCCTGGCGGCATCCCGCTAGTCTGAGCGCCATCCCTCGGGGGCCGAGGGTTTCGGGGTTCAGGAGCGTGCGTCACGCGCATTTCCGACGGTCGGACTGTGGAGTCCGACCAGAGCGAGCCGGCTGCGGGAACGGCCCAGTGGGTGGGCACACCGCAGCCTCGTCGGCGCGCCGGTCTGTCGATCTACTCGATCCTGCTCATCATGCTGCTGTCGGTGAGCGTGCTCTCGAGCATCGTCGTGGGAGTCATCGGGTACCTCAACGGCACTCAGGCGCTGCGCGTCCATCGCGACCGAGAAGCTCGTCGAGATCCGCGAGAACCGCGCCCGCGAAGTCGCGCAGCTGTTCGGCACGATCGAGAACGCCGTGCGGCTGAGCGCGATGAACGAGACGAGCAAGCAGGCGGCCGTCGCCTTCAGCGAGGGGTTCGCAGAGCTGCAGAGCTCGCGAGCTCGATTCGGCGGCATCCGCTGCCGTCGACGACTACTACGACGAGACGTTCGCCACGCAGCTCGCAGAGGCGACCGACGAGGACGTCGACGGCGCCGCCTTCGCGCCGAGGGATGCCGCCGCCCGCTACCTGCAGTACCACTACGTCATCCCCTACGAGAGCTGGGAGGACGCGATCGTGGTGGATGACGCCGGTGACGGCAGCGCCTGGACGGCGGCGCACGCGAAGTATCACGACTACTACCGGGCGATGACCGAGCTGCAGCGCTTCGAGGATGTCCTGATGCTCGACACGCAGGGCAACGTCGTCTACACGGCGTTCAAGGGAGTCGATCTCGGGGCGAACCTGCTCGAGGGACCGTACCGGCTCTCGAACCTCGCGGACGCGTACCGGCAGGTGATGAGCCGCAACATCGTCGGCGAAGTGGTGCTCTCGGACTTCGCGGCCTACAGCCCGAGCCTGGGGAACCCGGCGGGGTGGGCGGTCACGCCGATCTCCGTCGATGACGAGGTCGTCGGCGCGCTCGCGATCGAGCTCCCGATCGACCGGATCAACGAGGTCATGACCGTCGGCGGCGAGTGGGCCGACAACGGCCTCGGCGAGACCGGCGAGACGTATCTCGTGGGCCGGGACGGCACCATGCGCTCCATCTCGCGCCAGCTGCAGGCCGAACCGGATGCGTACCGCTCGTCCGCGGTCGCGGCCGGGCTGTCGCCGGGAGCGGCGGCGCTCAGCGTGCAGAACGGCAACACCCTCCTGCAGCAGGTCGTCCTCGCCGAGGCGGTGAGCCGCGCGCAGGCGGGCGAGGACGGCGCGATCGTCGAGCGCAGCTATCTCGGGCGGAACTCGATCACCGCGTATGCCCCGCTGGGGTGGGCGACCTCGGCTGGGTCATCGTCGCGCAGGAGAGCTATGACGAGGCGATGGCGCCCGTCGAGGATTTCACGCGCAACCTGATCCTCTCGACGGCCGCGATGATCATCTTCGTCTGCCTCCTGTCCCTCGTGCTCGCGCAGGTGTTCGTGAGGCCGCTGCGGCGACTCAAGCTCGCAGCGCAGCGCATCGCCGCGGGCGAGGAGGGCGTGCAGGTCGACGCCGGGTCGAGCGATGAGCTCGCCGACGTCGCGACCGCCTTCAACGACATGAGCCGGAGCCTGCAGATCAAGTCGAACCTCATCGAGCAGCAGGAGAAGGCGAACGAAGCCCTCATGCTCTCGTTCATGCCCGAGGGGATCGCCGATCGCTACAAGCACGGCGACGATGCGATCACGCAGGACAACGACGACGTGACGGTGATCTTCGCCGACATCGTCGGATTCGAAGAGCTCGCGCTCACGCTGTCGTCCGGAGAGGCGATCACGAGGCTCAACGACCTCATCCGCATCTTCGATGAGGCCGCCGAGCGATACGGCGTCGAACGCGTGCGGACGACCCGGCAGTCGTACGTCGCGAGCGTGCGGTCTCGGCACGCCCCGGGTCGACAACTCGCGGCGGGCGGTCGAGTTCGCGATCGAGCTGCACACCATCCTCGAGCGCTACTCCGCGCAGCAGGGCCTCGAGCTCGACCTGCGGGCCGGCCTCGACTCGGGGCAGGTCACGAGCGGCCTCATCGGTCGCGCGCGGATCGTCTACGACATGTGGGGGGATGCCGTGAACCTCGCCTATCGCGTGCAGGGCGACTACGACGAGGCCGGCATCTACCTGACGCAGCGCGTCGCCGACCGTCTCCCGGACACGATCACCCTCGTGCCCGCGGGCGAGGTCACGACCAAGAGCGGAACCCAGCGCGTCTGGCGCGTCGAGACGAGCGTCCCGGTCGTCGGGGGCTGAGGCATCCGTGATCTGCGGTCGAACGGCAGGGCGTCGCGATGAGCGAGATCACCACGCAGCCGTGGTTCTGGCCCGCCGTCATCGTCTCGGTCGGGCTTCCGCTCGTGCTCATCGGCCTGACCGAGTTCGCGAACATGCTCCAGCGCACGGGCAGCAGGGCCGCGCCCATCGTCCTGATGGTGCGCAACTACCTCGTGCCGGTGGCGGGCGTCCTCGTGCTGCTGAGCCAGCCCGGCGCATGGGAGGGCTCGGGCACCTGGCCGAAGGTGATCTGGACGATCTTCGGCCTCCTCGTCATCGTCGTCACGATCAACGCGGTCAATCACCTGGTCTTCCACCGGGCCGAGAAGGGATCGTGGCGCGACCGGTTCCCGACGATCTTCAGCGACCTCATCCGGTCGATCTTGCAAGATCGTATCAGACCCGAAACGACAGCAAGTTTTCCGGTCGCGGGGGCATTATATATAATTTTGACTTTGGCCTGGCTCCTTACGCTTCGTATGCAACCAGTTACAATCCGATCGTCGGCATCAGTGGCGCCACCGGAAATCTCCTTCTGCCGCAAACGGCCGTGCAATCTGAGGTTGGATTGAAATATCAACCGACGGGGCTTAACGCACGTTTCGGTGTGGCGCTATTCGATCTGAAACGCCAAAACGCGCTGACGACCGATCCGAACAACCCGCAGCTGACGATTTAAAACGGCGAGGTCACGTCCCGCGGCCTGGAACTGGAGGCCGTTGCCAACATCACGCGCGATTTCAAGATCACGGCCAGCTATACCAATTTCAATTTCTTTGTGAGCAGGGACCTGGACACATCGCTGATTGGAACAGTGCCGGTCAGCACTCCGCGTGAGCTCGCGTCGCTGTGGACTGACTACACCTTCCGCGAAGGAGCGCTAAGCGGCTTTGGCCTGGGAGGCGGCGTCCGATACGTTGGATCGTCTTTTGCGAATACTGCGAATACTCTTCCAGTGCCGGCCGTGGTCCTTGGTGATCTGGCGGTCCATTATGAATGGGGGGACAACTGGCGGGCCGCAGTTAATTTCATCAACGTCGCCGACACGATCTATGTCGCGACATGCTCAAGTTCGGATTCGTGCTTCTACGGCGACCGGCGCCGCATCACGGGAAGCCTCTCGTACAAGTGGTAGCAGGCAGACGACCACCAGAAGCTGGACCTTTTGTCCGAAAAACCGGCAGCAGGCCACGAGAGTCCTTCACCGTTTCACGGAAACGGTGAGGCTCCATCTTTTGATCTGATGCGTTTTCATCACGCGAACCGGTATGCATCCTCGGGCCAGACCCGAGGACATGCTTCGCTCGAAACGCTATAACACCAGCCGAGAGTGAAGGTTTCCGGCGATTACCGTTCCACAGCGGGCGACGGGTTGATCGCGCGTTTGACCCACTGGCCAAGGACATATGACACCACGAATATGGCCGTAGCGATCAACGCGATCGTTAAATCCGCGGCCTCGTCTTTAAGCGCCTTGGCCAGAATGTAGACGCCGGCGAGCCCGACTCCAAAGACAGCTAGCGAGGCGACTTCGGCAATGAATTTCCGGGTCAATTTTGTTTCCATGGGGATAGACTTTGGATTTGTGAGAACAATGCGGAATTGCCATCGCGCAGGGTCATGACCCGATCGGGCACCCCGATATAGAGCCTTTCCGCTCCTTACGGAATCAGAAGCAGAGCTCTATGAGTTGAGTTGGCGCGTTTTCTTCATGCGAACCGGTAACCACTTCGCTCGAAAACGCTATAGAACATCACCGATAAAATATCGACGCCATTCTGGTTCGCAATCTCAATAGCAATAAGATGAGTTGAGCCTGGCATGGCAGGTTCGCCTGCATCTATCCGTTTGATCGACGCCGTAATTCTTGATCGCCGGTCCGCTTACCTCTCGTCCCCGGCGAAGCCATAAGCCCGACTCATTGCAGCCGATGGTAGCGGATGGCAAACTCCAGGCCAGCAGCAATGTTGATTCCGCTTGGTCGCGCGTTCAAATCCGATGGCGGGAGAGGAGAGTTGAATGGCCGGACTGTATTTCGAGCAGTTTTCCGTCGGGCAGAGGTTCGTTCACGAAATTCGGCGAACCGTCACCGACATGGACAATGTTCTGTTTTCCTCGCTCACCTGCAATCCGGCTGCGGTGCACATTGATCACGAATATGCCAAATCAACTGAATTCGGTAAACCTCTGATCAATTCCATCTTTACGCTGGGTCTCATCATTGGCCTTTCGGTGCAGGACACGACTCTCGGAACCACGGTCGCAAACCTCGGTATGGAGGAAACCAGGTTTCCGCGTCCGGTATTCGCGGGCGATACGTTGCGCGCGGAATTGAAAGTGGCTTCGGTTCGCGCCAGCAAGTCGCGTCCAACGCAGGGTATCGTCACTTTCGAGCATCGCGGATACAATCAGCGAGATGAGGAGGTGGTGTTTTGCCGCCGCAACGCGCTGATGATGCGGAGGCCGGCATGAAGTGGCGCTCGCTTCTATTCGTCCCGGCCGACAGCGATCGCAAGTTCACGCGGGCCAACACCTGCGGCGCGGATGCGCTTGTCCTTGATCTGGAAGACTTTGTCGCGCCCGGCCGCAAGGCGCTTGCGCGTGACGCAGTGAAGAGCTTTCTCGGCGCGACTGCTCGAGATTGGACGTTTCTGGTGCGGATCAACGCGCTCGGAACGGGCCTGACGCTGGCTGATCTTGCTGCTGTCGTCCGCCCCGGGCTGGACGGCATCCTGATTCCGAAGGTCAACGGCATTCAAGACGTCGAGCAGATCTCGCACTATGTCGATGTTCTGGAGGTGGCCGCGGGCATTCCGCCAGGGCATGTGAAGCTGCTGGCTATCGCCACCGAGACGCCGGCTGCGATGCTTGGCTTTGCCAGCTACGTCAGGCGGAATCCAGGTGCGAGCGCAAGGCTTGCGGCCATGACATGGGGCGCTGAAGATCTCAGCACCGCGCTTGGCGCGCTGACCAATAAAGAGCCGAACGGCGATTGGACGTCTCCTTATCAGATTGCGCGTGCCCAATGCCTTTTTGCGGCTAACGCGGCCGGCGTTCTTGCACTTGAGACGCTGTACAGTGATTTCAAGGATCAGGCGGGCCTCGCCGAGAGTTGCCGTGTCGCCCGCCGCGACGGATTCGTCGGGCGACTCGCGATCCATCCGGACCAGGTTGCCACGATCAACGCCTGCTTCACGCCATCCGAAGCCGATCTGGCGCACGCCCACCGCGTCGTCGCTGCCTTCGCCAGTCAACCTGATGCCGGCGCGGTGGGTATCGAGGGCAAGATGTATGACATTCCGCACCTGATCGCGGCGAAGCGGGCATTGGCCTCGGTCGGCGAGGCCGTCGACGATCCAAGCGTCAGAGACTCGCAATCGTATTTGACGGTGTCTCTTTTAGCTTATCTGGAATGCTGACGCCGGGATGGTTGCAGCATTAAAGATTGCTGTCGGTAATGGCGGCGTACACCATGGTGCGAAGTTCTCGGCGGATCGGATACGCCGTCGAAGGTATCACCTGCGTCATGAAGATAGTGATCAGGTCTTCCGCTGGGTCGATCCAGAACGAGGTCGTTGCAGCGCCGCCCCAGGCGTATTCACCGGGGCTCCCGGCTATTAGCGTCTTTGCCGGGTCCATGGTGACGGAGAAGCCGAGGCCGAAGCCGATGCCGGCGTAGGTCGCTTCCGCAAACATCGATCGTGACATGTCCAGCAGATCGCGGTTGCCGGGCAGGTGATTGGTCGTCATCAGCGCCAGCGTTTTCGGCCCGATCAGCCTGACGCCGCGGCGTTCGCCGCCGTTGAGCAGCGCCTGGCAGAACGTGAGATAGTCGGCAGCCGTCGAGCACAGGCCGCCGCCTCCCGAGATGAAGCTGGGCAGCGAGAGAAAAGGGCTCTTGGCGGGATCATCCTGCAACGTCAGTCCGCCCTTCGCATCCGGCGAACGAGCCGATATCATGCCGCCGACCGTCGTATTGTAGCAGGCCGCGAGTCGTTGCGCCTTGTCGGCCGGCACGAAGAAGTCGGTGTCGGCCATTCCCAACGGATTAAAAATGCGCTCTTTCAGGAATTGTTCGAAGGGAATGCCGCTGATCTTGCCCACGAGGTAGCCGATCACGTCCGTGGAGACCGAATAATTCCAGGCCTCGCCCGGCGAGAATTCCAGCGGAATGTCGGCAAGGCTTGCGATCATCGAATCGAAGCGTGCCCGCAGGGTCGAGCGTGCCGATCTGCTTGTCGCGATACGCCGCGTCGACGTTGGTTCGCTGCTGGAAACCGTAAGTCAGCCCGGATGTATGACGGAGCAAGTCAATGATCTGCATGGGCCGCGTCGGCGGTTTGGTCATGAAGGCAGGCGCGGTGCCCGCCTGAAACACGCCAAGGTTCTTCCACTCGGGAATATACTTGTGAACTGGCTCGTCGAGCGCAACGAGGCCTTGCTCCACCAGCATCATGAATGCGACCGACGTGATCGGCTTGGTCATGGAATAGATGCGGAAGATGGTATCGTCCTTCAGCACCAACCGGCGTTCGAGATCGGCAAAGCCATGCACAGAACTGTGTACGAGGCTGCCGCGGCGATACACCATCAGTTGTGTGCCCGGAAACCGGCCGGCATCGATATATCGCCGCTTCAGATGGTCATCGATGCGCTGGAGCGCGGCGCCGGACATCCCTGAAGCTTCGGGAGAGCCGGGATTGAAAGCTGTCATCTGAGCTTACTCCGGGGCGAGGGAACAAATCTGATAGCTCACGGCGTTCTGCGGACGCAATGTGTCGCATTACCCGATCGTTTGCGAACCGCGGATCCGTGAGGAGTGGCAATCTGCGGCAGGTTCGTGCAAGAAAACGGCGCGGAGCGAAGCTCGCGGCAGAAAGATAACACTTTGGAGACGATATGACGGACGTTCAGATCATTCCAAGCTGGTCGGTTTGACGAATGGTAGAAGCACCGATTCTGATCGTCGGCGCCGGCCATGCCGGCTTTCAATTAGCGGCGTCGTTGCGTCAGGCCGGGTACGAGGGATCCGTCAGCCTCATCAATGACGAGCCGCATCTGCCCTATCAGCGGCCTCCGCTCTCGAAAGCCTATCTGAAAGGCGGCGGCGGTCCTGATACGGTGATGTTCAGGCCGGAGAAATTCTATCACGATCAGCGCATTGAGCTGATCTCCGATCGCGTCGTCGCCATCGACCGCAGCGCGCTTCAACTCGTCTGCGCCTCCGGTGCTTCTCGCGTTTACAAACACCTTGTGCTGGCAACGGGCGCGCGCAACCGTCTGCTCGACATTCCCAACGCCGGTCTGGAGGATGTCCTCTATCTACGATCGCTCGACGAAAGCGAGATGCTGCGGCAGCTCTTTCCCACCAGGCGGCGAGTGGTGGTTGTCGGGGCGGGCTTTATCGGTCTCGAATTCGCGGCGACCGCGCGGGCGAAGGGCCTCGAGGTCGATGTCGTGGAGCTTACGCCTCGCGTCATGGCGCGTGCGGTCACGTCGGAGATTTCGGAGTTCTTTCAGCGCCGCCACAGCGAGGCAGGGATTCGGATTCATTTCGGAGTGCAGGCGACGAGCATCACCAGCAACGAAGGTCGTGTGACAGGCGTTACCCTGAGCGACGGCAGGCCGATCGCAGCCGATCTCGTGGTCGTCGGCGTCGGCGTTTTGCCCAACGTTGAACTGGCGGCAGAGGCTGATCTTCCGGTGGCCTCCGGCATCATTGTCGATGAGCACCTGCTCACGGCCGATCCTAATATTTCAGCGATCGGCGATTGTGCGTTGTTTAAGAGCGTGCGCTTTGGTGCGCCGCTGCGGCTCGAATCCGTGCAGAATGCGGCCGATCAGGCTCGCTGCGTTGCGGCTCGGCTGACGGGTGATGCGAAAAGCTATGACGGATTCCCGTGGTTCTGGAGCGATCAGGGGCCTGACAAGCTGCAGATCGCGGGCCTGACGACCGGCTACGATCAAGTCGTCGTGCGTGGCGACGCCGGGCAGGGGTCGTTCTCCGCCTTCTGTTACAAGAACGGTCGCCTGATCGGGAATCGAATCGGTCAATCGCGCCTCGGATCACGTCTTCGGCCGCCGCTTTCTGGCTGTGAACGGTTCGATCCCGCCGGAGCAGGCTGCCGATCCTGCTTTCGATCTGAAGCGGGCGCTTGCGTGAAATTCTGCCGACAATGGGGACATCGCCTGTCCATGGGCAGGCTCGATAACCGGAGTGTTCATTGAACCATCGCACCATTCATCGAGCGGCAGTGATTACTTTTATACGGCTTTTATCTGGGTGGCGGATGTTATCGTTTGGTGACGTGGCTATACTGTTCACAATCATGAAGTCATAGCAGGCGGCAACTCGTCTCTCGACGAGGCATATCCCGCAAATCAAAGGCCTGGGCACGATCGCGAACCAGGATCACGAAGGAGAGAACGATGACGGTTTACGCCGGCCCGGTCTTCGACATGGCGGTTCAGCAGTTCGGAGTCATCGCCAATCATCTCTCCATCCCGATGGACGAGCGAGAGCGTATCCTGATGCCGAAGCGGGCCATCACGATTTCTTGCCCGGTTCATCGCGACGACGGATCGATTGCGGTCTTCGAGGGATACCGCGTGCAGCATCATCTCACGCTAGGTCCGACAAAGGGCGGAACGCGCTTTGCGCCGTGCGTGGATATCGGCGAGGTGGCGGCACTCGCCATCTGGATGAGCTGGAAATGCGCGCTGGTCGGATTGCCCTATGGCGGAGCCAAAGGCGGCGTCAGAGTCGATCCCCAATCGATCTCAATACGCGAATTGGAAGGGCTATCGCGCCGTTACATGCAGGAGATGATTCCTTTTCGTCGGGCCTCACACCGATGTAATGGCCCCGGACATGGGCACTAACGAGCAGGTGATGGCTTGGTTCATGGATACCTATTCCATGTACCAGGGCCGCACCGTCACTGAGATCGTCACTGGAAAGCCCGTAAGCTCGGGCGGCACGCTGGGGCGTCGCGAGGCTACGGGCCGCGGCGTCGCTCATCTCACCCGCCGCGTCATGAACGAACTCGACATCGCGTTCGGTAGTGCGACCGCCGTCGTTCAGGGCTTTGGCAACGTCGGATCCCATGCGGCTCTCGAGCTTTACAACTCGGGCGTCAAAATCATCGCGGTGAGCGATCACACCGGTGCGCTTTATGACAGGAAGGGTCTGGATATTCCCGCGCTACTGCGCCACGCCGGGACGCATGGAAGTATCGCAGGATATTCCAATCAGCTTCAGTACGATCCCGCGGCGATCCTGACGCTACCGTGTGATGTGCTCGTTCCCGCCGCGGTGGAACGCGTGATTGATGCACATATCGCCCAGAACCTGAAATGCCGTGTTTTGGCGGAGGGCGCCAACGGGCCAACGACGCCTGAAGCGGATCTGATCCTGGAGACACGTCAGCATGAGATTTTTCTGATTCCCGACATCCTCTGCAATTCCGGTGGCGTGGTGGTGAGCTATTTCGAATGGGTTCAGGATCTGCAGCAACTGTTTTGGGAAGAAGACGAGGTGACGCGCCGCGAATATCAGATCCTGGATCGCGCCTTCGGGCAGATGGTCGATCGTGCGAAAAAGGACAATATCTCGCATCGCACCGCGGCAATGGCGCTCGGCGTAGAGAAAGTGCGGGCTGCGAAAGCAACGCGGGGACTTTTTCCGTAAGCCTTCTGACGCATACGAGTCAGTCCGGAGTCATCTTCGTTTTAATTGAAATGATGCGATGCAATACTTCTCTTGACTAAGATAGAGAGTGAGTGCTTACTCACGTCCCATGAGCAATCTGCGGATGACCAGCGATGTACGGCGGGAGTTGATCCTGAGCGCTGCGAAACGGTGTTTCGCGCACAACGGGTTCGCCGGTACGACGACCAAGAGTGTTGCGGCCGCCGCCTCGATTTCCGAGGCGTTACTGTTCAAACACTTTCCCACCAAAGCCGCGCTCTATGCCGAAATTCTGGCTGAAGCCTGCCAGGCCGATCCGGCGCTGCATCGCTTGCTTGATCGCGAGCCTTCAACCGAGACGCTCGTCATTCTTATCCGCGGCATGGTCAAGCACTTCCTGAATGCCTCCGCTTCGCCGGATCAGCAGGAGGCGCAGCGTCTGCGTCTCATGGTTTCAAGTCAGCTCGACGATGGTGAATTTGCCCGATTGCTATACGAAAAAATCCGAGACCTGATTGGCCGAGCTTTCACGGCCTCACTTGAGCGCGCGATCGCCGCCGGGGATGCGGTGCCGGTCGGGCGCGAGCCGCTCAATCTGTTCTGGTTTGCGCATCATACAGTTCTCATGATGGTTCTAACTAAGCTTCCCTCCGTTCCAACCCTGTCATACGGCAGCGGACCCGACCTGGAGCGGCAGATTTGTGAGTTCATTCTTCGAGGGGTCGGTCTGAATGCAGCGGCAATTGCCTTGCATCTGGACCGGGAACCTATATTCAACGCCGCCCAAACGTCGGCCGCAGAAAGTGCATGACATGACGGTAAGAAGGGAAGGCAATACCGGCGACAAGACCATCGCGCCGCGTGAACTGGACGAGAAGCCTCGCACGCGCCCGGTGCGCATGATGCGCTGGTCTATCATTGTAGGCGTACTACTCGCGTTGCTCGTCGGTGGGTTGGTCGGTTTCAACGCGTTCCGCGCGCACATGATCGCGCAGTTCTTCGCCAACAACAAGCCGCCGGCGGTGACGATCAGTGCGGTCGAGGCGAAGTCCGAGGCGCTGCCGAACCTGCAGCGTGCGGTCGGTAGTCTGGCCGCGGTGCATCAGGTCAACGTCACCTCCGACGTCAGCGGCCGCATTACCGACATCCTGTTCACCGCCGGCAGTCGCGTCACCAAGGGCACGCCGCTGGTGCAACTGTTCGACAAGCCGGAGCAAGGCGATCTGGCCAATTACAAGGCCCAGGCGACGGTCGCGAGACTCGCGCTGGATCGGGCGAAGCAACTCGCTGCACGTCAGGTCGGCGCACAGGTAACGGTGGACACGACGCAGGCCGCGTTCGACCAGGCCAGTGCCGGAATCGCCAAGACCGAGGCGATTATTTCACAGAAGCTGGTGCGCGCGTCGTTCGATGGCGTGCTCGGCGTGCGTCAGGTAGAGGTGGGACAATTTCTCACCGCCGGCACACAGGTCGTGTCGCTGACCGATCTGTCGACGCTGTTTGCGAATTTCACCGTCACTGAAAAGGAAAGTGGACGGCTTTCCGTCGGCCAGACGGTGCGGGTGTCGGTCGATGCCTATCCGGGCAAAAAGTTCGAGGGCAGGATCACGACCATCGAGCCTCAGATAGCCACCGAAACCCGCAACATCCGCGTCCAGGCCACTATCGCCAACCCCGACGACATCCTTAAACCCGGCATGTTTGCCGATGTCATCGTGGTGCTGCCGGAGAAGCCGCCGGTTATCACGGTCGCGGAAACCGCAGTCGAGTACACCCTGTATGGCAACTCCGTCTATCTCATCAAGGAGAAGAAGGAGGATGACGGCAAGACCAGCTTGACTGTCGAGCGTACCTTCGTGCGTACCGGTGACCGCATTGATGGTCGCGCTGTCATCGAGAAAGGGCTGCAGCCCGGCGACAAGGTCGCTGCCGTCGGCCAGCTCAAGCTGCAGTCGGGCGCCGCAGTCGAGATTTCGAAGGATCCGCTGCCGCAGATTCCGGAGAATCCGCCGCTAAACTGATTTCAGAAACGGGTCCGCCAAGGCGGCCCCGCATCGATCGAACGTCTCGCGGTTGTGCTTCGATCCACGGAGCGGCCACGCGTCAACGGAGCGCCTGCATGGCATTCACGGACATCTTCATCAAGCGGCCGGTACTGTCGGTCGTCGTCAGCCTGCTGATCCTGCTGATCGGCATGGCGGCGGCCTACAATTTGCCGGTCCGGCAGTATCCGAAGCTGTCCAACACCGTGATCACCGTCACCACGGCGTATCCGGGCGCGTCGGCGGATTTGATGCAAGGCTTTATCACCACGCCTATCGAGCAGGCGGTCGCGTCGGCCGAGGGCGTCGACTACATCACCTCGTCCTCGACCCAGAGCCAGAGCCAAATCAAGGTCTACGTCAAACTGAACTTTGATCCGAATGCAGCGCTCACTGAGGTTTTGTCGAAGGTCAATTCGGTGAGATACCTGATCCCGAAGGAAGCCAACGACCCGGTGATTTTGAAGTCCACCGGTGAAACCACGGCGGTGATGTATATCGGCTTCTCGAGCGACGAACTCTCTGGTTCGGCTATCTCCGACTACTTGACGCGCGTGGTGCAGCCGATCCTTTCGACCGTGGACGGCGTGGCTTCGGCCGACATCCTCGGCGGCCAGACCTTCGCGATGCGGGTGTGGCTCGATCCGATAAAGATGGCCGGACGCAATGTGACCACCACGGAAGTCGCCCTCGCGATCGCCGCTAACAACTTCCAGGCGGCGGCGGGTCAGACCAAAGGCTACTATACGATCTCCAACGTTTCGACCAATACCGACCTGCAAAGCGTCGAGCAGTTCAAGCGCATGACAATTAAGGCCAAGGACGGCGGCTTTGTGCGCATGGAAGACATCGCCCAGGTGGAGCTTGCGGCGCAAAGCACGAACGCTAGCGTCGCTTTCAGCGGGCAGCGCGCGATCTTTATCGGAGTGCAGGCAACCCCGCAGGGCAACCCGCTGAATATCGTCTCCGGCGTGCGGGCGCTGTTTCCCGACATCGAGCGCAACCTTCCTCCCTCGATGAAGATGAAAGTGGCTTACAACTCGACCAAATTCATTAGATCCTCGATTCATGAGGTGCAGAACACTTTGATCGAGGCGGTCCTCATCGTCATCGTTGTGATCTTTTTGTTTCTTGCCTCACTGCGTTCGGTCATCATCCCGGTGGTAACGATCCCGCTGTCGCTAATTGGCGTCTGCGCCCTGATGATGGCAGCAGGATTTAGCTTCAATCTGCTGACGCTGTTGGCGATGGTGCTTGCGATCGGTCTCGTGGTCGATGACGCCATCGTGGTGGTGGAAAACATCCACCGCCATCTCGAGGAGGGCAAGACGGCGGTTCAGGCGTCATTGCAGGGCGCGCGCGAAATCGTCGGTCCGGTCATCTCGATGACGATCACGCTGGCCGCAGTGTACGCGCCGATCGGCTTCCTCGGTGGCCTTACCGGGGCGCTGTTCCGGGAATTCGCCTTCACGCTGGCGGGTGCGGTGATCGTTTCCGGCGTTATCGCGCTGACGCTCTCGCCGATGATGTGCTCGGTGCTGCTCAAGCACGGCGGGCAGGGCTGGTTTGCCACCAAGGTCGACAAGGTCTTTAGTTCGGTCACGCATTGGTACGGCCGAAAGCTGGATCGCTCGCTCGACTACCGACCGATAACTGCCCTATTCGCGGTGACGATCCTCGGGCTGGTTGGCTTTCTCTACATGAACACGTCAACGGAGCTGGCGCCGGAAGAGGATCAGGGCATCGTGTTTTCGGTCATCAAGGGACCGAAATACGCCAATATCGACTACATGGACTTTTACGGCGAAAAGCTCGACAAGGCATTTGCGGGTTTTCCCGAGACTGATCTGCGCTTTATGATCAACGGCACCGATGGCATCAATAACGGCATCGCCGGCATGTTGCTGAAACCGTGGGATGAACGCAAGCGCTCCGCGATCAATATCAAGCCGCTGGTGCAAGCTGAAATCAGCAAGGTCGAGGGCGTCAACGCCTTCGCCTTCAATCTGCCGCCGCTACCGGGCGGTCCGGGCGGTCTGCCGGTCCAGATGGTGATCTACAGCACATCCGGTTTCCAGGCGGTCTATGAGGAGATGATTAAACTCAAGGAGGCGGCGAAGAAGAGTGGCCTCTTCATCGTCAGCGATAGCGACCTCGACTACAACCAGCCGGTGGTTCGCGTTGCTATCGATCGGACCAAGGCAAATGACCTCGGCGTCACCATGCAGCAGATCGGCGTGACGCTGGCGACGCTGCTCGGTGGCAACTATGTGAACCGTTTCAACCTCCAGGGACGCTCTTATCAGGTCATCCCGCAGGTGCCCCGCGGCGAGCGCTTGTCGCCGGAATCCCTTGAGGGGTACTATGTTCCGAGCAACACCGGCCAGCAAATTCCGCTCACCACGCTGGTGTCCATCAAGACTGAGACCGATCCCAATGCGTTGACGCACTACAATCAGCTCAACGCGGCGACCTTCCAGGCGGTGCCGATGCCGGGCGTGACGGTGGGCAAGGCTGTGGAATTCCTCGAGCAACAGGCGAGAAATCTGCCGAAGGGATTCAGTCACGATTATCTTGCTGACGCTCGACAATACGTAAAGGAAGGTAATCAGCTTGCGATCGCTTTCGGTTTCGCGCTCATCATCATCTTCCTGGTGCTGGCGGCACAGTTCGAAAGCCTGCGTGATCCGCTCGTCATCATGATTAGCGTGCCGATGGCGATTTTGGGTGCGCTGATTCCGCTGTTCTTCGGCATCGCGACTATCAATATCTATACTCAGGTGGGCCTGCTGACGCTGATTGGCCTCATCAGCAAACACGGCATCCTGATGGTCGAATTCGCCAACGAACTGCAACTCAAGGAGCGACTCGACAAGCGCACCGCGATCGAGACGGCTGCCCGGATCAGATTGCGTCCGATCCTGATGACAACGGCGGCGATGGTCACCGGTCTGCTGCCGCTGCTGATCGCGTCCGGCGCGGGCGCGTCGAGCAGGTTCTCGATCGGTCTCGTCGTCGTGTCGGGCATGATGATTGGAACGCTGTTCACCCTGTTCGTGCTTCCGGCTGTCTACGTGGCGATCGCGACCGATCACCTTGCCGGCATCGGGTCGGAACGCAACAAGCAGATCGCCGAATTCGACACGGACTCGAAAGCCTTGCGACCGACGTGAGGATCGAAAATGTACCAGCGGTCATGATTTGCCGCGTTCACCGTGTCGATCCCATCATCCCCGGCTCTTTGCATGTTCGCGAGGTCGGAGAACCACTGGCCACAACCGGGCGGTTTGCGTACCTGAATTGCAATACTTAAGTCTGAAGGACAACGTTCGGCAAAGCCGTGCGATTTTTGCGTTCGGAGAGCCGCGTGGCGCTAATCAAATCCGATGTTCTGGTCTTGGGTGCGGGAATTGTCGGCGTTTCCGCGGCGCTGCATCTCCAGAAGCGCGGGCGCGATGTCATCCTTGTCGACCGGCATGAAAGGGCTGGCGAGGAGACGAGCTACGGAAACGCTGGCTTGATCGAATGCGCGTCGGTTTTCCCGTATGTATTTCCTTACGATCTGCGGCAGGTTCTGCGCTACGCGCTGAACCGGTTTCCCGAGGCGCATTATCGGTTTCGCGATCTGCCTGCGTTTTTGCCGTGGTTGATCCGCTATATTTTTGCATCCTCGCCTGAACGCGCGTTCCGCAGCGCAATGGCGGCGTTGCCGCTGATTCAGCGCAGCCTTGTCGAGCATGAAACTCTGATCGCAGAAGCAGGCGTGCCCCAGCTTCTGCGCCGGACCGGCTGGATCAAGCTGTTCCGCTCGAACGCGACGCTGGACAAGGGCATCGCGGACCTCGAGCGCGTTCGTCGGTATGGCGTCGAAGGAGATGTTCTCGATGCCAAGGGGATCGCCGCACGCGAGCCGAATTTGTCGGGAACGTTCGCCGGTGCGATTCACTGGCCGGCGCCGGGCTTTATCCCGGATCCGGGAGCGTTGACGAAAGCCTATGCGGCGTTATTCCTGCGCCGAGGCGGCCGTTTTATTGCGGCCGACGCGCGTACGCTGACGCAAAGTCAGGCGGCATGGCGCATCGAGGGCCCGAACGGAGCGCTGATGGGGCGCGAGGCCGTGATTGCCCTGGGGCCGTGGTCGGATGATGTCTTCCGCGGATTCGGCTACAACATGCCGCTCGGCATCAAGCGCGGTTATCACCTGCATCTGGCGCCGCGCGGCAACGCGGTACTCAATCGCCCTGTTCTCGATTCGGATCTCGGCTATCTGTTGGCGCCGATAAATCAGGGCATCCGCCTGACGACCGGTGCGGAGTTCGCGCGGCGCGACGCTCCTCCGACCCCGGTGCAGATTGAACGGGCGCTGCCTCTGGCGCGCGAGTTGTTTCCCCTGGGTGAGGCGATCGATGCGACACCCTGGATGGGAAGGCGTCCGTGTATGCCTGATATGCTGCCGGTGATTGGAAGGGCGGCCCGCCATGCCGGATTGTGGTTCAATTTTGGACACCAGCATCACGGTCTGACCCTGGGTCCGGCAACAGGCCGGCTGCTGGCCGAAATGATGACGGGTGCCGCGCCGTTTGCAGACCCGAGACCGTTTGCCGCGGAACGCTTTCGCTGAATATTGGTCTGCGCCGCCGCACCGTTGCCGTGATGACTTGCGCCACAGGCGTCCCCATAGCGATACTGCGCCGTCGGCACATCTAAGGAGCGCTCCATGAAGGTGAATATAGAGTTCGAGTGTACACCCCTTGAGGCCCGTCAGTTTTTGGGGCTTCCGGACGTCCAGCCGATGCAGAATGCCGTGATGGACCAGCTTCAGCAGAAGATGGCGGAGAACATCGACAAGTTCTCGCCCGAAGCAATCATGCAAAACTGGTTTGATCCCAAGACGGCGGAGCGCTTCCAGGATATGTTCGTTAATATGTCGGGACTCGGGGCCGTACGGACAAAAGATAAAAAGTAGAGAAGCTTATCGCATTGGTTTCATTATAATATCGACTGTTACGACTTCTGCACGCGCCACCATGTCCGGTGAGCATCCTCTCAGTTCGCCGGTCGGACTTAAGATCGCCGCTCATCTTTTGTGCATCAAACGGCCAGCATTTCTTGCATCGCAGCACGAAAATTGCGACTGAAGAACCGACTTTTCAGGAGCAGCGCGATGTCCAGTCTGATGCCGTTACCTCGTGCAGGTCAGCCGGAGTCTGACGCCGCCGTCCTTGATGCAAGGCTGCGCGACGATATCCGGCTGCTCGGGCGCATTCTCGGCGATACCGTGCGCGATCAGGAAGGACCGGATGTGTTCGATCTTGTCGAACACATCCGGCAGACTTCGAATTCGTTTTCACCGCGATGACGATAAGCCCGCGCGGCGCGAACTGGAAGCCATCCTCGACGGCATGTCGACGGATGGAAACAGTCCTCGTCGTCCGCGCCTTCAGCTATTTTTCGCATCTTGCCAACATCGCCGAAGATCAGAACAATATTCGCCAGATGCGCAGTCAGACCCTTGCGGGCGGGGAGCCGCACCACGGTCGGCTGTCGCGCACGCTTGCTTGCGCCCGTGAGGCCGGGTTCAGCGGGGAGGAGTTGCGAGCCTTTTTCGACAGTGCTGTGGTCAGTCCGGTGCTGACCGCTCATCCGACCGAGGTTCGCCGTAAGAGCACCATCGATCGCGAGATGGAGGTCGCGGCGCTGCTTGACCGGCGCGAACGGATGCAACTCACTCCAGACGAATATGAGGCTAGTGAGGAACAGCTGCGCCGTGCGGTGCTGACGCTGTGGCACACCAATCTTTTGCGGCGAACCAAACTGACGGTGCTCGACGAAGTTGCTAACGGCCTGTCGTTCTACGACTATACGTTCCTGCGCGAGGTGCCGCGGCTGCACTGCATCCTGGAAGATCGTTTGCAGGATCCCTCCGACGGCAGCGCCACGAACGAGATTGCGTCGTTCCTGCGGATTGGAAGCTGGATCGGCGGTGATCGCGACGGCAATCCCTTCGTGACGGCAGACGTTATGCGCGGCACTCTCCAACGGCAGGCCTCGCGGATATTGCGTTATTATCTTGATGAACTGCACGAGCTTGGCCGCGAGCTGTCGCTGGCCGCAGATCTCACGGATGTCTCGCCGGAACTACGCGTGCTGGCCGAACGAACGGCCGACACGTCGCCGCATCGCCGGGGCGAACCCTACCGCCTCGCGGTGTCCGGCATCTACGCGCGGCTTTCGGCCACGGCCATAAAACTGAAAGCGGACACGCTGCGCCCGCCGTACGGCGCGGCTCCGCCCTATGCGAGCGCCGCCGAATTTAGTGCTGATCTTGACGTTCTCCACCGCTCGCTGACGGCGAATAACTCGGAGGTGATCGCGCGCGGGCGGCTGCGCTATTTGCGCCGCGCAGCCGACTGTTTCGGTTTCCATCTCGCCTGTCTTGACTTGCGGCAGAATTCCACCGTTCATGAACGAACGATTGCCGAACTACTCGATGCCGCCACGCCGGGCACGTCCTATCTGACCCTGGACGAGGAGGCCCGCATTGTCGTGCTCCTGCGAGAACTGCGCAGCGCGCGCCCGTTGACGTCCCCGTTCATCACATACAGCGAAGAGACGCGGGGCGAGCTCGCGGTGTTTCATGCCGCCGCGGAGGCGCACAAGACGCTCGGCCCCGATGCGATCCCTCAATGCATCGTCTCGATGACCAAGGGCGTTTCCGACCTGCTCGAAGTCGCGCTGCTGCTTAAGGAAGCCGACCTCGTCGACCCCGCGGGACATAGCGCCATTAACATCGTGCCATTGTTCGAGACCATCGAGGATTTGCAGGCCTGTGCCGGCATCATGGACCGGTTGCTATCGCTGCCGGTGTATCGCGCGCTGGTCGACAGCCGGGGCGGCTTGCAGGAGGTGATGCTCGGCTATTCCGACAGCAACAAGGACGGCGGCTTCGTCACGTCGGGTTGGGAGCTTTACAAGGCAGAGATCGGCCTGGTCGATGTGTTCGAGCGCCACGATGTGCGGCTTCGCCTGTTTCACGGCCGCGGTGGATCGGTCGGACGCGGTGGCGGGCCGAGCTACGACGCCATCCTCGCGCAACCCGGTGGTGCGGTGAACGGCCAGATCAGGATCACTGAACAAGGCGAAATTATCTCCAGCAAGTATTCCAACGCCGAGGTGGGCCGCAGCAATCTGGAAATCCTCGCCGCTGCAACGCTGGAGGCCAGCCTGTTGCAGCCGCGGCACGAGCGCGCCGAGCCTTGAATATCTCGACGCGATGGAGTCACTTTCATCGCGTGCCTACACGGCTTACCGCAACCTCGTCTACGAGACACCGGGGTTCGAGGACTATTTCTGGGCCTCCACCGTTATCAACGAGATCTCCACACTGAACATCGGCAGCCGGCCGGCGTCGCGCAAGAAGACGCGCAAGATCGAGGACCTTAGGGCAATTCCGTGGGTATTCAGTTGGGCGCAATGCCGTGTGATGCTGCCAGGCTGGTACGGGTTCGGCAGCGCGACGGAAGTCGTGGATAGCGGATCATCCCGACAAAGGCATGGCGTGTCTGCAAGAGCTTTACGGAGAGTGGCCGTTCTTCCGCATGTTGCTCTCCAACATGGACATGGTGCTCGCGAAAAGCTCGATCGCGATCGCGTCGCGTTATGCCGATCTGGTGCCAGACGTGGAACTTCGCGAGGCCATCTTCGGACGCATCCGGCGTGAGTGGCATCTCACCATCGACATGCTGCTCGCCATTACGGGGCAGGAGCGGTTGCTCGCCGGTAATCCGTTGCTCGAGCGCTCGATCCGCAACCGCTTCCCGTATCTCGATCCGCTCAATCATGTGCAGGTCGAACTCTTGAAGGACCACCGCGCGCAGTGTGGGGATGAGCAGGTGCTGCGAGGTATCCAGATCACCATCAACGGACTTTCCGCGGGCCTGCGCAATAGCGGCTAGAGCTTCGTTTCTGATTGAATCAGAAACGAAGCTCTAGATTATTATTTTAACGCGTTTTCTTCACGCGAACCGGTATCCACTTCGCTCGAAAACACTCTAATGTCCCGAGGGCCAATTTCAATGAGCTTCGCTCTTGCCTCTTTCTTCCCGACGCTCACAAACTTATGACGTTCGTGTGGTTAGGGTTGCAGGAAAGCAAACTTCTGAACCGCCACACCAGGATTCGATCGCTGCGCCTGCGAGAATTCGCCATGCCCGATGACCCGACCTTGGCCACGCTGAGCGCCGATCTCGCGACGGGCCGCACCACAGCACGCAAGCTGGTCGACGACTGCCTTGCGAAGATCGCCGACGAAGCGGGCGAGGGCGCGCGCGTGTTCATCCATGTTGATGCGGACGGTGCAGTAGCTTCCGCCGAGGCCATGGACAGACTGCGCAGGGTCAATGCCGAGCCGTCGCCGTTCGCCGGCATTCCGGTATCGATAAAGGACTTGTTCGATATCAAGGGACAGGTGTCGCGTGCCGGCTCGCGCGCGCTCGACGATGCGCCGCCAGCGGCGAACGATGCGCCGGTGGTGGCGCGTCTGCGCCGCGTCGGCTTCGTGGTGATCGGGCGCACCAACATGAGCGAGTTCGCCTATTCGGGTCTGGGCATCAATCCGCACTACGGCACACCGAAAAACTGCTGGCGGCGCGACGTCGGCTATGTGCCGGGCGGATCGTCGTCAGGTGCGGCGGTATCGGTCACTGATGGCATGGCGCATGGCGCGCTCGGCACCGATACCGGCGGTTCTTGCCGGATCCCGGCGGCTTATTGCGGCATTGTCGGCTACAAGCCCACCGCGCGCCGGATTCCGCTCGATGGCGGTATCCCACTGTCTGTCACGCTGGACAGCTGCGGCCCGATCGCGCGCTCGGTCGGCTGCTGCGCCGTATTGGACGCGGTGCTAGCGGCCGAGCCCATTAAGTCGACCGAGCCGCGCCCGGTGAGAGGGTTGCGGTTTGCGGTGCCGACCACGGTGATGCTGGACGACCTTGATCCCAAGGTTGCGGAGGCTTTCGAGCGCGCGCTGGACCGACTGGCTGGGGTAGGCGCCACGATTGAACGCATTGCCATTCCCGAATTCGCCGAGATCGCGGCGCTGAACGTCGGGGGCGGATTCTCGGCGGCGGAAAGCTGGGCCTGGCACCGCGCGCTGATCGCGGAAAAGGCCGAGCTCTATGATCCGCGCGTCCTCAGCCGCATACTTCGCGGCGAAAGCCTCAGCGCCGCGGATTATGTCGATCTACTCCGTATCCGCCGCGCGATCATCGCAGGCTTCGAGCACCGCGTCCAACCCTACGACGCGCTGATCGCGCCGACGGTGGCGATCACGCCGCCGGTGATCGCTGATCTCGCCCACGACGCGGCCTACACCAAAGCTAACATGCTGTCGCTGCGCAATTGCGCGCTGATCAATACCCTCGATGGCTGTGCGATCTCGCTGCCCTGTCATCGCGAGGGCGATGCGCCGGTGGGGTTGATGCTGACCGCGGTCGGCGGCTCGGATCGCCGGATTTTCGAACTCGCTGCGGGTATAGAGAAGATCGTTCGCGCCTAAACCACTCTGTCTCGTTCCCGCAAAACGCGGAACGCATTTTCGCGGATATCGCAGACCCTGGCGTTCTGGCATGGTCAGTAAGCAAGTCTTGGCCTTTTCAGCTTCGTCACATTGTTGAAGAAATTGTCGCTCACGTTTCGTGCAGCGCATTCCGTTAGCTCCACCTGGAACCATTGCGAGCTCCAAGAGTTAGTAAGGGTTCTTGCTTGATGCGCATTTGCAGGACGGGGAGATGCGCGGGGAAGGTGCGATGAGGGGCGTGAGTCAGTATGGCAATCGGCGCATTCTTTGCGTCTTTCCCCGTTACACGTCCTCATTCGGGACATTTGAGCACGCCTATCCCCTGACTGGTGGTGTCCAAGCCTTCATGCCGCCGCAGGGGCTTCTGCTGATCGCCGCCTATCTCCCCGCCGACTGGAAAGTCCGTTTCATCGACGAGAATATTCGCTTTGCCACGAATGAGGATTTCGAGTGGGCCGAAGCGGTGTTCGTCAGCGGCATGCACATCCAGCGCCAGCAGATGAACGATATATGCCGCCGTGCCCACGCCTTCAATCTGCCGGTCGCGCTCGGTGGCCCGTCGGTCAGCGCCTGTCCCGACTACTATCCAACCTTCGACTACCTTCACGTCGGTGAACTTGGTGATGCCACGGACGATCTGATCGGACGACTGGCGCGCGATCCGTCACGGCCCGGGAGTCAGGTCGTCCTCAAAACAGCCGACCGGCTGGACATGGATAAATTTCCCATTCCCGCCTACGAACTGGTGGACATCAAGCGTTACTTCCTGGGAAGCATCCAGTATTCCAGCGGCTGCCCGTATCAGTGCGAGTTCTGCGACATTCCCGGCCTGTATGGCCGCAATCCGCGTCTCAAACGTCCCGAACAGATCACGCGTGAACTCGACAAGCTTCTGGAATGCGGCATCAGCGGGTCTGTCTATTTCGTCGACGACAATTTTATCGGTAACCGGAAGGCCGCGCTGGATCTTCTGCCGCACCTGATCGAATGGCAAAGGAAGACCGGTTTCGTGCTGCGTTTCTCCTGCGAGGCGACGCTGAACATCGCCAAACGCCCGGAGATACTTTCGCAAATGCGTGAAGCATTCTTCGCCACGATCTTCTGCGGCATCGAGACACCGGATCCCGTCGCGCTAAAGGCGATGCACAAGGATCACAACATGATGGTCCCCATCATGGAGGCCATCCAGACGCTGAACGACTACGGCATGGAGGTAGTGTCCGGAATTATCCTCGGACTCGATACCGACAAGCCCGAAACCGGACAGCATTTACTGGATTTCATCGATCACTCCCAGATACCGCTGTTGACCATCAATCTCCTGCAGGCGCTGCCGAAGACGCCGCTGTGGGACCGTCTGAAACGCGAGAATCGCCTGATCGAGGACGAGGGCCGCGATTCCAACATCGATTTCCGGTTGCCTTACGACCATGTCGTGGCGACATGGCGCGATTGCATGGGCCGCGCGTACGAACCTGAAAAGCTTCTGGAGCGCTACGAGTACCAGATCCGCGAAACCTATCCGAAGCGAATCCAGCCGCGCACGCCGCAGCAGAGGTCATGGCGGAATATCAAGCTCGGCCTGACCATGCTTCGCAACATTTTCTGGAATGTCGGCGTGTGCGGCGACTACAGGCGTGTGTTCTGGAAATTCGCGCTACGCAGGCTGGCTCGCGGCGAGATCGAATATCTCATCAGCTCGGTGCTGGTTGCTCATCACCTCATCATGTTCGCGCGCTCGGCCTCTCGCGGCAAAACCAACGCCTCCTACTATTCTTTGAAACTGCGGGAAGCCGCGGTTCCCGCGGAATAAGCGACTGCGATCGCACCCACCCCGCAGGCTGACAGCTCGAGCGTTCAGCGGGCCACCGAACGCTTCCCCGGTCTAAGGCGATGCCTGCGATGGCCCCAGCGCTCGCTTGGAAGGTCCGCCCTTTCGACATCATTTCGCCGTGAGCGGCGTGGATGGGAGCACAATCGGCCCTTGCTTGTAGTCTATCCGGGAAACGGCTAAACGTTGCGCCCGAAAACCGGTGCATGCTGTCAAGATCGAGCGGATTGCCCGTGGTTTCCGTCAGCTCCAAAGTCTTTCTGGAAATTTGCTAGACGATGGTTTTCACGACAGGACGGACAGCGCATGCATGAGCGAAATCCCGATGCTGCCGATCTGACCAAACCGGCCAAGCGGACGCTCAGCATCGCTTTCGGATTCGAGCGGATCGGGCTGCTTGCAATGCGCGCGCCGATCCTGTCCTGCATCGTTCTGCTGGCCATGGTCGTCGGCGCGGTGTTCGGAATCCAGCGGATCAAAATTGACGATTCGCTTAGCCAGTTGTTCCGTTCCGATACTAGGGAGTATCGCCAGTACGAGGAAGTCACCAAGCGTTTTCCGTCGACCGAGTTCGATGTGCTGGTGGTGGTCGAGGGCAAGACGCTGCTCGAGCGGGACAACCTCGAAAAGCTGCGGGATCTGGTCACCGATCTGCAACTGGTCGACGGCGTGCGCGGCCTGATCTCGTTGTTCTCGGCGCGTCAGGCGCCGGAGCCTGGCAAATTGCCTGCGGCGCTGTTTCCATCCGAATTGCCGGAAGGTGCCGATTACGACAGTTTCATCGAGACCGTGAAGTCCAACGAGATCATTCGCGGCAAGCTGCTGTCAGAGGATGGCACGCTGGCGCTGGTCGTGCTGTCGCTGCAACCGTCGATCGTCGGCGATAGCAAGTTGAAAACGACCGTTGGCCAGATCCGCAAGGTTATGGACGACGATCTCGCCGGCACCGGACTCACCAAAGAGCTGTCCGGCGTGCCGGTGATGCAGCTCGAAATCCGCAACGCGGTGGAACGCGACGGGATTATCTATAATGTCGCCGGCATTCTGGCTGGCTGCCTGATCGCGATCGTGTTTTTCCGCAAAGTATCCTTCATGGTGATTGCGGCCTTCCCGCCGCTCCTTGCCATCCTGCTGTCATTGGGCGTTCTGGGATGGGCGAATTTCAGCCTCAACATGTTCCTCAATGTGATGACCCCACTGATCATGGTCATCAGTTTTTCCGATTCGATGCAGTTGACGTTCGCGGCGCGCGATCGCTTGATCGCCGGCGAGGACAAGTATTCCGCTTTTCGCAATGCTGTCCTCGTGGTCGGGCCGGCCTGCGTCCTGACCCATGCGACCGCCGGAATCTCTTTCCTCGCGCTACAGTTTTCCAACTCGGATTTGATCCGCAGCTTCGGCGAGGCCGGCCTGATGGCGACGATCATCGCGCTCCTCGCGGTGCTGCTGCTGGTGCCGGTGTTCGGAGTTTTGCTTGTTCGTGACGAGCGGCGTTTCGCGGAGAAATTCAAAACGGCGGACTGGGGCGTGCAGGCGCTGCGCCGATTCTGTGCCTGGATCGCGGTGCGGATGGTGGGGCGCCCCGGTTTCTTCAGCCTGCTGGCCCTGCTGGTGGTCGGCGGTCTTGCGGTGGTCTACGCCAACCTCGAACCGCGCTATCGGCTCGCGGATCAGGTGCCCGACAAGCAGCAGGCGGTGGCGGCCAGCGGCCGTCTCGATGCAAAGCTCACCGGCGCCAACCCGATTGATATCCTCATCGAATTTCCCAAGGGCGAGACGCTATATTCGCCGCAGACGCTCGCCACCATCGCCGAGGTCCATAGGCTGGTGGAAGAGCAGGCCGGCGTCGGCAACGTCTGGTCGCTCGAAACGTTGCGGCGCTGGCTCGCCGAAAAGGCCGGCAGCCACGACGTCGCGACGCTCAAGGAATATGTCAGCGTCATTCCCAAGCATCTGGTGCGCCGCTTCATCTCGGAAGACCAGACTGCAGTCGTGGTCTCAGGCCGCGTGCCCGACAAGGATTCCAGCCAGATACTGCCGGTGGTGGAAAAGCTCGACCACGCCATGGATGCGGTCAGGACAGCGCATCCCGGTTATGAAATCGCTGTCACCGGCCTGTCGGCCATCGCCGCTCGTAACAGCGCTAGCATGATCGAGAAACTCAACCACGGTCTGACGATCGAGTTTGCCCTGGTCGCGGTGTTCATTGGACTCGCATTCCGTTCGGTTGTCGTGATGTTTGCCTGTGTTCTGCCCGGGATTTTCCCGGTCGTGCTGTCCGGCACGGTGCTGTGGGCACTCGGGGAGGGGCTGCAATTCGCCAGCGTGGTGGCTCTCACGGTGTCGTTCGGCCTAGGGCTTAGCGCAACAATCCATTTCCTCAACCGCCTGCGATCAGAGAGCCAGCCGGGTATCGGCGCCGGTAAGGCGGTTGAGCGCGCAACCGTGCTGATGGGACCGGCGCTGATCCTCACCACCGTGGTGTTGGCCTGCGGTCTGGTCGTGACAGTGTTTTCGGATCTGCCGTCGTTGCGCCTGTTCGGTTGGCTCAGCGCCTTCGCCATGGTCGCCGCTCTTGTGGCGGACTTCCTGATCCTTCGCCCCACGGCGATGTGGTTGATTACCTTTGCTGAGCGTTTCCGCCGCAACAGCCAGGCGAAGCCGGCGAAATAAGTTTAAGGTGGCGGATCCAGACACTCTATCAGGTTGCGGCCTCAGCTACGTACCATGGTGATGGAAACGTTTCTGATTTCACCTTTCGAGGTGATCCAGACCGATTGCCTTTTGTCCTGGGTGCGTATCGTCAGGTTTGCGGCATAGCCGGCGGCTTGCGCGAACACTTCGATCTCGCCGCCTCCCGCGCGGCCGCGCAGGGAGCCGAACAGATTGCGGCTGGCTTCGCTCCATTGCCCGGTAATCTCACTGCCATGGCTGACAACGTTGCTGGAGAGATCGAACCTGTAGCTGTCGCTGGCGCAATGCAGGTTCTGGTTCATGGTCGTGCCTGTGCGGTCCACCCTGTAAGACGCTTTGCAGCGAATGTTCTCTTTCGATCCGTCTGACAGAGTGACCGTGCCTTTTCCAGACCAGTTTCCCCCGAAGCCTGCAAACGGAGCAGACTGGCCGAAGCTAGCCGGGGCGGACAATGCAAGGCCCGCGACAAGGCCCGCTGCACTCGCCGATCTCCGAATCAGCTTGATGGAAAACAGCTTCATGCCCGGTTTCCTATCAAAAGGTGCTTGGCAATGATTCCGTGCTGTATCTTTAGTCTTACCGCGCCTCACGAGGTTCAATCTTCAAAGCCGAAGTTGCCGCAGTGTAGCCGCTATGAGCAGATTTGAACCGTCACCAAACTAAGCGGATGGCACTTGACTGACCATCGGCAAACCTGCCACGTGATTTTAGTCGATTATTTCAGGCGTGTTAGAAATTATCATTGGGAAAACTGTTGGGCTGCAGCGGTATCCGGCGGTCGCCGCAATTTTAGCCGCATTCGCAGCGCTTTTGGCATTAGGATGTCCTCAGGAATGCCCCAGGTTGATCGTGATCGCTGTGTGCCGCGGCAGACAGACGTTGGCAGCTTTGACACGTCCGTATCCTCTTGCGAACTCTTTCGATATGGTATCGATAAAGGGTTTGTGACGTGATTGCCTCCAAGATTTGAAATGCCTGTCATCCGGTATGCGCCGCGTTGTGCAGGATCGAACTCTCCCTCGTTGCAGTGAAGGATTATGATGTCCAAGATTTTATTCTCGCTCGCCCTCCTTTTATCATTCGGCTCGACCGTGGCGATGGCACAGGTCCGAGGGCAACCGTATGGCGGGCAGTTCCAAGGACAACCGTACGGTGGGCAGCTCCAAGGGCTACCGCCCGGTGGGCAGGTCCAAGGGCAACCGCACAGCGGGACTGAAGCGGAACACCGCGCCTGCGCGCGGGACGTCAGCCGTTTCTGCCGTCCAGTGATGGATCAGGGCGATTTCGCGGTTCTCGCGTGCTTGCAGCAGAATCGCCCGAAAATCTCAAAGACGTGTAACCAGGTTCTGGCGAACCATGGCCAGTAAAGCATATCATCTCGCTTTATCCGTTCCCTTTTCGTAGCGTCGGGCGCTGGGGCTAAAAAGCGAAAGATAGCATTGGTTTAGCCCGCAGTTTCCCCTATATGGAGCGCGGGCGACTCTCTGCCCGTCGGTTTCGGAACCGGCGGGAGGCCCGATTGCGATTCAGTCAACGTAACCGGTCCTGATGCCTGCCGCGAACCAACTGCGATCCGGAAAGACCCATCGCGACGAGAACTTTCCCGTCGCGTCGTGGGTTATTCATCCGCGTCACCGCGGACTGATCCTAGCGTTCTACAATTTCGTCCGGACGGCGGATGACATCGCCGATCACGCCGAGCTTGGTGAAAAGGACAAGCTTGCCTGGCTCGATTTGTTCGAGAGTGAGCTTCTGGGGCAGGGGGATAGCCAGCCCGAAGCCGTGAACCTTCGCAAGGCGCTGGCGCAACGGTCGATGCCTCCGCGCCATGCCGTCGACGTGCTAAAGGCGTTCCGAATGGACGTCACCAAGCTGCGCTACGAGACCTGGGATGACGTGATCGACTATTGCCGCTATTCGGCGATGCCAGTCGGACGATTCATGCTCGACGTGCACGGCGAGAGCGAAGAGACCTGGGTCGCGTCGGACGCGCTGTGCGCCGGCCTGCAGATCAACAACCATCTTCAGGATTGCGCCAAGGATTACAGAAACCTCAACCGCGTTTATCTGCCGCGCGATGCGCTTGCTGCATCGGGCGCCTCCGTGGAGATGCTCGGGGACGACAAAGCCCCGCCGGTGCTCCTGCGATGCTTGCAAGCGCTCGCTGGACGAACCGAAGCATTGCTCAACCAGGGCCGGCCGCTCGCGGGTGAGATCAGGGATATGCGGCTAGGACTTGAAGTCGCCGTGATCCAGATGTTCGCCGACAGGATCGTCGCGCTGCTGAAGGTGCGCGATCCCTTGAGCGAGACGGTTCATCTGAAGCCCCTGCAATTGCTCGGCTACAGCGTCGCCGGCATCACCACGGAAATGCTCCGCCGTTCGGTTCGGCGCCGGCCGATGTCGAACCCGGCTGCTGGCGCATGACAATCGAGACGACAGATGCCAGTTCGGGAGCGACTGCCTCCAGCAGCTCGTTCTACGCGGCGATGCGTATCTTGCCGCGCACGCAACGCGAGGCGATGTTCCAGATCTACACGTTTTGCCGTTACGTGGACGACATTGCCGATTTCGGATCATCCGCGGCCCGAACGGCAGGCCGCGCTTCAGCAGTGGCGTGACGACATTGATGCGCTCTACCGGGGGCAGGCCCCAGGGCGGTTGCGCGATTACGCCACCTCCGTTCGCGCCTTTGGCCTGCGCCGCGAGGATTTCCTCGCCGTCATCGACGGCATGGAAATGGACGTGCTGGCGGATATCCTTGCGCCCGACGATGCCACGCTCGATCTGTATTGTGATCGCGTCGCAAGCGCCGTCGGGCGGCTATCGGTTCGGGTGTTTGGATTGCCAGAGCAGGACGGCATTCTGCTTAGTCACCATCTTGGCCGTGCACTGCAGTTGACAAACATCCTGCGTGACCTCGACGAGGACGCGGCGCTTGGACGGTTGTATCTTCCGCGCGAAGGCTTGCTTCACGCCGGTATCAGCAGCTTCAATCCGGCCGCCGTGATATCGAACCCGGCGCTCCCGCAGGTCTGTGCCGAGCTGGTGGAGCGGGCGCGGGGACATTTCGCCAAATCGGACGAAATCATGAATTGCAACTCGCGTCGTGCCGTGCGCGCGCCGCGCATCATGTCGAGATACTATCACGCCATATTGGATCTGCTGGAGGATCGCGGCTTTCAGTCGCCGCGGTTACCTGTCCGCGTGAGCCCCGCGGCGAAGATCGCCATTGTTCTCCGATACGCGTTGATCTGATGCAAAGAACCGTTCATATCGCCGGTGGCGGCATTTCCGGTCTTTCAGCGGGTGTGCGTCTGGCCGATGCCGGCTATCGGGTTCGCGTGTACGAGGCCGCGCAACAGGTAGGTGGCCGTTGCCGTTCCTATTTCGACGGCGCGACCAATCTCACGATCGACAACGGCAACCATCTGGTGCTTTCCGGCAACCACAGTGTGCTGGCCTATGCACGCAAGATTGGTTCCGAAGCTGGCTTGCAGGGGCCGCCGAAGGCCGAATTTCAGTTTATCGATATTGCCGCCAATAAACGCTGGACCTTGCAGATCAACGACGGGCGGGTTCCGTTCTGGGTTTTCGACCGCAACCGCCGGGTGCCGGATACATCGCTCGCAGACTATTTTGCCCTCGCGCCGCTGATTTGGGCCAATGCCCGCACGCGAGTTGGCAATGCCATCAAGTGCGAAGGCGTGCTTTACAAACGGCTGGTGCTGCCGCTCCTGCTTGCGGCGCTGAACATCGACCCGCCCGACGGATCGGCGGGTCTCGCCGGTACGATCATTCGCGAAACGCTGCTGGCGGGTGGTCAGGCGTGCCGCCCGCTGATCGCGCGCGACGGACTGAGCTCGGTACTGATCGAGCCGGCGATCGACTACATTCGTGCCAGGGGTGGCAGCGTCGATATCGGCCACGAAGTACGGCAGATCACCATGGCGAACGATCGGGTTACGGCGCTCTCGCTGGGGGATCAGACCATCGCGCTCGACCCGGACGACGCCGTCGTGATGGCGGTGCCGCCGCGATCGGCAGCCACGCTGGTGCCCGGCCTTACGGTGCCGACGAAATTCCGCGCCATCGTCAATGCACACTTCCGCTTCGTTCCACCGCCACATCACCCCCCGATGATCGGCGTCGTGAATGGCCTGATTGAATGGCTGTTCGCGTTTCAGGACCGCTTTTCCATCACCATCAGCGGCGGCGACCGGCTGGTGGACATGCCGCGCGAGGAACTGGCGCGGGCGATCTGGAAGGACATCTGCGTGGTCGCGGGTATCGAAGCCGAGATGCCGGCCTGGCAGATCGTGCGCGAGCGCCGCGCCACATTCGAGGCCTCGCCCGAACAGGCAGCCCTGCGTCCGGGAGCGCTGACGGCGTGGAAAAACCTGTTCCTTGCCGGCGATTGGACTGATACGGGGTTGCCGGCAACCATCGAGGGATCGGTCCGCTCCGGAAACCGGGCTGCCGATCACGTTCTGAAAGCCCGTTCAATCTGAGACATCAGTCGCCATGAGTTCCATGAACGCCACGGCCGCGCCGGTTGATGATGCCGTCCTCGGGGACCGCATCGGCGCCGCTACCCGCGGACTGCTGAACCTTGAGCAGCCGGACGGTCATTTTGTGTTCGAGCTCGAGGCCGATGCGACGATCCCGTCCGAATACATCCTGCTGCGACACTACCTCGGCGAACCGGTCGACACAGTGCTCGAGGCCAAGATCGCGGTTTACCTCCGCCGCATCCAGGGCGCGCATGGTGGCTGGCCACTGGTGCATGATGGCCCATTCGACATGAGCGCCAGCGTGAAGGCCTACTTCGCGCTGAAGATGGTCGGCGATTCTGTCGACGCGCCACACATGGCGCGCGCGCGCGAGGCGATCCTGTCCCGCGGCGGCGCGGCCAACGTGAACGTCTTCACGCGCTTTCTGCTCTCGTTCTTCGAAGTTCTGACATGGCGCAGCGTTCCGGTCCTGCCAGTCGAGATCATGCTGCTGCCGATGTGGTCGCCGTTTCATCTCAACAAGGTTTCCTATTGGGCGCGCACCACCATGGTGCCGCTAATGGTTCTGGCCGTGCTGAAGCCGCGCGCGCGCAATCCGCGCGGCGTCGGCATTCGCGAACTTTTTCTTCAGGATCCGGCCACCGTCCGCACGCCGAAGAGAGCTCCGCATCAGAGCCCGGCCTGGTTTGCGTTGTTCAGCGGTCTTGACTGGATCTTGCGAAAGATCGAGCCGCTCTTTCCCAAGTGGCTGCGTGCGCGCGCTATGAAGAAGGCAATTGGGTTCGTCGAGGAGCGCCTCAACGGCGAGGACGGCCTCGGCGCGATCTTTCCGCCGATGGTCAATACGGTGATGATGTACGATGCGCTGGGGTTTCCGCCGGAACATCCACCGCGTGCGGTGACGCGACGTGGCATCGACAAGCTTCTGGTGATCGGCAAGGATGAGGCCTATTGCCAGCCCTGTGTATCGCCGATCTGGGATACCGCGCTGAGTTGCCACGCGCTGCTCGAATCCGGCGGACCCGAGGCCCTGAACAGCGCCGGCAAAAGCCTCGACTGGCTGCTCCCGAAGCAGGAGCTCGTTCTTAAGGGCGACTGGGCGGTGAAACGCCCGGACGTGCGACCGGGTGGCTGGGCATTTCAATATGCCAACGGCCATTATCCCGATCTCGATGACACCGCTGTCGTGGTCATGGCGATGGACCGGGTACGCCGTAACGACGGGAGCGACAAATATAACGAGGCGATCGCACGCGGCCGTGAGTGGATCGAGGGGATGCAGAGCCGAGACGGTGGCTTTGCCGCGTTCGATGCCGACAATCTTGAATACTATCTCAACAACATCCCGTTCTCCGACCATGCGGCGCTGCTCGATCCGCCGACCGAGGATGTCACCGCGCGATGCGTTTCGATGCTGGCGCAACTCGGCGAGACGACTGAAAGCAGCCCGTCCTTGGCGGCCGGAGTTGAGTACCTGCGCCGGACCCAGCTCGCTGAGGGATCCTGGTACGGCCGCTGGGGCCTGAACTACATCTATGGCACCTGGTCGGTTCTCTGCGCCCTCAACTCCGCAGGAGTGGATCGCCAGGATCCGGCGATTCGCAAGGCGGTGGACTGGCTGGTCTCGATCCAGAACGCGGACGGCGGCTGGGGCGAGGATGCGGTTAGCTACCGACTCGATTATAAGGGGTTCGAGGGGGCGCCCACCACTGCTTCGCAAACCGCGTGGGCGTTGCTTGCCTTGATGGCTGCGGGCGAGGTCGAAAATCCTGCAGTGGCCCGGGGAATCGGGTACCTGATAGACACACAAGCAAAAAAAGGCCTGTGGGACGAGCAGCGCTACACGGCCACGGGGTTCCCACGAGTATTTTATCTGAGGTACCATGGTTACTCAAAATTCTTCCCGCTCTGGGCGCTGGCGCGGTATCGGAATTTGAGAAGCACCAACAGCAAGGCGGTAGGGGTCGGGATGTGAATTTGGGGGCGGCGATTGACGTATCCGCGGGCAATGCCTTTGACCCGCGGCCGGTATTGATTGTGACCGGTCTGGTTCAGGAAGCTCGCATCGCAGCGGGCCCCGGCATGACTGTCATTTGCAGCAGCAGCAATCCCCGGCAGTTGCGGGCGCTCCTCGCGGGGTTCGATCCGTCGACGGTACGCGGCGTAATCAGCTTCGGCGTCGCCGGCGGGCTTGATCCGTCTCTGAAATCGGGAGACGTCGTGGTTGCCACGGAAGTTGTGAACGGTACTTCGCGGTGGCGGGCAGGCCTTGCGCTCAGCGAGGAATTGATCAACGGCTCCGGTTTAGGCGGCCAGAAAGTGGTCCGCGCCGGGCTTGCCGGCGCCGAGCAGGTCGTCCTGGAGCAGGCCGGCAAGGCAGTGCTCCACGCTACGACCGGCGCTTCGGCGGTCGACATGGAAAGCCACATCGCGGCCGCCTATGCTACCGCGGCGGGTCTCCCCTTTGCCGCCTTACGCGTGATCAGTGATCCCGCAACGCGGGCGCTGCCGGCGATCGCCCGCAACGCCATCAAGCCAAACGGCAACATCGACTTGAAGAAGGTGCTCCGTGGCCTTGCTCGAAATCCGTTCACCCTGGGCGCACTGGTATCTACCGGAGTCGATTTCAATCGGGCTCTCCGCTCCTTGCGCGGGTGCCGTAATTTTCTGTTAGGCGGCGAGAGTTCTCGTTCCGGCGGATTATACGGCAACGACGTCGGTCGCAAGACCGCGGGGGCCAGGCCATCGAAAAGGTCGTACCGGAGAGTCCGTCCCGGCGCGAGGCTTTTCCGGTTTGCGAGCGAATGTGCCACAACCCGCCCGGCTTTGATGGAATTGAAGCCGGGCTCGGCTCTTTGCTCGGCTCTTTAAAGTCAAATTCAAGAGAGTTCTGATTTCAACGTCGTTGAATCGAACTCTCTTACTTCCTTCGATTGAGCATGATCTTGACCGAAAACCGGTTGCCGGTTTTCGGGATCGTGCTTTAGCGGCTACTTGATGCGAACCGGTGCCGCTAACGCTGGATGGCGTCACGCTGCGGTAGAAGCCTTTTGCTCCTTTGCTGCTTCTTTTGCAGCGGCGGCCGCAGCTTCATCCTTCCGGATCTCTGACAACTTCTTTTGAACCTGCTCGGCAAAGATGTACTGCGCCGGACGCTGCTTGCTGAGGTCGATCTCGGGCGCCATCGGGCCCGTCGTCCGGACGCCGCGCAACGCCACTAACATCGTCTTGAGCGGATTGTTCAGAGCGGCGGTGGCGGCGGTCGGCTCGTAACCGCAATGCGCCATGCAGTTGGCGCACTTTTCGTACTTGCCGGTGCCGTAGCTGTCCCAGTCGGTGGTCTCCATCAATTCCTTGAAGGTCTTGGTGTAGCCCTCGCCGAGCAGGTAGCAAGGCTTCTGCCAGCCAAAAATGTTGCGCGCCGGCATTCCCCAGGGCGTGCAATGATATTCCTGGTTGCCGGCGAGGAAGTCGAGGAACAGGCCGGAGTGCATGAAACTCCACTTCTTGCCCTTACCGAGCGCGAAGACATCACGAAACAGCTTTTTGGTCTTGGTGCGGTTCAGGAAGTGCTCCTGATCAGGCGCGCGCTCATAGGCGTAACCCGGCGACATCGACACTCCGACGCCAAGCTCGGTCGTAAAGTCGAGGAACTTTGCGATCTCTTCGGCCGGATAGTTGTCGAAAATCGTGGCGTTGACGTTGACGGTGAAACCGCGCGCCTTCGCCGCCTTGATCGCGGAGACCGCGCGGTCGAACACGCCCGTCTGACACACCGACTTGTCGTGGTGCTCGCGCAGACCGTCGAGATGGATCGAGAAGAACAAGTACGGCGAAGGCTCGAACAGATCGAGCTTCTTCTTCAGCAGCAGCGCGTTGGTGCAGAGCGAGACGAACTTCTTGCGCGCGACAAGGCCGCGCACGATCTCGCCGATCTCCTTGTGGATCAACGGCTCGCCGCCTGGAATAGCAACCATCGGCGCGCCGCATTCCTCGGCCGCGTCCCAGCATTCTTGAGCGCTCATACGACGGTTGAGGATCGCGTCGGGATAGTCGATCTTGCCACATCCTGAGCAGGCGAGATTGCAGCGGAACAGCGGCTCGAGCATCAGTACAAGCGGATAGCGCTTGCGGCCCAGCATCTTCTGCTTGATCAGATATCCGCCGATCTTCAGTTCTTTAAAAAACGGTATTGCCATCACAAGTCTTCTCTCTGGAGTTACCAGCTGAAATTTTGAAGGGGATCAAGCTGAGGTGAGTTCAGACGGAAGCCGGAATTCGATGTTTTCTTCCCGTCCCGGCAGTACCGAGACGGCTATCGGCCCGATGCGCTTCAAGGCCTCAATGACGTCGTCGACAAGGACTTCCGGAGCCGAGGCACCGGCCGTAATGCCCACGGCTTTCGCCCCTTTAAGCCACTCCGGGTTGAGTTCGCTGCCATCAGCGATGAGGTAACTTGCAACGCAGACTTCGGTACCAATTTCGCGCAGCCGGTTCGAATTTGAACTGTTGGCTGCGCCGACCACTAGAATAACGTCCACCAGCTTGCTGAGGTCCCTTACCGCAGATTGCCGATTCTGTGTTGCATAGCAGATATCGCGTGTGTCGGGACCCTGAATATCGGTGAAACGCTGCTGGAGTGCGAGAATGATGTCCTTGGTGTCGTCAACGCTGAGCGTCGTCTGGGTAATATAGGCCACCGGCGTATCGGAAGGCAGCGTCAGGGCCGCGACGTCATCCACATCCTGAATAAGCAGGACGGGGCCTGGAACCTGTCCCATAGTTCCCTCAACCTCGGGATGGCCCGCGTGGCCAATTAAGATCAGGGTTTGCCCCTTGGACGTGTAGCGTTTGCCCTGGTTGAGAACCTTAGTAACAAGCGGGCAGGTGGCGTTGAGCACGGGCAGGCCGCGAGCAAAAGCTTCTTCTTCCACGCTCCGCGCAACGCCGTAAGCGCTGAACACGGTAACGGCCTTCGGCGGAACCTCCGACAGATCCTCGACGAAAATTGCCCCTTTATCTTTCAGGCTTTCCACAACGTGCTTATTGTGAACGATCTCTTGGCGGACATACACTGGGGGTCCAAACTTCTCCAGCGCGCGCTCGACGATCTCGATAGCGCGGACGACGCCTGCGCAGAATCCCCGCGGCTGTGCCAGCAGAATTTCAATCGGACGAGGATCAGTCAATTTGCACCTTATGCATTATACTGTAACTCCACATAGAACTGAACGTTCTTCTAAATAATCCCACGCGCCTTCAAGAAATGTCACAGGTAATATAATCTGCGGGTCGCGCTCTCTGGATTTCAACGCTATGATATATATGGCCTTTGCGTCAGAACAAAACGTTGCCCTGACGCAGGCTTTTTAACCGGCGATTGATCCCGAACTGGAATTTCCGGTATTATGATATGGGCTAACCCGCCCAAATGGCCCTCACTGATTCGTCACTTGCCGTCCGCGGAGCCAACGATATCAACGCGCTTGAATCGTCGGCAAATCTCCCGAACTAGAACCCACCGCAGGTGTTGCGCACCTTATTCTCTGAAATAGCATACAAAAGTCGTTAGATCAGGCAGAAGAACCGGGCCGGGTCCGTTCATGTGCGTATACGTACACGGTAGCAGAAAGAAAGAATGTGCTGACAGGTATTGTTGTTTCGATCGTCAAGGCTTGCACACGGTTTGCTTGGGTTACTGCGTTGGTTGCGATCGTGCTGGCCGCCGGGGCGGTCTTCTATTCGGCGAAATACTTTGAAATAAACACTGATATCAATAAGTTAATTTCGCCTGATCTGGATTGGCGGCAACGTGACATTGCTTTCGAGAAGGCATTCGACCAGGAAAGACTGATCCTTGCGGTCGTGGAGGCTCCCACGGCGGAATTTGCCAGCACTGCCGGTGCCATGCTGGCCGCGAGGCTCAAGAACGACCACCGCCATTTCGAATCGGTTCAGCTACTCGGCGGAGGGCCGTTTTTCGAACGGAACGGCCTGTTGTTCCTTCCCACTGAGGAGGTCAAACAGCTCACGGGCCAGTTTGGCGAGGCCGCGCCGCTGGTCGAGATCATGGCCGGCGATCCGAGCTTGCGCGGGCTGACCGCCGCGCTCGAAACGGCGCTGATCGGGTTGAAGCGGGGTCAGTTCGAACTGGACAGCACGGCGCGGCCGTTCTCGGCGATTGCCCAGAGCGTTGAGGACGTCCTGACCAAGGGAAGCGGCACCTTCTCCTGGCGTCAGCTCGCAAGCGACCAACCGCTGGCCGCTTCCGATCTCCGCTCGCTGATTTAGATCAAGCCGTATCTCGATTTCAACGCGCTTGAGCCGGGCAAGGATGCCACCGATGCGATCCGCAGAGCCGCCTTCGATCTGGATATTGCCGGCAAGTTTGGTGCGCGCGTCCGACTGACCGGGCCGGTGCCAATCGCCAATGAAGAATTCGCCACCGTGCAGGAGGGCGCCATCGTCAACGGCGTGGGTACGGTGGTGATCGTGCTGGTGATCCTTTGGCTGGCGTTGCGCTCGCCGAAAATCATATTCGCGGTGTTTGCGACGCTGTTCGTCGGACTCGCGGTCACGACGGCGGTCGGCCTCATGATGGTGACATCGCTCAATCTGTTGTCGATCGCCTTTGCGGTGCTGTTTATTGGCCTCGGCGTTGATTTCGGCATTCAGTACAGCGTCCGCTACCGTTCCGAGCGGTTCAAGACCGACGATCTGGAAAAAGCGTTAGTGGTGGCGGCGAAGCGTTCCTCGGTCCCTCTGTCGCTGGCGGCGATGGCGACTGCGGCGGGCTTCCTGTCGTTTTTGCCGACGGATTACAAGGGTGTGTCGGAACTCGGCAGAATCGCCGGCGTGGGTATGTTGATCGCGTTTCTCGCAAGCATCACCGTTCTTCCCGCGTTGCTGCGTCTTCTGAACCCGCCGGGTGAGAAAGAGCCGGTCGGCTACGCGTTTTTGGCCCCGCTCGACCGTTTTCTCGAAGACTATCGCGTGGCGATCGTCGGCGGCACTATTGCAGTTGTCATTCTCGGAGCGCCTGCGCTTTACTTCCTGCGATTCGATTTCAATCCGATCCACCTAAGGAGCTCAAAGGTCGAATCGATCGCCACATATCTGGATTTGCGGAGAGATCCCGATACCGGCGCGAACGCCATCAACGTGATGGTCAAGTCCGAGCAAGAAGCTCAGCGGGTCGAGACCCGGCTCGCCGAAGTGCCTGAAGTTGCACGCACCCGGTCGCTCGATACCTTTGTCCCGGCTGACCAGCCTGAGAAACTCAAGCTGATCGCGCGAGGCGCTAAAATTCTTGGTCCAGCGCTCAATCCGGATTCGATTGATCCGCCACCCTCCGACGAGGAGAATGTCGATGCGCTGAAGGGCACCGCCGATAGTCTGCGGAAAGCGGCCGGCACTCATCAGGGACCGGGAGCCGCGGCCGCAAAGCGGCTGGCTGACGATCTTACCCGGCTGGCCGATTCGAACGAAGCCATGCGTGAAAAAGCGCAAGCCACCTTCGTCGAACCGCTCAAGATCATGTTCGAACAGCTTCGAAATTTACTGAAGGCCGAACCTGTCACCCTTGAATCCTTGCCACCGGATTTCGTGAAGCTCTGGAAGAGCGAAGACGGCATTACGCGCGTCGAAGTGTTGCCGCGCGGAGATCCGGACCACAACGAGACGCTGCGAAAATTTGCCAGCGCTGTGCTCGCGGCTGCGCCCAACGCCATCGGCGGGCCGGTATCGATTCTCAAGTCCGGCGACACCATCGTTAGGGCGTTTATCGAGGCGGGACTCTGGGCATTGATCTCCATCAGCATCCTGCTCTGGCTGGCACTACGCCGAATTACCGATGTGCTGCTGACCCTGGTGCCGCTGCTGGTGGCGGGAGCGGTGACGCTCGAGATCTGCGTGATGATCGGGCTTCCTCTCAACTTCGCCAACATTGTCGCGTTGCCGTTGCTGCTCGGCGTCGGCGTGGCGTTCAAGATTTATTATGTCACGGCCTGGCGATCCGGCAGAACGAACCTGCTGCAATCAAGCCTCACACGGGCGATCTTCTTCAGCGCTCTGACAACCGCGACCGCTTTCGGTAGCCTGTGGTTGTCGAGTTATCCGGGCACGGCAAGCATGGGTAAGCTACTGGCGCTGTCGCTCATCACCACCCTTGCCGCGGTGCTCTTGTTTCAGCCCGCGTTAATGGGCCGTCCCCGCGATGTCGGGAAGTAGACAGATATCGCCGACAGGATCGGTCGGCGGGGTGGCACTGGTGGCAGACTTTTGACCGATGGTCTTGTGCGCAGCCTTCGATGGAGCGGTCTTGGCCATGCCTGCCTTCGGCGCGGTGCTGGCAGGACCGTTGGACAGGCTGCTTGGAATTGGGGGGGCGGCGCGGGTCCAGGTTTCGCCGCCGCATAGGATGCCGAGCATGCAACCCTTGATCTCGAGTTTATCAGGGTCCAGTAGACGGATGCTGGCCTGTTGAAGCCGGCCGGTGGTTTTCGCGTCGTAGACCTGCCCCTCCCAAAGGTCTTCGTTCGCTTTTTTCTTCATATCAAACAGCAATGGCATGCCGAGCGTGGGCCGGGCTTGCTTGGCGTGGTCGGCATTATTGCTGTCGACGCCCGGCTCTTTTTCCCAGGAGATCGCGCCCCACATGCGGCCCTTGCATTCGGCCACCCGGACTTTGGCGACCCCGTCGGCAACCAGCCAATCCCCGGTGGGATCACCCGCGATAGCGGACCCTAATCCCGCTGTCACCAGAGCGGCTGCGACAAGGGAGGAAATAGCGGAAGTTCTGCAATAATCTAAAATGCGCATGGTATGTCCTGGGCGCTGCAACATGTTTTCAAGCCTGTGCTTAAGTAGAAGGGCTGGGGATCAGTGACAAAGTCAAATACCGTGTTCGTGCTTTTCAGTTGACGAAGCGACCATCAACCGAACTATGTAGCGGATGCTATATCCAAATCTAGACGTTTCCGAGATGTTTGTGGAACGGCAGGCGCAGCGCAGCGCGATGCATGTCCGCCACCTCAATGAACAGCTTGTCAGGGTTCTGAAGACCATCGGCTACGACGTTGGTTTCCAAAGTGGGCAGGGCCAATATCTGGTCGATCGCGAGGGCGCACGTTACCTTGATCTACTGAGCGGATTTGGCGTTTTTGCGATTGGTCGGAACCATCCTGTGTTGCGGAATGCCCTGAAAGGCGTCCTCGACAGTGATCTCCCCAATCTTGTGCAAATGGATGTCTCCACGCTGGCCGGTGTTTTGGCTGAGCGGCTGCTCGTTCACGTTCCCTACCTCGACAAGGTCTTTTTTGCGAATTCCGGAGCGGAAAGCGTCGAGGCCGCCATCAAATTCGCGCGTGTCGCCACCGGACGGACGGGCATCGTTTACTGCGATCACGGCTACCACGGACTGACCTATGGCGCGCTCTCGCTGACAGACGACAAGAATTTCCGCGGCGGATTCGAGCCGCTGCTGCCCGATTGCAAAGTGATTCCCTTTAACGATCTCGCCGCGCTGGAGCAAACGTTGTCGTCGCGCCAGATCGCGGCCTTCATCGTCGAGCCGATCCAGGGCAAGGGCGTCAACATGCCCACCGATGAATTCCTGCCGGGAGCTGCTGCGCTGTGTCGGAAATATGGCACGCTGTTCGTGGCGGATGAGATTCAAACCGGCATCGGCCGGACCGGACGGTTTCTGGCCGTCGAGCACTGGAACGTCGAGCCGGATATGGTGTTGCTGGCGAAGGCGTTGTCCGGCGGTCATGTGCCGATCGGCGTGGTGCTGACCCGCAAGCACATCTTCGACAAAATATTCAACCGGATGGATCGCGCCGTCGTGCACGGCTCGACGTTCGCCAAAAACGATCTCGCGATGGCGGCAGGCATCGCCACGCTTGAAGTGCTGAAGGCCGAGAAACTGGTCGAGAACGCGGCGCGGCGCGGCGCGGAATTGCAATTGGCGCTCAACCGCATGGTGCCGGGTTACGAGCTTCTGAAGGAGGTCCGCGGCAAGGGCCTGATGATCGGCGTTGAGTTCGGGCCGCCGAAATCGCTGCGACTGAGGGCATCGTGGAATCTGCTGGAGACTGCCAACAAGGGCCTGTTCTGCCAGCTTATCACCGTGCCGTTGTTCAAGGATCACAAGATACTCACCCAGGTTGCCGGTCACGGCAGCCATACGATCAAGCTGCTGCCGCCACTCATCATCAATGATGAAGATTGCAAGTGGATCGAGACCTCATTCGACAGCGTCATTGCCGCAAGCCATCAGGTTCCGGGCGCGATCTGGTCACTCGGCAAGACTTTGATGGATAATGCCGTTCGCAAGTCGGCGTGACGCCCTTTCGTCGGCTGAAAATGCTTTAGCGAAGATCCTCGCAACCCGATCGGAAACAAAAATGCCTATCGTCAACCGCGTTGCCGATCTGCAATCCGAAATCGCTGGCTGGCGCAGGGATATCCACGCGCACCCGGAGCTTCTGTACGACGTTCCTCGCACCGCCGCGTTCGTGGCTGACCGCTTGCGGGAATTTGGCTGCGACGAGATCGTGACCGGGCTCGGCAGGACCGGCGTCGTCGGCGTCATCAAGGGCAGATGTCCCGCTGGTGGGGAAGTCAAGGTGATCGGTCTGCGTGCCGATATGGACGCGCTGCCAATTCAAGAGGAAACCGATTTACCTTACGCGTCGAAGACAGCCGGCAAGATGCATGCCTGCGGCCATGACGGCCATACGGCGATGTTGCTCGGTGCTGCGCGTTATCTCGCGGAGACGCGGAATTTCGCCGGCGAGGCGGTCGTGATCTTTCAGCCGGCGGAAGAGGGCGGCGCAGGTGCCGCGGCGATGATCAAGGACGGGCTGATGGATCGTTTCAGGATCGATCAGGTCTATGGCATGCACAACAATCCTGGACTGCCGCTCGGCGCCTTCTCCATCCGGCCGGGGCCTATCATGGCGGCGACCGACAGCGTCGATTTCAGGATCGAGGGCCACGGCGGCCATGCCGCGCGTCCGCATCTCTGTATTGATCCGGTGCTGGCCGGCTCGCAGCTTGTCGTTGCCCTGCAATCGATCGTGTCGCGCAATGTCGATCCGTTGGAATCGGCGGTGGTTTCCGTATGTGAGTTCCACGCCGGCAGTACCAGCAACGTCATTCCCCAAACGGCCGAGCTGCGCGGAACGGTCCGCACCCTGAGGGCGGATATTCGCGACTTGATGGAAAAACGGATTCGAGAGGTCGCCGCCGGCGTGGCGCTGACGACCGGCGCCCGGATCCATGTCAAATTCAGGCACGGCTATCCGGTCACGGTGAATCACCCCGAGCAGACAGATACCGCGATCAGGATCGCGAAAGAGATTGCTGGCGATAACAATGTACACGGGACGCCCCCGATGATGGGCGCGGAGGATTTCGCCTATATGCTGGAAGCGCGGCCCGGCGCCTTCATCTTCATCGGCAATGGCGATAGCGCGGGCCTGCATCATCCCGCTTACAACTTCAACGACGACGCCATCGTGTACGGCACGTCGTACTGGATCAGGCTGGTCGAGACCACGCTGGCGGCATAAGGTGCTTTGCACACAGAAACTGCTACGCGACGCTACCAGCGGCCATCACGCCGCCTTGTCGCGCTGCAGTTGTGTCGCGGCAATTTTCAGATCGCCGACAAAGCGCTCATATTCGCGGGCTCTGGCGTCCTGATCCGGCAGCCGCAGCAGATAGGACGGATGCATTGTCACCAGCGCCTTGCGTCCGTCGGCCATGTGATCAGCCGTCCACGTGATTTGTTGATTGGCGTGATCTTGCCGAACACGCTTTGCGCCGCGGTCGCGTCCAGCGTCACCACCAGCGCCGGATTGATTGGCCAGCTCGCGCTCATACCATTGGCGGCACGCCCTGATTTCCGGCGTGTTCGGCTTCTGGTGCAGTCTGATCTTGCCGCGCGGCACGAACTTGAAGTGATTCACGGCATTGGTAACGTAAACCTTCTTGCGGTCGATTCCGGCTTCCTTGAGTGCGCGGTCAAGCATCTGTCCCGCAGCTCCGTGCCGCTGGAGGCGCAGGAAGCGTCGTATTTCGCGGCGTCAGCCAGGATTTCCAGCTTGCGTAGCAGCTCCATGGCTCTCCAATCCTTTGGTTTCACAAACAAAAACGAGGTTGGCGATCTTGGCGAAAGCATCGCCGGAAAGTCCCGGTTGACTCTTGGCCTTGGCTGACATTTACTAGAACATATAGTGAACATTTAGGCTTGTCATCGGTTCTGATGTCACGACGGATTTTTTTGATCATGGCTGGACCCGAAAGCAGCGCAGGGAAGCTTGCGCGCCTGCGTGACCACATCGCGCGCATCGAGACCGATCACGGGGGCGGAATGCCGGGCCGAGCGGCGCTCGGTCACGGCGAGGTGGATGCCGTGCTGCAGGGCGGGCTTGCGCAGGGCGCAGTGCATGAGGTGTTCGCGGAGGGGCGGCATAGCGCGGCGGCGACAGGGTTCATCGCAGGTCTTGCGCAGCGTGTCGGCAAGGATCGACCGCTGCTCTGGGTGCGGCAGGATTTTGCCGCGCGGGAATCCGGTGCGCTGTCGATGCGTGGATGGCGGGAGATCGGCCTCGACCCCTGTCTTTTGGTGACGGTCCATGCGCCGGATGTGGAGAGCGCGTTGCGGACAGCGGCCGATGCGCTGGCCTGCGATGCGCTCGGCGTCGTGGTCATGGAAATCTGGGGCGAGGCACGTCTGCTCGATCTCGTCGCCAGCCGCAGGCTGACGCTGGCGGCGCGGGCCTCCGGCGTTACCGGGCTGCTGCTGCGGGTGGCGGCAAGCCCGCTGCCTTCGACCGCGGAGACACGGTGGATCGTGCGCCCGGCGCGCTCGCCGCCAGGCGCGGCATGGCAGGCGTGGGGCGCCCCCATGCTCGAAACGCGGCTTGTCCGTAACCGTCATGGCCAGACCGGCCAATGGATCATGGAGTGGAAGTGTGATGAGTGCCTCTTCCGTGACGTCCCGTTCCATGGTTCGGAGACGCATCCTCAGCCTGTGGCTGCCGCGGCTACCGACCGATCGTATCCGGCGCGAGTTATTGCGCTTCGGCGGGCTGGATGAAACATGTGACTCACAATCTAGCTCGGCAAAGACGAAGGGAAAGTTGCCCCATATTGTCGTTGCCAAACAAAACAACGCGCTGGTCGTCACCGCGCTGGATGATGTGGCTGCACGTCTCGGCCTTGCGGTCGGGCTGCCGCTGGCCAATGCCCGTGCGGTCTGTCCCGACATCGACGTGTTCGATGCTGACGAGATTGCGGACGAGCAAACATTGAACGGCATCGCCGACTGGTGCGACCGCTTCACGCCGCTGGTGGCGCTCGATCCGCCGCACGGTCTGCTGCTCGACATTACCGGCTGCGCGCATCTGTTCGGCGGCGAGGCCGCGTTGATGAATGCGCTGTGCGACGCGCTGAGGCGACGTGGCTTTGTTGTGAGCGCGGCGATCGCGGGCACACCGGTCTGCGCGCGAGCGTTGACGCGCCATGCCCATGGCCGGATTATCGCGCCCGGCGCGGAGCTAGAAGCTGTTGCGCCGCTGCCGGTGTTCACGCTGGGGGCGGATGATGCGATCACGCGCGGGCTGCGCCGTGCCGGGTTGAAAACCATCGGCGATGTCGCTGCACGCGGCCGCCACGAGATCGCCGCGCGTTTTGGTGTCGCTTTCACAGCGCTCCTGGAACAGGCGCTGGGGCAAGGCGATATGCCAATTAATCCACGCAAGCCGCCGCCGGATTATATCGTCGAGAAGCGGTTTGCCGAGCCGATCACCACCGACGGCGCAATCGCGATGACGCTGGCAGGTCTTGCGCGCACACTCATCGCCGCGATGGAAAAGCATAGCAAGGGCGCGCGGCATCTGGAAGCGAGTTTTTTCCGCACCGACGGCGCGGTGCGAGTCATCGCAGTGGAGACCGGCCGCCCCGTTGCGCGCGGCGAACTCGTCGATCGCCTGTTCCGCGAGCGGCTCGATGCGCTGATCGATCCGCTCGATCCTGGTTTCGGATTCGATCTGGTGCGGCTGTCCGCAGTGCGAACCGAGTCCGTTGTGCAGGAGCAGCGCGACCTCGATGCGCATGTTCAGGACAATGACGAAGTGTCGGCGCTGATCGACCGCATTGCCGCGCGCATCGGCAGCCATCGCGTCATCGTGCATCTGCCACAGGATACGCATATTCCCGAACGCGAGTCGCTCTCATTACCGGCGCAACAGCATCTCGTGACGGCCATGCGCGCCGAGTGGCCCGCACGTATCGGGAACGAGCCGCCGCTGCGGCCGTTGCGGATGTTTGCGCGGCCGGAGCCGATCGAGGTGAAGCTGGCGGAGGTGCCGGACAAACCACCGCGTCATTTCATCTGGCGGCGTGTCACTCATACGGTGGTTCGTGCCGAAGGTCCCGAGCGCATCGCGATGGAGTGGTGGCGAACGCAGGAGGCAAGGCCGACGCGGGACTACTTTCGCGTCGAGGATGAAAGCGGATTGCGGTTCTGGCTCTATCGCGACGGTCTTTATGAAGCGGCTGAGAACGGCGATACCGTACCGCCAAAATGGTTTGTCCACGGGCTGTTCGCATGAAGCATCCGCGCGACATTCCACCCTATGCCGAAATCGGCATTGCCACCAACTTCTCGTTTCTGTATGGCGGGTCGCATCCGCAAGAATATGTGCATCAGGCGAGCGAGCTGCGGCTGCCCGTCATCGGTATCGCCGATCGCAACACGCTGGCGGGGGTGGTGCGCGCCTACACGGAGCTGGGAAACCCCGAGGTTCGTTATAAGCCGCGGCTGCTGATCGGATCGCGTCTCGTTTTCATCGATGGGACGCCGGACATCCTTGTCTATCCCAGTGATCGCAACGCCTATGGCCGGCTCTGTCGGTTGTTGACCCGCGGCAAGCGGGCCGCGGAGAAGGGCGAATGTCATCTGATGCTGGATGATCTGCTGGAATTTTCCGAAGGCCAGCTTCTCGTGCTGACTTTGCAGCATCGTTTTGAAACGACGAAAGTCCTGAAAGTGCTGGACCGGTTAAGACAGGCTCGCGCGGACGGCGTCTGGCTCGCGGTAAGTCTGCTCTATCACGGTGACGACCGGCGCCGTTTGCAGCGATTGCAGCGGGTCGCGGCCGCCGCCCGCGTGCCGCTGCTTGCGACCAACGAGGTGCTGTACCATCACCCTGCACGCCGTCCGTTGCAGGATGTCCTCACCTGCATTCGTGAAAAGATCACGATCGATGCCGTCGGGCGAAAGCTTGAATTTAATGCCGAGCGGTATCTGAAGCCGGCGCATGAGATGGCGCGGCTGTTTCGTGATCTCCCGGAAGCGATCGCCGAAACGGTGGCGTTCGCTTCGCGCATCGCATTCACTCTCGATCAGCTTCAATATCAGTATCCGGACGAACCGGTGCCGCCCGGAAAAACGGCGCAGCGTCATCTTGAGAACCTGACTTGGGCTGGTGTCGCAAGATATTTCCCGGAAGGGTCGGACGACAAGTTGCGTGCGGTGCTGCGCAAGGAACTCAACCTGATCGCCGAACTTAAATACGCTCATTACTTTCTCACCGTGCATGACATCGTGCAGTGGGCGCGCAGCCAGAACATCCTGTGCCAGGGGCGCGGCTCGGCGGCGAATTCGGCCGTGTGCTATGTGCTCGGCATCACCGCGGTTAATCCGGCTGAGACCGATCTTCTGTTCGAACGGTTCATCTCGAAAGAGCGGCTGGAGCCTCCGGACATCGACGTCGATTTCGAGCATTCGCGCCGCGAGGAGGTGATGCAGTATGTCTATCGCCGCTACGGCCGCCATCGCGCCGCGATCATCGCCACCGTCATTCACTATCGGCCGCGCAGCGCCATCCGCGATGTCGGAAAGGTGCTGGGGCTGACCGAGGATGTCACGGCGGCGCTCGCCGACACGGTGTGGGGGAGCTGGGGCGATGATGTCAGCGACATGCAGATCAGGCAGGCTGGGTTCGATCCACAAAACCCGATGGTGCGCCGCGCCATTGCGCTTGCCACCGAGTTGATCGGATTTCCGCGTCATCTATCGCAGCACGTCGGCGGCTATGTGCTGACGCAGGATCGGCTCGACACCTATGTGCCGATCGGTAATGCCGCGATGGACGATCGCACCTTTATCGAGTGGGACAAGGACGATGTCGACGCCATGCGGATGATGAAGGTCGACGTGCTCGCGCTCGGCATGCTGACTTGCATCCGCAAATGCTTTGATCTGATCGCCGAGCACAAGGGGAAGCGTTACGAGCTGGCGGACATTAAGTCGAGGGACGACGACGAAGTCTATCAGATGTTGCAGCGAGGCGAATCCCTCGGCGTGTTCCAGGTCGAAAGTCGTGCCCAGATGAACATGCTGCCGCGGCTGAAGCCGCGCACGTTCTACGATCTGGTGATCGAGGTCGCCATCGTCCGTCCCGGGCCGATCCAGGGCGACATGGTGCATCCCTATTTGAAGCGGCGAGCCATGAAGCCGGAGGATATCGACTATCCCTATCCGAAGGGTGGCGACAGGAATGAACTACGCAACGTATTGCACAAGACGCTTGGTGTGCCGTTGTTTCAGGAGCAGGCGATGCGCATCGCCATCGAAGCCGCGAAATTCACATCTGAGGAGGCCAATGGCCTGCGTCGCGCCATGGCGACGTTCCGCAACGTGGGAACCATCGGCACCTTTCAGGAGAAGATGGTCAACAGCATGATCGCCCGCGGTTATGATCCCGTGTTCGCGAAAAACTGTTTCGAGCAGATCAAGGGATTCGGGTCTTACGGCTTCCCCGAGAGCCACGCGGCGAGCTTCGCGCAGCTCGTCTATGTCTCGTCATGGCTGAAGTGTTTCCATCCCGACGCGTTTTGCTGCGGTCTATTGAATTCGCAGCCGATGGGCTTTTGCGCGCCGGCGCAGATCGTTGGAGATGCCCGCAAGAACGGCGTTGAGGTGCGATCGATCGACGTCTCGTTCAGCCATTCGCAGAACACGCTGGAAGAGCGTGTGGGCGCGCATCACGCGGTGCGGCTCGGCTTCCGTCAGATCGACGGATTCAAGTGGGTTGATAGGGATGAGGAGTATTTGAAACGAGACAAGATTCGGTCCCGGAATAACGAGTTAGACGACTGGAGCGAGCGGATTGTCGCGGCGCGTCAACGTTGTTCGTTCGCCTCCATTGAGGATTTTGCCCGCGCCACGAAATTGCCGAAGCGCGCGTTGATCCTGTTGGCTGATGCCGATGCTTTTCGCTCGCTCGGGCTCGACCGCCGTGCGGCGCTGTGGGCGGTGCGCCGACTGCCGGATGACATACCACTGCCATTGTTCGAAAGCGCCGTCGCGCGCGAGCTGCCGGACGAACATGCCGCGCCGCTGCCCGTGATGCCGCTGCCGGAGCAGGTGGTTGCCGATTACCAGACCATTCGATTATCGTTGAAGGGGCATCCGATGGAATTCCTGCGCGCGATGTTCACCCGCGAGCGCGTGGTGAGTTGCGCCGAGATTTGCCATGCCAATGACAGGCGGCGCGTCACATGTGCGGGCGTGGTGCTGGTGCGGCAGCGGCCGGGCAGCGCCAAGGGCGTCGTCTTCATGACGCTGGAAGACGAGACCGGAATTGCCAATATCGTGGTGTGGCCGAAGATCATGGAGCGTTACCGCAAGGAGGTGATGGGCGCGCGGCTGATCGAGGTGGAAGGCCATATCCAGAGCAGTCCGGAGCAGGTTGTACATCTTGTCGCAAGCAAGCTGACCGATCGCTCAACCGAGATGATGCATCTGGCGAACGATGCGCTCGTGCCCAGGCATCTGCTGCCGCCGCCGGCCACACCGGCCGAGCCGTTCAACGACGACCGCCGCGAACACCCCGACAATCCGGCACAGAGAATTCGTCACCCGCGCAACGTGCGCATCCTGCCGCGCTCGCGGGATTTTCATTGAGTTATTCGTTATGCCGGGCATAGCCGCCCGGAAGGAGAACGGCATTGCTCCGTTTGCATCCACCGTTTCTCCTTGAGAAATGGATTTGCCGCTTCAAGTTCGACAAATGCCGGCCTCAAGCCTGATCGTGCCCTCTCACTCCACTGACGCTCCGACCGGCGGTCCGCCCGGTGGGCGATGCAGGAAGGTGATCGTCGCGAACGCGCCAAGCCAGGAGCCGACCGCGGCGAAGGCCACATAGACCCAGTTCTCGGTATAGCTGATCACGGCGAAGGACGAGAGCAGGTACCAGATGCTGCTCCAGGTCGCCGCCGGGACGCGCCGTCGCGCCACCACGGCCGAGGTGAACATCACATAAACGGCGTCGGTCGCCGCGGTAGCGAGTACGACACCCACGGCGGTCAAGGGATCAATAGCGGCCATGACAGCTCCTTGCATTCGCATAAACATGAAATAGGGCCGGTGCGCTGTCCCGCGCCGTATCGCATCGGCAGTTGATGTTGGATGGCAAATATTAATGCGCCGGTATGCATTTTGCTGGAAATCAACGTTGCGATCGGCGCCGATATTATCCGTGTCTCTATGAATCCGGCTGAGAACGTTATTGATTATCGTCCGCTTCATACCCGAAAACGAAGACGCCGCCGGTACAAATAACGTATTTCATTTCTTGCGGCGGGTGACATAACCCACAGTCGGACCATTTACGGAGAAGCAGGTATGAGTGAGGCGGAGCAGGGCAAATCCATCGGAATGGCGGAACTGAAGGCTGCCGCCGCTCGGCTCGCCGGACGAGTGATTCGTACGCCGCTGGTTCATTCGCGCACGCTGTCCGAAATCACCGGGGCCGAGGTCTGGCTCAAGCTGGAAAATCAGCAGTTCGTCGCCTCTTTCAAGGAACGCGGCGCGGCCAACAAGCTCCTCACGCTGTCGGCAGACGAGGCGCGGCGCGGCGTCATCGCCATGTCCGCCGGCAACCACGCCCAGGGCGTTGCCTATCACGCTCATAATCTCGGAATCGCCGCCACGATCGTGATGCCGAAATCAACGCCTTTTGTGAAGGTGTCGCGAACCAGGAAGCTCGGGGCGCGGGTGCGGCTCGAGGGCGAAATGCTGGCGGAGTCCGCCGCGTTTGCCCGGCAACTGGCCGCGGACGAAAATCTTGTCTTTGTCCATCCCTACAACGATCCGGCCGTGATCGCCGGGCAGGGCACGGTGGCGCTCGAGATGCTGGAAGATCAGCCGGCGCTCGATTGTATCCTTACGCCCGTCGGTGGCGGCGGACTGGTCGCGGGTTGCGCGATCGCGGCGTCGGGTCATACGTCGGCTGTCGAGGTGATCGGCGTCGAAGTGGAGTCGTACGCTGCCGTGGCGCAGCATCTCGCCGGGCATCCGATCTCGGTCGGCGGCGCGACCATCGCCGAAGGCATCGCGGTGCGCGATGTCGGTTCGCTGCCGCTGGCGATCCTGCGCGAGTACGGCATCGAGGTGATGACGGTCGCGGAGCGTTTGATCGAGAAGGCCGTCATCCAGATGCTGGAGATCGAGAAGACCGTGACGGAAGGTGCGGGCGCGGCCGCGCTTGCGGCGCTGATGAGCGATCCCGGGCGGTTCGTCGGGCGCAAGATCGGATTGATCGTCTCCGGCGGTAACATCGATACGCGGACGCTTGCAAATGTGTTGATGCGCGGGCTGGTGCGCGACGGCCGGCTGATCGATCTCGTCGTGGAGATTTCTGACAAGCCCGGAGCGCTGGCCGAACTCGCATGCGTCATTGCCGAACTCCGTGGCAACATCGTCGAGGTGCAGCACCAGCGTCTGTTCAGCGCTTTGTCCGCCAACATGACCGAGGTCGAGCTGGTGATCGAGGCGCAGGACACCGCGCACGGCAGCGCCATCGTCGCCGGCCTGGAAGCCAAAGGCGTGAGAGCGCGCCGCCGCGACCGGCTGGTGCTATCAAGGGATTGAGAACGCCATTACATTGGATCGTTGCGGCCTGCACCAGAACATGGAAGCGCATGGAGGCGTATCATACATGATGGACGTGCGGACGACGGTCTGATGCCCAGGATTTTCACCGATCCCGCCGCAATCGTTGATGACATCATCCGCGAGAACGGTTCTCGTCTGGTGGTGGGACTGCCGCTTGGGCTCGGCAAGGCCAATCACATCGTCAATGCGCTGTATCGCCGGGCGGAAGCCGATCGCAATCTCGACCTCACATTGTTCTCGGCGCTGACGCTCGAGAAGCCGAGCCCGTCGAACGAGCTGGAGAGAAGGTTCATCGCGCCAGTGATCGATCGCCTGTTCGGCGACTGGCCCGACCTCGATTACGCCGCCGCTTTGCATAAGGGCGCGTTGCCGCCGAACGTCAAGGTCACCGAGTTTTTCTTCCTGGCAGGAAAATGGCTGCGCAACACCTATGCCCAGCAACACTACATCGCCGCCAATTACACTCATGCCGCATCCTATATCCTCGACCGCGGCCTCAACGTCATCACTCAACTCGTGGCGAAGCGCGTCGTCAACGGTGAGACGCGCTACAGTCTGAGCAGCAACACGGACACCACGCTCGACCTTCTGCGCGCCCGCGCTGCGGGCCGTGCGTCGTTCAAACTGGTGGGACAGGTCAACTCGCAATTGCCGTTCATGCCAGGGGCAGGAGATTTGCCGGCCAGTGAGTTCAGCGCGGTCCTCGACAGCCCCGCCATCGACTTTCCGTTATTCGCGCCGCCGTCCGAGCCGGTATCCGACACCAAGTATGCTATCGGTTTGCACGCGGCCGGGCTGATCAAGGACGGCGGAAGTTTGCAGATCGGCATTGGCCAGACCGGTGATGCGTTGGCGCAAAGCCTGATCGTTCGTCACCGCGACAACGCGCGCTTTCGTGAGATCGCCGCACGGCTTGCGCCGGACCGTGCAATGGCGGAGACCGTGCCGTTTGCAACTGGCCTTTATGGCGTCAGCGAAATGGTTTTCGAGGCGTTTCTCGGGCTGATTAAAGCGGGCGTGTTGAAGCGCGAGATCGACGGTGCGGTGCTGCACGGCGCGTTCTTTTTGGGACCGCAATCGTTCTATCGCGCGTTGCGCGAGATGACGCCGGACGAGCGCGCCCGCATTCAAATGACAGCAGTGTCATTTACTAATGAACTTTACGGCGATGAGGCCGCCAAGCGTCGCGCCCGCGTTGACGCACGCTTCGTCAACAACGCGATGATCGCAACCCTGATGGGAGCTGCGATCTCCGATGGTCTCGACAACGGTCAGGTGGTGAGCGGCGTCGGCGGACAATACAATTTCGTGGCGCAGGCTTTTGCGCTCGATGGCGCGCGCTCGATCCTCACTCTGGAATCGACCAGACGAGAGAAAGGCGGCGTGGTGTCCAATATCCGCTGGACCTACGGCCATGCCACCATTCCGCGCCACCTGCGCGATATCGTAGTCACCGAATATGGGGTGGCGGACCTGCGCGGAAAAGCCGATGCCGATGTGATCGCGGCGATGCTCAACGTAACGGACTCGCGTTTTCAGGACCAGTTGATGCGGCAGGCGATCGACGCCGGAAAACTGCCGCGCGATCATCGGATTCCCGCAGCGCATTGTGACAACACGCCGACGCGCATCGCCGCCGCGCTGAGCCCCGCGCGAACGGCTGGACTGCTGCCATCGTTTCCGTTCGGCAGCGATTTCACCGAGATCGAGCAGCGGCTGATACCGGCGCTTGAATTCTTGCGCGACGCATCACGTTCGCCGTTGGCGCTCATCGGGTTGCTTATGGAAGGATTGCGTCCCGGCGATGCATCGGTGCAACCCGCGCTTGCGCGTATGGGGCTTGATCATCCGAATACGTTTTCGGACAGGCTTTATCGTGCGCTTCTCAACGGCGCGCTGAAGGAGAGCAAGAAGTAAACACAGCGCCACCCTCGTCTCGCACCGAGCGATGACGCTAGGTCATCGGTTCTTGTTGTTCGGCTTGCGCTTCTCGATGAACGCCGCCATGCCTTCGGCGCGATCTTCCAGCGCGAAGGTCGAACGAAACAGGTCGCGCTCGACGTCCACGCCTTCCGACAGCGTCGTCTCGAAGGCGCGATTCACGGCGTTCTTGGCCATCGCTGCGGCAGGACGCGACATCGAAGCGATTTTTTTCGCCGCAGCCATCGCCTCGTCCATCAGTTTGTCAACGGGCACGACCCGGCTGACGAGGCCCGAGCGCTCCGCCTCGGCAGCGTCCATCATCCGGCCGGTGAGGCAGAGGTCCATCGCCTTCGCCTTTCCGATGGCGCGGGTCAGGCGCTGCGTGCCGCCGATGCCGGGAATGGTACCAAGCGTAATTTCGGGTTGGCCGAATGTCGCGGTGTCGGAGGCGATGATGATGTCGCACATCATGGCAAGCTCGCAGCCGCCGCCGAGCGCATAGCCGCTGACCGCAGCGATAGTGGGCTTGCGGCAGGTGGCGATGCGGTCGCCCCCTATCGCTTTGAAGTCCTCGTTGAACATGTCGATGAAGCTTTTCGGCTGCATCTCCTTGATGTCGGCGCCGGCGGCAAAAGCCTTTTCGTTGCCGGTGATCAGGATGCATCCGATTTCGCATTCGGCTTCGAATTCATCTACCGCAGCAGCGATTTCGCGAAGCACCGCGAACGACAGCGCATTGAGCATTTTCGGGCGGTTCAATCTGATGACACCGACCTGGTCCTTACTCTCGACGATGATGTGCTCGAAACTGCGCATGGTCCGTCCCGCGTTGTCATTAGCCGGTCGTGAGGGAACGCGGCGGCTGACAATGTGCCTGCGGTCCAGTCGCGCCGCAAGCTTGCGGCAGCGAACACCAGGTCCACTCCATCAGCAGGTCAATACACGCCGGCTTGAGAGTCGGCCCGCCGTCGGGACGACGGATCATAAAGTTTCGGAGATCGGAATCCTGGTGGCCGTATGTCGGATCAGGCCATAAACATCCGGGCGGCGGACCCGATCGTGAGCAAACCGCCGAAGGCGATGAAGATCTTGCCGATCAGAGAGGTATGGTTCCAGGCAGAGCTGTCGCTTGATGCCGCCTGGCCGGTATCGCCACTAGAGGGCGACGTGATGTCAATTGAGGCCAATGCTAGGCGAGGTGCGTCCTGATGGTTGTCGGCCAGGGCGCGGTCAATTTCGTTGAGTTCATCGGAGGGAACGATATCCACGGGAGCCGCAAGGGAGGGGGTGTTGTCGGCATGTGGCGCTGCATCCCCCTGATTGGTAGCCAGCATCTTGCCGGCGCTATTGGCAAGTGCGTTCGCTTGGGTTTTTGGTGACTCGTCCTTGGACAAATCTTCCGTGGTGCCAGGGGAGATATCGGTGCTGGCGTTTGCGTTGGCGACTTTCGGCGGCAGCGGTATGTGCTTGTTGCTATCCTGGATTGCAGAGGCAGTTGATTCCTCCGCTTTTTTATCGGTTTTTGATTCGGGCTTGGTCGATTTCCGCGTGCGTGTGGCTTGCCGCTTGTGCGATGGGTGTTTGGCAAGTTTGCCGGACCTGACCGGCGCCACCGATTTTTCGGTATGGGCGGCGGCTACTCCGGTGGGTTCCGCCACGCTGTCTGTCGCGCGCATTGGCCCCGCGAAACCAAGTAAAAGTCCGGCTGCGATGATCAACGCCGAGCGCCCGCTAGCCCCAATGCTCATGACGATTTCTCCCGGTTTATCGGTTCCCTGACCGGCAAAAGAAACGCCCGGAGTGGCCACACCGGGGCAAAAAAAGGGAATTTTTCGACCACAAAGGCCAAATCGCGGTGAAACCACCAATATGAGGTGGCGGATGCCTGTTTTTGGCCTTGGGGCCCGCGGCAGGTGCGCCCGGTTATCGGTCTGGCTAGCCGTGTATCCCGGAAGAAGAAACCGGCTTTCGGATAAGGATCATGCTCGATCAAAGGATACGGGTATCGAAGATACGGCTAAAGATTAACGCAACTCTATCCGGTTCTAGCCGTCGCCCGTAGCGGCCGCTTGTTGCGTTCGATGAAAGCGCAGTACCTGCTGCGCAGTAGACTGGCGCAGACATTCATAGGTCTGCTTCGCGGCATTGATGTCCGTCATCTCGACGTGAGTCAGATCGCGGCGCATGTCGATGATGGTTTTCGCTGTTGCCCAGGAGAGGCCGCCTACCTTAGCCAGAATAAGTACTCCCTCGGTTTGGGATTCGATCATCATTTTTTCGGCGTCTGCGATCGAGACATTGGCGAGGCAGGCAATGGCGGCATTCGTTTCATCGAACTTTCTGGCTTCCGCAAACGCAGCGACTTCTTGCTCGTCCAGCCGCCCATCTTCGTACAGCGACCTGACCAGCCCATGTGCGATCGTCGTTTCCCTGCTGATGGTCCCGGGCGCCGAGCGTGCTCGCCGCGTTACCTCGCTAACGACGACCGAAACGTCGTTTGCCAGATCTGGGTTAGCCGCCGCGAGACGCGCCCGCACCGCGGCGGAGGCCTTCGCGATCAGCTTCAAATAGTGATGCCGCGGGATCGACCGCCGCATTCCGACGCAGGTCGCGATGTCGTCGTTGCCTTCGGCGCGTTCGACCAACTGCGTGAAGCCAAGCTCGGAAAAATCAGCGCCCGGATTGTTAACGGTGCTTTTGACGACTTCGTCGTTGCCTCGCTCGATCAGAACATCGGTGACCGCGACGCTTAAAACCCTCCGCGTGGAGATCGCCAGCAAATGAGCCTGGCTTTTGCTGCGGACGCTCTCGATAAGCACATCATCGCTGAGCCGCTCGGATTGCGACAGCACGGGTGCGGCGACTTCGATCAGATCGTCGAAGGCGAGGACGTGAATGATCTGCGGCGGAGCCTTTGCAACGGGAGCCAGGCGTCTGGCAAGCAGCGCTTTCGCCGAACTCTCGATGTGATGAATCAAGCAATTAAAAACGTCATCGAAGAGCGTGATTTGATCGTCGGAATAGTCGACCGTGTGGTTCAGGAAAAGGTCGGTGACTCGCTGCAGTGTTTCGATCCGCCGCGCGATTGTGCCATGGGTGAGAACGGTCTGGAGTTCCTCGAGCAGATTTGCCGACCCCGCCGACTTGGAAAGCATGGCTCTATCCTAGAGTTCTGCAGTGACGTTCCGATCGCGCTGATCCAGGATGGCTGCCGCGGCAGACCACTGCGGAATCGAGCGATCGGAGCCAAACTATTCAAATGGCCCGTCGATGAGTAGCTGGGCGGGGAATTTACGGCGAAAAGCCTTTAAGTTTGGTGTGTTTTTTTATCGGGATGTGCCTCGGGCAGGTTGTTCCACACGGAACGCTGCTCTTTATCAGATACCCATGGCGCTTGCCCTTTTCGCCGATTCGGGCACAACCTAGCCGTGGCCGAACGGCTGATTGCTTGTAATTTGAGAAGATTTTACTTTGCCATTCGAACCTTCTTCCCCGCAAACCCGACCAATTCTACGAGACGGCAAGTGAGTACGACTTAGGCGGCTTCCGATGAAGCTCTAATTGCCCGGATCGCTCAAGGCGACCGCCTCGCCATGCAGGTGCTGTACGGGCGTCATCACGTCAGGGTCTTTCGTTTTGGACTGAGACTCGTGCGGAACGAACAGATCGCCGAAGACCTTATCAGCGAGGTTTTTCTCGATGTGTGGCGTCAGGCCGGCAAATTCGAAGGGCGATCCGCGGTCTCCACCTGGTTGCTGGCAATTATGCGATTCAAAGCCCTCTCTGCGCTTCGCCGCAGGAAGGATGCCGAACTCGATGATGAGACGGCCAATGAAATCGAGGATCAATCCGACGATCCGGAGGTGACGGTACAGAAGAAGGATACGGGAAACGCGCTCCGCAAGTGTCTGATGCAGCTTTCAGCCGAGCACCGAGAGATCGTCGATCTCGTCTACTACCACGAGAAATCGGTGGAAGAGGTCGCTGAGATTGTCGGAATACCCGAGAACACTGTTAAGACGCGACTGTTCTACGCGCGCAAGAAACTGGCCGGTCTGCTGAAGGCAGCCGGAATCGAACGAGGTTGGCCATGACAGCGGCGAAGAGGGTCACGGACGACGAGCCTGGAGATGTCGAGGCGCTGCTACCGTGGCATGCTGCCGGCACGCTGAGCACGCGTGACATACGCCGGGTTGAGGAAGCGCTCGCGCGCGATCCCGATTTGGCGAAGCAATATGCGGTGATCCGGGATGAATATGTTGAAACCATTTCACTCAATGAAAGCCTCGGCGCTCCGTCTGTAGGCGCGCTGCAAAAACTGTTCGCCGCAATCGACGCCGAGCCGGCACTGAGCGTTCCGATAGCGCGCCTCGGCCTGTGGGCGCGGGTTTCGCAGTTCTTTAGCGACCTGTCGCCGCGCACATTGGCGGCGGCCGGTGCGGTCGGAGCGCTCGTGGTTGTGCTCCAGGCCGGCGTGATCGCCGCGATGCTGACGAAGGACGATGGCGGCCAATCGTTTCGCACAGCGTCTCACAGCGCGCCGGATGCACCATTGACCCGCGGACTGGCCGTGGAAGCGGGACCGAAGGCGTTGGTACGGTTCGCGCCGGATGCGCGCATGTCCGACATTAGTACTTTCCTGGACACCTACCAGGCCACGATTGTTTCGGTGTCCCGCAACGGCCTGTTCCAGTTGCGCTTCGATCAGCACAAGGATTTTCCTGGCCTGTTGGGCAAGCTCCAGAGCGAAGCGATCGTCAATCTGGCGGTTCCTGCCGAGTAGTGGACGTGAACTTTTTCTGACCGCACTCGGTTTCCGCTTTGCGGCGCCAGGGGAGCCACAATGGAGCACAGTGCGATGCGCCAGCGCATGACGGGCATAACGAAATGGAGCGCCGCGCTCTTTGCCCTGACAAGTTTGTGCTGGATCGCATGCGATGCTTCGACGGCACATGCGCAAGGTTATATGCAAGGATCCAGGGGCTCTCCAGGCTTCGGTATGCAAGGGCGCGCGCCGATGCCCTCGCCGGGCGGCGGACCGCGCGGCATGGGGCTAGGCTCCGGCCTGGGCTTGGGCTTAGGTTACGGGCTGATGCTCGGTGCTATCGGGACTTCCAGCAGGGCACCTTATGTCGAAGCACCTTACCGTGCCATCGAGCGCGACGGCGGTGTGAACGGCCGGCCATCGCGGCCCCAGCCCCGCAAAACAGTTATCCGTGAACAGAAACCGCGAAAGCCAGTCATCGGGGTCACGGCGTCAGGCATTTCCTTTATTCGCTATGCGCCTAATACATTTCCGGTTTGCTCAGGCGGCAATGGCGCGATGAGCGGCGACTGCAACGGCCGTCCGTTCGTGGCCGACCTCGGAGGCAATGGTCCGCCGGCCCAGGATCAGAACGGTGGGCCTCGCCGCAATGCGAGGCAGGCCGCAGTGACGCGCAGCTATCTGCCCGGCGAGATTGTCGCTGAGACGGCCGCGATGCCGGATGCGCAACTCACTGCACTGGCGCGGCGGCATCGGTTGCAGCGTGTCTTCTCTCAGAATTTTTTGCTGACGGGCAGTACGGTTAGTCTGTTCCGCATTGTCGGCCGCCGGCCGGTCGAAGATGTGCAACGTGAACTGCGCGCCGATGCGGCCGTGCGTTCGGCGCAGCCAAATTTCCGTTATATTCTCCAGGATCAGAAGACGGCGGTAGTGACCGAAGGCGACCCTGCGCAGTATGCGCTGGCAAAGCTGCGGCTGCCGGAAGCGCATGGGTTGGCACACGGCAACGGCGTCATTGTAGCGGTGATCGATTCCGCAATCGATGCAGATCATCCTGAACTCGCCGGTTCGATAGCGGCGAGTTTCGATGCACTCGACAGCAAGGGCGAGCCGCACGTGCACGGCACCGGTATTGCCGGCGCGATCGTCGCCCATGCGCGGCTGATGGGGAGCGCTCCGTCCGCCAAGATTCTCGCGATCCGTGCCTTCGGCGTGACGCAGGGCACGGCCGAGAGCGCCTCGTTCACCATCCTCAAGAGTCTCGACTACGCGGCGGCTCATGGTGCGCAGATCATCAACATGAGTTTTGCCGGTCCGAAGGATGCGCTGGTCTCGCGCGGCATTGCTGCGGCCGCGGCGAAAAGCATCGTCATGGTGGCCGCGAGCGGTAATGCTGGTCCGAAATCGCCGCCGCTCCATCCGGCCGCCGACGCGCAGGTGATCGCGGTGAGCGCGACCGACGCCGACGACCGGCTGTTCGCGGCCTCCAATCGTGGCAGCCACGTTGCAGTCGCTGCCCCCGGCGTTGATATTTTTCTTCCTGCACCGAACGGCAAATATCAGATGACGTCGGGGACTTCGTTCTCCGCAGCTTACATCAGTGGTCTCGCTGCACTGGTTCTGGAGCGTCGTCCAACGCTGACACCCGCCGAAGTCCGCGCCATCCTGACGACAAGCGCGCGCGATCTCGGTGTGCCTGGCCGTGACGATCTGTACGGTGCTGGCGAGGCGGATGCGTGTCGCGCTGTGCAAGCTGTTCCGGAAAACGCGGTCCCGACCGCTGACAAAACCGCGCCCGTCACGGCCGTGTCTGATCCGGTGCCTGCCGCATCCAGTGCTGTTCCTGTGACGACCAGTGAGGCCGCGCCTTCAAGCGAACCGCAGCCAGCGCCGGTGAGTACGAATCCAGGCGGCACTGATTCGCCCGCGAAATAGCTAGAGCGTTTTGAGCGAAGTGAATGCTGGTTCGCGTGAACACGCGTCAAATCAAAATCATAAAGCTCTGCTTCTGATTCCATCAGAGTCTTTCCAGATCGTTAAAAAAGTTTCTGTCTTCCTTGAACGTTTTCAGGGGGCTCGACGACAGAATGAGTGTGGGAGGCCAAACTCCCCTGAGGCTATATTAGGCGCGAGCGCCCATCCACCCCAGCGCCCATATGGCTTGACCCGCCCGGTTGTCCCCCCGGGCGGGTCTTCTCATTTCTGTGTCCTTTTGATGTGCCTGCGTTTGTTCTGCGCTCCTATGCACAAAAGACACATAGGAACGACCGAGTTGTTTCCGCGTTTCACCCCCGCAACAACAGGAGATTTGCGATGGATTGGAACCGTGTCGAAGGAAGCTGGAAGCAACTAAAAGGTGCGGTCAAGGAGCAATGGGGTAAGCTGACCGACGATGATCTTGATGTCATCGGTGGTAGGCGCGAACAGCTTGAGGGCAAAATTCAGGAACGCTACGGTTACCAGAAGGACCAAGCGAAGAAGGAAATCGATGATTGGTATGGTCGCCAGAAGTGGTGATCCTGAGCCCCGCCAAAAGGCGGGGCTTTTTATTGTGATCAGCGTTTCGGCGTGGGTCGGCAGCCTGCCATTCATCGCCGAGCGAGCACAGTTTGTTTCGATCGCACGTTTGTGATCCAGCCACGCAGCATCTCCTTGCCGTTTGCGAGGCCGCCTGTAACACCGGTCCTATGGCCTGCTTCCACAATGGCGTCATATTCACGCCACAAAGCGCTGGACTTCGCTCAGGTTTTCCACAGAATATCCCGCAAGCTTGAATAATTCGTTCGTTGCGTCTGCGTCCGTTTCCCTCCCTGCGGACTGTCCCCCAATGACTCAACGATACGATGCCGGGCGTACGCCCGACCACGCTCAAGACGTCCTCAATCGCTGGTGTGTACTTGCCGAACAGCGGCTCGATTTTCTGATCGAGCTTTATGAAAGCGGCAGGTGGCGACGTTACCATTCCGAAAATGCTTTCATGGAAAACCTGCGGGAGGCAAAGACCGTCGTCGAAGTCTGGCGAATGCTGGCGCGGCGTGAAGCCATGCCGGACAATCGGGCAGTCGACTGGTCGTGGCTCAATCGACCCTCGGACTCTCCCGCTATTCAGGGTGACACCGGGCAGTCGCCGGCTGGAGCTGCGGTGCCGCATGCAGCGCTGGCGATTGCCGGATCACAAGAGGAACTCGATGCTTCGAGCGAACAACGATGTGCCGGCTGGAAAAGCGGCCTAGAGCCTTTCCGTTTCTGTTGGAATCAGAAGCGGGGCTCTGAGGTGACTTGCCGAGGCACGTGTGGCTTAAATCGTTGCCATCACCCCTTCGCTTGCCATCTCGATTTCAACGCACCGCGTTGGCGCCGATAACGATCTGCGCGTATTTCGCAGCGCCATTGGCTGCGAGGTCCGGCGTCACGGGCTTGGCGTGGTCGAGACCGACCACCGCGCCGCGCGGCGTGTCCGAAATCACATTGGTGTTGACCAGCGCGGTACCAGCGCCGTCCGCGACCGAGACTCCGATGCCAATGAAGGTTTTACGGATCACGTTGCCTGTGATCGCGACATCGCGAAGATATTTGCCCCAGCCTGCCATGATGCCGAACGACGGCGCGTTCTCGATGACGTTTCCGGTCACTGACGTATCCGCCTCGACGTAGATGCCGATGCCGGCATCGTCGTCAGGGGCGGTGCCGATCGGACGCTTCGGCAACAGGTTGCGGATGATGTTGCCCTGAACGACCGCGAGCCGTCCGCCCTCGTTGAAGTTGCAGACGGAGACGCCGACCGCCGCGCCGTCCACGGTGTTGTTGGCGATCACGGCGCCCTCGAAGGCGAATTCGGAATACAGCGCCACCTCGCGCACGCCGCTGATGCTGTTGCCGGTAATTTGGATGTTCGATGCCGAGTTGCCACGCACGGCGGAGTAATCGCAATCGCGGATGCGATTGCCGCTGATGATGACGTTGCCGGCGCGAAACGCGTTGATGGCGTTGCCGTATTGGCCGGAGCCGCCTTGGCCGGCCTTGATGTTTTCGATCCGGTTGCCGGTGACGATCGAACCGTCGTCGCCGATGGCCGTACGCAGGATCTCGATGCCGTTGTCTTTTGTCCCGAGAATGGTGTTGCGCGCGATCGTCAGCCCGAGCGCGTCGAAGGAGACAATCCCCGTCGTTTCAATTTTATCGATGACATTGCCGCTAATCTCACCGGCGACATTTTCGAGCCAGATACCGTTGCCGCCGCTGCCGGTGATTGCGCAATCCAGAATCCGGACATCGCGCCCGCCAAGGCAATGGATCAAGCCGCGCCGCCCGGGGAGGGGAATGCCGTCTCCATCAAGGGTGAGGTTGCTGAGGCCGATGTGGTCGGCACCCTCGGCTGCCAGCAGCGAAGCGCCGCCGGAGAACCTCAGTGTGGTCGCGCCGCGCACGCCGATGAGTTGCGAGCCTTTGGCAAGTTGCAGCGGTCCGGTGCGGTAGACGCCGGGGGGCAGCGCGAGCGGCGCGTTGGCGCGGGTCGCCTCATCGATCGCCCGTTGCAGCGCGCGGGTCTGGTCGCCGGTTGCGTTGGGCCGTACGCCATAATGAGTGGCGTCGCGCCCGAGCGTCGATGTCAGCGGTGCCGCACGGACTGAATCCGCAGGCATCGCCACTGCACCGGCCATGCCGGCGGCGGAAGCTCCGAGGATATGGCGGCGATCGATATCCATGGAGTGTTGATCCTCTGAGCCAAAGCAAACGCCTTACGTCTGGATGTAACCCGGAAAACGGTGATGACGGTTGGCGGCGACGACGAAGGCGAGCGATTGTTGGCGACAGGGTTAATGCGGCGGCGTCGGGACCATTGGATTGTGCGGCACGAACAACCGTCCGCGCTCGACAACGATCACCACGACGAAAGCGGCGATTGTGCAAAGGAAAGCGCCGGTCGCGAACGGCAGCATGGTGCCGTTGAAATCCTGCCCGATCAGGGCGCCGACGCCGCTGCCTAACAACGTCGTGATCGAGCCGAACAGGGATGATGCGGTTCCCGCGATATGGCCTTGCGGTTCCATCGCGAGCGCGGTGAAGTTCGAGAACATCAGCCCGAAAGCAAACATCGTGCCGATCGCGAACATCATATAGATCGGAAACGACAGCCAGCCCTGCCACGCGGTGAGCAGCGTCAGCGCTGCGATTACCACCGATCCCGTCAGAGCGCCGTGCGAGATCACCCGCATGCCGAACCGGCCGACAATGCGCGCATTCAGGAAACCCGCCGCGGCAAGGCCGGTGGCGATGGCGGCGAAGGCGAGCGGAAAAAAGTCGCCGAGGCCGTAAATTCCGGTGAAGATTTGCTGTGAGCAGAACACATAGGCGAACAACACGCTCTGGATGCCGCCGGCGGCGAGCGCATATCCAATGGTCTGCCGGTTGGTGACGGTCTGACGGAATGCGTCGAACACGCTTGCAGCGGTCAGCGGCTTGCGTCCCGCGGCCGGCAGGGTCTCCGGCAATCGGATTGCGCACCACGCCAGGGCGAGCAAACCGTAGGCGGTCAGCACCACGAAGATGCCGCGCCACTCTGCGAACAGCAGAATCGCTTGACCGAGTGACGGCGCAAGGACGGGCACCGAGATGAAAATCATCATCGCCAGCGACATCACGCTCGCCATGCGTCGTCCAGCGTAGCAGTCGCGCACGATCGAGGTGGCGATGACGCGGGCGGCCGAACTTCCAACGCCCTGCAGCACCCGCGCCAGCAGCATCATTTCAAACGAGGATGCGATCACCGACAACAGGCCCGCGGCGCTGTAGAGCAGCATTCCGCCAATCAGGATCGGACGGCGGCCGAACCGGTCAGACAGCGGCCCCATGATGAACTGGCCTGCGCCGAAGCCGGCCAGATACATAGAGATCACGGCCTGGACGTGATTGGGATTGGCGATCCCGTAGGCATCGCCGACGTCCGGCATCGCCGGCAACATCATGTCTGTCGCAATTGGGTTTAGCGCCATGATGCAGGCGACGAGGGCGACAAACTCAGGAAACCCTCTCGGCTGATGGGCTTGCGATACCCACCCGTCCATATCGGTGTCGGTCATCGATTTGTCTCGGGAGATCGGTAAGCAGCCATATCGATCCCGCTGTTGCGTTGCAACAATGCCCGTTTCGGACATGGCTGTCCATCGCCGAACGCGGGGGACCATGAGTTTTCGAGATTTACGCGCGGCGTACCTCCTTCACTAGCTCCAGCAATATAGCCTCGCCGGCATCGGCCAGATGCTCCAGCGTAATGCCGCCGGGGACGCGAGCCGAGCCGTCGCGCCTCAGCGGTGGAACATGAATGAACGCAGCGAGGCGCGGTCCCGTTTGATGATCGGCGGCCTCGATGGCGCGCCAGCAGAGGTAATTGCAAACATAGCTGCCGGCATCGCGCGAGGCGCGGGCGTCGATGCCGGTCAGGCGTGCCGCGCGCAGCAGCCTGAAAACATGCGGTCCGAACGCACGCGCATTCGCCGTGCCTGCGATCGATCCCTTACGAACCCGCGCTCCGCGCCGGTCCGGCCAGATCGTGGTTATCGCGTTTCGCGCGCGGGTTTCGATCCGCAGCCAGGGTGTGCGCGCCGCGAGACCGAACATCAAGAGCGCGTGCGGACGATGCGTTGCAAGAAGCTGCGGCAGTTCAAGATCCACCGTGGCGTACGCGACATCGAAGATGTGGGTTGTGATCGTGACGTCGCTCAGCGCGGGTCGACGCAGCTTTGCGAGTCGTTCGACCAGCGGTGGGGTTGGATTGAACGGCGCGCCCGGAAACGGGCCGAAGCCGGTGATGAGGATGCGGAGTGAAGCAGTCATGGTGAAACACGATTCTGTCGTCGAGGCGCGCTTTCCCTCTCCCCTGCGGGAGAGGGCAATCCGTTATCGCAGCAGTTCCGCCATCTGACTCGCCCCCAGCCCGGGCGTGACGCGACCTTCGGCGACCGCGGTCTCGGTCGCCTTCACTTTTGCGCGGACCGAAGCATCATTGCGCAGGCGCGTTGTCATGCGATCCTCGAACATCGACCACATCCACTTCACCTGTTGCTGGCCGCGCCGCTGCGTGAACTCGCCGGAGGCGTTCATCGCGGCGCGGTGCTCGACGATCGTCTGCCACAGCTCCGGGATGCCTGACCCTGTCAGCCCCGAGTAGGTCACGACCGGCGGGGACCAATGCTGCGAGCGAGGTGAAAGAATTTTCATCGCGGAACGGTAGGACGCGGCCGCGGCATTGGCGCGCGGCAGATTATCGCCGTCGGCCTTGTTGATCGCGATCATATCGGCGAGCTCGACAATGCCCTTCTTGATGCCTTGCAATTCGTCGCCGGCGCCGGGTAGCATCAAAGCGAGGAAGAAATCCGTCATGTCGTACACGGCGGTTTCGGACTGTCCGATTCCCACCGTCTCCACCAGGATCACGTCGAAGCCCGCCGCTTCGCACAAAAGCATCGCCTCGCGCGTCCTCGCCGCAACACCCCCTAGCGTTCCCGCGGCAGGTGAGGGCCGGATGTAGGCCGCCTCGCATGCCGCCAGTCGCGCCATCCGTGTCTTGTCGCCCAAAATCGAGCCACCGCTGCGCACCGAGGACGGATCAACCGCCAGCACCGCGATCCGGCGGCCACGCGCGATCAGGTCCATGCCGAGCGTGTCGATGGTGGTGGATTTGCCGACGCCGGGTGAGCCAGTGATGCCGACGCGAAGGGCATTGCCGGTCGCTGGCAGAAGTTCCTGCACCAGTTCGCGCGCGGTGGCCTCGTGATCGGCGCGGCGGCTTTCGATCAGGGTGATGGCGCGCGCCAGCGCTGCGCGATTGCCGGCGCGGATGTTGGCAGCGATGCTTGGGATCGCAAGCGGGCCGTTCATTCGGCGTCGGGCTTCGTATCAGGAAGTTGGTCGCCCCCAAAGATTGCAAGACCCTGCGTCGAGAGGTTCTCTTTGAAAGTCTCCAACGGCACGAACACGGTATATGAACCTTCAGCGTAGGAACCGACGGCGTAGGGCGAGTAATGAAACGCGAGGCCGGCGCTCTTGCCGGCCATAGTGGAGGGGGCCAGCGATATCGCTCCGACCTTCAACAGCGTAGCCTTCACCTCCTTGTACCAGTCGATGGCACCGGAATCGTCGATGCCGCGGGCCTTCTTCTCCACCTTTACCGCGGCCATGGCGGCATCGCGCAGCATTTTCAGCGTTGGGCCGTTGTCGGCGGTTTCCTTGAAGAACGGACGGATGCTGATCTGCTTCTTCGCCTCTTCGTCCCACAGGATCGTATCGATGAGCGTATTTGGATGGGCACCGCCAGTGTAGACATAGTCGGTGCGCACGATGCTGACATACCGGCCGCCGACGTTCGATGTTTGGGCGTAGGTGCGTTCAAAGGTCCACGCGTGGCCATCGCGGAACAGTTCCAGCGAGGACTTGAACTCCTTCGCGGCATCCACGCGGTTCTTCTCGATCCAATGCTTGCCGTCCGCGAGAAGGCTGTCCGTCAGCGGCGCACTGGCCAGCGGCGCACTGGCCCGGACGCGCTGTCGAGCGTCACGCTGGCATCGATGTACTTGGTCTTGACGATGGCGTCGGGTTTCGACTTGGCAAGGGCGCCGCTGGCACATGCAATCGCGATGAGTCCGCCAAACAAAGAAAGTTTGACGAGAGGTTTGATTGAAAGCGAGTCGTGGCAGATCATGGCAACACTCGTCATGGCGGGGCTTTACGTTCGGCCCACTTATCAAGATCGGGATGATTACACGAAGACGTGGGGGTTTGCGACAAGCGCGGGCATGACTGCGGCGTCAAAGTGGCTACGCTACTCCGTCGCCGCGCTATGGCCGAGCCGCTCGTTGAGCTTGCGGATAAGGTCTTCGGCGGCTTCCGCGATCACCGTTCCGGGAGGGAAGATAGCCTCCGCGCCGGCCTGGTAGAGCGCATCGTAATCCTGCGGCGGCACCACGCCGCCGACGATGATCATGATGTCGTCGCGGCCCTGTTTTTTCAGCGCGGCCTTCAATTCCGGAACTGCCGTCAAGTGAGCGGCAGCGAGCGAGGACACGCCCAGAATGTGCACGTCGTTTTCGACCGCCTGCCGCGCGGCTTCTTCCGCTGTCGCAAACAACGGTCCGATATCGACGTCGAAGCCGATGTCGGAGAACGCGGAAGCGATTACTTTCTGGCCGCGATCGTGGCCGTCCTGGCCGATCTTGGCGACGAGGATGCGCGGGCGGCGTCCCTCGGCCTCATCGAAGGCGTCGATGAGCGCCTGCACCTTTGAAACCTTGTCGGACATGGCGGCAGCCTCGCGCTTGTAGACCCCGGTGATGGACCGGATTTCGGCGCGATGCCGGCCGAACACCTTCTCCATCGCGTCGGAAATTTCGCCGACGGTTGCCTTGGCACGCGCCGCGTCGATGGCGAGCGCCAGCAGGTTGCCGTTGCCTTCGCCGGCCGAGCGCGTCAGCGCCGCGAGCGCGGCATCGACATCCTCCTGCCTGCGCTCGCTGCGCAATCGTTTCAGCTTCTCGATCTGCAGGCCCCGCACTGTCGAGTTGTCGACCCTGAGCACGTCGATCGGCGTCTCGTGCTCGGGCTTGTACTTGTTGACGCCGATCACGACCTGCTTTCCGGAATCGGTCCTGGCTTGCGTCCTGGCGGCCGCTTCCTCGATGCGTAGCTTGGGCACGCCGGCCTCTATCGCCTTAGCCATGCCGCCGAGTTCCTCGACTTCGCGAATGTGGCCCCAGGCCTTCATTGCGAGATCATGCGTGAGCCGTTCGACGTAATACGAGCCGCCCCAGGGATCGACGATGCGCGTGGTGCCGCTCTCCTGCTGAAGGAAAAGCTGGGTGTTGCGGGCGATGCGGGCGGAGAAGTCGGTCGGCAGCGCCAGGGCCTCGTCGAGCGCGTTGGTGTGCAGCGATTGGGTATGACCTTGCGTCGCCGCCATCGCTTCGATCGCGGTGCGGATCACGTTGTTGAAGACATCCTGTGCGGTCAGCGACCAGCCGGAGGTCTGGCAATGGGTGCGCAAGCTGAGCGAGCGCGCATCTTTCGGATTGAACGGCTTCATGAGCTTGGCCCACAATAGCCGCGCGGCGCGCATCTTGGCGACTTCCATGAAGAAGTTCATGCCGGTCGCCCAGAAGAACGACAGCCGCGGCGCGAACCGGTCAATATCGAGGCCGGCATTGAGGCCCGCGCGGACATATTCGACGCCGTCGGCGAGCGTATAGGCGAGTTCGAGGTCTTGCGTCGCGCCTGCCTCCTGCATGTGGTAGCCGGAGACCGAAATCGAATTGTACTTCGGCATCTTGCGCGAGGTATAGGCGAAGATGTCGGAGACGATCCGCATCGAAGGCGCAGGCGGATAGATATAGGTGTTGCGCACCATGAATTCTTTGAGGATGTCGTTCTGAATGGTGCCCGAGAGTTTTTCCGGCGGCACGCCCTGTTCTTCGGCTGCCACAACGAACAGCGCGAGAATCGGGAGCACCGCGCCGTTCATAGTCATCGACACGCTTATCCGGTCGAGCGGGATGCCGGCGAATAGCGTGCGCATGTCGTAGATGGAATCGATCGCAACGCCGGCCATGCCGACGTCGCCTGAAACGCGAGGATGATCCGAGTCGTAGCCGCGATGGGTGGCGAGGTCGAAGGCAACCGAGAGCCCCTTCTGGCCGGCGGCGAGGTTGCGGCGATAGAAGGCGTTGGAATCCTCGGCCGTCGAGAAGCCGGCATACTGCCTGATGGTCCAGGGCTGGTTGACGTACATGGTCGGGTAGGGACCACGTAAGTAAGGCGCGATGCCGGGCCATGTGTCGAGAAAGTCGATACCGACAAGATCGGCTTCGCTGTAGCTCGGTTTGACCGGGATGCCTTCTGGGGTCGGCCAGAATTCCGGAGATGGTTCGAAGCTGCCAGCGACAAGAGGCGTAACCGGCGCGAACGCGACGTCGGCGAAATTGGGGATGCGGGTCATCATTATTCAGTCTTGGTCCGGATGTTGGTGGCTGATGATGGTCGCCATCTTTTCCGGTCCGTAATTTTCGGTCGTGGTATGGCTCGGCAGGTTGACGATGGTCGCAATCCAGCCGAGCCGGGACTCCGTTCCGTATTGCCCGGTTGGCATCAGCAGGTCGGGCCGGTCGAATGCGCCGGTCATGATCTCGATGCAAGGGCCGCCGATGCGGCTGAAACTCAACGGTGTGCCGCAGGCGGCGCAGAAAGCGCGCTCCGCGATGGAGGATGACCGGAACGTCGCCGGCGTACTCTTGGTCCAGCGGAAGTTCTCGCGCGGAATCTCGGCAAAAGACGCAAATGGCGCGCCGGCAGCTTTCTGGCACATGCGGCAGTGACAAATGCTGATGCGCACCGGGGGTGCCGTCAGCGCGAAGCGGATGGCGCCACACTGGCATCCGCCGGTCTGCGACGGTTTCATCTTCTCGGCCATGATCGCTCCAGTCGCTGCCAGACGTCGTTCAGCGCCGCCAACGCATTGGTCCCCGCGAAGATGAAATCGAACGCGCCTGCCTGGCGCAAGGCGGGTTCCAGCTCGTTTGGTTGCCCCGCCAGATAGATATGGCTTGCACCTGCGGCATGAAAGGCCTGCACCGCGAGAGCAGCCTGTTCGGCATAGACCTGATCCGAGGAACACAGGCAGACCATTTGGGCTCCAGACACCTTGAAGGCTTCGGCGAGCGGATCTTTTGCGTTCCCTCCGTTTCCCGCCAACCCTGAATCGACCGCCTCGATGCCGCCGGCCTCGAAGAAGCTCCGGGCGAATGTCGCGCGAGCGGCAAAGTCGGCAGGGGCGCCGAGAGTGGCGAGGAAGATTTTCGGCCGTCCGCCGGTGGCCTTGAGCCAATCATCGGAACGGTCGCGCAGCTTTTCGAAGGGGACAGCGAGTCGTATCGGCGCCAGCGCCTCGAAGATAATCTCTGCCTTGCTGCAAGGCTCGGGTGTGACCGGCCTGAGGTCGAGCACGTCGGCCGGCTTCTCATGCAGGTTAGGAAATTCGCTGGTGCCGGTGAGCACGTCGCGCCGTTTTGCGACATTCTTTTCGCGTGCAGCGCGCGTCATGGCAACGCTGCGCTGGATCAGGTTCTGTTCGAGTGCGGCGAAAGCTCCACCGGCTTTCTCGATGTCCTGAAACAGCGCCCAGCTCTTCTGACAAAGCTGCTGCGTCAAGGCTTCGATGCCGCCCGAGCCTGCCGCCGGATCTGCGACCTTGGCAAGGCTAGCTTCCTCCAGCAGGATGAGTTGCGTGTTTCGCGCTATGCGTCGCGCGAAGTCATCGGGTAAGCCGAGTGCCTGCGTATGCGGGAGCACACAGACGCTGTCGGCGCCGCCGAGACCCGCCGAAAATGTTGCGACCGTGGCACGCAGCATATTCACGTAAGGGTCGCGTCGGGTCAGCATCCGCCATGCGGTTTCAGCGGCGATGAGCAAGGGCTTTGGCATGAGGCCGCAAGCCTGCTCGACCCGCGCCCACAAGAGCCGCAGCGCGCGGAATTTGGCCAGAGTCAGGAACTGGTCGGCATCGGCGCTGAGCCGCGCGTAGATCAGGCAGCGCGCCTCATCGAGGGCAATGCCGGCGCTTTCAAGAGCCCGAAGATAGGCCACCGCCGACGCCAGGACGAAGGCAAGCTCCTGAGCCTCCGATCCGCCGGCGTCGTGGATCACACGGCCATCGGCGACAAAGCATGGCCCCTTGAAGCCCCTGTCGGCGAGCACCTTAGCGGCATCCGTCACGGCCGGAACGATCTCAACCCACGCGCCCGTGCTCGATCCGGATGTCGCGCACGCGCCGAGCGGATCGAAACCAAAGCGGATATCGCAAGTGGTTGGACTAATTCCCTTCGTTCTGATGTAGTCCGCGATTTGGAACGCGACCGCGCGCGATTGCGGGCCGATCTGCAACTCCATGGAGATGCCCGCATCGAGAAAAACACCGTCCAGCACTTTGGCAACAGCTTCTGCGGTCGGCGGCAGTCCGAAGCCACGCGCGCCGTTGGCGCCCGCGAACACCAGCGTCAGGCCGCCAGCGCCGTTGTCGAGGTCATGCAACACCTGTGCGTTGGCCTGTGCGGGATCGGGATGATCGATCCGCTGCATGATCTGCCATGGTGCCGCCGCGGCGCGGCCGCCAATCGCTGACGCGCCTTTCGCTCGGGTATAGATCGGTTCGATCCTAAGACCGTCATAGGTCTTTCCAACCAGCTTCTCGAAGGGTGTGCCCTTCAGCACGTCATCGACCAGCTTGCGCCAATCGGCTGCTGTAGCCGGCGCGAAATCGGCCGCCAGCGGCAGATTGGTGACCTCGTCGTGAGCAGCGGGCATTCGTGCGCTCGTTTCCGGGAAATCTACAGCGTTTTCGAGCGAAGTGGATACCGGTTCGCGTGAAGAAAACGCGTCAAAACAACATCTAGAGCTTCGCATCTGATTCAATCAGAAGCGGAAATGCTCCGGGTTTTCAAAATGCCACGCGGCGGCTGACAAGCCAAACGGTCGTTGCGGATCGATCAGTGGAGGTCGGGGAGGCACTCGAATTCCGGCGGTGGATATGTTGGCCAGCGCCTTAGCCACCGTTCGCCCTGCAATCACGCGGTCCGGCGCGATTTCGGCCAGCGGAACCAGAACGAACGCGCGCTCGAACAGGCGCGGATGTGGCAGCGTCAGTTCCGGTTTGTCGAGGACGGCGTCGTCATAGGCGATCAGATCGAGATCCAGCGTGCGCGGTCCCCAGCGTTTTTCGGTGCCGCGGTCTCGGCCGAATTTTCTCTCGATCTTGTGCAGCGTGAACAGCAGCGCGTGCGGGTCGAGGCGGGTGTCGATCTCGATGCAGGCGTTGATGAAACGAGCCTGGTTCTCGTCGCCCCATGGCGGCGTGGTGTAGTCGGACGAACGGGCAAGAAGTTCGGCCTGCGCCATGCCGCAGATGTTGGCGATGGCCTTGCGAAAAGTCTGCCGCACGTCTCCGACGTTTCCCCCGAGTGCGATCAGGACGCTGGCCATTGCGAAAGCTATTCCCTGCTGCGAGTGAGCGAAATGCCGACGTCGTCGAAAATCGCCGGGATCGGCGCGTGCGGCTTGTGCACGGTGATTTTGATCGTGTTCACGCGCGGAAAAGTAGCCAGCACCGCATCGGCAACGGCCCCTGCGGCACGTTCGAGCAGCTTGTAGTTGGCATCTTTGAACGCGGCGCTGGCTGTCGCCACCACGCCGGCATAGGACACCGTATCGGCGAGACGATCGGTGCGGGAGGATTCGGAAAGATCGGTCGACAGTTCGATGTCCATCACGAAGCGCTGGCCGACTTCGGTCTCGTGCTCCATGACGCCATGCTGCGCGTGAATTACGAGGCCGCGGATAAAGATCGTGTCGGTCATGGTCCGATCATTCCGACTGTTGTGGACTCGATGGCATGCGTCACCCGCAGCGCCTGCACCGTGTCCGCCACGTCATGTGTGCGGATGATGCGCGCGCCGCCTTTTGCCGCGATCAGATGCGCAGCGAGCGAGCCGCCTAGCCGTTCGTTCGGCTCTGACGGCACCACCGTGTTGATGAAGCGCTTACGGGACGCGCCGACGAGAATCGGCAATCCGAGTGTCTGCAATTCATCGAGCCGGGCCAGCACGACCATGCTCTGTTTCGGCGTTTTGCCGAATCCGATGCCTGGATCGAGGACGATGTGGCTGGCGGGTATGCCGGCTTTCGCCGCGATCTTCAGCGATCGTTCGAAGAACTCGACGATGTCCCGCATGATGTCGAGCGTATCATCGGGCTTGTCCCGGTTATGCATGACGATGACGGGCGCATTGTGCGCCGCCACCACGCGGGCCATGTCCGGATCGCGCTGCAATCCCCAGACGTCGTTGGCGATTGCGACCCCGTTCTCAAGCGCCCACTCGACCATCGAGGACTTCATGCTGTCGATGGATATGGGGGCTCCAAGCGCGACCACTGCCGCGAGCACCGGCTTCAGCCGCCGCATCTCCTCATCGTGCGAGACCGGCTGAGATCCGTAGGGGCGGGTGGATTCCGCGCCGATATCGATGATGTCGGCCCCTTCCGCGATCATGCGGCGCGCCTGCGCCAAGGCCCGGTCGGGCGTCATGAACTGGCCGCCGTCGGAAAATAAGTCGGGGGTGATATTCAGGACCCCCATGACCGCCGGATATGGCCGCGACAGGAGTGCGTCGAGCATAGGATGACGGGTATCGTCCGCCACAGGTCTGGACATTGAATCTGCCGACGTCATGCGGTGGCTTTGCGCGGTCCAGGACATGCTGTCAAGGCGCGAAAAGCTTCTTCAGAGGGGTCGGGCCGTGCAGCGGCGGGCGACTTAATAGGTGATCTTGAGTGGAAGCTTCCGCGCTTGCGCAATCAGCGTGCCGATCGACTTCTCCGAAGGAAGAACGCTGACAAGCTTGCGCTTGGTATTCACATCTTTCATGGCTTGAGCCAGACGGGCCGGGTTACGGTGCGTCAATTCACGCACGGTGGTAACGCCCGCCGCGCGTAGCAGCTTGGTCTTCCCGTTGCCCATCCCCGGAATACGCATGTAGTCGGCAAGATTGGCCCATTCCAGGAGTTGCTGTTCGCTGATGCCGGTCTTGGCGGCGAGCGCCTTGCGGCCTTTCGGTGTGCGCGCCGCCTCGAGGTAAGCATCGGTTGTTCTAATGCCGATAGATCTCAGCTTCTTGGCATCGGGTGTGCTCAGCCCTTCGAGCTTGGAGATTGGATATGTCATGACGTTCGGCGGTCTAGCGATGCGTATTGAGGGCCGGCGAACGCCGAGCGGCCTATCCAGTTACGGGAAACCGCAATCGAGCTTTTCGTGTCGGTTTTCGTACCGATCGCTGATAGAACCTTTTCGCCAGCACCTTCTTTGCTGCGAAAGTCCGGGATCGTGCCGACGACTGCTCCCGCGACAGCGGTGCCAGCTGTCGCGGCACGCCGCTCCACCAGTTCGTTCATGGTACCCCGCCTCCACCGGTTGCTCGCCGGCTCGTTATTTGTGCTTTCATCTTGATACCCTCGGGATACGAAAGACAAGTCAGCAGGCAGAACAAACGCTCGTTGATCTGCAATCGCACGACGAGTGTTGCCGAGATGCAAGACCTGCGTACTTGATTATGCCGAAAACATCGCGACCGCCGGTCATTTGCGAGTTAGAAAGCTTCTGCTCCGTTGGAAGATTTCGAGCGCCGCGTTGGGGTTCGCCGGTTTCAATCAGCGCGGAACTTGAAGTAGAATGATGGTTCGACGACGGGATCACGAAGAGGCGCTCATGGCGAAGACCGCGACCGGGATCGGCGATACCGATCAAGGTATCTTCATCGGCAAAGGTGAGCAGCCGGTGTGGCTGACGCTGGGCCTCGCCAACCGACACGGTCTTGTCACCGGCGCCACTGGAACTGGAAAAACCGTGTCGCTCCAGGTGATGGCGGAAGGATTTTCTCGCGCGGGTGTGCCGGTATTCGTCGCCGATATCAAAGGCGATCTGTCCGGCATTTCAGAGCCTGGCGCAGCTAAGGACTTCATACTCGAGCGCGCCAGGACGATGGGCCTTGGTTTCCAGCCTGATCAGTTCTCGACAATTTTCTGGGATGTTTTCGGTGAGCAGGGCCATCCGGTACGCGCCACCGTGTCGGAAATGGGTCCGTTGCTGTTGTCCCGCATGATGGATTTGAGCGAGGCTCAGGAGGGCGTGCTCAACATCGCCTTTCGGGTAGCAGACGAACAGGGGCTGCTTCTGCTCGATATGAAGGATCTTCGTGCCATCCTTTCCTTCATTGCCGAACATGCGGCAGAATTGACGACGCAGTACGGCAATGTGTCGAAGCAAAGTGTGGGAGCCATCCAGCGCCAGCTTTTGGTGCTCGAAAATCAAGGCGGCGACAAATTTTTCGGTGAGCCGGCACTGGATTTGAACGATTTCATGCGCACCGATCGCGACGGCCGCGGCATGGTCAACATCCTGGTCGCCGACAAGCTGATGCAGAGCCCGCGGCTTTATGCGACGTTTCTGTTGTGGATGTTGTCGGAGCTGTTCGAACAGTTGCCAGAGGTCGGCGATCCGCCAAAACCGAAGCTTGTGTTCTTCTTCGACGAAGCCCACCTTCTGTTCAACGATGCGCCCAAAGCGTTGATGGATAAGATCGAGCAAGTGGTGCGGCTGATCCGCTCCAAGGGCGTCGGGGTTTATTTCGTCACTCAAAATCCGATCGATGTCCCGGACAAGGTGCTGGCCCAACTAGGAAACAGGGTTCAGCACGCGCTGCGCGCATTCACGCCCCGCGACCAGAAGGCCGTCGCGGCCGCGGCGCAGACGTTCCGGCCAAATCCGAAGCTGAACACGGCGCAGGTCATTACCGAACTCGGCAAGGGCGAGGCTCTGGTGTCGTGCCTTGAAGGCAACGGAACGCCGGCTATGGTCGAGCGTGTGATGGTACGGCCGCCGTCTGCGAGGATCGGCCCGATCACTCCTGAGGAACGTAAAGCGATCATTGCCGGCAGCCCGGTAAAGGGAAAGTACGACACCGCGATCGATTCCGAAATCGGCTTACGAGATGCTTCAGAAGCGGGTCGAGGGCACCGCGGCGACCACCGCTGAGTCGAACGGCGGAGTTCTTGATCAGATCGGATCGATCGTCGGCAGCGTATTCGGGACCAACATGCCCCGTGGCAGATTGTCGACCGGGCAGGTGATCGCGCGCAGCGTCACCCGCTCTGTCACCAACAAGGTTGTCGGGGGGGTCGTTGCTGATATCGGCAAGTCGCTCGGCGGTTCGCTTGGCGGTTCGGTCGGTCGTGCGCTGGTGCGCGGTGCGCTCGGGGGGCTGCTGCGGCGTTGATCGCCCAGGCTGCTCTTTGGCTTTATGGTTGCGCCTTGGCAGAAGTGCGAGACAGTTTGCAGCCGGAAACGCATCTGATAACGCAGTGCGCGCGGACGATGCCGCCGCGTGACAACGGAAAAATGCTCGTGCTGAGATGGCCATCGCTGCGGCGCCCGCTGGATGTCCTGTTTCTCGTGGCCTGCATCATGCTGACTGCCGACGTTCTTGTTCCGGAAATCTGGGGACACGGCAAGACGAAGGATTATCCGTTGTGGTACTGGGCCGGGCAGCAGATCCTGCACGGCGGCGATCTATATCCGCAAGGGCCGAGCGAAGGCTTCGCCTTCCTTTACCCGCCATTGTCGGCCATTCTGCTTGCCATACCGAGCACCTTCGGAAAGATTCCGCTGTATCTTGGACTGTGCCTTCTCAATGCCGCCGCATGGTGGATGACGGCGCAACTTTCCAACGCCATGACAGGGTCGGGCACGACGCCTCGCCCTTGGCTTGAGGCCTTGCCGGGCATCGTGACGATCCCCTTCGTCTTCGATATGTTCGATCTTGGACAGCCCAACCTCGTTCTTCTCGCGATAATGCTGCTCGGATTTTGGTGTCTGTGGCAGGGGCGCGGGTGGCTGTCGGGAAGCATGTTTGCGCTCGCGGCGGCCATCAAGGTCTTTCCCGTCGCCGTGCTGCCGTATCTGCTTTGGCGCCGCCATTGGACGAGCGCGATAAGCATGGTCGCGTTCCTGGGCGTTTTTCTGTTTCTGGTGCCGGCTCCGATCCGTGGCTTCGACCGCAATGTTTCTGAGCTGACCACGTGGTACCGCGGAATGATCGGATCGAATTCGGAGCATGGGTTCGGGCAGCGTGACGCCCAGAACTGGTCCTGGGTCAATCAGTCCATCATCGCCGTCACGCATCGGCTTGTGCGTCCGGTCAATTATAACCAGATCGATCCCGCCAAACCGGCGCAATACATGAATGTTGCCAATGTCGATTACAAGACGGCGAACGGGATCGTGCTGGCTGTCTTCGCCGCGATAGGGCTGGGCTTTATCGCCATCATTCCGGCGCGGGCGAAAATGACGCAGCGATCGATCGCCGAGGAGGTCGGGATTCTGTTCTGCCTGATGACGCTCGCATCGCCGCTGGCTCGTCAGTATTACTTCGTTTGGCTGTTCTTTCCATTAACGATTCTGTTTCATCGTGCCGCGCTCGATTTTCGGCCAAAGGCGCGGGCGATCTCGCGCCTGGCGCTCGGCGCATCATTTGCGCTGATGGCGCTGTCGCTGCCGGTGTTTCCGAAAATTCTTCAAGCCGTCGGAAACAACCTTGCGGCGACGTTCGTACTGATCGCCGCATTGGCGTGGCACATCCGTCACCCATCACTAGCGAGTGGTCCGCATTCGGTCGCTCCGCCAGGAAAAATTTGAACGGTCGTTTAACCCGCAACTCAGGGGACAACAAATGTCCGGCACGTCGCAACTGCAAACCATCCTCGATCACATCGACGCTGATTTCGACAACAGCCTGAACCGGCTGTTCGCGCTGCTCCGCATCAAATCGATCTCAGCCGATCCGGCATTTGCCGGCGATTGCAAGGCGGCGGCCGATCATCTGGCAGCCGATATCGCGACGCTGAAATTTGCCGCGGAGGTGCGCCCGACGGCTGGCCATCCCGCGATCGTCGCCAAAAGCAACGGCAACACCGGGTCGCGGCCGCATGTCCTATTTTATGGCCACTACGACGTTCAGCCGGTCGATCCGCTGAATTTGTGGCATCGCCCGCCATTCGAACCCGTCGTCACCAGCCATGCGGATGGCCGCAAGATTATTGTGGCGCGCGGCGCGGAAGACGACAAAGGTCAGTTGATGACGTTCATCGAGGCCTGCCGCGCTTGGATGTCGGTGACCGGTTCATTGCCGCTCGACGTCACGATCTTGATCGAAGGTGAGGAGGAGATCGGCTCGAAGCACTTCGTGCCTTTCCTCGAGCAGAACAAGAAGGACCTTGCCGCGGATTTCGCTTTGGTGTGCGACACCGGCATGTGTGATCCCGACACTCCGGCGATCACCACCTCGCTGCGCGGTTTGGTCTATGAGGAAGTGATCATCAGCGCCGCGAACCGCGACCTGCATTCCGGTCTTTTCGGCGGCGGCGCTCAAAACCCGATCCGGGTTCTGACCCGAAATCCTTGGCGGCCTCCATGACGATGACGGCCGCATCACACTTCCCGGTTTCTACGATGGCGTGAAGGATTTGCCGTCCGACATCCGCGCTCAGTGGGCTCAGCTCGATCTGACGCCGGATCGATTCCTGAAGCCGATCGGACTCTCAATTCCTGCCGGTGAAAAGGATCGTCTGCTGATCGAGCAGGTCGTGTCGCGACCGACCTGCGACATCAACGGAATTGTCGGCGGCTACACGGGAGAGGGGTCCAAAACGGTGATTCCGGCGCAGGCGTCGGCGAAAATTTCGTTCCGTCTCGTCGAGGGTCAGGAGCCCAACAAAATACGTGACGCTTTCCGTGCGTTTGTGAAGGAGCGCGTACCGGCGGACTGCTCGGTCGAGTTTCTCGATCATGCCGGCGCGCCCGCGATTGCGCTCGACTGGAACATGAAGCCGCTCGCGGCCGCGAAGCAGGCGCTGACCGATGAATGGAATAAGGAGGCGCTGCTGATCGGCTGCGGCGCGTCAATTCCGATCGTTGCCGATTTCAAGACCTCACTGGGTCTCGACACGGTGCTGGTCGGCTTCGGCCTCGAGGATGACAATATCCATTCGCCCAACGAGAAATACGACCTGAAAAGTTTTCACAAAGGTATCCGGTCGTGGGCGCGGATTCTTGCTGCGCTTGCGGAAGCGCCGCGCTGAAGCCAGCTTCGGGCTTCATGTGCAAACGCCGCCCGGAATTGGGCGGCGTTGGATTGACGTGTAGAGGATGGTGACTAAGCCTTACACCAAATCCGACGTCAGACAAGTTCGAACAGATCTGCTGTCCTGATCGCTGCTTCTAGCGTTCTTCTGCCGCTGAATTGAACCATTCCCGTCGTTTGCAGTTGACCTCATCGCCATCGTGTTGTCGGTAATGGGGACCGAATTGGCGGGCGGCGAGGCCGGATAGCTTTGCTATCAGGCGCTGTCGTCTCCTTTGGGGGACGGAGCTTTTCGATGAGCGTGCTTTTAGTCGCCGGGTTCGTTGTATTCGTGGCCGGTCTGGTGACGATCGCCTTCGGGATTCCCATCAAGGAGTTCAGCTTCGGCGATACCCTGGTCGTATCCGGCGCGGTCGTGACCTGCACTGGCCTGATTATGATCAGCCTGTCGGTCGTCGTCCGCGAGTTGCGAAGGGTCGCGGACCAACTCGGCTCCGGAGCGGTTGCCGATCGCGATGATGGTGTTCACGCGCCCATTCTGCCGGGCAGGCATATCGAAGAGCGCCCACCTTCGCTGTCTGACAGCGATCGGGTCGCTCCAAGCCTGGGGAGCGATCGGAACGCCACGCCCTCCGTCCTGTCGCCACGCTGGCAAGCGGACGTGCTCGACCGCGACCGCGAGACCGTTGTCGCGGTCGAGGATGCGGAGCTTCCGGCATCCTCCGACGAGCCATCGCAGCAGAAACCACGACGCAATCTTCTATTTGCGTCCATGATGAAGGAGCGCGAGCGGGTGGTCGTGGACCAAGCCGGGCCGGCCGGCTCATCCGCGCCTGCGAGACATGCTCGTGATCCTCAGGCGCCCCGGCCAGCACCAAGAGCCGATCGCCCGTCCGCCCCTCCGGATCACAACGCTTCCTCCGTCACCGTGCTGAGGTCCGGTGTGGTCAACGGAATGGCTTATTCGCTTTATTCCGACGGTACGATCGACGCCCAACTGTCGGAGGGCACGATGCGCTTCGCGTCGATTGATCGACTGCGCGCCCATCTCGATCAAGGCTCCGACCGCCCGTCTCCCAAATAAAGTTCCGCGTGCGCGCCCGCCGTTCTTGTCAGGCCGGCAGCAATCCGGTCATATTCCTTGGGGCGCAAAGGCCGATTCTGATCGCATTCCGAGCGTATCGATGCTTTACGATCCGGAAAATTTGAGATCATGAGCAATTCAGCAGGTAAAAGTTTTCTCGACCTCACTGCGGAGATCGTGTCCGCCTACCTTAGCAACAACACGACGCCGGCCTCGGAAATTCCCGCTCTTATCAGCCAGGTGCATGCCGCGCTGCTGCGCGTGTCGTCCGGCCGGGGCGAATTACCGTCGGAACCGACCAAGCCGGCCGTGCCGGTCAAGAAATCGATGACCGCCGACTACCTGATCTGTCTGGAGGACGGGAAGCGCTTCAAATCGCTCAAGCGCCATCTGCGGTCTCAGTACAACATGAGCCCCGAGCAGTATCGGGACAAATGGAAGCTCCCCGCGGATTATCCCATGGTGGCCCCCAACTACGCGGTCACGCGGTCGCAACTGGCCAAGAACATGGGCCTTGGCCAGCAGCGCCGGCGCCGAAAATAGCGCAAGCGGTTCGGCTACGGGACGTTGGGAATATTTGGCTCGCGGCGTTTAAAGCGCACCCTTGAGGGCGGTCTCGAAAACGCTGTTGAGCTTCTTCCGCCGTAAACTCCTTCCCAGGAGATTTTTTCATGAATGGTCTTGTGTTTGAGTTCGACAAATTTCCGAAAGAACACTCAATGATCGGCGACATGCTCTTGGCCTACGGAGAGATAGAGTTCGTCCTTCTTTCGCTCGTCAGCCAGGTACTCGATGACGATGTGAGCACCGGAACACGCGTTCTTTTTAGAGTACGCGGCGAAGATGCACGTATGGAGGTTGCCGACGCCATCTAAGACCAGCCTATCGGAAGGTTGACTTAGAAGGGAAGTGGGGCGTTGCAATCGGAGCGGCCAAACACTGCAAAAACATCAGAAACCAGTACGCGCATTGCCATTGGCAAATTTCATCCGACGAGAGAAGCCTGTACTTCATCAATCTAGACGCTGAAGTAAGTTCCTCATCCGAAAAGCTTCAGGTTACCGTGATCCCCGTGCATCTAGAAATCGTGCAGCAACAACATCGATATTTTCAGTACGCGCTAAGCCAACTGTATCATCTGCTTTCGGTTATCCGGCGAAGGTAGGTCGAAAGAGCGATATCGGCCTCTTTCCAGCGATGAAATCAATGCCAGCACCGCCCCTCTTTGTGAAGGGAGGCTAGGCCGGTCTCTGTAGGACTCAATCAGTAACTTTTCAGGAACTTCGCGAGCGCCAGTTTCCGGTTTTTCACCTTCCGCGCTGATACCCTACATCATTTGTACCTGGGGTATCCAGTATACAATTAGGAATATTATCGGAATCCGTTCCCGAACGATACCCCCAGCTTTCAAATTTTGCTGGAAAAATGCTATCCCCAGAACAACTTCTAGGATATGTGATTATTTTCCTAGAAGGGCCTATTCCATGCTTCTGACCTATCCGTCCACTTCATCCGCATCCCGCCGGCGATCGCGAACCTCGGAACGGCTGGTCTGTCACGATATCGCGCGACTGGTCGCCGGAGAGTTTGGTCTCGATGCTGCGGCGATGATATCGCCGACCCGCGGTGCGCCGCACGCCGCCTATGCCCGGCAGGTCGCCATGTATCTGGCGCACGTCGGTTTTGCGTTGAGTTTCGAGGCAATCGGCCGTGCCTTCGATCGTGATCGCACCACGGTCTCGCATGCATGCCGCGTCGTGGAAGATAGCCGCGATGACGTTGGACTTGATCACCGGCTCGCAGCGCTCGAGGCGATGTGCATGGTTTGCGGCGAACGCCTCGACGGACGTCCGATGACGGCATCTAATCGCGGCGGCCCTAAATCGCCGCGTCGCCCGAAAGAGCGGCCGGTTTGAAATCGTGGACCGGTTTCGCGCGCAGCATCTCGCGCTTGCCGAGCGCGAGATCGTGACCGACGCAGGCGTTGCGACCGTGATGGCCAATGACAGCGAGAGCCCTCTCGCCTGGCTGGCGCTCCGCAAGGGTCGCGATGGACGCGCCATGATCAGCCCCAATCAGTTCGCGGCCGGCGAAAGATTGCGCGCGGATTTTACGCGTGGGAATCTCACGCCGCGGGTGACCTCGAACTGGTCGGCGCCGACCGGAGGACGCGGGTCCGGGGCTGGTGCCTGTGAGATGACCGATCTGATCGTCGCTGCGCGGCAGCGCGTGCGGCTGGCGCTGGAGGCGTGCGGACCGGAATTTTCCGGCCTGCTGATGGACGTCTGCTGCTTTCTTCGCGTGCTCGAAGATGTCGAACGTGAACGCGGGTGGCCCCCGCGATCGGCGAAAGTCGTGCTGCAACTGGCACTGGACAGGCTGGTGAGGCACTACGGTCTCCACGCGCGTGCGGAAACGAGTGCCCACGTGCGGACGTGGCTGGCAAGCGATGCAAGGTTTATGAGCGGCTAGAGCGTTTTCGAGCGAAGTGGAATCCGCTTCGCATGAAGAAAACGCGTTAAATCAAAAACATAGAGTCTTTCACTGTTTCCGTGAAACTGTGAAAGGCTCTAGAGCCGCTCCGAACAGGTGGGATCGCTCGTCGTTCGCGCGACCCACATTTCCTCTTGCCCGAAATTCGAAAGGCGAAAACAACCTCAGGCTGCGGCAGCCAGCGCTTCGCGCGCGTCCCTGCGAATGCGCTCAACCATCGCGCGCAGCCCGTTGGACCGTTGCGGCGTGAGATGCTCGCGGAAGCCGAGGTCATCGAAGACGGCGATCGCGTCGGTGTCCAGAATGTCCTGTGGCTTCCTGCCGGAAAAAAGCGTCAGCAGGATCGCAATCAGCCCGCGCACGATATGCGCGTCGCTGTCGCCGACATAGGTCAGCACCGGGTGGCTGTCAGCGCCGCGACCGGCTTTGAGCGACAGCCAGACCTGACTGGCGCAGCCCTGCACCTTATTCGCCGCGGAGTGCTCGGCCTCGCTCATGGGCTCAAGGGTGCGTCCGAGTTCGATGACGTACCGGTAGCGGTCGTCCCACTCTTCCAGAAGCTCAAAGTTGTCCCTGATCTCGTCGATCGTCGTCATCACGGCTCATGTGTAATGTGTCCCAGCTGGCTAATATAAGGCCATGGAGACATAAAATCGATATGGACCAGGCGATCTATGGGAATTGTTCCCTCGGGACGGTTTTCGGAGCAGCGAGCCGCCATTCCGCCTGCAGATCCTCCGGCGTCAGGGTGTCATGCTGCGTGTCGCCGGAAGCCGCCGCTTCGACGGAAGGAATGCCGTCGATCGACCCCGTATGGTCGGGAGGGCGTTTCTCGGTGATGATCCGGTAGAGCTTTCGCGCGCCGTCCTGCGCGCGCTGGCCGATTGCGGAGGCAGCCTGGCCACCGACCTCGCAAACACCCGGTTGACGTGTGCAGAATTGACTCATGTCCGATACGGCGGCTGTGGCGGCCGATACAGCGTCGGAAGCCCCAATCTTGGGTGCCTTGTTCGCCTCGGGCGCCTCATCCCTCGGCAGCAGCACGAGCACGAGCCCGAGCCAGAATGCCATGCGAAGCAGGAAAAACATGTCGCGTCCCTATGCGTTTTTGATCTTCGTCACGTTGCGTTGAATTCCGCAATCTGTCCTTTCCTTATCAAATGGTCCTGAATCCCCCGTATGTTCGGCGCCTCCGAGCAAACAAAAATCCCGCAAACGGCAGCAGAATTTGATTCGGCGTAAATTTTCGATTGATGCGTGTTTGCGGAACGCGGTCGCCGACGCAACGTCGGCCCTCGGCGTCATCCGTATATGGTGGCGGAAACCTTGCGTTCACCATCCGCACCGATGAAGGCGTTGCAAGGCGATAAAGAGCCATCCGTGTGTGCTGTTTCGTGACGCAGAGAGCTGCGCTTTAGCGTTCGCTTAAGTTCACTCTGACACGTTGAGCCCACAAATGGAGGCGTTCCGGCGCGTCGGATACGGCGTCAGCTGAAGCGCAAGCAACGTGACCGCATTGACCATCATCCAGGACCGTCTCGACGCGTTGCTGCATCCATCGGCGCGATACGACGCGTTGACGCGGGCGCGCCATCGAACCTTCATGGGGCCGCGGCTGCTCGGCAGCCTCGTCGCGCTCGCGGCGTTTCCGATGTATCTGGCGATCCGCGGTGCACCGACGGCACTGGAAGTGGTGGCTTTCGCCTGGCTCGTCGTGCCCATTTTGTTGTCCTATTTCCTGTCACGGACGGGCCGCTACGAAGGCGCCCACGTGCTGTCGTCGATCGCGCTCGCCGGTCTTGTCATGATGATCGCACTCCCGACCGGCGGGATTGAATCGTTCGCTGCCGTCTGGCTCGTTGTGATTCCGCTGGAGGCGGCGCTGTCCGCGTCCCGCCGTGTCGTCGCCTTCGCCGCGATGCTCGCAGTGTCGTGCGTGCTCGCGCTGATCGCGATGAGCTATTTTGATGTTTTGCCACTGCCCGATGCCGGCGCGGCGGCGCATAGCGTCTTCATGGCGTTCGGTATTGCGTCGGCCATGCTCTATGCCGCCGGGGTGGCGTTCGGTTACGAAGCGCTGATGCGCACCGGCGCCTCGCTGCTGAACGTCGAGGAAGACCGTTATCGCCTGCTGGCGCGCCACATGTGCGACGTGATTTCGCGTCACCGGCGCAACGGCGCCGTGCAGTTTATTTCGCCGGCCGCGGAAGCCCTGCTTGGCGTGCCGGTGTCGGAGTTGCAGGACCATGGTCTGTTCGATCGGGTCCACGTCGCTGATCGCCCGGCCTATCTCACCGCGCTCGCGGCCGCTGCACTTGGCAAGGACGCCCAAAGCGTCGAATTCAGAACTCAGGCGCGAAGTCGCGTCTGGTGCGAAATCAGAGGCGCGGTCTTCGGGGGATTTCATATGGGTGGAAATGCGGTGCCGACCGCTTGAGCCGTCCTCCTTGGCCGAACCCGAAGTCGTCGCGGTGATGCGGGACGTCACCGACCGGAAGCAGCAGGAGCACGCGCTGGATCTGGCGCGCACCACGGCCGAACGTGCTGACGCTGCCAAGACACGGTTTCTCGCGACCATGAGCCACGAACTGCGAACGCCGCTCAATGCCATCATCGGATTTTCGGAGATGATCGTTCAGGAGTCGACCCTGCCGCTCGATGCCACGCGCCGCAAGGAGTATGCCCAGCTCATCAACGATTCCGGCCAGCATCTATTATCGGTGGTCAACAGCATTCTCGATATGTCGAAAATGGAATCCGGGAATTTCGAGATATTGCCCGAGCCGTTCACGCCGCGCGAGGTGCTGCTCAACGGGAGCAATCTGCTCGCGCTCAAGGCGCGCGACAACGGTATTGAACTGGTCACGCGCGTTCCGGAAAATTTGCCGCAGATGATTGGCGATCCGCGTGCGTTCAAACAAATCGTTCTGAATCTGGTATCGAATGCCATCAAGTTCACGGAGCGGGGTGGCCGCGTCACGATCTCAGCCCGCGTCGAAGGATCGCGCATGGCGCTGCGCGTGATGGACAACGGCGTCGGCATCGCGCAGGAAGATCTTAAGCGGATCGGCGACCCCTTCTTCCAGGCGGGGAAAACCTATCAACGACGTCAGGAAGGGACGGGACTTGGATTGTCGATCGTCAAGAGTTTGGTTGCGTTGCACCAGGGCGAGATCGACGTGCAGAGCAAGGTAGAAGAGGGGACCACGGTAACCGTCATGTTGCCGCTGATACTCGTGCCCGACGCGGAGTCGTCATCGAATAACATCGCGACGCTGACGCCGGCCTCCCGCTCCGGCAAGCAGGATCAAGATTACCGGGTGAGGAAGAGTGCCTAGAAAAATTGTTGAAGAGGGTGTGATGCGGCCACGCCGTCGCAGCGTGGCAACCAGGAAGAGCGAAGTTGACGAGGAGCGTGGTCTCGCGATGCGCGTGCTCCTGCATAGCCCGAAAGATCTGGTTGCCGGGTGCCTGGCTTTTACCGCCATCGGCGCGATCGTCACGAACGCCATGTTCATGCAGGCAGGCCATCATCCGTCGCCGATATTCGGATCGGCTGTCACCATGCCGCTGGTGCAACAGAGCAATCCGCTGCCGCGGCCTCGACCAGTCGAGGCGGATCAGACGGGGGCGACAGAACAGCACGCGAGTGCGGGAGATGCTCCCACCAATCCCGTCAAAACGACTGGGCCGCATAGCGATCCCGTCGCCGATCTTATCAATGCGAATCGCCGCGTCGCCGCCATGCAGCGGATATTGACGGAATATGGCTATGGTCAATTTAAGCCGACAGGAACGGCCGGGCCCGAAACCCAGGCAGCGATCCGGAAGTTCGAGCAGGCTCGCCGGATGCCAGTGACCGGCCAGATGTCTGATCGCCTCGTGCGCGAGCTCGTTGCCCTGACCGGACGGCCGATCGATTAGACCATAGCGTTTTCGAGCGAAGCATGTCCTCAGGCTAGGATGGATACTGGTTCGCGTAAAGAAAACACGTCAAAACAAAAAGCTAAAGGCCCGGCTTTGATTCATCAAAGCCGGAATAGCTTTAGCGAGCTCTTTTGTTACGTGGACTCGCGCCGCCTTTTCACCTTTCCCGGCCGGGAGAGGTCAAGAGCTATCGCACCCCGTAACTTGCCACCCGGATGCCGCCAAAAATCGCAAGGCCTGGCGCAAGGAACCCGGTCGGATTTTGGTAGCGGGCATCAAAGAGATTATCGATTCGCCCGAATACCTTGACCTGGTCATTGACGGCATAGTCGCCACGCAAGTTCACCAGCGTATAGCCCGGCGCTACAATTCCGGAGATTGAACCGTCGCGGGTGACATCAATCCAGTCGTTGACGCGGAGCACGGTCGCCGACAGTGTCAATGCATCGAGGGGGAGCCAGGTCGCGGTTGCGCTCCACTTTTCCTTCGGTCGGCGCAGCAGCTGCATGCCGGTGGCGGCATTGACGGCACGGGTAAAGGTGTAATCTGCGCGAATTCCGAAACGCTCGGTGATCTGTGCCGAAACGAAAGTTTCGGTGCCTTCGGTCGTCGCACTGTTCACGTTCACCAACGATGTGAACGTGGCATTGTAGTCGATCAGGTTGGTGATGTCGTTATGGAAGTAAGTCGAGCCAAACCGTACGCGATCGTTGAACAGAGGTTGCTCGAAACCGGCATCGTAGCCGCGGCTATCTTCCGGTTTCAGGTTGCGATTGGCGAAGAAATTGAAGGTTGGAAAGTCCCGGAACAGCTGGCTCAGCGAAGGCGCCTTGAATCCCGTGCCGTAGCTTGCTTTCAGTTTCGTTTCCGTGATTGGAACAATGATCGCCGGCGCGACCCGGTAGGTCATACGCTCGCCGAACAGGTCGTTGGAGTCTTGGCGGATATTCGCAACGAGGAAAAGGCGGTTCGCGAGAGCTGATTGCAACTCGATGAAGCCTGCCTTGTTGCCGTTCTTGGCGGCAAGATTGGTGGTCTCGATGCGATCGGTCTGATGCTCGGCGCCGAAGACCAGATGGTTGTCACGCGCAATCTCGGCCACCGTGCGCCAGTCAAACTTGAGGCGCTCGCCCGTGGTGGTCGTTACCGGATCGCCGGGACCTGCGTCGTAGCCTCTGCTGTTGGTGTAATTGACACCGAAGTAGCTCTGGACGCGCCCATCGAACAGAGACCATACGGCTTCTTCGCGGTTGAAGAGTTGCTGGACAGCGTGTGTGCTCTGGGTGGCGTTGGGAGTGCTTGGAAATCCACCGTCGCCCGTGAACAACAGCGTCGCGTCAGTATAGCGGACCAGCGAATTGACGGTCAAATTCTCATTGAGATCGACGCCGAGCTTGGTCGAATAGGTCATGTTGTCATAGTTGTTTCCGATCGCTTGCCGTCCGGGCGGGAGAAGCTCTGGCGGTGTGACAGGAACATCTCCGGCATGGAGATGGGCGACGTTGACCGCGTAGTTGAAGTTCTGTTCGGAGCCGCTCAATCCGACCGTCTGGTTGAACGTTTTGAACGAGCCAAACTCGATTGACGCGGTGGCGCGCGGCGGACCTTCGCCCTTTTTTGTAATGATGGAGATCACTCCGCCGATCGCGTCGGAACCATAGAGTCCGCTCTGCGGGCCCCGGAGAATTTCCATCTGCTGAATGTCCGCCGCAAGAAGATGCGCATAATCGAATGCGCCATTCGAGTTGCCGGGATCGCCAATGTCGATTCCGTCGAGGATCACCTTGGTGTGGTTGGCGTTCGTGCCTCGCATGAAAACCGAAGTCTGGGCGCCCGGTCCGCCGGCTTGCAACACATTCAGACCGGGAGCCGTCCTCAGGATATCCGGAACGGTGCGGTACTGCTGGGTCTGTATATCCTTCTCGGTGACGATAGTGATGGAGCTTGCCAATTGCCTTGCAGGCGTCACAACTCCGGTGGGGCTGACAACGGTCGAACCCATCGTGCCCGGAACAGGAGTCTCAGTGACAGGAGCTTGTCGGGGAGCGGAGCGGGCCGCACGGCGCGATCGCGACGCCGCGCGGTGAGATGGCGGCCGTGAATCTGTCGTTCTATCCGGCGGCGGCGCGATCCGGATCGGAGGCAGCAGATTGGGAGAGGCGGATTGCTGCGCGCACGAAGGCGTAGTCAGGCCGACCGATCCCAGCGAGGCGAGGACGGTGGATGCAAGCAGGCTTCTGCGATAAACCCCGGACAAGGAGGAGCCAAACATAAGAAAACCTCGGCAGGACGTTGGTGGCACGTCACAGCGAACGAGGTTTCACGGGAGCCTATGCCGGCGCCGATGAAGCGGATGTCTGTAGTCCCCGACTGACATCTTCGCGTGTGACCACGGCTTGACGGCAGGTCTCCTGGCTCGCGGGTCGTTACCTGGCGTCGCCTTCCCGGGGCCGAGATATCCCAGTGGCGTGTGACGCAGATTCACCGCTTACAGTTGCGGGGGCAGCCGTGGCGTTAGGATGATCCCGCACCACGTTCCCTTTTGATCTCCCGAAGGAGAACCGTCGCCGATCTGTTTGGGGAGGAACAAAGTCGATGTCAATCGACGGAGCAATTCAGCTACGGCTTTTCCCAGTGGCGTTGCATATCCGCAGCAGGAGCAACAAGTTGCCACCGGTGAGATCTGCGTTGTCTGCATTCTCGAGGCTGTATGTTGCCGACGCGAGCAAGCCGCCGGGGCAGGCGGACTTGCAACCTTCCTGCTCCGGGCGCGGGCGAGAACTATACGCTGCCGGTACCGGCGTTTGCGTCAGACCACTTCGCCCCGTGCTGCCGCGGCGGCGCTGCGGATCGCGTCCATGTTCGCCTTGTAGGACTCCATGGTGCCGCCCTTGAACACCGCGGAGCCCGCCACAAAGGCATTGGCGCCGGCGGCGCCGAGCTCGCCCGCAACGTCGGGGCCGACCCCGCCGTCAACCTCGATGTCGATCGGCCGTCCAGCGATCATCGTGCGCAAATCCCAAATCTTGCCGACCGCCGAGGAGATGAACTTCTGGCCGCCGAAACCGGGATTGACCGACATCACCAACACCAGATCGACCATGTCGAGCACGTATTCGATGGTGGAGAGCGGCGTTGCGGGATTGAGTGTGACCCCCGCCTTCTTGCCGAGCGCGCGAATGGCCTGCAGCGAGCGGTGCAGGTGCGGTCCCGCTTCGACGTGAACCGTGATGTGATCACAACCGGCCTTAGCGAAGGCTTCGAGGTAAGGATCGCACGGCGAGATCATCAGATGGGCATCGAAGATCTTCTTCGTGTGCGGGCGCATCGCCTTGATGACATCGGGACCGTAGGAGATGTTCGGCACGAAATGGCCGTCCATCACGTCGAGGTGGATCCAGTCGGCACCCCCCTGATCGACGGCGCGAACCTCCTCGCCAAGCTTCGAGAAGTCGGAGGCCAGGATCGACGGTGCGATAACGAGAGGACGCGGCACAAAAGTCTGGGACATGAACGTTTCCGAAAATTTCTGCGGAGCTTGAGAGAGCCCCGCGTAACATGAGCCGCGTCCGGGGGCAATGAGCGGCGTCAGCACCGGGTCGGGGGACGGAACGCGAGCACGGCAGGAGCCTGGCTGCGGTTAGCCGGATCCCGGCTCCTTCGGCCGACCGGGCGGCAAGCTCGTTCGATGAGGCGCATGGCGTGGGCGGTAGCCCCCCTGAGCGGTAGCCTCTTGGGCGGTAGCCATGGGTTCGCCACATCCGCATCATTGCGCACGCGGCGTCGATTTTCATGATCCGATAACCATACGTTCCAAGTATTCGTTATTTATTCGACGTATTACGTGGGGTCGTATGTATATACCTAAAGTACTTATTCTCGTCGGACGCCTCGGTCTGGTCAGCTCCCAGGCCTGCGCCGAAGACGACTTCACCGCTTCGCTCCGGTTGCGCGGCGGATTCGATTCCAATCCGCTATTTTCACTCGGACAGGCCGGCGGCAGCGCGTTCGTCGCCGCCGACACGGCATTGGCTGCGGGGATGAAGGCCGATGGCTACACGCTGGGCGTCGCGGCGGAAGCCAATGCAATGCATTATGCGCAGCCGCAGGTGACGCCCGCTCGTGGCGGCAAGGTGATCCTGCGCGGCTCGATCGGAGATGACGATCTGAGGCTGGATTCCACATCGACCATTGCCGACGTCAGCACCTACGCTCTGCGCTCGGCCGAATTGGTCCAATCGGTCAGGGCCGAAGCCAGGCGCGGGCCGATCAAGCTATTCGCGACCGCGGAGGGAAGCCGGTCGAGCCTGAATCAGACCAACGCGATCTTTCAGGATTTTCTCCCCGACCCGCAGCAATATCTGCGAGGTACGCTGATCCCCGGTGTTGGTCTCGTCAGCGGAAAGTTCGAAATCGGCACGTCCGTGAACCTGTCGGCACGACGCTACCTGCAAGAGTTCGATGTGTTCGGCTATCGTCGCGACAACGAGAGGGTGCAGCCGTTTCTGTTCGCTAAGTATGGCGGCGATGGTGTGACCGCCTTTGTTTCTGTGTCGCGGCTGTATGGAACGTGGCACGATCCTGATTTTACTAATGTCGATCGAATGCGATTCGATGCGAGTTTAAGCTGGCGCGCCACGCCTTTTCGAATTGATCTGACGGCATGGCGGCGCGCGAGTGAAACCACGTTTCCCATTTCGCCGATCACCATCGACACCGCATATTCAGCGATGGTTTCCTGGAATGTAAAGCCAGAGGTGACGTTGATGGCTTCTGCGGGCTATTCGATGTCCGAATATCTGGATTCGCCCTTTCGTGCGCAAATGTTGACCTGCGGTCTCGGCGCGGCCCGCGACTTTGGCGATGACCTGACCGTCGGTGTCGATGTAGCCTATGCAATGGGCTCACTGATTTCGGGAGATGACTTGAACGGGCTTGTGGTGACGTCGTCGATTACAAAGCGCTTTTCTGCGGCTTCGTCGAAGTCGAACAAAGGCTCGGCCGCGGGATCGGCGGCGTGCGGACGGGGATGCCCCGTCCGCCTTCCATCAACCTAGTGGCAGCCGCATCCGCCGCCGAGCAGTCCGCCCAAAGCATGGCTGCGGCCGAGCACCGCGCCGAGCACGCCGTTTTTGCCCGTGGTGACCGAGGTGTTGACAACGAGCGCGCCGCGTCCATCAAGCAGCCCAATTACGCCGCCGCGGCCGGTCAGCACGTTCGCGCCGATGCCGATGCCGATGCCCTGGCCCTTGGCGAAAGCTGGCGCGCTCATGAGCGCGCTGACGACTGTGGCGAGAACGAGGATTTTCTTCATGACGTTTCTCCCTTGCTGAGATGCGCGACAGTGCGCACGGGGAGAGCATCCGCCGGTCAGAGCGTTGTCTCAAGTTATACTGTAAACTAACCTTAAACTCGGCGGATAATACAAGTATATATGCATACTATACCTGAATTATATACCGTTTTGTCTAGTGGAAAAACCTACGACCCGACCGGCAATCCCAATGGGCAATTATTGTTCAAACCGGTTCTTCCATGCCGGCAATGCGTTCGGAAACGGAAGTGCTTTTGCTTCATAGACGCCGCGTGCGATCGCGCGAGCCACCGTGTTGGCTGCGATCATTCCGAGTTCGGTCAATCCGACGAGCGGATCGATTCGCTTGGCTCCGGTGGCAGCAGCGAACACGATATCGCCGTCCAGGGGAGCGTGAACTGGATAAATCGCCCGCGCGAAACCGGTTTGGGCGATGATCGCAAGCCGTCTGGCTTGCGGTTTGGTAAGCACCGCATCGGTGATGACGATGGCGAGCGTAGTGTTTTCGCCAGCGTTTGCTGTCCCGCCGCCCTTCAATCGCATCGCCAGCATTTCCGGCGTGAACGACGGCGGCAACCCGCGTCCGCCGTATTCGTCACCGGATTCAAATGGCGCCGCCCAGAACCAGGGGCCGTCTCCGACTGTTACGCTGCCGACCGCGTTCACCACGGCGAGCGCCGCCACCCGCACGCCACTTGGCGTGGCGGCCGAAGCGGAGCCGACGCCGCCCTTCAAATTGGCAGTCGTAGCGCCCAGCCCGGCGCCGGTGCTGCCGAGTGCAAAATCGTCCCCCGCAGCCGCTGCGGCGGCATAGCCGAGATCGCGATAGGGCGCAAAACGACCCCACTGCTTGTCGCCGCCGTTCAAGAGATCGAACGCGACCGCGCCGGGCACAATGGGGATGACCGCGTCGCCGATCGCAAAGCCGCGCCGCTGTTCGGCGAGCCAGGCCTGAACGCCGCCGCCGGCCTCGATCCCGAAAGCGGAGCCGCCTGACAGCGCGAGAGCGTCGATCCGCTCCACCGTATTGACCGGGTCGAGCAGGGTGCTGTCGCGCGTACCCGGTCCCCCACCACGCACGTCCATCGCCGCGACGACTGGAGTATCGAAAAGCACCGCCGTGACGCCTGACGCCAGCTTCGCGTCGTCTGCGTGGCCGACACGGACCCCGGAAATGTCGGTAAGAAGGTTCTTCATGTTTGGTCTCGTTTGCGGGCGATGGGAAACGGCCGATCGTCAGATGACGGCACGGGCGTGCCCGGGTCAACCGATCACGCCTGATCACAAATGTCGCGGAAGGAAGCGAAGCCCTTGCATCGTGGCGCGATGGCAGGGCAAGTAGCCGCATGATTTACGACGTTTCCTTTCCCGCCGCCATGGTCGCGGGCCTTGTCAGCTTCCTGTCGCCCTGCGTTCTTCCGCTGGTGCCGCCTTATCTGATCTATCTCACCGGCACTACTATCGAACACGTTTCTCACGACGAGACAGTGAAGGCCTCGAAGCGGGCCGTGATGCTCGCCGCGTTGATGTTTGTGTTCGGCTTTTCCACGGTCTTCGTCGCGCTAGGCGCCAGTGCGAGCTTCATCGGCAGCCTGATCCGGGCTTGGTCGGCGCAGTTGTCGATCGTTGCCGGCATCGTCATCATCGTCATGGGCCTGCACTTTCTCGGGCTGACGCGAATCGGCTTTTTGATGCGCGAAGGACGGCTCACGGCGCCGAAGCCGGTCGGGTTATGGGGCGCCTATGTGATGGGGCTTGCGTTTGCGTTCGGGTGGACGCCGTGCATCGGGCCGATCCTGGCGGCGATTCTGTCGGTGGCGGCGGCGGAGGACACCGTCGTGAAGGGAGCGGGTTTGCTTGCGGTGTATTCGGCCGGGCTCGGCCTTCCGTTTCTGCTGGCGGCATTCATGGTTGAACAGTTTTCTTCGCTGCTCAATCGGATGAAACGTCATCTCGCTAAGATAGAGCGTGGAATTGGCGTACTCATGGTGCTGACCGGCGTCGCGTTTCTCACCGGAACGATCTCCAACGCTAGTATCTGGCTACTGGAGACCTTTCCGGCGTTGCAGAATTTCGGATGATTGGACGAGACACCTGGCTTTACTCTCGCTTGGTAGGATGACGCGCGCAGGTCTTCCCCGCGTTCGCGGGGACGGTGCCAAGGATGAGATGAATGTCGCGGCTCAGATGGCGGGGTCGATCTCGGCATAGTTGCCCTTATCGTCCCATTTGTAGATGACATAGCCCATCTGCTTGATGTCGCCCTTCGCATCGAATTCCAGCTTGCCGAGAATGGTATCCCACGCGCCTGCCTTGATGACTTTCATCACCTTCATGGGATCCGTCGAGCCCGCTTTGGCGGCGCCCTGTGCCCACACCTGCATCGCCGCATAGGTGTAGAGCGTGTAACCTTCCGGATCGACGCCCTTGGCCTTGAATTTCTCGACGATCGCCTTGGCTGTCGGCTTCTTGCGCGGGTCCGGGCCGAAGGTGAACAGTGTGCCCTCGGCAAGAGGGCCGGTAATGGATGCGAACTTCTTGTCGTTCATGGCGTCGCCCGCCATCAGGATGGTCTTGAGGCCCTGATCACGCATCTGGCGCAGGATTAGTCCGGCCTCCTGATAATAGCCGCCGACGAACACCAGATCGATGCTGTCGCGCTTCAGCCGCGATACGATGGAGTTAAAGTCCTTGTCGCCCTTATTGTAGGACTCGAACATCTTCTCCTGAAATCCGGCCTTGTTCAGCGCCTTCTTGGTCTCGTCGGCGAGGCCCTTGCCGTAGGTGGTCTTGTCGTTAAGGATGGCGATGTTCTTGCCTTTGAAGTTTTCGACGATGTATTCAGCGGCGGCGACGCCTTGCTGGTCGTCGCGGCCGCAGACACGCAGCACGTTCCACAGCTTGCGTTCCGTGAACAGCGGGTTGGTCGAGGCCGGCGTGATCTGCAGTACATTGCCGTCGGCGTAAGCTTCGGAAGCCGGAATGGATGACGACGAGCAGAAATGCCCGGCGACGAACGGAATACCCCGGCTTGCGATTTTTCTGCGATGGAGCGCGCTTGCTTCGGTTCGCAGGCATCGTCGCCGACGAACAGCTTCAGCTTCTTGTTGAGCACGCCACCCGCATCGTTGGCATCGGCGACGAACTGTTCGGCGCCGTTCTGCAACTGGCGGCCGAAAGCGGACTCGCTGCCCGTCATCGGGCCGGCCACCGCCACTGTGATATCCTGGGCGAAGGTCGTGGCCGAAAGCGCCAGCGAGGCGAAAAGGATCAGACCGATCAGCTTCAATGATTTCATTCGAGCAGTCCTCGCGGAGGCGGATCTGGTGCCATGTTTGCCATTGTGCAGGCATTGTGCAGGCATTGTGCAGGCATTGTCCGATGATTTGCCGTCGGTGTCATGGACAAATTTCGAGCGCCGCTCCGTGACCGCCACTTGGTCTCATCGGTCAAGGGAGCGATTCGGCATGCGCGCCATCGCCCAGCGAACTCCCGCTCACCTCAGGCGTGGCGGCCGCCTTCGAGATAGGCCGCGCGTATTTCCGGGCGTTGCAACAGTTCCATGCCGTCGCCGCTCATCGTGATCAGCCCGTTGACAATCACATAGCCGCGATGGGCGAGGCGAAGGGCGTGATTGGCGTTCTGCTCGACGATCAGCACTGTGAGATGGTCCTCGCGGTTTAGCGTATGGATAGCGCTGAAAATCTGCCGGGTGATCAGCGGCGCAAGACCAAGTGAGGGCTCGTCCAGCAACAACAGGCGAGGTCGGCTCATCAGCGCGCGGCCGATTGCCAGCATCTGTTGCTCTCCGCCGGACAGCGTGCCGCCCCGCTGCGACATACGCTCCTGCAAGCGCGGGAACAATCTAAGCACGCGCTCCTGGCTGGCAGCCCGCTCAGCCTTGCTGCCGGGCGTGGCGTCCGCGCCCATCTGTAGGTTCTCCGCGACTGTCATGCGCGGAAAAATGCGCCGTCCCTCCGGGGATTGCGCGATGCGCAACCGGGCCACCTCGTGCGTCGGCATGGAGCTGATGTCCTGGCCTTCGAACAGGATCTGGCCGGCGCGGGCGCGGGGGCGACCGAAGATGGTCATCATCAAAGTCGATTTTCCTGCGCCGTTGGCGCCGATCAACGCGACGATCTCGCCGGCCTTGATGTCGAGATCGATGCCCTTCAGTGCCTCGATCTTGCCATAGGCGGCGTGAAGCCCTTGAATGGCGAGCAGGGGCGTCGAGTTCGGCGCTCATACGCCGCCCTCCATGACCGCGGTAGCCGTATCCTCGTCGGCGCCGAGATAGGCCGCGACAACCTTCGGATCGTCGCGCACCGCGCGTGGCGTGCCGTCGGCGATCTTGACGCCGTGGTCGAGCACAACGATGTGGTCGGAGATTTCCATCACCACGCTCATGTCGTGTTCGATCAAAAGGATCGAAGTACCGAAGTCGCTGCGGATCGATAGCAAGAGCTCGCTCAAACTGGCACTCTCGTTGGCATTGAGCCCCGCGGCCGGCTCATCAAGGCAGAGCAGCGCGGGATGCGTGCACATTGCGCGCGCGATCTCCAGACGGCGCTGGTCGCCATAGGGCAGATTGCCCGCGGCGTCATCGGCGCGTTGCAGCAGGCCAATGCGGTCGAGCCAGTCGCGAGCTGAGTCGATCGCCTGCTTCTCCGCGGACCGGAACGACGGAGCGCCGATCAGGCCAAGCAGGCCGAAGCCGGACGCCCGCATCAAGGCATTGTGCTGCGCGACCATCAGGTTTTCCAGCGCCGTCATGCCGGGAAACAAGCGGATGTTCTGGAAGGTGCGCGTTACCTTGGCATATTTGCAGATGCGAAAGTCGTGCAGGCGATCGAGCCGGAAGGTCGCGCCGTCGTCGTGCACCAGGCGCATGGTGCCTCGCGAGGGCCGATAGAATCCGGTGACGCAGTTGAATACCGTGGTCTTGCCAGCGCCGTTCGGCCCGATCAGCGCAGTGATGTGGCCGCGCTGCGCGGCGAACGACAGTTCGTTGATGGCAAGGATACCTCCGAAGCGCATCATCAGTCCATCGACGGCGAGGATGGGAACAGGCGTCGTCATCCCTGACCTTCCTTCACCAGCGACGACGATATCTCTGTCCGTTTTTGCAGGAACACGGTTGGAGCGCGATGGCTGACCAGACCTCGCGGCCGCCAGACCATCAACAGCACCATGACTCCGCCGAACACCAGCATGCGAAACTGGTCAAGGCCGCGAAACAACTCAAATCCCCCGATCATTGCGATCGCGGCGAGCGCCACGCCGAGCTGCGAGCCCATACCTCCCAGGACGACGATGGCGAGAACCAGTGCCGATTCCTGAAAGGTGAAGGACTCAGGACTGATGAAGCCCTGGCGGGTTGCGAAGAACGCGCCCGCAAAGCCGCCGAACATCGCGCCTATGGCGAAGGCCGAGAGTTTCGTCGTGGTGATGTTGATGCCGAGCGCCCGACAGGCGATCTCATCCTCGCGCATTGCTTCCCAGGCACGACCGATAGGTAGCCGTCGCAGGCGGATGGTGACCCAGTTCGTAAGCAGTGCCAGCGCCAGGATAAGGTAGAACAGGAAAACCAGGCGATGCGTTGGCGAGAACGGCACGCCGATCAGCGCCGCGAAACCATCTTCGCCTGGCGTCAGTGGAATGCCGAACACAGTAGGCCGCGGGATGCCGCTGATCCCGTTCGGTCCGCCAGTGAGTTTCTGCCAGTTGAGGATGACAAGCCGGATGATCTCGCCGAATGCCAGCGTAACGATCGCAAGATAGTCGCCGCGAAGCCGCAACACCGGGAAGCCAAGCAGCATGCCCCAGAATGCGGCGAGTAGGCCGGAGACAGGAAACAGCACCCAGAACGCCCACGGGCCGAGTTGCAGGAAGTCGATCGCGAGATAGGGATAGGTTTCCATGAAATATGGAAACGGCAGGCCGCTTTGCGCCAGCAGCGCATAGGAGTAGGCGCCGACCGCATAGAACGCGACGTAGCCGAGATCGAGCAGTCCTGCGAGACCGACCACGATGTTGAGACCCCAGCCCAGCATCACATAGGTCAGTACGAGGATCCCAAGGTCGAGCAGGTAGCGTTGATTGTAGAAGATGACCGGCACCAGCAAAGCGAAAATCAGAAGCCCGGGCGTCAGCAGGCGACCCAGCATCGAAAATACACGGCGCACGGTTGCTGGCAATTCGACACCGCCGGCGGGTCCGATCCAGCGCCTTAGCGTTTCGACAATGATGCTGCCGACGAACACCGCGCCGACTGTGGTCGCGAGTTCGCCGAACCGGGTCCAGTAGGTCAACTGTCCCGAGGAGCCGGATTCGGTACGAATGCCGATCATGAGCGAGAACAGCGCCAGCGCCAGGACCGCGCTCACGACCGCTTTCTTCATGATGAAGACGACACCACGATCGCGCGCCGCGGTTTGTTGGCTCAGAGCGGGCGCTGACACGTCCGGACCGTCAGACTTTTTCGACTTCGGGACGGCCAAGCAGGCCGGTCGGCCTGAAAATCAGGACGACGATCAGGATCGAGAAGGCGGCGACATCCTTGTACTCGATCGAAAAGTAAGCTGACCAAAAGGTCTCGATCAATCCGATCGCGAGACCGCCGAGCATCGCGCCAGGCAGTGAACCTATGCCGCCAAGAACCGCGGCGGTGAATGCCTTGATGCCGGCGACGAAGCCCATGAAGAAATCAACCAGACCATAATACAACAAGTACATCATGCCGGCGACGGCAGCGAGCGCCGCCCCGATCACGAAGGTCATTGAGATGGTGCGATCGACGTTCACGCCGAGCAGCGCCGCCATGGTCTGATCCTGTTCGCACGCGCGCATATCGCGGCCGAAGCGCGTGCGCGACACAATGAAACTGAAGATCGCGAGCAGAACGATGGTGGTAACCACCACGACGATCTGGACGTTGGATAGTTGGACCGCGAAATTTCCGGAATCGTGAAGCGTGTAGCCGCCGGTGATGAGCGGCGGAATGGGCTTGGCCTGCGCGCCTTGTGAAACCTGAGAAAAATTGAAGAGCACGAACGACATTCCGATCGCCGACAAGAGCGGCGCGAGTCGAAACGATTGACGCAAGGGCCTATAGGCAAGGCGCTCGACAACCCAGCCGTACACGGCAGTAACGGCCATTGAAACGAGGAGCATAACGAGCAGGATCAGCGGCACGGCGGAGAGGCCCAACGACATCAGGATGAGGAAGGTGATCATCGCGATGAAGCCGCCGATCATGAAGATGTCGCCGTGAGCGAAATTGATCATGCCGACGATGCCGTAAACCATCGTATAGCCGATCGCGATCAGCCCATAGATCGAGCCGAGTACGACGCCATTGATGAGTTGCTGGGCAAAATAGTCCATGCGCTGCCGTGATCTGCGTATCCGAATGCGACTATATCAGACGCGATGCTAGGCTCCGGCTGCCGGACCGGCGCGTCTTGAATCAATGTCTAACAGTGGGAATCGAGGGCGGCAACCGCGGCAATTTCAGCGGGACCGGCGGCTGTGTATTTCTCCGGCGTCGTTTGCTCAGCGGAAGCAGCTCGTCGCGCGGGTGGGGGTTAAAAAGGCCAATCTAACGGCAATTTGGCCGGCAAGCCGGTTGGAAATCCGTCAAATCATAGTTCCCAGTCTCCCGAAATCCAATCGATGCGGCCGGATTGTGCCTCCGTTCCCGTCGACGTTGTCCACAGCTTGGCGGGACTGTTAAGGTAAACAAAGGGTTTCCGTTGCGCCGCTCGGTTTACCCGACGTTAATCACCGTCAAGGCCGCGCTGGTTCCCGACGCGGCGGCCACGCGATTAGCGGGATGGCGCATGACCAATTCCTGGCGCATCAGCACCGTCAACGGAGCGTTGCTGGCGCTCTATTTCATTCCTGCCTGGACCTTCGTCGCTTTCAAGATCGTGGCGTCGCCGGTGCACGGACTTTACGACCTGGCCAATGTGTCGGTTGCGTTGTTTCTCAGCGACCACCTCCATTTCGCGGCGATGGACCTTGTGCGTTTGGCCTGGCTCCTGGCGCTCTGCAAGATGACTGTCGTCGCGTTCTTCGCGGTGTTCCTGGTGATGACCACGCGCGCTTCGGTCCCGAAGTCAGGCAGCTTCGACGAGGCATTGGCGCTCGCGCTCGGCATCGGCAGCCTCATCGCCTTCGCCAGCATGGTGATGGCGTCACGAATCGGCGAAATGGCCGCGGTGCGCCTGCATGCGACCGAACTGCTGTTGCTACTTGGCGGCGCCATCCTGATGGCGGCCGAGCCGCCGTTCCAGCGCGATCCGCCGCCGGTGAGGCAATGGCCTTCGCAGCCGGAAGTCTATCCTTCAACCAATGCCAGTTCCTGAACGATCGCGCTGGTTTCCTTGACCGCATGATCGGTTGCAGGGCGTTCATTTGACTACTGCTGCATCAGGAAGCCGGCCACTGCCTCTGTGAAAGCGTGTGACTGTTCGACGTTAGAGATATGTGCGGCGTCAAGGATGGTCATGCTGGCGGAGGGAATCTGGCTGCGGATGTATTCACCGGCCGCGACAGGCGTCGACAGGTCGTGCCGTCCGGCGATGACGAGCGTAGGGCTTTTGATGCGCGGCAGCAACGCGCGCTGATCCAGGGTACTCAACGCCTGACAGCAGGCGATGTAACCTTCCACCGGAGAGGCGCTCAGCATGGCTTTAATCTTCGCCGTGACCTGAGGTTCGCGTTCGCGAAAGCTTGCGGTCAGCCAGCCGCTGATTACGGTGTCGGCGATTGCAGCGAGACCGCCATCCTTCACTGCCTTGATGCGGGCGTGCCAATTGGTCGGATCGGGATAGTAGCAATTCGTATTGGCGAGAATGATCCGGTCGAACCGCTCCGGCGCATTTGCTCCGAGCCATTGGCCGACCATGCCGCCCATGGATAGTCCGCACCAGTGCGCTCTCGCGATGTTGAGGTCGTCCAGAATTGCCAGCACATCCCGGCCAAAGCGCTCCATCGAATAGGGGCCGGGTGGCGCACCGGACTTGCCGTGGCCGCGCCGGTCATAGCGGACGATTCGGAACAGCTTCGACAGCGTCGCCATCTGCGGCTCCCACATCTGCAGCGTGCAGCCGAGTGCGTTCGACAGCATCAGCGTCGGGCCGCTGTCGCGCCCGTCGACGGAAACATTCAGCAGGCAGCCGTCGGCATCGATCATGAGCATTGTCGTTTCTCCTGCCAGACTCAAGCGTTTTAGTCGGGAGCGATCGGTTTCACCATCGAAAATCGCCACGCTTATGCGTGAGCTCTCCACCGCTGTCCTCTTTCTTTTGCGGCCGTCGTACTCTACGTCAGGGGTGAGCGCTTTCGAACAGTGTGGCCGCCGATCAAGGAGGCAAGCTCATGGCGATGACGATGAGCGGCGAAGTCGAGCTCGCAGCCTCTCGCGATCGTGTATGGGCCAAGCTCAACGATCCCGAGGTCTTGAAAGCTTGCATTCCCGGTTGCGAGGACTTGATCAAGACCGACGCGAACCAATTCCATGCTGTCGCCAAGATGAAAATCGGTCCGGTATCCGCCCGCTTCAAGGGCAAGGTGACTCTTAGCGATCTCGACCCGCCGAACGGATACAAGATTGCAGGTGAGGGGGAGGGCGGCGTCGCCGGATTTGCAAAGGGTGAAGCAACCGTGGTGCTGGTCGATCACAATGGCGGCACACTTCTGAAATACGAAGTCGCGGCGCAAACTGGCGGCAAGCTGGCGCAACTGGGTCAGCGGTTGATCGGCGGTACGGCCAAAAAGCTGGCCGACCAATTCTTCGCGAACCTCTCCGAAGTCGTTCAGGGATAAAGGCGGTTCAGGGATAGGCCGATCTAAAGATCCGCTTCGGCGTGACCGGCGTTGCCGTGTATGAACCCATTATCGGCATGGCTCATATCGTGTATTGTAAAGAACGACTTTCCGACGTGCGACCGTAGAGAGTGTCAATGGCCAAGATTTCGCTGATCGTGAACGACAGGCCGGCCACTGCTGATATTGATCCCCGCACGCTGCTGGTGCAGTTCCTGCGCGAGAACCTGCACCTCACCGGCACCCATGTCGGATGCGATACCTCGCAGTGCGGCGCTTGCATTGTGCATCTCGATGGGAAAGCGGTGAAGTCATGCACTACGCTGGCGGTGATGGCCGATGGGCACGAGATCAAGACCATCGAAGGTCTCGCAGCGGACGGGGCCTCCCTGCATCCGATGCAGGAGGCGTTTCGCGAGCATCACGGCTTGCAATGCGGCTTCTGCACACCGGGCATGATCATGACCGCGATCGATATGGTCCGCCGCAAGGGTTACGATCTTGACGATCGTACCATTCGCGAGGAACTGGAGGGCAACCTCTGCCGCTGCACCGGCTATCAGAATATCGTCACATCGATTGCGGCCGGCGCGATGGCGATGGCCAAATCGGATCCCGCATGAGCTTGGAGTTACACGCCGCGAGACGATACCAGAGAACCTGAGCCATGTACGAATTCAAGTATCATCGACCGGCGACCTTGCAGCAGGCCGTCAACCTCCTGGTCGAGAGCGAGGACGCCATGCTGATCGCGGGCGGCCACACGCTGGTGCCGGTCATGAAGCAGCGGCTCGCGAGCCCCGCACATCTGATTGATCTTTCGCATATCGAAGGTCTTGATAGCATCGAGATGAGGGAGGGCCTGCTGGTGATAGGTGCGACCGCGAAGCACGCCGATGTCGCCGACTCGCCGATCGTGGGCGAGGCTATCCCGGCGCTCGCCGAACTCGCCGGGATGATCGGCGATCCCGCTGTACGCCACAAGGGTACTATCGGGGGCTCGCTGGCCAACAACGATCCTACCGCGGATTATCCGGCAGCCTGTCTGGCGCTCGGCGCCACCATCGTCACTCATCAGCGCCGTCTGAAATCAGATGACTATTTCCAGGGAATGTTCTCCACCGCGCTGGACGCGGATGAGATCATCACGCAGGTGATGTTTCCGCTGCCGACGAAGGCAGCCTATCAGAAATTTCGCAATCAGGCTTCCCGCTACGCTCTGGTGGGCGTGTTCGTTGCCAGGCGGCCGTCGGATGTGCGTGTCGCCGTTACGGGCGCCGGGGCCGACGGCGTGTTCCGCTTGGCGGCGTTCGAAGAAGCTCTGAAAAAAAGCTTCACAACGAAATCGCTTGAGGGGCTGTGCGTTCCCTCCGACGGCCTCAACAGCGACTTGCACGGCAGCGCGGAATATCGCGCGCATCTGATCGGTGTGCTTGCGCGGCGAGCAGTCGATGGCGCGAACGGTAAGGCATGACATGCGGATGCTCGCCGCGCTGGGCCAGATCTCATGAAGGCGGTACTGCCATCTTCCGTCGATGCAACGCTCGCTCTGCTGGCGAAGCATGGCTATTTCGCCGAGCGTTCCCTGGCGACTGTCGTGTTTCTTTCGCTGCGCATGGCGCGGCCGCTGTTTGTCGAAGGCGAGGCAGGCGTCGGCAAGACCGAGATCGCGAAAGTGCTATCTGCTGCACTGGGCCGCAGGCTGATTCGGCTGCAATGTTACGAAGGATTGGATGTTGCCTCCGCCGTCTATGAGTGGAACAGCCACGCTCAGATGATTGCAATTCGGCTGGCCGAAGCGGCGGGTGATACCGATCGCGAGCAGCTTTCCAGCGACATCTTTGCCGAGAGATACTTGATCAAACGGCCGTTGCTCCAGGCCCTGGAGCCGGATGTCGGCGGCCCGCCGGTACTCCTGATTGACGAACTCGATCGCGCCGACGAAGCTTTCGAAGCCTTTCTTCTGGAAATCCTCAGTGATTTCCAGGTGACGATCCCCGAATCCGGCACCGTCAAGGCGGTGACACCGCCGATCGTTATCGTGACTTCGAACAGGACGCGTGAAGTTCATGATGCGTTGAAGCGCCGCTGTCTCTATCACTGGGTGGACTACCCTTCCGCCGGGCGCGAACTTGCGATCGTCCGGTCACGGGTAGCAGGTATCTCCGCTGCATTGTCGCAACAGGTCGTCGGCTTTGTGCAGGCGCTGCGCAACCGGGATTTCTACAAGAATCCGGGCGTCGCCGAGACCATCGACTGGGCGACGGCGCTGACCGAGCTCGATACCCGTTTGCTGACGCCGCAGGTCGTCGGCGATACCATCGGCGCGCTCTTGAAATATCAGGATGATATCGGCCGGATGCAGGGCGACGCTTTGCAAAACCTATTGAAGGAAGCCGCCAGCAACCAATAAAAGCAGGATTCGCATGGCCATCCATCATCTCGATTCGCCGACCGGCCGTATTGCGGACAACGTTATCGGCTTCGCCCGCACGCTGCGCGCCTCCGGTCTTCCCGTGGGTTCGGCCGCCGTCATCGACGCGCTGAACGCATTGCGCTTGATCGACATCGGTAATCGCGCGGACGTTTTCAGTACGCTTCAGGCGGTTTTGCTGACTCGCCACGAACATGCGCTAATATTCGCCCAAGCCTTCGAGCTTTTTTTCCGTATCGCGGAGCAACGGAACAACATGCTGGACTCGGTCCCGCTGCCGGACCAGGCCAGGAAACCGCCGTCGTCTACCTGTCTGCGTGTTCTTGAGGCATTGTCGCAGCCTGCGATCACGGGTGAGCGCGAGACGCCGCGGGAGCATGAGATCCGGCCTTCCGTCTCCGACCGCGAGGTGCTGCAAAGGAAGGATTTCGCCCAGATGAGCGCAGCCGAGATGGCCGAAGTGACGCAGCTGATCGCGAAGAGGGAACTGCCGCAAGCCAAGCTGCGCACACGACGCACCCGGCCCGATTCACGAGGAGCGTCGCTGGATCTGCGCCGCACGCTGCGCGGCGGCCTACGCACTGGGGGCGAGATCGTCGATATTCATCGCCTCGGCAGGGCCGGCAAGTCGGCGCCGATCGTAGCCCTGCTCGATATCTCAGGCTCGATGAGCGAATATACGCGACTATTTTTGCATTTTCTCCATGGTCTCACAAATGAGCGCAAGTGCGTTTCGGTCTTTCTGTTCGGAACGCGGTTGACTAATGTGACGCGCGCGTTGCGTGCGCGCGATCCCGACGAGGCGCTGGCCGCTTGTTCCTCGGTGGTGGAGGACTGGGCGGGGGGAACGCGGATCGCGACCTCGCTGCACAACTTCAACAAGCTGTGGGGCCGGCGCGTGCTGGCGCAGGGCGCCATTGTACTGCTGATCACCGATGGGCTGGAGCGGGAAGCCGACTCCAAACTAGCGTTCGAGATGGATCGGCTGCACCGATCCTGCCGTCGGTTGATCTGGCTCAACCCGCTATTGCGCTATGACGGCTTTAAGCCCAAGGCGCAAGGAATTAAGATGATGCTGCCGCACGTTGACGAATTTCGTCCGGTGCATAGTTTGTCATCTATCGAGGGGCTGGTTGCTGCGCTTTCCCGGGCGCCGAGACCAACGGCCGTGGTCCCTCCATCCCGCAGCTTGAACGAGTGGCATCATGCTGGATCGCGATGAATACATTCTGAGGGCGGCGGAAAACTGGAGGAAAGCGGGCAAGGGCGTCGCGCTGGCAACGGTCGTTGAAACCTGGGGCTCCGCACCGCGTCCAGCCGGTTCGAGTCTTGTCATCAACGAAGACGGCACGTTTCTGGGCTCGGTCTCGGGCGGCTGCGTCGAAGGCACCGTGGTGACCGAGGCGCTGGACGTGATCTCCAGTGGGGCGCCCAGGATGCTGGAGTTTGGTGTCGCGGATGTGACCGCGTGGACTGTCGGCCTGTCATGCGGGGGCAGGATCCGCATCTTTGTTGAGAAAGTCGTTTAGTGTCATTGGTGTAAAGTTCTTCCGTTATGATGGGAGGCCCATCCGGGGACTTCGATCGAAAGGGCACTAGTGGTCCGATTCTAACATTTGGTTCGTGGACTCGCCTGAGGTGGCACCAAATGTCAAATCCACTCCACTAGTCTTGTAGTGCGAGAGTACCCCTGTTTTCCGAGTTCGAACGGGGGGCTGTGGATGTTTACGATCTCGGTCTCAGGCGTTTGTCGTGAAGCTTGCCACACTTTCAGCGATCAATATCGAGCGGGCCGCGCGGAGGCCGGTGATCGTGGTGACCGATATCGATAATGGCGAGCAGCGCCTTATTAACGCCGCTGACATTGCCGGCGATCCTTTGCATATCGAACTGGAACGACATCTGCGTATGGGCAAGAGCGGCACCATTGAAGTCGCGGGCCGGAAGCTGTTCCTGAACGTCTATGCGCCGACCGCCAAGCTTGTGATCGTCGGCGCGGTTCACATCAGTCAGGCGCTGGCGCCGCTGGCGCGTTCGCTCGGCTATGATGTCACCGTGGTCGATCCGCGCTCCGCATTTGCAAGTCCTGAGCGGTTTCCGGACGTGACGCTGATCGCCGAATGGCCGGACGTTGCACTGCCGCCGCTTAACATGGATCATTATACAGCCTTCGTTGCTGTAACTCACGATCCGAAGATCGACGATCCTGCGTTATTGCACGGGCTGAAGTGCGATTGCTTCTACATCGGGGCATTGGGCTCGCGGAAGACCCACGTTCAGCGTGCCCTCCGCCTGAAAGCACAAAACATTTCTAGCGCCGACATCGAACGCATCCACGCACCGATCGGCTTGGAGATCGGCGCGATTTCGCCCTCCGAGATCGCCGTGGCCATCATGGCGGAAATCACGGCGCAGCTACGGCTGCCGAAAGCGAGCGCGGCATGAAATTTGGTCCCGCTACCCCGGACCACGCCATCGGCGGTGTCACCGTTCATACCTTGCGGCAGGGTACGTTTGTACTCAAGAAGGGCACCATTATCGGGCCAGTGGAGGTTGAGGCGCTCAACAGGGCGGGTGTGAAGGAGGTTGTCGTCGTTCGCCTCGATGATGGAGATGTATCGGAGGACGTGGCGGCGGCGGATGTCGCGAAAGCGGTTGCCGGCGATGGTGTTACGGTGGAACGGGCGTTTACCGGCCGGGCTAATCTGTTCGCGTCGCGGGCCGGCGTGCTGGTGATCGATCGCGTGGCCGTCAACCGCATCAACAATGTCGACGAAGCGATCACCTTTGCGACGCTTTCGGCCTACAAGCCGGTAGTCCAGGGCGAGATGATCGCCACCGTCAAGCTGATTCCGTTCGGCGTTGAAGCGAAGCTGCGCGATGCCGCGATTGCGGCGGCAGGCGGTGGTGTGTTGCGGGTTGCGCCTTACAGCATCAAGCGCGTTGGCATTGTCTCGACCATGCTCCCTGGCCTTGCGCCGAAGGTGATCGACAAGACATTGCGCGTCACCGCCGAGCGTATCGCGCCAGCGGGTGCGACGATCATCGCCGATCGTCGCGTGACGCATGACCAAACCGTACTGTCGGCGGCGATCACGGAGATACTCGATCTCGGCGCCGAGCTGGTTATCGTATTCGGTGCATCCGCGATTGCGGATCGCCGCGATGTCATTCCCGCGGCCCTCACCGATGCGGGCGGCGTGGTCCAACATTTTGGTATGCCGGTCGATCCGGGCAACTTGCTTCTGATCGGAAAAGCGCGTGGCGTGCCGGTGCTGGGTGCCCCGGGTTGCGCGCGGTCTCCCGTTGAGAACGGGTTCGATTGGGTACTGATGCGGCTGCTCGCCGGATTGAAGGTCGCGCGACGTGACCTGACCGGCATGGGAGTCGGCGGCCTGCTGATGGAAATCGTGACGCGACCGCAACCGCGTATCTCGCCTGCGACCGACACCAACAGCAATATTGCAGCGGTGGTCCTCGCCGCAGGGCGATCAACCCGCATGGGCGGCCCCAACAAGCTTTTGACGGAGCTGAACGGCAAGCCGCTGGTCCGTATCGTGACCGAGCAGGTGCTGGCGTCAAAAGCATCGAGCGTTACGGTCGTAACCGGCCATGAAGCAAGGGAAATCGAGCGCGCACTGCGGGGGCTCAACGTTACCTTTGTGTACAATCCGGATTTCTCTACGGGTCTCGCCGGCTCGGTCAGAACCGGTATCAGCACGGTTCCTAAAGAGGCCGGCGGCGCCTTGATCTGTCTAGGCGACATGCCGCTGGTCGATGCGCAACTCCTCGATCGGCTGATCGCAGCGTTTGCTCCGGATCGGGGTATGCTAATAGCCGTCCCTGTCAGCGACGGCAGGCGCGGCAATCCGGTCTTGTGGTCGCGGCGCTTTTTCGGCGAACTGATGTCGCTCGAAGGTGACGTCGGCGCGTGCCATCTGCTCGCGCGTCACGCCGAGGCGGTGGCGGAAGTCTCAGTCGATGCTCAGGGTGCCTTCTTCGACATAGATACGCCTCAAGCATTGGCGGCGGTTCAACGCGGCTGACAATGAGCTCCTGGACCGGCGCGCTGTCCGGACTTCAGAGAGGGCGCTGACGGGCGACGTCAGGCCCACGACCTGCATCGGAGAATTGTTCAGGACGCATCGACGCTGCAAAGCGGTGCGGTCCCGCTTTCAATCCGGTTGGCTTGCGATGCATCAATGAGATTTCCGCTCCAGACTGGGTCCGCCGGCACTTCGCCTTCTCTAGATTTGCCAGCTATTTTAGACAGATAGGTTACATCACGGCGGATTGACTGCCCGGGACAAAGTTTTATTTTATTATGACTGACTGGTCAGTCATAATAACCCGATGAAAGCTGCAAAACCCAAACGACGAAACGCCGCCACTGCGAACTCCGCCAAAGGCCGATCTGCCACAAGCAAAGTCGGTGCGACCTCCTCGCAGACGGGCAGGGCGGCCAAACCCCCGAACCGCGCAGCACGCGCAGCGCAGCGACGCGCAGCGATCATCGCGGCGGGACTCGATGAATTCACCGCGCGTGGTTTTGCCGCAACCCGTCTGGACGACGTGGCAAAGCGGGCAGGCGTCGCCAAGGGTACCATCTATCTGCACTTCAAGGACAAGGAGGCGCTGTTCCAGGAGCTTGTGCGCACGGCGCTCGTGCCGCTGATCGGAAATCTGATGACCGTGCCTGCCGCTGGCGGATCGGTACGCGAGATCCTTGAACGCTTCGCTGAGACTTTTGTCCGCGACGTTGCCGAGACCAAGCGCGGCGATATCGTTCGCTTGATCATGGCGGAGGGCACGCGCTTTCCGTCGCTCGCCGACTTCTACTTTCGCGAAGTTGTTTCGCGCGGTCTCGCGGGCATGCGCAAGCTGATCGAATACGGTATTGAGCGCGGAGAAATCCGCAATGCGCGCCTTGCCGACTTTCCCCAGATCGTCATTGCGCCTGCCATGGTCGCCGTGATGTGGCAAGGCCTGTTCGGCCGGCATGCGCCGCTCGATGCCGTGGCAATGTTGAAGGTCCATCTCGATCTGATCTTTGGCGAACGGAGAGCTTCATGACCGCGCTGCGTACAGTCGCGCGTGCCGGCACTGCGTTGGCGCTGGCGGTTCTCGTTGCTGGCTGCGGCCAAAAGCTGCCGCCCGGCTATCAGGGCTGGGTCGAGGCCGATATGATTTTTGTCAGTCCCGACGAGAGTGGTCGCGTCACCAAACTGAATGTGCGCGAGGGCGACGCTGTCGAGGTCGGCGCGCAGCTCTATTCGGTCGACGATGACCTGCAACAGGCTGATCTCAATCAGAACAAAGCGACGCTGGCGAATGCGCAGCAGACTTACGATCGTGCGGCCTCGCTGAGGAAAACCGGGGCCGGTACGCAGGCGACTTTGGATTCCGCCGTCTCGGCGTTGCGTGTCGCCGAGGCGCGGGTCAACACCTCGCAGACGCGGCTGTCGCGGCGCAAGGGCTTTGCGCCGGTCGCAGGGACCATACAGCAAATCTATTTCCGCGAAGGCGAGATGACGCCGGCGCAACGGCCGGTGCTGTCGATCATGCCGCCGGGGAACATGAAGGTCCGGTTTTTCGTGTCGGAGCCGGATTTACCGAAACTCAGGATCGGGCAGGATGTTCACATCACCTGTGACAACTGTGCGCCCGATCTGACGGCAAAGATCTATTTCATCGCTACTCAGGCCGAATACACACCGCCGGTGATCTACAGTCTCGAGGAGCGCAACAAGCTAGTGTTCCTGATTCAGGCGCGGCCCACCAAGCCGGACAGTCTCCGCGTGGGGCAGCCGGTCACCGTGCAGATCGACGCCGCGCCACCCGGAGGGGTAGCACCATGATCCAGGCAGCCGTGAAAGCGTCCGACATCGCGATCGAGGTTTCCGGCCTATCGAAATCGTTCAACGGCCGCGAGGTCGTGCACGACCTGTCCATGCAGGTAAAGCGCGGAATGATCTACGGCTTCCTTGGTCCCAATGGGTCGGGCAAGACCACCACCATCCGCATGCTCTGCGGACTGCTGACGCCCGATAGCGGCGAGGGCACCTGCCTCGGCTACGATATCCGCCGCGACGCCGACAAGATCAAGCGCCGGGTCGGCTACATGACCCAGCGTTTCAGCCTGTATCAGGACCTGTCGGTGCGCGAAAACCTGGAGTTCGTTGCACGGCTCTACGGCATTCGCGGTGCGCCCGGCGCGGCGCGGGCCATGATCAAGCGGCTCGGTCTTAACGGCCGCGAGGAGCAGCTTGCGGGTGAATTGTCCGGTGGCTGGAAGCAGCGCCTCGCGCTTGGCGCCTGTACGCTGCCGAACCCGCAACTTCTATTGCTCGACGAGCCGACCGCCGGTGTCGATCCGAAGGCGCGGCGTGAGTTCTGGAATGAGATTCACGCGTTGGCTGCGGACGGCCTGACGGTACTGGTCTCCACCCACTACATGGACGAGGCCGAACGCTGTCACGAGATCGCCTATATAGCCTACGGTCATCTGCTTGCGCATGGCACCGTAGATGATGTGATCGCGAAATCGGCGCTCTCCACCTACACAGTCACGGGCGGCGACCTCAATGGGCTGTCGGCTGAGCTCGCAGGCAAGCCGGGCATCGACATGACCGCGCCGTTCGGTACCAGTTTACATGTCTCCGGCCGCGACAAGGCCGCGCTCGAACAGACGATCGCGGCCTATCGCAGTCGTGGCGATCTGCATTGGCAGCAGAGCGAGCCATCGCTGGAGGACGTATTCATCGAACTGATGAGCCGTTCGAAGGACAATTTCCAATGAGTGCTGCGAACGACCACTCCTCCGAAAGGGAAATGCCGTTCGGTTTCTGGCGGCGCAGCTACGCCATGCTGGTCAAGGAGTTCATCCAGCTCCGGCGCGACCGGGTATCGTTCGCGATGATCGTGATGATTCCGGTGATGCAGCTCATGCTGTTCGGCTATGCGATCAACACCACACCGCGCCATCTGCCGACCGCGGTTCTGCTGCAGGAAGACAGCGACCTCGCGCGCTCGATTCTGAAGGCATTGGAAAATACGTCCTATTTCCGTTTCACGCAGGAGGTGCATGACGTCGATACGTTCGACAATCTCCTGAAATCCGGCACGGTGCTGTTCGGTGTCGAGATTCCGCGTGGCTTCGAGCGCGGGGTGCGGCGTGGTGATCGTCCGGCGCTGCTGGTTGCCGCTGATGCCACCGATCCCGTCGCCGCCGGTTCCGCGTTGAGCGCACTCGGCCCGGTCGTGCAGACCGCGCTCGCGCACGATCTGCATATTGGCGATCCACCCGATCCGCCATTCGAAATCCGGGCGCATGCGCGGTACAATCCGGCGGCGTCGTCGCGGCTGAACATTGTGCCCGGGCTCGTCGGCACCATCCTCACCATGACCATGCTGATTTTCACGGCCTTGTCGGTCACGCGCGAGATCGAACGGGGCACCATGGAGAGCCTGCTGTCGATGCCGATCACGCCGGTCGAGGTGATGATCGGCAAGATTTTGCCCTACGTGCTGGTTGGATTTATTCAAGCAGCCCTGATCATCGGCATTGGCGTGCTGCTATTCGGCGTTCCCATCGATGGCAGCCTGACGTTGTTGGCGTTGCTCTCGACGCTGTTCATCACAACCAATCTCGCCGTCGGATACACATTCTCGACCATCGTGCAGAATCAGCTCCAGGCCATGCAGATGTCGATGATGTTCTTCCTGCCAAGCATCCTGTTGTCCGGTTTCATGTTTCCCTTCGCCGGTATGCCCGTGTGGGCGCAGCGTGTCGGGGAGTGCCTGCCACTGACGCACTATGTCAGGATTGTCCGCGCCATCATGCTGAAGGGCGCGACGATGCAAAACCTGAAGTACGACACGCTCGCGTTGCTGGCGCTGATGCTGGTGGCCATGGCGATCGCGGTGACACGATTCCGCCGCACGCTGGATTAGCCGAAGCTAATGGAAACATCACTTTCGAAACAAAGCGCTGACGCGCCCGTAGATGCCACTGCGGTCGAAACTGTCTTCCACCAAGCCGGCGCCGACCGACCATTCCAGCATCCCCGTCTTGAAGCCCGTGAGGTGCGTGCCGATCCGGTATTGGGTGCTGAACCGATCGGTGGATACGGAGACTTCGGGTCCGATCCAGAACCGGTCGAACAAACGCCAGCCGGCCGCGGCGCGGGCGCTATACACCGAGTAGATGGTGGTGATCGCGCCGGAAGCAGCCACCATCATCGCTGGCGTGGGCTCCCACTATAGCTCGCTCGCTAACTGGCCGCCGAAGCGGCTTCCGCTCAGCTTGCCGGTTTGAACATCGGGTTTGACCCCACGAATTTCCAGGGTTGGACCGGCAAACACCCTGATCTCGAGGTCACCGCGCTTGGTCCGCCAACCGGGCAGAGCCGAGGCGCGGAAGATGTTGGTGGTGAAGCGCTGCGTCGCGGTGTCGTACCGTTCGAGATTGTCGGACATAAACAGACGAACCAGAAAACCATCGTTGTTCAAGTCACCTTTCGGCGCCAGCAGCATTCCGTTGTAGCCGGCCAGCCCGTTGCTCTAGAGATCAATGCCGCTGAAAAACAGGAATCGTTCGGGTCTGGAGCCACCGCTGAGATTATCGGTCAGCGGCGGGGTTACCGCAGGCTGGGCCATTGACCGACCAACGGCCGCCCACACCAATAAGGCGGCCATGCCAAATGCGCGCACGCTCCCCAACGTACCCGAGCCCCCACAAGCCCCAAACGCCCATACGTACAACTACTGATAGCAGGCGGCACGCAGTCGCGTAGGGAACAATATGGAAACACCCTCAAGGTTTTTTTAACCAACCGTTCCCGTTAAGTCACCCGTGCAATCAATTCCATCGCGCCCGCAGGTGCGCGAACCTTTCCTTCGTGGATCACGTAGGCAAACACGTCGCGCCCCACTTTCTTCGGCTGGGCCTCGCCCACGCGCGGCAGATCTTCGGGTTCGCCCCCTGTGGCCCAGCATTGAAAGCGCTTCGCCCAGGCATCGAGCTGCTTCGGAGGATAGCAAGTCTTGATCTCGTCGCTGCCCCTTTGCAGGCGCGCATAGACGAAATCCGCGACGGCATCGGCGATGGCCGGATACTTGCCGTGTTCGGCGAATACGACCGGCACTTGGAACTGCCGAAGGAGCGAAATAAAGGCTGGTGTGCAGAAGCTGTCGTGGCGAACTTCGACCACATGCCGTAGCGCACGACCGTCCAGCTTCCTCGGCAAGACTTCGAGAAACTTGCCGAAATCGGACTCGTCGAAAGTCTTGGTCGGCGCAAACTGCCACAGCACCGGTCCGAGCCGGTCGCCCAGTTCCAGCACACCCGAATCATAAAAGCGTTTTACCGAATCGCCGGCTTCGGCCAGCACCCGGCGATTGGTGGCGAAGCGCGGACCCTTCAGAGAGAATATGAAGCCATCCGGCACCTCCCGCGCCCATTTGCGAAAGCTTTCGGGCTTCTGCGATCCGTAATAGGTGCCGTTGATCTCGATCGAGGTGAGCCTGGAGGCGGCGTATGCCAGCTCCTTCGCTTGCGCCAGCTTGTCCGGGTAGAAAACGCCTCGCCAAGGGGCGAAAGTCCAGCCGCCGATTCCGACGTAGATATTGCCTGCTTCGCCCGTCATATGGGACCTGCCTCTTGCGGATGTTCCGACCGTACTTACCTTAATGACAACGGCGATGTTGAAGCCCGCTCCGTCGCCGGAACGACCACGGGATAACTGGGTTGCGCCGGATGTACGCGCGCTCCGTTGTTCGTGGTCGTTGACTTCGGTCTGTTTCCATACATTTCCGGCTTTTAGCAGGATTCCTGGCTCGCGCCTGTTATTAGGGCTTCACGCCGGCTACCTTGATGCGGTCATCTTGGCATCGGCGGTCGCCACAGATATATGCTGGCGCCATGAATGAAGCCATGAGACCGGAGCCGGTCGAGCTATCAACCGGAATGCCGCGTCAGCTTTCGGTTGTCGTGCCCACCTTCAACGAGCGCGACAACGTGGTTGCGTTGTACCGAAAACTGTCCGCTGCGCTGAAGGGAATTGCGTGGGAGGTCATCTATGTCGATGACAATTCCCCGGACGGAACTTCGGACATGGTGCGCGAGCTGGCTGCGGCTGATCCGCGTGTTCGCTGTATCCGGCGCATCGGCCGGCGCGGGCTGTCCGGCGCATGCATCGAGGGCATTCTGGCATCGAGCGCGCCGTGCGCCGCGGTGATGGATGCCGACCTTCAGCACGATGAAACCCGGCTGCCGGAAATGCTCGCGCTTCTGGAAAGCAACGTCGTCGACCTCGTCGTCGGCAGCCGCTACATCGAAGGCGGCAGTGCCGACAGCTTCGACAAGCAGCGCGCAGGCTTCAGCATGCTGGCAACCTCGGTCGCGAAGAAGTTGCTGCGCATCGAAATCGCCGATCCCATGAGCGGCTTTTTCATGATCCGTCGCGACCGCTTCGAACAGCTTGCGCCTGAGCTTTCAACCCAGGGATTCAAGATCCTGCTTGATGTGATCGCAACTGCGCGCGGCGCATTGCGTGTCAGAGAGATTCCCTACACCTTCGGCTCGCGGCTGCACGGCGAGAGCAAGCTGGATTCGATGGTCGCGCTCGACTTTCTCGGCCTCGTGCTGGCGAAGCTGACGCATGATGCGGTATCGCTGCGGTTTCTGCTGTTCGCGCTAGTAGGATCGGTCGGTGTCGTCGTCCATTTCGCTGGCCTGTTTGTCGCGCTCGAAGTGTTGGGATGGCCGTTTCCGCACTCGCAGGCCTTCGGCGCGATCCTGGCGATGACCAGCAATTTCCTGTTCAACAATTTCCTGACCTATCGCGACCTGCGCCTGAAAGGGCTCGGGATCTTGCGCGGCCTCCTCGTTTTCTATCTCGTGTGCAGCGTCGGCCTGCTCGCCAATGTCGGCGTCGCATTTTCGGTCTACGATCAGAAGCCGATCTGGTGGCTGGCAGGCGCGGCCGGCGCGCTGATGGGCGTGGTCTGGAATTACGCGGTATCCAGTCTGTTCGTCTGGCGCAGGCGATAGCAGGGCGATGCATCCGGCCGAGACGCGGTCCGTCCGCGCCGTTGTTCTCACGGTCCTTGCGCTGGTGGCGTTGCGGCTCGTCTGCGCGGCGCTGACGCCGCTAACATTCGACGAAGCCTATTACTGGACGTGGTCGAGGCATCTGGCCGGCGGCTACTACGATCATCCCCCGATGGTGGCGGTCGTCATCCGCCTCGGCACCATGATCGCTGGCGACACCGAATTCGGCGTCCGGCTGGTGTCGGTCCTGTTGGCGCTGCCGATGAGCTTTGCGGTCTACCGCACAACGGTGCTGCTGTTCGACAGTGCGCGCGCGGCGGCATCAGCAGCTGTTTTTCTCAATTTCATGCTGATGGTTGCTGCGGGAACCGTGATCGTGACTCCGGACGCGCCGCTGATGGCGGCATCGAGTTTCGTGCTGCTGTGCCTCGCGAAATTGTTCGTGACCGGGCGTGGGGCCTGGTGGCTCGGGGTGGGGGCAGCCGTCGGCGCGGCGCTGCTGTCGAAATACACCGCGCTGTTCTTCGGTCCGGTAATTCTGATCTGGCTGTTGGCCGTGCCGGAGCTGCGCCGCTGGCTGCGGACGCCGTGGCCTTATGTCGGGGGTCTGGTGGCGCTGGCGATCTTCTCGCCGGTCCTGATCTGGAACGCCGAACACCATTGGGTATCGTTCGCTAAGCAGTTTGGTCGCGCACGCGTCGACCAATTGACCCTTCGCTATATCATTGAGTTGATCCCGACTCAGATCGCCTTCGCGACGCCGCCGGTGCTCGGTCTCGCCGCGATGGGGCTGTTTGCATTGGCGAAACGCGGCGAGGGCACGCTGGCGGTGCGAGTGCTGATCAATGCGATGGTGTGGACGCTGACGATCTATTTTGTCTGGCG